>NZ_JAIVAH010000001.1 GCF_020171745.1 Prescottella equi
CCTTCCACGACGACCCCGACGTCCTGGCCAAGGTCTCCCGCGGCCTGGGCGAGGCCATGGTCGGCATCAACGTCGACGAGATCCCGCAGCCCCACCGCCTCGCCGAGCGCGGCTGGTGATGTAGACCGGCTCGCGGGCGCTGCGCACCCCCGACACGCAGCGCCCGCGGCCTTCCCCCTCCTGACCGAGCATCCAGTCAGCCCGCCGCGCCTGCCAATCGCAGCACGTGCGTGGCCGATACCGGGAGCTCCGGGGGAAGTTCGACGGAGAATCGGCCGTCGAGCGTGGAGAAGTCCAATGCGACGACGGGGTCACCGAGCAACTCGACACCGCGCACCCCACGCAGGTCGACGCCACGCAACGTGAAACGCCGGGTTCCGGGTAGGTCCAGCAGGAACACGAACACGTCGGATCCCTTGCGGGTGTACCGAACCTGCGTGCCCTCCGATGTCGTACCGGCTGCGGTCGTCCACGGCCGACTCCCGATCACCGCGTCGCGGTTGATCGCCATCCACTCCCCCAGTCCTCGCAGCGGGGCCTGCTGTTCCTCCGGCACCGTTCCATCGGCGGCGGGGCCGATTCCGATCAGCAGGTTGCCGTTCTTGCTGACGATGTCGACGAACGAGCGGATCAGTTCGGTGGCGGTGACGATGTCCTCGGGGCGTTCGTTCCGGTTGGCGGCGAACGAATGACCGACGCCGCGAGTGGATTCCCATTTCTCGTCGACGACGGTATCGAACTGGGCATACTCCGGTGTCTTGAAGTCGTAGTGCTCGGATCCGGGGAAGGCGAGTTCCTTCCTGTCGTCGGGCACGAAGCGCCAGAACCGCTGCGCAAGCTCACCCGCGCCACGCAGCAACAACTCGGAAGTCCTGTCCCGCTTCACGTCCTGCTCGGCCCACCGGTCGTTGACCACGCCGTCCTCGACGGTGTTGTAGTAGTACGCGAACAACCCAGCCAGGTTGCCGCCGGACGGCCAGCAGATGTCGTTCCACAGCACCGAGGGGCCGTAGCGGTCGATCAGCTCACGCACGTGTGCGGTGGCGTACTCGCGATAGTCGTCGCCCGGAGGGACCGCCAGTGCGAGATCCGCCGGGCTGTCCATCAGCGCATCGTTGTAGGGCCAGTCGTATCCGCCCGAGTAGTACAGGCCCATGCGCATGCCCCGCGCCCGAACCGCATCGGTCAGATCGCCGACCAGATCCCGTTTCGCGTGATAGGCGCCCTTGCGCGGGTGCACCAGATCGGAGGGCCACAGCGTGAACCCGTCGTGGTGCTTGGTGGTGAGAACGACGTAGCCGGCGCCGGTCTGCGCACACAACGATGCGAGCGCGTCCAGGTCCGCCGCCGACGACTCCCGATCGAACTGCTCGACGAATTTATCGTACGGACAGTCGATTCCGTAGGTCTGCGCGTGATGGCGCTGGGTAGGGCTGCCATCGATGCGCATCGTGTTGAGGTACCACTCCGCGTAAGGGTTGTTCCGCAGCATCCCTCGTGGCCCGCGCTCGCGCAGCAACTGCTGGATGTCGTCGACCTGCGGCGCCCAGGCCGGCACGGAGTACAGGCCCCAATGCACAAAGATCCCCAGTTTGGCGTCGTCGTACCAGCCCGGAAGTGCTCGCCCGGACACCGATTCCCAGGTTGCGTCGAACATCGTCATCTCTCCTCGAATTCGTCGATCGTGCCGTTCGCCCCGAGGGACGGCGATCAGATACCCAGTCGCCGAGCCAGTTCGGAACCCCCGACGCGCGTGATCAGATCGGGGTCGCCGCACACGACCAACTGGTCACGGGCCCGGGATAGCCCCACGTACAGCCGCTCTCTCGAACGCTCCTGCACCACAGCCTCGTTCACCGCCAGCACGACGGCGCGGCGCTCCAGCCCCTTGAAGCCGAGAACGTGCCCGTAGAAGACCTGGTCGGAGTCCCAGAAGCTCTTCCAGTACTCCTCGCTGCCCTGCTGCTGCCGCGACACCTGTTCTGGATGCCTGCTCCCGGTGGTCAGCAGGGCCACGTCCTCCGGGCGCCACCCCTCGTCCATCAGCGCGTCGATCTGGTCGTCGGCGACCCCGACGGCATCGGCGGACGAGCACGGCACGAACCGCACCTCCGGACCGTCGCCCCCGAGAAGCTTCATCCGCTGTCCCACCAGCGACGTGAACGATCCCGCGATCTGCCGGGTGTTGCGCAGGTTCTGGTCGAGCACCAGCGGAACGAGTTGCACCGGGGGCACACCCTGCCGGTCGAACACTCGCTGGCCCTCGTCGCTGAACACGAACATGCCACCGCCGTCCTCATCACTGAGCGCAGCGAGCAACGGTTCCCACCATGCGTCCGCGAAGTCCTGCGCCTCGTCGACCACGACGGCGTCGAACCGCTGCTCCGGGGGAAGCTCCGCAGCGAGCGCCGCCATGTGCCGGGGCAATTCGTTCTCCCAGAATCGCACGGTGTCGTCGTTGCGGATGCTCTCGTCCGGGCCGTCGGGCGCACCCCACAGTTGGCCCAGAGCGTGGAACTCTCCGACATAGGCCGGACGGTGCTTGCGCGGCCACGTCGCGGTGAGCCGTTCGAGATACGACGCGAGGCCGTGCGAGTAGCAGATCAGCGCGACCCGCTCCCCCGACTTCGCGAGCCGCCGCGCCTGCTCCACCGCGAGGAACGTCTTGCCGCTGCCGGCACCGCCCCGCACCTCGACGCGGCGGAGCAACCGGATCGCGTCGAGGATCACGGCCTGCTGGGCGGTGAGCGCGTCCGCGGCGTCCTCGTTGGCGATCGCTCGTGCCACGACGTCTCGCTGCGGAAGCCCCCTCCCCGACAACGCATCCGCGAGACTGTCGATGCCGGCGGCGGTGAGCTCGGGACGCTCGAGCAGTTGACCCGCAACGACCTTCCTGATCCTCTCGCCGATACGGTCCAGGTCGGTGCGGTCGACGACCTTCCACCGCGGGCAGTCCGACACGGCGAAGTCCTGCGAGATCTCGGTGTTCGGGAAGACCACCATGTGATCCCACCGGAGCCGGCCGTGACTCCAGCGCGGATCCGCCTCGACGAACCTGCGCAGCGCGTAACACGATTCCCGCACCTGGCGGACCGGGTGGATCGCCCTGGGCCCCTTGCGTTGCTGCTGGATCCAGTCGGTGCCGTCGTGCGAGATCAGTCCGCCCTTGACCTCGAGACACACGATGCCGCCGCCCTCCATCGCGACGACGAAGTCGACCTCGTGATCCTTCTGATGATCGGTCACGCGCTGATTGGCGACCACCAGATCACCGGGACCGAGCTGCGCGGTCAGCGCGGCCCACACCGCCGCCTCGGCGGGGTTTTCGAGCCTGGGGTTTTCGGGGATCTGTATCGGCACCCGACCAGCTTGGCATGCAAACTGCGCCAAACGGACAGCGGCACACCGGCGGTCGAACACCGGTCTCGATCGCTGTCAGCGGGACAACAGTCGCTCCACCTCGGCGATCGCGGGTTCGAGGTCCGTGGTCCGCACCGCGTCCGCGAGGTCGGCCAGGCCCAGGAACCCGAGCATGTGCGGCAGCCGCGACCGCAGCCGGCCGAGGGTCCAGGCCCGGGGATCGCCCTCCGCGAACTGGTCGAACCGGACCACCACGTTCTCCTGGTCCGCCTGCCGGATGTAGTGGTAGTGCGGTTCGTTGTCGAAGCAGTCGAACCGGAGGTGCTCGGTCCGGTCCGCGGCGCTGAGCACGTGGACGCAGGCGCCCTCGTCGTCGATGCCGCTGTCGTACGTCGCATCGGGACGTCCGCGCTCGAGGGCGTTGGCGTTGATCGCCTCGTCGCTGAGCCATCGGGATTCGACGACGAAGACCAGCGGGCCGGCCGGCACGTCCACGCAGTGCGCGGGATCCATCGGGATCGGCATCACGTCGAAGGTGCGGCCGAGTCGGTACGCCTCGATTCCGCTGGGGTTCATAGCGACTCCGTTCGCTGACGACGCTGTCGGACCGTCCTCGGCGGAGGACGCGAACGCGATCCTAACTTGCAAAAGTTTGCAAGGATGGCCGATGCGGATGGTTCTCCCGCTGTGCGGGACGCTCGACGGATCAGCGGGGCCGCCGACGGTCGACTACGACTCGCCGCGCGCCGTGAGTTCGGCGATGTCGCCGCCCAGCGCCGCGCGATAGGTGCCCATCAGCTCCTCGACACCGCCGAACTGGTCCCCCACGTGGTGGGTGTTGTCGGCGGACAGTTCCCGGTTGCCGGAGCGGGCGATGAGCTCGTCGATCCTCGTGTCGAGGCTCGTGGTCCAGCGCATCGATTCCATCGCCCGCAGGTGGGATTCGACCTGGTCGAGAAGGTCCCCGATCCGGGCCAGGGCCGCGACCCGGACGACGAGCTGATCCCACACCGGGGCCAGCGCGTCCCGGCGGGACTGGACGTGCTCGCGGGCCTCCGGGCTGGACAGGACGGCACCGTCGAGTTCGCCGACGATGCCGTGCAGTGCCACGGTGTCGACCGCGATCTGGGTGAGTTCCTCCGCGAGATCCAGCTGCGCGCGCTGGATCGCGAAGTGCTCGGAATGCCAGACGTGCGCCCCCTCGATCCGGTCGTAGAGCGTGCCGGCGAGGAACAGCAGCGTGTCGTAGCGGTCGGCGAACCGGTCGTCGTCGGGTTCGACGGCGCGCTCCAGCGCCTCGGACGCGCGTCGGCCCACGTCCTCCGCTCGCGTGTGTGCGGACATCCGGGCCACACGCTCGGCGGTCGACTCGAGCATCGCGTTGCGCAGTTCGTGCAGTTGCCGCCGGTGGACCGGCAGCGGCGCTGGCGTCCGCTGCAGCGCCGCGAACAGCGCGTCACGCTGGGCCGGATCCAGATGCAGCCCGTCGCGGCGTTCACGACGGATGGCGCGGACGCCACCGCCGTAGTGGGCCGCAGACATCGTCACCGCCGATCGCAGACCCGCCAGGCGTTTCCCCAGCTCCGCGGCCCGATAGCGATACGCCAACTGGACCGGACCAGGGCGCAGAGCAGCGGCCTTGGCAGCGACCCTCGCGTACTCGTCCGACACCAGGCGCAGTCCACCGAATCCGCCGATCGAGGGAATCGTCCGCCCCGCACGGCGACGCGCCCCGAGGATCTCGCGCGTGGGCGCATCGACGCGGGCCGCCGCGATCAGCACGGCCGCCGCGTCGGACAGTTGTGGATGGTGGCCGTCGAGTCGCGCACGCTCGCACGAGTAGCGCACGTGCTCGTCGATCCGAGCCCGACGCTCGGCCGCGGACGATTCAGGTGCGGGCATGATGCCTCCTCGAAGAGGTTTCCGCCCACCACTGTTCCAGAAACCGCGCTCCGGCGCGGTCAGCCGACCAGGGAGCGGCGCGACTCGAGGCGTCCGTGCGACTCCGCGCGGACGCGCAGGAGCAGCAGGCCCGACACCGACGCGACGATGAGCGCGGCGACAGTGGTGTACACGTGCAACTCGGCCAGCCCGACCCCGGCCGAGACCAGCCCGGCCAGGAACAGACTCACCAGAACGAATTTGACTGCAGCAGACTCCATGACAACTCCCTCACACGTTCCTGTCGCGTGATTTCGGCTCAGGTGTTCGGATAACGGCAGCTACGCGGCACTTCACGTCCAGCACTTCACGTCAGACGCGAACGGTAGCCCCGTCGGTCGCTCCCTCCGCGGGAGCGACACGACGGG
>NZ_JAIVAH010000002.1 GCF_020171745.1 Prescottella equi
ACACGACGGGGACCACCTGCCGATACCAATCCGATACGAGTCCGCTGCAGATCGGTGTCGATCGACTCGGTTGTCAGTCGATGACAGCTTCGGAGAACGCCGGCGGATTGCCGAGGAACTGACGGTGCGACGGCGGCTGCTTCCCCTCGAGGTCCTTGACGCCGAGCTCCTCTGCGACCTCGGCGCCGACGAGCACCTGGCCGCTGCGCTTCATCAGCTGGGGGTCGCGGGCGAGCGCGTCGATGACCCGTCCGGGGAACTCCGCGGACTCCGCGGTCGCCGCGAGGCCGTCGTACGCACCCGGGTTCGCGTCGAAGCCGGCCTTGGTGCGCTCGGTCATGAGCAGACCCATCCAGAGCGAGACCACCGCGACGTTGAACGGCTTGAAGTCGACCGCCATGTCGTGGGCCATCTTGTCGACCGCGGCCTTGCCGGCGCCGTACGCGGGTCCGTGCATGTAGCAGGTGCCACCGAACGACGACGTGTTGACGACGAGGCCCTCACCGTTGGCGGCGAGCAGCGGCGCGGCGTAGTAGCTGGAGACGTAGCTCGACCGCATGCCGACGTCCAGCACGTCGAGCAGGGCCAGGGACTTCTCCCAGAACGGCCCCTTCTTGGTCAACTCGTCCGGCACCGCCAGCGCGTTGTTGACGAGGATGTCCAGGCGGCCGTGCTCCTCCTTCAGACGCTCGAAGAACGCCGCGACCTGCGCGTCGTCGCTGTGGTCGAGCACCACCGGAACACCCTCGCCGCCGCGGCGGGTGATCTCCTCGGCCGTCGCGAACACCGTGCCGGGCAGCGGGGCGTCGCCCTCGGTCTGCGTCCGCCCGGTGACGTACACCTTGGCCCCGGTCTCGCCGAGTGCCAGCGCAATTCCCTTACCTGCGCCGCGACTCGCGCCGGTGACCACCACGATCCGATCCGAACTCAGACCCACCATCCACTCCAACCGTTTGTCGGGAGACCACACGAGGGGTGTGGCCTGCGTCTCATTCAGCACACCGTAGGCGCGGCCTCGTGTGCATGTCACTTCCCGATGGACGGGAAAACCACGACGGACCCGGAACTGCTTGAATCGAGGGATGACGCAGGACAACCCGACGCGGCCCCTCGACGGCATCCGCGTGCTCGAGCTGGGCAACTACATCGCGGCCCCCACCGCGGGCCGGCTGCTCGCCGACTTCGGCGCCGAAGTGATCAAGGTCGAGCGCCCCCGCACCGGCGACGAGCTGCGCAACTGGCGCCTGTACTCGGGCACGACGTCGATGCTCTACCGCACGATCAACCGGAACAAGAAGTCGATCGTGCTCGACCTGCGGTCCGACGAGGGCCGACGCCTGGTCCTCGACCTCGCGGCGAAGTGCGACGTCCTGCTGGAGAACTTCCGTCCCGGAACCCTGGAGAAGTGGGGTATCGGGCCGGAGCAGCTGAACGCGGTGAACCCCGACCTGGTGATCACCCGGATCTCCGCGTTCGGGCAGACCGGACCGCTCGCCGAACGGCCCGGGTTCGCGGCCGTCGCCGAGGCCGTCGGCGGCTTCCGGGAACTGGTGGGCGACCCCGACCGTCCGCCCGTACGGGTCGGCGTCTCGATCGGCGACTCCATCGCCGGCCTGTACGCGGCGTTCGGATCGGTGATGGCGTTGTTCCAGAGGCAGTCCCGCGTCGGCGCGTCGCTCTCGCTGTCGCAGCGGACCATCGACGTCGCGCTCAACGAATCGATCATGTCGATGATGGAGTCGCTGATCCCCGACTATCTCGCGTACGGCGTCAAGCGCGAGCGGGTGGGTGGCCGGATGGAGGGCATCGCGCCGTCCAACGCGTATCCGTGCAACGACGGCACCAGCATCATCATCTCCGGCAACGGCGACGCGATCTTCCAGCGCTACATGGAGACGATCGAGCGACCCGACCTCGCGGCAGACGCGGAATTGCAGACCAACGCGGGACGCTGGGCGCGCCGCGACGAACTCGACGCCGCCATCGGCGCCTGGACGTCGCGTCACACCCGCGACGACGCCCTGCGCATCCTCGACGACGCGAACGTCCCGTCCGGGCCGATCTACACCGCCGCCGACATCGTCGACGACGAACAGTACAACGCGCGCAACATGATTCAGACGTTCGACGTAGACACCGGCGCCGAATCGCCGCAGCCGGTGGGCTTCCCGGGAATCGTGCCCGTGATCGGCGACAAGTCGCTGCCCATCGACCATGTCGGCCCGGATCTCGGCGAGCACACCCGCGACGTGCTCGCGGCGGTGCTGGGGCTGTCCGACGCCGAGATCGACCGGATCGCCACCGAGACGGAGTCCTGATGAGTTACTCCTTTGCACCCCATTCGATTCTGCGCGACGTCACCCTGCGCGACGGCCTCCAGCTGACCGGCAAGGTGCTCCCGACCGACCGCAAGCTCGAGATCGCGCGGGGCCTGCTGGCCCTCGGCGTTCCCGAACTCGAGGTCGGGTCGATGGCCCGGCCCGATCTGGTGCCGCCCATGGCCAACACCCTCGAGGTGATCGGCGAGTTGACGCCCGAGGAGTTGGAGCGCTGCTGGGTGTGGGTGGCCACGCCCCGCCACGTGGAGAAGGCCGCGGCCGCCGGCGCCCGGAACTTCCAGTACTGCTTCTCGGCATCGGAATCCCACAACCGCGCCAACATCGGACGGTCCACCGACGACAGCCTCGCCGCGATGCCCGCCGCGATCGAGCTGACCCGGGCGGTGGGCGGGCGCATCCAGCTGTGCATCGCGACGTCGTTCACGTGCCCGTTCGAGGGCGACGTCCCGGCCGACCGCGTGCTGGCCATCGCGAACGACCCGCGCGGCGACGGCGCCGACGACATCGTCCTGGCCGACACGCTCGGTCAGGCCGTTCCGGCGCAGGTGGCCGCACTGGTCGGGCGGGTGAAGGCCGAATCGCCGCAGCGCCGCATCGTGTTCCACGGTCACGACACGTGGGGGCTCGGCGTCGCGAACACCCTGGCGGCGATCGGCGCCGGGGCGGACGTCGTCGACGGCTCCCTCGGCGGGCTCGGCGGCTGCCCGTTCGCGCCCGGCGCGAGCGGCAACACGTCCACCGAGGACATCGCGTTCGCGACCCGGCCGGACTGGCTCACCCCGCACACGTTGACCGCCCTCGTGGACATCGCGACGCCGATGCTCGCCGAGCTGGGCGAGCCCAACCGGTCCAAGACGGCCGAGGGCACCCGCTCCGAGGCACACGCCTTCGAGTGGGTGCGCCCGGCCTGACCGTTGCAGCCCTATCCGGTTGTCCTGGCGAGCCCGGCCAGGACGGCCGGCAGCGGGCCGCGGTGCAGCACTCCGAGGCGCTGAGTGGCGCGGGTGAGCGCGACGTAGAGTTCGGCGGCACCGCGGGGCCCGTCCGCGAGGATCCGATCGGGATCCACCACCAGGACGGCGTCGAACTCGAGCCCCTTGGTCTCCGACGCCGCCACGGCCCCCGGGACGTCGGGTGGCCCGATCACGACGCAGGTCCCCTCCCTGCCGGCCTCGTCGCGCACGAATTCTGCTATTGCAGTATCCAGTTGGTCGCCGTGGACGCTCCTGGACCAGGGCTGCACACCACACTCACGCACCGAGTCCGGCGGCGTGACGTCGGGCGCGAACTCGGCGAGCACCGCGGCAGCGACGGCCATGATCTCCGCCGGGGTCCGGTAGTTCACCGACAGCGACCGGTAGACCCAGCGGTCCGGCACGTACGGTGCCAGCATCGCGTCCCACGACGTCGCGCCGGCCGCCGACCGGCGTTGCGCGAGATCACCGACCACCGTGAAGGACCGGCTCGGGCAGCGGCGCATCAGCACCCGCCAGTCCATCTCCGACAGTTCCTGCGCCTCGTCGACCACGACGTGCCGGTACGTCCAGCTCCGATCCGCCGCGGCACGTTCGGCGAGTTCGCGGGTGTCGCGCTCGACGAAGCGTTCCGCCAGATCCTCGGCGTAGAGCAGGTCCGTGGCGAACAGGTGGTCGTCGTCGTCCATGTGGTCCTCGCGGCCGACCATGAGGTCGAGCACGCCTGCGGCATACGCCGCTTCGGCCTGCGCGTCGGCCTTCCGCTTCTGCTCGGCAGCCCGCTCCACCGCCGGGTCGGCACCGAGCAGGTCGGCCAACTCGTCGAGCAGTGGGACGTCCGACACCGTCCAGGCGGCACCGTCGGCACGCCACAGCGCGGGGTCGGCGCCGGCCGCGCGCAGTCGCTCCGGTGACGTGTACAGCTGTGCGAGAACCGTTTCCGGCGTCAGGATCGGCCACAGTTCGTCCAACGCTTGTCGGAACCCGTTGTCCTCGGCGAGTTCGGCGAGGAGGTCGACGCGCAGCCGCTCCCACGCGTCGCGGTCCGCGCGGGTCAGCCAGCCCCGGCCGATCCGTCCGATCGCCCGTTCCGTGAGGACGTAGGTGACGATGTCGCGGAACACCTCGCGGGCCTCGTTGTGTGGCAGCCCGCTCGCCCGCGCCTCCTCCCGACCCCACTGCGCGGTCTCGGCGTCGATCCGCACCGTGACGTCGGCCAGTTCGATCGGCAGCGGATCCTCCGGCAGTCGTTGCCGATCGGCGATCGCCGCTGCCAGCACGTCCAGGATCGTCAGCGCCCCTTTGAAGCGGGCGACGTCCGGCGCGTCCTCGCGTGTCGTGGACAGACCCGGCACGAGATCGCCGGTGGTGGTGAACACCACGTTCGACTCCCCCAGCGACGGCAGGACGCGGTCGATGTGGCCGAGGAACGCCGGATTCGGCCCGACGACGAGCACACCGTGGTGCTCGACCCGCGCCCGCTGGGTGTAGAGCAGGTAGGCGACGCGGTGCAGCGCGACGACCGTCTTGCCGGTGCCCGGACCACCCTCGATCACCAGCACCCCGTCGTGGTCGAGCCGGATGATCCGGTCCTGCTCGGCCTGAATCGTCGCGACGATGTCGCGCATGCCGTCGCCGCGGGGCGCGTTCACCGCTGCGAGCAGGGCCGCGTCGACTCGGTCCACGCCTGTGCCTTGCCCGTCGCCGTCGGGGCGGCCGAGGATCTCGTCGGTGAAATCGACCACCTCACGCCCACTTGTGTGGAACTGGCGACGGCGCCGCATGCCCTCCGGGTGCGCGGCGGTGGCGACGTAGAAGGCGCGGGCGGCCGGCGCCCGCCAATCGAGCAGCAGTGGCTCGTACTCGTTCGCCTCGTCGAACAGTCCGATGCGGCCGATGTAGGACGGCTCACCGGTGAGACTGTCCAGCCGGCCGAAGCACAGACCGTGATCCGCGACGTCCAGTCGGGTGATCTCGCGGGCCAGCGCGCGCACTCCTGCATCCCGCTCCACCAGCGTGCCGCCGTTCTCGGCGTCGATCGGGCTCCGTAGCGTCGCGCTGTACCGCCCCTTCACCCGTGCGCGCTCTGCATCGAGTCGTGCGTAGAGTCCCGCCACATAGGTCTGCTCGTCCTGCAGTTCTTGTTCGTATTCCCGAATCGACACGTGCCCTCACCTTCCCTGGGCCGGTGTTCCCATCTGGTTCACACCGGCACTGCCGGATGCGTTCCCCACTCGAGAATTCCGGCTCAGGCCAGCGATTCTGCGGCATACCCGGGGCCTTGCCGCAAGGCCCCCCGTGCGTTATAAGTTGATAGTGGAAACGAGTGGATCTCCTCCTTCCCGTAGATCTCCCCCATGTCAAGCCGTGCATTCGCACTCCTCACCGAACAGCGACGACGAAACTGCCGAGCGTTCGTACAGCATCCAGACCAACCCAGCAGCAAACTGTGCGGGCTCGCGGATGAGCACCATGCCGCCGGGCAGCAGGAATCTGCCCCCGGCCATGTGGTCGTCGGTAGGAAACTCCAACTCGATGCGATAGCAGCGTTGCCGTCGAACCAGAAGGAACGTGAACTCGACCGTGCTGTCGCGCACCCACTCGAGCGCGAGTGGCCTGATGTCGCTCCTGATGGCTGCTTTTCTAGACAATGCCCCCAGTGCCGCGTCGAACGATGATCCAAGTCCTGAGGCCTCAGGCGGTGGCACGACCCGAACATCCCAGTAGCTGCCACGCCGGTCCAGGTAGGGCAGGTAGTAGCGACTGTCCGGTGATCGGTACACATTGGCGGGCTGCTCGGAAGCGACGGTGGTGCGGTAGACGGTGTAGCTCCCGGGATGCCGGATGGCGTACTTCTGCCAGTCGAAGTTCGAAGGCGCATCGATCTGCATGCACGAGGACGAAAAGAAGGCTGCCACTTCGAATCTCGTGCCCACAGAACCCGCGGCGTGGGAGTAGAGATAGAGCGCGGCGAGGTTCACCGGCGCGGCCCAGCGGATCACACTGACCGCACGAACCGGAATCAGGTCGGCGCCTGCCACGTCGAACCTGACCATGACGTTGCCGGACGGCGAGACGAATGCGCCGTCATCGTCGACGGACCACTTGCTTACGCGGACAGTCGCCGGTTCACCGTCGACATCGACCGCGTACCCGTACGGCCAGGGACGGTGCCCCCTGAGGATCGCGCCGATATCGATCCCCTCATTCGCTATGGGAAGCGGGGTTCGCTCAACCATTTCGGACCCCAGCAGCCACCAGCAGTGCCCGAACCCATTTCCGACTTGCCGTCACGCGCACTCACTCCCGAGACTCCGCACGAGGCGAAGGTTCCGACGGTACACCTGCCTGCGCTCATCTTCGCGTTGAGCCGCGACACCCTGTGGGTCTGACGCACGAAGGGTCGCGACGCCGGAACCAACTCCAGCAGAACCGGAGCCAGACGCTTCCCCGTCGACACACCGAGTGCCGACCAGCAGAATGATAGGGCTGCAACAGCTTCCAGCCCATCGACCACCGGCCGCGGAGCCTGCCATCGCACGATTCTCGGCGTCAGGGCAGACCGCAACACATTGCCGGCATCTTCGATGAGTCAACGCGACCCATTGACTCGAACACCAGTTCGAACCAGGCTCGAGTCATGAATCCGGGGGGACTCAACAATTCGGGCATCGCGACCACCGCGCTGCGGCCCGATGACGTGTGCCGGCTCCCTGAGGCCTTGTTGTTGCAGGCCACGTTGGATGTCTCCCGCGAGATCGAGCGCCTCGAGGCGTTACGTGTTGCGATGGTGGCCGAGGTGGATGAGCGGGCAGTTTCGCTCGACACCCTCGGATTTCGGAGTGTGAAGTTCTGGCTGGCCGCGAATTCGCTGTTGGAAGTATCGGTCGCAGCGAAGATCCTGGCGCTGGGCAAGATGCTCGGTCGGCAATCCGAGATCGCTGACGCCTTCAACGCAGGTGACATCTCTGCCGAGCATGCCGCTTTGATCGGAAAGTTCTGCGAGACCCCGCCCCGCGGCATGCCGAACGAGGCACTGGATGCGTGCCGGAAAGTGTTGCTGGACAGCGCCACCGGGCCCACCGCAACCACCACGACCGTGCGCACCTGCATCTCCCGGTTGGAGCGGATCTTCGAATCCGACGAACTGCCACCCAGCGAGGACGTCGAACGCAACGAATTCCACGCCTCGAAAACTCTGAACGGGAGGGTCGCGGTAAAGGGTGACCTCGACGCGGTGACCGGTGAGATGTTGCTGACCGCGTTGTCGTCGTTGACCAAGCCACGCAACCCGATGGACGACCCTGCCGGCGCCCGCACCCCGGCGCGGCAGCGCGCGGACGCGTTCGCCGAGATCCTGCGCCGCTACCTCGACTCCGGCGACGCCCCCATCGAGGGCGGGGAACGACCGCATCTGTCCCTGCACGTGAATGCCAAGGATCTTGCCCGCAGCGAGACCGATCACGAGTGGGCGGGCGCAGACGGCGATCCGGACCTGTTCGGCGACAAAGACGTTGCACGAATGCCCCACATGGGGCCACTCTCCATCGCGACCGCACGCAGATTGGCCTGCGACTGCCACCTCACCCCCATCGTCATGAGCGACGGCGTACCGATCGACCTGGGCCGCACCAGCAGAACAGTGTCGAAGAAGCAACGGCGGGCACTCATCGCCCGCGATCACGGCTGCGCCTTCCCCGGCTGCGGCGCACCACCCGCCCACTGCGAAGGCCACCACGTCACACATTGGGCAGACGGCGGACCCACCGACCTCGACAACCTCGTCCTGCTCTGCCGCTACCACCACACGCTGCTCCACCACTCCCACTGGGAAGTGAAAATCGGCACCGACAGAAAGCCGTGGTTCACCCCACCGAGCACCGTCGATCCCTACAAGAAACCCATCCCGGCCCACAACCGTGCGGGACCACGCGCAGCGTAGGCGCGGGGGTCGTTCCGAATCAGCCTGCTCCTAGCGCGATTCGGAGACCGGCCCCTCGACCAGTTCACCCACCAACCGGTTGACTTCCTCCCGGGTCAAGTGGGCGCCCATTGCCGCGTACTGCTCGTATTCCTCGTCCTCGAGCGCATCGTGGACGACGGCCGCCTCGATGGGGCCGTCGACCGCATCGATCCAGGCCGGCAGGAAACCCGCGTGTGCCCCCAGAGCGTCGACGGCGCCCATCAGTACCGCGCCGTCCGTGGGGCGCCCGGACGCCGCCAACACTGCCGCGGTCGAGTGGATCATCACCAGCCACGACGTGACGTCCCCGTCCTCCTCCAGATCGGCGCGCATCACACGCATCGTCGCGAGCGCACCCTCCACGTCGCCCGCATCCGCGTCGGCCTTCATCAACGCCCAGGTCGACGATGTCACCGTCCAGCGATGTCCACACCGTTCCCCGATCCGGATCGCGGCCCGCAGCTCGTCACGTGCTTCCTCGACCTCCCCCACCGACCGCAGCAGCATGCCGAGCAGCATCCGGGCCTCGGCCTCCGCCCACAGGGCACCATGCTCGACCGCCAACTGCACCGCGTGGCGGCAGATCTCGACCGCAACCTCGGGCCGGCCCTGGATCGCGACGAAGTGTGCCCTCCACGCCTCGTCGCGTGCCACCTCGCCCATCTCACCGATCGACGACCACAGTTGAGCACCGCGGCGCACCGAGTCCTCCGCCGTCGAAGCGTCACCGGTCAGGTACGTCAACGACGCCAGACCGTCGAGTGCCCGCGCCATCACTCTCGGCTCCGGCGGCCGCCAATCCCCGGCAACCAGATCCAGTGCGGTTCGCAGGAACTGCAGTCCCTCACCGATGTTGCCGATCCGATACCAGAACCAGGCCAGCAGACCCGCCAGTTCGAGGGCATAGTGGGCGTCGTCGACGGCAAACGCCGACTCCAGCGCCGCACGGTGCTCCGCTTGGTCGGCCGCGAGCATGTCCACCGCTTGACCGGCGCGGGCGCTGCGCAGCATCGGCGAAATCGCCTCCACACGGGCCAGCACGTAGGCGCGGTGCGCTGCCCGGATCCCGATCGATTCCGCGTCGTCGGCCTGCTCGCGCGCGAAACGGCGCACCGTAGCGAGCATGCGATACCGCGGAGGCGAAGAACCGGGGACGACCCGAATCAGCCCCCGCCGTACCAGACCGGTGAGAACCGCCGACACCCGATCGAGTGCGCCCAACACACACACTGCCGTGGCGCCCTCCGCATCGAAGGATCCGGCGAACACCGAGACCCGGCGCAGCAGACGCGCCTCCCCGTCGGACAGCAGCCGGTTGGCCCAGTCGATGGTGTCCCACAGCCGCCCACGCGGACCGATGGCAGGGTCGGGAGTGCCGTGAAGCAACGTGAAATGGTTCGCCAGTCGCTCGACGATCTGCTGCTCCGTCATCCACCGAAGCTGTGCCGCAGCGATTTCGATCGCGAGTGGCAGCCCCTCCACTGCGCGGCAAATCGTGTGGACCGCGTCGGTATTGCGCGAATCCAACTTCCACGTCGCGGTCACACCTGCAGCCCGTTCGGAGAACAACTCGACCGCGGCATCGTCCACCGGCAGCGCCGTCACCACGTGCACCGCTTCACCCTCGACCCCGAGGGGGTCCGCACCGGTGACGATGATCCGCACGTCCGGGCACTCGGCGACGATCGCACGCGCCACGTCGGCCGCGTAGTCGGAGACGTGCTCGCAATTGTCGAGAAGCAGCACACAGGCACGCGCGGCCAGCGCGTCCGCCAGATGAGCCGCAGACCCTATTCCGGGTAACGCCAGCATCGTCGCAATCGTCGACGGAATAAGCGCGCCATCACTGACTTTCGAAAGATCGACGACCCACGGCCCGTCAGGATCCTCACGTCGGCGGCATGCCTCGACCGCGAGCCGCGTCCGACCGACGCCGCCCGGCCCGACGAGAGTGACCAGCCGCCCGGTGTCGAGAAGTTCCATGAGCTCCGAGACTTCCCGTTCACGGTCGATGAGGCGTGTCCGCGGTGCCATCAGGTTCGATCCGCGAGACTTCCGCGGCTCGGACACCCGGGCCGATTCGAGGTAGACGGCGTCATTCGTCAGGATCGCGGTCTCTATGCGCCGCAGAGGGGGACCGATTTCGCAGCCGAGCCGGTCGTCGATGATCGCGCGGCACCTGCGGATCGCGGCCAGGGCGTGCGCCTGCTGACCCGATCGGGACAGCCCGAGCACCAACAGTTCCCACGCGCGCTCGTCGAGGGGGTGGTCGGCGACGAGCGCCTCCGCCTCGACGGCGGCCGCGGCCGGCGAACCGCTGTCGAGTTGTGCTGTCGCCAAGGACATTCGCGCCCCGAATCGGAGCGCGGTCAAGCTGAACACCTCTGCCTCGATGAAGACGGTTTCAGCGAAGGCCGTGCTGGGAATCCCCGCGTAGGCGATGCCGTGCCACAGGCGCAAGCCTTCGCGATAGGCCTCCGCCGCGGTCTCCGGGGCCGTCGCCACCATCGCGTCGCCGCGACGCACCTCGTCGACGAAACGCTGGGAATCCAACGCATCTCGATCGAGGACCAACTGCACCCGGGTACCGTCGCGGACCAGACTCCGCTCCCCCTCGGCGGCACCGGCATCGAGCCGTTGCCTCAATCCTTCGAGGGACTGCACGAGCGGATCGGGTCCTCCGTCGACCTGCCCGTCGCCGGCCGCAGCCGCGCCGGTGTACCGCACCTGCGCGCGCAGACGTTCGATGTCGACCGAGTGCGGAAATGCGACCAGCAGCGCGGCGAGCAACGCTCGCTGCTGCGCATCGAGCACGATCGGGTTGCCGGCACGACGCACCGAGACGGGACCCAGGACCGAGAACTCGAGTCCGTCCGCCATCGGTCGCTCCCTTCGGTCCGATCGCCGTGTAGTCCTGTTACCCCTGTGGTCCTGTCAGCCGGTCACGTTGACCATGTCGTGTCCCGCAACGTCGGCCGCGAGCACCCTGAGGTGGTCGTCGGCCGAACCGAGAGTGTGCTCGATCGCGGTCAGCCTCGACACGTAGTGGCCCACCGAATACTCCGCCGTCATGCCGATGCCGCCGTGCATCTGGATCGACTCCTGCCCGATGTGCCTCGCGGATCGGCCGATGCGCAGCTTCGCACGCGAGGCGACGACCGGATCGACCACACCGTCGGCGAGCGACATCGTCACGTACTGACTCATGCTGCGCGCCAACTCGAGCGACACATACATGTCCGCGGCGCGCTGCGTCAGCGTCTGGAAACTCGCGAGTGGAACGCCGAACTGCTTTCTGGTTCTCAGGTATTCGGTGGTGAGGCGTAGCACCTCCTCCATTGCACCCACCGCCTCGGCGCACAGGGCGGCCTGTGCGCGTACCTGCGCGGCGCGGATCGCGACCACCGCGTCGCCACCGCTCCCCAGCGGTTCCGCGGGCGCGCCACGCAACTCGATCTGCGCGCCGCGCAGCCCGTCGTGCGTCGCGTATCGCTTCCGGGTCACGCCCGGAGTGTCACCGTCGACGAGGAACAGGCCGATCCCACCGTCCGGAAGCGACGCCGACACCACCACGGTGTCCGCGCAGTCGCCGTGCGGGACGGGGTTCTTGGTTCCGTCGATTGTCCACGAATCGCCCTGCTGCACAGCGGTGGTGCGCACCTCCAGCGACGGCCAGCGCTGCCCCGGCTCGGCGTGTGCGAACGCCAGCAGGATCGCGCCGCCGACCACGCCCGGCAGAATCTTGCGCCGCTGAGCCTCGCTGCCGACGTCCGCGATCAGTCCGCCGGGCAACAGCACTGCATCGAGGACCGGTTCGGGGGCCAGTCGGCGCCCGAGTTCGGTCATGACGATCCCGACCTCTACCGGCCCGGCCTCCGAACCGCCGTCGGCCTCGTCGAACCCGAGCCCGAGGAGACCGGTCTCGGCGAGCCTGCGCCACACATCCTCTCGCCAACCGCGCGGTGTCGCCTTCGCGGCTGCGAGCTGTTCGAGGTCGTAGCTGCGGTCCAGCAGCTCCCGCGTCGTGTCACGCAGCAGCTTCCGTTCGTCGTCCAGATCGAAATCCATTTCGCCGCCTCACAATCCGAGGATCGACGACGCGATGATGGTGCGCTGCACCTCGCTCGACCCGCTGTAGATGGATACCTTGCGGTAGTTGAGATACGTGGGAGCGGCCCGCTGCGCCCACAGCGGGGAGTCGATCTCGTCGCCGGCGTCGTACGGCAGCGAGTCCGGACCGGCGATGTCGACGAGAAGTTCGGTCGCGGCCTGCTGCAACTCCGATCCGCGCAGCTTGAGCAGCGACGACGCCGGGTCGGGTTTGCCGTTCGCGGACGCGGCCACCACCCGCAACTGCGTCAGCTCGAGCGCGAGCAACTCGTTCTCCAGCTCGGCCACCCGCGCGGCGAACAGCGGGTCGTCGAGCAGCGTTCCGGATCCGAGTGGTGTCTGCGCGGCGCGCTCCTTGGCCCGCGCGAGCCGGATCTTGGTGCGGCCGACGCCGGTGACGCCCGTCCGCTCGTTCCCGAGCAGGAACTTGGCATAGCTCCAGCCCGCGTTCTCGTCCCCCACGAGGTTCTCAGCGGGGACGCGGACGTCGTCGAAGAACACCTCGTTGACCTCGTAGCTGCCGTCGATGAGCTTGATCGGCCGGACCGTGACGCCCGGCGAGGTGAGGTCGATCAGGAGGAACGAGATCCCGGCCTGCTTCTTGGGTGCGTTCGGGTCCGTCCGCACCAGGCAGAAGATCCAGTCGGCATACTGCGCGAGCGTGGTCCAGGTCTTCTGTCCATTGACGATGTAGTCGTCGCCGTCACGAACCGCGCGCGTCTGCAACGACGCGAGATCCGAGCCCGATCCGGGCTCGGAGAAGCCCTGGCACCACCAGATGTCGAGGTTCGCGGTCGCCGGAAGGAACCGCTCCTTCTGATCGTCGGACCCGAACGCTGCGATGACCGGTCCGACCATGTTCGCGTTGAACGCGAGCGGTTCCGGGACGGCGGCCAGTTGCATCTCGTCCAGCCAGATGTGACGGTGCACCGCCGTCCAGTCCTGTCCACCCCACTTCACCGGCCAGTGCGGGACCGCGAGTCCCGCGGCGTTGAGGATGCGCTGCGTCGTGACGAGCTCGTCCCGGCTCACCGTGCCGCCGGAGGCCACCCGCTCCCGGATCTCGGAGGGAATCTCCGTCCGGAAGAACGCGCGCATCTCGTCCCGGAAGGCACGCTCTTGCGGGGTCAACGCCAGATTCATCGATGGTTACCTCCACGCACACGGATCCGGACCGGTCCTAGATGCGAACGTTACCCTCCTGGCATGCGCAAACAGGAGGCTTTGCGCACGCGTCGGCGCGGCCCCGTTCGACCCACGAACTCCCGTATCCTCGTTCTTGCATGACGAGGGCCCGCGAGTGATATCCGCGGTACCCGCAGTAGCCACGCGAACAGATGACGCCGTGCCCCGATTGCCGAGACCAGCTACCCCGTACACCGACGACCCGCTCGACCGAAGCGAGCTGATCGTCGCGTCCTGCCGCACGAGGAACCAACTCGAGGACCTCTTACGAGCGTTGGTCGACGTCACGGCAGATCTGGACCTTCCCGAAACTCTCCGCCGGGTCGTCGTGGCGGGCATGCGGATGACCGGTGCGCGATACGGGGCACTCGGCGTTCGCGAGCCCGACAGCACCCGGCTTTCCCAGTTCGTACACGAGGGCCTCGATCGCGAGACGGTACGGAGGATCGGTGCGCTGCCGCAGGGTCGTGGACTCCTGGGGCGGGTGTTCGACGATCCCGTTCCACTGCGACTGGACGACATACGCCGACACCCGGCCTCGATCGGATTTCCGGTGGGACATCCCCCGATGAAGACGTTCATGGGAGTTCCGATCCGGCTCCGTGGGAAGGTCTACGGAAACCTCTATCTGACGGAGAAGGCAGGTGGGGAATCGTTCACCGCCGACGACGAGATCCTGGTCACCGCTCTCGCATCGGGGGCGGGGATCGCGATCGACAACGCGCGCCTCTACGACCAGTCCCATTCCCGACGGCGTCGCCTCGAAGCACTGCACGAGATCGGCACCGCGCTCCTCGCGGGCGGTGATCCCGATCGGGTGTTGCAGATCGTGGTCGACCGCGCGCTCGAACTGACCGACGCTGACCAGTCCATTCTCGCGATGCCGACAGATCCCGACGCACGGGACTACGAAGTGGACGAACTGGAGATCGTGGTTGCGTCCGGGCCGGAATCCGCGCACGCGGTGGGAAGTGTCGTCTCGGTGGATCGCGATCGCACCGATCGTATGCTCCGGACGGCGGCGCCGACCGATCGCGATCGGCTCGGGCACTCGCCGTTCGACACCGTCCTGAATGCGTTCGGGCCGGCGCTGATCGTCCCCCTCCGGGCAGCGGACGGGGTGACCGGGCTGCTGGTGACGCTACGGCGGCGCGGACGTCAGGCGTTCGATTCCGACCAGTTGGCGCTGATGACGTTGTTCGCCGACCAGGCCGCGCTCGCCCTACGACTGGCATCCGCCCAGCGTGACAGGCAGGAACTCACGCTGGGCGCCGATCGGGATCGAATAGCCCGCGACCTCCACGACCACGTCGTCCAGCGTCTGTTCGCCGCCGGCATGTCCCTGCACGCCGCACTCCACGATCCCGCGGCACCGAGATCGCGGGCCCGCATCGACACGACGATCGACGAACTCCAGGAGGTGATCGGGGAGATTCGGAGCGCCATCTTCGACCTTCATGACGGCCGACCGCCTTGCACGCTCGGGCGACGACTGCGCCGAGCCGTCGCGGACCTGACAGCCGATTCCTCGCTGGATTCTGATGTCCGCATCCGCGGCCGGCCCGAGACACTGCCACCGGTCCTCGCAGATCACGTGGAGGCAGTGGTTCGCGAAGCGGTCAGCAACGCGGTTCGGCACTCGTGCGCCGACACGCTCCGTGTCGCGATCGAGGTCTCGGACCGGGTGACGGTGGAGATCGTGGACGACGGGTGCGGCACCGCGGAAGGTGTCTCGCACAGCGGGCTCGCGAACCTTGCCGCGCGCGCCGACGAGGTGGGTGGGACTTTCGAGTTCGAGTCGACGATCGGCAGCGGGACGCGGGTTCTGTGGTCTGCTCCCGCGGGCAACTGACGGCGGACCCCGAGGATCCGGCTACGGGGTGCCCGGTACGCGACGACGGTGACCAACGGCCCTGCCCCGGCGTCCGAGATCGGGGTCGAATGGAGATGCAGCCGATTCCGAGGCTGTGCGACAGCAGTGAGGAGTGGTCATGTCCAATCTTCCCACCCGGCGCCGATCGGTCTTTCCCGATCTGACCGAGGTACTCGACGCTTTTCGTCCACCGTTCGGCGGCAACCTGATTCGCGTCGAGGACCACGTCGGAGACGACAAGTACACCCTGCGCGCCGAACTTCCCGGCCTGAATCCCGAGGACATCGAGGTTCGCGTCGAGGACGGCCGGCTGACGATCGAGGCCGAACGCACCGAGGAGACGTCGGAGAGCGGACATTCGGAGTTCTCGTACGGCTCGTTCAGTCGCACGGTGACGCTGCCTCCCGGCGCCGACGAGGACAAGGTCGACGCGAGCTACTCGAAGGGAATCCTCGAGGTGACCGTGGCGCTGACCGCGAAGGGATCAGCAGCGAAGAGCATCGAGGTCAAGTCCGCCGACTGACCGTGTGATCGGAGTGGCGGTCACTGGGTGCTCCCCGATGTCGGCGGGGCAGGGCGGCCGTCGGTCAGTGCACGGACGAGGTCGAGTCGGGTGACGGTGCCGATCAGGGTGAAGCCGTCCACGACGGGGACGGCGCAGGTGCCGGCGTCGGACAGTGCGGCCGCGACGTGACGAACGTCGGTGGCCGCGCGGACCGCGAGGACCGGGGCGGTCATGGCGTCGGACACCGTGTCCCGCGGATCGACGACGTCGGTGGCGGCGAGTAGTAACGGGCGGAGGCGTTCGAGCAGGTGGGCCGCGGTGACCAACCCGACGAGGTGCCCGGCGTCATCGAGCACGTGCAGGGTCGATTCGGGATCGGTACCGAGCAACCCGGCCGCGGCCGCGAGGGTGGCGTGTTCGCCGATGGTGACGACCTTGCGCGTCATGATGTCGCCGGCGCGCATCGGGTCACTCCTCGACTCTGACCGTGCGCGCGTGGTCGAGGAGAATGCGGCGTTCGGCGGCGGCGACGACCCGTCGTGTGCGGGCCGCCGAATCCGGCGTCACCGACACCGAGGTGATGCCACGGCGGACGAGGTGTTCGGCCAGTCGAGGATCGGTGGAGACCGCCTGCCCGCACAGGGAAGTCGTCAGACCCGACGCGCGCGCACGGTCGATGATGCGATCGATCGCGTCGAGTACGGCCGGGTCCATCGTGTCGAACAAGTCCTTGCACACCTCGGAATCGCGGTCGACTCCGAGCATCAGCTGGGTCAGATCGTTACTGCCGATGGACACGCCGTCGATGCCGAGCCGCGCGTACTCCGGAATCCAGTAGGCCACGGACGGGACCTCCGCCATGATCCAGCGGTGCATCCCACGGTCGGCGCCGAGCGGGTGGGCGTCGAGTTGCGCGAGACACTGCGCGAGTTCCCAACGGGTCCGTACGAACGGAATCATCAAGTGCACGTTGGGCAGTCGCCTTCGAACCTGATGCAGCACGTCGAGGTCGAGGGCGAACAGTTCGGGCTCGCGCACATACCGGAAGCAGCCCCGGTAGCCGATCATCGGATTGTCCTCGTCCGGTTCCACGTCACCACCCTCGAGCTCCGCGAACTCGTTCGAACGCAGGTCGACGGCGCGGTAGACGACCGGACGGGGAGCGAAGGCCGCGGCGATGTGTTCGACGCCGGCCGTCATGTCGTCGATGTACTCCTGCCGGCGTCCGGCAGCGATCATCGCGGCGGGGTGTCTGCCACCGAGCGCGCCGGTGATCATGAACTCGGCGCGGAGCAGGCCCACACCGTCGACGTCGGTGGCCGCGACGGACTCGGCCGCCTCCGGGGTCGCGAGATTGACGTACAGCGCGGTCGCGGTCGGCTCGGTCGTCGTCGCGCGCGGGGACGGCGCGGTGGGCTCGGAACGGGAGGCCCGTGTCGGCGCCACCGCACCGGCGAACACCACCCCCCGGTCCCCGTCGACGGTGATCACCGCGCCGTCGGTGATGACGCTCGTGGCGTCGTGGGTGCCGACGACGACGGGCCTGCCGAGTTCACGGCCGACGATCGCGGCATGGCACGTCACTCCCCCACCGTCGGTGACGATCGCCGCCGCGCGCCGCAACACGGGCAGCCAGTCGGGTCGGGTCATCGGGGCAACCAGGATGTCGCCGTCACCGAGTCGGCCGGAATCCCCGAGCGCGGTCAGGACCCGCGCGGTGCCGGTGGCAGTCCCGGGACCGGCGCCGAGCCCGTGGACCAGCGGTGTCGTGGCGGCGGCGGACTCGGTGCCGACATCAGTGTCGGTATCGGTGTCGGTGTCGCCGAGGGTGGTGATCGGTCGGGTCTGGACCAGCCACACGTCACCGTCCTCGACTGCGAACTCGAGATCCTGCGGCGCCGCATAGTGCTTCTCCACTGCTGCAGCGAGTTTCGCGATCTCTCGCACACGTGCGATGTCGAGGACCTGGCGGTTGCCCTCGTCGGGAGACAGGTCCACCCGCCGGTCACCTCGGATACCCGGGCGGATTGCGAACGCCTGCGACCCGATGTTCTTGTCGACCAGGGAGAAGTCGTCCTTCGACACGACGTACGTGTCCGGCTCGACCTGCCCACCGACGATCACCTCCCCAAGCCCCAGCGCGGCCTCGACGACGATCCGGTCCCGGGCCCCGGTGCGAGGATCGGCCGTGAACGCGACACCGGAACAGTCGGACCGGACCATGCGCTGCACGACGACGGCGATCGACGGTTCGTCGTCGTACCCGCGCAAGATCCGATAGGTCAGGGCGCGTGGCGTCCACAACGACGCCCAGCACGCGAGGACCGCGTCGATCAGTGCGTCGTCACCGACGACATCGGTATAGCTCTCGTGAATGCCCGCGAACGAGGTGTCGGCGGCGTCCTCGGCGGGTGCCGACGACCGCACCGCCACCGGAACGTCGGGACCGAGATCCCGGTAGGCGCGGCAGATCTCGGTTCTCATGCCGTCAGGCAGGTTCACCCCGCGGACGAGGTCCTGCAGGCTTCGCGATTCACTGTCGAGGACTGCATCGTCCGCCGTCCGGCTCGCAGCGCCGCGATCGGCGAGTTCGGTACGGATCCCGGCCGCGTCCATCGCCGCGAGGTAGGCGCTCTCGGCTATCGCGAACGCCGGCGGCACCGGGAATCCGGCGCGGGCGAGTTCTCCGAGGTTTGCGGCCTTTCCGCCGACCGACGGTGCGTCGGTGGCCCCGAGTTGATCGATCGATGCGGTCCACCGTTGGCCCGTCGGGGCCGACTGAGCTGTCATCACCGCTCCTCGGTGTGATTCGAGGGTCCCCTCCAGCAAACACCGCCTGCCGGGCTCGTCCCAGGGTCCAATGTCATCCGTCGGATGATTCGTCGGCGTCGTGCAGGGCCTCTGCAAAGACCACACAGGGTCGACTCCGGGCGTAGGCGCAGATGATCGCGTCGGTCACCGGGACCGACGATCCCGCGAGGAGAAGGACCTCGTCGTCGGGCGTATCCACGGCTGTCCTCTCGGTCATTCCCCGGACGACCGGACGATCATCAGGGGGCAGTCCGCGGTGTGTAGCAGCACGGTGCCCGTCGATCCGAGGAGCATTCCCGCGAACCCGCCACGCCCGTGCGAGCCGACCACCAGGAGGTCCGCGTCCGCTGCACGCTTCCGCAACTCCTCGGCGGCATTGCCGCGGACGACGATGCGGGTGACCTCGATCTCCGGATGACGGTCCTCCCAGCCCGCGAGGCTTTCCGCGAGGACAGCCCGCTCGGCGACCTCGACCTCGTCCCACTGCAGATCGAGTTGGTCGTCGAAGGCGGTGGACAGGTCGAACGGCGACCACGTGTGGATCGCGACCAGTCCGGCGCCCCGTCGGGATGCCTCGTCGAACGCTGTCGCGAGTGCCGGCGCGCTGCTCCGGGTCCCGTCGACACCGACGACCACCTGCCGGTGGCCGGCGCCGGATGTCTGCCCGGCGTGGCCGCGGATAACGACGACCGGGCTGTGCGCGTGAGCGGCGAGCGCCACCGCGACCGAACCCGCCAGCGCGGCTGTGATCCGGCCCAACCCTCGGCTGCCGACGACGATCATGCGGGCCGACTTCGACGCCTCGATCAGGGCCGGTCGGGCGGAACCCTCGAGGAGGTCGGTGACGACCTCGGTGCGGTTCGACGCGGTATCGGTGGTCCGCGCGATCGCGGCCGCCTCTGCGAGGGCGGCGCGGGCGGCGCGATCGCGGTCGGCGAAGTAGCTCGGCGGGAGCCGAATGTCGTCGCCGTATGGTGACGGCGCACCGAGCGCGGTCACGATCCGCAGCGGGCCGTCGTGGAGCCGCGCCGTGCGCGCCGCCCAGCTCACCGCGGCGAGGGACGTCGCGGAACCGTCGATTCCGACGACGACCGGTGCTGCCGTTGTGACTGCGTCCACGGCGACCTCCACGAACCTCGCGTTCCCCCATCGTCGGCGCGCCGAGCGCCCCGGCATAGGGCCGGAAGTCCCACGACACGGTGCGAGCCGCACGGAACGTCGTACCATCGGATCGTATGCACCCAGGAGGTGCCGAGGATGTTGACTGTGTTCATCGTGGACGATCACGAAGTGGTGCGCCGCGGCCTCGCCGAACTGCTCGATACGGACCCCGACATGCAGGTGGTCGGTCAGGCCGAGAACCGGTCGCAGGCTCTCGCCCGGATCCCGGCGCTCCGACCCGACGTCGTCCTGCTCGACGTGCGACTGCCGGACGGCAACGGCATCGACGTGTGCCGCCAACTGCGGACCAGGATTCCGGATCTACGCTGCCTCGTCGTCACCGCCTTCGCCGACGAGCGCGCCATGCAGGATGCGGCCGCGGCAGGAGCAAAGGGTTACGTGGTCAAGGACATTCGTGGAATGCAGTTGATCGAGGCGGTGCGCGAGGTCGGCGCGGGTCGCACACTCCCACTGCCCGCCCCTCCGACAGGGCGGCGCACGCCCCCCGACGATCTGACCGCGCAGGAACGGCGCCTTCTCGCACTACTCGGCGAAGGCCTGACGAATCGCGAAATCGCCGCCCGCATGTTCCTGGCCGAGAAGACCGTGAAGAACTACGTTTCCCACCTCTTGGCAAAACTCGGTGTGGAGCGCCGCGCCCAGGCGGCGGTACTCGCCGCACGTTCCGGGGTGACGATGGGAGCTCCGAACTTACGAACCTGACGGTCGCCGAGATGTCGCGGCCGGCCTGCGTCTCGACGTTCCACCGATACCGCCGCGTCGGATCCGCTTGCTCCAGTAGTCCGCCGCGAGCAGAGCCGGCATCCCCGCGATCGCGACGGCCCATCCCGCGATCGACGGCGGGGACTGCCCGAGTACCGCGGCGACCGGCCCGATGACCAGCAGCGCGATCAGGATCACGAATTCGGCGGCCACCGCCCACACCAGCATCCGATTGGTCAGCCATCCGAGTTGCCATACCGGACGGGTCGCACTGCGACACGCGAAGGCATTCGCGATCTGTCCGAGGACGACCGCGGCGAACGCCGAACCGGACGCGGTGACCAGCACCGTGCCGCTCGGAGGGTCGGCGCCGAGGTGCCAGCCTGCGAGCGTGAGCACCGTGAGGAAGGCGATCATCTCGATCGACGACTCGACCGGGCCCAGGACGCCGAACACGCGGGTCAGGAGCGGGCGGTCCATGAGATGCCGACGCTCCGGCCGGCGCTCCATCACGCCCTTGCTCGGCGGCTCCCCACCGAGCGCGAGCGCCGGCAACAGGTCGGTGACGATATCGAAGCACAGCACCTGCAGAACACCGATCGCGAGCGGGACGTGCCCGCCCGACAACGCCCACACGACGAAGGGCGTGAGCTCGGCGACATTGGCCGTCAGGTGATAGGTGAGGAACCTCCGGATGTTCGCGTACGTGGCACGCCCCTGCTCCACCGCGGCGACGATCGTGGAGAAGTCGTCGTCGAGCAACACCAGGTCAGCGGCCGCCCGCGCGACATCGGTGCCGCCCAACCCCATCGCGACCCCGATGTCCGCCTCCCGCAGCGCCGGGCCGTCGTTGACGCCGTCACCTGTCATCGCGACCACGTGACCGCGGGCCTGGAGTGCGCGGGCGACAGCGAGTTTCTGCTCGGGAGACACCCTGCTCACCACTGCTCCGTCGCGATCGAGCAGTTCGCCGAGCGCGGCATCGTCAGTCGGCAGATCGCGGCCCTGCAGCACGACGGAGTCGCTGCCGCCTCGGATGAGCCCGATCTCCTGCGCCACCGCCACGGCGGTGGCCGGATGATCGCCCGTCAACATGACGACCTTGATGTGCGCACGGCGGGTCGCATCGAGCGCATCGGTGACCGCCGGGCGCGGTGGGTCCTCGATAGCGAACAGACCGAGCAGCGTCAGATCCCGCTCGATCGCCTCCACCGGCGTCGACGCGTCCGGTGCGGCAGCTCCGGCGAGCTGCCGCTCTGCCACCGCCAGCACCCGCAGCCCCTGTCCCGCCAGGTCGTCCACGGTGTGACGTGCACTCGAGAGTGCGGCGTCGTCCGGTCCCGTGCACAGCGGCAGGACCGAGTCGGGCGCGCCCTTGAGCATCAAGGTGCTGCCGGACACCACCGACTCACGGCGCCGCACGGGATCGAAAGCGTAGCGCCGTTCGACGGGCATCCCGACGCGGTTCGGACCGCCGGCCAGGCGGCGCGCGAATGCGTCTATCGCCGCTTCCATCGGATCGCCGACCACTGACCAGGTGCCGTCGTCGAACGAGATCCCGCCCTGGGACGCGGTAATCGCCGCGCGCCCCATTCGCGCTCCGGCGGTCCGTGCCGCGGTGGATGCGGTGACCTGGCCCGTCGGCTCGTACCCGTCACCGACGACTGCGACGGAGCCGGCGGGCGTCCACGCCCGGACCACGGTCATCCGGTTCTGGGTGAGTGTCCCGGTCTTGTCGGTGCAAATCAGGGTCGTGGAGCCGAGTGTCTCGACCGCCTCGAGATGTCGCACGAGGGCGTGTCGGCGGACCATCCGCTGCGCGCCCATCGCCAGCGACAGAGTCACTGTCGGCAGAAGTCCCTCGGGCACGAGTGCGACGGTGACGCCGACCGCGAACAGGAAGCCGTTGTGGGCCGGCGCCCCGACCAGCAACGACAACGCGAAGAAGGCGCACCCCACGCCGATCGCGAGCACCGCGATGATCCGAACGATCCGGTGGAGTTCGGCGGCCAGCGGGCTCCGCGGGCGCCGCACCCCCGCGGTCAGTGACGCGATCCCGGCCAACCGGGTGTCGTCGGCGGTCGCGACGCACAGGGCTTCTCCCTGACCGGACACCACATACGTGCCGGCGGAAACGTCGTCGTCCCTCGCCGCGTGTACCGATTCACTCTCGCCGGTCAGCGTCGACTCGTCGACTGCGAGATCGTCGCTGTGGAGCAGTCGACCGTCGGCCGGTATCCGATCGCCGCTGGAAAGCAGCATCACGTCGCCGACGACCACGTCGGCAGCCTCGACGACGCGTGGCTCGCCGTCCCGGCGAACTGTCACGGCCGACGGCAGCAGGTCCCGGAGCCGTTCGGACGCCTTCTCCGCGCGTTCCTCCTGCACGAACGCGAACACCCCGTTCACCAGGATCACGACGACGATCGCGATCGCGAGTTGGGGCATCCCCGCCACCATCGCCAGAACGGCTGCCACCCACAGCATCAGCGCGAAGAAGTGGGTCAGTTCCGCGAGCAACTTGCGCCACGCGGGCACCAGCCGTACAGACGGCAGCACGTTCGGACCGTCGGCGCGCAGACGTGCCGCAGCGTCGGCTGCGGACAGTCCGGTCGCCGCCACTGTGGTTTCGGTTGCCGGCACGCGTGCCACCGGTGCTCCGCTTCGCCCCTACGACTGCACGCGGTCGCCGTCCACGGCAACCGCGGGCGGGGCGCGGTGATAGAGCATCTCGATCTCCTCGCGCCGGCACGGACGGGTGCCGGGCATCCTGAGCATCGCGGCCCCCGCAGCGATCCCGAGTCGAACCGCGTCGTGCAGGGGCTGGTTGCGCGCCAGCCCGACGGTGATCCCGGCGAGCATCGCGTCGCCCGCCCCGACCCCACTGCGGATCGCGACGGGGAGGGCCGCGAACCGGGCGGCCGAATGGGCCGTGACGACCAGGGCCCCACCGGCGCCCAACGACAACACGACGACTTCGCATCGCCCGGCGTCGACGAGTCGGCGGGCCGCGGCGAGCCGAGCCGCCGCGTCGGCGAGGTCGTCTCCGCTCAGCTCCCGCAGCTCCCGAATACTCGGCTTGAGGAGGTACACGCCGAATCGGCTGCGCTGCAACGATTGTCCCGACGTATCGAGCAGGCACCGCACACCGAGGTCACGGGCCGTCGCGGCGACCCGATCGTAGAAGTCCGGTGGCGTACCCGGCGGCAGCGAACCACTCGCGACGATGAATCGGGCGTCACGAGCCACCTCCTCGAGCATCACCAGGCACTGCTCCTGCTGGGCGCGGGTCAGACGGGGGCCGGGGAGCACGAAGCGGTACTGCTCGCCGGAGCTGTCCTCGTCGACGGTGAAGCTCTCGCGAGTGGCGCCGTCGATCGGGATGCGGCGCGTCCATACGCCCTCCTTGTCGAGCAGTCCGCCGAGCACCCCACCCGTGGCGGAGCCGACGGGAAACACCGCGACGACGGACTCGCCGAGCACTCGCACGATCCGGGCGACATTGATCCCCCCACCGCCGGGGTCGTAACGGGGCTCGCTACAGCGAATCTTGTCGGTGGGGCCGACTCGTTCGGCAGTCGTCGAGATGTCGAGCGCCGGATTCATGGTGAGCGTGACGATCGCCGGCATCGCAGGGCGCCTCCCTCGGACAGGATGCGGTCGGCGCCCGCATCCTCCCATCCGATCGTGCGTGGCCCGCGGTACGCCGAACAGGGCCGAAGGGCCCTTCACACACACCGACGGACCTGCCCCAATGGACGGGAGGAGTGCCATGGACACGATGAACACGGCGGTCATCGACAGACGCGATCTCGATGACCTGATCCGGGTGCTGCGCGACGACGGGCGCCGCGTGGTGGGTCCAACGGTGCGCGAGAGCGCCGTCGTCCTGGGCGACCTCGAGTCCGGCGCCGACCTGCCCGACGGCTGGGGTGTGGTCACGGCGCCGGGCGAGTACCGGCTCGAGCGCCGCGATGACGGCGCGGTCTTCTCCCACTCGGCTGGACCGATGTCGTGGAAGACGTTCGTCCATCCACCTCGGCAGGTGTTGTGGTCGGAGTCCGGTGGGACGTTCTCCGGTCCGGACGCCGAGGAGCCCCGTTTCGCATTTCTCGGCGTGCGTGGCTGCGATCTCGCGGCGATCCGTACGCTGGGCACCGTGCTGGGCGCCGACCCGGGCGGCCACACCGCCCGAGTCCTCGCAGACCTCGTGGTGATTGCGGTGAACTGCATCGAACCGGGTGGGGTGTGTTTCTGCGCCTCGATGGGCACCGGACCCGGCGTCGGCGGCGGCTACGATCTCGCGCTCACCGAACGCATCGACGATCGCGGGCACCGGTTCGTCGTCGACGTCGGCACCGAGACGGGGGCCCGCCTGCTCGCGCGGATCCCGCACACCGCCGCCACCCGGGCCGACGCCGACGAGGCGTGCGCGGCCGTCGACGACGCGCGCGGACGGATGGGACGCGCGATGCCTGACGTGGACCTGCGGGAGTTGTTGCGCGCCGCCCGCGACGAACCGGTGTGGGACGACGTCGCCGACCGCTGCCTCACCTGCGGAAACTGCACGATGGTGTGTCCGACGTGCTTCTGTACCAGCGCCGAGGATGTGAGCGAACTGGGCGGCGAGGGCACCGAGCGGCAGCAGCGGTGGGCATCGTGCTTCGAACTCGACTACTCGCACCTGCACGGCGGGAACGTCCGCACCACCGGCGCAGCACGCTACCGCCAGTGGATGACGCACAAGCTCGGTACCTGGTTCGACCAGTTCGGTTCGTCCGGCTGCGTCGGGTGCGGGCGCTGCATCGACTGGTGTCCGGTCGGGATCGACATCACCGCCGAGGCCGCGCGGCTCAGCGGTGCGCTGCCGGCATTCGACGCCGAGGACCGGGGGCACGGGCTGTGACGGGGCCACTGTTGCTGCCGGGCCTGTCCGATGCGGCGCGGGACCGGCTCGCAGAGTTGTCCACTCCCGCGTTGTGGGTGCCGGGCGAGATCGTCTTCCACGAGGGTGAGCCCGCCCGGCGGTGTTGGTTGCTGCGGCGCGGACGAGTGCAGCTCAGTACCGCGGTGCCTGGTCGCGGCGACGTGGTGATCGAGACGCTGTCCGGCGGCGACGTGCTGGGGTGGTCGTGGCTGCGGCCGCCGGAGGTGTGGAGTTTCGGAGCGCGTGCGGCCGAACCGACCGAGGCGCTGCAGATCGACGTCGCGGCGCTGCATGAGGCGGCCGACCGGGATCCCGTGTTCGGGTACGCGGTGGCACGCGCGATGTCGGGACTGCTGCTCGACCGTCTGCAGGCGACGCGGGCCCGGCTGCTCGATCTGTACGCGAACCGAGGTAAGTCGTGACCGGGCCGACATCGGTGCTGGTCCCGACAGCTCACCGGGTGCTGCACCGGACGGTGGAGACACACGACTCGGTCACTCTCGAGTTGGCACCCACCGGCGCTGCGCTGCCGGGGTTTCGGCCCGGGCAGTTCATGATGCTGTGCGCGCCGGGGATCGGAGAGATCCCGATCTCGGCGTGCGGAGATCCGACGCGCAGCGACGGAGTCCTCACCCACACGGTGCGCAGCGTCGGGCCCGCGAGCGCGGCGCTGCACGACGCACCGGTCGGCACCGTCGTCGGTGTGCGCGGCCCGTTCGGGACCGAATGGAACCTCGACGGCGCCGCGGGCGGAGACCTGGTGATCGTCGCGGGCGGAGTCGGCCTCGCGGCGGTGCGAGCGCCGATGCTCGCTGTCATCGCACACCGGGCGCGGTACCGAAACGTCACACTCGTGGTCGGGGCCCGCAGTCCGGACGAGATCCTCTACCGCCGCGAACTCGACGGTTGGCGCCGCACGGGGATCGACGTCGTGGTGACCATCGACCAGCCCACTCGGGACTGGACCGGGCCGGTCGGGTTCGTCACCGAGGTGCTCACCCGGTTGACGGTGGTACCGGAGCGAACGCACGCCCTCGTCTGCGGACCCGAGGCGATGATGCGGTTCTCGGTCCGCACCCTCGACGGCCACGGCGTCGAACGCCGCCGGGTGCAGGTCTCGCTCGAGCGGAACATGCAGTGCGGCGTCGGTGTCTGCGGGCACTGCCAACTCGGCGAGCTACTGCTCTGCCGCGACGGCCCGGTCGTCGACTACACCGTCGCCGGCCCGCTCCTGCACACCCGGGAGTTGTGATGGCCTCCCCACCGACACTGGCCGTATGGAAGTTCGCGTCGTGCGACGGCTGCCAGCTCTCGCTCCTCGACTGCGAGGACGAGCTGCTCACGGTGGCAACCGAACTCGACATCGCGCACTTCCTGGAGATGTCGAGCGCGTCGGTCGCGGGGCCCTACGACCTCTCGCTCGTCGAGGGCTCGGTCACCACGGCGGAGGACGTCGAACGGATCCACCGGATCCGCGACGCCTCGGAACACCTCGTCACGATCGGTGCGTGCGCGACCGCAGGCGGGGTCCAGGCGCTGCGCAACTTCGGCGACGTCGCCGAGTTCGCCGCGGCCGTGTACGCGAGCCCCGAGTACATCGACACACTCGCGACGTCGACGCCGATCTCGGCGCACGTGCCGGTGGATTTCGAACTGCGCGGCTGCCCGATCGACCGCCGGCAGCTCATCGAGGTGATCACCGCGTTCCTCGCCGGCCGCTCCCCGAACGTGCCCGACACCAGCGTGTGCAACGAGTGCAAGCGGCGCGGGCTGACGTGCGTCATGGTCGCCGACGGTACCCCGTGCCTGGGTCCGGTCACGCACGCCGGTTGCGGCGCACTGTGTCCCGCGCATTCACGGGGGTGCTACGGATGCTTCGGTCCCACAAAGGATCCCAACATCACGTCGCTGGCCGGCTGGTTACGCCGCTGCGGCATGGACGACGCCGGCATCGGCCGGGTGTTCTCGACGTTCAACGTCGCCGCACCCGAGTTCGACGAGGGGCGCCGCCATGGGCAGTGACGATCCCCCTGATGTTGCCCAGGGCGCGCCCGACGCGGCCGAGCGGCGGCGGCTCACGGTTCGGGCGCTGGCCCGGGTGGAGGGCGAGGGCCGGCTCGACGTCACCGTCCGGTCCGGCACGGTCGAGCACGCCCGGCTCGACATCTACGAGCCGCCCCGCTTCTTCGAAGCGTTCCTCCGGGGGCGTGACTTTCGCGAGCCGCCGGACATCACGTCCCGGATCTGCGGGATCTGCCCGGTCGCCTACCAGGTGAGCGCATGCAACGCCCTCGAACAGGCCTGCGGCGTGACCGTGAATCCACGGGTGCGGGCGCTGCGGCGGCTGCTGTACTGCGGCGAGTGGATCGCCAGCCACACGCTGCACATCTACTTCCTGCATGCGCCGGACTTCCTCGGATTGGACGACTCGATCCAACTCGCCCGCCGCGACCGGCGCGCCGTCGAGCGGGGGCTCGCGCTCAAGAAGGCCGGCAACGCAATCCTCGAGACGATCGGCGGGCGCCCGATCCATCCGGTGAACGTCCGGGTCGGCGGGTTCTATCGGGCCCCGACCCGGGGCGACCTCGATGCCCTCGCCGACACCCTGCGTCGCGCTCTCGACGACGCACTCGACACCGTCCGCTGGGTGGCCGGATTCGACTTCCCCGACGTGCGCCTCGATCCGATCCTGGTCGCGTTGCACGACGACGCCGGGTACGCGATCGAGGACGGCGTGGTCCGCACCAGTGCCGGCGATCGGTTCCCCGGCGCCGCGTTCGGTGATCATGTGCGCGAGCGTCAAGTTCCCGAGTCGACGGCACTGCACGCCCGTCTGGACGGCGCTCCCTACCTGACCGGGCCACTGGCCCGGTACTCGCTCAACGGCGGGCAGCTCACCGGCGCCGCACGGGATGCCGCCACCGCGGCCGGGCTGGGCGAGGAGTGCCGGAACCCTTTCCGCAGCATAATTATTCGTGCAGTGGAGGTCACGTTCGCGGTAGAGGAAGCGCTGCGGATCATCGACACCTACGAACGTCCCGAACCGCCGTCCGTTCCGGTCGCAGCGCGCGCAGCCACCGGGCACGGGGTGAGCGAGGCGCCGCGCGGGTTGCTCTACCACCGGTACGTGCTCACCGACGACGGGTCGATCCGAGCCGCCGACATCGTTCCCCCGACCGCACAGAATCAGGACGTCATCGAGGCCGATCTCGTCGACCGGATCGGCGAACACCTCGACCTCCCCGACGCGGCTCTGACCACGCTGTGCGAACGGATCATTCGCAACCACGACCCCTGCATCTCGTGCGCCACTCACTTCCTCGATCTGAAGGTGACGCGCCGATGAGCGGACAGGCGAACACCGTTGTCGTCGGTCTCGGCAACGAGTTCCGGCGGGACGACGGCTTCGGCCCCGCGGTGGTCCGGGCACTGGACGGACGGATTCCGCCAACCACCACGGTCACCACGGTCACCGATGCGACCGACCTGCTCGACGCCTGGGCGGGAAGGCAATTGGCGATAGTCGTCGATCTCGTCCTGCCGGACCTGATTCGCCCGGGCCGGGTGCAGCGGTGGGTCCTCGGCGACGACGCCGGTCCGCTGGACAGCCACGGCATCGACGTGGCGGCCGCGCTCGCCCTCGCGCACGCGCTCGGCACGGCACCCGGACACGCGATCCTGTATGCGACGGCGAGTCGTGATGTGGGGTTCGGGCAGCACCTCTCGCCCCCGGTACGGCGGGCCGTGGAGGTCACGACCGACGCCATCGCCGCAGAGGTGACATCAGGGCTACGAATCGAATGATCCTGCTACCGGGCCGCTTTCCGGCGCACCCGTCAGCGCGTCTCGAGCACCAGCAGGTAACCACCGCCGCCCGCGTCGATGCGGGTCGACAGATCGAGATCCGGTGCGAAACGCGACAGCCGGTCGAGCAACCACTCCGCGGCGGCCTTCGCGTCCGACTCACCGGGGCACCGCGCCACGGCTACCCGGCCGCCCTTGCGGCTCAACTGCTCCACGACCCCGACGATCGGCGCGGGGTCGACCACGAACAGGTGGTCCGGCCACGGCACGACGGGCTTGACCGCACCCTTCTTGGTGTTGCACGCACGGTGCGCCAGCCGCTCCTGGACGGCCTTGGCCTTGCTCTTCTTCGCCGTCGCGATGCCGTCGACGCTCGGGCCGCGGGGATCGTTGACGGACATGTCGGGGTCGACCGGTTCGTCGCACAGCCAGCAGCGCCAGCCGTCACGATCACCGATTTCCTGCAGGTTGCTCACGCGAAAACGGTACCTTCGCCGCCGAAGCCGCGAAGGTACCGTCCCCTGTTCCCGATCGAGCGGGACCGCCTACATGTCGGAGATCGCCTCCAACGGCTTCGTCTTGGCGGCACGGGACGCCGGCCACAGCGCCGCCAGCACACCCACGACACCCGACCCGATCAGCATCGCCAGCACCTGACCCCACGGCACCGAGATCTGGTCCAGGCCCTGATCGGCGAGCGTCCGCACGAAGCCCCATCCGAAGACGACGCCCAGCACGACGCCCACCAGCGCACCGAACACGGCGATGAGCACCGACTCGAGGTAGATGGTGCGGCGCACCTGCGCACGCTGCATTCCGACCGCCCGGAGCATGCCGATCTCCCGGCGACGCTCGACCACCGACAGCGCGAGGGTGTTCACGATGCCGAGGATCGCGATGACGACCGCGAGCGCCAGCAGGCCGTAGAGCACCGAGAGCAGCATGTCGATCTGCTGGCCCTGCGCGCCCTTGAACTGCTCGCGGTCCTGGACCTGCACGACGACGAACGGGTCGGTCGCGGACGCGAGATCGGTGGCCATCGCGGTCAGGTCCGCGCCCGGCGTCGCCTTGATCAGCACCGCCCACTCCGCCCGCATGTTCGCCGGCGTCATCTCCCGGTACACCTCGCCCGACACCATCCACGGACCCAGCAGCTGGTTGTCCTCGTAGATGCCGGTCACCGTCACCGTCGTCTGCTCGCCGTCACGATCGGTGAGGGTGACGGGCGTGCCCAGCTTCCAGTCGTGGTCGGCGGCCTCCGACTCGCTGACCATCATGTCGGTGCCACCGACGGACGCGGAGCCCTCCTTCATCGTGTAGTCGAGGACACCGTCCGGGGAGCCGCTCAGCGCGGTGCCGAAGACGTCGTCGTCGCCGATCTTCGCGGCCACGCCATGCAGCGACACCGCCTCGGCGACACCGTTCACGCGGCCCGCGGCGGCCGCCGCTCCGGCCGGCACCCCGATGCCTTGCGGCCCCGTGAGCACGAAGTCGGCCTCGACGCCCTTGTCGACCAGGGAGTTCACGCTCGACTTGGCGGACGCACCGAACACGCCGATCACCGACACCAGCATCAGGCCGAGCGTGAGCGCGAACGCGGTCGCCGCGGTGCGCTTCGGGTTGCGAACCGCATTAGTGCGGGCGAGACGCCCCACCGGACCGAACGGCTTCGCGAAGATCGCGCCGAGTCCGCCGACGATCGGACGGGACAGTGCCGGTGCCGCGAGCAGGACCGCGAGGACGAGCGCGAGCGCGCCCAGTCCGACGATCGCCGCCGCGCCGCCACCGGTGGACTGCGCGCCGACGACCAGAGCGAGCACGCCGAGCACCGCCGCGATCGCACCGATCAGCGTGCGCACCTTGAGCGTGTCGCCGGTGGAGGCGAACTCCTCGCGCATCGCCGCGACCGGCGGCACCTTCGCCGCGCGGCGGGCCGGAGCGTAGGCGCTGACGACGGTGACGATGATGCCGAGCACCAGCGCGACGATGATCGTGCGCGGTGCGACCTGCAGCGATCCCTCGGGCAGGCCGAGATCGAACGCGTTGAGCAGGGCGCGCAGACCGTAGGCGAGGCCGACGCCGGCGGCGAGGCCCAGCGCGCTGCCGATGGCGCCGACGACGAGCGCCTCGAACACCACGGAGCGGCCCACCTGCTTGCGGCTGGCGCCGATCGCGCGGAGCAGCGCCAGCTCGCGCAGACGCTGCGCGACGATCATCGAGAACGTGTTGTAGATGATGAACGTGCCCACCAGCAGCGCGATCGCGCCGAATGCCAGCAGGAAGTAGTTGACGAAGCTGAGGGCCTGGCCGATCTCGTCCTTGGTCTCCTGCTTCACCTCGGCACCGGTCTGCACCTTGGTGTCCGGCAGGGCCGCGGCGATGCGATCGCTCAGCTCGTCCTGCGACACCCCGGAACCGGCGACGTCGATGTAGCCGACGTGGCTGCCGTCGGTGAACAGCTCACGGGCCTGCGCATCGGTGAACAGCGCCCCGACGTAGCCGCCGGTGTCGGTCTCCGGCGCATAGATGCCGGAGACGGTGACGTCGTTCCAGCCGCGCATCGTCAGCACCCGAGTGGGCGAGCCGACGTCGAGGCCGGCGCGTGTCGCGGCGCTCTGGTTGAGCGCGATCTGACCGGTCTGCTCCGGCGGCGTGCCGGCGACGAACTTGGTCGGCTCGCCGAGCGCCTGCTCCGGCGGCAGGTACGACGACCCGATGCTCGGGGCGCCGCCGTTCTGCATCGGCTTGCCGGCCGAGTTGAGGACGACGATCTGCCCGTCCACGGCCGGGGCGACCGCGCGGACGCCGTCGACCGCACGGATGGTGTCGACGTCCGCGATCGGGACACCGCTCGAGCCCTGTTCGACGGCGCTGACCCGGACGTCGACACCCTGCGCGGTGCCGTCGAAGATGCTGTCGAACGTCTTCTGCAGCGTGTCGGTGAACACGAACGAACCCGCGACGAACGCGGTGCCGAGCACCACCGACAGCACGGTCAGGACGAGCCGCACCTTGTGGGCGGCGAGATTGCGCAACGACACCTTGCGCATCGGTGAATTGGTCACGGCCATGGCGTCAGACCGTCTCGAGGTTCTTCATGCGGTCCAGGACCGACTCCGCGGTGGGCTCGCGCAGTTCGTCGACGATCTGCCCGTCCGCGAGGAACACCACGCGGTCGGCGAAGCTCGCGGCCCGCGGATCGTGCGTGACGATCACGACGGTCTGGTTGAACTCGTCGACCGCGGCCCGCAGGATCGACAGCACCTCGCCCGACGAACGCGAGTCGAGGTTGCCGGTCGGCTCGTCACCGAAGATGATCTCCGGCTGCCCGGCGAGCGCCCGCGCGCACGCGACGCGCTGCTGCTGACCGCCCGACAGCTCACCGGGACGGTGGTCGAGACGGTCCCGCAGGCCCAGCCGATCGACCACGGTGTCGAGCCACTGCTGGTCGGCCTTCCGGCCGGCGATATCGAGCGGCAGGGTGATGTTCTCCAGCGCCGTGAGCGTCGGCACCAGGTTGAACGCCTGGAACACGAAACCGATCCGGTCGCGGCGCAGCTGCGTCATCTGCTTGTCCGAGAGCGTCGTCAGATCCGTCGCACCGATCAGCACCGCACCCGACGTCGCGGCGTCGAGGCCGGCCAGGCAGTGCATGAGCGTCGACTTGCCGGAGCCGGACGGCCCCATGATGGCGGTGAACTCCCCCCGCGCGAACTCCGCGGACACGCCCGCGAGCGCGTGGACCTGGGTGTCCCCCGACCCGTAGACCTTCGTCAGGTTGACCGCGCGGGCGGCCACGGTGGTTTCGGTGGGCATCTCGGTTTCGGTTGGCATGCCCACCATCCTCACCCGCGGGGACGACAGAAACCATCGGGGTCTTCCCTGATCTTGTACCCCGACCAGCCGCAGGGTCCGTTCGTGCGAGGAGTGACCGTGGCGTTCAGTCGTGCGAGAAGGCCCGGGCGATCTCGCGCTCGATGTCGAGGTACGGCTCACCGGACACGTCGGCGACCACCTTCGCGATGGTCCCGCCCCGGAACCGGAACGGGGCGCGGTACGCCGCCGACACCGACTGCCCGGGATCGCGTCCGATCCGGATACCCTCGCCGACGCCCGAGAACATCGCCGGCTGCATCCGGATCCCGGAGCGCGAGCCCACCGCACGGTCGTCGATGTGCAGCGTCACGTCACCGACCGGCGTGAACTGGTCGTCGCCCGCGCCCGTCCGCTCGAACCGCACCCCGAGGACGTGCGAGCCGGCGGTCACCTTGTCGGTGGACACGACGAGCTGTTCCTCCTCGCCGAGGAAGTTGTAGACGTACGTCAGCCGCCCGTCCTGCACGAACAGCGTGTGTCCGCCCAGACGGCCGCCGTGGGCGAACAGGACGCCCTCGACGTCGTCGGCCGACTCGACGCTCACCTCGGCCAGCAGCGAGAAGGATCGGCCCCGCATCTCGAGCGCGGCGCCCGGACCCACCTCGGCGGCGTCCGGGTAGTAGACGAACGACTCCCGCGCACCGGTGAGGTACGGCCGGTAACGCAGAAACGCCGACAGGATGTCGAGGTCGTTGAGCGGCAGCCCGCCGTACTTCTCGGCCTCGGTGAACCACAGCGCCCGCATCTCGTCGAGCTTGTCGGGGCGCGCGGCGGCGAGATCGTGGACCTGGCTGCGGTCCCGCTCGATGTGGAACAGCTCCCAGCGGTCGTCGTCGAAGTGCGACCAGTTCGACGGCGCGGCGGGGTGGACCGTGTTCGCGAACCAGCCCTCGTGCCAGATCCCGCGGGTGCCGAGCATCGAGTAGAACTGGGTGACCTTGCCCGTGGCCGCGTCCGGATCGTCGAGGATCGGACGGAAACTCACACCTTCGAGCGGTCGCTGCGGGACACCCCCGACCAGCAGCGGCGGGTCGACGCCGAGCAGTTCGTACACGGTGGGCGTGACGTCGCAGACGTTCACGTAGCGGTCGCGGACCTCACCACGAGCCGCGATGCCGTCCGGCCACGAGATCAGGCACGGGTCCGCGATCCCGCCCTCGTGCGACGCGTACCTCTTGAACAGCTTGTACGGGGTGTTGAACGCCATCGCCCAGCCGAGGCAGTAGTGGTTGTACGTCTCCGGCCCGCCGAGTTCGTCGATCTTCGCGAGCCCGTCCTCCACCTTGTCGGCGTAACCGTTGAAGAACTTGTACTCGTTGACCGAACCGTTGGGTCCGCCCTCGCCGCTCGCACCGTTGTCGGAGAGCAGCACGACGATCGTGTTGTCGAGCTGCCCCGACTCCTCCAGGTAGTCGAGGACGCGACCGATCTGCGCGTCGGTGTAGCTCTGGAAGCCCGCGAAGACTTCCGCCATCCGGCTGAACAGCCGCTTCTCGTCCTCCTGCAACGAGTCCCACGGGCGGACCGTGTCGAGCGGCGGCCACGGCAGCCCCTCGGCGCTCACCTCGTCGGCATACGGATTCATCGGCGACAGTTCGGTGTCGGCCGGCACGAGCCCCAGGTCCTTCTGGTTCTGCAGCACGATCTCGCGGTACTTCTCGTACCCCATGTCGAAGCGGCCGGAGTACCGGTCGGCCCATTCCTGCGACACGTGGTGCGGCGCGTGGCCGCAGCCGGGACACAGGTACATGAACCACGGCTTGTCCGGCGCGATCACCTTGGAGTCGCGGATGAACTCGATCGACTTGTCCGCCAGGTCCTTCGACAGGTGGTAGCCGTCCTCCGGGGAGTACGGCGGCTCCACCGGATGGTTGTCGTAGACCAGGTTCGGGTACCACTGGTCGGCCTCGCCCCCGAGGAACCCGTAGAACCGCTCGAAACCCCGCGAAAGCGGCCAATTACGCTTCGTGGCAGCCAGATTCGACTCCTCGAGTGGCGTGAGGTGCCACTTGCCGACCGCGTAGGTGTTCCAACCGCGCTCGCCGAGCACCTCGGACATCAGCGCGCAGTCCGCCGGAATCCGGCCGCTCGCGTTGGTGAATCCGTCGGTGAACTCCTCGACCGTCGCCATGCCCACCGACGTCGGGTTCCGCCCGGTCAGCAGCGCGGCGCGCGTCGGCGAACACAGTGCGGTCGTGTGGAACTGGCTCAGCAGCACACCACGATCGGCGATGCGCCTGAGATTGGGCATCTCGACCAAGCCGCCGTACAGGTCCCACGTCCCGATGCCGGTGTCGTCCCACACCAGGTACAGGACGTTGGGCGCGCCCTCGGGCGCGCGGGGTTCGGCGAACGGCGCCCAGTCCGGCGTCGAGTCCCTGATGTCGACCGAAACCTTGCCGGTGAAATCCTTGCCCGTGAAATCCGCAGCCATGACCGGGTCCTCCCGATGCGCGTGAGGGTCCCATCATCACACGCACCGGGAGGCACCGGGGCAGGTTCGGGCTACTCGGCCCGCGTCTCCATCATCACGTTGAAACCCCTGGTGAAGTCCAGATAGTCCACGACGTCCGTTCGGACGACGTCGGGACTGTCGGGGCCCGCGTAGTAGTGCTCGCGGTAGTCGTCGACAGTGTCGAACCACAGCTCCGAGACGGCCTCGATCCCACCGGCGCCCGCACCGCGGGCATCGACGACGAGGTTCTGCACGTACCGGCTCACCGCCGGATGGTGCACCCGCGCAATGTCGGCGTGTGCGGCGTAACGCTGCTCGAACTCGGCACGCGGGACGTCGGCGCGGCGCGCGACGAAACACACCTGCTTGATCCCACCTCCCGCGGTCGCCGCCGGATCGCGTCGGTCCCAGCGGACCGACTCGGTGAGCGTCAACACCGCATCGGGATCGACGCCGACGTCGACCGCCGCGTCGTCCCACGACCACACCACGGTGCGGAGCGGCACGTCGTCCGACTGCGGTGCAACGGAATTGGTGCGGAAGATGCCGGGCCGGTGGATGTCGACCACCGAGCGGCCGCCGGCGTCCACGGCGCCGAGCACGTCGGCGAACGCGAACGCCCGCTTGACCACCGTCACGACCAGCGAGCCTGGCCGCCGTCGAGCGGGATCGTCGCACCCGTCAGGTACGCCGAGTCCGGTCCGACCAGGAACGCGACCGCGTTGCCGATGTCGGTCTCCGGATCACCGATGCGGCGCATCGGGATGCTCGCGACGAACGCCGCGGCCTCCTCCGGACGCGCCTCGGTCCAGCGCTGCAGACCCGGCGACATGGCGTGCGGAGCAACGGCATTGACGCGAATGTTGTCGACACCCCACTCGCACGCCGCCGCACGGGTCAGCGACCGCACCGCTTCCTTCACCGATGCGTAGCCGCCGTAGCCGCTCGCGTCCCAGCGGACCGCGACCGACGACACCATGTTCACGATCGCGCCGCCGCCGCGCTCCTTCATGGAGGGGTAGCAGGCCTGCATCGTGCGCAGTGCCGCGATCGGGCCCGACGTGTAGGCGCGTTCGAGAAGGTCGGCCTTCAGTTCGTTGATCGGCCCCAGGGGGTTGAGGCTGGCGTTGTTGACCAGGATGTCGACGCCACCGAACAGTGCGATGGTCGTCTCGACCGAACGCGCGATGTCGTCGGCGTCCGAAACGTCCGCGACCACCGGTTCCGCGATCCCGCCGAACGCCGCGATCTGCTCACACGTCTCGATCAGCTTGGACTCGGTCCGCCCCGACACCGCGATCCGCGCGCCCTCCTTCGCGAGCGCGAACGCGACGCCCTGACCGACTCCCTGACCGGCACCCGTGATGAGTGCGACCTTTCCGTCCAGCTTGCCCATGTGGTTTCAATCTCCCGCAGTTTCGGATGTGCCGACCGACACACAACCAGGAACGGTCGACCGCCGGGCCGCGTTTCCCGTTGATCGGGACCTCGACGCCGCTACGCTCGACGTCATGCGGATCGGAGCCCACGTCCGGCAGGACGCCGACCCCATCGGGGCCGGCGAGCAACTCGGTGCCGACATCGTCCAACTGTTCCTCACCGATCCCCAGAAGTGGGACAAGCCGGAACCCCACCCGCAGACCGACCGGATCCTGGCCAGTCCCATCGACGTCGTCGTGCACTCGTCGTACGTCATCAACGTCGCGAGCCTCAACAACAGGCTTCGCATGCCGTCCCGCAAGGCCGTGGCCGACCAGGCCTCGGCCGCGGCCGAGATCGGTGCGGTCGGCCTCGTCGTGCACGGCGGGCACGTGCGCGACGGCGAGGATCCGGCCGCGGGAGTGGCGAACTGGCGCAAGCTCTTCGAACGACAGCAGGACAAGGGCGGCTTCCCGGTCCCGATCCTGGTGGAGAACACCGCGGGTGGCGACTTCGCGATGGCACGGCACCTCGATGCGATCGCCCGACTGTGGGATGCGATCGGCGAATTCGGCGCCGGGTTCTGCCTCGACACGTGCCACGCGTGGGCGGGCGGGGAGGAACTGCTCGGTATCGTCGAACGGGTCAAGGCGATCACCGGCCGGATCGACCTGGTGCACCTGAACAACTCCCGCGACGAGTTCGACTCCGCGCGCGACCGCCACGCGAACCTCGCGACCGGCCTGATCGACCCTGCGATGCTCACCGCCGTCGTGTCCGCGGCCGGTGCCCCCGTCATCCTCGAGACGCCGGCCGACGGGATCGCCGAGGACCTCGCGTACCTGCGAGACGCCCTCGCCGGGGATTGAACGCGTCCGACATCACATACCGAATCGGACACGACGCCGCGTCGGACCCGGACGGCGACGTGGCCCCGACCTACCATCGCCAACCATGACGTACCTTCGGTCTCGCCGCGCCCTCGCCGTCTCCTCCGCCGCCGTCGCGGCGATCGCCCTGGCCGGTTGCTCGAGTCCCGACTCGGAGCCGACCGCCTCCACGACGTCGATCACCGCGTCGGCATCCGCCCCGGTCAAGGCCGCCCCGCTGGCGGCCGACGAGGGCACGCTGACCGCGGCGCCGACCGAACAGGAAGCCCAGACCGGCACCGCGTCCGCGGATGCCGCGCTCACGATCCGTGACATGCGGATCGGCACCCACGACGGTTTCGACCGGGTGGTGTTCGAGTTCGGCGGCACCGGCACGCCCGGCTGGCGGTCCGAAATCGTCTCGACCGCCAACCAGCAGGGCAGCGGCAAGCCCCTCGCCGTGAGCGGCCAGGCGATCCTGCAGGTCATGATCACCGGATCGTCGATGCCGTTCGCGAGCGGCGTCGAGCCGTACGCGGGCCCCAACCCGCTCGAGGCCGCCTCGGGCGGCATCGTCACCGAGGTCCGTGACGCGGGCATCTTCGAGGGCACGACCCAGACGCTGATCGGGCTCGCCCGTCCGGATGCCGCGTACCGCGTGTACACGCTGGACAACCCCACTCGCCTGGTAGTGGACGTCGCCCGCTGACCTGGGGCTTCCACCCGCTCATTGACCTCAACCATTGTCGAGGTCTTACCGTCGTGTCGTACCCCGGTCGTAACGTGACCGGGCGACGGGAGGGTGCACACCATGAGCATGGAAGTCACCGCGTGGAACGCGATGTACAACGCGATGCACGCGCAGCAGGACAGTCGGCCGTTCTCACGGGCGACGCTCCGGAGGGTCGCGGGGTACGCGCGGCCGCACCGCAGCCATATCGGGTGGTACCTGGTGCTCAGTGTCGTGACCGCCGCGCTCGCGGTGGCCACCCCGATCCTCGCCGGCCGCGTCGTCGACGCGATCGTGGCCGGCGACGAAACCGCTGTGGTGGTACGCCTGGCGTTGCTGATCGCGGCGATCGCACTGCTCGAGGCCGGTCTCGCGATCGTCACCCGCTGGCTCTCCGCGAGCATCGGAGAGGACCTCATCCTCGACCTGCGCCGAGCCGTGTTCGACCACGTGCAACGCATGCCGGTCGCCTTCTTCACCCGCACCCGGACGGGCGCCCTCGTCAGTCGCCTCAACAACGACGTGATCGGCGCGCAGCGCGCGTTCAGCGACACCCTGTCCGGCGTGGTCGGGAACCTGGTGACCCTCGTGATCACGCTCGTCGTGATGATCGGGATCTCGTGGCAGATCACCCTGCTGTCCCTGCTCCTGCTGCCGGTGTTCGTGTTGCCCGCGCGGCGCATGGGCGCGCGCCTGGCCCGGCTCAACCGTGAGGCCGCCAACCACAACTCGGTGATGAGCACGCAGATGACCGAACGGTTCTCGGCGCCCGGCGCCACCCTGATCAAGCTGTTCGGCCGACCCGCCGACGAGTCCACCGAGTTCGCCGTCCGCGCCCGCCGCGTGCGCGACATCGGGGTGCGGACCGCGATGCTGCAGTCGGTGTTCGTCACCGCCCTCACGCTGGTCTCCGCGCTCGCACTGGCCCTCGTCTACGGTCTGGGCGGGTTCTACGCGCTGCGCGGTCAACTCGAGGCCGGTGCCGTGGTCTCGCTGGCGCTGCTGCTCACCCGGCTGTACTCGCCGCTGACGTCGCTCGCCAGCGCCCGCGTGGATGTCATGAGCGCGATGGTCAGCTTCGAGCGGGTCTTCGAGATCCTCGACCTGAAACCGCTCATCGCCGAGAAGCCCGACGCCGTCGCGGTCCCGTCCGGCCCGGTGTCGGTGGAGTTCCGGGACGTGAGCTTCGCGTACCCGGCAGCGGACAAGGTCTCCCTCGCGTCGCTCGAGGAGGTCGCGACCCTCGACAGCCGCGGCGGATCGACCGTCCTGCACGACATCTCCTTCCGCGTCGAACCCGGGCAGATGGTGGCGCTCGTCGGGTCCTCCGGAGCGGGTAAGTCGACCATCGCGAGCCTGCTCCCCCGCCTCTACGACGCCGATGCCGGCGCGGTGCTGCTGGCCGGCACCGACGTCCGCGACCTGACGGCCGACTCGATCCGCCGAACTGTCGGCATGGTCACCCAGGACGGTCACCTGTTCCACGAGTCCGTGCGGTCCAATCTGCTGCTCGCCCGTCCCGGAGCCACGGAGGACGAACTGTGGGACGTGCTGCGCCGGGCCCGCCTCACGGAGCTGATCGAGTCGCTACCCGACGGACTCGACACCGTGGTCGGCGAACGCGGCTACCGACTGTCCGGAGGCGAACGCCAGCGCCTCACCATCGCCCGTCTGCTCCTCGCACAGCAGCGCGTCGTGATCCTCGACGAGGCCACCGCACACCTGGATTCGACGTCCGAGGCCGCCGTCCAGGAAGCGCTCGGCGAAGCGCTCGAGGGCCGCACCGCCGTGGTGATCGCACACCGGCTGTCCACGATCCGTGCTGCCGACCTGATCCTGGTGATCGAGGACGGCCGAATCGTCGAGCGCGGCAACCACGCCGAACTCCTCGACCGCGGCGGTCGCTACACCCAGCTGTACCGCACGCAGTTCGCCACCGGAACCCCGGTGCTGACGGAGGTGCTGAGCTGAGCCCGCTGCGGTTCGGAAGAGTTCGCGCTCAGAAGAACCGGCGGATGTTGTGGATCCGGAAGTCCGACAACGGCCGCAGCCCGGTCGGAACCCCGGTGCCGTACGCGTTGAACACCATGCCGTTGCCGGCGTAGATCCCGACGTGCCCGGCGATGTCGTACGTGTCCATCGTGATGACGTCGCCGGGCTGCAGCGCCGAGAGCGGCACGAGCATGCCACCGGTATAGCGGGCCATCTCCTGGCTGGTGCGCGGCAGGCTGATCCCGACGGTTCGGAACGCCCACTGGACCAGGCCCGAGCAGTCCCAGGCGTCGGGGCCGTTGCCACCCCACAGATAGGGCTTGCCGGTCTGGGTCGTGGCCGCGGCGAGCGCCGCGAGGCCACGCGGACTGGGGATCGGCAGGGGAATCGCGAGATCGCCGCTGCCGGCGAACAAGCTGGCACTGCCGGTTCCCCCACTGCTTCCGGAGCCGACGGATGACAGCACGTCGGCGAGGCTGTTGGTGATGTCGGCGGCATTGGAGATGGAACCGATGATGTCCGGTTGCGCCGCGGCGGGTGCCGCCAGGCCGACGGATGCGCCGGCAATGAGTGCTGCTGCGATGAATCCTCGACGAATCGTGTGGGCCACGTTCGTGCCTCCTTGATGGGATTGCGCGGATCCCCGACCGCAAACTGTGAGGCACGTTACAGAGCAGCAGTCACTCCCGTCACAAGATCGATCGCATTCACAGAAACGGGCGCCGGCGAGTCCATGACTCGCCGGCGCCCGTTCCGAACGTTATTTTCCCAGGTGGAGGTCAGTCTCGGGGACGACGCTTCCCGAACCGATCGCCCCGGTCACCCCGATCGCCGCGGTCGCCGCGATCTCGGCCGTACCTGCCGCCCGCGCGGTCGTCACGACCGCCGCGCGACGGCCGGCCCGACGGCGCGCCCTGATCGAGCTGCAGCTGGATCAGCACACCCGAGATCCGGGTCGCCCGCAGCGCCTCGACCGTCTGGCTCGACAGGTTCGCCGGAAGCTCGACGAGGCTGTGATCGGGGCGGATGCTGATGTGCCCGAAGTCGCTGCGCCGCAGCCCGCCCTCGTTCGCGATGGCGCCGACGATCGCACCCGGCGCGACCTTGTGCCGCTTGCCGACCGCGATCCGGTAGGTCGCGAACTCCTGGCCGTCACGGCCGATCCGCGGACCAGTCGGGCCGCCCTCGTCGAACCGGCGCGCGGGACGCTCCCGCGGCTCGCGCTCGCGGCGCGGCGGGGCCGGCGGCTCCGGCTCCATCAGGAAGGACTCGCCGTCGCGCGACTGCACCGCCAGCGCGGCGGCGATGTCGGCGAGCGGAACGTCGTGCTCGCGCTCGTAGTCCTCGATGAGCTTGCGGAACAACGCCAGGTTCTCGGAGTTCAGGCTCGCCGTGATGGAGTCACCGAACTTCGCGACACGCTGCGCGTTGACGTCCTCGACGGTCGGCAGCTGGATCTCGGTGAGCGGCTGCCGCGTCGTGCGCTCGATCGACTTGAGCAGGTGCCGCTCGCGCGGGGCGACGAACAGCAGCGCGTCACCGGTGCGGCCTGCGCGACCGGTGCGGCCGATGCGGTGCACGTACGACTCGGTGTCGTGCGGGATGTCGTAGTTGACGACGTGCGAGATGCGGTCGACGTCCAGACCGCGAGCCGCGACGTCGGTGGCGACGAGGATGTCGAGCGCGCCGGACTTGAGCTGGCCGATCGTGCGCTCGCGCTGCGCCTGGACGATGTCGCCGTTGATCGCGGCGGCCGAGAAGCCGCGCGCCCGCAGTCGCTCGGCGAGGTCCTCGGTGGCCTGCTTGGTCCGGACGAAGATGATCATCGCCTCGAACGACTCGACCTCGAGGATGCGGGTGAGCGCGTCCAGCTTGCGCTGGTGCGCGACCTGGACCCAGCGCTGGGTGATGTTCGACGCCGTCGCGGTCTTCGCCTTGACGGTGATCTCGACGGGATCGTGGAGGTACTGCTTGGAGATCTTGCGGATCGCCGGCGGCATGGTCGCCGAGAACAGCGCCACCTGCTTGTACTCGGGCGTGTCGGCGAGGATCCGCTCGACGTCGTCCTGGAAGCCCATCTTGAGCATCTCGTCGGCCTCGTCGAGGACGAGGTACTCGAGGTTGGAGAGGTCGAGCGTGCCCTTCTCCAGGTGGTCGATCACGCGACCGGGCGTACCGACGATGATCTGGGCGCCGCGACGCAGGCCGGACAGCTGGACGCCGTACGCCTGACCGCCGTAGATCGGCAGCACCTGCAGGCCGGGGATGTGTGCCGAGTACTTGCCGAACGCCTCCGCGACCTGCAGCGCGAGTTCGCGCGTCGGCGCCAGGACCAGTGCCTGCGGCACCTTCCGCTCGACCTCGAGGCGGGACAGGATCGGGATCGCGAACGCGGCCGTCTTGCCGGTGCCCGTCTGGGCCAGGCCCACGACGTCCTTGCCCTCGAGCAGCGTCGGGATGGTCGCGGCCTGAATCGGCGAGGGCGACTCGTATCCGACGTCGGAAAGGGCCTTCAGCACCCGTTCGTCGATCTGGAGGTCGGCGAAGGTGATGGGATTGTCGTCGGTCTGCGGGTCGCGCTCGGTGTCACTCATTTGACCAGTCAGTTTAGTCGATGCGTGGTATGGCCCTCGATCCGAGGGCCTTCTACGTGCATCGACGCGATTACCTGCACCGCCGTCGCATGGTTCTCACGCGCCACCAGGCCCGCCGAACGGGACATCGGTGACCGCGTTCGGGCCGCACACGTGCCGTGGACTCCCGTTGGGCGGGGCCGACGGACGGGACCCCGGATGCAGCCCGGCAATGACCGCGATCACAATGTGGACGACCGTCCTGCCACTCTCCGAGAGGAACCAGCAGTGTCCGACACGACACCCATCCCCACCCACTGGTACAACATCGTCGCGGACCTGCCGGTCGCCCCGCCGCCCCACCTGCACCCGGGCACCCGCGAGCCGGTCACCCCGGCCGACCTCGCCGCGCTGTTCCCGAGCGCGCTGATCGAGCAGGAAGCGACCACCGAGCAGTACATCGAGATCCCCGAACCGATCCGTGAGGCCTACCGCACGTGGCGGCCGGCACCGCTGATCCGTGCCCGTGAGTTCGAGAAGGCGCTGGGGACGCCCGCCCGGATCTACGTCAAGTACGAGGGCGTGAGCCCGGTCGGCAGCCACAAGACCAACACCGCGGTCGCGCAGGCGTACTACAACGCGCAGGACGGCGTGAAGAAGATCACGACCGAGACCGGCGCCGGCCAGTGGGGCAGCGCGCTGTCGTTCGCGTGCGCCAAGTTCGGCATCGACCTCGAGGTGTGGCAGGTGCGCGCGTCGTACGAGTCGAAGCCGTACCGCCGCCACCTGATGGAGACCTACGGCGGCACGGTGCACCCGAGCCCCTCGGATCTCACCGAGTCGGGTCGCAAGATGCTCGCCGATTTCCCCGACACCCCGGGTTCGCTGGGCATGGCGGTCACCGAGGCCGTCGAGGTCGCCGCGAACGATCCCGACGCGCGCTACGCGCTGGGCAGCGTGCTCAACCACGTGGTGCTGCACCAGACGGTGATCGGACTCGAGGCCGTCGAGCAGCTGCGCGCCGCCGGCGAGACCAACGCCGACGTCGTGTTCGGTTGCGCCGGTGGCGGTTCCAACCTCGCCGGCCTGGCCTTCCCGTTCATCCGGGAGGTGCTGCACGGCAAGGCGCAGACGCGGATCATCGCCGCCGAGCCGGCCGCGTGCCCGTCGATCACCAAGGGCGAGTACCGCTACGACCACGGCGACGTCGCCGGCCTGACGCCGCTGCTGAAGATGCACACGCTCGGCCAGGACTTCGTGCCGGACCCGATCCACGCCGGCGGCCTGCGCTACCACGGCATGGCGCCGCTGCTGAGCCACACCGTCGAACTCGGCTACGTCACCGGCCAGGCCGTGGACCAGACCGACTCGTTCGACGCGGGCGTGCTGTTCGCCCGCACGCAGGGCATCGTGCCCGCGCCGGAGTCGGCGCACGCCATCGCCGCGGCGGCCGAGTACGCGCGCGGACTGACCGAGCCCGAGGTGCTGGTCATCGGCCTGTCCGGGCACGGCATGCTCGACCTGCCCGCGTACCAGGCGCACATCGACGGCAACCTGGTCTCGACCGCGTAGCCCACACCCTCGACGCGGTGCCGTGGGCCGGGAATACCCGAACCCACGGCACCGCAGCCGTTTTCGTCTAGAGGACGCCAAGTGTGAGACGACGGATGTTCTCCCGCACCGCCGCGACGTCCGGGTACCCGTTGACGCCCATGAGCAGTTCCGCCTCGGCCAGCATCATGCGCAGCACGTGGACCAGGCCGGGCACCCCGCCCAGCGCGAGGCCGTACACGTAGGGGCGTCCGATCCCGACCATCGTGGCGCCCAGCCCGAGCGCCTTCACCACGTCGGAGCCCGACCGGACGCCCGAGTCGAACAGCACCGGCACCCGGTCGTCGCACGCCTCGACCACCGCCGGCAGCGTCTCGAGCGCGGCGATCCCCCCGTTCGCCTGCCGCCCACCGTGATTCGAGCAGTATATGCCGTCGACGCCGGCGTCGATCGCCCGTCGCGCGTCCTCGGGATGCGAGATTCCCTTGAGAATGATCGGCAGGGTGGTGAGCGAACGCAGCCAGTCCAGGTCCGTCCACGTGAGCGAGTTCCCGAAGGTCTGCACCCAGTGCAGCACCGTCATCTGCGGATCGTCCGAGCCGACCATGTCCCGGAACACCGGGTCGGACGTGTAGTTCTTCAGGACGTGACCGCGAAGCTGGGGAAAGTTCCCGGTGGTCAGGTCACGTGGGCGCCACCCGGGAACCCAGGTGTCGAGGGTGACGGTGATCCCCGCGTAGCCGGCGGCCTCGGCCCGCTTGACGAAGCTCTCGGCGAGGTCCCGATTCTTGGGCGTGTAGAGCTGGAAGAAGCTGGGCGTGTCGCCGGCGTGCGCGACGACGTCCTCGAGCGGATCCTCCATGAGGGTGGAGAACATCGCGGGCACGCCGGTCTGCGCGGCCGCCTTCGCGACCGCGATGTCACCGTGGTGGTCGCGGTCACAGAGCCCGATGACGCCGACGGGCGCCATGAAGATCGGCGTGGCGAAGGTGTGGCCCCACGCCTCGACCGCCAGGTTCGGACTCTCCGCACCCACCAGCATGCGCGGGATCAGTCCCCACTGGTCGAAGGCCTCGACATTGCGGCGCTGGGTGGTCTCGTCCCCGGCACCACCCGCGACGTACGAGAAGAGCGACTCCGGCATCGCGGCGGTGGCCTTCGCCTCGAGCGCGTCGTACTCCATCGGGAACTCGGGCACCCGACCCGCCAGTGCCGCGAGGTAGATCTCGTTCTGGTAGCTGCCGAACTGCATGATGTCTCCATCCTGGTGCGAAATGATCGGCGCCGGCGAGGGTTTCGAGGCGGCCCGCTGCGCGGCACAGCGTAACCACGCATCGGCGTATCGTCGAGGACGAGGGCGAACCTTTTCGACGGAGCACGCGAATGCACTACGCAACGCGAGCGAGAGCCGGTCGGGCGCTGACCAAGTCGCTCGGTCACCTCCGCGGATCCGATCCGGTCGTGCTCGGACTCCCCCGCGGCGGTGTCCCGGTCGCCTTCGAGATCGCCGAGGCTCTCGCCGCACCACTCGACGTCCTGCTGGTCCGCAAACTGGGCGTGCCGTGGCAGCCGGAACTTGCCATGGGCGCGATCGCCGAGGGTGACTTCGAGGTCCTCAACGACGACGTCGTCCGCCTGTCCGGGGTGACCCCGCAGGCCGTGAACGCGGTCCGGATCGACGAACGCCGCGAGCTGGAGCGCCGCGCCGGGGTCCTGCGGGGCGGCAGCCCTCGCGTGCCGCTGCGGGGACGCGTCGTCGTGCTCGTCGACGACGGCATGGCGACCGGCGCGACGGCAGCCGTCGCGTGCGTCGCGGCGCGAGCGGAGGGCGCCGAACGGATTGTCGTGGCGGTGCCGGTCGCGTCGTCCGAAGCGGTTGCCCGGCTCCGGGTGACCGCGGACGAGGTGGTGTGCCCGTTCGTCCCGGCCAATCTCGGCGGTGTGGGTGGGGCCTACATCGACTTCCATCAACTGGACGACCACGAGGTCACCGACCTGCTGTCCCGCGCCCGACGGCAGTGGACGTGACGGGTGCAACATTCGACAGCATCCCAGCGATACACGTTTCGCCAGGCCCCGCACTGTCAGGGAGGAACCGTGAGCGTCTCGGAACAGCAAGTGCAGACGGTTGCCGATGCGTGCCGGAACCAGCTCGGTGATCCGTCGGGTTGGGTGCCGCCGGACGAGTACCGGCGCAGCCTCGCACTGTGCATCATCGAGTCGGTCCAGGCTGCCGGTTCCCGCTACGCCGATGCCGGCACGGTCATCGACCGCTACCGGGCGTATCGCCGCGCGCACGCCCCGGGGCCGGTCGACGACGGCGCCCGCGAGTTGCTCCGGACTTTCGAGGAGGCCGGCAGTTCCGAACAGTGGGCCGGGAAAATCGGTAACTACAAGCGCCGTTACTCCGAGACGGGGGCGCCGCTGCGTGCCGCCGAGATTCAGCGAACGGCCGAGCGCCTGCACACCCTGCGCATCGATTCGGTCGGAGATCTGCTCGACGCCACCCGAGACGAACGGGCGCGTGGGAACCTGCACGACGCCTGGGTCGAATGCAGCGGCGCCCACGACGACAGCACGTGGGAGCACCTACTGCTGCTCGCGGGGGTCCCGCACATGCAGCACCCCGGTGCGATCGACGAGTTCGTCGGGTCGGCACTCTCGAACGCCTCCGAGGCCGCCGGACCCGCTGCGCCGCCCGCGGAGATCCTGGCCGCCGCGGCCGACGCCCTCGGTGTCGAGCCCCCGGCGCTCGAGCACGCGGTGCGGCGGTGGAAGTGCGCTCATCCGGAGGCCTGCGACACCGTCGCCTGACGCGGCGCGCCCGCTACCTGCAGAAAGTTAGCAGGACTCACGGTTACACTTATTTCCGCAGGTGAGCGCCATCAATGCGGCAAATCGGGCACTTGACCTAGTGCAAAGCGCCTCCGAATGTGATCCAATGCACATCCATCATGTCATTTTCTTGGAGGGGTCAAAGTGCGTGAGTATTCGGTTCCACAGTCGTTCACCATTCCGGAAGACGCGTCCATGGCCGACACTGTGTTCCGGTACGAAGCCGAGTGTCCGAACCTCGTGCCCTTCAAGAAGCCCGGCAACGGCGGCTGGGTAGACGTCACCGCGGCGGAGTTCGCCAAGCAGGTCAAGGCCGTCGCGAAGGGCCTGATGGCGTCCGGCATCGAACTCGGCGACCGCGTCGCGATCCTCTCGGGGACCCGTTACGAATGGGTCGTTCTCGACTACGCCATCTGGACCGCGGGCGGCTGCACCGTCGCGATCTACGACACGTCGTCCGCGGATCAGGCCCAATGGATCCTCGAGGACTCGGCAACGTCCTTACTCGTCGTCGAGACGTCGGCCCACGCGGAGACCGTCAAGGATGTCGCCGAGGCCGCCCCGGCCCTGCGCGAGGTCCTGCAGATCGAGGCCGGCGCACTCGACGAGCTGATCACTCGTGGTAGCGGCGTCAGCGACGACGCACTGCACGAGCGCCGGCACCAGGTGCGCGCTTCTTCGCCCGCGACGCTCATCTACACGTCCGGCACCACGGGTCGCCCCAAGGGCGTGCAACTGACCCACTCGAACTTCTACGCGGAGTCCGCGGCCGTGAAGATCGCGCTCGGCGACGCGATGCAGGAGGGCAAGCGCACCCTCATGTTCCTGCCGCTCGCGCACGTGTTCGCGCGGGCGATCTCGTTCGGCGCGTTCGACGCGAAGGTGACGGTCGCCCACACCTCCGACCTGACGACGCTGCTCGACCAGTTCGCGGTGTTCAAGCCGAACTTCATCCTGTCCGTCCCGCGCGTGTTCGAGAAGGTCTACAACTCGGCCAAGCAGAAGGCGGAGGACGGCGGCAAGGGCAAGATCTTCGCCAAGGCAGCCGAAACGGCCATCGCGTGGAGCGAGGCCCAGGAGACCGGCGGCGCCGGACTCGGTCTGCGCCTGCGCCACGCGCTGTTCGACAAGCTCGTGTACTCGAAGCTGCGGGTCGCGCTCGGCGGCGAGTGCGACCGCGCGGTCTCCGGCGGCGCCGCGCTCGGTGCCCGCCTCGGTCACTTCTTCCGCGGTGTCGGCGTCCCGGTGTACGAGGGCTACGGCCTCACCGAGACCAGCGCCGCCATCACGGTCAACACCACGCGCGACCAGAAGGTGGGCACGGTCGGCAAGCCGATCAACGGTCACGCCGCGAAGATCGCGGAGGACGGCGAACTGCTGGTACGCGGGCCCGTCGTGTTCGACGGCTACTGGCACAACGAGGCCGCGACCGCCGACGCGATCCGCGACGGCTGGTTCCACACCGGCGACCTCGGCTCGATCGACACCGAGGGCTACGTGTCGATCACCGGCCGCAAGAAGGAGATCATCGTGACCGCCGGCGGCAAGAACGTGGCGCCGGCCGTGCTCGAGGACGCGCTGCGCGCCCACCCGCTGATCAGCCAATGCCTCGTCGTCGGTGACGCCAAGCCGTTCATCGGTGCACTCATCACCCTCGACCCGGAGTCGCTGCCGGGCTGGAAGGAACGCAAGGGCCTGGCCGCGGACACACCGATCGCCGAACTGGTCAAGCACCCCGACCTGATCGCCGAGATCGACTCCGCCGTCGTCGAGGGCAACCGCAAGGTGTCGAACCCCGAGCAGATCAAGAAGTACCGGATCCTCGAGGTCGACTTCACCGTCGAGACCGGCGAGCTGACGCCGACCCTCAAGCTCAAGCGCAACATCATCCACGAGCAGCACGCGGCGCTGATCGAGCGCATCTACACGTAAGCACGACAACGATTTCCGGGCCCGGACGCGACTCACATCGCGTCCGGGCCCGGCTCGTATCGATAGGCCTTACACGGCGGGTTCCTACACGGCCGCCGCACCCAACAGCGCGCGGGCGACCGCGACGTCGCCGACGATGTCGACGCCGTCCAACGGCCGTCGACGCCACAGTGTCAGCAACAGGTCCTGCGCCGGACCCCGCAGCGCCACATCGGCTTTGCGATGTTCCCGGGTCACCGCGACCGATCCGCCGTCGAACGCGAGGTACCACTCGGCAGGAGCGGTGTCGGTGCCGTGCAGGTGGATCGTGCGGCCGCCGAGCGAGTCCGGGAACCTCCCGGCGCGACCCAGGCGAGGGAGGAAGACCGTGGTCCACTCGTCGACACCGTCGGCCGCCACTGCCGGAGCGAGGGCCGACGCGTCCGCCCCACCGCCCGCGCTGATCGCATCGGCGACGTCCATCCGGTGGACTGCGACCTCGTGCGCCTGCCGTCGGATCCACCACGAGACGGTTTTCGGGCCACCCATCGCCGCGACCGGCTGATCGACTCCGCGCCGATCGAACTCCGCCAGGACCGTGTCCAGGGCCGCGCGGTAGGCCGGGACACACTCGGGTCCCCGCGGCATGTCGCGGTCGCGGTGGATCACCTTCAGCGGCGCCTCGGGTTCCGCCCGCAGCACCGCTGCCACCCACAGGTGCACCTCGCCGGTGTGCCGCAGCACGTCCTCGACAGTCCAGTCCGGCACCGTCGGCACCGGCTCGGCGAGGGCTTCCACCGGAGTGCTCGCGAGCAGGTCGCCCTGAGTGCGCAACACGGACAGCAGATCTGGGGTATCCATCAGCCCACGGTAGCGCCGAGAACGAACTGTGCAACGTCGTCGGCGACGGTGCGGTGGACCTTTTCGTGCAGCAGGTCGTGGCCGGTGTCGGCGTATTCCCGCAGTTCGAGTCCGGGAACCCCGGCGGACCACTCGCGGACACCGTCGATCGGGGCGAGTCGGTCGTCGACGCCGTGCACGGCCAGCACCGGGAATCCCGGGTCCGCGAAGTCCGACGTCTCACCGTGCTGCACAACGGACTTGGGGGTTCCGCAGAGCACGGCCGCACGGAACGGCGCGAGACCGCGTCGCAGCAGGGTGACGGCGACGGCGGCGCCGAGCGAATGCCCCATGATCGCCAGCGGCAGGCGGGGACGGTCGTCGACGGCGAGTCCGGTCAGCCGGGCGGCATCGTCCGCCAGGTCGGTGACGGCGCCGGGCGTGCCGGGAGTGCCCTCCGACAGTCCGTGCCCGGCCTGGTCGATGCCCCACATCTCGATGTCGTGGTCGGCGAGCCTCGCGGCGAACCGGTGGTAGTGACCGGTGTGCTGGCCCATCCCGTGCAGGAACACCAGCCCGGCGCGGGGCCGGCGGTCCCCGGCGAGCGGCCAGCGGCGGTAGTGGATCTGTCCGGTAGCCCCGGCGAAGAACGGCATGGGACCCATTGTCCCGGCACCGTTCGCCATCCGCGCGCACCTCCCCCACCTGTCGGCCTGCGATGGCACAATCGCCCGAACCGACCGGCAAGGGGGCGTGATGTTCCTGCTCGACGACGTGATCGTGTACAGCACCGGGGATCTGACCGTGGCGGCCACGTGCGAGTTCGCACTGTTGCGGCAGCTCGACGGGCTGCTCGGGTTCGCCCCCGGGACGCCGGGGGCGGCGGCCGACCCCATGCTGCAGCGCGCGTCGCAGCTCGGTGCGGCGCACGAGCGCCGGGTCCTCGACGACTTCGCGGCCCGCTACGGGCCGGTCGAGACCATCACTCGGCCCGAGTACACGGCCGTCGGGTTGTACGACGCGCACCGCGACACCATCGCTGCGGCACTCGCCGGGGCTCCCGTGATCCACCAGGGCACGTTCTTCGACGGCCGGTTCCTCGGGTTCTGCGACTTCCTGGTCCGGGAGGCCGAGGACAGCGCTGCCTACACGGTGTACGACGCGAAACTGTCGCGCCACGTGGAGGTTTCCGCGCTGCTCCAGCTGGCGGCGTATGCCGACGCGCTCGACGCCGCGGGCATCCGCCCTGCGGATGAGGTGCACCTGCTGCTCGGTGACGGCGCGGACTCGGTGCACGCGCTGGCCGACCTCGTCCCGATGTACCGGGCACGTCGGGCGGCACTGCAGCGCGTCCTCGACGAACACCGGGCCGACGACGCACCCGTCGAGTGGGGCGACGAGCGGTACTTCGCGTGTGGTCGGTGCGAGACGTGTGCCCCCGAGATCGAGAGTCGTCGCGATCCCCTGTTGGTGGCAGGAATTCGCGCGAGCAGCCGGGAGAAGCTCGTGTCCGGCGGGGTCACGACGATCGACGCGTTGGCCGCGAGGAAGGCAGCCGTTCCGGGCCTGTCCGCGGCGACGCTCGCCGCCCTGCGGGCCCAGGCCGCGATCCAAGTCCGCAGCGAGACGTCCGGCACGACCGAGTACGAGATCTTCGATCCCGCCGCGCTGGCCGCGCTGCCGCAGCCCGATCCGGGCGACATCTACTTCGACTTCGAGGGTGACCCGCTGTGGGCCGAATCGGGGTCGACCGAGTGGGGCCTGGAGTATCTCTTCGGTGTCCTGCAGGAGCCCGAGGCGGGAGGCACGCCGCTGTTCCGCCCGTTCTGGGCGCACGATCGAACCGAGGAACGCCGCGCGCTGTCCGCCTTCCTCGACTACGTCCGGGAACGACGCGCCGCGCACCCCGGGATGCACGTCTACCACTACGCGGCGTACGAGAAGTCCGCGCTGCTGCGCCTCGCGGCACGCCACGGCGTCGGCGAGGAGGTCGTCGACGAACTGCTGCGTGACGGGGTGCTGGTGGACCTCTACCCGATCGTCCGCGCATCGCTTCGCGTCGGCGAACGCTCGTACAGCATCAAGAAACTCGAGCCGCTGTACACGGGCGAGAGCCTGCGCGACAACGACGTCACCACCGCGGCCGACTCCGTCGTCGCGTACGCCCGCTACTGCGACCTGCGCGATCGGGGTCGGCCCGACGAGGCCGACGGGGTGCTCCGCGAGATTCGCGACTACAACGAGGACGACTGCGTCTCCACCCGGGAACTACGCAACTGGCTGCTGGCCCGCGCCGCCGAGCACGGCGTTCTCCCGCACCCGCACGAAACCTCGCCGTTCACAACCGAACCGGAGGAGGACAGCGCCGCCGAACGTACCCTGCGCGGCTTCGCGGGCGACGGTCCGGCCGCGACACGGACCGCCGACCAGCAGGCAGCGGCGCTCACGGCTGCCGCCGTCGGATATCACCGGCGCGAGCGGAAGCCGTTCTGGTGGTCGCACTTCGCGCGGCTCACCGATCCGGTCGACGACTGGCCCGACACCCGCGACGTGCTGGTGGTGAGCCACGCGGAGGTGGTGCAGGGCTGGCACAAGAGCACGCCCAAGCAGCGGAAGCTGCGCCGACATGTCCGGCTCACCGGCACCTTCGGCACGGGCAGCACGATCCGGACCGGCGCGGAGGTGTTCCCGCTGTACGAGCAGGCGGTTCCCGGTGCCAAGACCTCGGCGCGTCCCGGCGGACGCGCCTGGTCGACGGCCGTCGTGCTGTCGGTGGCCACGGATGCGAGCTTCAACGATGTGGTGGTCGTCGAGGAGTTGCTCACCGGCGACGTCGAATACGACGCCACACCGATGGCGCTGGCCCCCGGGCACCCGATCGCGACGGTCCGGATCGAGCGCGCCATCGAAGAGTTCGCGGGGGCCACGGCGGCCGCGCTGCCCGACCTGCCCGCGAACGCTGCAACGGACATACTGCGCCGGGTGCCACCGCGTCTGCGCAGCGGATCCGGGTTGCCGGCGATCGCGGGATCCGACCCCGCCACCGCCATCGCCACCGCGCTCGTCGACCTCGATGATTCGTACCTTGCGGTTCAGGGGCCGCCGGGAACCGGAAAGACCTTCACCGGGGGCCGGGTCGTCGCGCGCCTCGTCGCCGAACACGGATGGCGGATCGGGGTGGTCGCGCAGTCCCACTCGGTGGTGGAGAACATGCTCGACGCGGTCGTCGACGCGGGACTCGACGGCTCGCTGGTCGCGAAGAAGGCCGACCCGGCGCCGAGCCGGCGATGGACCGCGATCACCACCACCGACTATCCGGGCTTCCTCGCCGCCGCCGGCGGGTGTGTCATCGGCGGAACGGCCTGGGACTTCGCGCATTCCGACCGCGTGCCGGTCGGAAGCCTCGACCTCCTGGTGATCGACGAGGCCGGCCAGTTCTCGCTCGCGAACACGATCGCGGTGAGCGCGGCCGCGCGCCGGCTACTCCTTCTCGGCGATCCGCAGCAGCTTCCTCAGGTCAGTCAGGGCACCCATCCCGAACCGGTCGACGAGTCCGCGCTGGGATGGCTCGCGGCCGAGCACGACGCCCTGCCGCCCGACCGTGGATACTTCCTCGAACGCACGTGGCGCATGCATCCCACGCTGTGCGAGCGGGTGTCACAGCTGTCCTACGGCGGCCGACTCCACTCGGAGGAACCCGTGACGACCGCGCGAGACCTCGCTGGTGTCGAACCCGGTGTGCGCACCGAGATCGTCGAGCACGTCGGAAGATCGACCGATTCCCCCGAGGAGGCGGCGACGATCGTGGCCGAGATCCGGTCGCTGCTCGGCCGGGAGTGGACCGATCCCACCGCCTTCGACGGCACCCGGCCGCTCGGTCAGGCCGACGTCCTCGTCGTGGCGCCCTTCAACGCGCAGGTCGCGCTGCTCCGGACTGCCCTCGCGGGTGCGGGACTACCCGACGTCCTCGTCGGGACCGTCGACAAGTTCCAGGGCCGCCAGGCTGCCGTCGTCCTCGTGTCGATGACCGCGTCGACGGCCGACGACGCCCCCCGCGGAATGTCGTTCCTGTTGTCCCGCAACCGGCTGAACGTCGCGGTGTCGCGCGGCAAGTGGTGCGCGATCGTGGTGCGGTCACACACGTTCACGCACTACCTGCCGCCCACCCCCACCGCCCTCGCCGAACTGGGGGCGTTCCTGCGACTGGCCCCGGAGCCGGCCGAGGATCGCGGCGGGGCCCACGAACAGGATCGGCTCGGTCAGCCGAAGCACATGCCTTCACCGCGATAGGTCGGGGTCGCCGTCGCATGCCCGTCCTCGTCCACGAGATGGATCTCGGTGAAGCGCTCGCACAGTTCACCGGCCTTCGCGTGGCGGAACCACACCCGGTCCCCCACCGCGAGTTCGGCCGCGGCGGCACCCGTCACCGGGGTCTGCACCTCGCCGGCGCCCTCGTTGCGCAGCAACTTCAGACCGCCCGGCCACACGGGCGTGGGCACCCGAGTCTTCCCGGCCGGACCCGAGGCGATGTACCCGCCACCGAACAGCGTGGTGATCTTCGAAGTCGGCTTGCGCAGCGCGGGCAGCGCGAAGAACATGGCCGGTCGCGGCGTGAAGGAGTGGTAGCGGTCGAACAGTGTGGGCACGTACAGGCCGGAGCCCGCGGTGACCTCGGTGACGACCGAATCGGCCGCGCTCACCTCGAGCGAGCCCGTGCCGCCACTGTTGACGATTTCGAGCTTGCCGACCTCCACGGTGACGGCGTCGACGACCGCCGTTCGCCGCGTGGACAGTTCGGCCGCCGACGCCTTCTTCACCATCCGGACGGCGAAACTGGTGTCGGGCAGCCCGGCGATCTGTGCCTCGTAGAACATGACACCGACGACGGCGAACCCCCGATCCGCCGCGGTGCGGGCGAGTCGGGCCACCTGAGCGGGCTCACGCAGCGGCGACCGGCGCACCCCGAGATGCGCGGGACCGAGCCGGAGCGACGCGTCGACGTCGAGGCAGATCCTCGGTCGCACGCGGTCGGAGCCGACCGCGTCCCGGACGACGTCCAACTGCGCGACGTCGTCGACCATCAGGGTGATGCGATCGAGAAGGGCACTGTCGGAACCCAACTCCGCGAGCGCGGCCCGGTCTACCGTGGGATAGCCCATCAGCACGTCCTCCGCACCCTGCCGAGCGAGCCAGATGGCCTCGCGCAGCGAGTACGACATGATGCCCCGGAAACCACCCGCCGCGGTCAGACCGGAGCCGAGCGCGATCTCGAGGACGGCGCGGCACCGCACCGACTTGCTCGCGACCCGTACCGGCGTACCCTCCGCGCGCCGGACCAGGTCTTCGGCGTTCGTGCGCAACGTCGCGAGATCGAGTGCCGCCAAAGGCGGATCCAGGCTCGCGGTCGCGGCGGTGAGACGGTCGATCGTCGCAGTCACATCAGTTCCGTTCGTCAGTCCCGTCGATCACGCGGGTGGCAGGCGTCCGGATCAGTCGATCACTCTGCTGAACGATTGTCCAGGTCTGAGCCTGCCTCGACCGCCTTGCTTCCGACGATGCGGACCAGATCGTCGAGTTCGGTGAGGATCGCGGCGCTGTCGCGATCGACCAGCCAGCGGAGCACGATGCCGTCGATGACGGCGAGCGCGAAACGTGCGATCGCCTCGACCGGTTCCGTCCACGTGCAGCCCGTGCGACGAACGCTCTCCTCGAGGAAGACCGTCGCCTCGATGTCCATGACCCGGTACTGCTCGTCCGCGACACTCCCGGCGAGCGGCGCGCCCGCGGCACGGTGCCGCAGGGCATAAGCGGTGATCTCGTAGGTGAGCAACTGACGATCGGCCGTGGCCTCGATCAGCGGCCACATTCCGGTCAGGCCCGTATGAAGGACCTCGCGCAGGTCACGCAGCCCACTGAGTTCCTGCGAGTCCCACACCGATGCGAAGGCCTCGCGCATCCCGCCGGAGAGTTGCAGCACCAGGCTCTCGGCCATCGCTGCGACCAGCGCTTCCTTGCTCTCGAAGCAGTAGTGCACCACGCCGAGAGAGACACCCGCTTCCTCGGCGACGGCACGGATCGTGACCGCAGCGATCCCACCCCGCTCGGCAATGTTCAACGCCGCTTCGACGAGTTGGGCGCGGCGCTCTTCCGCTGGAAGCCGATTCAACATCCCATGATCGTAAAACCCGGAGACGAATTTTCGTGTCTCATTTGCCTGGACGCTCGTCCAGGTGAATAGTTGCGGGAATGGCACAGGACACGTGGCGCAACTGGGCGGGGACCCACTCGTCGACACCTCACCGATTCGAGACCCCTCGATCGGTGGCCGAGCTGAGCATGCTGGTTGCCAAGGCGACCGAGCAGGGATTACGCGTCAAAGCCGTGGGGGCGGGCCATTCGTTCACCGGGGTTGCCGTCACCGACGGCGTCCTCGTCAGTCTCGACAACATCTGCGGCATCGAGTCGGTTCGGCAGACGCCGGAGGGCCCGGTGGCCACCGTGCTGGCCGGGACGCGCCTGCGCAGCCTCAACGAGCAGCTGTGGGACCGAGGGCTGGCGATGATCAACCTCGGCGACATCGACGTGCAGTCGATCGCCGGCGCTCTCGGCACCGGAACCCACGGAACCGGCGCCCGCTTCGGCGGCCTGGCGACCCTGATCCGCGGACTGCAGATCGTGCTCGCCGACGGCACCGTCGCGGACTGCTCGGAGACGGAGAATCCGGAGCTCTACCAGGCCGCCCGCATCGGACTCGGCGCATTCGGCATCATCACCAAGCTCGACCTGGCGGTCACCTCGGCGTACGCGCTGCGTGCGGTCGAGGGCCCGGCCCGGCTCGACGAAACCCTCGACGGGCTCGAGCACGACCTGGAGAACGTCGACCACTTCGAGTTCTACTGGTTCCCGCACACCAATCGCGTACTGACGAAACGCAACACCCGGCTCCCGGGTGACACCCCGCTCGACCCGGTGAGCCGGATCCGCGGCTACCTCGACGACGAGTTGATGTCGAACACGCTGTTCGAGGGCATCAACCGGGTGACGACCGCCTTCCCGGCCGCGATTCCGCAGATCAACCAGATCTCGGCGCGCGCATTGTCGGCACGCGAGTTCACGGACCGCAGCTACCGCGTGTTCGCCTCCCCGCGCCGGGTTCGCTTCCGGGAGATGGAATACGCGGTACCTGTCGAGACCGTCAAGGACACGCTGCGGGAGATCTCGACGTGGCTCGACCGGTCCGGCTGCAACATCGCGTTCCCCGTCGAGGTGCGCTTCGCGCCCGGCGACGACGTGTGGATGTCGACCGCGAACGGTCGGGACAGCGCGTACATCGCGGTGCACCAGTACCACCGGCGCGATCACCGCGAGTACTTCGACGCCGTCGAGGCCATCGCGCGCGCCGTCGACGGCCGCCCGCACTGGGGCAAGATGCACGGCCGCACCGCAGAGGATCTGCGTCCCACGTACGCACGGTTCGACGACTTCTGCACGGTGCGCGACAAGCACGACCCGTCGCGCACGTTCGACAACGAGTACCTCCGCCAGGTTCTCGCCTGACACCCACCCGATCGACCGAATTACCGGTCGGCACATCGCTAGTCTGAGCGATGTGCCGACCGGACCGGAGCGACCGCGACTCGATCGTCGCGCCTTCCTGCGAGCGAGCGCCCTGGCCGTGGTTACCGGCGGGGCCACACTGGCGGCGGGTTGCGGGGACGGGCTGAAGGACCCGGGTGTTCCGCCACTGCCCGGAGGAAACGTCGTCCCCGACGACAAGTCGATCTGGCGGGTCGTGGGTGATCCACTCGTTTCCGCAACCGGTTCCGGCCCTGCGAACGGGCTACGCGTCGCCGTCACCGACCTCTTCGCGATCGAGGGACAACGCGTCGGCGCCGGCAACCCGGCCTGGCTGGGGCAGGCGACGACGGAGACCGCGACGGCCGACAGCGTGGCCCGCCTGCTCGCGCTGGGCGCCACCGTCACCGGGATCGCCCAGACCGTCGGCTTCGGCTTCGGCCACTCGGGCATCAACACGTCCTACGGGACGCCGCCCAACCCGGCTGCCTCGGGACGCGTTCCCGGCGGCGCGACCTCGGGAGCGTCCACCGCGGTCGCCCGCCGCACCGCGACCGTCGGACTGGGCCCGGACACGACGGGGTCGATCCGAATCCCCGCCGGATACCAGGGGCTGTACGGGTTCGGCCCCACGCACGGTGCGGTCTCGACGTCCGGATTGATGCCGCTCTCACGCACGTTCGACACCGTCGGCTGGGTGTGCGCCGACGCCGCCACGCTCACGGCCGTCGGCGATGCCCTCCTTCCGACCGCACCCGAGGTCCAGTTCGACGCGGCGGTCACCTCGCCGGGACTGCTCGCGATCGCCGACGCCGACGTCCAACCCGCGGTCCGCGCCGCACTCGCGCAGTGGAAGCGTTCGGGCCTGCCACCGCTCGCGGAGGAGGATCTCGACATCGCCGCACTGCCCGACTGGTACGACGCGGTCGTCGCGGTGCAGGGCTACGAGGCGTGGCAACAGTACGGCGGCTGGGTGTCCACCGCGACGGGTTCGGTCAGCGACGAGGCGCGAGTGAACTTCCTTGCCGCGTCCAAGGTTTCGCAGCCCACATACGAGCGGAGCCTGGCCGAGGTGCGCGCCGCCGCGCAGATCGTCCGCGAGTTCCTCGGTTCCCGGGTGCTGCTGCTGCCGACGACCGGATCGGCCGCGCCGTCGACCGCCGACGATCCCGGAAGCGTCCACCTCGCCGCCACGCTGCGCACCACCGGACTGCTGATCACGGCGGCGACGGTCGCCGGCCTGCCGGTGGCCACCGTCCCGGTGCGGTCCGACGGCGGCCTCCCGGTGGGGCTGTCGGTGATCGGCCCGGCCGGGCGGGACCGGGACGTGCTCGCACTGGTCGGCCGGATCGTCCGGGCCGGCGTCGCGGCCTGACGGCGCGGCGATACCGACGGCCGGCTATCAGCACATTTCTTCAACTGATTACACTCGATCCACTTACCTTCGGAGAGAGTGAGGCGACATGCGTGACGCAGTAATCGTCGAGGCAGTACGTACCCCCATCGGCAAGCGCAAGGGCTCGCTTGCGGACGTGCACGCAGTGGAGCTGTCCGCCCACGTGCTCCGCTCGATCGCCCAGCGCACCGGCATCGATCCCGCGATCGTCGACGACGTCTACTGGGGCAACGTCAACAGCGTCGGCATGCAGACCGGCAACATCGGCCGCATGGCCGTCCTCGGCGCCGGTTGGCCCGAGTCGGTTCCGGGCCTGACCGTCGACCGCCAGTGCGGCTCGTCGCAGCAGACCATCTCGATGGCCGCCGCGTCGGTCATCTCGGGCCAGGCCGACGTCATCGTCGCCGGTGGTGTCGAGATGATGACCGCGGTCCCGCTCGGCTCCTCGAACGTCCCGGGCACCGGCGATTCCGCCGGCCCCGCGCGTGAGCGCTACGCCACGCAGCTCGAGGCGCCCGGGTTCAACGGCCGCTTCAACCAGGGCGTCGGCTCCGAGCTGATCGCGCAGCAGTGGAACATCTCCCGCGCGCAGCTCGACGAGTACTCGGTGGCCTCGCACGAGCGTGCCGCCGCCGCCCAGGACGCGGGCGCCTTCGACGCCGAGATCGCGCCCTTCATGCTCGCCGACGGCACCGTGTTCTCCGCCGACGAGGGCATCCGCCGCGGCTCCACCACCGAGAAGCTCGGCCAGCTGAAGTCGCCGTTCCTCGAGGGTGGCGTCATCACCGCCGGCAGCGCATCGCAGATCTCCGACGGCGCCGCCGCGGTGCTCGTGATGACCTCGGAGAAGGCGAAGGCACTGGGCCTGACGCCGCTCGCCCGCATCCACACCGCCGTCGTCGCCGGCGACGACCCGGTCAAGATGCTGACCGGCCCGATCCCGGCGACCGCACTGGCGCTGAAGAAGTCGGGCCTGTCGATCGACGACATCGACGCATTCGAGGTCAACGAGGCGTTCGCCTCGGTGCCGATGGCGTGGCAGCTCGAGACCGGCGCGTCGATGGAGAAGATGAACCCGCTGGGCGGCGCGATCGCCCTCGGCCACCCGCTGGGCGGCTCGGGAGCGCGTCTGGCCGCGACGCTGGTGCACCACCTGCAGCGCACCGGCGGCCGCTACGGCCTGCAGACCATGTGTGAGGGCGGCGGCACCGCGAACGCCACCATCTACGAGCGCATCTGACGCACGTCACGAACGGCGAAGGCGGCCGGTCCCGTTCGGGGTCGGCCGCCTTCGGCGTTTCTCAGGTCCGGCGCGCGTGCAGGGCCAGCGCCGGGACGATGAGCAGCGAGATCAGCCCGCCGAGGATCGCCAACCAGCCGTAACTCGCGGCGCCGACGACCAAGCCCGACGTCAATCCGCCACCGGCGCCGGCGATCGCGATCGTGAGATCGACGGTGCCCTGGGTGCGAGCGCGGGTGGCGATCGGCAGCGCGTCGGTGATGATCGCCGTCCCACTGATCAGCCCGAAGTTCCAGCCCAGGCCGAGGAGCGCGAGGGCGACCGCGAGCGCGGCGGCCGACTCCCCCGGCGCCGTCGCGGCGGTGACACCGGCGGCGAGCATCGTCAGCGCGGCCGCGCCCGCGACCGGACGTGGTCCGAATCGGTCCGCGAGCCGTCCCGACAGCGGCGACGGCAGATACATCGCGGCGACGTGGATCGCGATGACCAGTCCCGCGGCGCCCGTGCCGTGACCGTGGTGCAGCATGTGGATCGGGGTCATGGTCATCACCGCGACCATGACGAGTTGAGTGAGGACCATGACCGTCGCGCCGAGGGTCACCGACGGGTTCCAGGTCCGGGCCGACGAGTCCACCTCCACGCCGAGCGAGGCGCCGGATTCGCCTCCCGTGGCATCGATGTCGCGGGCGAGTAGCAGCGGGTCCGGCCGCAGCATCGACCACAGCACCGTGCCCGCGGCCGCGTAGGCGACGGCTGCCAGGATGAACGGTCCTGCGAGCGCCGGGATTCCGAGGCCGTCGGCGACGCTGCCCATCACCGTCACCAGATTGGGGCCCACGACGGCACCGAGCGTCGTCGCGACGAGCACGGTACTCACGGCCCGGCCGCGATGTGCGGGCTCGGCCAGGTCGGCGCCCGCGTAACGCGCCTGCAGGTTGGTGGCCGTCCCGGCCCCGTAGACGAACAGCGAGATCAGCAGCAACACGACGCTGTCGACCGCGGCGGCGGCGACCACGCCGAGGCTGCCGAGCGCGCCCACCGCGTATCCCGCCGCGAGGCCGGGCCGCCGGCCGAGGCGCTGCGAGATCCGGCCGACGGTCACCGCGGCCGCCGCGGAACCGATCGTGAACAGCGCGCTGGGAACGCCCGCGAGTCCGGTGCCGCCCAGCATGTCCTGGGCCAGCAGCGCGCCGACCGTGATGCCGGCTGCGAGACCGGCACCGCTGAGGATCTGCGCGGTCACCAGGACGGCCAGCACCCTGCGCTGCGCACCCGCGACATCGGGCGTCGTCGTCACATTCTCCGAGGTCACGACACGAGATCCTAGCGAGGGCGGTCAGCGCAGATCTGCGACGGCGGCCTCCGCGTCGGTGACCCGCCGATCCGCGCGATCGACGGCGTCGCGCGCGGTGGCGAGCGCGTCGACGGCCGCAGCCTCGGATCTCGCCAGGAACTCCGCACGCTCCTCGAGGTGCGCGAGTTCGCGCTGTAGTTCCCTCCGGCGTTCCTCCCCCTCGGTCGCCTCCGAACGGATCCCCTCCAACTCGATTTCGGCCGCCGACAGCGCCTCGCGCGCGGCCTCCGCGTCCGCCCGAGCCTCGCGCACTTCGTCCCGCGCCCGTTCGCGTTCGCCTCCGCGGTCCGGAGCAGGAGATTCCGGGCGCTCCTCGACGGATTCGAGCCCGGGCGGACCGAACCCGCTGTAGCTGGCCGCCCCCAGGACTCGGCCCCGGCGCACCACCTCGGCCAACTCCGGATCCGCCATCGCCGCGTGCAAGGTCTGCGAAACCTCCCGCAGCGCAGTCTCGTTCAGTACGCGCCCACGATCACGCACGAGGGTCTGTGCCCGCGCCGTGAGCGAACGGACCAGCCGCTGCCGCTGGTCGGTGAGCGCGCGCAGGGTCTCGGCATCGAGGCGGCGCTGCGCCTTATGCAGTGCGTCGCCCAGAGACAGGACTGCATCGACCTCGTCCGGCAGTTCCCGCGCCAGGAGGTTGACGGCCCACCCGACGACGGTCGGCTTCTTCAAGCGGGCGATCGCGGTGGCCGCGTCGCGGTCCTTCTGCGCCTTCGCCTCCGAGACCCAGGCGGTCCGGGAAGCGACGAAACCGGATGGATCGAGCGCGTACAACTCGTCGGCCACTTCGTCGACATCCATCACCCGTCGATCCTGACACCGCGCCGCGCTGTCGACCAGGACCCGAAACACCCCACTCCACCTGCGGCAATTTATCTGCCATGCAAGACATAGATTTTGTAGTACCGTTGGGAGCGACAACATCGCTTCACCGGCGAAGAGTTCGTATCCGGCAACTCGGATGCGTGAATCTCACGGCGAAGGGGAACACCTGGAGAGGACGAAAGGACAGACGATGACGAACTTCACCGTTCCGGGACTGACCGCCGAACAGGGATCCAAGGTCGCCGACACTCTGCAGAACCGACTCAGCGCCTACAACGACCTGCATCTCACGCTCAAGCACATCCACTGGAACGTGGTGGGTCCGAACTTCATCGGCGTGCACGAGATGATCGATCCCCAGGTCGACCTGGTGCGCGGATACGCCGACGCGGTCGCGGAACGCATCGCGGCGCTCGGCGTTTCCCCCAAGGGCACGCCGGGCGCGATCGAGAAGGACCGCTCGTGGGACGACTACTCCGTCGGCCGCGACAGCGCGCAGGCCCACCTCGCGGCACTCGACCTGGTCTACACCGGCCTCATCGAGGACAACCGCGAGTCGATCAGCACCGTCGGCGAGATCGATCCGATCACCGAGGACATGCTGATCGGCCAGACCGCCGAACTCGAGAAGTTCCAGTGGTTCGTCCGCGCCCATCTCGAGAACTCGGGCGGGCACCTCGCGAACGAGGGCGAACCCACCGAGCAGAAGGCGGCCGCCGCCGTCCGCTGATCCACCCCACCGACACCGAGCTCCTCCAGGAAAGGACATCGCGATGACCGACAAGGGTGGACCCGCCGAAGCCGTCGAGGGCGTCGTCGAAGGCATCAAGGGCAAGGTGAAGGAAGTCGCCGGCGCGGTGACGGGGCAGGACTCGCTGCGCCGCGAGGGCGAAGCCCAGCAGGACAAGGCAGAGGCGCAGCGCGAGGTCGCGCAGAAGGAAGCCGAGGCCGAGAAGGCCCGCGCCGAGGCCGCCGCGCAGGAGGCGCGCCAGCGCGCCGAGCAGGAGTAGCCGCTCGAGCTCCGAAACCCGGTCCGGGCACCCGTCGGGGGCGCCCGGACCGCCCTCCATCTCGAAAGGACCGCCATGCTCTCTCTCGGAATCATCGGTTGGATCATCATCGGCGGTCTCGCCGGCTGGATCGGCAGCAAGATCATGAAGACCGACGAACAGATGGGCATCATCCTCAACGTCGTCGTCGGCATCGTCGGCGGTCTCATCGGCGGCTTCATTCTCAGCGCTTTCCTCGACGTCGAGGGCGGCGGGCTGATCTTCAGCTTCCTCACGTGCCTGTTCGGCGCGATCATCTTGCTGTTCCTGGTCAAGCTGGTCACCGGTCGACGCTGACGCCGCGATCGCAGAGGGCCCGGTCACCATCGGTGACCGGGCCCTCCTCCGTCCTCTGTCACAGCGCGAGCAGTTCGGCCTTGCGCGCGTCGCTCGCGAACGACGCCTCGATGGAGTTGCGGGCCAGTGTCTCCACCTCGGCATCGGTCAGCCCGATGCCGCTGCGCAGTTGCGCGAAGTTCTCCCCGACGTCCCCACCGAAGTAGGCGGGGTCGTCGGAGTTCACGGTGACACGCAGACCCGCCTGCAGCATCGTCCGGAGCGGGTGGTCCGCGATCGAATCCACTACGCGCAGGCGGACGTTCGAGAGCGGGCACACCGTCAGCGGGATCTCCTCGTCCACCAGGCGCGTCACGAGCGCCGGATCCTCGAGGCACCGCACGCCGTGGTCGATCCGCTCGGCACCGAGCAGGTCGAGCGCCTGCCAGATGTACTCGGGCGGACCCTCCTCGCCGGCGTGCGCCACCACGTGCAGCCCCTCGGCCCGGGCCCGAGCGAACACGTCCTCGAACAGCGTCGGCGGATAGCCGACCTCCGCCGAGTCCAGCCCGACACCCAGCAGGGGCGCCCGCAGACGGAGCAGTTCACCGAGCACCTCCTCGGCGTCGTGCACCGGCTGGTCGCGGAGGAACGCCGCGAGCAGACCGCTGCTCACCCCGAACTCGCGCTCGCTCGCATCGAGCGCGTCGAGGATTCCGTCGAGCACCTCCTGCAGCGGGACGCCGCGGGTGATGTGGGCCTGTGGATCGAAGAAGATCTCCACGTGCCGCACCCCCGCCGCCGCGGCGCGGCGCAGGTAGTCGCGGGTGAGGTCGGCGAAGTCCTCCGCGGTCCGCAGCACTGCCATGTTGGCGTAGTACAGATCGAGGAACGACTGCAGATCGGTGAACTCGTAGCGCGACTCGAGGTCGGCGAGCCCGCTGTACGGAAGATGCATGCGATTGCGCTCGGCCAGCGCGAAGATCAACTCCGGCCCCAGCGCACCCTCGATGTGCATGTGCAACTCCGCGAACGGTGTCGCGGCCATGATCGTCAGCGCCCCTTCCACACCGGTGCGCGCTTCTCCGCGAAGGCGGTGGCGCCCTCGCGCGCGTCCTCGGAACCGAAGACCGGCCCGATCACCTCGAACTGCCGGGCGAAGGCCTCGTCGGCCGCCCACTCCCCCGACCGGACGAGTACCTCCTTGGTCTTCGCGACCGCGAGCGGCCCGTTGGCCGTGATCCGGTCCGCCAGCGCGAGGGCGCCGGCCAGCGCACCGCCGGGTTCGGTCAGCGTGTTGACGAACCCGTACGCGGCGGCCTCCTCGGCGGTGAACGGGTCGCCGGTGAGCGCGTACTCCATCGCCTTCTGGTACGGAATTCGCTGGGGCAGACGCAACAACCCGCCCGCGCCCGCGGCCAGCCCGCGCTTGACCTCGGGGATACCGAAGCGGGCCTCCCGCGACGCCACCACCAGATCGGTCGCGAGTACCAGTTCGGTGCCGCCCGCGAGCGCGTAGCCCTCGACGGCGGAGATGATGGGTTTACGTGGCGGCGCCTCGGTGAAACCGAGCCCCTTGCCCGGCACCACTACGCTCTCACCCGCTACGAACGCCTTGAGATCCATACCGGCGCAGAAGTTTCCGCCCGCACCGGTGAGAATCGCCAGCGACAGGCCGTCGTCCTCGTCCAATTCGTCGACGGCCGCCGCCAGACCCCGGCTGACCGCTCCGTTGATCGCGTTGCGGGCCTCCGCGCGGTTGATCGTGATGACCAGCACCCGATCTCGGCGCTCGAGCAGAACCTCATCCGACATCGATGTTTCCCTTCTTCGTGGTACACGAACCTTCCAGCCACGAGCGCACCGACCGGCGATCGACACGTCCCGTCGATCCTCGCGGCAGGTGCTGCACGCTCGCGCACAGCCGCGGCGGCAGACGGTGCCCTAGCGGCCGGTCGAGGTATTCGCGGACCGCATCGAGGTCGAGGGCGATGCCCGTCGCCGGCACCAGCGCGACCCCGAGATCGGGCCCCCGCGGCGTCGATACACCTACCACGACGGCCTCCTCGACGCCCGGGAAGTCGAGCAGCACGTCCTCGATCTCGCGGCTGTAGACCACACCGCGCGGGATCTCGACGGCGTCCGCCGCGCGGCCGACGAACCGCACGTCACCGGCGCGGCCGATCCGCACGACGTCGCCCGTGTGCAGCCACCCACCCGCGATCGTGCGCGCGGTCGCCGCGGGGTCACCCCAGTACCCGCGCATCACGCTCGGCCCCCGGCACCACAGCTCGCCCACGCCTGCCTCGGGCGCCGAGACCGCGAACTCCATTCCCCCGTGCGGTGATTCGGGGCGATCGCAGCCCGAACCCATCCGCAGGACGAGGCCCGCACCACCGGTCTCCGTCATTCCCCACCCAGAGACGACGTCGGCGGCGGGAAACCGCTCACGCAACCGGTGCAGCGTGGACGCCGACAACAGTTCGTCGTCGAGGGCGAGGAACCGGAGCGCCGCGAGCTGCCCGGCGGTCGCGCGCACCACCTGCCGGCACAGCGGTGCGGGTGCCGAAAGCCGTTCGACTCCTTCGGCATCGAGGGTCCGCAGCAGACCGTCGGCATCGAACTCGGGCGCCAGCACGACCGTCCCGCCCGACACCAGCGTCGGGAGCAACTGCGCCACGCACGCCGCCGCGGAACTCAACGGCAACGCCACCGCATGCCGGGCACCGTCCGCCGCGCCGCCCCACGACCCGATCACCGCCGCTACGGTGGACAGGACGTTCTCGTGGCTCAGTTCGACGCCCTTGGGTGTCCCGGTCGTCCCGCCGGTGTAGAACAGCAGGGCCGAATCGCCGGGCGCCGCGCCGTCGTCGATGAACGGGGTTCCGCTCGGGAGTTCGCCGTCGAGCACCAGGAGGCTGCCGCTGTCCTCGAGAATGTGCCGGAGCTGCCCACCGTCGTGGCCGGGGTGCACCGGCACGGGCACACCTCCGGCGAGCAGCACTCCCAGGAACGCCTGCACCCACCGTGCCCCGTTCGGCATCCGGATCGCGACCCGGTCACCGATGCCGACACCCTGCTCGAGCAGACCGCCCGCGACCCGGGACGCCGACGTCCACAACTGCGTGTAACTGAGCCGCGGCCCGCCGCCGACCTCGACGACTGCCTCGCGGCCCGCGAACCGGTGCGCGGAGATGTCGAGCAGCTCGGTGAGGCACGGCGTGAGTCCCGTGTAGTGCAGCAGCCCGTCGGCGCGGCGCACCATGCGGTCGCCGAGCGCCGGGTCCGCCGCGGTCGGGTACTCGAGCAGCGACGCCATAGTCACCTCCACCGAGTCGGGTTGGCCCCGACTATATGACCCCCGTCACAGAAGTGCCGCGCGAACCACGCGGTCGGCGATCCGTCACCGCCCGGTGTACGTCGCGTGCCCGGGCCCGACGTCGAGGAAGCTACGCACCGCGCGCCGCAGATCGTCGGTGCCGAACAGTTCGCCCGACACCTCCGGGGTGACCGAGTCGGCGTGCGTGATGCCGCCCGACCGCCAGGCCGCGACGATTTGCTTGGTCGCGGCGTGCGCGCGGGTGGGGCCGTCGGCGAGCCGCGCGACCAGGGCCCGCGCCTCGGCGTCGACGTCCTCGTGGACGTAGTTGACGACGCCCCACGAGTGCAGGCTCGCCGCGTCGTACAGGTCGGCGGTCATCACCAGTTCGCGAGCCCGCCCCGACCCCGCCCGCTCCGCGAGTCGTTGCGGGCCGCCCATCGACGGGGTGAGGGCGACGACGGTCTCCACCAACCCGAACCTTGCCTTCGGCGAGGCGACGACGATGTCGCACGCCAGCGCGATCTCGAACGCCGCGGTGAGGGTGAGCCCGTGCGCCGCGAACACCACCGGGCACGGCAGCGCCTCGAGCGGGTGGCAGATCCGCGCGAACAGCGACTCCCACAGTTCCGCGCCCTGGTCCGGCGTCAGCCCGTCGAACACGTGGACGTCGACGCCGCCGGAGACCACCTTCCCCTCGGCACGCAGCAACACCGCCCGCGGCGGGTGCGCCGTGAGTTCGGCGATGTCGTCGACGACAGCGTCGAACATGGCCTGGTCGAAGAGATTCAGCGGTCCGTGATCGAGGGTGAGGACGGCGATCTCGGCGCCGGCGGCAGTGGTGATGCGTTCGAGGCGGGTGGGGCGGGAACCGGCCTGCTCGGATGACTCGGTCATCGCCCCAGCGTCGCACAAGCCGTCAGACTGCGGCACCCGTCGGCGACCGCAGGACGCTGCCCATCGCCCGGCCGAAGCCGTCCGGGTCACCGATCAACCAACCGTGACAGCCGGCGACGCGGTGCACCCGCGGCTCACGCAGCGCGGTGCGCAGGGACTCGAAACTCGCGCGGGGAATGAAGGTGTCGCCACTGCTCCACACCATCGTGGTGGGCAGGCCGCGATCGACGATCTGCGCGGCCTCGGTTTGCAGATCCGCGGACCGTGCCAGTTCCCCGATCCGCCACAGCGCGGCCGGATCCCGCACCGCGTTGCGCAGGCTCTCCCCCGCGATGGACGCGATCGCCGACGCCGGGGTCCCGGTCAGGACGGCGTCGGCGATCGCGGACGCTCCCCACCGCCACAGCGGCCGGTGCCGGATCTCGCGGACGGTGCCGCTCGGGGACCACGCACCGCCACCGACCGAGTTGACGAGCACCAGCTCCGACACCCGGTCGCCGAGGGTATGGGCGGACGCCAGCGCCACGCCGCCGCCGAACGAATGACCGACCACCGGGACCGGTTCGTCGATCCCGACCGCGTCGAGGAAGCGCGCGACCCAGTCCGCGTAGCCGGTGAAACCGTGGTCGGACGCCGGCAGAGCGCCGGTACCGCCGAAGCCCGGCAGCGCGGGCGCGTACACCCGCACCCCGGTGGCCGCCAGGCGCTCCAGGGCGCCCGCATAGGTGCGCGGCGCCAGCCCGAAACCGTGCAGGAACAGCACCGGCGCGCCCGAACCCGCGATCCCGTACGGAACGGTGCGCCCGTCGACGGGGACGTCGCGCCAACGAACTCCGCGACGAACCTCGGACACGGGTCCGGCGGACAGGTCGATCGAACGATGAACGGGCGGCTGGTGCTGCACGGCGAGTACCCCGACTTCCGGTATGCGTTGCATCACACGCTGCCGGGAACCCGGAAATCCCGGGACGGTCGATCTACCCGTTTCGGCTACCTGTTTTACGCTCAGGCAGGGTTCTGCTCCGCCACCCACGCCGCGATCTGGGTCCGTGATCCGAAGCCCAGCTTGGCGAGCACGCGCTCGACGTGCCCCTCCGCGGTCCGCTGCGAGATCACCAGGGTCTCGGCGATCTCTCGGTTCGTCATGCCCTTCGCCACGAGATCGGCAACCTGCTGCTCGCGCCGCGTGAGGGCCGGCGACTCCTCCGCCGGCACCACGATCCGCATCGGTGCCGTCGGCGCATCCATCTCTCGCCGGGTGAGACCGGAGGCGTCGCCCCGACCGAGCGCGTAGTCGACGGCATCGGTGAACTCGAGCGCCGCGCCGCGCGCGAGCGCGCCCTCGAAGGCACGGTCACCGAGGAGGCCGCGGCACTGTCGGCGGCACTCTTCGTGGAACCTCGACATGGTCGGTGTCAGCACGGCCGGCACCCCCATCGTCTGCCGGAGTGACTCCGCGGCACCCGAGAGGACTGTGGCCCGCTCACCGTCGCGCGCGTCGGCCGCCGCCCACGCCAGCGACTCGATGCAACCCGCGCCCGCGAAGCGGTCGTCGACCTGGACGGCGAGGCCCAAAGCTTCCGCGAGCCGTGCGCTCGAACGTTCGTGATCGCCCTGCCGCCACAGCGTCAACCCCAGCAGAAACATCGCCCGCGCTCGGTATTCCACCTCGCCACGCGCCCGCGTGATCGCGAGCACCTCCTCGTGGCATGCCACGGCGAGGCCGACATCGCTGTCCATTCCCGCCGCGAGCCCGAGCGCCTGCAACGCCCAGATCAGACGATGCGGATCGGGCAGGCTGCGGAGCTGCGGGACGGCCTGCTCGAACAGTCCGATCGCCTCCGCCAACTCGCCGCGGTACAGCGCCTGGCGGCCGCGGGCGTGCGCGACCAGGGCGTCGACGACCGGGTCGCCGACCTGTGCCGCGAGGTGACCGGCCTCGTCGACCAGTTCGGCGCCCGCCGTGAAGTCCTCCTGCATGCCCGCAAACTGGCTGGCCAGGCACAGTGCCGAGATCCGCGCGCGCCCCGGTCCGGAGTCCGACGCTGCGAGCGCCCTCGCGAACCAGAGCCGTCCCTCGCCGATCATCCCTCGACACAAACAGAACGGGTACAGCGCGTTCACCGTCCGAATCGCGCGCTCGCCCTCGCCGGGCTCGGCGAGGCTGAATTCGAGCGCGTCGCGCAGATTCCCCCACTCACGGGTGAGCCGGGCGATCGTCTCCGGCTGCCGGGGACCGATCCAGTGGGCTTCGGCGTGCTCGGCGAGCCCGAGGTACCAGTCCCGGTGCCGGGACCGGAACTGCCTGCATTCGCCCGCCTCGGCGAGCCGCTCCTGCCCGTAGTCCCGGAGCGTCTCGAGCATTCCGTAGCGCACGCTCGTCGACGTCTTCTCGACAGTGAGGATCGATTTGTCGACCAACGAGGCGACCAGGTCGAGCATGCCGCTCGCCCCCGGCTCGTCTGCGCAGATCCCCTCGACGGCGTCGAGTTCGAATCCGCCCGAGAACACCGCCAGCCGACTCCACAGTCGCTGTTCCTCCTGCGTGCACAGCTCGTAGCTCCAGTCGACGCTGAGCCGAAGGGTCTGCAGCCGGGTGGGTGCCACCCTGCTGCCCGCGGTGAGAATGCGGTACCGGTCCGTCAAGCGGTCGAGGATCTGCTCGAGCGAGAGTGCCCGCAGCCGGGCCGCCGCCAACTCGATCGGGAGCGGCAGCCCGTCGAGACGGTGGCAGATCCGCGCCACCGTCTCCCGATTGTCCTCGGTGACCGCGAAATCCGGGACGGCCGCACGGGCACGTTCCTCGAACATGGTCACCGACTCGTACCGCGGCAGCGCCTCGAGACTCGGCGGCTGGTCGGGGTCCGGAACCGGCAGCGGGGGAACCCGCAGGACGGCCTCGCCGCCGACGCCGAGCGACTCCCTGCTCGTCGCCATGATCCGAACCCTCGGACATTCCCGCAGCAGCTCGTCGACGAGCTTCGCGGCCGCGTCCAGAAGGTGCTCGCAGTTGTCGAGGACCAGGAGCACGTTCCGTCCGGCCAGGTGGTCGATCAGCAGGTGCGCCGGAGACTGGGCCGCCTGGTCGTGCAGCCCGAATACCGCCGCGACGGTGTCCGGCACCAGGCCCGGATCGTGCAGGTCCGCGAGTTCGACGAACCACACGCCGTCCGGGAAGTCCCGTCGCACGTCCTCCGCCACCCGCAGCGCGAGGCGGGTCTTGCCGACCCCACCGATCCCGATGAGCGTCACGAGCCGGGACTCGGCGAGCAACCGCTTGGCGCCGGTGACTTCGCGTCGCCGACCGACGAACGTCGTCAACGTGGAGGGCAGGTTTCCCAGTCTCTTGTTACCTGCGGTGGGCGACATGAGCACTCACGCTCCCTCGATCCGCTTGCTGATTCGACGGTACGCCGATCGACGCCGGATCAGCGTGCCCCGGGCACGCACTACCGTTGACCGCGTGGACGGCCATCAGATCGACATCATCCGGCTGGCGTGGGCACGGGAACTGGGCCTTCCCGACCGCGCTCTCAGCGACCCCGGCACCCGTCATGTGAGGGTCGACGAGACGACCGACCGGATCCGATTCGTGACGATCTCCGGCGCGAGCGCCCTCGTCGGCCCGGGCTGGGCAGTGGAACGGTCACAGCTGCACGACGACGACGAGCTGGTCCACGGGGGCGCGCTGCTCGCGCTCGCGAAGGACCATGCCGGGCGCTGTTCGGGCCCGGTGGAACTGGGCTGGGCGGCCGACTTCGGCAAGAGCATCGCGGTCGAGGAACCACTCGTCTCCCACGAACGCGAACACGTCGTCGCGCTCCAGGCTCTGTGCCCACCCGACGACGTCGCCGAGGCCGACCTCACCGGCAGGTCCACGTGGTACACGATCGTCGACGACGATCACCGGCCCCTCGCGTCCGCCGGCTACGTCGAATGGCAGGGCATCGTCGCCGACATGGGCGCGCTGACCGCACCGTTCGCGCGACGCCGGGGCCTGGGTGTGACGGCGGCGCAGCTGGCCACCAACGACGCCCTCGACGCCGGTCTGATCCCGCAGTGGCGCGCCCATCGGGACAACGTCGCGTCGCGCCGGCTGGCCGCCCGGCTGGGCTACGAGGAACTCGGAACCCACCTGTCGATCGCGGTGACGCCCAGTACCGTGTGAGAAGGATCGACACACGGAGCTGATGTGCGATGAGCAACGACGGCGGCGACCACACCGACCAGACGTCCGAGATGGGCGCCGATTTCGTGGAGCCCGGCAAGGAATTCACCCGCGACACCCGCTACATCACCACCCGGATCACCGCCGACGGCCGGGACGGGTATCCGGTGGAGCCCGGGCGGTACCGGCTGATCGTCGCGCGGGCGTGCCCGTGGGCCAACCGGGCGATCATCGTCCGGCGACTGCTGGGGCTGGAAGGCGTTCTGTCGATGGGCATCTGCGGTCCCACGCACGACGAACGCAGCTGGACGTTCGACCTCGATCCGGGCGGCGTCGATCCGGTGCTGCGGATCCCTCGACTGCAGGACGCCTACTTCGCCCGCTTCCCCGACTACCCGCGCGGCATCACCGTGCCGGCGATGGTGGAGATCGCCACCGGACAGGTGGTCACCAACGACTTCGCCCAGATCACGCTCGACCTGTCGACCGAGTGGAAGGAGTTCCACCGCGAGGGCGCCCCCGATCTGTATCCGGAGGACCTGCGCGCCGAGATCGACGAGGTCGCGGATCTGGTGTTCCACGACGTCAACAACGGCGTGTACCGCTGCGGTTTCGCCGGATCACAGGACGCCTACGACGCCGCCTACGACCGACTGTTCGACCGGCTCGACTGGCTGACCGAGCGCCTGTCGACGCAGCGCTTCCTGGTGGGCGACACCATCACCGAGGCCGACGTCCGGCTGTTTACGACACTCGCGCGCTTCGACGCGGTGTACCACGGTCATTTCAAGTGCAATCGCAGCAAGCTCTCGGAGATGCCGGTGCTGTGGAACTACGCGCGAGATCTGTTCCAGACGCCCGGATTCGGGGACACCATCGACTTCACCCAGATCAAGCAGCACTACTACGTCGTCCATCGCGACATCAATCCGACGCAGATCGTGCCGAAGGGCCCGGACCTGTCGCACTGGCTCGAACCCCACGGCAGGGAGTCGCTCGGCGGGCGCCCCTTCGGCAGCGGCACCGCACCGCACCCACCGCATCCGGAAGAGGTTGTGCCGCTGTCACATTGGGCTACCGCGCAGCGCGACTGACGCGGGTCACTCGCCGGTGTAGGTGCCGAAACTCCAGTACACGCCCTCCGGGTCGCGGCACGTGAATCCGCGCGAACCGTAGTCCTCGTCGCGCAGGCCGTCGACGACGGCGGCACCGGCGTCCACCGCCCGCAGGTAGAGCCCGTCCGGGTCGTCCGTCACCAGGTACACCGCACCGACACCCGTGGGCAGATCGGTGAGCACGGAATCCTCCCGCGGCGAGCCGAGCATCACACCGCCGCCACCCGGCCACGCCAGTTCGGCGTGATCGACCCGGTCGCCCTCGCCGTACACCGCCTTCTCCTCGAAACCGAACGCCTCGACGAGGAACACGATCGCCGCGCGGGCGTCCGCATACCGCAGAGCGGGCCAGACCCGTGTCGCGTCGGCCATGTCGACCACCTGCTTTCCGCTCGGCTTCACGGACCGGTCCAGCCTATCCGCGGGCCCGGCCCCTCGGCCGGGGAATTCGGCGGTCGCCTCGCCCGTTTCCATATAGTCGGTGACAAGTAACCGGACCGCCGACACCGGACACCGAGGTGAGGACCGACGATGCCCCAGAAGCAGAGCCGAGTGGAGTCGACGATCGTCTCCGTCCTGGACAACGCCAGCCGACTGCAGGCCCCCGCGGTTGCGAAGTACGTCGAACGCGTGCGCCGAGCCCACCCCGACGAGACGCCCGCCCAGATAGTCGAGCGCATGGAGAAGATGTTCCTCACCGCCGTCACCGGTAGCGGCAGCGCGGTCGGGGCGGCCGCCGCGGTACCCGCGGTGGGGACGGTCGCGTCGATCGCCGCGGTGGGCGCCGAGACCGCGTTCTTCATCGAGGCGTCCGCTCTGCTGACCCTCGCGATCGCGTCCGTGCACGGCATCTCCCCCGTCGACCACCAGCAGCGCCGCGCGCTCGTCCTGGCTGTGGCGCTGGGTGAGTCGGGGATGGAGATCGTCGAGCGGGCAACCGGGATCACCGCAACCAACTGGGCGAAGCTCGTGACCGGCCGCATCCCGAGCGGGACGATGAAGGCGATGAACAGTTCCCTGGTCCGCAAGTTCGTGACCAAGTACGCCGCCAAGCGCAGCGCGCTGATCCTCGGCAAGCTTCTGCCGGCCGGCGTCGGCGCGGTCATCGGCGGCGCCGGAAACCGCGCGATCGGCCGCGGCGTGATCGACAATGCACGGGAGGCGTTCGGCCCCGCCCCCGCGCTGTGGCACGACCGAACCGATCTGCGCGGCGCCGCCCGGCTGCACGTGGTCGAACCGTTCGACAGCGAGACCCACATCATCCGGCGCTGAGGCCGAGGGCCGGACCCGAGGAAAGGACGGGCGCCGTGCTCCCCCAGAATCCTGGCCCACCCCATGTCCTGGCCACCGGCGGCGGGGACCGCACCGTGGTGCTCGTCCACGGCTACTCCGATCACGGCGGCACGTGGCAGAAGGTGATCCCGACGCTCGCCGAGCGATACCGGGTCCTGGCGGTGGATCTGCCCGGTTTCGGGCGCAGCGCCGGCTACTGGCGCGAACCGCTCATCGACGGCTACATCGAAGCCCTCGCCGATCTCGTCGCCGACGCACCGGAGCGGGTCAGCGTGATCGGCAACTCGCTCGGGTCCGTGACGGCGCTGGCGTTCGCCTCCCGGCGTCCGGACCTCGTCGCCAACGTCGTGCTGTCGGACATGCCCGGTGTCACCGGGATCCCGCGATCGTGGACGCGTGGCACGCAGCTGCGGCTCGACCGGATCACCCGGCTACTCACCGCGCCACTGCCCGACCGCTACCTGCAGCAGATGATGGGCGCCGTCTACGCGGGCCTGGCGCTGCACCATCCCCTCCGAGCTGACGCCGCCGTCCGGGCCGGGTACATCGAGCACTACGCGACGCGGGAGCAGGTGGCGAACCTGCTCGCGATCGGCACCGTCGTCATCCGCGAGATCGCGCAACTCCCGATCCCCCGGATGCTCGACGAGCTGACCGTGCCGGCGCTGCTGCTCTGGGGCGAGAACGACCTGCTCACCCCCGCCCGGGCGGCCCGCCGGGTGGAGGTCACCGCCGACCGCACCGTCGCCGTCATCCCGAGTTGCGGGCATTGTCCGCAGTTGGACTGCCCCAGCGAGTTTCTCGCCGAGGTGCTGCCCTTTCTTGCCAAGTGACCCACCGTCCCGGTCGGTACAGTTGAACCATGCCCGGCCAGCTTCGAGTGACGTTCGCTCGACTGATGGCCCTGTGCGCGCTGACCCTCGGGGTGCTCGCGATGCACCACGTGACCACGGGGACGCTCGCGGAGCCGGCATCGACGAGCCACCACGGTCCGGGACATCCCGGCAGCCCCGCACCGTCGCCACCCGACGATTCCGGCCACGCGCCCGATCACGGCGCCTTCCATCTGTGCATCGCCGTGCTGGTAGCGGCCACCCTCACACTCGCGATCTGGCTGTTGTTGCGGACCGCTAGCGCCCAACGCGTTCGGCCCCGCCGCGCCACGGGCCCCGGTGGCCGCGCCGGACGCGGACCGCCTTTCGCGCCCACCACGTCGGCGTTCCTGTCGTCTCTGTGCATCCTGCGGGTGTGACAGGGCCACTGCGGCACGGCTTTCCGGCCGTCCCGGCCGCAGTCCGGACCCCGATCACCGAATACGTGAGGAACGAACGAATCATGAACACCAAGCGCATACTCGTCGCCGCCGGATCCGCTGCGGCGGTCGTCGCCCTCGTCGCCGGATGCACCAGCGACGACTCGAACGACACCGCGACCACCAGTGCCGCCACGAGCGCCTCGGCCACCGCGTCCGGCACCGCGGAACAGGGCGGCCCGCACAACCAGGCGGACGTCGAGTACGTCCAGATGATGATCCCGCACCACGAGCAGGCCGTCGAAATGGCCGAGCTCGTCCCGAGCCGCAGCGGGAACCCCGACATCGTCGCCTTGGCCGATCAGATCGAGAAGGCCCAGGGCCCCGAGATCGAACAGATGGAGGGCTGGCTGCAGGCGTGGGGTGTGCCGGAACCGAGCAAGGCCGAGCAGTCGCCCGGTGTCACCACCGGATCCGACCACGACGGCATGGACCACGACGGCATGGACCACGGAACCTCCGTTCCGATGACTCCCGGCGCGACCACGTCGTCCATGCCCGGCATGGAGGGCGGCGGCCACGGCATGATGACCGCCGACCAGATGCAGGCGCTGGAAAGCGCGAAGGGCGCCGAGTTCGACAAGATGTGGCTCGAGCTGATGATCGCGCACCATCAGGGCGCCGTCGCCAGTTCCGAGCAGATCCTGCAGACCGGTGAGAGCGAGCAGGTGCGTCAGCTGGCGCAGCAGATCGTGGCAAGCCAGCAGGCCGAGATCGCACAGATGGAAGCCCTGCTGAACAAGTAGGTCCGCGCCGCCCGGACCGTGGGGGCCCGGTCTCGTCGACCGAGGCCGGGCACTCACGGTCCGGACCGGTCGGTACCCTCGTCGGGATTCGATCGACTTCGATCGACACGAGGGGGGAATTCGTGAGTATGCAGTTCGGCCCGCCCGCCGCGATCGAAGCGCGCGGGCTCACCAAGCAGTTCAAGGCCGTTCGGGCGGTGTCGGACCTGAGTTTCACCGTCCCGCTCGGATCGATCACCGGATTCCTGGGCCCCAACGGTTCGGGGAAGACGACGACCCTCCGGATGCTGCTGGGCCTCATCCGTCCGACCGGCGGCGACTCACGGATCCTCGGGGTTCCGTTCCACACGATCGACGAGCCCGCGCGCGCCGTCGGCGTCGTCCTGGATTCTCGCGGCCTGCACCCCGGGCGCACGGCGCTCGACCATCTCCGGGTGTACGCGTCGGCGATCGGTGTACCGGACGGGCGCGCCGCGCAGGTGCTGCACCTCGTCGGTCTGACCGAGGCCGCCGACCGCAAGGCGGGCACCTTCTCGCTCGGCATGCGGCAACGACTGGCCCTCGCCACGGCCATGCTCGGCGATCCGCAGATCCTCGTCCTCGACGAACCGTCCAACGGCCTCGACCCCGAGGGCATCGCGTGGCTGCGCGACTTCCTGATCGGGTTCGCCCGCTCCGGACGCACCGTGCTGGCGTCCAGCCACCTGCTCCGCGAGGTGGAGCAGATGGTGGACCACGTCGTGATCGTCAGCCGCGGAACCCTCGTCCACCAGGGATCGATGGACGCGCTCCGGACGGCTCACCGGGCGCGGTTGTTGGTCTCGTGCTCGGATCCGGCCCGTCTCGCGACCGCGCTGGCCGCGACCGGCGTCGTCGACATCCAGCACCTCACCGACGGCCGCATCGCGATCGGCGGATCCGATCCCGCCGCGGTGGGCCGCGTCGCCGCCGGAGCGGACGTCACGGTGTTCGGCGCCGCCACCGAACACGTCGACCTCGAGCAGGTCTTCCTGGCCATGACGTCCGGGCAGTACGCCGCACCGGGGTCCGGGTTCGCACCTGGCTACGGACCGCCGCCACCCGGTTACGGCGCGCCTCCCGGCTACAGCGCCCCGCCCGGACAGCCGCAGGCGCAGGTACCGCCACCGATCCAGCCCTGGTTCGGTCCCACGAACGGAGGCGGACCGCGATGAACCGACTGCTGACCGCGGAGTTCCGCAAGATCACCACCCTCCGTCTCTGGTGGGCCCTCGGGCTGGCACCGCTGTTGATCGGCCTGCTGTCCGGCGCGATCGGTCTGCCGTTCGTGTCGGCGCTCGCGGAAGAGTCCGAGTCCGACGAGATCGGCACCGCCGTCGCCGCCATCGGCCTGTTCGTCGCGCTCGGTTCGGTGTTCCTGTTCGCGGCGCTGTTCGGCGCGCTCAACGCAGGCGCCGAGTACCGGCACAACACGTTCGCCGGCACGTTCCTCACCGCCCGGGGACGGGACCGCGTCGTCGCCGCGAAACTCGCCGCGACCGCCGCGGTCGGATTCCTGTACTGCCTGGCCATCGAAATCGTGAGCGTGCCGCTCATGCTCGCCTTCGCGCCCGACGAGTTCCGCGTCGACTCCACGATCCTCGGCGTGCTCCTGATCGGACTGCTCGCGTCCACGCTGTGGACGTTGCTCGGCGCCGGCCTGGCGCTGGCGACGGCGTCGTCGATCGGCAGTGCCATCGGCCTCGTGTCCTGGTACGTGCTCGGGGAGAGCATCGCGCGACTCGTGCTGTCCGGGCTCGGGCTCGACGCAGTCGGCCAGTGGCTGCCCGGATCTGTCACGTTCACCGCTTTCGTCTCGGTTGTCGACGACAGCAGCTCGCCCGGCTGGCCGCAGTGCCTCGTCGCATTGGCGCTGTGGGCGGCCGCGTCGTGCGGGCTCGGGTGGTGGGCCACCCGGCGTCGCGACATCACCTGACCGACACACCCCGATCGCCGGCCCCACCGCCTCGGACGGGGTAGTCGGAGCTGTCGGGGCACCGGACTACCGTTGACCGGGATGGCAACACAGGATGCGACACCGGTCACCGACGAACACCGCGGCTGGATACGACGACTCACGGCGGAGTGCTTCAGCCACCGGAGGACCGCCGTCGGCGCGCTCGCGGTGACGGTGGTGGCGGCGCTCATCGACATCGCGTTCCCGTTGCTCACGAAGGTCGCGGTCGATGCGGCGTCGGGTGGAGAATCCTCCGCCATCCGCGTCATCGCGGGCATCGCCGCGCTCATCGCGCTGCTGGGCTGCGTCCGGTTCGGCTGCCAGTACGGGCGGCGGATGCTGGCGGGACGACTGTCCCTCGACGTGCAGCACGACCTGCGGCTGGGCCTGCTCGGCTCGCTGCAACGGCTCGACGGGCGCGGCCAGGACCAGATCCGCACCGGCCAGGTGGTGTCGCGGTCGATCACCGACCTGCAGCTCGTCCAGGGCCTGCTCGCGATGGTGCCGATGTCGGTGGGCGTGGTGCTGCAGTTCGTCCTGGCGCTGGTGATCATGGCGTGGCTCTCACCGCTGCTGACCGTCGTCGCGCTCGTCGTGGTGCCCGCGGTCGCCCTCGTCGTCTATCTGGTGCGGCCCATGCTGTTCGCGGCGACGTGGTCGGCCCAGCAGCGCGCCGCCGACCTCGCGCAGCACGTCGAGGAGACGGTCACCGGCGTGCGGGTGGTCAAGGGCTTCGGGCAGGAATCCCGGGCCGTCGACCAGCTCGAAGACCTGGGACGGACGCTGTACGCCGAGCGTCTGCGCGCCGCCCGGATCAATGCGCGGTTCGCGCCGTCGATGGCGGCGATCCCCCAGCTCGGGCTCGTCGGCGTCGTGGCGCTGGGCGGCTACCTGGCCCTGCACGACCGGATCACCGTCGGCACGTTCCTCGCGTTCGCCGCGTACGTCGCCACCATGACGGCCGCCACCCGCACCCTGTCCCAGGTCGTGATCATGGCGCAGCTGTCACGGGCCGCGGTGGAGCGCGTGTACGAGGTGATCGACACCGAACCCGAGGTGTCCGATCCGCCGCACCCGATCGACCTCCCGGACGGCCCGCTCGGCGTCCGGCTCCGCGACGTCGGATTCGGGTTCGACGACGACCGCGCGGTCCTGTCCGGGCTCGATCTGACCATTTCCCCCGGCGAATCCGTCGCGGTCGTGGGACCGGCCGGATCCGGCAAGACCGCGCTGTCGCTGCTGCTCCCCCGCTTCTACTCACCGAGCTCCGGCAGCGTCGCGCTCACCGCCGACGGTCGAGAGTTCGACGTCGCCGACGTCCGCGCCGAGCAGCTCCGCGAGGCGGTCGGCCTGGTATTCGACGAACCGTTCCTGTTCTCCGACACCGTCGCGGCCAACATCGCGCTCGGCCGCCCCGATGCCAGCGCCGAGGAGATCCGGGTGGCCGCGGAACTCGCGCAGGCCGACGAGTTCATCACCGCGCTCGCGGACGGATACGACACCGTCGTAGGCGAGCGTGGGCTCACGCTCTCGGGCGGTCAGCGCCAGCGGGTCGCACTTGCCCGCGCGCTGCTCGTCGACCCGCGCGTCCTGATCCTCGACGACGCGACGTCCGCCGTCGACGCCACCACCGAGGCCGTCATCTTCGACGGCATCCGGTCCGGCCGGGACCGGACGACGCTGATCCTGGCGCACCGACGATCCACGCTCACCCTCGCGGACCGCGTCGCCGTCCTCGACGGGGGCCGGATCGTCGACATCGGCACCGTCGACGAACTCGACGAACGCTGTCCGCTGTTCCGCGCCCTGCTCGCGTCGCCGGACCCGTCCGACACCGCCGTCGACTCCGCACCCCTCGTCGTGGCACCCGACCCCACCGAGGCGCAGCTGTGGCCGGACGTCGAGGACGACGACAGCGAGCGCGCATCGGGCGACGGCAGCCCGGCCCGGCCGGGCCACGGGCACGGTGGCGGCGGGCACATGAGCGGCGCACTCGGCGGCGTGGCCGCGACGCCCGAGCTGCGGCGCGCCGTCGACGCGCTGCCCCCGGCCGACGAGGACCCCGAGACCGACACCCGTCGCCTCCGCCGCGACGATTCCGAGTTCCGGCTGAGCCGGCTGCTGCGCCCGGTGCGATGGATCCTCGCCGGCGTCGTCGCGTGCCTGGCCCTGGACTCGCTGATCGGGATCGTGTTCCCGGCGATCGTGCGCTACGCGATCGACCACGGCATCGTGCCGGGCGACTCGGGACCGCTGTGGGCGGCCGCGGCCGTCGGCACGGTACTGGCGCTGGTCGGCTGGCTCGTCGTCGCGATCCTCACGGTGATCACGGCCCGGGCCGGTGAGCGGGTGTTGTTCGGGCTGCGTGTGCGCAGCTATGCCCACCTCCAGCGGCTGGGCCTGGACTACTACGAGCGCGAGCTGTCCGGGCGGATCATGACCCGGATGACGACCGACGTCGACGCGCTGTCGTCGTTCATCCAGACGGGGCTGTCGACCGCAGTGGTGTCGCTGCTCACGCTCGTCGGGATCGCGGTCGCACTGCTCGTCACCGATGTCACCCTCGCCCTCGTGGCGTTGGCGGCGCTCGTGCCGCTGACGATCGCGACCGTCGTCTTCCGCAGTGTCTCCAGCACCGCGTACTCGGTGTCGCGGGAGCGGATCTCCGTGGTCAACGCCGAGTTCCAGGAGAACGTCGCAGGCCTGCGCGCCGCGCAGGCGTACCGCCGCGAGGAGTTCACCGCGCAGCGCTTCGCCGAACGCGCGGACAGCTACCGCCGCAGCCGCATGCGGTCGCAGCAGGCGATCTCGGTGTACTTCCCGTTCATCACACTGCTGTCCGACCTGGCGCTGGCCGCGGTGGTGTTCGTCGGCGCGCAGCGGGTGGCCGACGGGTCCGCGACCGCCGGCACTCTCGTCGCGTTCGTGCTGTACCTCGGGCTGCTGTTCGGTCCGATCCAGCAGTTGTCGCAGGTGTTCGACGGCTACCAGCAGGCCGACGTCGGCCTGCGCCGGATCGGAGATCTGCTCGCGACACCCAGTTCGATCGAGACCGCCGACGCCGAGCGGACCGTCCCCATCACCGGGCACCTGCGCGCCGACGTCTCGTTCGACGACGTCACGTTCCGCTACCAGGGCGCCGAGTCCGACGCCCTCAGCGACGTCTCGCTGCACATCCCGCCCGGCACCACCGTCGCGCTCGTCGGGCGGACCGGGGCCGGAAAGTCGACCGTCGTCAAACTGCTCGCCCGCTTCTACGACCCGACGACCGGTTCGGTCCGGGTCGACGACGAGGATCTGCGCCGCTACCCCCTGCACGACTACCGGCGCCGTCTCGGCGTGGTCCCGCAGGAGGCCCACCTGTTCACCGGCACCGTCGCGAGCAACATCGCGTACGGGCGGCCGGACGCGTCGCGCGCCGAGATCGAAGCCGCCGCGCGGGCGGTGGGCGCCCTGCCGACGATCGCGGCGCTGCGCGCGGGCATGAACCAACCGATCGGCGAACGCGGACAGGGGCTGTCCGCGGGACAGCGTCAGCTGATCGCGCTCGCCCGCGCCGAGATGGTGGATCCGGACCTGCTGCTGCTCGACGAGGCCACCGCGACCCTCGATCCGGCGACCGAACGACTCGTTCTCGAATCGAACCGCATGGTCACCCGGAAACGCACGTCAGTGGTCGTCGCGCACCGGCTCGCGACGGCCGCGCGCGCCGATCTGGTGGTGGTCGTCGACGGCGGCAGGATCGTCGAAAGCGGTGTTCACAGCACCCTTCGACATGCCGGTGGTCACTACTCCCGGCTCTGTGATGCGGCAGCGCGCGAACAGGGGAATAATTCGTCCGCGAGAACCGTCTTCGATGGTGACCCCATCGCAACAGTGTGAGACAGCCAACACGCGGCGGACCGGATGGCCGCGCCCGCCGCGCGGACGCTAGCCTCATGTGTATAGGCGCTCTGATCGGGTACCGAAGAAAGAAACGAGGCGAACACCTGCCGTGAGCAGCAGCTCTACTTCCCAGTTCGGACAGAACCAGTGGTTGGTTGACGAGATGTACCAACGCTTCCAGGATGATCCCTCATCCGTGGACGCGAGTTGGCACGAGTTTCTGACGGATTACTCGCCCGACGCGGCGAATGCCGCCGGGAACGGTGAGGCGCTCAACGGCGCCGGTGATGTCGCCACCAAGGCCGCGAACGGGGCCACCGCCCCGGCACCGGCAGCTGCAGCTCCCGCCGCACCGGCACCCGCTGCTGCTCCCCCGGCTGCACCGGCTCCCCCGGCACCCAAGCCCGCCGCCGCCCCGGCACCCAAGGCAGCAGCGCCGGCACCCAAGCCCGCCGCGGCTGCTCCCGCGGAGAAGTCCACGCAGGACGCCAACCAGGTCCTGCGCGGTGCGGCAGCCACCGTTGCCCGCAACATGTCCGCCTCGCTCAGCATCCCGACGGCCACCAGTGTTCGCGCCATTCCGGCCAAGTTGATGTTCGACAACCGCATCGTCATCAACAACCACCTCGCCCGTACCCGCGGCGGCAAGATCTCCTTCACGCACATCCTCGGTTACGCGATCGTGCAGGCGGTCAAGGCGTTCCCGAACATGAACCGGCACTTCGCCGAGATCGACGGCAAGCCGAACGTCGTCACCCCGGCGAGCACCAACCTGGGTCTGGCCATCGACCTGCCCGGCAAGAACGGCAGCCGCTCGCTGGTCGTCGCCGCCATCAAGGGCACGGAGTCGATGAACTTCGTGCAGTTCTACGGCGCCTACGAGGACATCGTCCGTCGTGCGCGCGACGGCAAGCTCACTGCCGAGGACTTCTCCGGTGTCACGATCTCGCTGACCAACCCGGGCGGCATCGGCACCGTGCACTCCGTGCCGCGTCTGATGTCGGGCCAGGGCGCCATCATCGGCGCCGGCGCGATGGAGTACCCGGCCGAGTTCCAGGGTGCGAGCGACGAGCGCATCGCGGAGATGGGCGTCGGCAAGCTGATGACGCTGACCTCCACCTACGATCACCGGATCATCCAGGGCGCCGAGTCCGGCGACTTCCTGCGCACGATCCACAACCTGCTGATCAGCGACGAGTTCTACGACGAGGTCTTCCACTCGCTGCACATTCCTTACGAGCCGGTCCGCTGGCGCAAGGACGTGGCGGAGGGCGCCGTCGACAAGAGCACCCGCGTGCTCGAGATGATCGCCGCATACCGCAACCGCGGCCACCTCATGGCCGACACGGATCCGCTGCAGTTCGTCAAGGACAAGTTCCGCAGCCATCCCGACCTGGACGTCACGAGCCACGGCCTGACGCTGTGGGACCTCGACCGCGAGTTCAACGTCGGCGGCTTCCACGGCAAGTCGCGGATGAAGCTCCGCGACGTCCTGTCGATCCTGCGTGACGCGTACGCCCGCCACATCGGCGTCGAGTACACCCACATCCTCGAGCCCGAGCAGCAGATGTGGCTGCAGGAGCGCGTCGAGGCCAAGCACGTCAAGCCGACGGTCGCGCAGCAGAAGTACATCCTGAGCAAGCTCAACGCCGCCGAGGCGTTCGAGACGTTCCTGCAGACCAAGTACGTCGGTCAGAAGCGCTTCTCGCTCGAGGGCGCCGAGTCCGTCATCCCGATGATGGACGCGATCATCGACCAGGCCGCCGAGCACAGCCTCGACGAGGTCGTCATCGGCATGCCGCACCGCGGTCGCCTGAACGTCCTGGCGAACATCGTCGGCAAGCCCTACTCGAAGATCTTCACCGAGTTCGAGGGCAACATGAACCCGGCGGCCGCGCACGGCTCCGGCGACGTGAAGTACCACCTGGGCGCCGAGGGCACCTACATCCAGATGTTCGGCGAGAACGACATCAAGGTGTCGCTCACCGCGAACCCGTCGCACCTCGAGGCGGTCGACCCGGTCCTCGAGGGCCTGGTCCGCGCGAAGCAGGACATCCTGGACAAGGGCCAGGACGGCTTCACCGTCATGCCGCTGATGCTGCACGGTGACGCGGCGTTCGCCGGCCAGGGTGTCGTGGCCGAGACCCTGAACCTGGCGCTGCTGCGCGGCTACCGCACCGGCGGCACCGTGCACGTGGTCGTCAACAACCAGGTCGGCTTCACCACCGCCCCGGAGCACTCGCGTTCGTCCGAGTACTGCACCGACGTCGCGAAGATGATCGGCGCGCCGATCTTCCACGTGAACGGCGACGACCCCGAGGCCTGTGTCTGGGTTGCCCAGCTGGCCGTCGACTTCCGCGAGAAGTTCGGCAAGGACGTCGTCATCGACCTCATCTGCTACCGCCGTCGCGGTCACAACGAGGGCGACGACCCGTCGATGACGCAGCCGGCGATGTACGACCTGATCGACACCAAGCGCAGCGTCCGCAAGAGCTACACCGAGGCCCTGATCGGCCGCGGCGACATCTCGCTCAAGGAGGCCGAGGACGCCCTGCGCGACTACCAGGGCCAGCTGGAGCGGGTGTTCAACGAGGTTCGCGAGCTCGAGAAGTTCAAGCCGGAACCGTCGGAGTCGGTCGAGCTCGACCAGACCCCGCCGGCCCGCCTGCAGACCTCGGTCGACGCCGCGACGCTCGCCCGCATCGGTGACGCGTTCGTCAACGTCCCCGAGGGCTTCACGGTGCACCCGCGCGTCAAGCCGGTCATCGAGAAGCGTCGCGAGATGTCCCGCGAGGGCCACATCGACTGGGCGTTCGCCGAGCTGCTCGCGTTCGGTTCGCTGGCCGAGCAGGGCGCCATGGTGCGCTTGGCCGGACAGGACTCGCGCCGCGGCACCTTCACGCAGCGTCACTCCGTGCTGATCGACCGCAAGAACGGCGACGAGTACAGCCCGATCGCCGACCTCGCAACGGCTGCCGACAACGGCGGCAAGTTCATGGTCTACGACTCGGCGCTCACCGAGTTCGCAGGTCTGGGCTTCGAGTACGGCTACTCGGTCGGCAACCCCGACGCCCTGGTGCTGTGGGAAGCGCAGTTCGGTGACTTCGTCAACGGCGCGCAGACCATCATCGACGAGTTCATCTCGTCCGGTGAGGCCAAGTGGGGCCAGCTGTCCGACGTCGTGCTGCTGCTGCCGCACGGCCACGAGGGCCAGGGCCCGGACCACACGTCGGGCCGCATCGAGCGGTTCCTGCAGCTGTGCGCCGAGGGCTCGATGACGGTGTCGATGCCGTCGACCCCGGCCAGCTACTTCCACCTGCTGCGTCGTCACCACCTGGACGGCATCCGCCGCCCGCTCGTGGTGTTCACGCCGAAGTCGATGCTGCGCAACAAGGCTGCCGTCAGCAACCTCGAGGACTTCACGACGGGCAAGTTCCGTTCGGTGTTCGAGGAGCCCTCGTACGAGACCCAGGGCGGCGACCGCACCAAGGTCAAGCGTGTGCTGCTGACCGCGGGCAAGATCTACTGGGAGCTGCTCGCCAAGAAGCAGAAGGAGAACCGCGACGACGTCGCGATCGTCCGCATCGAGCAGCTGTACCCGATCCCGCGCCGCCGCATCGCGGAGACGCTGGACCGCTACCCGAACGTCAACGAGTTCTTCTGGGTCCAGGAAGAGCCGGCGAACCAGGGTGCATGGCCGTTCCTCGGCCTGGCCCTGCCGGAACTGCTCCCCGAGCGTCTCGCGGGCATCAAGCGCGTCTCGCGTCGCGCGATGTCGGCACCGTCGTCCGGCTCGAGCAAGGTCCACGCCGTCGAGCAGCAGGAGATCATCGAGTCCGCGTTCTCGCCGACGAAGTGATGTCCCTGATCGGCTGAGAAGCTGACACACGACACCGGCCCGTCCACTCTTCGGAGTGGGCGGGCCGGTGTCGTTCTTTGCACTCCGCACCGAGCGCGATAAGTGCGCACAACGCGAGGCCGAGCCCCCGATTCCCGCGCTAAGTGCGCAAAACGCGAGACGGAGGGGGCCAGGGTCGCGATAAGTGCGCGAAACGCGGGGCGAGGTCAGCCGCCGAGCAGCGCCGCCGCCATGCCGGAGCTGAGTGCGACCGCGGGCAGCGCGGTGACGAGCAGTTCGATCAGTTCGTCGCGGGGGATCTCGGGCGCCCGCAGCCACGTGATGGTGGCTTCCTCGACGAACGCGATCCAGCCACGCACCGACAGCGCGATGCGGGCGTCGGGTTCGATTCCGAGCATCGGTAGCTGCTCGACGACGCGTCGGGCCATCTCGGCGCGGGTGCTCTCGAACACCTCCCGCATCGCGGGATCGCCGCTCGCGGTGCCCCGCAGCAGAGACACGTAGGTGTCGCGGTTCTCGGACACGTAGTCGACGTACGACGCCATGACGTCCCGCAGGATCTCGATCGGTGCGAGATCGAGGTTCGGCGCGGTGCGGGCGAGCATCTCCGCGCTCGTGTGGCGCACGATCGCGACGTGGAAGTCGTGCTTGGACGCGAAGTAGTGGAACAGCAGCCCGCGCGACACTCCGGCCTGGTCGGCGATGTCCTCGACGGAGATCTGTTCGAGCGGGCGGTCGGCCAGCATGCGGACGCCGAGGTCGATGAGCTGGGCGCGTCGCTCCTCCGGGCTCAGGCGTACACGTTTGACGGCATCCATGCAGCCACCTTACTGAATCGGAGTCAGTAGGCTATTGACTGCTGATCAACAAGCTCCTACGCTCCCCTATATGAGTCTTCCAGTCACAGATACTTCCGCCCGGGCCGCGTCCCCGCGCCAGGTCGACACCCTGATCATCGGCAGCGGCTTCGCGGGTCTGGGCGCTGCTATCAAGCTGGTCCAGGAGGGCAAGCACGACTTCCTGGTGCTCGAGCGCGGCAACGCCGTCGGCGGCACGTGGCGCGACAACACCTATCCCGGGGCAGCGTGCGACGTCCCGTCGCACCTGTACTCGTACTCGTTCGCGCTCAATCCCGAGTGGACGCGGTCGTTCTCGCCGCAGCCGGAGATCCAGAACTACATCTCGTCGGTGGCGCGTAAGTACAACGTGCTCGACAAGCACATCTTCGGATGCGAGGTGCAGTCGGCGCACTGGAACGACGAGGCCGCCCACTGGGAGGTGCAGACGTCGCAGGGCGACTTCGTCGCCAAGATCGTGGTCGCCGCCGTCGGCGCGCTGTGCGAGCCGTCGCTCCCGGACATCGCCGGCATCGAGGGTTTCGAGGGCGAGATCTTCCACTCGGCGCAGTGGAACCACGACGCCGACCTGACCGGCAAGCGGATCGCGGTGATCGGCACCGGGGCGTCGGCCATCCAGATCGTGCCGCAGCTCGCGGCGAAGGCCGCGCAGCTCGACGTCTATCAGCGCACCGCGCCGTGGATCCTGCCGCGCGCCGACCGCGAGTACACCAAGGCCGAGCACCTGGCATTCAAGTACGTCCCCGGCTTCCAGAAGCTGTGCCGCACCGGCATCTACTGGATGCGTGAGACGCAGGTCGTCGGCCTCGCGAAGGCCCCGATCTTCATGAAGCCTCTGCAGTTCACCGCGGAACGGCACCTGCGCCGCCAGATCAAGGACCGGGCGCTGCGCAAGAAGGTCACCCCGAACTTCCGGATCGGCTGCAAGCGCATGCTGATCTCCAACAACTACTACCCCGCGCTCGCGCAGTCGAACGTCGACGTCGTCACCGACGGCATCGCCGAGGTCCGCAAAGACTCGGTCGTCGATCGCACCGGCGTCGAGCGCAAGGTCGACGCGATCGTCGTCGCGACGGGATTCCACGTCACCGACTCCCCCACGTTCGCAGGCATTTTCGGCAAGGACGGGCGCTCGCTCGCGCAGACGTTCGACGAAGGCGGCCAGCAGGGCTACAAGGGTGCGGCGATCGCGAACTTCCCCAACATGTTCTTCCTGGTCGGCCCCAACACCGGGCTCGGCCACAGCTCGATGGTGTTCATGATCGAGTCGCAGCTCAACTACGTCGTCGACGCGATCAAGGTGATCGAGCGCTACGACATCGGAACCATCGAGGTGCGCAAGGACGCCCAGGACGCCTACAACCGCGACCTGCAGGCCAAGCTGACGAAGAGTGTGTGGAACAACGGCGGTTGCGCCAGTTGGTATCTCGACAAGCACGGCAACAACACGACGCTGTGGCCGGGCTTCACGTTCGAATTCCGCAACATGACCAAGCAGTTCGACCTCGGGGCCTACCGTAGCGTGACGACCGGCGATCTACCGGTGCCCGCGATGACGGCGCAGACGCCCGTCGCGGACCCGATCGAAACCGAACTGACCGATCTCGACGACGACAAGGTGGCGGCACAGTGAGCGAGTTCGCAGGAAAGGTCTGCGTCATCACCGGCGCGGGCTCGGGAATCGGCCGGGCCCTGGCCCTGAACCTGGCGGGACAGGGCGCGAAACTAGCCCTGTCCGATATGGATTCGGTGGGGCTGGCCGAGACGGTCCGGCAGGTGGAGGCGCTGGGCTCGGACGTCAAGTCCGATCACCTCGACGTCACGCAGCGGGAGGCGGTGCTCTCCTACGCCGACGCCGTGGTCGCCCACTTCGGCAAGGTGAACCAGGTCTACAACAACGCCGGCATCGCCTTCCATGGCGAGGTGGAGCGCTCGGAGTTCAAGGACATCGAGCGGATCATGGACGTCGACTTCTGGGGCGTCGTCAACGGCACCAAGGCGTTCCTGCCGCACGTCATCGCGTCGGGCGACGGGCACATCGTGAACGTCTCCAGCCTGTTCGGCCTGCTGTCCATTCCGGGGCAGAGCGCCTACAACGCAGCGAAGTTCGCGGTGCGCGGATTCACCGAGTCGCTCCGTCAGGAGATGCTGATCGCGAAGCACCCGGTGAAGGTCACGTGCGTCCATCCCGGCGGCATCAAGACCGCGATCGCCCGCAACGCCACGATGCCCGACGGCGACGACCAGGTGACGTTCGCGCAGTTCTTCGACAAGCGCCTCGCTCGCACGACGCCCGAGGACGCCGCGAAGACGATCACGAACGGTGTCCGCAAGGGCAAGGCACGGGTGCTGATCGGTGCGGACGCGAAGTTCCTCGATGCGTGGGTGCGGATCGTCGGCCCGAGCTATCAGTGGGTGGTCGCGACCGTGACGTCCCGCGTGATGCCGAAGTCCAGGTAGCGAAGGGATCCACGATGCGTTCGGTCCGCCTTCCCCTGCCCCTCGTCGAGGCGAGCGTCAAGCCGTTCTATCGACTCGCGCTCAACGCTCGTCTCCCGTTCCGGGTACAGCGGGCGCTGTTGGACCTCGCCGCACCGATCCAGACGCTGCCCGACGGGACGGTCGTCGAGAGGACCACTCTCGCCGGCCGTCCCGCGGAGCGGATAACCGTCGGAGCCACCGAGCGCCCGCACGCGGTGCTGTACCTGCACGGCGGGGCGTACACCATCGGATCGCTCGCGACACACCGATCCCTCGCGGCACACCTGGCACGCGAATCCGCCGGTGTCGTCTACACCCTCGACTACCGTCTGGCCCCCGAGCATCCGTTCCCGGCCGCCCTCGACGACGCTGTCGCGGCGTTCACCGAGCTGGTCACCGAACACGGATTCACCGCCGATCGCGTTGCAGTCGCCGGTGATTCGGCCGGCGGAGGCCTGGCGCTCGCGACGGCCCGCCGGCTGATCGACACCCACGGGCTGTCTCCGGCCGCGCTCGCGCTCATCTCGCCGTGGGTCGATCCGGGTTCGCGGGACGCACCGTTCGATCGCGACACGGTGGTGAACACCGCGTGGGCCTACGCCTCCGCCGACGCCTACCTGGGCGGTGGCGGTCCCGCCGATCCGGGTTATGCACCGCTGCACGGCGATCCGACGGGTCTACCGCCCGCCGCCGTACACGTGGGCACGGCCGAGGTCCTGTACCCGCAGATCGTCGAACTGGTGTCGCGCCTGCGTGCGGCGGGAAACAACCTCCACTACGTGGAGTACCCGCGCCTGTGGCACGTCGCCCACCTGCAGGCGTCGCTGCTCGGGGAGGCCGCCGACGCCGTCGCCGACCTCGGCGGATTCCTCCGCTCGGCGTTCGCGTCAGGCGTGCTCGCCGAGCCACTCCGCGGCAGCGTCGGCTGACGAGGTCTCGCCGTCGCGCACCCGCGCCGCCATCGCCGTCAGGTCACCAGTGCTCAACTGCAGGATCACGCTGAGGCTCCTGATGTCGTCGGCGGTCAGCACGCCACTGCGGAAGAGCGGCACCACGTTCTGAGCCGTGAACGCGCCCTCGTCGTCGGTGAGCACGACCAACTCGTCCTGCGCAACCACCGGATCGGCGGCGGTGGTCCCGCCGACCGGCGACGCTGCGGCTGCGAGTTCGCGTGCGCCCCCTGACGGCGATTCGACCGGCACGACGGCGGCGAACGTGCACCCGTACCGCGACTGCAACCGGTCGAGAACGCCCGCATCCGAAGCGAAGTCGTCGGACGCGTACAGCGTGAGCGTGGAGCACCGGTCGGCGAGGTCGGCGACCGAACTCGCTCCGAGCGCCTCGGCCTGCCCCTCGGTCAGCACGAGCGCGGACCGGTCGTCGGCAGGCGCGTACTCCGACACCGAAAGCCCCTCCGGCAGAGATCTGCTGAGCGCGTCGTACACCTCCTCGGCCTCGGTGACGTCCGCCGAGGAGTCGAACCGGTGCAGCAGTCGCCCGGTGTGCTCGGGCACGAGCGAGATCCGGTTGCCGTCGAGCGCGGCCAGGCGGTCGGCCTGGTCGCCCAGTCCGAGGACCAGTTCCGTGGACCTGCCGTTCGCGCCGAGCGCGCCCGCGTAGAGGCGGGCGACGAGTTCACTCTCGACCGTGTCGGCCGCACCGATCACCACCGCGGGAGCGGTGGGCCCGCCGGTGCGGCTGCTCGTGTCCACCCCGCACGCCGCGACCGCGGGAATCGCCGCCAGACCTGCCGCGAGACCTGCCGCAAGCCTGAGGATGCGCCCATTTCCTTTCGGTGCCACCGTGTCCCTCTCCGATCGACGTCTCGTGCGACCCCGGCATCTGTGGTGCCGTGCGTTTGTCGTACCTATCGTTACACTGAGTCCGCGCACCATCACGAGCGGTCGAGAGATCCGGCTTGTCGCCGCGCGACGACCGTACTCCGCCGATAACGGGGGCCGGCGTCACGCCGGATCCGATGGAAGGACGACATGAACGTTTCCCGGATTCGCCTGCGCCGCCGCCTCGGCACGGGGCTCATCGCCCTGCTCGCGCTGTCCCTTGCCGCCTGCGGTGGCGATCCACTCGACAGCGGCGGTTCCACCGGCGACAGCGACGCGATCGTCGTCGGGTCGGCGAACTTCCCGGAGTCGGAGACGGTCGCGTTCGTCTACGCCGAGGCGCTGCAGGCCAACGGGTTCGACGTACAGACCAAGATGAACATCGGCTCCCGCGAGGTGTACGTCCCGGCGCTGCGTGACGGGTCGCTCACGCTGATCCCGGACTACACCGGGAATCTGCTCGAGTACCTCGATCCCGCGTCGACGGCCTCCACCGCCGCGGAGATCGACGCCGCACTACCGGCCGCGCTGGCACCGGATCTCGCGATCACGACACCCGCACCGGCCGAGGACAAGGACGCCGTGGTCGTCACCCGGGAGACGGCCGAGAAGTGGAACCTGACGTCCATCGCCGACCTCGCGGCGCATTCCGCCGAGGTGACCTTCGCGGCGCCGGCCGAGTTCCAGGAGCGGTCGGTGGGACTGCCGGGCCTGCGCGAGAACTACGGCCTCGACATCGCGCCCGCCAACTTCGTGCCGATCGGTGACGGCGGCGGCCCGGCGACGGTGAAGGCGCTCACGTCCGGGCAGGTGACGGCCGCGAACATCTTCACCACCTCCCCCGCGATCGAGGCGAACGACCTGGTCGTTCTCACCGATCCGAAGAACAATTTCCCGGCCCAGAACGTCGTCCCGCTGATGCGGGCGTCGGCGAGGACCGACCAGGTGACCCGCATCCTCGATGCGGTCTCGGCCAAGCTCACCACCGAGGAACTCGTGGGCCTCAACGACGCGGTGTCCGGTAGCAGCAAGACCGAGCCGCAGGCCGCCGCGAAGGAGTGGATTGCACGTCAGGGCCTGGACACCCCCGTCTCGTGATCTCCTTCTCCGCTGTCTCCAAGCGTTTTCCGGACGGCACGGTCGCTGTCGACGGGCTCGACCTGAAGATCGACGCCGGATCGTTCACGGTCTTCGTCGGCCCGTCCGGCTGCGGAAAGACCACGTCGATGCGGATGATCAACCGGATGGTGGTGCCCACCGCGGGCACCGTGACCGTCGACGGACGCGACGTCGCGACCACCGATGCCGTCGAACTGCGGCGCTCGATCGGGTACGTCATCCAGGGCGGCGGGCTGCTGCCGCATCGCACCGTCGTCGACAACATCGCGACCGTTCCCGTGCTGCGGGGGCAGTCCCGCCGCGCGGCCCGGCGTGCCGCACTCGACGTGCTCGACCGGGTGGGGCTCGATCCGGTGCTGGCGGGCCGGTATCCGGCGCAGCTGTCGGGCGGCCAGCAGCAGCGGGTGGGCGTGGCGCGGGCACTCGCGGCCGATCCGCCGATCCTGCTGATGGACGAGCCGTTCAGCGCGGTCGACCCGGTGGTGCGGGCCGAGCTGCAGTCCGAGATGCAGCGCCTGCAGGCCGAACTGCGCAAGACCATCGTGTTCGTCACCCACGACATCGACGAGGCCGTCCGGCTCGGCGACCGGCTCGCGGTCTTCGGTCCGCACGGCCGGCTGCAACAGTACGATGCCCCGAACACCGTGCTGGCTTCTCCCGCAACTGATTTCGTCGCGGACTTCGTCGGCCGAGACCGTGGCTACCGCGGGTTGTCGTTCCGCAGCGCCGATTCGGTCCCGCTGCACGACGTCCGCCGCCTCCGCGAATCCGAGATCCCCGCCGCGACACTCGCGCCCGGGGACTGGGCCCTCGTCGTGACCGACTCCGGGCACCCGCAGGGCTGGATCGACGCGGCCGGTCTGGCTGCCGTCCGGACCGGCCGGCCCGTCGCGCAGGCGTCGGCGGCGGGCGGGTCGCTGTTCACGGTGGGCACCGATCTGCGGCAGGCGCTCGACGCGGCGATCTCGTCGCCGTCGGGGATCGGCGTGGCGGTCGATGCGTCGGGTGCGGTGGCCGGCGGCATCGATGCGGCCGACGTCGTGGCGCTGCTCGCCGAGCAGCGACGCACGGAGGATCGCCTCCGGAGCGGACGGTGACGGCGTGCGCTACCTGACCGAGAACTTCTCGTACGTACTCGAACTGACGCGCGAGCACCTGTATCTGGCCCTGCTCCCGCTGCTGCTGGGACTGGTGATCGCGATCCCCCTCGGCACGGCCGTCCGGGGCGTCCCGTGGCTGCGCCGCACGACGCTGGTGGTCGCGAGCATCGCGTTCACGATTCCCTCACTCGCGCTGTTCGTCACGGTCCCCACCGTCTTCGGGCTCGCGATCCTCGATCCGACCAACGTCGTGATCGCATTGACGATCTACTCGACGGCCCTCCTGGTCCGCGCCGTGCCGGAGGCGCTCGACGCGGTACCGGCCGACGTCGTGGACTCGGCGACCGCGATGGGCTTCACGCCGCTGCGGAGGGCGCTGACCGTCGAACTGCCACTGGCCCTTCCGGTCCTCGTCGCGAACATCCGCGTCGTCGCTGTCACCAACATCTCGCTCGTGTCGGTGGGCGCGCTCATCGGCGTCGGCGGACTCGGTGAACTGTTCACGAAGGGCTACCAGCGGGATTATCCCGAACAGATCGTCGCCGGCATCATCGCGATCGTCGCGCTCGCGCTGATCTTCGACGCCGCGCTGTATCTCCTCGGCCGGTACCTGACGCCGTGGCAGCGCGCCGGCACCCGCCGGGTCCGGTCACAGCGTGCGACCGTCACGCTGTCGGAGGGCCCGGCCTGATGTTCACGAGCGCCTGGGACTACCTCGTGGATCCCGCGAACTGGCAGGGCCCGACGGGCATCGGCGCCCGGATCCTCCAGCACCTCTGGTACAGCCTGCTCGCGGTCGCGGGAGCGGCGGTGGTCGCGGTGCCGATCGGGTTGGCGATCGGGCACTTCCGCCGCGGCGAGATCGTCGTCGTCGGTGTGGTGAACGCGCTGCGCTCGCTGCCCACGCTCGGCGTGCTCACGCTGCTGGTGCTACTGCTCGGGCTGGGGTTGATCCCGCCGATACTCGCGCTGGTGCTGCTCGGCATTCCGCCGTTACTGGCGGGCGCGTACGCGGGAGTCGCGAACGTGGACCGGCAAGTGGTCGACGCCGCCGAGGCAATGGGGATGACGCCGCTGCAGGTGCTGCTGCGCGTCGAGGTCCCCAACGCGCTGCCGCTGATTCTCGGCGGACTGCGCAGCGCGACACTGCAGGTGATCGCGACCGCGACGGTGGCCGCGTACGTCAATCTCGGCGGCCTCGGCCGCTACATCTTCGACGGCCTCGCGCTGCGCAGCTACGACCGTGTCCTCGTCGGCGCGATCCTCGTCGCCGCGCTCGCCTTGGTCGTCGACGCGATCCTCGCGGCCGCCGTGTGGGCGTCGGTGCCCGGCACCGGGCGCCTGCGCCGCCGGCTAGCGGTCACACCGTCGCGAGGAACTTCAGAATCAACGCGTTGACCTCACCGGGCTGTTCCAACTGCAGGAAGTGACCCGCGTCCGCGACGACGTGCGCCGCGCTTCCCGGCGGCAGCGCGGACGCCGCGGGCGCCGCGAGACGCGGATCGAGGCACCCGTCCCGGCCGCCGTGCAGGTAGAGCGCCGGGGTGATCGGGGGACGCATCTCCGCACCCACCCACCGTCGATAGCGGGCGGGAGGCCGAGGAAAGGGCCGAGCCATGTTGCGGTAGTAGCCGATCACCGCGCGCCGGTGCTCCTGATCAGCCATCGCCGCCGCCACGGCGGGCAGGTCTTCCGCGGCGTCGTACCCGGGTGACCAGTCCGACCACAGCCGCGGGACCACCCGGTCCGCCCACCGCTCGGGCAGGACCGGCAGTTGGTTGAACAGGATGTACCAACTGTTGCGGAGCTGCCGGGGCAGGGCCGGCAGCACCGCCGGAGTGCGCAGCGTCGGGATCGGCGGCACCGCGAGCGCCGCGACCGCGACGAACGGGTTGTCGGGATGCGCGGCAAGCGCGTTCGCGGTGACCGCACCCCAGTCGTGACCGATCAGCACCGCGTCGGCTCCCCCGCCCATGCGGGTGTGGATCGCCACGGCGTCGTCCATCAACGCCGCCACGTGCCCGCTGCGGTCGTCCGGCACCGCGGAAGGCGCGTAACCGCGCATAAACGGGGCAACCACCCGCCAGCCCGCGTCTGCGAGGACCGGACCGAGGTGCCGCCAGGTGTGGGCCGTGTCCGGGAAACCGTGCAGCAGGACCGCGAGCCGGCCCGTTTCCGGACCCCACGTCAATGCCCGCAGGCGGACCGCATCGAGGTCCAGGGTGATCTCATGCATGCGGACCATCCTGGACGAAACCAAACGAACACGGACCGGATCCGGCGACATGACCCACGCTGAGCAGAAAGGGGCCCCGCCGCAATTGCGACGGGGCCCCGCTCACGCGTTGCGGCGGGTCGTCAGGCGACGCCCTCGTCCTTGGCGGCCTGCGCGACGGCGGCGGCCACGGCCGGCGCGACCCGCGGGTCGAGCGGGCTCGGCACGATCTTGTCGACCGCGAGCTCGTCGCCGAGCACCGACAGGATGGCGTCCGCGGCAGCGAGCTTCATGCCCTCGGTGATCCGGCGCGCACCGGCGTCCAGGGCGCCCTTGAAGACACCCGGGAACGCGAGCACGTTGTTGATCTGGTTCGGGAAGTCGCTACGACCCGTCGCGACGATCGCCGCGTACTTGGCGGCGATGTCCGGGTGGATCTCCGGGTCCGGGTTCGACATCGCGAAGATGATCGACTCGGGCGCCATCGTCGCGATGATCTCCTCGGGCACCGTGCCCGCGGAGACACCCAGGAAAACGTCCGCGCCGTCGAGCGCCTCGACCAGGCCACCGCTGCGGCCGGCCGGGTTGGTGCGGGACGCGAGATCGGCCTTGATCTCGTTGAGGTCCTCGCGGTCGGAGGACACGATGCCCTTCGAGTCGAGGACGGTCACGTCGGCGATGCCCGCGGCGAGCAGGATGTTGGCGCACGCGACACCGGCGGCACCGGCACCGGAGATCACCACGCGCAGCGCGGTGATGTCACGGTCCTGGACCTTCGCGGCGCCACGCAGTGCGGCGAGCGCGACGATCGCGGTGCCGTGCTGGTCGTCGTGCATGACCGGGCAGTCGAGGGCCTCGATGACGCGGCGCTCGATCTCGAAGCAACGCGGCGCCGAGATGTCCTCGAGGTTCACTGCGCCGAAACTCGGGCGCAGTCGAACGAGCGTCTCGACGATCTCGTCGGGGTCCTTGGTGTCCAGAACCAGCGGGATCGAGTTGAGACCCGCGAAGTTCTTGAACAGCGCCGACTTGCCTTCCATGACGGGCAGCGACGCGCGGGGACCGATGTCACCGAGGCCGAGGACCGCGGAGCCGTCGCTCACGACCACGACGAGCCGGTTGGTCCACGTGTAGCGATCGGCCAGCGTCTCGTCGGCGTGGATTGCGCGGCTGACCTGCGCAACACCGGGCGTGTACGCGATCGACAGCGCGCGCTGGGAATCGAGCGGGGCGGTGGTCTCGACCGAGAGCTTGCCACCGATGTGGCCCGCGAAAATTTCCTCGTCGGTTATTTCGACCTTTGGCGTAACGGAAGCTTCAGACACAGGGGACACGATGACACTCCTCTTGAGGCCAGACTCACTCGGGTCCTGGTTACTGAGAAGTAACCGAATCGTGGAGGTGAAAACGATGCGGCACTTGACGAACACAGGATTGATCGGTTGCAGCTACCGGAACGCGCGATCGTTGCACTGCTAGCCGGAGCGTGATGGCGCCGGGCGGGGTGGGCCCTGGCACAAGTTCTGCCACCTGAAGAACTCCGAGAAGGGCGGTAGCACCCACGCGGAGTGCAATGATTTTGCACCATCGGAAGGCAGGAATCAAATCCGCCAGAACGGTCACTCCCTCACGGAAACCGACCTCTACCTGTGAGGATGTAAATCAGCGGGGCGCGCGGGTCAGGACCACCACTGGGTCCACAGCAACAGAGCGGTAATCACGAGAATCGCACCGGAGGCGAGGGCGGACGTCCCACCGCGGCGCCGATCCGAGAACACCTGCAGGCCGACGACGAGCACACTCGCGACGACGTGCGCGGCGATCGACTCCGCGCCGGGCCCGGGAAAGTCGCGATCCGATGCGAGGTACGCCGCGACGAGCACGACCACCGTCAGCACGACGACACCGCCGGCGACCACACCGGACAGTCCACGCAGCGTCCTCGCCACCCACGAATCACGCGGACGACGCCGGACGGACCCGAAGTCCTCGTACGTCATCGACCCGCTCCTCCGGTCGCGGGGAGGTCGACAGCGCCGGCGCCGGTGAGGACCGGGACGCCGCTCGCGCGCGCAACGATCTCCTCGTAAGCCTCCGGCGAGGTCGTGTGCTCGCCGAGGGCGATCGTCTTGTTCGTTCCGTGGTAGTCCGAGGACCCGGTGACGACGAGATCCAGTTCGGAGGCCAGCGAGCGCAGCAGGGCCGCGTCGGCCGCATTGTGGTCGGGGTGATCGACCTCGAGCCCGCCCAGCCCGTGCTCGGCGAGTTCACGGATATGACCGATATCGAGGAGCCGGCCCCGGGTGCGGGCCCGCGCGTGGGCGATCACGCTGACGCCGCCCGCATCGGCGACCATCTCGACGGCCCGCTCGAGCGGGGTGTCGGATTTGTGCACGTAGTAGGGGCTGCGCGTCGACAGCAGGTCGGTGAACGCGTCGCCGACGCTGTCCACAACTCCCGCACGGACGAGCGCCCGCGCCAGGTGCGGACGCCCGACGGCGGGCCCGGCGTCCGCCAGGATCGCGTCCGGATCGATCGGCAGTCCCGCGTCGGCCATCCGGATCGCCATCGCTCGCAGCCGGGTCACTCGCTCGTCGCGCAGTCGCTCACGCTCGACGGCGAACTCCCGCGACTCGGGGTCGAAGAGGTAGGCGAGCAGGTGCACCGCGACGGGGCGGCCGTCCTCGCCGCGGCCCTCGCACGACATCTCCATTCCGCGCACCAGCCGCAGCCCCGCCGGCAGGGCCGCCGCGGCTTCCTTCCACCCCGAAGTGGTGTCGTGATCGGTGATCGCGAGGACGTCCACGCCCGATGCCGCAGCCGCCTGCACCAACTCCGCCGGGGAGTCGGTGCCGTCCGAAGCGGTCGAGTGTGTGTGGAGATCGATGCGCACCGAACCAGTGTGTCAGGTTCGCCCCGGTGACGCCGCGCGCCCGCACCCGTTGCGATCGACACGAGCCGCTTTCGGTTGGCCCGCAATCGAATCGGACATCAGCGCGGCAATACCGGGGCCGTCACAGCGTGGCCGCGCCGCGATCCGGGTCGCGGACGTCGATACCGGCCTCCGCCCACGCCTCGCGCAGCGCGGCGGCGCCCTTCAACCGGACCCATGCCGCCTCGGTCCCGGTGAGGGGCACCACCTCGAGGAACTGCACGGGGTCGAGCGGTTCGGGCAGAACCAGATCCGGAATGTCGCTCTCGCCGAGCAGCACGGCCGTGAACGGCACGCCCTTCCACAGCGGTTCACCGAGGTCGATCAGTCCGTCCGGACGCAACACGACGCCCTCGACGGAGGGCGCGGCCGCGAGCACGGCCAGTGTCCGGTGCACGCCCGACGCGACGCCGGCGCCGCCGATCAGGCTCAGGACGAGTTCCGCGCGCGGTCCGCGCGTCGGGTCGGCGATCATGTCGCTCGGGTCACCCATCGGGTGCCGGGAGCAGCCCAGGCTGGCATACCGGACGGGCGCGTCGCCGTCGCCCGGGTAGCGCAGGACGTCCACGGGTTCGACACCCAGGAAGGTCACCGACGCCGCGGTGGGCTCGGGACCGCCGATGTGCTGGTCGAGATGGGAACGCACGGCCGAGACAACGCTGTCAGTCACACACCCATCTAACACCGGTGTTCGACACGCGCCGTCGACGCATCGAACGGCCCTGCGCGCGAGGTCTTTCGGACCCCTCTCCCGACCACAGGGAAGACGACTGTACTTTGCGGCGCCAACCCACTAGTTAAATGAGATAACCAATTTGCAATTTCTTCCGGCCGACGCACTCGACTGCGACGCACTCGATTCGACTCGGCTCGACTTCGCACGGATTCACCCAGGAGTTCTCTTGTCTCGCCCCGATAGCCCCGCGCCTCGCACCGGCGCACCCGGAACGCTTCTCACCGCGGCCCTCTGCTTCGTCATCCTCGTCGTGTCCGTCCAGCAGACCGTGGTCCTCCCCCTGTCCGGCGTCATCAGCCGCCAACTGGACATCGGCACCACCGCGGTCGGGTGGACGCTCACGTCCGGGTTCCTCGCGGCCGCAGTCATGACACCCATCGCCGGACGCATGGCCGATCTGCGCAGCAAGAAGACGGTGCTGCTCGCGGTGCTCGGCATCGTCCTCGCCGGATCGGTCGTCGCGGCCGTGACCGAATCGCTGCCGCTGCTGATCGTCGCCCGGATCCTGCAGGGCGTGTCGTTCGCGGCGTTCCCGGTGAGCCTGGCGATCGTGCGCGAGGAACTGGCCCCCGGCAAGCTCACGTCCGCGATGGGCCTGCTGTCCGGGACGCTCGGCTTCGGCGGTGCCGTCGGCATGGTCCTGACGGGACTCGTCGTGCCCGACGGCGCGGACTACCGCCATGCCTTCTGGCTCGCGACCGCCCTGACGGTGGTGGCGATCGTCCTGGTCGTCGCCGTCGTTCCCGCTCGCGAGAATCCGGTCAGCGGGCGCGTGGACTGGCTCGGCGCGGCGCTCCTCGGCATCGGACTGGTGCTGATCCTGTTGCCGCTCTCGGAGGGCAACACGTGGGGCTGGGCGTCGGCCCGCACGCTCGGCTGCGCGGTCGCGGGCGTCGTCGTGCTCGTGTCCTGGTTCGCCTTGGAGCGGCGCATCGCCCATCCGTTGGTGCCGACCGAGATGCTGACGCACCGCCCCGTTCTGTTCACCCACCTCGCCGGTCTGCTGGTGGGCGCCGGCATGTTCGTGAACATCACGACACTCACGTACTTCGTCCAGACGTCCCGGGAGAACACGGGATACGGGTTCGGCGCCAACCCGATGGAGTCCGGACTGGTCTACATCCTCCCGGGGGCGACGGTCGGAGTCGTCGCGTCGATCTGCTCGGGGGCCCTCATCACCCGCTTCGGCGCTCGCGCCGTCATGGCGGCGTCGGGGGTGCTGGGCATCCTCGGATTCGGCTCCCTCATCGTCGCGCACGACGCATCGTGGCAGGTCATCGCGGGTTCGATGGTGGCGTCGGCCTTCACCAGCCTGGCGTACGCCGCGATGCCGGCGCTCCTCGTCGCCGAGGTGAGCAGTGACAACACCGGAGTCGCGAACAGCGTCAACTCGATCGCACGCACCGCGGGCAGTTCCGTCGCGAGCGCGCTGCTGGCGACGCTGCTGGCGAGCCTCACGATCGGCGACACCGCGTTCGCCCGGGTCGACGCCTATCTGATCGCGTTCGGGTTCGGCGTGGTGTGCGCGATCGTGTCGACCGTGCTGGTCTACGTCGGCGGCGGCGGCCGACGCACCACGGACGTATGGGACGAGTCCGCTGCGCCGGATCAGAGTGCGAGCTTGGCCAGCATGTCGCGGGCCGACTCCGCCGTCTTGGGGTCGCACAGCACGTCGTAGCGGCCGGCCACCAACTGCATCGTCGACGAGAAGTCGCGCGTGCCACGGGCGGCCGCGTACGGAATGGTCGTCGAGATCAGGCCGAAGACGATGCCGCCGAAGATGCCCACGAGCAACGGCCCCAGGAAGTCGCCGGTGAAGATCCCGAGCAGCAGTCCGAAGAACACACCCAGCCAGGCACCCGAAACGATGCCGCCGCCAATCACTTTGGCCCAGGTGAGTCGTCCGAGCACCCGCTCGACCTGCATGAGGTCGACACCGACGATCGTGACGTCCTCGACCGAGAACTGTTGGTCCGACAGGTAGTCCACCGCGCGCTGTGCCTCGGCATAGGTGGGGTACGAACCGATCGGCCAGCCGGTCGGCGGCGTCGGCAATCCGCGCCCCTGGCGGTTCGGCTGCGAGAGTGGATTCGTCATCGTCTTCGTCTCTCCTGCTCGGCGGCGTGCGATATGTCCGGTTTCTACCGGTAGCCGGTCCTTGATATCAATTGTGCCCGCACCACCGGTCGGACGCCCCCTAGTCGGACGGCGGCGTGAACGACGACGTCCGGGCCATCCCCGCGGCACGCCCCTTCGCCGAGACGACCAAGGCCATCTTGCGACTCGCCTCGTCGATCATCTCGTCACCGAGCATCACGGCTCCGCGGGCGCCGCCCGCGGCCGAGGTGTGGAAGTCGTAGGCGTCGAGGATCAACTCGGCCTGGTCGAAGTCCTGCTGACGCGGGCTGAACACCTCGTTGGCTGCGTCGATCTGGGTGGGGTGCAGCACCCACTTGCCGTCGAAGCCGAGTGCCGCGGTGCGCTGGGCCGACCGCCGGAACGCCTCGACGTCGCGGATCGCGAGGTACGGACCGTCGATCGCCTGCAGGTCGTGTGCCCGGGCGGCCATCAGGATGCTCATGAGGATGTGGTGATAGGCGTCGCCGCGGTCGTAGCCGTCGGGCTGCTCGCCGACGACGAGGGTGCGCATGTTGATGCTGGCCATGAAGTCCGCGGGACCGAAGACGAGGGTCTGCACGCGCGGGCTCGCGGCCGCGATCGCATTGATGTTCGTCAGACCGATCGCATTCTCGATCTGCGGCTCGATCCCGATCCGCCCCACCTCGAGGCCGTTGGCCTTCTCGATCTGGGTGAGCAGGAGATCCAGCGCCTGAACGTGACTGGCGTCCGGCACCTTCGGCAGCAGCACCGCGTCGAGGTTGGCGCCCGCACCGCCGACGACGGTCGCGATGTCGGCGTGGGTCCACTCGGTGGTCCAGTCGTTGACCCGCACCACCTTGAGCTGGTCGCCCCACCCGTCCTCGTTGAGCGCATCCACGATCCGGCCCCGCGCCTCCGCCTTCGCGATCGGCGCCACCGCGTCCTCGAGATCGAGGAAGATCGCATCCGCCGGAAGCCCCTTCGCCTTGTCGATCATCTTGCGACTGGACCCCGGGACAGCGAGAACCGACCGACGCGGCCTGAAGCGAGAAGTCATGACCGGCGGCCTCCGAATTCAGTGGATATCCCAGCGAGGATTTAGCCTTTTCATCATGGCAGCTGTGAACAAGGTATTCGCAGCCAGGCTCGCCGGCCTGGTGGTTCTCGGACCCGACGGCGAGTCGATCGGGCGTGTGCGCGACGTCGTGCTGACGATCCGAATAGGCAGACAGCCGCCCCGAGTACTGGGCCTGGTCATCGAGATGTTCACGCGCAAACGCATTTTCGTTCCCATGCTCCGTGTCACGGCGATCGAGCCGGGTTCGGTCACGCTCCGGACCGGCAACGTGAGTCTGCGCCGGTTCGATCAGCGCCCGACCGAGGTGCTCGCGCTCGCCCAGGTCCTCGATTCGCACGTCACCATCGACGACTCGGAAGTCACCGATCTCATCGGAACCGACGTCGTCGTCGTCGATCTGGGCATCGAACTGACCCGCACCCGGGACTGGGTGGTCTCACGGGTCGCGGTCCGCGCGCACCGCGGCCGGTTGGGGCGCCGCTCGGCCATCCACGTCGTCGACTGGCAGCACGTGCACGGGCTGACGCCGACCGCGCTGTCGATGCCGGGACAGGGCGTCTCGCAGTTGCTGATGCAGTTCGAGGGCATGCGCCCCGCCGACGTCGCGCACGCGATGCGCGAACTTCCCGAGAAGCGCCGGCACGAGGTGGCTCTCGCGTTGGACGACGAGCGTCTCGCGGACGTCGTGCAGGAGTTGCCGGCCGACGACCAGACCGACCTGCTGCTGCACCTCGAGGTGGAACGCGCGGCGGACGTGCTCGAGGCGATGGATCCCGACGACGCCGCCGACCTGCTCGGCGAACTGCCCGAGACCGACGCCGAGTCGCTGCTGCAGTTGATGGATCCCGAGGACTCCGCGCCGGTCCGGCGACTGCTCGAGCACTCCCCCGACACCGCCGGCGGCCTCATGACCCCCGAACCGGTGGTGCTGACGCCGTCGACGACGGTGGCCGAGGCGCTCGCCCGCGCCCGCAACGCCGACCTCACACCGGCCCTCGCGAGCATGGTGTTCGTGGTGCGACCACCCACCGCGACGCCGACCGGCCGCTATCTCGGGTGCGTACACCTGCAACGGCTGCTACGGGAACCACCCGCGAGCCTGGTCGGCGGTGTCCTCGACGACGACCTGCCGCGCCTCGACCCGGAGGACTCTCTCGCGACCGTCACCCGATACTTCGCGACCTACAACCTGGTGTGCGCACCCGTCGTCGACGACGAGCGTCATCTGCTCGGCGCGGTGACCGTCGACGACGTCCTCGACCACCTCCTGCCCGCCGACTGGCGCGAGGAGGACCACGATCATGAGTGAACCGAGCGGACGCCAGCGCCTCGAAACGCCCCGCGGTACCCGGGGCCTGAGATTCCACATCGACGTCGAGGCCGTGGGCCGCGTCAGCGAGAACATCGCCCGCTTCCTCGGCACCGGCCGCTACCTGCTGATCCAGACGGTGATCGTGATCGTCTGGGTCCTCCTCAACGTCTTCGCCGTGACGCTGCAGTGGGACCCCTACCCCTTCATCCTGCTGAATCTGGCGTTCTCGACACAGGCCGCGTACGCCGCACCCCTGATCCTGCTGGCGCAGAACCGGCAGGAGAACCGCGACCGGGTGTCGCTCGAGGAGGACCGGGCCCGTGCCGAGCAGACCAAGGCCGACACCGAGTTCCTGGCCCGCGAACTCGCGGCCCTGCGTCTCGCCGTCGGCGAGGTCGCAACCCGCGACTACCTACGCCGCGAGCTCGACGACATCCGCCAGCTGCTGACGGAACTCGGCGAGCGTGAGTCGGGACCGGTCGACGACGAGCCGAAACAGCCCGGTCCCAAGCCTCGCTCCCGCAAGTAGCGACCCACACCTCCTTTGCCGGACGATCCGAGCACTCGGCCCGGTTCTCCGACACGACCGGTCACCGATATGTAACGTGTGTCACATCGATCGAGATCTACCGGACGGCGGCGCTCGGTCGTGCAACGCGAGTGGATGCGGGTTTCCCGCAAGGAGGGGTCTGAAGAGTGCGTGTGCGTGGAATCCTCGGTACGTCGTCCCTCGTCCTCGCCGGAGTCGTGACCGCAGCGGCATCGCTCGGTGGCGTTTTCGACACCTCGCCCCCGGAGGCCGCCTCCGTGGCCACCGCCGCGTCGTCCTCGGTCGCGACCACCACCGAGGCGCCCGAGGCGCAGGCCGCGCTGGTCCCGACCGTCGGCCTCGTCCCCGCCGCGCCCCGACCGGAACGCCAACTACGCACCGCCAGGCCCGCACCGACTCCGGTGCTCCCCGACGCGACGGCGCTGCTGGCGGGTTCCGCGCCCAGATCCGTGCCGGTCCCGGTCGTCGTCGGACCCCTCGGCATCCCGGAGATCGTGCTCAACGCCTATCGCTCCGCGGAACTGGCGATGGCGGGTGCACAGCCGGGTTGCGGCCTGCAGTGGAACCTCCTCGCCGGCATCGGCAAGATCGAGTCGGGACACGCGGGCGGCGGCCAGACCGATGCCGCGGGCACCACCGTGACACCGATCCTCGGCCCCACGCTCAACGGCCACCTGGCCGGGAACGAGATCATCACCGACACCGACCGCGGCGCGCTCGACGGCGACCCGGTGCACGATCGCGCGGTGGGCCCGATGCAGTTCATCCCGAGCACGTGGGTGCGTTACGCGTCCGACGGCAACGGTGACGGCGTCGCCGACCCCAACAACGTCTTCGACGCGGCCCTGTCGTCCGCGCGGTACCTGTGCGCGGGCGGGCTGAACCTGAACGACCCGTCCCAGCTGACGCGCGCCGTGCTCCGCTACAACAACTCGTCGACGTACATGGCGAACGTGCTGTCGTGGTCGGCCGCGTACCGGACCGGTGGCACGCCCGCGCCCGCCGTTCCGGTCGCCCCGGCCCCGCCCGAGCGGTCCCCGGACACCGAGGCGGTCGCCGAGGCCGCGCCGTCACCCTCCGCTGCGACGCCGACCCCGGCCGCACCGCCGGCCGACCACGCCGCCGACCAGGCCACGGCGCCGGTTCCCGCACCCATGCCGCTGCCCACCATCCCCGGCCTGCCGCCACTGCCCTGCCTGGTCTTCTGCCCACCACCGGCACCGGCTCCGGCACCGGGACCGGCCGCATAGGCGGCGCCCCCGACAAGTCCGGCATCGCGCCGCCTAACATGGGGGGCATGGCAGCCCTGACCGAGACCGCCGTCCGCACCGCATTGTCGAAGGTGCAGGACCCCGAAATCCGTAAACCCATCACGGAACTCGGCATGGTCAAGAGCATCGACATCGGCGACGACGGCAGCGTCGACGTCGGCATCTACCTGACCACGGCGGGATGCCCCCTGCGCACCGAGATCACCGAACGGGTCACCAAGGCCATCGCGGACGTCGAGGGCGCCGGCGCGGTCCGGGTCGAACTCGACGTCATGGACGACGAGCAGCGCACCGAACTGCGGCGTTCGCTGCGGGGCGACTCCACCGAACCCGTGATCCCGTTCGCCCAGCCCGGATCGCTGACCCGCGTGTACGCCGTCGCGTCCGGCAAGGGTGGTGTCGGAAAGTCCAGCGTCACAGTCAACCTCGCGGCCGCGATGGCTGCGAAGGGCCTCTCGGTGGGCGTGCTCGACGCCGACATCTACGGCCACTCGGTCCCCCGCATGCTCGGCACCGACGCCAAGCCCACCCAGGTCGAGCGGATGATCATGCCGCCGCAGGCGCACGACGTGAAGCTGATCTCCATCGCCCAGTTCACGCAGGGCAACACCCCGGTCGTGTGGCGCGGGCCGATGCTGCACCGCGCGCTGCAGCAGTTCCTGGCCGACGTCTTCTGGGGCGATCTCGACGTGCTGCTGCTGGACCTGCCGCCCGGCACCGGCGACGTCGCGATCTCGGTCGCCCAGCTCATCCCGGGTGCGGAGATCCTCGTCGTGACGACGCCGCAGCAGGCGGCCGCCGAGGTGGCCGAGCGCGCCGGCGCGATCGCCCTGCAGACCCGTCAGCGCATCGCCGGCGTCGTCGAGAACATGTCCTGGATGGAACTGCCCGACGGCACCCGCATGGAGGTGTTCGGCTCGGGCGGCGGACAGGCCGTCGCCGACCGGCTCACCAAGGCCGTCGGCGCCAAGGTGCCGCTGCTGGGTCAGATCCCGCTCGAGCAGGAGGTCCGGGAGGGCGGTGATGCCGGCGTCCCGATCGTCCTCGGCGCCCCCGACTCCCCCGCCGGCACCGTGCTGCGCGACATCGCGGACAAGTTGTCGGTCCGCTCGCGCGGCCTGGCGGGCATGTCGCTCGGGATCGACACCGTCCGGCACCTCTGACCCGCAACCCGGGGCTACTCGTAGCCGAAGGGCCGGTTCGCATCGATGGATGCGAACCGGCCCTTCGGTCGTTTCGAGGTGTGGATCAGGTGGCGTCGGGATCGACCGGAGGTCGCTCGCCGGCCGCGAGCGGCTTCTGCTCCGGCGCAGCGCCCACGGCGCCCGAGCCGTTGGAGCCGCCGATGCCCTTGTCGAACGGCTTGCCGTCGAACGTTCCCTTGAGGAGCGAGTCGTCACCATCGAGCAGGTGCTTGGTGATGACGGCGCGCGGCGTCATGCCACGCAGTTCGTTGAGGTCGGCGAGCGGCTTGCGGAGGTCGTCGAACTCCGGCCCCAGCTCGTCCTTCAGCTGTTGGCTGGCGCCGCTGGCGTAGTCGCGGACCTGCCGGAGCGACTTGGTCACCCAGCTGACGGCGCCGGGGAGCCGCTCGGGACCGAGGATGACGAGCGCTGCGATGAGGAGCACCATGAACTCGCCCCAGCCGATGTTGCCAAACACGGGTTCAGAGTACGTGTCCGCATGCGGACTCGCTCGTGCGATACGAAAATTTCACATACGCGACGCGCGACGTCAGTCCGATGTGGGGGTCACTTCGACGTCCACGGACCGCCCCGAGCGGAACAACTGCACGGTGACCGGCTTCCCGACCTGCTGATCGTGGACCGCGACGATCAGTTCGTCGGCACTGGACACGGACCGGTCCCCGACCTTGACGATCACGTCGCCCTCGACGATGCCGGCTTTCTGCGCCGGGCTGTCTGCCTGCACGTTCGCCACCTCGGCACCGCTGGTCGCGTCGTTGATGACGGTCCGGGCGTTGACGCCGATCTCGGGGTGGTGGACGACGCCGTTGCGGATCAGTTCCTGCGCGACCGCCGTGACGTCGTCGATCGGAATCGCGAAACCGAGGCCCACCGACCCGCCGCTCTCCGAGCGGATCGCGGAGTTGATCCCGATGACCCGTCCGTCCATGTCGATGAGCGGGCCACCCGAATTGCCGGGGTTGATCGCGGCATCGGTCTGCACGGCGTCGATCACCGCATCGGTGTCGGTGCCCGCACCGTTGAGTCGGACGGGGCGGTTGAGCGCACTGACGATGCCCCGGGTCACGGTCTTGTTCAGACCCAGCGGTGACCCGACGGCCACGACGTCCTGGCCGACCTGCACATCGGAGGACTTGCCGAGATCCGCGACCGTGAGGTTGCTCGCGTCGGTCTTGAGAACGGCGAGGTCGGTCTTGATGTCGCGGCCGACGATCTGCGCAGGCACCTTGGTTCCGTCGGAGAAGGTCACCCGGATCGTCGCCCCTTCCGGGGCGGTCGCGGCCATCGAGATCACGTGGTTGTTGGTGACGATGTAGCCGGCGCCGTCGACGACGACGCCCGACCCGGTTCCGGACTGCTCGCCCTGCGCGACCTGGATGGAGACGACCGACGGCAGCACGGCGTCGGCGACCGCGGCGATCTGCCCCACCGGTTCGTCGCCGTCGTCGCCGGACTGGGACAGTGTCACGCTCCGGCTGGTGAGGCTGTCGCGATCCGACGTCGCCGCGATTCCGATGAGCCCGCCGACGAGTCCGATCGCGAGCGCGAGGGCCGCCAGTCCGGCGAGCGCCTTGCCCTCGACGTGATCGCCGAGCAGGACGTCGCGGATGCCCAGCTTGGGAGCGTCGGGCATCCGGGCCGGAACGGTCGACGCCTCGGCGGGCGCGCCCAGGCGGACGGGGGCGTCGGGATCGCGCCACGGATCGGCCGGATCGGCGTCTGCGACGACGTCGACGACGGACTCGGGGGCACGCTGGATCGAATCGGCCTCACCGTCGGGGCGGCCGAACGCCTCGGCCAGCACGGGATCGGGTCGCCCGACCCGGATCGGGGACGGCCCGCCGGCCCGAGGATCGGAGGCACGGACGAACGAACCGGCGACGTCCGCCGGACGACCGAACGCGTGGGTGGCGGCCGGATCCACCTCGGGGCGGTACACCGGACGCGGGGCCAGGCGTGGCCGTTCGGGTCGATCCGATCCGGCGTCCGCCGCTCCGGGCGTCCTCGAGTCAGCCGTCACGCGCGTGTGTCCCCCTCGTGTGCGTCGATCACGGATGCCAGTATCGCCGATTCGGGCGACCGCGCGGGTCGCGGCACGTCAGCGGCGACGGCGGAAGGGCCAGCGCCTGGCGATGTCGCTGTCACGCTCGAAGGAGATGATCCCGGACACCGAGTCCTGACGGGGCGTGGGATCGGGTTCGACCGGGTGGCAGCGCGGAATCTGGCTGAGGAGGCCGAGCAGGGAACTCGGCATCGACACGTCCGAGGCGGCGCGGCGCAACGCGATGCGCGCCTGCTGCTGCGCCTCGACCTCGGCCGCGCAGTCCGGGCACAGCGCCAGGTGCTGCGACGCGCGGAGGTAGGCGTTCATGCGCAGTTCGCCGTCGACGTACGACGCGATCGCCTCGCTCGCAAGGTGCTCGGTAGAGCCGAACTGACGAGGTCTGCGCGCCTGCGTCATCAAACCCTCCTGCATTGCCTATCCGACACCGATCTGGTCGGCATCAACCTTTCCATTCGCGGCGAGGTGCTCACGCAGCGCCTGTCGTCCACGATGGATCCTGCTGCGAACAGTACCCAGCTTGACGCCCAGTGTCGCACCGATCTCCTCGTACGACAGGCCTTCGATGTCACACAGGACCACAGCGGCGCGGAACTCCGGGGCGAGCGAGTCGAGCGCGGACTGCAGGTCGGGGGCCAGGCGGGCGTCGTGGTAGATCTGCTCCGGGTTGGGCGAGTCGGAGGGGACCCGGTCGTAGTCCTCGGGCAGGGCTTCCATGCGGATGCGGTTGCGGCGCCGGACCATGTCCAGGAACAGGTTCGTGGTGATGCGGTGCAGCCAGCCCTCGAACGTGCCGGGCTGGTAGTTCTGCAGCGATCGGAACACCCGGATGAAGGTGTCCTGGGTGAGGTCCTCGGCGTCCTGCGCGTTGCCGGAGAGACGGTAGGCCAGCCGGTAGACCCGGTCGCCGTGTTCGCGAACGAGCTCGTCCCACGACGGCATCGCGGACTTGTCGCCCGTCGCGTCGAATGCGGCCGTGCCGGTCGGTTCGGTCAGTCCTGAGTCGATGCCGAGCGCGGACACACCTGAATCTGTGCCCGCCGCGAGCGTAAGGTCGGCGGTGTCGGTGAGGGTGCGTTCGGCATTGATCATGTGGATGGGTGGATCCTCCTACTCAGGACCGCTGATCACGAGACACGGGATTCTGCCGGTTCAACTCCCCGGAACGAGGAATTGTTCCCGCCGATCCTCCGTCGCGCGATCTTCACGCCGTGCGGTCTAGTCGTCCGGCGATGGGATCACCCTCTCGCACCTCGATATGTGCCGAGTATGAGCAACCTGAGCGGGGCCTGAGAATCTTGCCGAGCAGGGGCGCGAGCGAGCCTCGGCACCACGCCGGGGCGGCCCGGCTAGCCTCTATTGCGTGCTCACCAACGCCGAACGAATTCTCACTCACACCGAGGACGCGATCCTCGAGGACGAGATGCTCGCCACCGCGCGCGACCGCGCCGTGGAACTCGGCGCTGCGCCCGTGCCCCCGCCCGTCGGTGCGGCCCTCGCGCTCTTCACCAAGATGCTCGACGCGAAGACGGTTGTCGAGGTCGGGACGGGCGCCGGCGTGAGCGGACTGTGGCTGCTGAGGGGCATGCGCGAGGACGGCGTCCTCACCACGATCGACAGTGAGCCCGAGCACCAGCGCGCCGCCAAGCAGACCTTCCGGGTCGCGGGCATCGCCCCGTCGCGCACCCGCCTGATCAACGGCCGCGCGCTCGACGTCCTGCCGCGGCTCGCGGATTCCGCGTACGACCTCGTGTTCGTGGACAACGCACCGGCGGATCACCCGCACTTCGTTCGCGAGGGCGTGCGCCTGCTGCGCCCGGGCGGCGTCATCGTGCTGCACAATGCGCTGCTCGGTGGCCGGGTGGCCGATCCCGGCCAGCGCGACGCTGCGACGATCGCGGTCCGCGAGGCTGCGCGCGCGATCGCGGACGACGAACGCCTCACCCGCGTGCTGTTCCCCATCGGCGACGGACTGCTCTGCGCCGCCCGCCTCTGACTACTGGATCCGGACCGACTGCTAGATCCAGACGCCCTTTCCGATCGTCACGACGCCGCCGTTGCTGACGGCGAAACGCTGACGGTCGCGTTCGAGGTCGACGCCGATGATCTCGCCCTCCCCCACGACGACGTTCTTGTCGAGGATGGCGCGACGCACCACGGCGCCCTTGCCGACCCGGACGCCCGGCATCAGGACGCTGCCCTCGACGGTGGCCCCGTCCTCGACCATCACGTTGGAACTGAGCACCGAGTTTCGGACCGTCGCCGCGGACAGGATCGAGCCGGCGCCCACGACGGATTCCTGAGCGAGTCCGCCCTTGACGAACTTGGCCGGCGCGAGGTTCTCGGCGCCGCCGCGGATGGGCCAGCGCCGGTTGTAGAGGTTGAACACCGGGTGTACCGACACCAGGTCCATGTGCGCTTCGTAGAACGCGTCTATGGTCCCGACGTCGCGCCAGTACCCGCGATCCCGGTCCGTCGCGCCCGGCACCACGTTGTTCTTGAAGTCGTAGACCGACGCCAGGCCGGCGTCGACGAGCGCGGGGATGATGTCGCCGCCCATGTCGTGGTCGGAGTCCGAGTTCTCGGAGTCGGCGCGGATCGCGTCGACGAGAACCTTCGTGGTGAACACGTAGTTGCCCATCGACGCGAACGTGACGTTGGGGTCGTCCGGGGTGCCGGGCGGATGCGCGGGCTTCTCCAGGAACTGGGTGATGCGGCCGGACTCGTCGCTGTCGATGCAGCCGAACGCGTACGCCTCGCTGCGCGGCACCCGGATGCCGGCAACGGTGACGCCGGCACCGGAGTCGATGTGGTGCTGAACCATCTGCTCGGGGTCCATCCGGTACACGTGGTCGGCACCGAACACGACGATGTACTCGGGGTCCTCGTCGTACACGAGGTTGAGTGACTGGAAGATCGCGTCGGCGCTGCCGGTGTACCAGCGCGGCCCGAGTCGCTGCTGCGCCGGGACCGGGGTGATGTACTCGCCCGCGAACCCGGACAGCCGCCAGGTCTGCGAGATGTGCCGGTCCAGCGAGTGCGACTTGTACTGGGTGAGCACGCAGATCCGCAGGTAGCCGGCGTTGACGAGGTTACTGAGCACGAAGTCGATGAGCCGATACGCACCGCCGAACGGGACAGCGGGCTTGGCCCGGTCAGCCGTGAGCGGGTACAGGCGCTTACCCTCGCCACCGGCGAGCACGATCCCGAGCACATGGGGCTGACTCCTCACACCAGTCAACCTATCGGGCGGCCCCCGGCCGCCGCCAGCGTTGCAGGGAACACGCCCGGCGTCGCTGGCAGGAAACGGGTTCCGGCGGTTACGTTTAGCCGGTGCGGGTGGCGATGATGACGAAGGAATACCCCCCTGAGATCTACGGCGGTGCGGGTGTCCACGTGACCGAACTGGTCTCGCACCTGCGCACGCTGTGCGACGTGGACGTCCACTGCATGGGTGCACCGCGCGACGGCGCCTTCGTCCACGGCCCGGACGCCGAGCTGTCCGCCGCCAATCCGGCCCTGCGCACCCTGTCGGCCGAACTGCGGATGGCGAACGCCGCGGGCGGCGCCGACGTCGCGCACTCGCACACGTGGTACGCCGGCCTCGCCGGGCACCTGGCGGGCTCTCTCTACGACATCCCGCACGTCGTCACGGCGCACTCTCTGGAGCCGCGACGGCCGTGGAAGGCCGAGCAACTGGGCGGCGGGTACCGGATCTCCTCGTGGTCCGAACGCAACGCGATGGAGCACGCCGACGCGATCATCGCGGTCAGCGCGGGCATGCGGGCCGACGTCCTCGACACGTACCCGGCGATCGATCCAGCGCGAGTGCACGTGGTGCACAACGGGATCGACACGGGCGTCTGGTACCCCGGCCCGGCCGACCCCGGCGCCCCTTCGGTGCTCGCCGCGCACGGCATCGCCCCCGACCACCCGATCGCGGTCTTCGTCGGACGCATCACGCGGCAGAAGGGACTCGCGCACCTCGTCGCCGCCGCGCACCGGTTCGATCCGTCGATCCAGTTGGTGCTGTGCGCGGGCGCGCCGGACACCGCGGAACTCGCGGAGGAGACGGAGCGGGAGGTTGCCCGCCTCGCCTCGGCACGACGCGGGGTGTTCTGGATCCGGGACATGCTGCCCGCCGCCCAGGTTCGCGAGATACTTTCCGCCGCGACGGTTTTCGTGTGCCCCTCGGTCTACGAGCCGCTGGGGATCGTGAATCTCGAGGCGATGGCTTGCGCGACGGCGGTGGTCGCCTCGGACGTCGGCGGCATCCCGGAGGTGGTGCAGGACGGGGTCACCGGCCGCCTGGTGCACTACAACTCGTACGAGGCCGAGGCCTATGAGCACGCGCTCGCCGACGCCGTCAACGCCGTGGCTGCGGACGCGGACGTCGCCGCGGCGATGGGCCGGGCGGGACGAGTACGCGCGACTGCGGAGTTCTCGTGGGCCCGGGTGGCGCAGCAGACGTTGGACGTCTACCGGGACGTGCTCGCGCGCCGGTAGGTGGAAACCACTACGGACGCGGTCACCGGGAACGGTTCGGGCAGTGCGGCGATCGCTTCCGCCCGGCGGGCGGGCGGCAGGTGCCGGGCGGACGGCCCCATCCCGACGAGGTGGTCGACGTCGCGATGCGAGAGCGGCATGGAGATCTCCACGGGTGTGCGGTGGACCCGTTCGAAGTGCCCCGCCATCGTCTCGCCGAGGCGCTCGACCTTGCGGTCGTCGACCCGCACCATGCCGAGCAGGTCGACCAGCTCGTGCAGGTGCCGATCGGTGGGGGTGAGGACGACGAGGGTCCCGTCGTCGCCGAGAACCCGGTCGATCTCGGCGGCGTTGCGCGGCGCGAAGATCGACAGCACGTGGGTGAGGACGCCGTCCCGGACCGGCAGTTGCCGCCACACGTCGGCGACGACCGCGGCGGCACGCGGGTGGGACCGGGCCAGCCGACGCGCCGCCGGCTTGGAGACGTCCAGTCCGATGCCCTGTGCGGCCGGCGCCGCGTCGAGCACGCGGGCCAGATAGTGACCGGTTCCGGCGCCCACCTCGAGAATCCGGGGATCGACGCCGTCGGGGGTGGACTGCACGACCGCGTCGGCCACGGCAGTCATGAGCGGGTCGAAGTGACCGGCGTCGAGGAATTCGCAGCGGTCCGCGACCATCTCGGGGCTGTCACCGGTGAACTTGGTGGCCGCGCCGGTCAGCAGGGTCACGTAGCCCTGCCGAGCCACGTCGAAACTGTGCCCTCGCGGGCAGACCAGGGTTCGATCGACGGGATCGAGCCCGTCACCACACTGTGGGCACGCGAGAAGTGCGCTCACATCAGCCAGCACCGGTACCGCCGTGCCCTTTCCGTGGGATCCGTCGTTCGAGTGGCCGCGCGGCGATCAGCACACAGGCATCGGCCGGGTTGCCTCACACAAATCGTGAGCCGACCCGGCCGAGACACCGCGGAGGGATGCACCGATCAGCTGGTGACACCCTTGAGTTCGTCCCCCAGCGCCGCAGCCTCTTCCGGGGTGAGTTCGACGACCAGACGTCCACCGCCCTCGAGTGGAACCCTCATGACGATTCCTCGTCCCTCTTTGGTTGCCTCGAGGGGACCGTCCCCGGTCCGGGGCTTCATGGCCGCCATCCTCTGCTCCCTCCAAATCTGCGCTGGACTCCGCTAGCGCCTCGGGTTACCGTTTGCCCCGCCAGCTCTTAGCGAGGCTCGTAGTCCATTCTTCCTTATCGAGCGGGTTGCCGGGTAGCTGAGGCGGAAAACCACTCGAATCCGGCGTCGTCAGCGACCCGGTTCGACCCAGCACGACGCCAGGTGATCGTCGACCATCCCGGTGGCCTGCATGAGCGCATATGCCGTGGTAGGACCCACGAAACGGAACCCTCGACGCTTCAGTTCCTTCGCCATCGCCGTGGACTCGGGTGTGACCGCCGGAACGTCGTCGACTCGGTCCAAGCGCCTGGCGCGCCGCGGCGGCGCGAAAGACCAGAGCAGCGTGTCGAGGTCCGTCCCGGACAGGTCGAGTACGGCGCGGGCGTTCCCGATCACCGCCTCGATCTTCGCGCGGTTGCGGACGATCCCGGCGTCATCCAACAACCGTTCGACGTCGGCGTCGGTGTAGGCGGCCACCCTCTCGGGGTCGAACCCCTCGAAGGCCTTTCGGAACGCTTCTCGCTTGCGCAGGATCGTGATCCACGACAACCCCGACTGGAACGCCTCGAGGCACAGGCGCTCGAACAGTTCGTCGCGGCCGTGCAGCGGCTGCCCCCACTCGAGGTCGTGGTAGTCCGTGTAGAGCCGCGAGCCGTCGGAGTCGACCGCCCACGGGCAGCGCGTCCGGTCGTCGGGCATCATCGTGACGCCTCCGAATCCCCGGGTGCGCCGGCGGCGCCGGCGCCCGCATCACGGACCGCCAATTGCGCTCGCAGCGAGTCGATTTCGCGCCCGAGCCGGTCGAGCGCCCAGTCGACCTCGCTGGCCTTGTAGCCGCGCAACGTCTGCTGGAACCGCAACGCCTTGACGTCCGCTCCGGTGACGTCCTCGGCAGGTAACTCCGTCGCGGTGGTTCCCGGCGGCAGCGGCGGCAATTCCTCGGAACGACCGAACACGGCGCTCGCGCCGAGGAACAGCAGGCCACCGACGAGCACCATGACCAACAGGTAGATCAGGACCGTCAGCATGCCCCGATCCTGTCACGAACCTCCGACAGCGGCCGTCAGGAGTGAGCGGTCAGGGCCGGACGGTGTTCATCGGCGGCCGGTCCGCCAGCGAGACGTCGGTGTGCGCGGGCACGAACGAGTCGCCGTCCACCAGGAACTGGGTCAGTCCGGCACCGGTGTCGTCGACGCCGCAGCGCCGCAGCATCGTGCCGATGATCTGCCGGCTCATCACCCCGAGTTCGGACAGCGGCCGGTTGCGGTGCTTGCGCACGCCGAGGTTGACCTGGCCGATCGCCCCGAGGCCGAGTCGGTCGTAGGTGTCGAGCAGCAGTCCGATCTCGACGCCGTAGCCGGGCGCGAACGGCACCGACGACAGCAGTTCCCGGGTGCCGGCGTACTCGCCGCCGAGCGGCTGCAGGACGCAGGTCAGTTCGGGGCGCAATGCCGCCAGCATGGGCCGCGCCACCAGTTCGGTGACGCGTCCGCCGCCGTTGGCGTCCTCGGTCCCGCTGACCCGCAGCGGCCGCCGGTAGTAGCCCTTGACCAGGTGGATGCCGTCGACCGTGAGCAGCGGACCCAGCAGCTTGGGCACGAACGCGGGATCGGGTTCGACGAGGTCGGAGTCGACGAACGCGATCAGGTCTCCGGTGCTCGCGGCGATCGACCGCCACAGCACCTCCCCCTTGCCGGCGACCGGGGACAGCCCGGGCACGGCGTCCTCGCGGCTGATCACGGTGGCACCTGCCGCGGCGGCGCGCTCGGCCGTCGCGTCGCACGAGCCGGAATCGAGCACGATCAGCTCGTCGACCAGTCCGCCCAGCAGCGGGTGGATGGTGTCGACGACACCGGCAACCGTCTTCTCCTCGTTGAGCGCGGGCAGCACCACCGAGACGGTGCGGCCGGCCTTCGCGCGCTCGAGTTCGGCGATGCTCCAGTCGGGGTGATCCCAACTGTTCGCGTCCGTCCAGGTGCGTGACGCTTCGGTGATGCTCATGCCAACCCCCGTACGGTGCGGACGGGCTGCCGTGTGCCCATGATCGCGGCGACCATGTCGACCACCCGACGGGTCGAGGCAACCTCGTGGACGCGGAACACGCGGGCGCCCCCGGCTGCCGCTAGTGCGGTAGCCGCCAGAGTGCCCTCCAACCTGTCGGCCAGTTCCACACCTAGAGTCTCCCCGACGAAATCCTTGTTGCTCAGGGCCATCAGCACAGGCCACCCGGTGTTAACGAGATCTTCCACACGGCGCAACAATTCGAGCCCGTGGAAGGTGTTCTTCCCGAAATCGTGGGTCGGATCGACCAGGATCGAGTCGGGCTTCACCCCCAGAGCGGTCGCGTGCTCGGCCGCCCGCATCACCTCGTCGACCACGTCGGCGACCACGTCGGCGTACCGGACCCGGTGCGGCCGCGTGCGCGGCACCGCTCCGCCGGTGTGCGAGCAGACGATCCCGGCGCCCAGTTCCGCGGCGACCTCCACCAGACCCGGATCGGCACCCGCCCAGGTGTCGTTGATCAGGTCGGCGCCCTCACCGCACGCGAGCCTCGCGACCTCGCTGCGCCACGTGTCGACACTGATGATGACGTCCGGGTACCGCGCCCGGATCGCCTCCACGAACGGAACCACCCGACGGGTCTCCTCGGCGGCGTCCACCAGCGTGCCCGGTCCCGCCTTCACCCCACCGATGTCGACGACATCGGCGCCCTCGGCGACCGCCCGGTCGACGGCCGCCATCGCTGCCTCGTCGGAGAAGGTCGCACCCTGGTCGTAGAAGGAGTCGGGGGTGCGGTTGACGATCGCCATCACGAGCGCACGATCGGTCGCGACGGGCCTGCCGCACAACGTGGGCAGGACGTGACCGGGTGCCCAGGGGGCCGAGGTCACCGAATCGTTGTCGGAGGCGGGGCGCGGTGCCATGCCCCCATGTTCGCATGACCGACGTCTCACTACGCTCCGGGAGCAGTCCCGTCGGCCACCGCGCGCGCGTAGCCGTCGTAGGCGGGCAGGTACCCGTCCCCGCGGCCGGCCAGCACGTACAGCCGGTCGACGTCGGAGGAGTAGGCCTCCTCCCGCAGTTCCACCTTGCGACTCTTGAACGTCGAGGTCGTCTCGAGCGAGTCGACGACCCGCACGAACAGCGGTACCGCGTACGACGGCAGCCTGCCGAACAGGTCCGCGGCCAGCTGAGCGCCGTCGAACTCGTGGCCCTCGCGAACCGTCACCGCAGCCATTCCGGCCTTGCCGTCGGCGCCCGGAACGGCGACGCCGTAGACCACCGACTGCTCGATCGCCGGGTGCGCCGACATCGCGCCCTCGACCTCGGTGGTCGCGACGTTCTCCCCCTTCCACCGGAAGGTGTCGCCCAACCGGTCGACGAACGCGACGTGCATGTAGCCCTGGTCCCGGACGAGGTCACCGGTGTCGAACCAGCAGTCGCCGTCCTTGAAAGCGTCTCGGACGAGCTTGCTTTCGCTGGCCTCGGGATCGGTGTAACCGTCGAACGGCGCCCGGTCGGTGACCTTGGACAGCAGCAGACCCACCCCGCCGACACCCACCCGGCGCAGCCGCCCGTCCGCCGCACGACGAGCCCGTCCGGTGTCGGGGTCGTACTCGACCACCGCGTACGGCAGCGGACACACGCCGGCGGTGCGCTCGACACCCAGCGCGTTGACGAACGCGATGTTGCACTCGCTGGCCCCGTAGAACTCGGCCACGCGGTCGATCCCGAAGCGCTCGGTGAACTCGGTCCAGATCTCCGGCCGCAGACCGTTTCCGACCATGAGCCGAATCCCGTTGTCGCGGTCCGACGGTCGCGCGGGCTGATTGAGCAGGTAGCGGCACACCTCGCCGATGTAGACGAAGGCGGTGGCACCGTTGAGCTTCGCGTCGTCCCAGAATCGCGACGCCGAGAAGCTGCGGGCGATCGCGAAGGTGGCCCCGGACGAGAGTACCGACGACAGCGAGACCGTCAGCGCGTTGTTGTGGTAGAGCGGCAGCGCGCAGTACAGGGTGTCGTTGCGGCGCAGCCGAACTCCCATCGCGCCGAGCCCGGACATGCTCTTGAGCCAGCGGAAGTGGCTCATCAGGCTCGCTTTGGGCAGCCCGGTTGTGCCGGACGTGAAGATGTAGAACGCCCGCTCCTTGGCCTGAATGCGCTCGCACACAGCCGGATTCGACGCGCTTGCACCCTCGGCGAGCTCGTCCAGCTTGCTTCCGGACAGCACGGTATCCGCGTGCGGCGCGCCGGGCAGCGACGCGATCGCCTCGTCGCACTCCTCCCCCACCACCAGGACGCGACTGCCGAGCAGTGACAGGCTGTGCGCGAGCACGTCGCCGCGCTGATTGTGGTTGAGCATGCCGGCGACGGCACCGAGTTTGACGGTCGCCAGCGTCAGCAACAGCGACTCCGGACGGTTCTTCATGAGGATCCCGACCACGTCGCCGCGCCGGACTCCCTGCTGGGCGAGCACGTCGGCGTACCGGTTCACCCGCGCGTTCGCTTCCCCGTAGCCGATCGAGGCTCCGTCGAACCGGATGAACGGCCGGTCCGGCTGCCGCCGTGCCAGTTCCTGGAAGACGCGGCCAATGGACTCGCGCGCCTCGGGCTTCCGGGCGAGGCCGAGCGCCCCGCGGGCCAGGCCCGGAATCTCCGTCGCCATGCGCGGCAGTTGCAGCGCCAACTGCACCAGACCGATCGTCGAAGCAGCGGCGTCAGAACTCATCGGCATCCTTGTCGGGAGGGGACGGGTCGTTTCTTACTCCACAGTAACCTTTGCGACCCGTCCCCGGAACCCCTAGAGCGGAACCGCTTTCACCCCGTGCACGCGTCCAGCGCCGCCTCGACGTCACCCGTGACGGTCAGCCCGTCCAGCGCGCGCTGCGCCACGAATCCCTGTGCCTTCAGACCCTCGAGCCAGTGCAGCAGACCACGGAAGTGGTCGACGGGGTCGAGCATCACCACCGGCTTCTCGTGCATCCCGAGGTAGCCGGCCGTCCACGTCTCGAACAGTTCCTCGAGCGTGCCGATGCCACCGGGCAGCGTGATGAACGCATCCGCCCGGTCCTCCATGATCTTCTTGCGCTCGCGCATCGTGTCGGTGACGATCAGTTCGTCGGCGTCGACGTCCGCAACCTCCTTGTGCACGAGCGCCTTCGGGATCACGCCGACGGTCCACGCCCCGGCCTCGCGCGCCGCCGTCGCGACCGCGCCCATCATCGAGACGTTGCCTCCGCCGGACACCAGTTGCCAGCCGCGACGACCGATCGCGGTGCCGACCTGGGACGCCAACTGCAGGAACTGCTCGTCCACCGGCCCCGACGCGCAGTACACGCACACGGCGAACTTCCCAGCGTTCTTCTCTTCGTTCACCATTCGTCCTCGTCTCCCAGAAGTGCCGCCTCGTCCACGCCCTGCTGCGACTCGACGACGATGCGGACCACCTCGTCGATGTCGTCGGTGACGTGGATGAGATCGATGTCGCCGGGCGAGATCTTGCCGGACTGCTCGAGGACGCCGTGCAGCCAGTCCAGCAGCCCGGACCAGAACTCCGTCCCGACCAGAATGATCGGGAACCGGGTGATCTTGCGTGTCTGGACCAGGGTGAGCGCCTCGAACAACTCGTCGAGGGTGCCGAACCCGCCCGGCAGGCAGATGAACGCCTGCGAGTACTTCACGAACATCGTCTTGCGTGCGAAGAAGTACCGGAAGTTGATGCCGAGGTCGACCCAGTCGTTGAGCCGCTGCTCGAACGGCAACTCGATGCCCAGCCCGATCGAATAGCCGCCGCTCTCGCTGGCCCCGCGATTGGCGGCCTCCATGACACCGGGGCCGCCGCCCGTGATGACCGCGAAGCCGGCCTCCACCAGCGCGGCGGCCAGATCGTGCGCCATCGCGTACTCGGTCGACTCCTCGGGCGTGCGGGCCGACCCGAACACCGTGACCGCACGCGGAACCTCCGCGAGCGCCCCGAAACCCTCGATGAACTCGCTCTGGATGCGCAGCACCCGCCATGGGTCGGTGTGCACCCAGTCGGTGGGCCCACGCTGATCGAGCAGCCTCCGGTCGGCGTTCGTCGACTCAGCCTTGCGATCGCGCCGCAGCATGACCGGACCGCGGTGCTTCACCGACGAACTGTTGGGCCGGGCGGAACCGGTCTTCCTGTCAGGTGCCATGCGGCCCAGGCTAGGCGCTCACGCGCTCAGGTACCCACGCAGCACGCGGGCCACCTCGGTGATCTGCTGCACCGGCACGTGCTCGTCGCGCTTGTGCGCCAGGTTCGGGTCGCCCGGGCCGTAGTTGACCGCCGGGATGCCCAGCGCCGAGAACCGGGAGACGTCGGTCCACCCGTACTTGGCACGGAACTGCCCGCCCGCTGCGGCGATGAGTGCGGCCGCGGCTGGGTTCGCCAGCCCCGGCAGCGCGCCGGGCGAGCTGTCGGTCACCTCGAACCCGAGTTCGAGACCACCCAGCGCCGACGGATCGAACACCTCACGCACGTGCGCGATCGCCTGCTCGACGCTGCGGTCGGGCGCGAACCGGAAGTTGACGTCCATCTCCGCGGCGTCGGGCACGACGTTGCCGGCCACCCCGCCCGAGATCCGCACCGCCGACAGTCCCTCGCGGTAGACGCAGCCGTCGATGTCCACGGACCGGGCCTCGTACGACGACAGTCTCTCGAGTACGGGGGCGAACTTGTGAATCGCGTTGTCGCCCAGCCACGACCGGGCCGAGTGTGCCCGCACGCCGGACGTGCTCAGCCGAACCCGGAGAGTGCCCTGGCAGCCCGCCTCGATGAGGCCACCGGTCGGCTCGCCGAGGATCGCGACGTCGGCGCGCAGCCACTCCGGGAGTTCCCGTTCGATCCGGCCGAGTCCGTTGTACTGCGCGGCGATCTCCTCGCAGTCGTAGAACACCAGTGTCAGGTCGTGCGCCGGATCGGAGACGGTCGCCGCGAGGTGCAGGAACACCGCGTCACCCGACTTCATGTCGACGGTGCCGCAGCCGTGGAGCAGATCACCGCGCTCGTCGACGGTGCGCCGGCTCGGGACGTTGTCGGCGATCGGCACGGTGTCCAGGTGCCCGGCGAGCATCACCCGGCTGGGCAGACCGCGATTCGTGCGTGCGAGGACGGCGTCGCCGTTGCGGATCACCTCGAACCCCGTCGTCTGCTCCCGTAGCGCCTCCTCGACCGCGTCGGCGATCGCGCGCTCGTCGTGCGACACGCTCGGAATGTCCACGAGCGCCGCGGTGAGGTCGATGGGGTCGGCATGCAGATCGAGGAGACTCACGTCTCCAGGTTAGGCGCTGCACTCCCCCGTCCCCCGACCGGTCGGAACGCGCGCGCGGTCACAATCGGACTCACCGGACAGGAAGGCTCGCCGTGACTCGCGTAACCTGTGCACCCGTGAGTGCACAGGGAGCATCTGCAGTAGGCGTCGCCAACGTGACCGAGTCGGGCACGGTCCTCGACACCTGGTACCCGGCCCCCGAACTGGGCGAGTACCAGGACAACGGAACCGTCGCGCTCGAGGGCACCGACATTCCGTCGGACCTCGCGCTGCTGGCGGGCCACGACGAGGCCCGCGAGGTCAAGCAGGTCGTGGTGCGCACCACGATCACCGATCTGTCCGCGCCGCCGGTCGACGCGCACGACGCCTACCTGCGCCTGCACCTGCTGTCGCACCGTCTGGTGCAGCCGCACGGCGTGAACCTGGACGGCGTCTTCGGACTGCTGGCCAACGTCGTGTGGACCAGCTACGGCCCCTGCGCCGTCGACGGCTTCGAGCTGGTCCGCTCGCGCCTGCGCATCCGCGGCCCGGTCACCGTCTTCGGTGTGGACAAGTTCCCCCGCATGGTCGACTACGTCGTCCCGTCGGGCGTGCGCATCGCGGACGCCGACCGTGTCCGCCTCGGCGCCCACCTGGCGAGCGGCACCACCGTCATGCACGAGGGCTTCGTGAACTTCAACGCCGGCACGCTGGGCTCCTCGATGGTCGAGGGCCGCATCTCGGCCGGTGTCGTCGTCGGTGACGGCTCCGACGTCGGCGGCGGCGCGTCGATCATGGGCACGCTGTCCGGTGGCGGCAAGCAGGTCATCTCCGTCGGTGAGCGCTGCCTGCTCGGCGCCAACGCCGGCCTCGGCATCTCCCTCGGGAACGACTGCGTCGTCGAGGCGGGTCTCTACATCACCGCCGGCACCAAGGTCACCGGACCGGACGGCACCGTCGTCAAGGCCGCCGATCTGAGCGGCCAGTCGAACATCCTGTTCCGCCGCAACTCCGTCTCCGGCGCCGTCGAGGTGGTGCCGTGGAAGGGCACCGGTGTGGAACTGAACGCCGCCCTGCACGCCAACGACTGATTCCAGGTTCTGTGAGCTCCACCGAAACTCCCGTTCGATTAGGCCACGGCCTCAAGGTCCGTCATCTCACGATGATGGGCCTGGGGTCGGCCATCGGCGCCGGCCTCTTCCTGGGGACCGGCGTCGGGATCGCGAAGGCAGGCCCCGCGGTCCTCATCTCCTACGTGATCGCCGGTTTCGTCGTCGTGTGCGTCATGCGCATGCTCGGCGAGATGGGTGCCGCTCTGCCTGCCAGCGGATCCTTCTCGCACTACGCGCGCATCGGTATCGGCGAATGGGCCGGCTTCGTCATGGGCTGGCTGTACTGGTTCATGCTGATCATGGTGCTCGGCGCCGAGATCACCGGCGCGTCCGCGATCGTCAACGACTGGCTACCCGGCGTCCCCCAATGGGTGATCGCGCTGGTGTTCGTCACCTTCTTCGCCGTCGTCAACCTCGCGAAGGTCAGCAACTTCGGCGAGTTCGAGTTCTGGTTCGCGGCCCTCAAGGTCGCCGCGATCATCGGCTTCCTCGTCGTCGGTGTCCTCCTGGTCTTCGGCCTCCTCCCGGACACCGACCCCGTCGGATTCACGAACCTGCTCGGTGAGGGCGGGTTCATGCCCAACGGGTTCAGCGGTATCGCGGCGGGCCTGCTGGTGGTCGCGTTCGCGTTCGGCGGCATCGAGATCGTCACCATCGCCGCGGCCGAGTCCGAGGATCCCGAGCGATCGATCGCCACCGCCGTCCGCACCGTCATGTGGCGGATCAGCGTCTTCTACATCGGCGCCATCGGCATCATGGTCCTGGTCCTGCCGTGGAACGATCCCGAACTGCAGGACGGACCGTTCGTCTCGGTGCTGGAGAAGGCGAACCTCCCGTACGTCTCCGGGCTGATGGAACTGGTCGTGGTGATCGCGCTGCTGTCCGCGTTCAACGCCAACGTCTACGGCACGTCGCGGATGGCGTTCTCCCTCGCCCGCCGCAACGACGGCCCGAAGGCCCTCGCGACGCTGTCCAAGACGGGCGTGCCGACCAATGCGGTGCTGCTGTCGGTGTTCTTCGGTTTCGTCAGCGTGCTGCTGAACTGGCTACTGCCCGACGACCTGCTCGGCATCCTGCTCAACGCCGTCGGCGCGGCCCTGCTGGTGATCTGGGTGTTCATCGTGATCGCGCACCTGCGGCTCCGCCCGAAGCTCGAGCGCGAGGGCAAGCTGACGGTCCGGATGTGGCTGTTCCCCTATCTGAGCTACCTGACGCTGGCGCTGCTGGCCGGGTTCGTGGTGCTGATGGCGTTCGACGCGGACGCGCGGGAACAGCTGATCTCGACCGCGGTGCTGTTCCTCGTGATCCTCGCCCTCGGGCTGATCACCTCGCGACGTCGGGCCCGCAAGACCGCGGCCGCGGTGGAGCCGGGCGCCAAGCCGTAGCCCCCCCGGAATCCATGGGCGAGGCCACCGTGGCGTCCCGCAAGAACGGGCACATCGGGCGCTCCTGCGGCGTAATGTCGGCGAAAATCGACCCGCACCGGTAGGAGATCCGTTGAGCTTCATCGTCGTCGAACGGCCGCGCGAGAACGTCGCGTTGGTGACCCTCAATCGTCCGGAACGGATGAACGCGATGGCGTTCGACGTCATGATTCCGTTCCGGGAAGCACTCGAGGCCATCAGCAACGACACCTCGGTACGCGCCGTCGTGATCACCGGCGCGGGCCGGGGCTTCTGCTCGGGCGCCGATCAGCGATCAGCCGGCCCGATCCCGCACATCGAGGGGCTCACCCGTCCGTCGATCGCGCTGCGCTCGATGGAACTGCTCGACGACGTCATCCTCACGCTGCGCCGCATGCACCAGCCGGTGATCGCGGCGGTCAACGGTGCCGCGATCGGCGGCGGACTGTGCCTGTCGCTGGCCGCGGACATCCGCCTCGCCGCCCCCGAGGCCTACTTCCGCGCGGCCGGGATCAACAACGGCCTGACGGCGAGCGAACTCGGCCTGAGCTACCTGCTGCCGCGGGCGATCGGATCGTCACGGGCGTTCGAGATCATGCTCACCGGCCGCGACGTCGACGCCGACGAGGCCGCACGCATCGGTCTGGTGTCCCGCGTCGTGGCGCAGGAGGATCTCCTCGATGAGGCGTTCGACATGGCGCAGCGGATCGCGATGTTCTCGCGGCCCGGTGTCGAACTCACCAAGCGCACCCTGTGGTCGAGCCTCGACGCATCGTCGATGGCGCAGCACATGAACCAGGAGGGACTCGGCCAGTTGATGATTCGACTGATGACCGACAACTTCGAGGAGGCCACCCTCGCGCGCAAGGAGAAGCGCGACCCGGTCTTCCGCGACGCCCGCTAGCCGGCCGCCCACACACAACCCGACCCACCCCCGCCCCACCTCTCTCGCGATAAGTGCGCGAAACGCGGGCGGGGGTGCCGGATTCTCGCGATAAGTGCGCAAAACGCGAGGGGACGGAAATCCGGGAAACCGTTGACAGCATTAAGGCCACGGCCTTAATGTCACCGATGTGATCCAGAACACGGCGCGACACGCGATGCTCGAGGCTGCCGAGCAGATCATCGCCGAACGGGGCATGCCCGCCCTGACGCTCAAGGACGTCCAGATCGCGGCCAACCAGTCCAACAAGTCGGCCGCGAAGTACCACTTCGGGTCCCGCGAGGGTCTCATCGAGGCGCTCGTCGAACTCCGCATGTCCCCCGTCAACGCACGGCGGCAGGAACTACTCGACGAGATGGAGCGGCTGGGCGGCGCGCCGAGCGCGCGACAGGCTGTGGAGGCTCTCGTCCGGCCACTCGCCGCCGAAACCCTCGGCCGACCCGACAGCCGGTACGCCCGCTTCCTCGTCCAGGCCCTGTTCGACCCCGCGTTGGCCGACGTGATCCAGAAGCATCTGCGAGCCGAAACCTACCGTCGCGTACACCGATTGCTCGTCGACCTCTGCCCGGCCCCGGGAGAGGTCGCGGAATGGCGCGCCGACAACATCGTCGTGCTCGGCATGACGACCCTCGCCGCACGGGAAGGGACACAGCGCACCACGGCACAGACCGCCGCGATCGTCGCGGACCTGGTCGACACGTGCGTTGCCGTACTCGAGGCCCCCACATCCGTTCCACACAGCACTCCAGATCCGACGGAACAGACCGATCCCCAAGGAGTTTCGCTATGACCGCTTCCGCCAATCCCGACATCTTCCGGACCTTCATCGAACCGCGGCCGACGGATCCGCTCTACGCCGTCGGCCCTCTCGTCGCACGACGTACCACCGAGAGCGCCGATGTCCGTCCCTACGAGCTGTTCTCACTCACGCCGAAGACCCCGACCATCGGCGCCGAGATCTCCGGGATCCGGCTGACCGGTGACCTGTCCGACGACGTGCTCGCCGAGCTCCGTCGCGCCCTGCTGGAGTGGAAAGTGCTGTTCTTCCGTGACCAGGACATCGACCGCGCCGACCATCGCGCGTTCGCCGCCCGCTGGGGCGAACTGGAGCAGCACCCGTTCTTCAAGTACACCCAGCCCGGGCAGAGCGACGCGGACGTCGCGACCCTCGCGAAGGACGCGATGGCGGTCGGGGTCGAGAACATGTGGCACAACGACGTCACGTGGCACGAATTCCCCTCTTTCGCAGCAGTTCTGCGGGGCGTCGAGGTACCCGACGTGGGTGGTGACACGCTGTGGGCCGACACCGGAGCGGCGTACGACCTGCTCCCCGAGGACCTCCGGGCGCGCATCGACCACCTCGAGGCCGAGCACGACTGGATCAACTCGTTCGGCCGCGGCATGCCGGCGGAGACCGTCGAGATGCTCCGCCCCGCGTTCCCCCCGGTGACGCATCCGGTCGTGCGCGTGATCCCGGAGACCGGACGCCGCGTGCTGTTCGTGAACTCCGTCTTCACGCAGCGCATTCTCGGTGTCTCCGAGGAGGAGTCGAACGAGATCCTGCGCGCGCTCTACCGGCACGTCCAGCGTCCCGAATTCCAGGTGCGACTGCAGTGGCAGCCCGACACCATCGCCTTCTGGGACAACCGCACCTGCCAGCACTACGCGTCGAGCGACTACTTCCCGGCCCGCCGGGTGATGGACCGCATCTCGATCGTCGGCGACAAGCCCGTCGGCGTCCAGGCCTGACCGTCAGCCGTCCTCGGGGCCGACCCGGACGACGAGTTTGCCGAAGTTCTTGCCGTGCAGCATTCCCAGGAACGCGGACGGCGCGTTGTCCAGTCCGTGCACGACGTCCTCCCGGTACTTCAGCCGTCCCTCGGCGATCCACCGGGAGGCGTCGCGTTCGAAGTCCGCGTACATCTCCGCGACGAACTCGGACTGGATGAATCCACGCACGGTCAGGCTCTTGGTGAGGATCAGGCCCATGAATCCCGGCAGCCGATCCGGTCCCTCCGGTGTCGTGGCCGCGTTGTACTGGGACACCAACCCGCACACCGGGATCCGGGCGTAGAGGTTGAGCAGTGGCAGCACGGCCGCGGTAACCGGTCCGCCGACGTTCTCGAAGTAGACGTCGATGCCGTCCGGGGCGGCTGACCGTAACTGCTCCGCGAAATCCGGTGCGCGGTGGTCGATCGCGGCGTCGAATCCGAGTTCGTCGCGCACGTACGCACACTTGTCGGGCCCGCCGGCGATCCCGACGGCGCGCGCGCCCTGGATCCTCGCGATCTGCCCGACGGCCGACCCCACCGGACCGGACGCCGCCGCCACCACGACGGTCTCCCCGGCCTGCGGGCGGCCGATCTTCAGCAGACCCGAGTATGCGGTGAAGCCGGGCATCCCGAGCACGCCGAGGGCGGTCGACAGCGGGGCACGGTCCGGGTCGAGTGGGCGCACGGTATTGCCGTCGACCACGGCGTGCGTCTGCCACCCGGTGTACCCGAGGACGTACGAGCCCGCCGCGATGCGCGGGTTGCGCGACTCCACCACCCGCGACACCGTCCCGCCGACCATGACGTCGCCCACCTCCACCGGGTCGGCGTACGATTCGGCGGCGCTCATCCTGCCGCGCATGTACGGATCGAGCGACAGGTAGACGGTGCGCAGCAGCACCTGGCCGTCGGACAGGTCCGGCAATTCGACTGTCTCCGTGCGGAAATTGTCCGCAGTCGGCTCACCGTGCGGTCGCGAAGCGAGAACGATGCGGGTGCTCGTGACGACGCTCATGCTCCCGACGGTACGCCCGCCCGGTCGGCCGGGGATATGGTCGAGAAGAGTCGGCCGTCGCCCGATTCGGCCGAACGGAAACCTGGAGGGTTCATGACGGACATTCGGAAGGTCACCGTGCTGGGCGCGGGAGTGCTCGGCTCCCAGATCGCCTTTCAGACGGCTTTCAAGGGATTCGAGGTCACCTCGTACGACATCGACGACAAAGCTCTCGACGCCGCGCGCGGTCGCTTCGCCGGCCTGGTCGACACGTATCGCCAGGACGTTCCCGGTGCCGACGACGGCAGCGCCGCCGCCACCCTGGACCGTCTCGCGCTGACGTCCGATCTCGACGCGGCGGTCGCCGACGCGGATCTCGTCATCGAGGCGATTCCGGAGATCCTGTCGCTCAAGCAGGACACGTACCGCCGGATCGGCGCTGCCGCGCCGGAGCGGACGATCTTCGCGACGAACTCGTCGACGCTGCTGCCGAGTGACCTCGCCGAGGCCACCGGCCGCCCCGACCGTTTCCTCGCGCTGCACTTCGCGAACCGGGTGTGGCGGTTCAACACCGCCGAGGTGATGGGCACCGAGCAGACCGACCCCGAGGTGTTCCGCACCGTCGTCGAGTTCGCGACCGAGATCGGCATGGTCCCGATCGAACTGCACAAGGAGAAGGCGGGTTACGTGCTGAACTCGCTGCTCGTGCCGTTCCTGAACTCGGCGGCGGCCCTCGCCGCCGGTGGCTACGCCGAACCGGAGGATGTCGACAAGACCTGGAAGATCGCCACCGGCGCACCGATGGGACCGTTCCAGATCTTCGACATCATCGGCCTCACCACGCCGTACAACATCATGGCGCACGGGGACGAGAACGCACAGAAGCTGGCGGTGTGGCTCAAGGAGAACTACATCGACAAGGGCAAGCTCGGCGTCGCGTCGGGCGAGGGCTTCTACCGCTACAAGGACTGACCACCTGATCTGACACGGATCGAGGGACAGGCGCACCGTTTGTCGGCACCTGTCCCCCGACATCCCGTCAGACCGAGACCGGCACCCGTTCCGGCTCGACCTCGAGCGGCTGCGTCCGGACGGGCCGGAACCGGTCGATGATCACGACGCAGAGCAGGGAGACGGCTCCCCAGATCACGAACGTGAGCAGGTGGCCCCCGACGGTGTCACCACCGAAGTACAGGATCGACCGCACCGACTCGACCGCCGCAGGCATCGGCAGGACGTCGTGCAGGAACCGGAAGATCGTGGGTTCCATGTAGATCGACAGCGCGCCACCGGACGCCGGGACCCCCAGGAACATGAGGACCGCAACGACCGGGAGTACGGCCAGCACACCGAGCAGACGCACGAAGACGGTGGTGAACAGCGCGACCGAGACGATCGCGACGATGCCGGTCCCCACCAGCGGCAGGAAATGGCCGTCCACCGCGCCGACGATCGGATCCGCGATCACCCACAACACCGTGGACATGAACACCGCGAATCCGGCCACGACGGGCACCAGCTTGCGTAGCGGCATCACCATCGGAGCGGCACCGAAGGCGACGACGACCACCATGAAGCCGGACATGATCCAGCCCATCGCGAGGTACAGGCTGACGGTGCCCATCGTGTCGCCGTCCCCGAGCGATGCCACGGTCTCCGTCTCGAGCGGCATGCCCTGCCCCGCGGACACCTGACCGAACACCTGCTGCACCACCTGCTGCTGACTCATCCCCGCGGCCTCGTTGGTGACGAGGGTGGCCGACGGGTTCTCGGCCGACGGTAGGACGTATGCCGCCACCAGGGTGCGGTCCTCGATCTGTTGCCGGGCGTCGTCGATCGAGCCGGACACGGTGAGGTCGAACAGCCCCGGCATGCTCCGCTCGAGCCCGTCCGCCATCTGCTGGGCCTGCTCGGTGCTCGCGGCGACGACCGCGACGGGCATGTCCTTCGGCGCGGGCTGGTACATCGCCCCCAGCATCAGCGACAGCATCATCACGACCATCGCGACGGGGAAGAACCCGAGGAGGGCGTAACGGACCCGGTTGCTGGTCGGGCGGGGTCCGGCGGTGATCGACGGCATCGTCACTTCGGGGTCGCCGGCCTCGGGGCTGCGGCGTCGCTTCAGCGCGTCGATGCCGAGCGTTGCCGCGAGCGCGACGAGTCCTCCGACGACGAGCACGGCCACGTGGGTGCCCACTCCGTTTCCACCGAAGTAGATGACCGACCGCAGGGCCTCACCGGTCGCCGGCGTCGGCAGGAAGTTGTGCAGCGTCGCGTACAGCGACGGCATCGTGTGCACGGACATACCCATGTTCGACGCGGGTACGCCGAGGACCATCAGGAAGAGCATGCCCGCCAGCACCGCCATCGGACCGAGGATGCGGGTGAGGAACAGTTGCACCAGGCCGACAGCGAAGACGGCGAGCCACGAAATGCCCAGGATCGCAGCGGTATTGCCGTCGAGGGCCCCCAGGATCGGTCCGGCGATCAGCCACACCAGCCCGGCCACCAGCGCAGCCCAGCCCGCGAGCAGCGGAACGAATCGACGCACCCGCAGCAGCTCCGGCGAATTCGACAGCATGATGCTCAGCGGCATGTAGCCGGCGAGCATCAACGCCGTGGTCATGAACATCGCGGCCAGACCGGCCGAGTCGCGTTCGGGGAGCGGTGCCAGGTCCTGGTTCTGCAGAGCGATCGCCTGCTCGAACGCCTGCGGCGCCACGAGCCCGGTGACCGTGGAGACCTGGGATGCGCCCGCAGCGCCGGCGGTGTACATCGTGGCGGTGCCGTCGCCGGTGCCGGACAGCACGACGGCGCCGGCGACCTCGCGGTCCAGCACCGCCTGGCGCGCATCGGCGTCGGAGCCGACCACCCGGACGTCCACGGCCGACGGATCGGCGGCGGTGAGCGCGTCGGCGAACTCCTGAGCCTGCTGCGCCGGACCCGCGACGGCGATCGGCATGTCGTGCGGGGTCGGGGCGTGCATCGACGCGAGATAGCCCGTGACCATCATGCCGACCATCAGGAACGGCATGAGCACGATCGCGACGTATCGGCCGATCCGCTCCTTCTTGGCCCGGGCCAGTTCTGCCGCGGAAGCCTCGGTGCTGTCGGGAGGGCCCTCGGTCGCCGTGGACGTTTCTGTCATCGATTGCACTCCTCGTTGCCATGCGTGAAACCCGCCGGTGAACCACCGACCACCCAAAATTTACGCCAGCTGACTTAAATAGGACAATGTCGAAGGGCGGTGAGATAGATCGCATCCGGATCCGCGGAACCGACGACCGTCGCATCCGGCCATGTCGAGAGGGAGACAATTGGGACAGCACAGTGACCGCGTTCGCCACTCACTGATGGATGCGGCCGAGGAACTGTTCGCGACACATGGCATCGACGCCGTGTCGAACCGGCGCATCGCCGAACATGCCGGCAACGCCAATCACTCCGCCGTGTCTTATCACTTCGGAGGGCACGACGAACTCGTCCACGCCCTACTTCTGCGCCAGTCCGAACGCATGCGGGCGCGCCGGGCCGAACTGGTCGGCGAACTCGGCGACGACCCCGGACTCGCCGACCTGCTCGCGAGCCTGATCGTGCCGTTCACCGACTACCTGGCGTCGGCGCCGGTTCCCAGTTGGCGGGCCCGTTTCCTGCAGCAACTGCGCACGGTCCCGTCGGCCGCGGCGACGGTGGCCGAGTCGATCACCGCCGATCCGCTGATCGACGACTTGGTCCAGCAGATCCGCGGGATCCTCGCGACGATTCCGGAACCGGTCCTGCGCGGCCGGTCCTGGATGATCGGCCGCATGACGATCGACGCGTCGGCCCAGTACGAGGCGCACATCCAGGACGGCGCCGCCCCCAACTGGACCGAGTTCGCGTACTTCCTCATCGACTCGTACGCCGGCATGCTGGCGGCGCCGGTGACACACCCTGGCGACTTCCTGGGGCAGTCGAAACTGTCGGATCTGCTGTAGCCGCTCAGGCGAGCAGCTTCTTCTGCACCTTCCCCATGGCGTTGCGCGGCAGCGACTCGACCAGGCGGACCTCGCGCGGCCGCTTGTGCACCGAGAGCTGCGATGCGACGTGGTCGATCAGCGCCCGCTCGTCGAGTCCGTCGCCGACGACGAACGCGACGATGCGCTGGCCGAGGTCGGCGTCGGGCAGACCGACGACCGCGGCCTCCTTGACGCCGGGGTGCCCGAGCAGCGCCGTCTCCACCTCACCGGCGCCGATGCGGTAGCCGCCGGACTTGATGAGGTCGGTGGACTCGCGGCCGACGATGCGGTGGAAGCCGCCGGCGTCGATCACCGCGACGTCACCGGTCTTGAACCAGCCGTCCTCGGTCCACGACTCGGCAGTCGCCTCCGGCCGGTTCAGGTAGCCGTCGAACAGCGTCGCGCCGCGAACCTGCAGGCCGCCGATGCTCTCGCCGTCGTGCGGCACCTCGCCGCCGTGCTCGTCGCGCAGCCGGGTCTCGACACCGCGGACCGGCAGGCCCACCCAGCCGGGGCGACGTTCGCCGTCGACGCGGGTGCTGATCGTCAGCATGGTCTCGCTCATGCCGTAGCGCTCGATCGGGGTGAGCCCGGTGAGTTCGCGCAGTCGCTCGAACACCGGCACGGGCAGCGGCGCGCTGCCCGACACCAGCAGCCGGGCACCGCTCAACGCGCGGGCCGAGTCCGCGTCGTCGGCGATCCGCGACCACACGGTGGGCACGCCGAAGTACAGCGAACCGTGCGCCTCGGCGTACGCCTGCGGTGTCGGCTTGACGGTGTGGATCAGCCGGCTGCCCACCCGCAGGGGGCCGAGGACGCCGAGGATCAAGCCGTGCACGTGGAACAGCGGAAGACCGTGCACCAGAACGTCCTTGGACGTCCAGTCCCACGCCTCGGCGAGCGCGTCGATGCCCGCGGCGATCGCGCGACGGCTCAGCAGCACGCCCTTCGGCGGACCCGTCGTGCCCGACGTGTAGAGCACGAACGCGGTCGACGACGGGTGCGGTTCGGGATGGCCGTGCCAGTCGCGCGCGTGCACGCGCACCGGCACCGCCGGCAGCGCGGATCCCTCCGGAGCCCGGCCGAGCCACGCCTGCGCACCGGAGTCGGACAGGATGTGCTCGAGTTCGGCGGGGCCCGAATCCGGCGGGACCGGGACGACCGTGACACCCGCGAGCAGGCAGCCGACGACGGCGATGATCGTCGCCGGGGTGGGCTCGGCCAGCACCGCGACCACGCGGGCGCCGGCAATACGCTTGGCCAGCGCCCCGGCCGCGCCGAGGATGTCGGTGCGCGAGAGCGCGGTGTCGCCGATCCGGACGGCGTCGGGCATGTCGTCGCCGCGCGCGACGGCGAGGGGATTGAGCGAACTGAGCAGCACGACGCTCACTGTCTCACATCGCGCGTCAGCCCCGGGAGAGCGTCGAGCGCAGGAAGAACCTGAGGTTCGACGGCCGCTCCGCCAACCGCCGCATGAAGTACCCGTACCACTGCACCCCGAACGGCACGTAGACCCGCACCCGACGGCCGGCATCGACCAACCGGGCCTGCTCGAGGTCGCGAATGCCGAACAGCATCTGGTGCTCGAAATCCTCTGCTCCCCGGCCGGTTTCCGCGAGCATGCCGTCCACCGCGGCGATCATCGCCGGGTCGTGGGTGGCCACCATCGGATAGCCGTCGCCCTTCATCAGGATGCTCAGACACCGCAGATACGACGCGTCGACCTCGGTGCGCGCCCGGTACGCCACCGACTCCGGTTCGCGGTACGCGCCCTTGCACAGCCGGATCCGCGATCCGGCGCCCGCAAGGTCCCGGCAGTCGCCCTCGGTCCGCCGCAGGTACGCCTGCAGTACCGTGCCGAGCCACGGGAAGTCGGCGCGCAGCTCGCGCACGATCGCCAGCGTGGAGTCGGTGCGGGTGTGGTCCTCGGCGTCGACCGTGACCCACACCCCGTGCTCGTGCGCCGCCGCGCAGATCGTCCGGGCGTGGTCGAGGGCGATCTTGTCGCCGTCGCCCGGCAGCCCCTGGCCCAGCGCGGACAGCTTCACCGACACCTCGAGCGGCCGTACTCCGCTCGCCCCGGACTGCGGCAGCCGCGCGAGTTCGGCGAGCAGTTCGAGGTACGCGACGACGGTGTCCCGGGCCTGTTCCACGTCGAGCGTGTCCTCACCCAGGTAGTCGATGCTCACCGACCGGCCCGCGACCAGCAGCGTCGACACCGCGGCCATCGCGTCGGCGAGCGACTCCCCCGCCACGAAGCGGCGCACGATCGACTTCGTGACCGGCGCCCGCGTGACCGCACTCTTGACCCGAGACGACCGCGCCGCGGCCAGGATCGCCGGCCGCAGCGGATTCGACAGGACGCTCGGCGTCATCGCCCCCGCTCCGGCCCCATGTGCGGGTAGCGGTGATCGGTCGGCGGGACGAACGTCTCCTTGATCGTGCGCGCCGACACCCAGCGCAGCAGGTTGAGCGGTGAGCCCGCCTTGTCGTTGGTGCCGGACGCCCGGGCGCCCCCGAACGGCTGCTGGCCCACCACGGCGCCGGTCGGCTTGTCGTTGACGTAGAAGTTTCCGGCCGTGTAACGCAGTGCGGCCGAGGCCTGTTCGATCGCGGCGCGGTCGGTGGCCACCACTGCGCCCGTCAGTGCGTACGCGGCCGCGGTGTCCACGGCGGTGAGTACGTCGGCGAACGCGTCGGGGGCGGAATCGTCGTAGACGTGGATCGAGAGGATCGGACCGAAGTACTCCTTCGCGAGCGCCTCGTCCCCCGGATCGTCGACCAGCAGGACGGTGGGCCGGACGAAGTAGCCGACGCTGTCGTCGTACTTGCCGCCCACCGTGATCTGTACGCCTTCGGCGCCGCGGGCCCGCTCGATCGCCGCGACGCTCTTGTCGTAGGCACGCCGGTCGATGAGCGCGCCGCCGAAGTTCTCCAGGTCGCCGACGTCGCCGTAGGAGAGGGCGTCGACCTCGGCGAGGAACTGGTCCCTCATCCCCGCCCACACCGAGCGCGGAATGTAGGCCCGCGACGCCGCCGAACACTTCTGGCCCTGGTACTCGTACGCCCCGCGGATCAGCGCGGTCGACAGCACCGCCGAATCGGCCGACGGGTGCGCGACCACGAAGTCCTTGCCGCCGGTCTCCCCCACCAGACGCGGGTAGCTGCGATAGTCCGCGATGTTCGCCCCTACCTCACGCCACAGGTGCTGGAACGTCGCCGTCGAACCTGTGAAGTGGATACCCGCCAACCGCGGATCACGCAGCGCCACATCGGAAACCGCGAGACCGTCGCCGGTCAGCAGATTGATCACGCCCGGTGGCAGGCCGGCCGCCTCGAGCACGCGCAACGTCCAGTACGCGGCGAGCGTCTGGGTGGGCGACGGCTTCCAGATCACCGTGTTACCCATCAGCGCGGGCGCGGTCGGCAGGTTCCCGGCAATCGCGGTGAAGTTGAACGGCGTGATCGCGTAGACGAAGCCCTCGAGTGGGCGGTACTCGAGCCGGTTCCACACCCCGGTCGACGACGTGGGCTGCTCGGCGAGGATGCCGCGCGCGAAGTGCACGTTGAACCGCCAGAAGTCGACGAGCTCGCACGGCGCGTCGATCTCGGCCTGTTGGACGGACTTGGACTGCCCCAGCATCGTCGCCGCAGCGATCTTCTCCCGCCACGGCCCGGACATCAGGTCCGCGGCCCGCAGCAGCACCGCGGCCCGCTCGTCGAACGGTAGTTCCCGCCAAGCCGGCGCCGCCGCCGTCGCGGCCTCGATCGCCGCCGACGCGTCGTCGTACGTCGCATTCGTGTAGGTGCCGAGGATCGCGGAATGCCGGTGCGGTTGAACCACTTCCATCGGTTCGCCGCTACCGTGACGATGCTCGCCGCCGATGACGTGCGGGATCTCGAGAACCGCGGACGAGTGCTCCGCCAGTGCCCTCGTCAGACGATCGCGCTCGGGGCTGCCCGGCGCGTAGGTGTGGACCGGCTCGTTGTACGGCGCCGGTACGTGCGTGACGGCATCCATGCTGCCCTCCTCAGCCAGAGCCAAGTTCCTGCAACCAAGCTCAGGCTACGCCCGACACCGCCTCCCGCGCCCCGCAACAAGTGCGCGAAGCGTCGGATCCCGAGCCCCCTCCCCGCGATAAGTGCGCAAAACGCGAGAACCCGGGCCCCACGCGCGCGACAAGTGCGCAAAACGCGGGAGACCCGGGTGCCCGGTGAGATCGGGACGGTGATCCGGACCGAGATCAGGCCAGGCGCGCTGCCGCGGCCGCGATCCGCTCGTCCGAGGCGGTCAGGGCGATCCGCACGTGCTTGGCGCCGCGGGGTCCGTAGAAGTCACCCGGAGCGACCAGGATGCCGCGTTCGGCGAACCAGTCGACCGTGGCGCGGCAGTCCTCGCCGCGGGTGGCCCACAGGTACAGCCCGGCCTCCGAGTCGTCGACGGTGAAGCCTGCACCCCGCACCGCGGCCAGCAGGATCTCGCGGCGCCGGCGGTACCGCTCGCGCTGCTCCTTCTCCTGCTCGTCGTCGGTGAGCGCAGCCGCCATCGCGGCCTGGATCGGCGTCGGCACCATCATGCCCGCGTGCTTGCGGACCTCGAGCAACTCGCCGATCAGCGCCGGATCGCCCGCGAGGAAGCCGGCCCGGTAGCTGGCCAGGTTCGACGTCTTCGACAGCGAGTGGATCGCGAGCAGACCGGTATGGTCGCCGCCGCACACCCGCGGGTCGAGGATCGATACGGCCTCGCCCTCCCAGGTCAGGCCCAGGTAGCACTCGTCGGACGCGACGATCGCGCCGCGCTCACGCGCGAACTCGACCACCTTGCGCAGATGCTCGACACCGAGCACCTTGCCGGTCGGGTTGGACGGCGAATTCACGAAGATCAGGGCCGGCTTCTCCGGGCCCAGCTGCGCGGTGCCGTCGGCGCGCAGCACCCGGGCCCCGGCGAGCAGCCCGCCCACCTCGTACGTCGGGTAGGCCACCTCGGGAATGACCACCAGGTCGTCGGCGCCGAGGCCGAGCAGGCTCGGCAGCCACGCGATGACCTCCTTGGTACCGATCACCGGCAGGATCGCCGCGGGATCGATCCCGGTCATGTTGTAGCGGCGGGCCAGCGATGCCGACGTCGCCTCACGCAGTGCGTCCGTCCCGTGCGTCGTCGGGTAGCCGGGCTCGGCCGACGCCGACGCCAGCGCGTCCCGAATGCCCGGTGCGACGGGGTCGACCGGGGTACCGACGGACAGGTTCACGATCCCGTCGGGATGCGACTGCGCCTTCTCCTTCGCCGACGCGAGGGAGTCCCACGGGAAATCGGGCAGGGACTGGGCCACGGGAATGCGAGGCAACGCCGGAACCCCTACCTACTCTTCGCCCATGGGCGGCAGCGCCTTGATGAACGGCGGGTCGAAGTCGACCTTGCCGAGCTTCGCCGCACCGCCGGGCGAACCGAGATCGTCGAAGAAGTCGACGTTGGCGGCGACGTAACCGGTCCACTGGTCCGGCACGTCGTCCTCGTAGAAGATGGCCTCGACGGGGCAGACCGGCTCACACGCACCGCAGTCCACGCACTCGTCCGGATGGATGTAGAGCATGCGACCACCCTCGTAGATGCAGTCGACCGGGCACTCCTCGATACATGCCTTGTCCATCACATCGACGCACGGTTCGGCAATCGTGTAGGTCACTGCTGCTCTCCCTGCCTTTCTGACACGGGCGCCAGGGCGCCTCGGCGAGCCGGCCGCCGGGCTCGCGCCCGACGAACATCCGGAAGGTCCAGTATGAATCGTTGCGGCCACGACAGTTCGGTAAGGGTGGCCTCATTTCTCGCGCGGCGACGGCGTCGTCACACCATCGGCAGGACCGTCGCCGGCTCGCGGAGCACGTAGCCCGTGGTCCGCTCCCGGGCCGGACGACCGATTCCCTCGGCGATCGACCGCAGTTCCTCGACCGTCTTCTCCGACCCGTGCTGTGAACCGGCCATCCGCGAGATGGTCTCCTCCATCAGCGTGCCGCCGAGGTCGTTGGCGCCGCCCTGGAGCATCGCCTGCGTGCCCGCGACGCCCAGCTTGACCCAGCTGGTCTGGATGTTGTCGATCCGGCCGTGCAGCATGATCCGCGCGAGCGCGTGCGCCGCCCGGTTGTCCCGCTGCGTCGGCCCCGGCCGGGACGCGCCCGCCAGGTACAGCGGCGCGCTCTGGTGCACGAACGGCAGCAGCACGAACTCGGTGAAACCGCCGGTCTTGTCCTGGATGCCGCGGAGCACCCGCAGGTGCCCCACCCAGTGCTTGGGGCTGTCCACGTGGCCGTACATCATCGTCGAGCTGGAGCGCAGCCCCACCTCGTGCGCGGTGGTGATGACGTCGATCCACGCCGACGCCGGCAGCTTGCCCTTGGTGAGCACCCAGCGGACCTCGTCGTCGAGGATCTCGGCGGCCGTGCCCGGAATGGTGTCGAGGCCCGCCTCGCGCAATTCGGTGAGCCAGTCGCGGATGCTCTGACCGCCCCGCGACGCGCCGTTGACGATCTCCATCGGGCTGAACGCGTGCACGTGCATGGACGGCACCCGGCGCTTCACGGCGCGCACCAGATCGGCGTAGCCGGTGACCGGCAGTTCGGGGTCGATGCCGCCCTGCATGCAGACCTCGGTGGCGCCGGCGACGTGCGCCTCCCACGCCCGGTCGGCGACTTCCTCCGCGGACAGCGTGAACGCGTCCGCGTCACCCTTGCGCTGTGCGAACGCGCAGAACCGGCAGCCGGTGTAGCAGATGTTGGTGAAGTTGATGTTCCGGTTCACCACGTACGTGACGTTGTCGCCGACGGCCTCCTTGCGCAGCGCGTCGGCGAGCGCGACGACCGCCTCCAGGCCGTCGCCGTCGGCGGTCGCGAGCGCGAGGTACTCGTCGTCGGACAGCCCGGCCGGATCCCGTTCGGCGGCGCGCAGCGCGGCCACCACGTCGGTGTCCACGCGCGTCGGCGCGGCGCGACCCAGTTCCAGGACCTGCTCGCGGACGGTCTCCCAGTCGCCGAACGCGCTACCGAGGTCGGAGCGGGTCTCGGTGTTGCGGCCGTCGGTGTCGATCTCGGTGTTGAGGTCCACGCGGCCCGACGACACCCACTCCTCGTCGGGTTCCTGCCACGGCAGGCCCGCGGGCTTCACGTCCGCCCGCGCCATGCCGGTCACCGGGTCTGCGAGGGCCCGCACGTGCGCCCCGATCCGAGGGTCGATCCACGGATGTCCGGCCAGAACGTACTGCGGTTGCGCGGCCGTCCGCTCGACGAGCGTGTACCCGGCCTGCGCGGTGATCTCCGCGAGCGAGTCCAGATTCGGCCACGGCCGTTCGGGATTCACGTGGTCGGGGGTCAGCGGCGAGACACCACCCCAGTCGTCGACGCCGGCCCCGATCAGCGCGACACACTCCGCCCCCGAGACCAGGTTCGGCGGCGACTGGATCCGCATGCCCGGCCCCAGCAGCAGTCGGGCGACCGCGATGGTTGCGAGGAACTCCTCGAGGTTCGCGTCCGGGGCGTCGCGCATCGCTGTGTCCGGCTTGGCCAGGAAGTTCTGCACGATCACTTCCTGCACGTGCCCGAACGCCTTGTGCAGCTTGCGGATCGCCATGATGGACTCGGCGCGCTCGGCGACCGTCTCGCCGATCCCGACGAGGATGCCGGTCGTGAACGGCACCGACAGGCGTCCGGCGTCGGTGAGCGTGCGCAGGCGCACCTCGGGATCCTTGTCGGGGCTGCCGTAGTGGCACTCCCCCTTGTCGGTGAACAGCCGCGTCGACGTGGTTTCGAGCATCATGCCCATCGACGGCGCCACCGGCTTGAGCCGGGAGATCTCCTCCCAGCTCATGACGCCCGGATTGAGGTGCGGCAGCAGGCCGGTCTCCTCGAGTACCCGGATCGCCATCGCCCGCACGTAGTCGAGGGTCGAGTCGTAGCCGCGCTCGTCGAGCCACTGCTTGGCCTCCGGCCAGCGATCCTCCGGCCGGTCACCGAGCGTGAACAGCGCCTCCTTGCAACCCAATTCGGCGCCCTGACGGGCGATGTCGAGGATCTCGTCCGGCTCCAGGTACATCCCGTGGCCCGCGGCGCGCAGCTTGCCGGGCACCGTGACGAACGTGCAGTAGTGGCACTTGTCGCGGCACAGGCGGGTGATCGGGATGAACACCTTGCGCGAGTACGACACGGTCTTCGGCCGGCCCGCCGCGACCAGTCCGGCGTCGCGCACCTTCGCGGCCGACGCGCACAGATCCTCGAGATCGGCGCCGCGCGCGTGCAGCAGCGTGGTGGCCTCGTCGACGTTGAGCGTCGCGCCGTCCCGGGCCCGGCGCAGGACACGCCGCATCGCACTCGCGGACGGGGCCTCGGAGGGAACCGGCGGAATCGGCAGGATCGTGGACCGGTCGGTGTCATCGCTCGAGTGACTCACCCGACGATCATGCGCCACCAACCGGTCTCGCTGCCACCGCGGGTCTCACCGGATCGGTCTATTCGTGCGGGTAATCCTCGTCCACCGGGACACTGCGCCGCTGCTCCGCGGCGTCCGCCGGATTCACCTCCAGCGGTGTCGGCGGGGGCGTCGACTCCTCGCGGTCGTCGTTCCCGTCGGCCGGCGTCAACTGTTCGACGAGATCGGCCTCCGGAACGTCGGCAGACCCCACGTCGTCCCCGGTGTCCTCGGCTTCGGTCGGAACCATGGCGACCACCTCCCGTCGACGGACTCGCACGGCCTGTGCGGCCACCTCCACCATAGGACGCCGCGCGCCGACTCGGGCAGGATGAGGTCGTGAGCATTCCTCCCGACCCGACGCGTGCGGCTCGCACGGTGGCGATGGCCGATCCCGCGTGGCGGCCGAGCACCAAGGCACCCGCCCTGTGGGCTACGACGGCGACTCTGGTCTGGCTGCCGGTCTTCGCCGCGCAGATCGTGTGGGCGGTCGTGGCCGGGCAGTGGACGACGTGGCCGCACGTGACGGTGTTCGTCGTGACGGCGGTCGTCGCGCTCGCCGACGTCCTGGTGGTGCCGCGGTGGCGGTACCGGGTGCACCGCTGGGAGATCAGCGACGACGCGGTCTACACCCGGACCGGCTGGTTCAACCAGGAACGCCGCATCGCCCCGATCACCCGCATCCAGACCGTCGACACCGAACGCGGACCGCTCGACCGGCTTTTCGGTCTCGCGACCGTCACCGTCACGACGGCGTCGTCGGCCGGCGCCGTCAAGATCACCGCGCTGGACCTCGAGGTTGCCGACCGCACCGTCGAACAGCTGACGGAGATCACCGCCCGCAATGCCGGGGACGCGACGTGAGCGTGCCCGCCGAGAAGACCGGCGCGACCGCCCTCGCCGCCGAGGAGGAGCAGCCGTGGCTGCGTCTCGACAAGCGGATGCTGCTGGTCCATCCCGTCAACGAGGTCGTGAAGCTGCTCCCGGTGATCGCGGTGTCGTGGATCGTCGGCAGCAGCAGCGGCAACCACTACTGGGGGCTGATCGCCGTGGCCGCGCTGGTCGCATACGGCGTGCTGCGCTGGTTCACCACGACGTACCGGATCGGCCCGGTGCACGTGCAACTGCGCCGCGGCGTGTTCCAGAAGAAGGTGCTGTCGGTACCCCGTAATCGGATCCGGTCCGTCGACGTCGAGGCCCGGGTGCTGCATCGGCTGCTCGGGCTCGCGGTGCTGCGGATCGGCACCGGACGGCACAGCGGCCGCGACGAGGAGAGGTTCGAACTCGACGCCCTCGACGCCTCGCTCGTCCCGGATCTGCGTGCGGCTCTGCTGTCGGGCAATGGGCAGCACGTCGACACGACCGACACCGGCAGTGTCACCGACCCGGTCGGGATCGAGATCGGTCACTGGACGCCGGCCTGGGTGCGGTACGCACCGTTCTCCGTCACCGGACTCATCGCGATCGGCGCGCTGGTCGGCGTCGTCTTCCAGTACGGCCTGGTGGACAGCATCGCGCGGTCGCCGGCGTTCGAGGAGGGCTTCGACTCCGCCCAGCAGGCCGGCGCGCTCGTCCTGGCGGTGCTCGGCCTGCTGGGACTGATCGGGCTGTTCGTCGCGGCGAGCGTGCTCGCGTGCGTCCGCTACCTCGTCGTCTACGGCCGGATGACCGTCACCGACACGGGCCGCACCCTGCACGTGAGCCACGGGCTGCTGCGGACCCGGCAGACCACGCTCGACCGGCAGCGCCTGCGGGGCACGACGCTCAAGGAGCCGCTGCTGCTCCGGTTGGCGGGTGGTGCCTCGCTCGACGCGATCATGACCGGGGTGTCCGCCGAACACCGCGAGTCGTCGCTGCTGCTGCCACAGAGCCCGCGGGCCGAGGCGACGCGCGTGATGGCGACGGTGCTCGGTGACAGCCGCCAGGCCGAGACGCCGCTCGCGATGCACGGCCCTGCCGCGCGGCGCCGCCGATACACCCGCGCGCTGTGGCCGGCCGCGATTGCGGTCGTCGTCGCGACCGGTTTCGCAGTCGCCGGACGCGACGTCCCGTGGCCGGTGTGGGCCGGCGTCGTCGCCCTTGCGGTCGCCGGAGCCGGACTCGCCTGGGACCGCTACCGCGGGCTGGGGCACGCCGTCCTGCCCGGCTGGCTGATCACCCGCAGCGGCTCGCTCGACCGCCGCCGCGACAGCCTCGCGGCCGACGGCATCATCGGATGGACGGTGCGACAGACGTTCTTCCAGCGGCGCGCCGGGGTCGCCACGGTGATCGCCGCGACGCCGGCCGGCACCGGCCGCTACGTCGTGCACGACCTCCCGGCCGAGCAGGCCTGGGCCCTCGTCGACGCCGTGACCCCCGGCGCGGGCGGGGTCTGGCTACGCGATCAGCGCTGAGCGGCCGCCACCAGCGACGACAGCCGGACCTGGAACAGGTACAGGCCCGCGGGGAGCAACGCCGCGACGAACAACAGCAGGGTGCGCCAGTCCTCGAACACCAGCACGTCGCCGCCCGGGCCGCCGATCGCGCAGAGACCGAATCCGAACAGCCAACCGAAGAGCGGCAACGCCGCCACCAGCGCACGATCGGTGAACTTCCGCGCCCCCAGCACCAGCAGCAGGTTGACCACGGCGGAGATCAGCACCGTGATCGGGAACGGCGTCGTCCCGATGTAGGCGGGCAGGAACAGCACCGACAGCACTGCGCACAGGAAGCCGTCGAAGGTGAGCAGGGCGAGTGTCGTGCGCGCCTCGGCGGGCGAGGCGGGCGGATCGACGGCGATGCTCGGGGCGGTCATGACTTCGATGGTCCGTCATCGACGCGGGCGCGGCGACATCGGGGTCCGGTCACGGCACCGGCGGATACCCCATCGTCGTCAGCAGGTCGCTCATCTGATGCGCGAACGCGTGGAGCGATCCGATGTAGAGGTCGTGGAAGTACGGCGCCATCGGCCGCAGACTGTCCACGAACGCCGTGATCGAATTCTGGAGTTCCCAGTTGTACATCCGCAGCGACCTCCCGTTCGACAGGGGCTGGTGCCGACGCACGGACCCCCACGAACGTGGCGTAGATCACAGCATACGGGGATAGGTCAGCTGATCCCGCCGAACAGGTCGTTCTCGCGACCGTCGGCACCGACCGGGCCTGATACGCCCCGGATCAGCGTGTAGTGCTCGACGGTGAGGATCGGCTGGATCACGTCGTTCGACAGCGCGAACTCGGTGCCCGACGGCGCGACGATCACCTGCGTCGCGTGCGCGCGCAGCGCCGCCCGCTTGGCGTCCAGCACCGGTGTGACGTCCACCGCGGCGGTGACCGTGGCGTCCGGCACGGTCGGGAGTTCGCCCGCCTCCGGCATCCGCCATACGGCCGGCACTTCGGTGATCGCGGCGACGCCCGCCTCGAGTGCGGACTGCTCGGTCACGGTCCAGTAGAACTTCGCGACGTCCCACGGCTGCCCGGCGTCCGGGAAGGCGTCGGTGCCGGCGGCCTCGACCGCCGCCGTCGTGAGCCGGTGCGCCCGAACATGATCGGGGTGTCCGTAGCCGCCGACCGGGTCGTAGGTGACCACCACGTGCGGACGCAGTTCCCGGATCACCGCGACGATCGCACCGATCGCCTCGTCGGGGTCGGCATTGACGAACGCCCGCGGGTTGCGAGCCGACGGCGTGCCTGCCATGCCCGAATCCCGCCAGCGACCGGCGCCGCCGAGGAAACGCGGCTCCGATGCGCCCAGCGCCTGCAGCGCGCGAGTCAGCTCCAGGATCCGGAAACCGCCCAACTGATCGGCCTCGCCCGCGACCAGCCCGGCCCACCGCCGCCCGATGACCTCGCCCTCCTCACCGAGGGTGCAGGTCAGCACCGTCACCTCGGCGCCCTCGGACGCATATCGGGCGATGGTGCCGCCCGTCGTGAGCGTCTCGTCGTCGGGATGGGCGTGCACGAACAGGATGCGTCGGGCGTTCATCTCACTCACTCACTTCGTCGTGCGGGTCCACACTCCGGCGTCGCCGAAGATGCCGACCGGGATCGGCCCGGTCAGCGACACGCCCTCCACGCCCGGACCGGCAACCACGATCGCGTTGTCCTGCAGCACCGGCAGGACCGCCGCCAGCTCCCACAGCCGGGGCTCGGCGTCGGCGATGACGCGGCCCGGATCGTCCTCGCCGCGCAGGGCCGCGTCGATCGCAGGCTGCAGGCTGGGGTCGCACAGACCGGACAGGTTGCTGGGCGACCGCACCGACGGCGCCGACGTGGCGGCGGGCGATGACGTGGGTGCCGGCGATGTGGTCTCTCGCGCCTTTTCCTGTCCCGACTCCGACGTGTCCAGCGGCAGGCAACCGAATCGGGACGCCAGCGACGTCGCAGGGTCCGATCCGGCGCGTTCCCAGCCGACGACGGCGTCGACGGCGCCCGACGTGAGGGCCTCGCCGTACAGGTCCTCGGCCTTGAGCGCGCGCACCGAGGCCGCGATGCCCGCGCCCCGCCACTGGTCGGCGACGGTGTTGGCGACGGCGATCGCGATGTCGTCGTTCTCGGGGGCACCGAGTACGAGCGCCAACTGCTCGTTGTCGCGCACGAGGCGTCCGAGGGTCACGGTCTCCGGGTCGTTTCCCTCGGCGAGCGTCGGAACCATCTGGAATCCGGCACCGGCGAGTACTCCGAACGCCTGCTCCCGCGTCGGGACCGGAGGGGCCGTCGGCGCGTATCCGGGATCGGACGGCGCCAGCACCTGGGCCCGCGCCGGGGTGGCGGACGATTCGCTGCCCGCACCGACCGTCGCCAGCAGGTTCGGATCGAGCAGGCCGAACAGCCCCTTGCGGACCGTGGGCTCGGCCAGCGCGGGAACGCGGCCGTTGAGGGTCACCGACAGCACCCGCGGCTGCAGTTCGGTGCCGGTACGCACGCTGGGAATGACCGACAGCTGCCCCAGGGTGGCGGCGCCGCCGTGCACCCGGGCCACCTGGGCGTCACCGGACCGGATCGAGTCCGCCAGCTGTGCCGGTGAGCCGCCGCGGCGCATCAGGATCTGATCCGCCTTGGCGGGGGTGCCCCAGAACCGGTCGTTGCGTTCGAGCACGATCTCGTCGCGGCCGCGATCGACCGACTTGATGTGGAACTGCGCCCCCGAGACCGGGATGCTGTCACCGAGTCCGCGAGCGAAGCCGCCCGGCGTGTCCTTGACCAGGTGCGACGGCAGCAGGTCGGTGAAGAGTTCGCGCCACGCGGGATACGGGGCGGTGAGAGTGACGGTGACCGTCTTCCCACCACCGGACGACTCGACGTCGTCGACGAGCCCGTAGCCGGCGGGATCCACGACGCCCGGCTGCGTGATCATCTGCTGCCACAGGTAGCGGAAGTCCTCGGCCGCGATCGGAGCACCGTCCGACCACTGCGCCTCGTTCCGCAGCTGGTAGGTGATCGTCGTCGGCGCCTCCGGGGGCACGGCGGTCGCCGACACCAGCACGGACGGGTCCGGCACCCACAGCGTCACGCCGGGGCGGGCCGGATCCACGGCCGGACGGAACGGGCTGGGCAGAACCAGCGCGCTCACCGCAGAGTTCACGGGCGACTGGTCCGCGAGGAGGTGCGGATTGAACCCGATACCGACGTCGTCGATCGCGACGGCGACGGTGTTCTTGGTCGGGACCGCGGTCGTCGGCTTGGGGCTGTCGGTGCTCTCCACCGGCGGCGGCGGGTTGGCCGTGCAGGCCGCCACCGCGAGTAGTGACGCCGCAGCCAGCGTTCTCAGACCGAATGCACGGAAAGCTCCGTGCCGTACGTGCGCCACTACCGGCCCTCCCGTCCGCGAGCGGCACCCCCGCCCGTGCGCGTTGCGCGAGGGTTCAGCCTCGCACAACGCGCACGGAACGCGTCACACACTTACAGCGCGGCCTTGTCACGCGACTTCGCGCGCGAACGCTCACGGGCGCGGTCGGTCTGCGACAGGTGCAGCTTGCGCACGCGGACGACCTCGGGAGTGACCTCGACGCACTCGTCGGCGGCGCAGAACTCCATGGCGGCCTCGAGCGTCAGCTCGATCGGCTTCGCGAGGGTCTCCGTGGCGTCGGCGGTCGCCGAGCGCATGTTGGTGAGCTTCTTCTCCTTGGTGACATTGATGTCGAGGTCCTCGGCGCGCGGGTTGATGCCCACGACCATGCCCTCGTAGGTGTCCGAGCCCGGATCCACGAAGAACGTGCCGCGGTCGGACAGCTGGATCATCGCGAACGGGGTCACCGAGCCGGTGCGGTCGGAGACCAGCGAGCCGGTGTGGCGGGCGCGGATCTCGCCGGCCCACGGCGCGTAGCCGTGCGAGACGGCGTTGGCGATGCCGGTGCCGCGGGTCTCGGTGAGGAAGTCGGTGCGGAAACCGATCAGGCCACGCGACGGGACGATGAACTCCATGCGAACCCAGCCGGTGCCGTGGTTCGTCATCTGGACCATCTTGCCCTTGCGGTTGGCCAGCAGCTGGGTGATCGCGCCGAGGTGCTCCTCGGGGGTGTCGATCGTGAGCTCCTCGAAGGGCTCGTGCAGCTTGCCGTCGACGTGCTTGGTGACGACCTGCGGCTTACCGACCGTGAGCTCGAAGCCCTCACGGCGCATCTGCTCGACGAGGATGGCCAGCGCCAGCTCGCCACGGCCCTGCACCTCCCACGCGTCGGGGCGGCCGATGTCGAGGACGCGCAGCGACACGTTGCCGATCAGCTCGGAGTCCAGGCGGGTCTTGACCATGCGGGCGGTGAGCTTGTGGCCCTTGACGCGGCCGACGAGCGGCGACGTGTTGGTGCCGATGACGACGGAGATCGCGGGCTCGTCGACGGTGATCGTCGGCAGGGCCACCGGGTTCTCGATGTCGGCGAGAGTGTCGCCGATCATGATCTCGGGGATACCGGCAACGGCGACGATGTCACCGGCGACGGCGACCTCGCCGGGCTCGCGGGCGACGCCCACCGTCTTCAGCAGCTCGGTGATCTTGACGTTCTTGACGCCGTCGGCGTGCATCCACGCGACGTTCTGGCCCTTACGCAGCTCGCCGTTGTGGATGCGGACCAGCGCGAGGCGACCGAGGAAGTCGGAGGCGTCGAGGTTGGTGACGTGGGCCTGCAGCGGTGCGGCGGAATCACCCTTGGGGGCCGGCACGTGCTCCATGAGGACGTTGAACAGGACGTCGAGGTTCTCGGTGTCGGGCGCCTGGCCGTCCTCGGGACGGTTCATCGACGCCTTGCCCTCACGGCCCGACGCGTACAGGACCGGCAGGTCCAGCAGCGCCTCGGCGGCCGCGGCAGCCTCGTCGTCGAGGTCGGACGCCAGGTCCAGGAGCAGGTCCTGTGCCTCGGTGACGACCTCTTCGATGCGGGCGTCGGGACGGTCCGTCTTGTTCACGACGATGATGACCGGCAGCGACGCGGCCAGCGCCTTGCGCAGCACGAAGCGGGTCTGCGGCAGCGGACCCTCGGACGCGTCGACGAGCAGAACGACGCCGTCGACCATCGACAGGCCGCGCTCGACCTCGCCACCGAAGTCGGCGTGACCGGGGGTGTCGATGACGTTGATGACGGTGACGGTGCCGTCCTGGTTGTGGCGGTGGACAGCGGTGTTCTTCGCGAGGATGGTGATGCCCTTCTCGCGTTCGAGGTCACCGGAGTCCATGACGCGGTCGACCAGCTCGGCGCGCTCGGCGAAGGCGCCGGACTGGCGCAGCATGGCGTCGACGAGGGTGGTCTTGCCATGGTCGACGTGCGCGACGATGGCGACGTTACGGAAATTGGTGGTGCTCACGCGGGGCGTTCTCCTGGCTGCTGACGGGGCCACACGAAGTTGCAGTCGTACGGCTTCTGGCTGCCGCTACGCGCATGCGTGATTCCCATTCGCGATCCCCCGGGCTCGGGACGCACCGAACGTCACGCGGAAAAGCGGAACGTGGTGCACCGACGGAGGGACTGCGGCCAGCGAATACCCTACCCGCCCGCGTCGTCGCACTCCGCATCGCGCCCCTGGTTCGAGGGCCCTGACCAGGCAATAGTGATATGCGCCACTCAGCTTTGTCGGCGACGCTTCCGGCGGCGGACACGCGTGCCGCCCGACACCGGGCCGCCGTCACCGCACGGGCGGATAAGGGTACGTTTACTGCGTGCGGGGGCGATCCAGGCACCGCACTCGGGAGGAAGGCCGGGTTCGCACATGGGCAAGGGAAAGGTGAAGGCCAGCAAGGTCTCTGGCCTCAAGCCCAAGAAGAAGTGCTGCCGGAAGAAGACGCGCTGCCTCAAGTGCCCGGTGGTGATCATGCGGATGAAGAAGCTCGAGAACGAGGGCGCGACCAAGAAGGAACTCAAGAAGGGGCTCAAGAAGGCGCGCGCCGCGTGAGCGACGGCGTCACTCGCCGAGCAGTGCCACCAGTTCCGGGAGCCAACCGCGGTCGTTGTCGACGAGCGCGATGTCGCCCAGTTCCCGCGCGTCCACCCAGCGCAGCGCCGCGTGATCGAGCGCCTGCGGCGTCCCACTGACCAACTCGGCACGGTAGGCGCGGAGCACGAGACCGCCGCGCAGCGGGACGTCGGCGCCGATCCGCTCCCCCGCCGTCACCTCGACGCCCAGTTCCTCACGCAGTTCTCGACGGACCGCGGCACTCGGCGATTCCCCGGGCTCGACCTTGCCGCCGGGCAGTTCCCACAGGCCGGCCAACTCGGGCGGCCGGGTGCGCTGCGCGAGCAGCAGGCGCCCGTCCCTGATGAGTGCGGCCGCGACGACCTCGCGTTCACCGGTCATTGCGGTCCCCTCGACATCGCACCATCATGAGGTATGGCCGAGCTGCTGTCCGACACAGAGATCGATACCGCACTCACTGATCTGCCGAACTGGCGCCGCGACGGCGCCGCGCTGGTCCGAACCGTCGAGTCGGCGAGCTTCCCCGCCGCGATCGCGCTGGTCGACCGGGTGGCGGAGGCTGCGGAGGCGATGAACCACCATCCGGACATGGACATCCGGTGGCGCAAGGTGACGTATTCGCTGTCGACGCATTCCGCCGGCGGGATCACCGGATCGGATCTGGAGCTGGCTCGGCAGATCGACGATCTGGCGGCGTCGCCGTAGCCGGGTGCCGTCGGCCCGCGTAGGCCACCCAGGCGAACAGGACCAGCGCGCCGACGATGTTGACGGTCCCCGCCCACGCGAGCGCGCCGGGACGGGAGATCGGCTCGTCCTCGATCTGCTTGAGGACCCACGGCACGCCGATCACGGTGACCGCGAGCCATCCGGCCGCGAGGATCCGTGATCCGAGCAGGCGTCCGTACGGGCCGTGCACCAGCCAGATCAGCATCGGCAACACCCACACCCAGTGGTGGACCCACGAGATCGGTGACACCAGCAGTCCGAAGAGCTGGACGATCACCAGCGTGCCCAACCGGTCGTCGCGGGCGAGGGCACGCCAGGCGAAGAACGCGAGCGCGGCGGAGACGACGACGGCCACGATCCACACCACACCGGATTCGACGTCGTGGCCGGCGAGGCGACTCAGGGCGCCGCGCAGCGACTGGTTCCAGGCCGATCCGACGGGTCCGATCCGGTCGGCGTCGCCGAACTTCGACGTGAAGTAGTCGCGGGCCTGCGCGCCGATCACCAGGTAGCTCACGGCGACGGTGCCGAAGAACGCAACGGCGGAGAAGATCGCGGCCCGCCAGCGACGCTGCGCCAGGAAGTACAGGCCGGTGACGGCCGGGGTCAGCTTGATGCCCGCGAGGACGCCGACGATGCCGCCGGACAGCCACCATCGCGTGCTGCGGACGGCGAGCATCGCACCCAGCACCAGGAACACGTTGACCTGGCCGTAGTCCAGGGTCGTCCGGACCGGTTCGGTCCACACCCCCAATGCAGTCCACACGGCCGCCACGTACTGCCAGTGCCGGTCGCGGGCGACGTCACCGAGCAGCAGTTCCAGGCTGATCCGGACGACCCAGAACAGGGCCAGGACGGTGCAGAGCTGCCAGAGGAGTCCGACCAGTCCGAACGGCAGGTAGTGCAGCGGCAGGAACACGAGCGCCGCGAAGGGCGGGTACGTGAACGGCAGCGGGAAGTCGGGCGTCTCCTCGGAGTACGTGAACGCGTACAGGTCGCCGCGCAGCAGCGCAGCCGAGCCGTCGACGTACACGTGGAGGTCGACGAAGTTCGCACCGTTCGGCGTCAGGTAGGTCCACAGCAGTCGGAGGATCACCGACAGGGCGAGGAGCAGCGGCGCCCACCGGAGAAGTCCGCGCTCGGCGACGGCCGCGCGAGGCCGTCGATCGGCACGTGAAAGCTGGGACACTGGCGGCGCTCTCCCGTGATCGTGTGCTGGCAGGACGCACCCAGTGTGGCGCGGGAGCGGGAAGGACCAGGTGTGGCGTCAGCCTAACTCGCCATCCCGATGCGCCGAAAATACCTTGCTCATCAGTAACAGTTGCATCAAGGTTCACATTTTCCGCATTCGTCACAGATATTGTCACCAGGCGATGGCAGTTACGTCACAGCTTGAATAGACTCCGCTGGGTTGTGGATCACGAATGCGACGTGCAGAACAGTCTGTACACATCGGGGGGTCGATCCATAGAGTGACCCGCGACGAACGACCCGCGACCACGGAGGCCGTGGCCGCCCGCGCGGCAGACCGACGCTGCACAGCATGCGTCTGAACGACAAGGATGGGGAAACCGTGATTCGTAACCGAGGAATGCGACGAGCAATCACTGCCTGCGCAGTCGTGGCCGCCGCTGCGCTCGCTGTCCCGGCCAACGCGGCCGCGCAGCCGACGCCTCCCGGCCTCCCCGAGGGCGTTCCCATCGATGCGCTGACGTCGCTGGCCCCCGCGATCCTCGGCGCCGCCGCGGCCCCCGCGGATCTGCAGGACGTCGACGCCAAGACCGATCTGCTCGCGCAGGCACGCATTCTGCTCGAGGGCGCGAACCTGCCGCCGGAGCTGAAGTCGACGCTCGAGCGCGTCATCACGTTCCTGGACGGCAGCGGTGGCGGCGGACCGGAGATCCCCCAGGACGGCCCGGTCATCGCACAGTTCCTGTACCCGACCGTCGGCCGGGGCTGCATCGCCCCGTCCGGTGACTCGGTCGGCACCGCACTCGCCGTCCCCGGCCCGGCACAGCTGCCCCCGCCGGGCCCCGGCGCCGGCCAGGCCGGCTTCGTCTTCACCGCGCTCGGCACCGAGAAGGCGGCCGAGAAGCAGGGCATGACGGTGTCGTGGATCAACGTCGACAACGGACGCCGCGAGACGCAAACCCTCACCACCGAGGCGCACATCAACCCGGACGGTCCGGCGACGCTGTCGGTGATCTCGAACACCGGTCCGGGTCGCGTGCTGGCCGTCATCTCCGGTGACCTCACCACCGAGCCCGAGGGTTCCGCGCCCATCACGTGCAACTTCCTGCCGACGATCGGAATGTTCACGGTCGCGTAGTCGCTCCCGTTCCACAGGGAAAGGCCCCACCGATTCGGTGGGGCCTTTCCCTGTTCACGGCACCGGTGCGCGTGGTAGACCGAGGAATGGCCGACACGACACAGTCGATCCGCTCGCGGCACTCCCGGCGGTCCATCCTGTCGATCCGATCGGAGGGATCGATCCTCTCGATCGGCAGCGTGGGCTCGATCCTGTCGATCGGATCCATCGGCTCGATCCTGTCGATCGGCTCTGTCGGGTCCGCAGGTTCGGCGCTCTCCTCGTTGTCGTTCGGGAGCGTCGGCTCGGCGCTGTCGGGGCTGTCCCGCTGGTCGCTGCTGTCCTGGCGCGGAGTCGGGCACGCACCCGACGAGCGTCCGACGCTGGTCGTCGTCCCGGACGAGCCGGACCTGGCCGAGTCGACGACGCGGCACGTCCAGTCCTAGCGGGACTCCGGCCGGGGCCACGGGCGCCCCTCGATCGATTCGACATCCCGGTTGAACCGCGCCAGCAGGCCGTGGAGCAGCACGATCTCGTCCGGGGCCCAGTCCTCGAGAACCCGTCCGGCGCCGTCGCGGTTGAGGTCGCGATCGGCGCCCATTCGCGCCAGGCCGGCCTTCGTGGGCCGGACCTTGCGGGCGACCCCGCCGTCCGGATCGGCGACGCGCTCGACCAGCCCGTGGCGCTCGAGCGCACCCACCTGTCGATTGATCGTGGAGATGTCGAGCAGGAACGCCTCGGCCAACTCCTTGAGGCTCATCAGACGATCGAGTTCGAGGCGCGCGAGGATCAGATACGCGGATCGATCGAGGGTCTGCCCGCCGCGCTGCCAGGACAGGGCGTGGTAGCGGGACAGCAGCATCAGCTCGTACTCGATACCTGCCACTGTCCCGTCGTCGTCGGCCAAACCCGGCTCCTTCCACCTCGAGTGCCCGCAATGTCCGCGTTGTGCGGTGCTGCGTGCGATGTGTACGGTACACATTCTTCCAATTTGGTCGCTCAGTAGTTATTTTGAGGAGTTTCCTTGTCCACACCCGTCGCATCCTCGACGGTGAAGACGACCCCATCCGTATCCGGCAACGCCATCGTCGCGGTTCTCGGTTTCTGCGGCATCGTCGTCTCGCTGATGCAAACGCTCGTCGTCCCAATCATTCCGCAACTGCCGCACCTGATTTCGGCATCACCTGCCGATGCGTCGTGGGCCGTCACCGCCACCCTCCTCGCGGCCGCCGTGGTCACGCCCATCAGCGGCCGGCTCGGCGACATGTTCGGCAAGAAGAAGATCCTCATCATCAGTCTGGGCCTCGTCGTGGCCGGATCCGTGGTGTGCGCCTTCGCCGACTCGTTGATCCCGCTCATCGTCGGACGCTCGCTGCAGGGCGCCTCCGTCGGCGTCATCCCCCTCGGCATCAGCATCCTGCGGGACGAGTTGCCGCCCAGGAAGGTGGCCGGAGCGATGGCGATCGTCAGCGCCACCCTCGGTGTCGGCGGCGCGATCGGACTGCCGATCGCCGCGGCCGTCGCCCAGGTCGCCGACTGGCACGTGCTGTTCTGGATGTCGGCCGGACTCGGCATCGTGTGCGCGGCCCTCGCCGCCGCGGTGATCCCGGAATCGACCGTCCGCAACCCGGGCCGGTTCGACTTCGTCGGCGCGATCGGCCTGTCCGCTGCGCTGATCCTGTTCCTGCTCCCCATCACCAAGGGTGGTACGTGGGGCTGGAGCGATCCACTCACCCTCGGCCTGCTCGCGGCGTCCCTGGCCGTGTTCCTGATCTGGGGTTTCCTCCAGCTCCGGACGGCCCGGCCCCTCGTGGACCTGCGGGTGTCGGCCCGCCCGCACGTGCTGTTCACCAACCTCGCGTCGATCGCCATCGGCTTCGCGATGTACGGCAACTCGCTCACGCTGCCCCAGCTGCTCATGGCCCCCGAGTCCACCGGCTACGGGCTCGGCCTGTCGATGGTCACGGCCGGCCTCGCGCTGGCGCCCGGCGGCATGGTGATGATGGCGCTCTCGCCCGTGTCCGCGAAGATCTCGGCCTGGCGCGGCCCGCGGTTCACCCTCATGGTGGGCTCGGTCGTCGTCGGCCTGGGCTACGCGTTCGTGTACTTCCTGTCGTCCTCGGTGTGGATGATCGTGGTCGGCGGCATGATCATCGGTGCGGGCGTCGGACTGTCGTACTCGTCGATGCCGGCCCTGATCATCGGCGCCGTGCCGGTCTCGGAGACCGCCGCCGCGAACGGCCTCAACTCCCTGATGCGGTCGATCGGAACATCCAGCGCCGCCGCCGTCATCAGCGTCGTCCTCGCCGGCATGACCGTCACCCTCGGCACCGCCACGATTCCGTCGTTCGACGCGTTCCGGGCAACGTTCGTCATCGCGATCGTCGCCGCCCTGGTGTCACTGGTGTTCGCGTTCTTCATCCCGAAGGGCCGCCCGGCGGCCGGCGTGCATCGCGCCTGACCGTTCCCGAAACACGGAAGGCCCGCACCGGCGATCCGGTGCGGGCCTTTCGAGGTTCTCGTGGCGCCTACTGCTGACCACCACTCGAGGATCCGTCAGAGGAACCCACGTACAGGTTCGCCGCGATGGTGTAGAGCAGGTTGATGAGGAAATCCACGAGAGCCTCCGAGTCGTAGGTGTTTTCGGACCGCTAACGGTAGCCGAACGGTCCGGCACCCGGACCATCACTCGGCATATCGGAACATCCGTCCAACTTGTTTCACCCCGGCATCGCGGTAGCGTTGAGGACGCATCGTGAAGTCACTCCAAGGAGTCACGACCATGAGCAGAGAGAAGTGGTGGGTGCTCGCCGGCCCGAACAGCGGGTGGTCGCTCGAGCAGCGGGCCAACGGGGATCACGTGGTCGTCAACACGTCCACCTCCGAGGAACACGTGCTCAACGGCTACCAGTGGATGCACGTCAAGCACGACGACGCCGCGACCGGCACGCCCGAGCACTCACTCAAGGTTCTCGGGGAGGGTCCGCCACCGTTCGGTAGCTGGACCGAACTGCACGGAACCTGACCACCCACCCGATTCCGACAAATAACTGAAACACGTTCCAGTCGTGCGTTAGGTTGCAGGTGAGTCCGCGAGCAAGGCGGGCCACCGACCCGACCACGAGGAGCGCTGCCATGCCGTGGACCCGCGAGGAACTCGAGGGAGCCTTCGAGAACTATCAGAAGACCGTCGTGCGAGCGACCCAGACCCGCGACTGGAATCTCTTCGCCGACATGTTCACCGAGGACGCCACGTATCTCGAGCACGCATTCGGCCAATTCGAAGGCCGCGAGGAGATCCGTCGTTGGGTGACCCGCACGATGGGGGCATTCCCGGGCAACCGTATGCCCGAGTTCCCCGCCTCCTGGCACGTCATCGACGTCGAGCGCGGCTGGGTGATCTGCGAGATCCAGAACCCGATGGAGGACCCGGGCGACGGGACCGAGCACGGCGCCGCGAACATCACGATCCTCCACTACGCGGGCGACAACCTCTGGTCGCACGAGGAGGACGCCTACAACCCGATGAACTTCTTCGCGATGGCCCGGAAATGGTGCAAGCACGCCGAGGCCGCGGGCAATCTGCCTGAGGACGCGCGCGTGTGGCTCGAGAAGATGGCCCGCGTGCCCGGCTGATCTCCGCCGAAACGAAAACGGGCGCCCTCCTTGCCGGAGGGCGCCCGTTCTCGTGTTCGACGTGTTCGTCAGTAGCTGGTCCAGAGCACCGCGATGAGCGCGTTCACGATCGCGAGGATGCCGACGATGTGTGCGAAGTTCGGGTTGCCCTCGCCGCGCTTCTGGCGGGCGCGACCGATCTCGGCGACGGCGACGATGACGAGCGTGATGAGCAGCTTGACGCCGATCTTGGACATGTTGTAGTCCTTGCCGAGCGAGTCGACGGACTCGCCCAGACCGACGATCACGATGCCCGACAGCAGCTGAATCCGGGCGCCCCAGACCATCACCTCGCTGATCTTCGGGGCCTTCAGGACCGAGAGGTAACCACCGACGATCGCGGCCATGCCCAGCAGGTGCACGGCGACGAGGATGTTGTAGACGACAGACATGCCATTACCTTAGCTTTACGTGTCCGGTGGCTTCACAATTCCGCGGACAAAATCCATCCTTGGATGGATTCCATCTGCAGTCGGCACCTTCGACTATGACAGGAAGAACGGCTTCTGCGCCGACCATTGACCGTACTGCGGCTTGAGGATCGAGTTGAGATCGATGCCGATGCCCTCGATCTGCCGCTTGTCGATCTCGAACTGGTGCAGGTGCGCGGCGGGGTGCACGTAGCCCGCCGGTGATCCCCAGTTGTGCTGCCAGAACAGTCCACCGAGTCCGGCCCGCAGGCAGCGGTCGATGGTCGGCGTGTTCGCGTAGACGCCGACGTTGCGACGGCCGAGGACGTCCTCCCAGCCGCGCAGGTACGGCGCGATGAGGTTGTCGAACTCCCACGCCGACGGATTGTCGTCGATGGACGCGTAGATCGGGCAGTTCTCGGGGCCACCCGCGGCCCGGTGGAGTTCGAGTCCACGCTGTGCGTGGCGGATGCCGGCGTCGTATCCGCCGCGCCAGTCCGACGTCTGTCCCTTGCCGAACTGGTAGCAGGAGACGATCTGCAGGCCGAAGGCCGCCATCGCGGCGGCCTCGCCGAACTGCATCGGCTTTCCGAGCATCCACTCGGCGCCGGGTCGCCGGTCGGACACGTAGCGGATCGCGCCCACGTGGCCGGCCGCGCGGATTCCCAGCGGGGACGGCACACCCGCCGAGAAATCGATCAAGGTCGCGGGCCCGGCGTTCGCGATCGACGGTCCCGCGAGCGCCGCGAGTCCCGCCGCCGCGGTGCCTGCCGCCGCGTATTTGAACAGTTCTCGCCTCGAAACCTGCACAGCAAAACCTCGCATCACCGGAGAAGTCCGGCATCGCCGGGATGGGTGCCGCGACGTATTCGACGCCGGCACTTGTCGATTCGAGGCTTATTCCACCACAGTCACTCTGGTTCCGTCAGTCACATCGGTGACTTCGGCACCACTAGCTCGACTCGAGGCCCGCGAAGAATCCGGCGTTGACGGCGACGTCCTCGACGACGCGCGTCCGGGTCTGCACGCCCAACCCGTGTTCCTTGAGCAGTTCGCAGAGCCGGTCCCCGTCGATGAGATCCACGGGCGGCGCGCCGTCGCGCCGCGATTCGGCCCGGGCCTCGCTCGTGAACGTGCCTGTCGTGATCAGTAAGCCCTTCTCGCCCCGGCCTGCCATCGCTCCGCGCAGATCCCGAACCGCACCGGCCCCGACGCTGCCGCTGACGCGCTTGCACTGGAAGGCGACGGGGAAGCTCAGCAGCGATATCTGGCACATGCCGAGGCCGTCGATGCCACCGTCCGCAGTCCGTCCGGTGATGGTGGCCGACGAGAACCCCGCTTCGCGGAGCAGCCGCTGCGTCAGACGCTCGAACGCCGTGGAGGACATGGCGAGCACCGCCTCGAGCACCGTCGACTTCCAGGCGGCCGTGTCCGCATCACTGTAGGCCGGATCCGACGCGACATCGGCCTCGGTGTCGGTGAGCGGAAGAGCCTGTGCGTCAGGCGTATTGGCCTTGCGGCTGAGCCGTTGCCGCCGCTTGTCGGCGGTGAAGGCCAGCAGCAGCGGCCGCAACTCGGGTTCGGTGACCGCCCGCCCCTGCTTGGTGACGCTCCACACCGCACGCCGACTGTTGGCGAGCAACCCCATGCCCTTGAGATAGGTTCGCGCCCAAGCCAACCGATACTCGACTTCGGTTCCGGGCCCCTCTCCGTGCAGGATGCCCTGCAACTCCGGGGACCAGCCCTGGCGCTCCACCACGGCACCGTCGAGCTCGTTGTTCGATGCCGATCCGCCCAGCGCGATGAGCGCCTGGAGCGTGGGCCACAGCAGTTCGGTGTAGGGCGGCAGCTGAGCAATCAGCTCCTGCTGACCGGCGACGCCGTCACGCCGTGGCTCCTGTTCCTGCACACCCGCTCCCATCCGCGCCGTCCATCGGTGGCCGCTCGACACGGGATCGGCCAGCCGACCTGGATGTTATCGGGTATCGCGCCCTCCCCCGAATCCGGTGGCTCCGCCGGAGCGGCGAAACCACCGGCTCACGGTCAGACGCGGGCTGCGGCGTCGCGGCCGGCCACTCGGCCGAACGCGAGAGCGTCGCCGATGTGGAATCCGCCGTCCTTGCGCCAGCTGTAGGTCGAGCTCACCTCGCCGGCGGCGTACAGGCCGTCGATGACCTCGCCCCGAGTGTCGAGGACGCGGGCTCGCCCGTCGCGACGCGGGCCACCGTTGCTCCAGCCCAGCAACGGCGTGACCTCGAGAACGTAGAACGGCGCCTGCGCCACCGCACCCAGCATCTGCGGGTCGCGACCGAAGTGGTCGTCCCGGCCCGCGGCGCAGGCCGCGTTGTACTGCTCGACGGTGCGTTCGAGGGTGAGGGCATCCACTCCGATGATCGCGGCGAGTTCGGCGATCGAGTCGGCGCGCCGGATCCAGCCCTTCTCGATCTCCGCACTGTTGTCGACGCTCCAGCGGCTCCCGTTCATCAGTAGGTTCCAGCCCACCGGGAGCACGTCGGGCGTCGGACTCAGCGGGCCCGCGTTGCGCATCTGCTCGTCGAAGATCAGATGGAAGGGACGCAGCGGGAACAGTTCGTACGCACCGCCGCGAGCGGTGTGGCCATGCTTGGGTTCGGCGGCCTCGTCGGTGAACCGGCGTCCGTCGCCGGACACCCACAGGTAGTTGTGCGCGTTCCACAGCGCCAGGTAGTGCCCGAACTCGTCGTCGCCGCGCACCCCGGTGATGGTCATCATGTTGTCCATGTGCCACAGGTCGGCGCCCACCGCCTGCGCCATGCGGTGACCGTCGCCGGTCGAGGCCGGCGATCCCCACAGCACGTGATCCTCGACGCGCAGGTAGTCACGCACCATTTGCGGGTCGGCCGCGAATCCGCCGGTGGCCAGCACGACGCCGCCCCGGGCGCCGATCCGTCGGCGCCCACCGGCACCCTCGACGACGACGCCGACGACCGCCCCCTCGTCGGTGACCAACTCGACGGCGGGCGTGCCGAACCGCGTCTCGATGCCACGCTCGGCGAGGGCACGGCGCAGGAAGTCGTGCAGCAGTCCGTTGCCCATTCGGCCGCCGACGGTGTCCATCCCGGCGTAACAGTCGGCGCCCTCGAGCTCCAGATATTCGGGCTCCGTGTGGTATTCGCCGCTCATTGCGACATCGGCACCGAGTTCCTTGAGCCACGACGAGATCTCGGCGGTCTCGGTGGCCCACGCGTCGACGACGTCGTCGGCGACGGGGAACGGGCCGTTCAGCGACCGCAGGAACGTGCGCGCCCGTTCCGGGTCGCGGTTGACCCACCAACCACTGCCCGAGACTCGCGTGTTGCCGCCCGCGGTCGCCTCGTCGCACTTGTCGACCACCAGAACCCCGGCACCGGCCTGGTGAGCCGCGAGCGCGGCCGCCGAACCGGCCGCTCCCGAGCCCACCACCACGATGTCGTATTCCTCGTCGAAGCCCGCAACACCCACGTCTACCCCTCTCGATCGATGTGACCCGGATCGCCATCGATACCCGATGTGATCCACGCCATCCTTGTCGGCGGAGGGGGTCGGGCGCGTCGGACGTCCCGCCCAACGGGAGGGTCGTTCCGGTCAGCTGTCGACGAGGACCTGTAGGGCGGCGCCGTAGCGCTCGACGATGTCGTCGATCGGCGCGGCCCGTAGCCACGGACTCTCCATCACGTACAGCGCCGCCATCAATCCGGACAGTTGCGCGGCGAGCAGGTGAGCACGCAGTTCGGCGTCGTCACCCGGCAGTCGCGGCGCCAGCGGCGCGACGATCATCTGATCGATCGCCTCCTGCAGGTGCTCACGGACGACGGGGCGATCGGACGCGCGCACCAGGGCGGCATAGACCGCGGTGGGCTTGTCCGCCTGCCGCCGACGCGTCCTTCGGACGACGAAATCCACCAGCGCCCGGCCCAGCCCGTCCAGCGGACCCTCGACGACCTCGACGAAGGCGTCGGACATCGTCATCGTCCGGACGAAGAGCTTCTCCTTGGACCCGAAGTAGCGGATCACGAGCGCCGGGTCGACGCCGGCATGCCGGGCGATGTCGCGCACGCCGGTGGCAGCGAATCCCTGCTCGGCGAACAGCTCCGCGGCGGCGGCCTGCACCGCCTCGCGGTTCTGCGCGCTACTCGCGCGGGCGTGGGGTTCGGGTGTCTCGACGGTCATCGATCGTCCTTCGCTCGGAGTGTCCGATTCCAACCTTGCCGCACACCCTACGTCAACAGTGTTGACAACTCGCCGTCAACAATGTTGACTAGTCGACTTGTCAACAGTGTTGACGTTTCGACGATTCAGAAAGGGCGATGCGGATGTCCGACACCACCGATCAGCGCCACCAGGACTGGGACCGGGCCATCGAGGCCGACACCGAAGCGGTCGCTCCCGCTCTCCACCTCGACCACGGCGCACCCGACGACCCCGCCGGCGGTAGGACGCCGTGGCGCACCGTCGTCGAATCGATGGTGTTCCCGCTGTTCTTCGCGGTGATGTTCGCGCTCTGCTACGTCAGCGCGTTCCACAGCCCGACGCCGCGCGACGTCGAGGTCGTCGTCGTCGGACCCGAGTCCGCCACCACCGCGCTGGTGGAGCGGCTCGCCCCGACCGTCGGCGACAAGTTCGCGCTCGAGACCGCCACGGACGCCACGGACGCGATCGATCGCCTGCAGAACCGCGAGATCGCCGGCGTGATCGAGCTGGGTCCGACGATGAATCTGCACATCGCGTCCGCCGAGGGCACCATGCGCGTGCAGGCCGCCGAGGGACTCGCGCAGCCACTCGCCGCCGCCCAGGGCGTGGACTTGAACGTCGTAGACCATGCGCCGCTCGCCGCGGACGATCCGACGGGCACCGGCCTGTTCTACCTCGTCATGGTGTCGACGATCGTCGGCTACCTCACGATCACCGTGCTGTCCCAGGTGGCACCGCGGATGCGGTTGCGCCAGCAGCTCGGCGTGCTGGGCGTCATGTCGATCGTCGGCGTGCTCGCGGCATACCTGGTCTCGGCGATCTTCGTCGGTTTCTACGGGGCGTCGTTCGCGGCGAGCCTCGCGTTGCTCGCGGTGGTCGTGGCCTACACGATCGTCGTGGGGTTGGTCAGCATCCTCGTCAATCGGGTGTTCGGCAAGGCGGCGATCATGGTCGTGATGGTTCTGATGATCTTCGTGAACTTCCCGAGTGCCGGCGGCGCCTTCCCCGCCGACTTCCTGCCCGGATTCTGGTCGGCGCTCAGCCACTTCTGGATCGGCGCGGGCGCCGTCGACGCGGCCCGCTCGATCGTCTACTTCGGTGGCACCGGCGTGGGCCACGGCCTACTCGTCATCGCCGGCTGGTTCGTCGTCGCGGCGGCGCTGCTGGGCCTGACCCAGCTCCGCAAGCCGAAGGCCGACGCACCGCAGCAACTGGCGGGCTGACCGCACTCCCCCGCCGCACGGCTCCGAGGAAGAACACCGCCCGGGATTCCCGGGCGGTGTTCTTTTTCGTCAGCTCTTCGTCAGTTCAGGCTGCCGTACACCGTCGTCCCCGCGAACACCGTGGCCCGCACCTCGATGTCCGCGAGCCGCTCGGGATCCACCGCGAGCGGATTCGCCGACAGCACCACCAGGTCGGCATGCATCCCCGGCTTCAGCGCTCCGATGGAGTCGTCGCTGAACAGCTGCCAGGCCGCGTTGACGGTCTGCGCGCGCAGCGCCGCCTCCACCGGGATGCGCTCCTCCGGTGCGAGCACCCGCCCGCCACGGGAGCGCCGGTTGACGGCGTCCGAGATGTTGCGCAGCGGATTCGTCGGGGTGACCGGGCCGTCGTTGTGGAACGAGATCCGGTGGCCGGCGGCCAGCGCCGAACCCGCCGCGGCCCAGTGCCCGCCGTGCTCGCGGCCGAACAGGTCGTCGACCAGGACGTCGCCCCAGTAGTAGAGGTGGTCGACGAACAGGCTGCACGTCACACCCAGGTCGGCGGCGCGCCGGAACTGGTCTGGGCGCATCGCGCCGACGTGTTCGAGGCGCAGTCGGTGATCGTCGCGCGGGTTCGCCGCGAGCATCTTCTCCCACGCGTCGAGGACCATCGTGATCGCGTCGTCGCCGTGCGCATGGCACGCGATCTGCCAGCCCTGCTCGTAGTACGGGGTGCTGATCTCGAGGATCTGCTCGCCCGTGTAGTTGGCTTCGCCGTGGCTGCAGGCCATGCCGAGGGCGCGCGTCGCGGGGGTGTCCAGGTAGGTGAAGCTGAGCGCGATGTTCCCGATCCACGGGGAACCGTCCGACCAGATCTTGATCCCGACCTGCCGCACCAGGTCGTCGCCGGCGCCCGATTCGAGGTCCGATCCGCGCTTCGGGCCCGACATCTCGTACAGCCGCAATCGCGTGGTGAGCGCCCCGGCCTGGGCGGCCGCGGCGAGCGGGGCGCGCATCGCCGGGTCGAACGCCATCTCGCTGATGGTGGTGACGCCGGCCGCGTTCAGGCGCGCGGACTCGGCCGCGATCAGTTCGGGGAAGCGTCCGGCCGCCGACGCGAGCACCGGACCCGCGATCGCGATGACGGCCGCCGACTCGTAGGCGACACCGGTGAGCTCACCGGTCTCGTCGTCGCGCCCGAAACGGGCACCCTCCGGGTCGGGGGTGTCCCGGGTGACTCCCACGGCGGCCGCGGCGGTCGTGTTGAAGTAGGCGGCATGCCCCGAGTTGTGCAGGATGATCAACGGCTTGTGCGGCGACTGACCGTTCATCCACTGCAGCGTGGGCTCGTCGAGTCCCTTCTGCAACAGCGGATCCCACCCGTTGAGGACCGCACCCTCGGGGCCGGCGGCGGCGACGGCCTCCGCGATCGCGGCGAGGACGCCGTCCGCGTCGGGGATGGTGACGGGCCGGATGTCGACGACGGGGTCGCCCAGCAGGACGGCCTCGTTCAGCGGATGACCGTGCGCCTCGATGAATCCCGGCATGATGCAGGCGTTTCCGACGTCGTGCACGACGGTTGCGGGGCCGATGAGGTCGGCGACGTCGGCATCGGACCCGACCGCAACGATGCGCCCGCCCTCGACGGCGACGGCGGTCGCCCGGGGATTTGCATCGTCCATCGTCAGTACGTCACCGAACAACACCAGGTCAGCCATCGGTTCTCCCCGCTTCGTACCCGGCTTTCGGTGGCCGGTTCTCGCCCGACAGGCTACAGACCGACCGTTCTCTCCGCGCGCCGTACGCGTGTGGCCCGACCTGGCCGTGTCGCCTTCCGGTAGGAAGGAACCAGGGCGTCCGAGCGATGAGGACGTCAACCTGTGGATGCGGAAGGGAAGACCCATGGCGAAGCGGAAGTGGGCGGAGTTGAGCCCGGTCCAGCGTGCGGTGATCATTACGGCTGGCTCGGTCCAGTTGAGTCTGGCGGCGAGTGCGTGGGCGGATCTCGCGACCCGACGCCGCGACGAGGTCAACGGCAGCAAGGGCAAGTGGGCCGCGATCATCGCCGTGAACTTCATCGGCCCGCTGTCGTACTTCCGGTGGGGACGCCGTAAGTCCGCGTGATCACTGCGGGCCCGTAGGCGACGACGGACGCTGCTCGACGAGATCGGCGAAGACGACGGTGTTGTCGCGGTAACTGCGTGCCGCCGTGTCGAATTCGCCGCCGCACGTGATCAACCGGAGTCCCGGGTGGTCGATGTTGCCGTAGACCGCGGCGGTCGGGAACTCCGCTTTCGCGTAGCGGTCGACCCTCGTCACGCGGAACACGGCGGTGACCCCGTCGGACCGGACGGCGTGGACCAGGTCCCCCGGCGCCAGTTCGTGGAGGCGAAGGAACACGCCGGGTTCACCGTCCCAGTCGACGTGTCCGGCGAGGATTGCTGGCCCGAGTTCTCCGGGAACCGGTGAGCCGGAATACCATCCGGCCGGGAATGCTCCCGGTGGCACCTGCAGTGCGCCGCTCGGCTCCAGCCCGAGATCGACCAGGTCGGTATCGACCCCGATGGCCGGGATGACGAGTCGGTCGGGGCGCAGCACTGTGCTCACCGGTGCGGTGTTCACGGGAGCGATGTCGTCCGAGGCGGCGGCCGACGGCGCCTGGACCGGCACCGGTGCCGGCTGCGGCTGGTTTTCGGATTCCGTTGCGGTGCATCCGGTCAGGAGGATGCCGATCGCGAGGAGCGCGGCGAGAGCGGCCGACAGGCCGGTGCCGGATGATCTCCGGTACCGGCCTGTCGGGTGTTCGTTCACCGTCTGATCCAATGCCTACTGCTTACGGCGGTGCCGCCCGGTGGCCGCGGCCGTTCCGGCCGTGGCGGCGAGGAGCAGCGCGGTACCGAGGAGCAGCCCGCGCCCCGCGGTGTCGCTCGGATCGCCCTGGTCACCGGCTTCGACGCCGCCGACCGGCACCGCGGAGATCTGAGCGCCTGCCTGCTCCGGAGCGGGTGCAGCTCCGGGTGCGCTGATGTTCTGCGCGGCAGCGGCCTCGACGGCGATCGGCTGGGCGATATTGCCCATGCCTTCGCCCTCGGCTTCGGCGCCCGCGCCACTGCCGGCGTTGCCGTTCGCGGCGAGGGTACTGCCGAGTGCGGCTCCTCCTGCGAGGGCACTTCCGAGTGCGGCGCTGCCGAGGGTTCCGCCACCGGCGACGGTGCTGCCGAGGGTCAACCCGCCGACCACGGCACTTCCGAGGACTGCACTGCCGACGTCGGAGCTACCGGCCTCGCCGCCACCGGCGCTACCGGCGTCACCCGTTCCGTTCGAACCGGTTTCACCGCTGCCGTTGACCGCTACGCTGCCGAGGCCCAGAGCCGCGCTGCCGAGCACGGGAAGGACAAGGCTGCCGAGATCGCCGCCGGCGCTACCGTTCTCGGAGCTGCCGGCCTCGGTTTCGCCGGTGCTGCCCAGTCCGAGGCTGCCCAGCGCGAGATCGGTCAGGCTGCCCAGATCCAGATCACCACTGCCCGCAGTCAGCTCACCGCTGCCGGAATCGCCGCCCGAACCGAGATCGGCCAAGCTGCCCAGATCCGAGCTACCCGCGTCCGTGCCACCCGCGCTGCCGGCGTCGCCGGTCGAGCCGAGTGCGGCCGCGCTACCGACAACCGGGAGGGCCAGGCTGCCGAACGGAAGCGCCAAGCTACCCAACGCGGCCTCACCCAGGCTGCCCAAGTCGAGATCGCCACTTCCCGCGGTCAGCTCACCGCTGCCGGTGTCGCCACTGCCCGTGTCGCTACCGGAATCGCTGCCCGAACCCAGGTCCGAGAGGCTCCCGGCATCCAGCCCCAAGCTGCCCAGCACAAGCTCGCCCAGGCTGCCTAAGTCGAGATCGCCACTGCCCGCTGTCAGCTCACCGCTGCCGGTGTCGCCGCTCCCCGTGTCGCTGCCCGACCCGAGGTCCGCAAGGCTACCCAGATCCAGTCCCGAGCTACCCGAGTCCGTGCCGCCCGCGCTGCCCGCGTCACCCGTGGACCCAAGGGCAGCCGCGCTACCGACAACCGGGAGAGCCAGGCTGCCGAACGGAAGCGCCAAGCTACCCAGAGCCGCCTGACCGAGGCTGCCCAGATCCAGATCACCACTGCCGGCCGTCAGCTCACCGCTGCCGGTGTCGCCACTGCCGGCCGTCAGCTCACCGCTGCCGGTGTCGCCACTGCCCGTGTCGCTGCCCGAATCGCTGCCGGATCCGAGGTCCGCGAGGCTCCCGAGGTCCAAGTTCGAGCTACCCACCTCGCTC
>NZ_JAIVAH010000003.1 GCF_020171745.1 Prescottella equi
GCGGCCCGAACCGAGATCCGCGAGGCTACCGAGATCCAGACCCGAGCTACCCGCGTCCGTGCCGCCCGCGCTGCCCGCGTCACCCGTGGACCCGAGGGCCGCCGCGCTACCCACGACTGGGAGGGCCAGGCTGCCGAACGGAAGCGCCAAGCTACCCAGAGCGGCCTCACCCAGGCTGCCCAAGTCGAGATCGCCACTGCCCGCAGTCAGCTCACCACTGCCGGTGTCGCCACTGCCCGTGTCGCTGCCGGTGTCGGCACTGCCCGTGTCGCTACCGGAATCGCTGCCCGAACCCAGGTCCGAGAGGCTCCCGGCATCCAGCCCCAAGCTGCCCAGTACAAGCTCGCCCAAGCTGCCCAAGTCGAGATCGCCACTGCCAGCAGTCAACTCACCACTGCCGGTGTCGCCGCTACCGGAGCCGCTACCCGAATCACTGCCCGAACCAAGGTCCGCGAGGCTACCGAGATCCAGACCCGAGCTACCCGCCTCGGTACCACCGGCACTACCCGCATCGCCTGTGGATCCGAGCGCCGCCGCACTACCGACAACCGGCAGGGCCAGGCTGCCGAACGGAAGCGCCAAGCTACCCAGAGCCGCCTCACCCAGGCTTCCCAAGTCCAGATCACCACTTCCGGCAGTCAGCTCACCGCTGCCGGTGTCGCTACCGGAATCGCTGCCCGAACCGAGATCCGCGAGACTGCCGAGATCCAGCCCCAGGCTACCCAGAGCGGCCTCACCCAGGCTGCCCAAGTCGAGATCGCCACTGCCCGCAGTCAACTCACCACTGCCGGTGTCGCCGCTACCGGAATCGCTACCCGAACCGAGATCCGCGAGGCTACCGGCATCCAGTCCCAAGCTTCCCAACGCGAGCTCGCCCAGGCTGCCCAGATCCAGATCACCACTGCCCGCAGTCAGCTCACCACTACCGGTCTCGAGGCTGCCCAGCTCGATACCCGAATCGCTACCCGACCCGAGGTCCGCGAGGCTACCGAGATCCAGACCCGAGCTACCCGCCTCGGCACCACCGGCGCTACCCGCATCACCAGTCGACCCGAGCGCCGCCGCACTACCGACAACCGGCAAAGCCAGGCTGCCGAACGGAAGCGCCAAGCTACCCAACGCGGCCTCACCCAGGCTGCCCAGATCCAGATCGCCGCTGCCCGCAGTCAGCTCACCGCTACCGGAATCGCTACCCGAACCGAGATCGGCGAGGCTACCCAGATCCAGCCCCGTGCTGCCCTCACCGAGGCTGCCGAGCGCAAGCTCGCCCAGGCTGCCCAAGTCGAGATCGCCACTGCCCGCAGTCAGCTCACCGCTGCCGGACTCGAGGCTGCCCAGCTCGATACCCGAATCGCTACCCGACCCGAGGTCGGCGAGACTGCCTAGATCCAGACCCGAGCTACCCGCCTCGGTGCCACCGGTGCTACCCGCATCGCCTGTGGATCCGAGCGCCGCCGCGCTACCGACAACCGGGAGAGCCAGGCTGCCGAACGGAAGCGCCAAGCTACCCAGCGCGGCCTCACCGAGGCTACCCAGATCCAGATCGCCGCTGCCCGCGCCCAGATCAGCCAGGCTACCCAGGTCCAGATCGCCGCTGCCTGCAGCGAGGTCCCCACTGCCGGCGGGAAGATCCAGGCTCCCCACAGCCAACTCGGCAAGGCTGCCGAGATCCAGAGCCGGGTTCGCACTGCCCGCTGTCAGGTCCGAGCTACCCGCGCTGCCCGAGTCGCTTCCGGTCTCACTGCCCGACGCGAGGCTCCCGAGGTCCGTACCGTCGCTGCCGGTGCCGAGGTCAGCAAGGCTGCCGGTGCCGAAATCGGCGCTACCCGCTGGCAGCCCCAGGCTGCCGAGAGCGAGATCCGCGAGGCTCCCGAGGTCGACTCCGCCTTCACCGGCACTCCCCAGCGCCAGTTGCGCCAGAGCGGCCAGGTCGAGGCTGCCGTTGTCCGATCCCAGGTCGGTCAGGCTGCCGAGGCCGGTGTCGCCACTTCCGGGAGCATCGCTGCCCGTGTCTGCGCTACCCGCGCCCGCGTTGCCGACGCTTCCCGCAGCCAGATCACCGATGGCCCCGAGTCCGAGCTCGACGCTGCCCAGACCGAAATCGCCTTGGTCGCTGCCGGTGTCGCCGATGCTTCCGGTGTCGCCCGTGCTGCCGCCGCCGGCGTTCCCGAGGCTTCCGAGCCCCAGATCGGGCACGACATCCGCCACGCTGCCCGCATCCACACCTCCGCCGCCGAGGCTGCCGGTGCCGAGGTTCGCGAGGCTGCCGAACGCCGTCTGCGCAAGATTCGCCAAGTCGAGGTTGCCGGCGCTGCCCGCGTCGATGCCGCCGTTGGCGCCACCGGGGCCCGCGGTGCTGCCGACGCCGGCATCACCGTTACCGCCGACGCTGCTGCCCAGACCTGCGAGTCCTCCGTTGGCGCCGCCGTTCGCGCTGCTGCCGAGTCCGTTCTGCGGGGTGGGCTGAGCCTGAGCGACCGCCGGTGTGGCAATCGTCAAAGCCCCGACCGCGGTGGCCGCGACCATGATTCGGCTCTTCATCCGCAGTGTTCTCAAGTTACGGGCCCTGTGGGTAGACATCGTTCCTCAACCTCCTCGATCGGCATGCCAGCGACGCACAACAAACACCCAGCCGCATGAAGACAGAAAACAGGCGAAGAACGCCCCCCGAAAAACCCGTCAGACCCCCATCTGAACGGATAGCAAAACCCCCAGCCACATGCTTACCGGCGTGATCAAGATAGCATCTCGAACCTATATCGATAGCCCCCGCATTCGGCGAAGCCGGCCGAATTCCATTCGCGGAACTAACCAAACCCGGTGCTGCACATGGCCGATCTGCGGGTTTCGATCAGGAGCCGAATGACACCGCGGGGTGATTCACCCCGACATTCACCCTGAGGTTGGCTTTCGATGGAGAACCGCAGGAAGACGGACGATTCCGCCTGTAACGACGACGCGCACAAATGCGATCACGCGCGCCCGTTGCGGCCTATTCACTGACGATGCATCCGGCGACCACGCCAATTTCCGGCGCGCTTCACACCCCCGTGGATCCGGGCAGACGAAAACGCACACCCACAGAGCATCTCCTCGATCGCCGGACTGCGTCTAGTCGATCCGGTACGAATGCCCGTGCATGGTCGCGTGCTCCTTGGCCCACCCGTAGTCGGGCTTGCCGCTCGGAGTTCGCACCACCTCGTCGGCGGTCCAGTAGGTCCTCGGGATCTTGTAGCCGGCCAGCTGACTTCGGGCGTGCTTCTCGACGGACTCGAAGTCCGGTTCGACGCCGTCTCGCACGCGGACCACGGTGGCCACCCTGCTACCCCACCGCTCATCAGGGACACCGATGACGATCGCGTCGTAGATGTCGGGGTGTGCCTTGACCACGGCCTCGACCTCCTCGACAAATACTTTCTCGCCACCCGTGTTGACGACCATGTTGCCGCGCCCCAGAAGGGTGATCGATCCGTCGTCCTCGATCCTGGCCCGGTCCCCGGTGACCACGGCACGCTGCCCGTCGACGACCCGGAAGATCTCGGCGGACCTGACGGGATCGTTGTAGTACCCCACTGGGACGTTGCCGAGCTTCGCCAACCATCCCTCGGCCCCGGAACCCGGTGTCAGCAGCCGGTTCTCGTCGTCGACGACGACCGAATACTTGTTCGCCCCGACCTTGGGTCCGCCGTGCTGCTCGAACCCCTTGGTGGCGAATCCGATTCCACCGAACCCGGTTTCGGACGATCCCACGGAGTCGGAGATCATCAAGTTCGGCAGGACGTCGAAGAATGCGTCCTTGACCGCGGCGGAGAACAGCGCCGCACCGGAGGCGAGCACGGCCAGGCTCGACGTGTCCCGGTCCTGCTCGCGATACGCCTCGACGAGGGGCCGTCCCATCGCGTCGCCGGTGATGACCATGACCTGCGGCCGGTACTCGGCAACGACTTCCCACACCCGGGACGCATCGAATTTCGGTTCCATGATGACGGTGTTGCCCGAGAAGAAGGCCGTGAACGTCGGCATCATCGCCGAGGTGTGGATCAGTGGCGGCAGCATCACCCAGCGCATCGCCTCGCCCGCCGCCACCCCGACCCGGGACTGCTGGAACTCGTCGGCGATCGGCTCGCCGGTGTAGAAGTCCAGTCCGCCGCCCAGTACCCGCCAGATGTCCTCGTGACGCCAGACCACGCCCTTCGGCCGGCCGGTGGTGCCGCCGGTGTAGAAGATGTAGTGGTCATCCGCGCTGCGCTCCTCGAAGCCGCGCGCAGCACTGCCCCCGGCGAGCGCGTCCCGGTACGCGACGGCTCCGATGACCTCGCACTCGTCGCCGATCGCCAGCTCGTCGGCCACCGAGACGAGGTGTCGGATGCGCGGAACCTCGGGCAGCACCTCGGCGACCCGGTCCGCGAAACCCTGATGGAACACCAGGCCTTCGAGGTCGGCGTTGTCGTAGAGGTAGCGCAGTTCGTCGGACGTGTAGCGGTAGTTCACCGTCACCGGGATCGCCCGGAGCTTGAAGGCGGCGATGATGACGACCATCGTCTCGATCGAGTTGTGCATGTGGACGCCGATGTGGCTTCCCGCGCCGAACCCGGCGCCCTCGAGGTGGTGGGCGAGTCGGTTCGCCCGCTCGTCCAGTTCGCGATAGGTGACCTGCTCGCCGGAGACGATCATTGCGAGACGGTCGGGCATCGCGTCCACCGAATGCTCGAACAGGTCAGCGAACGTATAGGCCATGCGGATGTCCCCTGTCTGGTCGGCCGATCAGATCACATAGAGCGGCAACGGAATTCCACGGTCTTCGAAGGTGAATGCGGCACCGGTGCTCACCTTGGTGATCGCGACCTCGACACATTCGGGTGCGGGTTCGTCGGTGACGTCGACGATGGCGTGCAGACCCGCCGGGTCCTCGCCGGTCACCCGCACGGTGAAGCGCGGGTTGACGCCACGCACCAGCGCCTGCAGCGCCTCGAGGTGTCCGGCGTCGATCAGCGTGGGCCAGCCGCCGTCGGCGTCGACGAGCCCGTCCCGTCGGATGGTGAGCGTCAGTTGCTCTCCGTCGAAGCGGATCTCGCTGTCCACGTACTGCTTGGGGTTCAGCAGCGGATGCACGGACAGCACGGTCGCGAGGCCCTCCAGATCGTCCGGCAGCCCGAGTGCGTCGCGGATCCGCTGCGCGGTGACGCCGGCGATTCCGGTGAGCTGCTTGCGGGTGATCTCCACCGCCTTGTCCTCGTCCACCCGCTTGCGGACCGCGATCAGGAAGCCGAGCGCGAGCAGGTGCTGCTGGAGGCACACCTCCTCGGCGATCCGGACGAGCGCGGACTGCGAGAAGTCTTGGAACCTCAGATCGGACAGCAGCGGTCCCGCGTAGTCGTGATTGCCGTCGCCGCCGGTGTCGATCGGGCTGAGTTCGACTGTGTAGGCCGCGGTCCGGCCGATCTGCTCGGTGTGCGGCTGCATCGTCGGCGGGACGTGCGCGTCGTCGATGACGACCGTCCACGCACAGTGCGGGTGCCGATCCGCCGGTCGGCGCGGCGGACGGTGGATGGGGCGGACCTGCGCGTGCGGATTGGTGGCCAACGCGGTCGCGTCGAAGGTGGGGTCCTCGATGTCGTGGCACATCGCCGTCACGTACTCGTCGCCGAGCGGTTCGACGTCCATCAGCGCACCACAGTGGTCGAGCCAGAACTCCCCGTGGTGCGGATCGTCCACCCGGAATCGGAAGTCCATGAACTGCGGCGGCGCCCCGATGTCGAGTTGCAGGCCCTTGAAGATGGTGACCACGTCGTCGCCCTCGTAGCGCAACGCACGCTGCATGCGGCGGGTGTACCACGGGCTCGACGCCTGCCACTCCTCGATCGCGACCTGCGCCATGCCCTCCCGCCCGAACTCGACGATCAGGTGGGCCATGCCGGACCGATCGATGAGCTGGCCGCAGAGCAACAGCTCCGGGACCAGCGTCGCGAGATCGACCCGCGAGAGCGCCCCGAACGAACGCGACGACTGCGCCTCGGTGCTCACCACAGCGGAACCGGGGCCTGTCCGGCCGGGTACCAGCCCGGCAGCTTCTCGCCCGAGATCGAGCGCTGGATGCGGGCCTGCATGCCCGCCGAGAGCGCGTTGTTCTGGATCATCTCCATGAACAGCGCCGACACGTTGCCGAAGTCGAAGAAGTCGCGCTGCCAGGACCACTGGAAGTTCCCGGAGTACCGGAACCAGCTGCCGCCGATGCCGTACACCGAGTAGTTGGTGCCGTCGGGACGCGCGGCGTCGGAGATCTGCTTCCACAGCCCGATCACGTTGCCGCTGCGCTCGTCGATCACGAACTCCTGGTAGGGGTACTCCCAGCCCTCGAGCCCCTGCATCTCCAGTCCGAGTGCGACCTCGCGGATCTCGTCCCGCCCCACCGCCATGAAATCCTGCTTGGGCCCGTAGTTCCAGCCGTAGGTGGCGTCCTCGGTGTAGAAGTCCGCCAACGGCTTCCAGTCGCCGGCCGCCTCGGCCTTCTTGTTGGCGTCCACCCAGCGCTGGACCATCTCGTCCAGTTCACCGCGGTCGAATCCGGTCATGCTGTCGTCTCCTTCGATAGTCCTGGTGTGGGTACGAACGCGAAATCTCTTCAGTCCTCGACGATCCGCAGGGCCTGCGTCGGGCAGTACCGGACCGCGTTCTCGACGTCGGCCCGCAACGACTCCGGCGGGTTCGCGTCGAGGATGGTGACCTTGCTGCGCTTGGGCACCTCGAACACGTCGGGCGCCTCCAGCTCGCACGCGGCATGCCCCTGACAGAGGTCGAGGTCGGCTTCGACGCGCATGATCAGGCCTCGCTCGCGTGGGCGACCGGGCACCCCGCCGGAGCCGCTGCCGCCGCGCCGACGGACGCCGCCCGGGTGGTCCGTCGCCGATAGCGGACCCGACACGGCTGCTGCAACTGCACCACCATCTTGCTGTGGTCGTTGCGGTACGAGTCGGCCGGCTGCGCCATCTCGAACTCGTAGTCGCGCAGCAGAATCGAGAAGATCGCCTTGAGCTGCATCTGCGCGAACGCCGCCCCGACGCAACGGTGACGACCCGCTCCGAACGGGATCCACGTCCAACGGTTCGCGGTGTCCTCCTGGTTCGGGTCGATGTACCGGGCCGGATCGAAGGCGTCGGGGTCCGGGAAGTCCTCCGGGATCCGGTTCGAGATCGCCGGCGTGGCCGCCACCAGGTTCCCCTCGTGGATCGAGAAGCCGCCCACCTCGAAGTCGCCGCGGGCGACCCGGAGCAGGATGATCAGCGGCGGATGCAACCGGAGGGTCTCCTTGATCACGGCCTCGAGCACCGGGATCTGCCGCAGCGCATGGAAACTGATGTCGGCACCGTCGGCGTACAGCTCGTCGAGCTCGGTGGTGACCTGCCGCATCGCGTCCGGGTGCCGCAGTAGCTCGATCAGCGACCAGGCCGCGGTACCCGAGGTGGTGTGGTGGCCGGCGAACATCATCGAGATGAAGATGCCGGTGATCTCGTCGGCGCTGAACCGCAGGTTGCCGTCGTCGTCCTTGATCGAGACCAGGACGTCGAGCATGTCCCGATCCTCTTTGCCCTGAGGAGGATTCGCGATCCGGCCGTTCATGATCCCTTGGACCAGCTCGACGAGCGCGACACGTGCGGCGTCCCGGCGACGGAAGCTCTCGATCGGGGCGTACGGGTCGACGAACGCGATCGCATCGGTGCCCTGTTCGAGTTCGTGGTAGAGCTTGGCGAACCGGTCGTCGAGTTCATCCCGGAACTTCTTGCCGATCAGGCACGCCGACGAGGTGTAGATGGTCAGTTCGGCGAAGAACTCGAGCAGATCGATCTCGCCCTCGTCGCCCCACCGGGAGACCATGTCCTCGACCTCGACGCCGATCGTCGCCGCATGGCCGCGCATCTGCTCGCCGCGCAACGCGGAGTTGTGCAGCATCTCCGACCGGCGTTCGGGGCTCGCGTCGAACACCACACCCTCTCCGAAGATCGGCTTCATGAATGGGTAGGCGGCCTGTTGGTCCAGATCCTCGTCGGAGGAGCGGAAGAAGAACTCGTTGGCCTCGGCCCCCGTGAGCAGGACGACGTCGCGGTCGACCAACCGGAACACCCCGACGTCGCCGCACTCCTCACGGACGCGGCGCATCAGCGCGATCGGGTCGGTGCGCAGTTCCTCGAGGTGGCCGTGCTCGTGCAGGCCGCCGGACACGCGGGGCGGATCGGTCAGGGTCATTTCGTCTCCTCGGACTTCGGAAGCGGCGCGAGCGGCGCCTCGGGCTGGACCTCGACGAGGACGAGGTGGACACCGCGGGGTGCCCCCACCACCGCGACAACGGCGTTCGCCATGTCCGACGCGCGCAGCATGTAGCCGTGGCGAGCGAAGCCCCACTTGCTCCACAGTTCGGCGACCGGCGCGAGGATCTCGGGCGTGGAGTTCATGCCCATACCGGTGGCGGTCGGTCCGGGTCGCACGATGGATGCGCGAATCCCGGTGCCTTCGAGTTCCATTCGCATCTGACGACCCATCGCCTCGAGGCCTGCCTTGGCCGCGTCGTAGGCGCCCATCATGGGGCGTTGACGGTCGGCGCAGTCCGAGCCGATCAGCACGAAGTCGCCGCGCCGGCGCTCGCGCATCCCGGGCAGGACGCGGTGCGCGAGCCGCTGTGCACCGATGAGGTGGACGTCGATCTGCTTCGCGAAGCGGGCCGGATCCATCTGGTCGGCGGCACCGAACTCGAGGTCCCCGGCACCGGAGACGACGATCTCGGCCGGGCCGAGCGCGTCCTCGGCGGCCGTGACGAACACGTCCACCGAGGCGTCGTCGGTGACGTCGAGGAAGTGGGCGAACGCCTCTCCGCCGTTGCTGCGGATCTTGTCCGCGATCGCCTCGGTCTCCGCCACCCGACGGGCGCCGAGCGCGACCGGGTGCCCCAGGTCGGCGAGCGCGTAGGCGGCGGCCTCACCGATTCCGGACGACGCGCCGCTGATCAGCGTCGGCCTGCGGGCGGGGTTGGGTTCGAAACGGGGCATCAGCGCACCTGCACCTTCATCGGCAGGGCCGCGAAGCCCCGCACGTTCGTGGAATGGACACGTTCGATTCCGGACTCGTCGACCTCGTATTGCTTGACCCTCTTGGCGAATTCGGCGAGGGCGATGTTCGCCTCGAGCCGCGCGAGATGCGCACCGAGGCAGAAGTGCACGCCGCCACCGAAGCTGACGAGCTTGTTGGTGGAGTCCCGGCCGATCCGGTACCGGTCGCCGTCCTCGAACACGTCGTCGTCCCGGTTTGCGGACCCGATCAGCAGCAGCATCTTCTCCCCTGCCGGCACCGTCTGTCCGTAGTACTCGAGATCGACAGCGGTTGTGCGGGCGACGATCTGGCTGGAGGTGTCGAATCGCAGGGTCTCCTCGACCCAGTCCGTCACCCGCTCCGGATCGTTCAGTACCTGCGCGACCTGATCGGGATTGTGCGCACCCCAGTACGCGGCGTTGCCGAGCAGCTTGGTCGTCGTCTCGTTGCCGGCGACCACCATCAGGAACAGGAACCCGAGGACCTCCTGGTCCGACAGCTTGTCGCCGTCGATCTCGGCGTCCAGCAGCGCCGAGGTGAGGTCCTCGGTGCGCGACCGGCGACGCTGCTCGATCATGTCCTTGTAGTAGGTCATCAGACTGAAGGACGCCTCCACCGACGCCGGCGGCACGTCGAGAACCCCGTCCTCCCGGTGCACCACCAAGTCTGCGAGACGACGCAGTTCCGCGCGGTCGGCCTCCGGCACGCCCATCAGTTCGGAGATGACGTCCATCGGGAGCTTGCCCGCGACCTCGGCGACCCAGTCGAACTCGCCCGCCTCCAACGCCGGTTCCAGGTACTGCCGGGTCAGTTCGAGGATCCGGCCGTCGAGTTCGGCGACGCGGCGCGGGGTGAATCCGCGGGACACCAACTGACGCAGGCGGGCGTGCCGCGGATCGTCCATCGCGAGGAAGGACATCACCAGGTGCGCGTGCGGCCCGTACGCGGCGGGATCGAGCGAGACGCCGTTCGCACTCGACAGCCGGGTGCTGTCCCGGAACGCTCGCAGGACGTCGGAGTGGCGCGACAGCGCCCAGAACCCGATCTCCGGGTTGTGGTAGATCGGCGCCTCGTCACGCAACCGCGCATAGATCGGGTACGGGTCCTCGTGGAAGTCGTAGTCGTACGGGTTGAAGAACGTCGAATCGATCGGCGCTTCGGCGCGGGTCGCACCGGACGGATCCAGCATGTGTTCACTCCAGAATCATTGTGGCGGAACGCTCCAACTGACCGGCCAGGTCTTCGTAGGAGCCGTACCCGATGCCGGCCCGGAGCAGCGCTCCGGCGTACAGGAGGTCGAGGGTCTCGAGAACCTCGGGATCGGCGGGCTTGCCGAGCGCCTCTCCGATTCGGCCGCGAATCTCGATGCCGATCCGCACCCGCAGGTGCTCGACGTCGGGGTCGCTACCGAGGAGCGCATTGGTGACGGCACTCGACAGCGCCGGTTCGTCGGCGAGCAGGAGCGCGATGCCACGCAGCACCGCGACGACGCGACCGGTCCGGTCGAGTCCGTCGGACTCGGGCCGCGGCGACTGCGAGAGCCTGCGCCAGAACACCTCGGCGACGAGGTGTTCCTTGGACGAGAAATAGGTGTATGCGGTCGCGGGTCCGACGCCGGCGCGCGACGCGACCGCGCGGACCGTCAGGCCCGCGAAGTCACCCTCCCGCAGCACCTCCACCGCGGCCTCGCACAGTCGGTCGACGGTCTCGGCCTGCTTCGGCGTCAGACGCCGACGCGTGGACTCGAAACTCATACTAGACACATGTCCGGACACTACTACAGATTCCTGTCCATCGGGAGGGATCACAGGCCGATCTTCATGCCGGCACCGGCGTCGATCCGCAACTGCTGTCCCGTGACGTAGCGCGACTCGTCGGAGGCCAGGTACACGACGGCGTGCGAGATATCCTCCGGTTCGACCCACGGAATCGGCATCGCCTGCATGAACGGGAAGGTCACCGCCGCGTCCTCGGCGGTGGGATTCTCGAGGTCCGGCCGGAAGGTCTTGTACATCGGCGGGCTCTGCAACATGTCGGTGTTGCAGTTGGTCGGATGGATCGCGTTGACCCGGATCGAACTGGGCCCGAGGGTCAGCGCCAGCGAGTTCGTGTAGGCCTGAATCATCTTCTTGGCCAACCCGTATCCGTCACCGCCCGGACCCTGCAGCGCCTGCTGACCATTGAAGCCGGTCTGCGGCACGAGGCCCGCCACCGAACCGATCGCGATCACCGAGGCGCCCGCCCCCAGGTACGGCAGCGCCGCGTGAACGGTGTTGACCACACCCACGAAGTCGACGTCGAACGCGTCGACGAACGCCTGCGGCGGCAGATGATTACCGAGCGGACAGATCCCCGCGTTGGCCACCACCACATCGAGGCGACCCAACTGCGCGACGGCATCGGACAGGCGCGCTTCGAGCTCCGCCCGATCCCGGACGTCCACCTTCGCGGCGACCGCCCTCCCGCCGGCCTTCTCGACCAACTGCACGGTCTCGGCCAGGTCCGCCTCGGTCGCGAGGGGGTACTCGTTGGTGCCGATGTCCGCACAGACGTCGAACGCGATGACGTCGGCACCCTCCTCCGCCAATCGAACCGCATGACTACGCCCCTGGCCCCGGGCGGCACCGGTCACCAGAACGACCTTGCCGGCAACTCTCTCCACGACTGCTCCCTTGCACTACGGCAATGGATTCCGAATGACATTCCATCGGAACGGCATTGCTGGCGACATTTGTTCGTACTATAGTCCAGACACCTGTCCAGTCAGAAAGGTTTTGCGCAATGACGCTTCGACCGACCGACAGCTCCGCGCTCCTCATCGACGGCAAACTGGTACCGGGCTCGGGTGGCGTGTTCGAGGTGATCGATCCCGCCACCGAGGAGGTCGTGGGCAACGCGGCGGAGGGCACGGCTACCGACATGGACGCGGCGATCGCGGCGGCCCGCCGGGCCTTCGACGACACCGCCTGGTCGCGCGATCCAGCCTTCCGGGCACGGTGCCTGCGCCAGCTGCGGGACGCCCTGCAGTCACACATCGAGGAACTGCGCGAGATCACGATCGCCGAGGTGGGCGCACCCCGGATGCTCACCGCCGGACCGCAACTCGAAGGCCCGATCGCGGACCTCGGTTACTTCGCCGACCTGGCCGAGTCGTACGCGTGGGAGTCCGATCTGGGCGTCGCCGCGCCGATGGGAATCAAGACCCGCCGCCGAATCCTCAAAGAGGCTGTCGGCGTGGTGGGAGCCGTCACGCCGTGGAACTTTCCGCACCAGATCAACTTCGCCAAGATCGGCCCCGCGCTCGCGGCCGGCAACACCGTCGTCCTCAAGCCGGCGCCGGACACCCCGTGGTGCGCGGCCCTGGTCGGCAAGGTCATCGCCGAGGAGACCGACATCCCGGCCGGCGTGATCAACATCGTCACCTCGACAGATCACCGACTCGGCGCCCAGCTGGCCGAGGATCCGCGCGTCGACCTGATCTCGTTCACCGGCTCGACCGCGACCGGCAAGGCCGTCATGACGGCGGCCGCGCAGTCGCTGAAGAAGGTGTTCCTGGAATTGGGCGGCAAGTCCGCGTTCATCGTCCTCGACGACGCCGACCTGGCCGCGGGATGCGCGATCGCCGCGTTCACAGTGTGCACCCACGCCGGCCAGGGCTGCGCGATCACGACCCGCCTGCTGGTGCCGCGCGAACGTTACGACGAGGCCGTCGAGGCCACCGCCCGCACCATGGCGGGGATTCGGCCCGGCAACCCGGATTCACGCGGAACCGTCTGCGGCCCACTGATCTCCGCCCGCCAGCGTGCCCGCGTGGAGAGCTACCTGAAGCTCGCCGTCGAGGAGGGCGGGACGATCGTCGTCGGCGGCGGCCGGCCCGCCGAGCACGAGCGCGGCTTCTTCGTCGAGCCCACCCTGATCTCCGGCCTCGACAATTCGTCCCGCGTGGCCCAGGAGGAGATCTTCGGGCCGGTGCTGGTGATCCTCCCCCACGACGGTGACGACGACGCGATTCGGATCGCCAACGACTCCCCGTACGGCCTGTCCGGGTCCGTGTGGGGCACCGACCCCGACCGCGTCCGGCACGTGGTCGAGGGCGTGCGGACCGGGACGCTCGCCGTGAACGGCGGCGTCTGGTATGCCGCGGACGCCCCGTTCGGCGGCTACAAGCAGTCCGGCATCGGCCGCGAGATGGGTGTGGCCGGCTTCGAGGAGTACCTGGAGACCAAGCTCGTCGCGGAACCCGCGACCGACTAGCCGAATTCGACGACAGGAGACAAGCAGATGGGACGTTTCGACGGACGCACCGCCATCGTCACCGGCGCCGCCCAGGGCATCGGCGAGGGGTATGCCCGGGCACTGGCCGCCGAGGGCGCCGACGTGGTCGTCGCCGACCTCAACCGTGAACTGGGCGAGACCGTCGCCAAGCAGATCACCTCCGACGGGGGCTCTGCCGTGTTCAAGGAAGTCGATGTGGCCGAGCCGGATTCGGCGCTGGAGCTGGCGTCGTTCACGATCGAGAGGTTCGGCCGCATCGACCACCTCGTGAACAACGCGGCGATCTACGGCGGCATGAAGCTCGACTCGCTGCTCACGGTGCCGTGGGACTACTACAAGAAGTTCATGAGCGTGAACATGGACGGCGCGCTCAACGTGTGCCGCGCCGTGGTGCCGCACATGCGCGCGAGCGGCGGGTCGATCGTCAACCAGTCGTCCACCGCGGCCTGGGTGTACTCCAACTTCTACGGGCTGGCGAAGGTCGGGATCAACGGCCTCACCCAGCAGCTCGCGTTCGAGCTCGGCTGGTCGAACATCCGGATCAACGCGATCGCCCCGGGCCCGATCGACACCGAGGCCACCCGCACGGTGACCCCCGGCAACATCGTCGCGGACATGGTCAAGCGGATTCCGCTGCAGCGCATGGGCACTCCCGACGACCTCGTCGGCATGTGCCTGTTCCTGCTGTCCGACGAGGCGAGCTGGATCACCGGCCAGATCTTCAACGTCGACGGCGGGCAGGTGATCCGGTCGTGAGCGAACCCACCCGCACGGTCGGCCACATCGGCCTGGGGAACATGGGCGCCGCGATGGCCACCAGACTGCTCGAACGTCCGGGCACGCTGGTGGTGTGCGACGCCCGTCCCGAGGCCGTCGAACCGTTCACGAAGGCGGGCGCGACGGCGGTCTCGACACCGGCCCAGGTCGCGGACCGCGCGTCGGTGATCTCGGTGACCGTGCTCGACGACGCCCAGGTCCGCGATGTCGTCGCCGGGCCGGACGGGATCCTGTCCACGGCCCGGCCCGGCACGGTGATCGCGGTGCACTCGACGATCAGCGACACGACGGCCACCGAACTGGCCGCAACGTGCCGGGCCAAGAGCGTCGACCTGATCGACGCCCCGGTCAGCGGCGGGGCACCCGGCGCGCAGCAGGGCCGGTTGGCCGTCATGGTCGGCGGCAGCGACGAGGCGTTCGAGGCGGTGCGTGAACCGTTCGGCTACTTCGCCGAACTGGTGATCCACGCCGGACCTGTCGGCGCCGGAACGCGGATGAAGCTGGCGCGCAACCTGCTTCACTTTGTCTCGTTCACCGCGGCGTGCGAGGCGCAGCGACTCGCCGAGGCCGCCGGCATCGACATTCGCAAGCTCGGCAAGGTCGTCCGGCACACCGACGCGATCACCGGCGGCGCGGGGGCGATCATGCTGCGCGACACGACCGCGCCGGTCGCCGAGGACGATCCGTGGTTCTCGATCCTCTCCCACGTCCGCAACCTCGGGGAGAAGGACCTCGCGCTGGCGCTGGGCCTGGGCGACCGGTTCGACGTCGACCTCCCCCTCGCCACCCGGGCACTCGCCGGCCTCGGCACCGGACTCGGGGTCGGCACCGGAACCGTTGCCGACCAGTCCGCCCACACCAAGGAGAACGCATGAGCGACCACAACGGCGATGCCGCCACGTCGGAGCGCCGCAAGCGCGGTGTCGCAATGATGAACCAGGTGTACGGCTGGGAGATGCCGGCGGACGTGCCGGGCGACTTCTTCGCCGTCACCGCCGACCACCTCTTCGCCGACGTCTGGACCCGCCCGGGCCTGAGCCTGCGCGACCGGCGCCTGCTGCTGCTCGGAGCGATCGCCGCGCAGGGGCAGACCGACGTCGCGAAGATCCAGATCAATGCCGCGCTGGGCAACGAGGAACTGACCGAACAGCAGATCGAGGAGGCCGCGATCTTCCTCTGCCACTACGTCGGCTGGCCGCTGGGCACCGGGCTGAACAACGCGCTGATCTCGGTCAAGGCCGAGCGCCGCAAGGCCGCGCGGGCGGCGGAGAAGCAGCGATCCGAGTAACTCCGCGCGATTCGGGCACGCCGCCCGCCCGATACGCGGATACTGATTTATAGAACACGTTCTACCCGATGCGCGAAAGGATCCACCTCCATGTCAGAGTCGACGTCCGCGGCCACGCCGGTCCGTCCCCTGTCCGCCGAAACCATCGAGACCTGGGACTACGAGGCCGACGTCGTGATCGCCGGCTACGGCATCGCCGGAGTCAGTGCTGCCGTCGAGGCGGCCCGGGCAGGCGCGGAGGTGCTTGTCCTGGAGCGCGCCGGCGGTTGGGGTGGCGCGGCCTCGCTCGCGGGCGGGTTCATCTACATGGGCGGCGGCACGCCGCTGCAGAAGGCACTCGGGTTCGACGACACCCCCGAGAACATGAAGACCTTCATGATGGCGGCGCTCGGACCCGGCGCCGACGAAGCGAAGATCACCGACTACTGCGAGGGCAGCGTCGACCACTACAACTGGCTGGTCGAGTGCGGCGTCCCGTTCAAGGAGAGCTTCTACGGCCAGCCCGGCTGGGAGACGCCGTACGACGACGGCCTGATGTACTCGGGCGGCGAGAACGCGGCGCCGTTCAACACCATCGCCACCCCCGCCCCACGCGGGCACATCCCGCAGATGGCCGACAAGAAGGTGGGTGAGAAGGGCGGCGGCTACATGCTGATGAAGCCGCTGGTCGAGACCGCCGAGAAGCTCGGGGTACAGGCCCAGTACGACATGCGGGTGCAGACCCTGGTCACCGATGCCACCGGCCGCGTCGTCGGCGTGCAGGCCAAGCAGTACGGCAAGGACGTCGTGGTCCGGGCGCGCAAGGGCGTCGTGCTGGCCACCGGCAGCTTCGCCTACAACAAGGACATGGTCGAGGCGTTCGCGCCCCGCCTGATCGGACGTCCGGGCGCCGCGATCGAGGAGCACGACGGCCGCTCGATCCGGATGGCCCAGGCCCTCGGAGCCGATCTCGCGCACATGGACGCCACCGAGGTCGCGTTCTTCGGCGATCCGCAGATGATGGTCCGCGGCATCCTGGTCAACGGGCGCGGGCAGCGCTACGTCAACGAGGACACCTATCCGGGACGGATCGGTCAGCTCACGCTGCTGCAGAACGACAATCAGGCCTACCTGATCATCGACGAGGACTCCTACGAGGAGGCGAAGACGACGCCGAGTTCGACGCCGTTCTTCCGGTTCCAGCCCAAGTGGGTCGCCGAGACCGTCGAGGAACTCGAGTCCGAGATGGGGCTGCCGGAGGGCACCCTGCAGGCCACGGTCGAGGTCTACAACAAGCACGCCGCGAACGGGCAGGACCCGGTGCTCGGCAAGAAGCCGGAGTGGGTCAAGCCGATCGGGTCGCCGATCGCGGCACTGGACCTGCGCAACTACACCGCCGGCTTCACGCTCGGCGGCCTGCGCACCAACACCGCGTCCGAGGTGCTGCACGTATCGGGCGATCCGATTCCGGGGCTGTTCGCCGCCGGACGGTGCACCGCGGGCGTCTGCGCGTGGGGCTACGCGTCCGGCACTTCGCTCGGCGACGGCAGCTTCTTCGGCCGTCGGGCCGGCATCAGTGCCGCGAAGGGCTGACCGCGAACTGACACTGCGGACATGCCGGATCAATCGGTCCGGCATGTCCGCAGCTGCTGACCTCGGCCGTTCGAGGGTGGATACTCGGAGGGGACCGTCGCCCCGCACGGGGCGTAGTCCAGCCGTCCGGGGATGCGCCCATGACCGACGTCGAGACTGCCGACGGGAACGATCTCGTCGTCGATGCGCTCGAAAACAACGGAGTCACAACGATCTACGGGGTCGTCGGGATCCCGGTCACCGATCTCGCCCGAACCGCACAGGCCCGCGGCATCCGCTACCTCGGTTTCCGTAACGAGCAGGCCGCCGGGCACGCGGCCGCCGCAGCGGGTTTCCTGACCGGCCGGCCCGGCGTCTGTCTCACGGTGTCGGCGCCGGGATTCCTCAACGGCCTCGTCGCGCTCGCGAACGCCACCACCGACTGCTTCCCGATGATCCAGATCAGCGGGTCCAGCGACCGGTCGATCATCGACCTGCGGCAGGGCGACTACGAGGAACTCGATCAGCTCGCGGCGGCTCGCCCGTTCGCGAAGGCCGCATACCGCGTCGACTCCCCCGACCTCATCGGGGTGGGCGTCGGGCGGGCGATCCGGGCCGCGGTGTCCGGACGCCCGGGCGGCGTCTACCTGGATCTGCCGGCCCGCGTCCTGGCCGCGACCGCGCCCCGCGCGCCGCGTCCCCCGCTGGTCGATCCGGCGCCGCGCCAATTGCCCGCGCCCGAGTCGGTCGAGCGGGCCGTCACGCTGCTCGAGCAGGCCGAGCGTCCGCTGATCCTGCTCGGCAAGGGCGCCGCGTACGCCCGCGCCGACACCGAGATCCGCGCATTCGTCGAGGCCACCGGCGCCCCGTTCCTGCCGATGTCGATGGCCAAGGGGCTGCTGCCCGACGACCATCCACAGTCCGCGGCGGCGGCCCGCTCGCTGGTGCTCGGCAGCGCCGACGTGGTGGTGCTCGTCGGCGCGCGGCTCAACTGGATGCTCGAGCACGGCCGCTCGCCCCGGTGGTCCCCCGACGCCCGGTTCGTCCAACTCGACGTCTGCCCCACCGAGTTCGACAGCAACCGGCCGATCGCCGCCCCGGTTGCCGGCGACATCGCGTCCTCGATGACGGCGCTGCTGGCGGCGTTGCGGCCCGGCGCGGTCACGCCATCACCGGAGTGGCTCGCCGAGATCGCGGCGAAGAAGCAGGCGAACACCGCGAAGATGGAGGCGCGGCTGCGCGCCGACGTGCATCCGATGAACTTCGCCGTCGCGCTACGCGCGGTACGGGACGTCCTCGCCGCCCATCCCGACGTGATCGTCGTCAGCGAGGGCGCGAACACCCTCGACAACGCGCGCAACATCATTCCGATCCACCGGCCGCGGCACCGGCTCGACACCGGGACGTGGGGTGTGATGGGCGTCGGACTCGGGTATGCGATCGCCGCCGCTGTCGAGACCGGGTCGCCGGTGGTCGCGATCGAGGGCGACAGCGCGTTCGGGTTCAGCGGCATGGAGATCGAGACGATCTGCCGGTACCGACTGCCCGTCGTCGTGCTGGTGTTCAACAACGGCGGCGTGTACCGGGGCGACGAGACCAACGCGCATTCGACGGATCCGGCGCCGACGGTGCTGCTGCACTCGAGCCGGTACGACACGCTGATCGAGGCGTTCGGCGGCGTCGGCTACCACGCGGAGACGCCCGACGAGGTGACCGCGGCGCTGCGGTCGGCACTGGCCTCGGGTGAGCCCGCGCTGATCGACTGCGTCATCGATCCGGCCGTCGGCACCGAAAGCGGCCACCTGCAGAAGCTCAATCGCCCGGCGCACGAGGAGGAAACATGACCGAACACGATCCCGGCGGACATCTCGATCCCACCAAGCCGCAGGCACTCGAGGGCATCACGGTCGTCGACTTCACTCACGTGCTCGCCGGGCCGACGTGCACCCGTATGCTCGCCGACTCGGGTGCCCGCGTCATCAAGATCGAGCGCCCCGGCATCGGCGACGACACCCGGCAGATGGGGCCGTTCGCGGACGACGGCAGTTCCGAGTACTACCGGTTGGCGAACGTCGGCAAGGAGAGCATCGCGCTGAATCTGAAGGACGCGGACGACATGGCGTTGGTGCGGTCGATGATCAAGCACGCCGACGTGGTCGTGGAGAACTTCCGCCCGGGAGTGATGGCGCATCTCGGGCTCGCGCCGGACGACCTCGTGGCCGAGCATCCCCGACTGATCGTCTGTTCGATCTCGGGGTTCGGCCAGTACGGGCCGATGCATCAGGAGTCGGCCTACGACACGGTGATCCAGGCGCTGTCCGGGATCATGGACGCCACCGGGTGGCCCGACGGCCCCGCGACCCGGGTCGGCACGTCGATCTCGGACATCACCGCCGGCATCATGGGGTACTGCGGAATCCTCACGGCCCTCGTCGCCCGCGATCGGACCGGGCGCGGCACCACCGTCGACATCGCGATGCTCGACAGCACGTTCGCGTTGATGGAGCACGGATTGATGGATGCGCTCGGTCCCCGCGTCCGGCCCACGCGCCTGGGCAACCGGCACCCCTTCATGTATCCGTTCGACACGTTCGAGTGCAGTGACCGCCCGATCGCGATCGCCGTCGGCAACGACCATCTGTTCGAACTCATGTGCGGCGCAATGGGCCTCACTCATCTCCCCGAGGACGCGCGGTTCGCCACCAACGTCGACCGCTGCGCCAACCACACCGACCTCAAGACCGCGATGGAGGACGTGCTGCGCACGGACACCGGCGAGGCGTGGCGGGGCCGCCTCATCGAGGCCGGTGTGCCGGTGGGCATCGTCCTCAACGTCGACGACACCCGGAAGCTCGACCAGATCGCCGTGCGCGGAATGATCAAGACCGTGGGCGGATTCGACGTCCCGGGTACGCCGCTGAAGTTCGGCACCTGGGATTCGCTCGGTGCGACGATCCCCTCCCCCGAACTAGACGACTGCGGCGACATGCTGCGCCGGGAGTTCGCTCCGCGTCCCGACGCGTGACGGTCAGCCGCGAGGCGTCACGGTGACCGTGACCTCCTGCCGGGTGGCCGGCGCCCGCAGCGTCAGGATCCGGGTGTCGGGATTCCAGTTCGCGACGTGCGCGCCGTCGACGTCGGCGCCGTTCGGGAACGTCCGGGCCGGCAGGTACACCTCGGTGGGCGCGGTGATCGACAGGTTCGGCACGTAGGAGAACTCGAGCCGGTCCGCATCAGCCGCCCATTCGGTGGGCTGGCCGGCGACCGCGCGCGGGTAGGGCTCGTCCAGTGTCGCAACAAGATTCCGTTCGACGCCGTCCTCCTCGTACGGCCCCCACGGGCCCGGATCCCGCGACCAGTAGGAGACGCCGGCCCCCATCTCGCGGGCGGTGTCGTAGATCCGGTCGACGTAGTCGAGGGCACCCGGCAGCGTGGTGTCGAGTCCGAACTCCCCCAGGATGATCGGCGCGTTGCCGAGGTCCTTCGCGGTGCGCAGGACGTTGCCGCGCCACGCGTCGATCGTCGCGTCCACCTGGGTCCGCGAACTGCCGGTGTACCCGCCGCCGAGGTCCATCGGCAGCGGGTAGATGTGCGGGCAGTAGGCGACGCGCTGTTCACCGTCACGGGCGTCGTCGATGGGGCGCAGTCCGCTGGGCGTGCCCCAGTTGGTGCCCATCGCCTGCGGGGCGACGCACACCCAGGTGTCCTGGTCGACCGTGCGGATCGCGTCGGACGTCTTCTGGTACAGCGCCGTCAGCGGCCCGGCCTCGAACGCCGGCCCCTGCAGGGTGCCGCCGTACGGCTCGTTCATCAGGTCGTACGCGACCACGGCGGGGTTGCCGGCGAAGCGCTCGGCCACCGCGCGCCACGCGTTCGCGTAGTGGTCGGTGAGTTCGGGGTGCGCGCCGGTGGTGTTCCAGAAGTTGTCGAACGCCCGGATCACGCCGGGCTCGAGGTAATACATCTCCCACATGTCGTTGTCGCCCACGGGAAGCCCGTCCAGGTACGTCGCCCACGCGGGCGCGCCGTTGCCGTTCTGCCCGCCCGGGGTGATGGCGCTCGAGTAGAGGTCCTGGTGCATGTCGAGCATGACGCTGTAGCCGCGGTCGGCGTACCAGCCGACGCGTTCGGCGACGCGGTCCAGATACTCCTGGCTGTACACACCGGGTTCGGGTTCGACCGACCGCCACGAGATGAGGAACCGCACGAAGTTGGTGCCCATGTCGGTGTGCTCGCGGTCGAGGTCCGCCTCGGTGAACGTCGGCATGCCGTCAGGCGTGCTCTTGGCGCTCGACGCGGTGTTGAAGCCGTTGAGGATCAGCGCACGGCCGGCGTCGTCGGTGAGATACGCGGTCGACGGTGCCGGGTCCGCCCGGAGCGCCGCACCGATTCCCCCGGCCAGGACCAGTGCCCCGACGGCAGCCAAGGACAGCACCCACACACGTCCCACCGCTCCACCACTCACTTTCGCACGCAAAACCTGGACGATCGTCCTACTTACTGGGCTAATGTTGCGCCATGTCTGTCCAGTCCGGGGCGTTTTCGGCAAGGCCGCTGATCCGGCGGATCGCAGTGGGTCCGTGGCCCGCGACCGCGACGCTCGTGCTCGCGTCGATCCTGTTCGGCACGTGGTCGATCACCGGCTGGGTCCTTACATTCACCCCGGAGTTGCTGGTTCCCAGCGCGATCGGGCTGCCGTTCGGGATCCCGCCGCTGCGTCTGTTCCCGCTGGGCGACACCACGTGGACGTTCTGGTTCGTCGACGTCGTCGCCGCCCTCGTGATGATCGCGACGGCCTGGGTCCGGTTGTCCGCCAGCCGGCGCCGCCCGTTCCTCGCCGGCCTGCTCGCCACCATGCTCGGTGTCGCGGTCGGCAACCTCGTGCGCATCGTGTACCTCAGCTTCGAGACCCACCAGGGCCTCGGGACGTATGCCCTCGCACTGATTCTCGGTCTGGTGGTCTCCGCGCTGTGGGGCGCCGTCGTCGGCCTGTTCGTCGGACTGGTGCACCTGCTCGACGAGAGGCTTCGGCGACGCGTCGAACCGGCGCCGACGAAGACTCGGGCCGCACGGCCTCGTGCCAGGGCCGGATCGCGCTGAGCCGGAGCGTCACCGACCATCAGTCGGTAGCTACGACATGGTGGTGATCGACGGCGCCGCCCTGGCCGTCCGCATCCACCAATCGCATCGGCCGCACCATCTACTCGTCAACGGGATGTGTCGCCACCGAGTCAGTAGGAACCTCGCAGCAATGACCAACTCTGAGGCGTTGATCGGTGAGCCACGTCTCCGAATCAACGTTGCCTCCGCCCAGTAGAGCGGAGGCAACGTCGTCAGTGCGTCGATACCGGGAGGACAGTCAGCTACCGAAGATCGACCCGAGGGAGCCGAGCGAGCCGCTCGCAGGTTCTTCGACTGTGACCGGATCCGGCGCAACAGTCACCGTCACGTCGAGGGTTTTGGGGGTTCCGACACCGTTGGCCGCGCCGAGGGTGAAATTGAAGATTCCTGTGGTGGTGGGTGTTCCGGACAGGGTCGGGACACCGGTGACGGGATCGTTCGCGAACGTCGTTCCAGGCGGGAGCTTCGCCGGGTCGACGACGGTGATGGTCGGGGCCGGCGTCCCAGTCGCGGTGAAGGCGCGGGTCAGTGTGGTTCCGACGGTGCCGGTCAATGCGACGGGAGCCGTGTCGTCGAACGCTGAACCGACAAGAGTGGGAATCGTAGGCGCCGGGATGGTCGCAAAGCCTGCGCTGCAGCAGCCCCCGCCACCCCAGGCCCAGCCCCCACCACTTACACGGCGCTCGAATACGAAACCATCGACCTCCACCACCTCGGTGAGACCAGTCGCTGTGGCGTTGTTGGGGTTCCAAGACAACAAGCGAACCCAGTCGCCCTCCGCGAGGTCGGTGCGCACGACGTTGTGACACCACATGCCGTTGCCGTAGGGAGTCCAGACGTCACCGTCCCACGTCTCGAACGTGACGTTCTCCATCCACTCGCCGTGCCAGCTGTCCTCGGGCGGGTTCTCAATCGGCTCACCCTCATTCACCTGAAAAGCAATGTTGTTCCCGTCCTTCGCGTCCGAGCAGAACTTGGCGCGGTAGGAGACCGTGGTGTCGGCCGACGCGGTACCGACCCCACCGGCGAGTGCAATGCCTGCGGTCGCGGCGAGGAGAGTGGCGGCGAAACGGCCACGCCGGATATGGCGTCGACGATCAGGTGTTGTCACAGTTGGTCTGCCTTTCCTGCAGTATCCGCTCGGGTGCGGAGCGGCCACGGAAGGCAACCGCCGCACTGAAACATAACGGACAGTCGCCTTTATGTATCCACTTCAGTGCGAGCGACTCCATCAAATCCGCCGCCACCGCGACCGGCACCGCACTCTCCGCGAGGACCTGGGATACCTCCGAGACGACCCGCAGCGTCACGTCGCCCTCGAGGCCGGCCGGGGGCCTGATCGAACGCGTCGACGAGCGTCTCGAGGTGCGCGGCCTGGACGTAGCCATCGGCACCCTCGCGATGACCGGTGGTCATCCCGAACCGCTCCGCCAACCCCGGATCCGCATCGAGCCCGGGGACGCCACCGACGTCGGATGGGCGACGGGATATGCATACGGGTGACCTACGTCGTTGCAGGCGTCGCGGCCGATCACCATCTACTCGTTCACCGGATGTGTCCAGATTTTTGCCTGCGCGCGGTCCGGCGTGCGCGGGCTCCCATTGGATGGGAGACCCCGTAGTCGGTCCCGGCCAACAGCTGCTTCTGTGATCTTCGACACCCCACGTTTCGGTTCTTCGGCACACCTGAAGTGGGGTCCCCCCCCGACGAAAGGCTTTCCCACCATGCGAATCCGACCCCTTCGACTATCCATTGCGGTGATGGCGACCGCGGTCGCGGCTACAACCGCTGCCACCGGCGTCGCGTCCGCCGATATCTCCTTCGGAAGTCTCGGGGGCAGCCTCGGCAGCAGCTTCGGCAGCAGCGACGGCGAGATGGTCATCACCCTGGTGCGTCACGCCGAGTCCGCCGGTAACCTCTCCGGACTGGTCGACACCAAGGTGCCCGGACCCGATCTGACCCCACGTGGCCGGACGCAGGCAGACAATCTGGCCGTCCAGTTGGCCGACCAGAATTTCGACTGCGGCTTCGCGTCCAACATGGTGCGTACCGCGCAGACTGCGGCACCGACCGTCGCCGAGCACCACCTGAGCCTCGACATTCAGCCCGGTTTCCGGGAGATCGAGGCAGGCGACTACGAGGGCACCCCGGAGGCCGAGGCGCTGGCCGGCTACCTACAGGCGCCGATCAAGTGGCTCTCCGGCGACCTGAACGCACGGATTCCAGGCTCCATCGACGGCAACGAGTTCGACGACCGCTTCGATCAGGCCCTGCTCGATGTGCAGCGCCGCGGCTGCACCAACCCGGTGATCTTCTCGCACGGCGGCACCATCATGTTCTGGTCCATGATGAACGCCGACAACGCCGATATGAGCAAGCTCGGCACCGATCCGATGCGTAACGGCGGCCACGTCACCCTCAAGGGCAGCCCGCAGAAGGGCTGGACGATTGTCGACTGGGTCGGCCACCCGGACCTCGGCTGATCCACCGCTTCCGCGCCCCGGTGCCATCGACACGATCGATGGCACCGGGGCGCAGTCGTATCTCAGCCAGGTATGCCGCGTCGCCTCGCGGTCAGCGGCTCGCACACCGCAGCGTGGCGGATGGACGCCTGGACCAAGTGGTCCCGCGGATTCGCCGGACCGGGGGCCGTGATCGAGTCGCTGTACGGCAAACGCCTGCAGCAACTCGCGCTACCCGCGGATGCCCTGGCCGTCGCACACGGCGTCGACAGCGAGATCGCCCGGACCGATCACGTCCTGAAGATGTGGGGCGCCACGGCGCGGTCCGGTTGCACTACCGGCTGGTTCCCGTCCCCGACGTGCGCCCGATCTCGGCCACCGCCCAGGCGACAGCCGAGATCGAGTAGGACGCCCGACCCGCCCTCAGAAGTGCCGGGTGAGCCAGTCGACGAGAATCTCGTTGGTGCCCTGCGGGTCCTCGAGCTGCGTCCAGTGCCCGGTGTCGATCATCCGGCGCTCGAAGGTCTCGAAGTACTGCAGCAGGTTGTCGGTGAGCATCGGGTGGCAGATCGGATCACGACGCGCCGCGACCAGCAGCGCGGGAACCGCGACCTTGGGCACGACGCCGTCCGGGAACAGCTCGGTGTGCACCTCCCAGTTGCGGATGATGCTGTGGTACCAGCTCAGTCCCCCACCGAATCCGGTGCGTGCGTATGCGTCTGCGTAGTAGCGCATCTCGTCGGAATCGAGGACAACCTCACCGGGCCACGTCGACTCGTCGTCGGCGAGCCAGTGGATGTAACTCATCGACTCGGGGTCGTGCTTGCCGGAGCGGGACAGGTTGGTGCCTGATCCGGTGTCGCGTCGCATGAAGAAGCGGAAGGTGCGCTCGGCGTCCTTGTCGAGCAGTTCCTCGCACTCGGGAGTCTGGAAGTGCGCCACGTAGTTCCGTGGGCCGTACGCCTGCTCGTACTTCTCGATGGGGTTCTCCCGCGAGTACCCGAACGGGGTGTTGAGCGTGATCACACCGGCCACCGAGTCGGGCTGCAGGTAGGGCATCATCCACGACACCATGCCGCCGAAGTCGTGTCCCACCACGACGGCCTTCTCGTAGCCGGCGTCCGCGATGAGGCCCGCGACGTCGGCCGTCGTCTCGGCGATGCTGTAGGCCCGGCGGTCGTCCGGCCCGGTCGACTGCCCGTAACCGCGCATGTCGGGGGCCATGACATGGAAGCCGGCGTCGGCGATCGGCTCCAACTGGTGCCGCCACGACGCAGCCAGTTCGGGAAAGCCATGGCACAACACGACGCACACGTCGCGGGTGACGCGCTCGGGCACGGCCTCGAAGACGGCGAGGCGGACACCGTTGGTGTCGACGAATCTCGGTTCGGGAAGCATTGCGAAAGTCCTTCCGGTTCAGTGGGCGTGGGAAGCAGCGGCCCGCTCGAGCCGCGGGACAGCGAGGGAGACCAGTGCGCCGATCGCGGCGGCGCCCGCCGCGATCAGGAACGCACCGCGGAATCCGGCGGATTCGTAGGCGACGCCGTGGCCGTCGGTGGCCACCACGTAGTGCGCGAGCACCGTGAAGCCGATGGTGGAGATCAGGGTGCCGGCCAGGGTCTGTGCGACGCCGACGAAGTTGGATCCGACGGCGCGCTCGGTCTCCGGGAGCGCGAGCAGCGCCAGGTTCGGGACGGCCGCGTAGATCATGCAACCGAGGCCGAACACCACCCATGCGAGCACGATCACGGCCGGAACGGTCGGGACCGCGGACAGCACCGCGGCGGCGATCGCGATGAACACCGCGCCGAACACCAGGTGGTTGCGGAAGCCGATCGACTTCGCGGTGGCGCCGACGATGAATCCGCTTGCGACGATCATCAACTGGCCGGGCAGCAGCCAGCCGGCCATCTCGGTCGCGGACAGACCGAATCCGTAGGGCGTGCTCTCGGGGGCCTGCAGCAGCATCGGGGTGAGGCTCGCGAGCAACGTGGTCGCGCCGTACGCGATGCCGCCACCGATGAGCGTGTACCTCAGGGCCGGTTTGGCGATGAGGTCGAGCCGGATCAGCGGTTCGTCGGTACGGCGCTCCCACCACACCCAGACGGCGAAGCCGACCAGCGCGACCGCGACACACGTGAGCGTGCGTCCGTCGGTCAGGCCCCACTCCTTGCCGCGGGAGAGGCCGACCATGATGACGAACATGCTGAACGCCAGCAGCACCGCACCGAGCCAGTCGATCCGCGCGTGCGAGCGGATCGGGGTCTCCGGCACGAAGAAGAACGTGAGCAACGCGCCGATCGCGCAGAACCCGAACGCGAACCAGAACACCGACCGGACACCGAGATGATCGATCAGCACACCGGCGACGAGCAGCGCCCCGACTCCGACGGCGCCGACACCGGTGTTCGCGATGCTGATCGAGATCGGCTGCAGCCGCGGCGGGAACGTGTCCCGGATCAGCGTGTATCCCAGTGCGAGGCAGGCGAAGCCCGCACCCGACAGGAAGCGGCCGGCCACCAGGACGGGGAACGTCGGTGCGGTAGCGGATATCAGCGCCCCCAGCGCCCCGATCGCCGCGGTGACGACGAGCATCCTCTTCTTGCCGTAGAGATCGGCGAGCTTGCCGATGATGGGCGACGCGACCGCGCCGGACAGCGTGAAGGCCGTCATCACCCACACCACCTGCGTGGTCTGGAACTCGGCGGCGACCTTGGGCAGCGTCGGCGCGAACAGCGAGAAGCCCAGCGCGGACTGCTCGGTGAGGAGGAGCAGGATCAGGAGGGTGCGCACCCAGTACCGGGTGGGCCGCTCGTTCGCATCCGCCGGCACCCGGCCGGCGCGTTGTTCATCCGGTCCGTCATTGGTCCGCAAAGACATGAATACCTCGCTCAGATGAGTAGGGACAGAACTGGATCGGACTCCGCCGAAAACCGGCGGGCATCACATCGAGGCGACGCCTCGGGGCAGGACCATGATCTTGACGTGGTCGTCGGGGGCGCGGAGGGCGTCGAACGCACCCGCCACCCCGTCGAGATCGACGCGGCCGGTGATGATCGCGTCGGCGTCGATCACTCCGGACGCGAGGCGCTCGAGCACGATCTCGTAGCCGCGTTCGGTGGGCCCGTGCCCGAAGTTGATCGCGAGGCGACGCAACTGGCCGATCACCGGGATGATCGTCTCGTCGGCGAACGGTGCCGCGAGGACCTGGATCCGCGAGTCGTAGGGCAGATTTCGCAGGAGCGCGTCGAGCATGCCCTTGCGTCCGCTGCACTCGTAGGCGATGAGGATTCCACCGCCGCCGCGCTCCGGGTCGTTGTGACCGTCCGCGACCATACGGTTCCACACCTCGATGGGATCGTCGGAGGTCGGGTCCACGACGACGTCCGCACCCATCTTCAGCGCGAGTTCCCGCCGTTTGGGCGACGGCTCGGACGCGATCACGGTGTGCGCACCGCGCGCCTTGGCCGCGACGATGGCACCGAGACCGATAGTGCCGCAGCCGATCACCAGCGCGGAGTCGGTGGCGGCGAGTCCCGATCGCTGCATGTGCAGCTCGCCGACGTGCAACGGCTCCGCGAGTGCCGCATGCTCGAACGACAGCCCATCGGGAATGTGCCGAACCCAGACGGCGTCGACGACGATCTGATCACCGAACCCGCCGTGATACGTGTTCGAGTACCCGATGATCTTCGGAATACCCGTGGAGGTGTCGGTAACGATTCCGAGGCCGGCCACCCGATCGCCGACCGCGAAATCGATTACCTCGGGCCCGACCTCGGCGACCACGCCGGCGTACTCGTGCCCGAGGACGACCGGTCGACCGTGGTCGAAGGTGGCGAGCGGGTATCGCGCGGCGTCGATGACGTCGACGAACCGGCACGGGTCCTTCGACACGCTCAGGTCGCTCCCGCAGATGCCGCACGCCATCACGTCGATCCGCAGCTGTCCGGGACCGAGGACGGGGAGGTCGGCAACATCGGCGAGCGTGAACTCGCCCTGATGGAACTGGACAGCGCGCATGGTCATGCCCCCGTCTGCGCGGGCGCGCCGTAGTAGTCGGTCCGCGCCTTCTCGAGTGCACCGACGAGGTTGCCGATGAGGTACTCGCGGTTGTCCTCGGCGAACTGCAGACTCGCCTGTCGCCGGACGTTGCGCCGACGGAAGTGGGGCACCACCTCCGATGCGAACAGTTCGTAGCTGCGCTTGGTGTCCTCCCAGTTCGCCATGTCGACGTGCAGGATGAGCATCGTCCCGAAGCCGCCGGTCTTCTCGATCAGCCGCTCGATCTGCGCGATGGCCTGATCCGGGGTGCCGATGATCGCCTGGCCGAACTCGCCGAGCGATTCGTGACGCCAGTGCTCGATGACGCCCTGCGGGGTCTCGCCCCACACCGGATAGCGGCCGTTCTGACGATTGGCGTAGTAGGCCATCGACTGGATGCGCCGACTGACGGCACGCTCCGCATCGGCCTGGGTCTCGGCGAGAAACATCGGATTCACGACGCGCCACGTCGACCGGTCAGCGGTGTGCCCGTGCTCGGCCGACACCTTCTCGTAGATCGACCAGTTCCGGTCGAGCGCATCGAAACCGGACGGCGAGCTGGCCGCCAGCGACAGCAGCGACAGCCCGTTCGTGCCGGCGAGCACCGACCCGTTGGGCGAGATGGTCGAGGCGGTGACGACCTCGATGCCCGCGGGATCGTAGGTGGGTAGCTGCGCGCGGGCGTCGCGCAGCGTGAACCAGTCCGTCTCCATGTTCACGATCTCGCCGCGCATGAGCGGGAGGATCGCCTCGAGTGCTTCTCCCTGTCGACGCCGCTGGTCGCGGGGATCGATGCCCATCATGTGCGCGTCCAGCGGGATCTTGCCCGGCCCGGTACCGAAGATGACCCGCCCGCGGGTCTGCAGGTCCAGCTGCATCATTCGGTCGACGGTGATCAGTGGGTGGTGGTACGGCAGCGACACCACCCCGGTGCCGAACCGGATCCGCTCCGTGCGCTCGGCCGCCGCGGCGATGAACACCTCCGGGGACGGCACGATCTCGGCGCCCGTCGAGTGATGCTCCCCCATCCACGCTTCCTCGAACCCCAGGTGATCGAGGTGCTCCATCAGGTCGATGTCACGCCGAAGTTGCAGGGCCGGATCGGCGTCGAGGGGGTGGAACGGAGCCAGGAAGGCCCCGAATTTGATGGAGTCCGGTGTCCACATGTCGTCTCCTACCTCGTTGGTACGTCGAACTTCTCGACGCACCGAGGTCTATCAAAGATTTGAAACACGTGTTTGAATTCTGGCGATTCGGGTCGACCGTCTCCCGCTCAGTGGGCCCACCGACACAGAAGCCCGCCCCTCGATCACGGGCTGATCGAGGGGCGGGCGAGAACGAGCCGGACGAGCGGCGTCAGCTCGGGACCGCGAGGGCCGCCTTCAGGCCGAGGTGCATGTCCTCACGCGTCCGATCGGAGACCCAGATTCCGGGAAAACCGTTGGATCCGTGGAACGTTCCCGGTCGGTGGTGCAGTTCGACGGGCACCCCGGCGCGCATCAGCCGCAGCGCGTACTCGATGGCCTCGTCGCGCAGCGGATCCAGTTCGTTGGCCGAGATCCAGGCCGGGGGCAGCCCCGAGAGGTCGGCCGCGCGTGCCGCGGCGGCGTAGGACGGGGTGTCCGCGATTCGGTCGCCGAGGTAGAACTCCCAGCCCAGGATCGCCTGCCCGTGGGTCCACAACGGCGTGTCCGTGAACTCGCGGATGGACTCGGTTTCCATGCGGTCGTCGAGCATCGGGTTGTCGAGCACCTGGTAGACGAGTCGGGGACCGTTCTCGTCGCGGACCCGCAGTGCGAGGGCCGCCGTGAGCCCGGCGCCGGCGCTGACCCCACCGATGGCCAGCCGCGCGGGATCGACGCCGAGTTCGTCGCCGTGCTCCGCTACCCATGTCAGTGCGGCGGAGCAGTCGTCGAGCCCCGCCGGGTAGGGATACTCGGGCGCCAGCCGGTACTCGACGCTGACGACGACACACCCCACCACGTCGGCGATCTCGACACAGGCACGCTCGGACGCCGCGATCTCACCGAAGACGTAGCCGCCGCCGTGGAACCAGACGAGCGCGCCGGCCTCGGCCGACACCCCACCAGGGGTGTAGATCCGCACCGGCACGTCGGGCGCCCCGACCGGACCGGGGACGAGACGGTCGACGACGGCCATATCGTGCGGCCGCACGACAGCCGCGGCGAGTTCGGTCGCGCGGATCCGCTGACGCTCGCGGAAGGCCGCCGGCTCGGCGATGTCCACCTTCGGGAGCGCGGGGATCAGGGTACGAAGTTCGGGGTGGATGCGATCGATCAACGCAGGCTCCTGGAGTCTCGGAACGGCACATGATCAGCGATGACGCTGCAGTTCGACAAGATCCAGGGTAGAAACGGACACCACCGCTCAGAACCGGTCCGCCCACCGAGCGGGACGGTCGCGGGACACCGGGCGATCGTCAGGTCAGCATGCGCTCGGCACCGCCGACCACGAAGGCCACGAGATCCTCGTAGAACGCGACGAGTTCGTCGCGACTCCGACCTGCACCGTCGGTCCAGTCGTCGACCCTGCCGAGGGACTGCAGGAAGCTCATCACCGCGATGGGCCACCGCTGGTCGATCCGCTCCGACGGAGTGTCGGGCAGCGCCCGCCGGACCTGGTCCCGCAGTCGCAGCGACAACTCGTCCTGCCCCGTCGCGGTGACGGCCGGCCGCGCCTCCCGCGACACCTGCACGACGATCTTGATCCAGCGGACCCCCCGGACCCGATGATTTTGAAGCAGTTCCAGGTACGGATCGGTGAGAGCCCGGACCACGTCCTCGAGGTCGGGGCGCCGTTCGGACGCGGCCAGTTTGTCGACGCGTGCGGAGATGTCCTGCTTGACCCGCGCACCGACGTCCAGCAACACCGCGGAGAGGAGGTCTTCCTTCGACCCGAAGTGGTAGTGGACGGCCGCCGGGCCCTGGCCCGCCGCGGCGGTGACGGCGCGCACGGACACCGCATCGACCCCCTGCGCGGCAAAGAGCTTTTCGGCGGTCTTGATCAGACGGATCCGGGTGGCGTCACCCTGGCGATTCGGCATCGTGCGGGCCATGCGGAGAGCGTAGCCGACCACCGCGGACCCCCTTCGGCGCAGGGAATCCGCGGCAATCGGCCACTACCGGAGGACGAAGTGCTCCTCGATCGGCGTGCGATGCTGCTGCCACACGTCCACCAGCCGCCAAGGGCTCGCGACGATCACGCGTCCGCTGTCGTTGCGGTAGTAGGTGTGAGCGCCCGGGGTGTGCCGCCACACCGTGCGCTCCATCGCCCGGTCGATCTCGTCGACGTAGGCCTCGTACGCCTCCCGGGTCGGCTCGATGGACCGGGCGCCGCGCGCGGCCAGCAGGTGCAGGCACTCGACGATGTAGTGGACGGCCACCTCGATGCCGAAGTTGTTGCCGGCGCCGTGGCTGGGGTTGGTGTTGGGCGCCGACGTCACGAACAGGTTGGGGAAACCGGGGACGGTACCGCCGCGGTAGGCCCGCGGGTTTCCGGACCACTCGTCGACCAGGGCGCGTCCGTCGCGTCCACGAATGTCCATGGTGGACAGGAAGTCCAGGTGGAATCCCGTCGCGTACACGATGACGTCCACCTCGACGACGTCGCCGTCCGGGGTGACGATCCCCTCCGGCACGATCCGGGCGGGCTCGGCGACCAGGACATCGACGTGGTCGCGGGCGAGCGCCGGGTAGTAGCCGCCGGGGTCGCGGATGATGCGCTTGCCGAACGGAGCGAAGTCGGGCGTCACCTTCGCGGCGAGGTCCGAGCCGGCACCGAACGTGCGGTCGATGTACGCGAGGCAGTCCTGCAGCAGCATGTCGTTGGCCCGCGAGATCGACAGGTGCGTCGACGACCATTCCGGGTCGACGATCACCACCGGGTAGGCGCTGTCCGCCGATCCCCAGAATGCCTTGAGCCGCAGCCAGTTCGCATAGAACGGGACGTGCCGTGACAACCACCGGTGATGCTCGGGAACGTCGTCGCTGTCCCGTTTACGCGGCGCCACCCAGTGGGGCTGACGCTGGAACAACGTCAGGTGCGCGACGTCGTCGGCGATCGAGTCGACGATCTGCGCGGACGTGCAGCCTGCCCCGATCACCGCGACTCGTTTGCCGGTCAGGTCGAGCGACGGATCCCACTCCCCCGAGTGGACGCTGATGCCCGCGAAGGAGTCTCGCCCGTCGACCCGCGGGAACTGCGGCCGGTTGAGGTAGCCCAGCGCGGTGATCACCGCCGCGGCGCGCGTCACCGAGCGGGCGCCGTCCGCCGACCGGGTGTGCACGTCCCAGCGGTGCTCCGCTTCGTCCCAGACCAGCGACTCGACCTCTGTGCCGAAGCGGGTGTGCTCGCGGATGCCGTGCTTGTCGGCGACCGCCCTCAGATAGTCCCGGTACTCGCCGCCCTTGGGGTAGTAGCTGGTCCAGTCGGGGTTCAACTCGGAGGACAGCGAGTAGTAGGACGACGGGGTGTCGACGCCGACACCGGGATAGTTCTGGATGAGCCACGTGCCGCCGACGTCGTCGTTGCGTTCGAGGATCTCGTACGCGATCCCCTCCCGCGCGGCGGCGATCGCGGCCGCGATGCCCGCCAGTCCCCCGCCGACGATCACCAGGTCGAGCGTTCGGGGCAGCGGTGCGGTGCGCGGCAGCACGGGCTGTGCCGGGTGGAATCCGCCCTGTTCGAGCAGCATCGGCAGGAACTCGTCGCCGGGCGTCACGCCGAGCGCCAGCGGAACCAGTCGGGCGAACAGACCGGGGTCGTCCGGTGCGAGGCCCGGTGCCCGGTCGTCGACGGACAGCGCCGCAGACAACTCCGAGACGATCGCGGCCGCCGTCGCGGGATCGGTAACGCCCGCCATCTCGGGCGCGTCGGGCACATGCGAGATCGCACCGACATAGCGGTCGAGCACGGCGGCATCCCCGGTGACCTGCGCGAGGACCGCAAGCAGCACGGCCGGGTCGGCCTTCCGCAGGTGATCCGCCAGAGCCGCGGCGTCCAGCGGGGAGCGGTCGTCGTCAGCGAAGGGCGGTGCCGCGGTGGTGGATGTCATGTGGTGTCTCCTTGCAGGCCAGGTGTTCCCGTGTGCCGGGACAGTAGGCCACCGAGCAGGCCGTGTCCATACCTACATCCCATTTACCAGACTCCCAGTCTGGTTTTTTGCACGAAGGTCTACCGCAGACCGTTTCAGTGGGCTACGGTCCGATCCGTACCCCAGCGTCCCGACGAAAGGTGTTGCCCGCCATGAATCCACTGCGCTACGACGGACAGGTCGCGCTCGTCACGGGCGTATCCACCTTCGGACTCGGCCTCGCGTACGCCCGCCTGCTGGCCTCCCGCGGCTGTTCGGTGGTCGTCAACGACCTCGGCCGCGATTGGGCGGGCGGCGCCGGCACTCCCGGAACGGATGAGGCCGTCCGACTGATCGAGTCCGACGGCGGTACCGCGGTCGGCGTCACCGGCGACGTCGTGACCGACGCGGATCGCATCGTGCAGGCCGCGATCGACGCCTTCGGCCGCCTGGACGTCGTCGTCAACAACGCCGGTGCGGGCGGCGACTTCGACACGCTGGTGGATGTGCACCTGCGCGGGGCACACCGCATCACCGAGGCGGCCTGGCCGCACCTGTCGGAGACCGGGAACGGCCGAATCCTCAACATCTCGTCGAACGGCAGCTACGGCGCACCCGCGATGCCCGGGTACGCCGCCGCGAAGGGCGCGATCCTCTCGCTCACCCGGACGCAGGCGATCCTCGGTAAGCGAAACGGTGTGCGCTCCAACGCGATCCTGCCCGCCGCATGGACCCGATCGACCGCCGGGATCGAACAGCCCGGGTTCGGAGAGTTCATGCAGACCCATTTCCCGCCCGACGCGGTCGCGGCGTTCGCCGCCTACCTCCTGCACGCCGACACCACCCTGAGCGGCGAGGTGTTCGCGGTGGGCGGCGGACTGGTCTCCCGCGTCGTGCAGGCCGAGACGGCGGGCGCACTGACCGACGACCACACCCCGGAGGCGTGGTCCGCGCTCATCGACGAGGTGATGACGCCGGGTGACGTGACCGTGTCGAAATCGCTGTGGTCCCAGCTCGATTCGTTCGTCTCCCGAATGGGACCGCAGACCCGCACGGACTGGGACGCGATCAAGGTCTCCCCCGACGTCGACGGCAAGGTCCAGGCCTGACTCCCAGCTCGACTCCGAGAGGACATCGCACATGCTCGAACTCGATCCCGACGTGGCCGCCTACCTGGGTACCCGTACCGACTGGGTACCCATGCACGTGGCCGGAGTGCACACAGCCCGCACCGCCTTCGAATCGCTGCCGCAGCGGCCTGGCCCCGACATGCACCACGTCGAGGACCGCGTCGTCGACGGGCCGCACGGACCGCTGCGCCTGCGGATCTACCGTCCCGCCGACGCACCGGACCTCCCGGCGATCGTGTACTTCCACGGCGGCGGACTGGTCATCGGCAGCATCGACTCGTTCGACCGCCTCGCCCGCCTGCTGGCCCAGGCGTCGGGCGCGGTGGTGGTCAGCGTCGACTACCGACTCGCCCCCGAACATCCCTACCCGGTGGCAACCGACGAGGCGTACTTCGCGACGCAGTGGGTGGCCGGCAACGCCGCGGACCTCGGCGTCGACCGGGGTCGGATCGCCGTCGCCGGGGACAGCGCCGGCGCGACGCTCGCGGCCGGAGTGACGCTGCAGACCCGCGCCGAGGGCGGGGTGCCACTGTTGTTCCAGTTGCACATCTACGCGGGCATCGACCGCGACGACACCAAACCGTCGGTGCTCGAGTTCGCGGACGGCCCGATCATCACTGCCGGCGACTTCGCGTGGACCAAGAACCTGTATCTCGGTGACGATCCCAGCCGAGACCATCCGTACGGGGTACCGAGCCTGGCGGAGGATCTGTCAGGTCTGCCGTCGGCGATCGTGGTGACGGCGTCGCACGATCCGAGCCGCGACGGCGCGGAGGAGTACGCACATCGGCTGCGGGACGCGGGTGTCCAGACGGCGGTGCTGCGCTATCCCGGTGTGGCACACGGCTTCCTGATGCACGCCGATCTCCACGTCCGAGCCCGGCTGGCACTCGCCGAGATCGGCGGCATCGTGCGCGCCAAGTTCGCGTTCGGGTGACCGCTACTCCGCCCGCAGGGCGGCACACCAGACGTCGGTGATCGTGTCGATCGCGCCCTCGCGATCGGCACGCCACCCGCGCACCATCCAGGTGTTGAGGAACAGTTCGAACCCGCTGATCAGCAGCAGCGCGCGCCGCTCGGCTTCCGCCGCCTCGAATCGTGCCCACAGATCGTCGTTCGCGGTGAGCGCGGCGACGAAGCGATGGTGGTAGTCGAGATAGAACTCGTCGTACCGAACCAGGCCCGCGGCCTGAACCCGCAGCTTGTCACGGCTGGCCTCCCACATCTCGACCACGCTCGTGACCCAAGCCCGGATCGTGCCACGCGACCAGTCCGGGAGTCTGCCGAAATCCTGGTACATGGCCTCGGCGCGATCCCACATCTCGACGACGACGGCCTGGACGATTGCGTCCTTGCTCGGGAAGTACGCATACAGCGTGGCGCGGCTCGCGCCGGCCGCCTTTGCGATGTCGTCGATGGTGGTCTCACGGAACCCGCGTTCCCCGATCAGGCGGGCCGCGACGTCCAGCAGGTGCGCCCGACTCTTCTGCTTCTGCAACGCGCGCAGGGACAGCGTCTCGCCGGGCTCGGTTTCCATACTCGCAGTCTAGTGTCCGCGGGCGACTGTCTGTGACCGCCCTTACACTCACGCCATGACCGTGGAAGTGACCCGCGCGCAGGTGCTCTCGTACCGATGGCATGTCCAGCAACTCGATCGCGGCCCGGGCACCGCGGCGGGGCCCGCCGACTGCGACGTCCTCGATCTCGGCATCCAGAACACCGGCCCGGACGGGGCCGCCTGGGCGCTGCACCTGCGCGGCACGCCGCCCGACGATTCGGACGATCTCGCACTGGCCTGGACCCTGCGTGGGGCGCCGCACTGTTATCGTCGCGCGGACCTGCCGGCCGTCGCGATCGCGACCGCACCGCTCTCCGACGCAGACGCCGCCAAACGGATCTTCGACGCCAACCGTCCGCTGAAGGCTGCGGGAATACCGACGCTCGATGCCCTGCGGGCGGTTGCCGCAGAGATGCGCGACATCGTCCGACAGCCCACAGTGAAGGGCGAGATGTCGGCGGCGCTCACAGCGCGGATGGATGATCCGTATCTGCGGTTCTGCCGCCCCTGCAACGCGACGCACATGTACGAGATGCCGTTCCGGCTCGCGGCGCTGCAGGCGGGCCTGGAATTGCGCCCAGACACCTCACCGCCCGTTCTCGAGAGGATCCCGGGATGGCGGGGAAAGCCGTACGCCCGCGCCGGGACGGACGCCGACAGCCGGTTCGACGTGATCCGCGGTTACCTCCGCTTCTTCGGCCCCGCCGACCCCAAGGCCGCCGCCGCGTACATCGACGCGCCCGTCAAGGACGTGAAACAGCGCTGGCCGGAGGACACGACGGAAGTCACGGTCGACAGCGCCACACGGTCGATCCTGACCGCGGACCTGGACCTGCTGCGCGACCCGCCGGCGGACGCCTCGGTTCGTCTGCTCGGCCCGTTCGATCCGTACCTGCAGCTCAAGGACCGGGAACTGCTGGTCGCCGACGGGATCCGTCGGAAGGAGTTGTGGCCGACGCTGGGTCGTCCGGGTGCGGTCGCGGTCGGCGGCGAGATCGTCGGGCTGTGGCGGCCCCGGACGTCGGGGAAGAAGCTCACGCTCGAACTGACGCCGTGGGCCCGGCTGTCGAAGTCGGTCCGGGCAGGCATCGACGCTCAGGCGAGCGCGCTCGCCGACTTCCGGGGAGTCGCGCTCGCCGCCGTCACCGAGACCGACTGACATCGGCCCGGCGCGGGGATCAGCCCAGGGACGCGTGCCAGACGAGGGCCGCGGCGAGCGCACCGATGCCGTTGAGTGACCAGTGCAGCGCGATCGGCGCCAGCAGGCTGCCACTGCGGCTGCGCAGCCACGTGAATACGAACCCTGCGACCGCGGTGGCCGCGACTGCGCCGGCGATGCCGAGGATCTGTCCCATCAGTCCGCCGCCGAGGATGCCGGTGAGGCCGCGATTTCCCGTCGTGAGTCCCAGCGACGAGGCAATGTGCCACAGACCGAAGAGCAACGACCCGGCCGCGAAGACACCACGGGCCCCCGAGACACGGGACAGCGTGCCCTGCAGGACGCCGCGGAACGCCAACTCCTCGGGGATGACGGTCTGCAGCGGGATGACGATCATGGATGCGATGAGGGCACCGGAGATGGTGGCGTAGCGATCGGCCATGAAGAACTGTCGGGTGAACGGCAGTGCGATACCGATAGCGACGACGGCGAGCACCAGACCCACGCACGCCAGGGCATACAGGGTCCCCTTCTTCCAATGCCGCGGTGACAGGCCCAACTCCGCCCAGCCGAGTCCGCGACGGCGGGTGAGCCCGACGAGGATGACTGCGGCGATCGGGACGGTCGCGATGCTGGCCCAGACGGTGGTGAAGTGCGCGATGAGGTTGGTCGACACCAGGACGGCGATGACGACGACGACGTCGAGCCAGGCGTGCGCGGCACGGATGCGATGAATGCCCGTGGTCGACACGGCACCGGCGTTCGCTGTAGCGACATTCATGCGGTGAGGATCCCCCGTCTGTGCGATCTACCCGATACCGACAGACAACGCATTGTTATCTGTCTGTTATCCAATTGAGCGTACGCCTACTCGACTCCGCCGCCGGGTGAACTTCCGCACACCTCCGAGGCGACCACCTTCGATGGTACGACCCGCGTCCCGCCCCGATTCGGACGTGCAAACGCCCGCCGTTAGCCTGGATACGAACTCAACAGCCCGTGTTCAGGAGAAACGATGCCGGAATTCCTCTACGAGGACCTGCTGCCGATCGGTGAAGACCCCACCGAGTACCGGCTGCTCACCACCGAGGGGGTGTCCACCGTCGAGGGACCGGACGGCCGCACCTTCCTGAAGGTCGAGCCCGAGGCCATGCGGTTGCTCACCGAGACCGCACTGCACGACATCTCGCACTACCTGCGGACCGATCACCTGAAGCAGGTCGCGAGCATCCTCGACGATCCCGAGGCATCGAACAACGACAAGTTCGTCGCGCTCGATCTGCTCAAGAACGCGAACATCTCGGCGGCCGGCGTGCTGCCGATGTGCCAGGACACCGGCACCGCGATCGTGATGGGCAAGCGTGGCCAGCAGGTGCTCACCCCCGGCGACGACGAGGAATCGATCGCCCGTGGCGTGTACGACGCCTACACCAAGCTGAACCTGCGCTACTCGCAGAACGCTCCCATCACCATGTGGGAGGAGAAGAACACGGGCAACAACCTGCCCGCGCAGATCGAGCTGTACGCGGACACCGCGAAGGGCCACGAGAACTCCTACAAGTTCCTGTTCATGGCCAAGGGCGGCGGATCGGCCAACAAGTCGTACCTGTACCAGGAGACGAAGGCCATCCTGAACCCGGACTCGATGATGCAGTTCCTCGAGGCCAAGATCCGTTCGCTCGGCACCGCGGCCTGCCCGCCGTACCACCTGGCGATCGTCGTCGGCGGCACCTCGGCCGAGTTCGCACTCAAGACGGCCAAGTACGCGTCGGCGCACTACCTGGACGAGCTGCCCACCGAGGGCGCAATCACCGGCCGCGGCTTCCGTGACCACGAGCTCGAGAAGCAGGTCTTCGAGCTCACCCAGAAGATCGGCATCGGCGCGCAGTTCGGCGGCAAGTACTTCTGCCACGACGTCCGCGTCATCCGTCTCCCCCGCCACGGCGCGTCGCTGCCCGTCGCGATCGCCGTCTCCTGCTCGGCCGACCGCCAGGCGAAGGCGAAGATCACCCCCGAGGGCGTCTTCCTCGAGCAGCTCGAGTTCAACCCCGGCCAGTTCCTGCCCGAGGTCACCGACACCCAGCTCGACACGGACACCGACGGCGTCTCGGGCACCGGCAAGGGCGCCGCAGTCAAGATCGACCTGACCCGGCCGATGCCGGAGATCCTGGCCGAGCTGTCCAAGCACCCGGTCAAGACCCGCCTGTCGCTGACGGGCCCGCTGGTCGTCGCGCGCGACATCGCGCACGCGAAGATCAAGGAGCGCCTGGACGCCGGCGAGGAGATGCCGCAGTACCTCAAGGACCACCCGGTGTACTACGCCGGACCGGCCAAGACTCCCGAGGGCTTGGCGTCCGGCTCGTTCGGCCCCACCACCGCGGGCCGCATGGACTCGTACGTCGAGCAGTTCCAGGCGGCGGGCGGATCGATGATCATGCTGGCCAAGGGCAACCGTTCCAAGCAGGTCACCGACGCGTGCAACACGCACGGCGGCTTCTACCTCGGTTCGATCGGCGGCCCGGCGGCCCGTCTGGCGCTGGACTGCATCAAGAACGTCGAGATCGTCGAGTACGAAGAGCTCGGCATGGAGGCGGTCTGGAAGATCGACGTCGAGGACTTCCCCGCGTTCATCGTCGTCGACGACAAGGGCAACGACTTCTTCGCCCACACCGGCGAGGTCACGCTGACGATCGGCAAGCGTCCCGGCCTGTGAACTGACGGACACGAATCCTGAAGGCCCGGTGGAGCATTCGCTCCACCGGGCCTTTCGTCGTCTTTGCCGCGTGCAGCGCGAACCCTTGCCAGGATCCGCCCGCGGGGCTTGACTGGAATGCGGACCACCGACCGCCACACGGAGCGAGGGTGCCGATGTCGACCCATCGAGCAGTACACGTCCAATCCCCCGGCGAACCGCTGACGCTCGCCGACGTCGAGACGGCACCACCCGGCCGCGACCACGTCCGCATCGCGGTCGCCGCGTGCGGCGTCTGCGGCACCGATCACGGGTTCGTCAACGGCGGATTCCCCGGAATGTCCTGGCCGCTCACCCCCGGACACGAAATCGCCGGGACGATAGCCGAACTCGGGGACGGCGTCGACGACTTCGCGGTGGGCGACCGGGTGGCCGTCGGCTGGTTCGGCGGGCACTGCAACGAGTGCGTCCCGTGCCGCAAGGGGATCTTCATCCACTGCGAGCGGATGCAGGTGCCCAGCTGGCAGTATCCCGGCGGCTACGCCGAGTCGGTGACCGCGCCGGCCAACGCGCTGGCCCGCATCCCCGACGGTCTGTCCTTCGCCGAGGCCGGCCCGATGAGCTGCGCCGGTGTCACGACCTTCGACGCGCTCCGCAAGACCCGGGCGCGTCCCGGCGACCGCGTCGCCGTCCTCGGAGTCGGAGGACTCGGACACCTCGGCGTCCAGTTCGCCCGGGCGATGGGGTTCGAGACGGTCGCGATCGCGCGCGGCGCCGAAAAGGGTGACGATGCACGCCGATTCGGCGCTCATCACTACGTCGATTCCACCGCGGGCGACGTCGCCGCGGCCCTGCAGTCGCTCGGGGGCGTGTCCGCGGTGCTGGCGACCGCAGCCAACTCGAAGGCCATGGCCGACACGGTCGGCGGGATCCTTCCGCAGGGTGAGCTGGTCGTCGTGGGCGTCACCCCGGATCCGCTGCCGATCAGCCCCCTGCAGCTGATCATGCCCGGAGTCAGCGTGACCGGTCATCCGTCGGGCACCGCCCGCGACGTCGAGGAGACGATGCAGTTCGCGGTCCTGTCCGGCGTGCGTGCGCAGATCGAGGAGCGCCCGCTGGCCGAGGCCGCAGAGGCCTACGCCGCGATGGACGAGGGCCGCGCGCGATACCGCATGGTGCTCACGATGTGAGCGCGCCCACCCCCGTCATTCCGCCGCGATCCGCTCGACCACCGGCTGCAGATCGACGTCGAGCAGTTCCCGCAGGAACACCGCGGCGACGCGGTGCTGCCGATCGAGGACGATCGTGGACGGGATGACACTCGTCGGATACTTGCCGCCCAAGGCCAGCAGCGAGCGCATCGACGGGTCGTAGATCGACGGGTAGGTGAGCCCGAAGTCGACGGCGAAGTCCTGCGCCTTGTCCCGCTGGGGATCTCGGACGTTGATGCCGAGGAACTGAACACCGCTACCCTGGGTCGCCTGATAGACCCGCTCGAGGTCGTCCGCCTCGGCGCGGCACGGCGCGCACCACTGGCCCCACAGGTTGATCACCACGACCTGCCCGGGGTAGTCCGCGACCGCGACCGGCTGATCGGTGATCAGCTCCGGGCCGGCGAGGTTCCCGATCGCACCCCGCGATTCCGGCGGGTCGTAGAAGATGTCCATCTGGCCACCCGGGGCGACGAAGTCGAACGTCCCGCCCTGCGCGACGGCGTCCGCTCCCGTGGCACACCCCGACAGCAACAGGACGGCTGCCCCAGCGGCGGCGATTGCGCGGCCGCTCCTCATTCCTCGCATCCACACGCCCCCAACATACTATCTACGTACGTAGGCAGTAGATATGCCCCCGGGGTGGCTTCACAGGACGAACGGGATCAACCGCCGCGTCCGCCGCATGTACTGCCGGTACGGCTCACCCAGCCCCTCGACGAGAACGTGCTCCTCGTGCGGGATCCGCACGACGTATGCCGCCGCGAGCCCCAGGACCGTCAGCGGCGCAAGCCAATTCGTGTAGGCGATCGTGAAACCGAGGGCACAGATCAGCGCACCTGTGTACGACGGGTGCCGGATCCGGCGGTACAGACCCGTGTCCACGACACGCTGCCCCTGCACGGTCTGGACCTGGAACGTGAACGACGCACCCAGTTCGCGGACAGCCCGCAGGCGCAGCGCCTGTCCCGCCGCAGCCACGGCGAGCCCCACCCAGAAGAACCACCAGGCACCGCCGGTGATCACGGTCGCGGGCACGAGGACGCTGACCGCCGCACCCCCGACGTACGCCGCCACCAGTCCGAGGCCCACGGCCGGTCCTGTCCAACCGTCCCGATGGGAGCCTGCACCCGGGTGCGTCCGGCCGATCCAGAGCTCGGAGAGCAGGACGCCGAGGAACGCGGCGGCCAGAATCGCGGCCGCGACCGCATCGGTCGCGAACAGCGGGAGTGCTGCGCCGTTGGCCGCCACCCTTCGAGTGTGCCGCGTCGACGGCCGTCCCACGACCCCAACGGACCGAACTCGGCGCAACGATCGGGTACACGCTCAGCCCACCACGACGCCCGCATCGACCGCAGCGGCCCGGTACGCCCGGGCCAGCGAGTCGACGGTGTCGTGCGCGTTGAGGCCGCTCGGATTCGGTACCACCCACAGCGCGGCGCCCTCGAAACCGTCGGGCTGACGTCCCGTCGCCGCCTTCCGCGCGCCGAACGCCGTCCGGTAGGCGGTGATGCCGGCGACCGCGACCACCCGCGGCCGCACCCGGGCAACCGTCTCCCAGAGGCGGGCCCCGCCCGCCCGCAACTCGTCCGCGGTCAGTTCGTCGGCGCGCGCCGTCGCCCGATGGGCGATGTTCGTGATCCCGATGCCGCGAGCGACGAGCAGGTCCCGGTCGTCGTCGGACATGCCGGCGGCCGGGTCGATCGGCCGGTCGACGATGCCGGCCCGCTGCAGCGCCGGGTAGAAGCGGTTGCCGGGCCGCGCGAAGTGCGCGCCGGTGGCCGCGGTCCACAGCCCCGGGTTGATGCCCACGAACAGCAGGCGGCAGCCCGGGCCGATCAGGTCCGGTACCTCCGCATCACGGAAGGCCTCGAGTTCGGCACGACTGAATCCCATGCGCTACAGCGAACCGCACCGATCGGGCACGGCCAAACCGTCAGTCGTTCTCGTACGCCTCACGGATGACGTCGATGTCGAGCTTGCGCATCTGCAGCATCGCCTGTGTGGCGCGCTGCGCGCCCGCCGGGGCCGGGCCCCCGATGTACGAGGCGAGGGCCTCCGGGATGATCTGCCACGACACACCCCAGCGATCCTTCAGCCACCCGCACTGACTCTCCTGGCCACCGTCGGCAGTCAACCGATTCCAGTACTCGTCGACCTCGGCCTGGTCTGCGCAGCTCACCTGGAACGACACGGCCTCGGTGAAGGGGAACTCCGGCCCGCCGTTGAGTGCCGTGAACTTCTGGCCGTTCAACTCGAACTCGACGGTCAGAGCGAGCCCCTCCGGCCGGTGCATGCCGGGCCCGTACCGGGAGATGTTCAGGATCTTGGAGTTCTTGAACAGCGCGACATAGAAGTTCGCGGCCTCCTCGCCCTCTGTGTCGAACCACAGGCACGGGGTGATCGTCTGCATGGTCGAGATCCTTCCGGTCGTCGTGTTCCTGGACATGCGCTGTCGGGATAGACCGCGGCCGCGGCGGAAACTCATCGGCCGGCGGTCGCGAGCGTACGACGAAGCGGCGACAACCGGCCGGACGTCCGCCGATCCGGCGGTAGATTGGGACGGGAACGAGCCCGCGCATCGCCGATCGCCGAGGTGGTTCCCCATGTATCAGGTTCCCGACATGACGGGCCGGTACGTCGTCGTCACCGGCGCCAACAGCGGCACCGGCAAGGAGGCCACCCGACGGCTGGCCGCGGCCGGTGCGCACGTCGTGATGGCCGTCCGCACCCCAGGCAAGGGCGAGGCGGCGTGCGCCGAGATCATGCACGAGAACCCGGACGCGCAACTCGAGATCCGTCGGATCGACCTCGCCGATCTCGGATCGGTGCGGGAGTTCGCCGCGGGCTTCCTCGACGACGGTCGACCGCTCGATCTGCTGGTCAACAATGCCGGCGTCATGTCGCCGCCGCGCAGGTTCGAGACCGCCGACGGGTTCGAGCTGCAGTTCGGCTCCAACTTCCTGGGCCCGTTCGCCCTCACGAATCTGCTGCTGCCCCTGCTGTTGGACGCGCCCGAGGCGCGGGTCGCGACGATGACGAGCGGCACGGCGCACTACGGCCGGATCAACTTTCGCGACCTGCAGTCCCGGCACCGGTACAGCCCGGCGCTCAGCTATGCGCAGTCCAAGCTCGCCGACATGCTGATGGCACAGCACCTGGCACGGGTGGCGGAAGCCAGCGGCTGGAGCCTGCTCAGCACCTACGCGCACCCCGGGTACACCCGCACCAATCTCCAGACCGCGGGCGCGAGCCTGGGCCGGGACAAGCCCAGGCACGGGATGTTGTCCGGCAACGACCGCACGATGCTGCCGTCGCAGGACGTACGCGACGGCGTGGAGCCGATCCTGTTCGCCGCCACCAGCCCCGAGGCCGTGCAGGGCGGCTACTACGGACCGGGTGGCCGAATGGCGCTCGTCGGCCCCACCCGGCGGTACGATCCGCCGCGCAGCTCGCGCGGCGAGGATCTGGCCCCCTCGCTCTGGGCGATGGCCGAAAAACTTACCGACACAACACTTCCCTACTGAGCATCCGACGACTGGAGGATCGATGACCGGCCGGACATCTGCCGCAAGCGTGACCACTACCGGCGAGCGCGGAGTGCACATCGAACGCGTCATCGCCGCACCGCGCGACCGCGTCTGGGCGGCCTACACCGAACCGGATCTGCTCGCCCAGTGGTGGGGGCGCGGAAACCGGCTCGACATCGAGAAGTGGGAACTGGAGCGCGGTGGGCACTGGCGCTTCGTCGAGCACCACGAGGGTGGCGTCGCCGGATTCGAGGGCCGATTCCGGGAGGTGACGCCGGTCGAACGCATCGTCTGGTCGTTCGAGTGGGACGGCATGCCCACCCACGTCTCGGTCGAGACGATCGAGTTCGTCGACCTCGGCGACGGCCACACCAAGCTGGTGACGGACACGATCTTCATGACCGGCGAGGACCGCGACGGCATGATGCAGTCCGGCATGGAGGCGGGCATGAATGCGAGCTTCGCGGCTCTCGACGCGCTGCTCGCCCGGACCACCTGACGTCACCGCCACCGGCCGCTGGACGCTTGTCCATGTCGGTTTGCACAAAACGCCCTTCACCAGCGCAGCGCTCGGCTATATTTCGGTCGCATAACGACCCGACACCCGGTCTCGCCCTGGAAAGGCCCAAGATGAACCTCAACCTCATCTCGTTGTTCCCGTCGTTGATCGGAACGATCGGAAACCTCGTGAACTTCGGCAGCACCATCGAGTTCAGCTGAGTTCGACTCTCTCTTCAGACGAACACCCCGGGGTTGCTCCCGGGGTGTTCGCGCGCCCGAGGCCCGATCACGTGCCCTTGACGTTGAGGATCTGCCGTAACTGGTGCCGGACCTCCACGAGATCACGGGCGTCGTCCATGACGACGTCGATGTCCTTGTAGGCGTCCGGGATCTCGTCGATCCACTCGGCTCCGTGCCGGTACTCGATCCCTTTCATCCGATCGGCCAGGTCGGCGACGGTGAACCGCTTACGGGCCTGGGTGCGGGAGAACCTGCGGCCGGCGCCGTGCGGGGCCGAGCACAGCCCGCGCGCATCGCCCTTGCCCCGGACCACGTAGGACCGGGTACCCATCGATCCTGGGATGACCGCGTCGACGCCCCCGTGGGCGTTCACCGCGCCCTTGCGGGTGAGCCAGACGCTCTCGCCGTAGTGCTCCTCCTGCTCGGTGTAGTTGTGGTGACAGTTGATCCGCTCGGCTTCCACCACCGGGGTACCGATCCACTCGCCGAACACCAGGGCGAAGCGGTCCAGCATCTCCGCTCGGTTCAGCAGCGCGAAGCGCTGCGCCCAGCGCAGTTCCCGGATGTAGTTCCAGAACTCGGGCGTCCCCTCCGCCAGGTAGGCGAGGTCCCGGTTCGGCAGGTCGATGTGCCATGTCCGGCACAGCCTCTGGGCGATCGCGATGTGCTTCTGCGCGATCTTGTTCCCCACGCCCCGGCTGCCGGAGTGCAGGAACAGCCACACCCGGTCCTGCTCGTCGACGCACAGTTCGATGAAGTGGTTGCCGCCGCCCAGCGAGCCCAACTGCTCGCGCCACTTCGGTGAGTGCGACAGGTCGACGCCGTCACGCGCGGCCCGCTCCTCGAGTTCGGCGATCCGCGGCTCCGCGAACCACTTCCCCAGCGACGCCGTGAGGTTGTAGTTACCCGGGGACAGCGGGATCGCGTGCTCGATCCGCAACCGCAGCGCGTGCAGCGTCCGCCCCGCGCCACCGGCACCCTCGATATCGGCCAGCGTGAACTGCGTTCGGGCGGCGATCATTCCGCAACCGATGTCGACACCGACGGCAGCCGGGATCACCGCGCCGCGGGTGGGGATGACCGTTCCCACCGCCGAGCCCTTGCCGAAGTGCGCGTCGGGCATCAACGCGACGTGCGGGTACACGAACGGCATGGACGCGGTCTCCCGCGCCTGCGCGAGGGTTCCGTCGTCGAGGTGGCTGGCGAAGTTCACGAGGTTCTGGTCGTGCTCGGTGGGGCTCACTGTTCCGCTCCGGTCGGGGACGAAGGCCACGGGGATCGCCGCGCCGTCGTCCGATCAATTGTTCGATCTTCCAACCGTAGAGCGATTTCGGGACAGGGCAAGCGAATTACGCTCCGGCGGCGTTCAATGGACCGCACGCGCGCAACGACTCGAGAACGGTGACGAGACATGACGGAACACGACGACTGGGCACGCCACAGCGGCGCTTCGGCGCTGCGCCATTTCGCTCCCGAGGTGGCATCGACGCTCGATCGACTCGTTGCGATCGCGCCCATCGATCTCGTCGCCGGCACCCGCGTGGTGTGCGCGCGGACGCTGTCGCTTCCGCCGCTACCGGCGCCCGCACAGACCACCGACGCACTCACCGCCGCCCCACTGGAGTTCGCCGAGCAGTTCTCGGTGGACGTGTCGATGATCGACGACGCCCAGCGGGCCGCACTGGCGTCCGGACTCGGCCAAGACACCGGCCGATTCGTCCAACTGCTGTACGTCGCCGACTGGGTGCCGCGGGCACGGGCCGGCCTCGACGCACTGTTCACGGCGCCGGAACCGGGATGGCCGGTCCCCGTCGAGTGGGACACCACCGGCGAACCGTGGCCACTGATCCAGCGCACGCTCGTCGAGGTTGCTCGGGTGCGGGAACTCGATCCGGTGACGACCGAGGTGGTCCGCCTCTACCAGGCCCGGCAACACAACTGCCGACTGTGCAAGTCGCTGCGCAACCGGACCGCGATGCTGGCCGGCGGCGGCGAGGAACTCTACGACGAGATCGACGACTTCCGGGCAAGCAGCCTGTCGCCCCGGCACAAGGCCGCGCTCGAGTTCGCCGACGCCCTCATCTGGCAGCCCGCGCACCTCGATCCACAGGTCGTGGCCGACGTGCGCACGCACTTCTCCCCCGCCGAGGCCGTCGAGTTGGTGATCGACCTGATGCGCAACGCGTGCAACAAGATCGCGGTGTCGACGGGAACGGACGGGGCGAACGTTGCCGACGGAATCGAGGTCTACGACGTCAACGCCGACGGCAGCGTCGATTTCGGTCTGGCGCTACCCGGCTGACCCACTTCGGGCTGCCGCAGCGCCATTGCCAGGTCCCCGGTACCGGAGGAAGGTGAAGTGAGAAACGGGACCGGTGGCGCCACCGGGGCGCCGCCCCGAGGAAAGGGAGTCGATCGTGTACGCGCGTTCTACAACCATTCAGGCGCATCCCTCGTTCATCGACGCCGGAATCAAACACATCCGTGACACCGTGATGCCGGCGCTCGCCGACATCGAGGGCAGCGAGGGACTGTCGCTACTGGTCGACCGCGAATCCGGACGCTGCATCGCCACCAGTTCGTGGAGGGACGAGGAGACGCTCCGGGCGAGCGAGGGACCCGCCATTCACCTCCGGGATCAGGCCACCGAGGTCTTCCACGGCACCGCGCACGTCGAGCGGTGGGACATCGAGGTCCTGCACCGCGACCACACGTCGCGCCCCGGCGCGTGCGTCCGCGCGACCTGGTTCAAGGTCGATCCCGGCACGATGACGCACGCAGTCGATGTCTGGAAGCTGAACTTGCCCGCGATGGAAGGCACCGACGGCTTCTGCAGCGCGAGCCTGATGGCCGACCATGCCGCGGGCCGGGCAGTGTCCTCGGTGACCTTCGACAGCGTCGAGCAGATGCGTGCCGATCGCGAGCAGGCCGAAGCGATCCGGACTCGGGCCCTCCGTGAGACAGGCGCCGAGCTACTGGAGGTGTGCGAGTTCGAGCTGGCAATTGCGCACCTGCACGTGCCCGAAATGGTCTGACCGTCGAGGAGGTCGGGTTCAGACGTACAGCCGGTCGACGAACGCGTTGATGTTGTCGCGCACGCGCTCGGTCTTCTCCTCCGGGCTGAGGTCCTCGCGGTACCGGCTGCCGAGCGCGGGCTTCTTCCTGCCGCGGGCATACAGCGGGCACGCCAGGTCGATGCACATGTAGATGCCCACGGAGTTGCCCGCCCGGCCCGATTCGCCGATCTTGTTCGCGGTCATCAGCGCGATGCCGCCACGGGTGTGGGTGGTGAGGCAGATCGCGCACATCTGGGACTTGCCGGACCCGTTGGGTTCGAAGCGCATCGCCACGCCGATCGGACCGTCCGCCCGGGGCACGACCAGGTAGCCGCGTCCGGGGAACGATTGGTCGGTCCAGCCCAGGAAATCCAGATCGTCCCAGGGGCGATCGTCCAGGTCACGCGGCGCGGGCAGGCGCTTGGCGTCCCCCTTGGAACAGTTGACGAACGACGCCCGCAGGTCGCGTTCGGTGATCGGATCCATGACGGGGCCGGCTCCTTCGATCGTTCGGGCAGCGAACTGCCGCCACGATACGACCGGGGCCGGCGGATGGACAAACGGTTTCTTGCCCGCTCGAACGCTTCACCGAGGCCGTCGTGCTCGCCGAAGCTCTCGCGCACGGCACCAAACCACAGTTCGTCTTCGACTGAGGTCGGGACGACGAGTGGTTCGGCGCCGGCGTTCGGTTCGGGTCAGGCCGCCTGTAGCAGCCCCTGCCGGGACAGGATCGGCCGCACGCCCTCCGCGAACCAGTACGCCTCCTCGATGTGCGGCTGGCCCGAGAGGACGAAGTGTTCGACGCCCACCGCCGCGTACTCCCGGATCAGCGCCGCCACCTCCTCGTGGCTGCCGACGAGCGCGGTGCCGGCACCGCCGCGGACCAGTCCGAATCCCGCCCACAACCCGGGGTACACCTCGAGATTGCGCAGGTCCGCGCTGAGCCCCAGCTGACGCCGCTGCCCCTCCGACTCGCTCTGTGCCAGCCGGGTGCGGGCCAGCTCGATCTGGGCGGGACTGATCCGGCCGACGAGCTTGTCGGCCTCGGCCCACGCCTCCTCGGACGTGTCCCGCGCGATCACGTGCGCGCGGATGCCGAAGCTCAGCGTCCGCCCGTGGACGGCGGCACGACGGCGGACGTCGTCGATGAGTGCGCCCACCTTCGCCGGCGGCTCGGTCCAGGTGAGGTACGTGTCGACGTGCTCGGCCGCGACGTCGAGCGCGGGTTCGCTGGCGCCGCCGAAGAAGATTCCCGGTGCCGGGGAGGGCGCCGGGAAGGCCGCCGCACCCTCGACCGTGTAGTACTTGCCGGAGAAGTCGTACGGCGTGCCGCTCCAGGCCCCGCGCACGATGTCGAGGAACTCGCCGGTGCGCTCGTACCGCTCCTCCTTGGAGTGGAAGTCGCCGAAGCGGCGCTGCTCCTCGGCGTCGCCGCCGGTGACGATGTTGAGCAGCAGACGGCCTCCCGACAGCTGCTGGAACGCGGCCGCCTGCTGGGCCGCGAGTGTCGGCGTGATCAGTCCGGGCCGAAATGCGACCAGGAACTTCAGGTTCCGGGTCTCCCGGATGAGTGCCGCCGTGGTGATCCAGGCGTCGGGGCACCACGATCCGGTGGGCGTGAGCACGGCCTCGAATCCGAGTTGTTCGGCGGTCTTCGCCACCAGCGTCAGGTAGTCGAGCGAGGCCGGGCGGAACTCGGACGCCCGTCCCGACGCCTCACGGGGTTCGAGGGCGCCGATCACCTCACGCCCGTCGCCGTTCGTGGGCAGGTACCAGTGGAAGTGCAGGGTCATGCCGAAATCCCTTCGAGAACACCGAGATGAACGAGAACTTGCTTGCGCAGGGCGACGACGTCCGGATCCGCGCGCTGCCGCGGACGCGGCGCGCTGACCGCGACGTCGTGGGCGATCCGTCCATCGTCGAGGACGAGGACGCGGTCGGCGAGCAGCACCGCCTCCTCCACGTCGTGGGTGACCAGCAGGACGGCGAAGCCGTGCCGCCGCCACAGTCGGATCAGCAACTCGTAGGCCGTGATCCGGGTGAGCGCGTCGAGCGCCCCGAACGGCTCGTCGAGCAGCAGCAGGTCCGGCTCACGGACCAGCGCGCGGGCGAGGGACACCCGCTGCGCCTCACCGCCCGAGAGCGTGAGCGGCCACGCGTCGACACGGTGGCCGAGGGCGACCTCGCCGAGGGCGTCGATCGCCCGCCGCTTGCCGTCACCGTCGGGAAGTCCGAGGGAAACGTTGCGGTGCACCCGCTTCCACGGCAGCAGCCGCGGTTCCTGGAAGGCGACGGCAACCGAACCGTCGACGTCGATGCGGCCCTCGTGTCCACGGTCGAGCCCGGCGACGGTGCGCAGGAGCGTCGACTTGCCCGACCCGCTGCGCCCGACGAGTGCGACGATCTCGCCGCCGCGCAGCGTCAGGTCGATGCCGTCGAGCACGACGTCGGTGCCGAACACCCGCCGCACGCCGCGGGCGGTGACGACGGCGTCCCTCACGCGCCCTGGTACGTCTTGCGCCATGTCAGCAGCCTTCCCTCCAGGGCCCGCACGATCGCGTCGGTCGCGAGACCGAGGAATGCGTAGACGAGCAGACCGAAGATGACGATGTCGATGCGGAAATAGATGCGGGCGTTGTTGATCAGGTAGCCGAGGCCGGCGTCGGCGTTGATCTGTTCGGCGACGATGAGTGCGAGCCAGGCGACGCCGAGCGACATCCTCAGCCCGGTCAGTGCCTGCGGCAGTGCACCGGGGAGGACGACATGGAGGGCAAGCTGGAACTTGTTCAACCCCAACGTCTCCGTCGCCTCGATCAGCTTGCCGTCGATGCTGCGGATACCCGCGAACAGATTGAGGTAGAGCGGGAACATCACGCCGAGCGCCACGAGGAACACCTTGGGCTGCTCGCCGATCCCGAACCAGATGATGAACAGCGGGATCAGGCCGAGGAACGGGACCGTCCGCAACATCTGGATCGGCGGATCGATCGCGAGCTCCACGATCCGGGAGAACCCGGCCAGCACGCCCAACAGCACGGCGACCGCGATGCCGAGGACGGCGCCGAGCAGCACCCGCTGCACCGAGACGGCCAGCGCGTCCTGCAGGCTGCCGTCCGACCACAGTTCCGCGGCCGCCGAGATCACCTGCGCGGGCGAGGCGAGTGTCTTGTCCGAGACGACGCCGGCGCTGCTGAGCAGCTGCCACAGGACGAGCAGCACCAGCGGGGAGATCAGGCGCAGCAGCGGTGTCCACGAGCGCCGCGATTGTTTCGGCTGTCCCGGTGCGGCGGCTTCCGTCGCCGCGGCCTCCGGCAAGCCCTTCGTCAGCACGGCAGTCATTTCGCACCCGCCTGAATCTGCGCGTTGAACCGGGCGTCGAACCAGTCACCGGCCACCGGCGCCTGCTTCAGCAGTCCTGCGGCGGCGAACAGGTCGATCAGCCTCTGCTGCTTCGCGATGCGCTGGTCGTCGATCGCAACGTACGACCCCTTCGACGTGTCGAACGACGCCGCGGCGACGTCCTCGGGCAGCTTGGTCAGCTTCGCGAAGATCGGCACCCACGCCTCCGGGTGCGCGTCCGCCCACACCTGGGCGCGGGCCAGTCGTCCGAAGAAGTCGGCGAGTGCCGCCGACTTCGCCGGATCGGCCAGGGCCTCGGACGCGGCCGAGAAGTACGACTGCCCGGTGGTGACCTCGCTGCCATCCGCGATGATCCGGGCGCCGGCGGTGTTCTTGCCGATCGTCGAGTAGGGGTTCCACACCGCCCACGCGTCGACCTGTCCGGCGGTGAACGCGCTCAATGCGTCGGCGGGACCGAGGAACTGGAACTGGAAGTCCGACACCGGCAGCTTCGCCTGCTCGAGCAGCCCGAGGACTAGCCCGTGCGAGCTCGACCCCTGCGTGACCGCGATCTTCTTGCCCTTCAGGTCGGCGATCGACGACGCCGTCGAGTTCGCCGGCACCAGCAGGAAGTCGTTGGCACCGGTCCGCGCCTGCACCGCGACGATGCGGCCCGAATTGCCGTTGGCCTGCGCGAATACCGGGGGTACGTCGCCGGTACCGCCGGCGTCGATCTTGTTGGCGCCCAGCGCCTCCAGCAATGGCGGTCCGGCCTCGAACGTGGACCACTCGATCTTGTAGTCGAGGCCGTCGAGCGCGCCGGCCGCCTCGAGCAGCGACTGGGTGCTCTTGACCTGGTCGCCGATGCGCAGGGTGACGTCGGCCTGCGGGTTACCCGCCGAGTCCGACGCCTCGGACGCGCCGGAACTGCTGCATGCACCGATCGTCAGAGCAGATACCGCCGTCAGGGCGGCAAGGACGAAACGTGTTCGCGTCGAACGACGCATGGAGACCTCCGATATGAACGTGAGGAGTGCACGAGGAACCCGGGCCCGATCGGGACGACCGGCGGGTGAGGAGAATCGGCCTGGCGAGGACGCTCGGCCGGTGAGATCAACAGGAACGCGGACAGGGCGCACACACGCAGCAGGCCGAGAAGGCGTGCCGGCGGGCCAGGGTCTCGACGCTGCCGTAGGTCATGCCGAGAATCCTGGGAGGGCCCGGAGCAACCGTCAACGGATGCAGGCGCTTCGACACCGTCGTTCCCGCGATTGTGCTGGGGGTTCAAGAGTTTCGATCACGCGACGCGGATTCGAACCATTTGCATCGAAATACGGAGAATTCGGGACAGGCGGGCAGCCCGGCTGCCATACTCCGGCCATGCTGATCATCGGGATCATCCTGTTCGGGCTGCTCGTCGGCGCCGTCGCCCAGTTGGTCGTGGGCAAGTCCAAGTCGGGCATCGACTGGGGTCTGGCCTGCGCCGCCGGCGTCGGCGGCTCGTTCGTCGGCGGTCTGCTGATCAGCCTCTTCGCCGGTGACGGTCTCGCGCTCCGTCCGAGCGGGATCATCGGCTCCCTCGCCGGCGCGATCATCGTGACCGCCGCCTGGACGTGGTGGAAGGCGCGGGACACCGCCGAGGTCAATTGAGCCGGACTGTCCGGGACGAACGACACCGGCCGGCCAGTGCCGCCCACCTGATTGCGGGTGCCCCGCGCGAACATCGGGCCAGGGTATGCGTGGCGAGCGGGTCGGCAACGACGGTTCCCTCGACGTCCGCCTGAGGCGGCTCGTCCCGCAGCGGGAGCAATACATTCAGTCCGGCAGGGCCTCCCGGCTCGTCGTAGAACGTCGCGACGCCACGCGTGGCGCCAGCCAGTGATCACCTTCTGCGCAGTTCTGCCGACCAGTTGGGTGCTGAACGCACTCCTGGGTCCTCTCGTCGCCAGTTGGCCTGCCTCGCAGTGCGCCCAGAGCCGACCGAATCGTGCCGCTTCCGGCCCACGCGACGATTCTTTTTGATAGACATTGCCATTCGTGCCCAAATCGCTCATCACTCGACAACTCCCACCCGCGTCGATGCGTGATGCCGCCCTCACCGCTGCGCCGAAGGAACAATCGTGCCCGCTCCCCTAGCCCTGGAATCGCGCCGGCCCCTGCAGTTCGCCCACCGCATGCGTTCCACGCTCCTTGCGGCCGCCGTCGCCGCAACCGTCGCAGCGTCATTGGCTGCCTGCGGGAGCAGTGACTCCGCCGGGGGCACCCTCACCGTGCCGAGCGCTACCTCGTCGACGACGACTCCCGCGGCAACACCGACGACACGCGCCGCCGCCCCCGTGGCGATGCTGACCTCCGACGCCGCCACAGCTGCCCTCGCCACGCTCGAGACGTTGCCGGTGAAGGGCCGGGCTCCCAAGACCGGGTACGACCGGGCCCTGTTCGGTCAGGCTTGGTCCGACGATGTGACCGTCCCGGGCGGCCGCAACGGCTGCGACACCCGCAACGACATCCTGCGCCGCGACCTGCTCGACATCACCGTCAAGCCCGGCTCGAACAACTGCACCGTTCTGACAGGCACCCTCGACGACACGTACACGGGTACGACCATCGCGTTCACTCGGGGCGAGGGAACTTCGAACGCGGTGCAGATCGATCACGTCGTCGCGCTGTCCGACGCCTGGCAGAAGGGCGCGCAGCAGCTCGACGAGGCGGCCCGCCGCAACCTGGCGAACGACCCGCGCAACCTGCAGGCCGTCGACGGCCCCACCAACGGGCAGAAGAGTGACGGGGACGCCGCGACCTGGCTGCCTCCGAACAAGGCCTATCGATGCACCTACGTGTCCCGGCAGGTCGAGGTGAAAGCCGCGTACGGACTGTGGGTGACCCAGGCAGAGAAGGACGCGATCGCGCGAGTTCTCGGCGACTGCGGGGGCGTTCCGGCCGCCGCGACCTCGGCCGCGATCTCGGCATCGGCGTCGGCGTCGATGGCTCCGACGACCCTCGCGCCGCCGGCCACCGCGGCCATCCGGCAGTCGGCCCCGGCTCCCGCTCCCGCACCGGCGCCAGCTCCGGCACCGGCACCGGCTCCGGTGGTTGCGCCTGTCGCACCGCAGGGCGCGAGCGTGCACTATGCCAACTGCGCTGCCGCCCGCGCGGCGGGCGCAGCCCCGATCTACGCCGGGCAGCCGGGCTACAGCAGCAAGCTCGACCGTGACAGCGACGGAGTCGCCTGCGAGTAGAGCCAAGGCTCACTCCCGCCGCCGGCGAAGGAGACCGAACGGTCATTCGTATGCCAGAATGACCGCCGCTCGGGCTGTCGTGACGCGCACGTCGGCCTACCGAGCGGATTGAAGAGGAACGAAATGAATCGTCGGTTCGGCCTGCTCGGCCGTGGACCGCGTCGCTCGGTGATTGCGGCGGCGGCACTGTCGGCAGCGGCGGCGCTCGCGCTGTCCGGTTGTTCGTCACCGGAGGCCGACGCGACGGGACCGTCCGACGCCGCAGTCGAGACGGTCGTGACCGGGGAGGCGCTGGATTCACCGACCGCGCTGGCGATCCGACCGGACAGCACCGAACTGTGGGTCACCAATGCCGGCAACGACTCCGTCACCGTGATCGACACCGCGGTCGCAGGCTCGGCCAAGATGATGCAGGACAGCTACGGCGAGCACTTCACGGCACGGCCCTCGGGCATCGCCTTCACCGACGACGGCGGATACTTCGCGGTGTCGAACAACTCGAACAACGAGGTGCGCGGGATGGAGTTCAAGCTCAATCCCGAGCGCGAAGCCCACTTCAAGGGCAACAACTTCATGGGCCCGACGTTGTTTTCCACCAGCACCTTCGCACTCGCCGGCCAGAGCAAGCCCTACATGGCGGACTGGCCGCAACCGGGCATCAGCCACGATCCGCCGGACGACACCCCGCAGAACCAGTGCCCGTCCGAGTACTGGTCCGACGCGACCGCGCGCTGCGTGTGGCCCCGCCAGGGCAGTCACCTCGACATGCTGCACGGCAACCCGCTCGGCACCGGCATCCTGCACGACGAGGTCAACGCGTTCTTCATCCTCGACGGCTGCGGCGTGCACGACGCGGCCAACGAGTGCCAGGGCCCCGGCCACGTGGCGCGCGTCGACTTCAACCGGGACCACCAGGAGGGCAACGGCTTCCACGGCGACGGCACCACCAAGCGCTACATCGATCTGCCGTACCAGCGGGTGGACGACGTGCCCAGCGGCATGTTCGAGCACGACGGCTGGGTGTACTACTCCGACACCGGTGCCGGTGTGGTTCGACGGTTTCAGCCCGACAGCGGAACCACCGAGGTGATGGTCGAGAACTGGAACGACTCCCCCGCGAGCCACGGTGAGCACGGGCCCGGCGTCATCGACTGGAGCCACATCGAGAACGGCCCCGGCGACGGGGACGATCCTGTCACCGTCGATGCATGGGTCGAGCGACGCGGCAACCACGCCGCCATCGCCGCGGCCGGGGACAAGTGGATCCGCCCGATGGAGACGCTGTCCGAGTACTCGTACGTGTGGAACGCGACCCGCGAGGACGCCAGCCCTGCGGGCGCAGTCGAGCGCCCGGCCGGCCTGGCCGCGGGCGCGGATTCGTGGTTCGTCGCGGACAACGCGTCCGGCCGCATCGTCGAGTTCGACTGGAGCGGAAAGCAGCTGCGAGTCCTCGAAACCGGAAAGAGCGGACTCACCGGCCTCACGATCACGCCGGACGGCAAGACACTCTACTTCTCCGACGCCGCAACCGACGGGGTGTTTCGGCTCGCGCTGAGCTGACGCACCGAGAGTACGAAGTCCGCGGAATCGACCGCCGCCGCGACCCGCGCCACCGTCGCGTCCACGTCGAGGCCGCCGGTATCGAGGGCGTGCTTCTCGAGGACGCCGAGGTCCGCGAACTGGCGCCACATCTGCGTGATCGGGGCCGGATCGGTGAGCGCGTCCGGCCCCGTTCGCGCCATCGCGCGCGCGATCGTCGTGGCCTGATCCGGCCGAAGGACGACGTAGTGGCGCGTGGCGTGCACGTCGTCGCTCCCTCCCGGGGTGAAATGGCCGAGCATCCACGGGCCGACGATTCCGTCGACGATCGTGGTGAATCCGCCCCGCGCGTATCCCTCGGCCGCGGCGGCGATGACACCCAGCACCGTCTGGTTCTGCTCGTCCGCCTCCACCAGGTACGGCGGTACGCCGCCGCTGACGATGGCGTGCCAGAAATCATCCGTGTGGAGGTGCACGGCCTTGGGGTATTGCCTGGCGAGCCGCCGTGACACAGCGCTCTTGCCAGCACCGGGCGGACCCGTCACGATGACGATCCGACCGGGAGCCGAGTCCGCATTCACGGGCCCACCGTAGCTCGGCATTCGTCGGCCTGTCTTGCCATTATTCGGCATCCGACCTCGGTCGGAAATCGCCTCGTCGCGACCGCGCCGACGTCGGTGGGATGATGGCCTGGTGCCGATGCCTTCACCGCTGCCCGTCCGAGACGGGGTCGGGCCGACGCGACTGCGGGTCCCGACGTCCGGTCCGTGGGCGACGATCGCCGAGTACGTGATCACGAGATTCGACCACCTGGACGCGGACGACCTGTACCGACGATTCGACGCCGGCGAGATCGTGGGCGCCGACGGCGGCCCGATCGGCCGCGACACGGCGCTCGGCGACCAGGTGTTCGTCTGGTACTACCGCGACCTGCCGGTCGAGGAACCGATTCCGTTCCGGGAGGAGATTCTGCACGTCGACGACGACCTCGTCGTGATCGACAAGCCGCACTTCCTGCCGACCACCCCGGGCGGGCGCTATCTGCGGGAGTCCGCGCTCGTCCGATTGCGGACCCGGCTCGACAACCCCGATCTGACGCCGATCCATCGGCTCGACCGTGCGACCGCCGGCCTGGTGATGTTCTCGGCTCGTCCCGCGACGCGCGGCGCCTACCAGTCGCTGTTCGAGAAGCGTCGGGTCGCCAAGGTCTACGAGGCGGTGTCGGCACTACCGGCCGAGTGGAACCCGGACGCACCGGCGCTGGCCGGTCACGCCGTTCCCGTGGTGTACCGCAACCACATCGAGGCCCGACGCGGTGAGCTGCGGGTCGTCGTCGACGAGTCCCGCGAACCCAACTCCGAGACGCTGATCGAGGTCCGGGGCACCGGGATGAGCGCCTCCGGACGCGCTGTGCTGCACACGATCCTGCGCCCGCACACCGGACGGATGCACCAGCTGCGGGTACACCTGTCGGCACTCGGCGTCGGGATCCTCGGCGACAGTTGGTATCCCGACCTGCTGTCCGAGGCACCGGACGACCACGCCCTCCCACTCCAATTGCTCGCGCGGGAACTGGAATTCACCGATCCACTGTCGGGTGCACGGCGGCGCTTCGTCACCGAGCGGACGCTGAGCGAGGCGCCCGAAGCGGAGCTCTGACACGCGGCACTGCCTGGCCACGTGCACTCGAGGCCGCCGGCGACACCGTGACCCGCGGCGCACCGTTCGGCGAGCGTCGTCGGGCATGTCTTCACTCCGTGCACGTGAACACGCGCACCGTGCACCCGCAGAATCACCCCTCAAAACTGCCCGATAGGTCGACACTGCCCACTACAGTCGCCGGGACCCCCCACGGAACCTCAGGGAGAAAACGGAATGCGCAAGTCCATCGCTGCCGGCGTAGTCGCAGCAGCATCGGTAGGAATCGTCCTCGGCGGCAGCGGAATCGCCTCCGCAGCATCCAAGACCATCCCTGCGGGGACCGGGTTCTACTACGTGAACACCGACATCCGGCCCGGCATCTACACCACCGAAGGTGCACTCGTCGACGGAGACCAAACCTGCACCTGGGTACGCGGAACGATGAAAACGCTCCGTATGGAACCGATCGCATCCGGTATGACCAAGGGCCCGACCACGGTGAAGATCGAGGACACCGACGACGTGTTCATCACCTCCGGGTGCGGTGAGTGGACGCGCGAGACCCAGCTGGACGGCGGCTTCCTCCATTCGCTGTTCGGCTCACTCGACTTCGGCTCCCTGACGGATGGCCTGGTCGGATCGCTCGAGGTCGGTTCCGCAGCAGGGTCGCTCGGCGGTTCCCTCGCCACCGGTTCCATCGTCAACGGATCACTCGCGAACGAGTCGCCCGGCTCCTGATCTCGGCAACCGGCCCGTCGCGCATGCGGCGGGCTTCGACCCGACGTCACACCCGTGAACGGAAATCCGCGGCGAGTTGTGTCACGGTCTCGGCCGCGCAGCCTCGGTTGTCACCGACACCACCGGACGCGCCTCGCTTCGCCCAGCCGACCACGTACAGCCCCTCGAGCGGTTCTCCGGTCTCGTGGGAGATCACCTGTCCGCCAAGGTTCGGCACGACGCCGCGGGCGCCCAGCGGGACTCCGTCGATCGGTTTGGTGGTGAATCCGGTGGCACAGATCGCAGAGTTCGTGTGGAAGGTCCGGCCGGCGGTCGTGGTGACCGCGACGACACCCCGGTCGGTCGCAGCGAGGCCTGCTACCTCCTGCCCGAACGACAGGACGATGCGCAGGGGTCCCACTGCACCGGCCGGAGCGGGGGGCACCCCGCCGACATCGGTGGCGGGCAGACGCGACAACGCACGCAGCAGCGGGCTGTCCGCGGCGGCGCTGGGTGCGCTGCCGGCGCGATCGATCAGCACCTCGGTGTGGTCGAGGTCGAGAAGCTCGTAGAACGCCGAGGGCGTGAAGGCGGCGCCGTCCGCGGCCGACCGCGACAGGATCACAAGTTCGCGGAGTTGTTCACTCGCGGGCACCCGGTCGCGGGTCTTCGCGGCCCACCGGACGACATCGAAGGCAACGTTGCCCGCGCCGATCACGACGCACCGTGGTCCGGCGGGCGCGGGCGGCGGGAAGGTGCCGCAGTTCTCCGCGACCAGGATGTCGATGGCCTGACGGATCTCGTCACCGGCACCGGTGGACGCGATCCGGCGAGGCTGCGAGGCTCCGCAGGCGAGGATCACGGCATCGAATCTCGTTCGCAGCTCGTCAATCGAGATATCCACGCCGACTTCGGTTTCGGGAACAACCGTGACGCGGTCGTCGCCGAAGGGCACATCGAACAGCCGGATCATCTCGCGCACGCCGACGTGGTCCTGGGACACGCCTCGGTGCAGCAGTCCCCCGATCGTGTCGTGCTGCTCGTAGACGGTGACGCGGATCGACGACGACCGCTGCAGGAGCTCGCGAACGGTGTACATCGCGGCCGCACCCGCCCCCACCACGGCGATCTCGCGTCGGTCAGTGGGGCGGGCCAGCGGCAACTCGAAGACTGCGCGCGGCCGGGTGCGCGGCGCCGCGGGTACCTGCGCGAAGAACTCACGGTTACGCGCGGCGTACGGGAGTTCGGTCGAGGTCAGTGCGTGCTCGGGTTTGATGGCCGAGGCCGGGCAGGCCTCGACGCACGCGGTGCAGTCGATACACGAATCGGGGTCGATGTAGAGCGTCTCGGAGGACATGAAGCCGTCCTCGCCGGGGGCGGGATGGATGCAGTTCTGTGGGCACACCCGCACACACGAGGCGTCCTTGCAGCAATGTCCCAGGATGACATGGGCCACGACGACTCCTAGTCAGAGAAGGTTCGACTTTCGGTAGACCCATCGGGCGCCGGGATTGAGCAGTCCTTCCTTGCTCATGAATTCGATGAACGGCTCGGCGGCCCTCCGGAACATCATCCGATGATGTTCGTTCCCATCGATGTTCGCCTTCACGACGTCCCAGTCGAGGCCGAGATCGTCGTACACCCGGCGATTGATCAGGCTCCTCGCGATGAGGTGCATGCCGGCCGCGATGGTCAGGGTGCTGACGAATCGCCTGAAGCGGGAGCGTCCGACCAGGAGATCACGGATCTTCCGACGCGCGAACGCCATGTGCCGGGACTCTTCGACGACGTGAATGTAGGCGGACCGGCGGATGGGTGCGGCGACGTCGTCGCTGTTCATCCAGTCGCGTTGCATGACGTCGAAGACCTCCTCGCCGGCGAGGACGATTCCGTATGCGACTTCGTCCCAAGCGATGTGGCGGAACACCCAGCCGAAGAAGTCCACCGAGCGGTCGCGCGGATAGAAGTGGGACCCGATGCTCTCGACGGCATTGGCGAACATCAACGAGTGCAGGTTCTCGTCCGCGCATTCGTTGAGGAGGAACTTGACGTCCGGTCGTGCCGGATCCGCGCTGTGGCTCGCCCTCAGCAGAGCCACCTGCAGGCCCACTTCGAGCCAGATGCCGATGCCCAGGAAATGCGCGACCTCGCACCTGGTGAGCCGGACCCGCTCCGACTCGGACATACCGTCCCACAACGGGGTTCCGTAAAGGGGCGACCACTGCGGTGTCATACCGTGGCGTTCGTCGTCGCCGGGTTCGGACTGGTAGACCAGAGGACTTCGCGAATCGAACGACAACCGCCTGGCAGATTCCAAAAGGGTCTCGAAAATTGCGTCGCTTTCGGAACCTGCCATCGTGCCCTACTCCTCCGATCACCGTGCCGCTGTGGACACGGGGGTGCCCGAGCTTCCACTCGTACGGGCATGGAACCACACGTTCGGGGTGCTGTCGCGACGGAGCGGCGCCTCGAACATCGACAGCGGTTCGCTGTCGACATCATGCCGGCAGAGCGTAACCCGAATCACACCGATCGAGGGCATGCCTGGCCGATGCAGACGAGAGAACGGCGAGCGCACTGCGAGCAACGGCGTTGATCAAACCTCTGACCAGTGGATCCAGAAGCTGGGGCGGAACGCGAGCAGGTGGCCCGATGCACCGGCACCTGTCGCGGCACGTCGTTTCGAGCTTTACGAGCACTTGACGGTAACCAGGGATCAGCTCGAGGATCCCGATGCGATCTTGAACGAGGCGCGCCCCAGCGGCGGCCTGATCACCGGCGCCGACATCGGCCGCATTCAACAGCGCCGCGCAGCATGCCTGACGCCGTCGTCGCGGAGAGCCACGTCGAGACACTCCGAATTCTCCAGATATCATGGGCCCGAACATGTTCCGGCAAGCTCGAGACCCAAACACTCGATTCTCCGCAGCTGCGCGGCCCGGCCGCCGACCCGCTAGCAGCCATCGGCGAAACCGACTGCACAGCAACCGGACTCGCGTTCACCCCACCCATCAGTCCCGGCACCTTCACGCCACACCTCGCCGGGCGTCACGCACCCGCGCCGCCCTCCGCGCACCCCTGGTTTCGACCCGCCCCGAAGCACCCCCGTCGGCGTGACCGCCTCTGGCGACGGGCGACTGCCCAGAAACCACCGGGCGACCCGATCGACGCAGCTCCTACGAAGGCAGGAGATCACCTCCTCCGAAAGTAGGAAACATGCTCCAGAGCAGCCCTTTCTTCCCGATCCCCGCGCGCCCCCGTGCTACATCTACACACCGAGCCCAATCCAACGAGTTTATAAAGACCGACCAGTCTCCTTGATATCTGTCGGTTGATTGTCTACCGTCGGGACGGTCGCTCGACTGTTCATCGACATGAGCAGAGAACGACGCCTGTGACTTATGGGGGCCACAGGGGGTTGCGTCGGCTGTTGCGACAGTGCAGACGCTTGTAATGACTTGAAGACATCGAGGCGGGACTTCCACATTCCCGCCCCGACGTCGAACCGTGTCCGCGACTCCCAACGAGGTGAGTGAAGTATGTCCAAGAACGCATTCCGCATCGGCTCGGCCGCTGCGATCATCAGCGCCGCCGCGCTCGTCGTGCCCGCGCTCGCCGGAGCCGAGCCGACCGGATCCCTCGGCTCACTCGGCTCGAGCGACGCATCGACCGGATCCGCAGGCTCGCTCGGTTCGAGCGAGGTTTCGGAAGGAGTTGCTTGCGAGCAGCTTTCGACCGAGAACACCCCCAACGGGTGGGGTATCCCGTTCGAGGACGAGAAGCGACAGGTCGCCTACTACACCGCCGAGAATGTGCTCGACACCGACGGCGCCCTGAAGCTCGAGGTCGAGAGCACTGCCAACAGGTCGGTCAGCTACCGCGAGGCCGGCGGCATCAAACTGTCCGACGCCATCAAGAAGGAGATCGGCTTCTCGGAGTTGGCCGAGAATCCGACCGCTTCCTTCCAGCTGCGGCTGACCGGCACATTCGAGAACGAGAAGTTCCCGGACAACGGTTTCACCACCCTGGTCTGGGTGCCGGACGAGAACGCGGCCAATACCTCCGAGGGCGGCGTTCATGCCAACCTGCAGAACGGAAAGTGGTGGAGCACTTCGAACATCGCGGGAGCAACCGGCCGCGCACTCGTGCCGCTCACCGAGATTGCGGCGGCCAACCCGAATGCGGTCGTCGACCACTACGGCGTGAGCATCGGACGCGGCCTCCCGGCCACCTCGACGCTGGTCGACGCCGTGAAGTTCAACGGCTGCACCACCAACTTCGCCAAGAACGATCCGGAGCCTCCGGCCGAGGAGTCGACGGGCTCGCTCGGGTCGCTGGGCTCGCTCGACCTCTTCGGCTCGCTCAGCACCGGTTCACTGGACACGGGTTCGCTCGGCTCCTGATCTGAAGCAGGCAGGACGCTCGGACCCTGCCCGATGATCGGCGGGAATCCCACGGTCGTCGCAGCATCCTCACGATAAGGATGCTGCGGCGGCCGAGTCGTTCCCGAGCTGGCGCCACGGCCCCAGCTCGGTTGGACCGCTGACTATGCCGGCTCTCGGATCACCCCGAAGTGGCGCACCTCCCCCGAAAGGCCGGGGAGCTCTTGCACCGGCGACCAGGTACTCAGCCCATCCGTGCTGTCGGAGTAGAAGTACTTTCCTTCGGTGTACGCGTCGAGGTAGATCCGCCAGGCCCCGTCGGGCAACTGGACGACGGAGGGCCCCTCCACCAGCGTGCCCCAGTTTCCGGGCGGGACGAAGGTGTAGGGACCGGTCACCGACGGGGCGACCGCATGCTCGACGACCTTCGCCGCCTCGTTCTTGGTGAACGCATGGTAGGTCGATCCCACTTTGACCACGGTGGTGTCGATGTGGTCGGCTCCGATGCCGGCGAGCGGAACGGGCAGACTCCACTGTCGGAGAGAGGGTTCCAGCGCCGTCATCAGATACGGCACGAATCCCCCACCTGTCGACATCGACAGGATGACGTTCACGCGGTCGCCCTCCACGAACCATTCGGGCGCCCAGGCTTTCGTGGTGAAAGGTGACAGCGAGGGCCCGTCGGCCGAACCTGCCGACCCCGAGGAGCCCAAGAAGTCCGAGGAGCCCTGCAGGATCGCCGAACCCGTGCCGTCGCCTGTCCCCGGCATCAAGGCGCAGCAGAACGGGACCGGGAGGTCGCCAATGTGCGTCCAGTTGACGCGGTCATTGCTGCGCGCGAAGCCGATGCTCGCCCCGCCGCCGTTCGTGTACGTGATGTAGTACAGCCCGTCCGTGTTCCGAAAGATGCTCGGATCGCGCACAAGACCGGACGGGGGCCGATACGCCGAAGGTCGGACCAGCTGGAACTGGGAGCCGTCCCCGGATTCGAACACATCCATGTCCTGACCGCTGGTGTTGCTGAACGCCACCATCGTGTATCGCCATCCCGACGGCGGTGCGGCCCCACCGGCCCCGGACGCCGCGACCAACAGGCCTGCGACACAGAGCATCACCATCGGTACGGCGAGAAGGCTTCGCTTGGCGAGCGTCACCTCTGCAGCATCCATGACGGCAGTCGCACCACGCCCGGCTTCCGCCACAGGGATTGGCAGATCGTTACCGACGAAGCGATGACGACGCCCGTCGACGAGTTGTCGCGATCGACAAGCTCGCGCTGCCTTCGGGCCGCTCCGGCAACCGATGCATGATGAACCCGTGCCGGAACTATTCCTCCCACTGGTGTGGCTGGTCCTGCTGTCGGCAGCCACTTTCTGGTGCCTGACGAGCCCGTCTGCGCTGTCCGCCACGACAGCCCTGGTCGCGGCCGCCGCGTGGCTCCCCGTGAACGGCCCGGTCGAAGGCCCGGTATTGTTGGTGGTCACGCCGAGCCACGGGCTCACCGCGGCAGATCTGCTGTCGGCGGTCGCCCTGCTGGCTGCCCTCCGGGCCTACCGACGCGTCCGGTCCTGACCACCTCGGCTACCTCGAGACGACCATCCGTTTCGGCACCCAGGAACGACAGAACCCGCAGGGCTGCGGACGAGATGTTCCGAGCCTCTGCGGGTTCTGCTGCGTACCGAGGGCCAAAATTAGCCCTCTGAACAGGGCCTCTAGACGTTGAAGCGGAACTCCACGACGTCGCCGTCCTGCATGATGTATTCCTTGCCCTCCATGCGCACCTTGCCGGCGGCCTTGGCGGCGTTCATGGAACCGGCCTCGACGAGGTCGTCGAAGGAGACGATCTCGGCCTTGATGAAGCCGCGCTCGAAGTCGGTGTGAATGACGCCGGCGGCCTGCGGGGCGGTGTCGCCCTTGTGGATCGTCCAGGCGCGCGATTCCTTCGGCCCAGCGGTCAGGTAGGTCTGCAGGCCGAGGGTGTGGAAGCCGACGCGCGCGAGGGCGTGCAGGCCGGGCTCGGACTGACCGATGGAATCCAGCATCTCCTGGCGGTCCTCCTCGTCCAGCTCGAGCAGCTCCTGCTCGACCTTTGCGTCGAGGAACACGGCGTCGGCGGGCGCGACGGAGGCACGCAGCTCGGCGACCTTGGCCTCGTCGGTGAGGACAGCCTCGTCGGCGTTGAAGACGTACAGGAACGGCTTGGTGGTGAGCAGGCTCAGCTCGCGCAGCAGCGAGAAGTCGAGCTTGTCCTTGACGCTGAACAGGGTCTTGCCCTCGTCGAGGAACGCCTGAGCCTTGAGCGCCTCGTCGTGCTGCGCCTTGAGTTCCTTGTTCTTGCGCGCTTCCTTGTCCAGGCGCGGGAGCGCCTTCTCCAAGGTCTGCATGTCCGCGATGACGAGCTCGGTCTCGATCACCTCGATGTCGGACGCCGGATCGACGCGACCGTCGACGTGCACGACGTCGTCGTCGGCGAAAACGCGGACGACCTGGCAGATGGCGTCGGCCTCACGGATGTTGGCGAGGAACTTGTTGCCCAGGCCCGCGCCCTCGGAGGCACCCTTGACGATGCCGGCGATGTCGACGAACGACACGGTGGCCGGGAGAATGCGCTCGGAACCGAAGATCTCGGCGAGCTTCTTCAGCCGCTCGTCCGGCAGCTCCACCAGGCCGACGTTGGGCTCGATGGTGGCGAACGGGTAGTTCGCGGCCAGCACGTCGTTGTTGGTCAGCGCGTTGAAAAGGGTCGACTTGCCGACGTTGGGGAGGCCGACGATTCCGAGGGTAAGGCTCACGGTATAGGGATTCTACGGCGTCACCGGGCGATGGCGGTGATCGGCCACACTCCGGCGCCGACCACCGCCACCGTTCACCACTGGTAGGTGGTACTCGTACCCGCGTCGTCCACCGAGGCGGCGAACGCCGCGACCATGATGAACCACATGATGATGGACAGCACGAACAGTCCGATGCCGATGCCGAGCGCGATCTTGCCGAGCGTCTTCACCCGCTCCGACGCGTACTGCGCGCCCTGGTAGTCGCCCATCGACCACTTCGGGAAGATCGAGTGCAGGTGGTTGAACGCGGCGAACGCCAGCGGCCAGAAGAAGATGATCGAGGCCACGGCCCACCCGGCGTTCGACGCGGGCGGCTGCGGCTGTCCGCCGTACTGGCCCGGGGCCGGTGCGGTCGGATACTGCTGCGCCGACGGGTACGCCTGCTGCGGGTAGGCAGGTGCGCCGTACTGCTCGGACGGGCCGGCGTTGTAGGTCGGTTCGGACATGGGGTCCCCCCTGGGTTCTGACGAACGTTCTGTCGGCAGAGACCGTAGCCCAAACCGACGCGTCGGTTACAGGTCAGGTTTGCGGGCCACCGTGACCGCCCAACCGGCGCCTTCGTGCCACGGTCGCAGGTCCCACGTCGAGAAGCGGTGCTCGCGCACCAGGCCGACGGCGGCGAGGTCGGCGTCGAACTCGTCGACCGCGTACTCGTAGTCGGTCGCGAACCCGGTGACGAAGATGCCGCCCGGCACGAGATGGTGGGCTATGCGCCCCAGCACCTGACGTTCGGTGCCACGTGCGACGAAGATGAGCACGTTGCCGGCCGCGACGACCGCGTCGAACCGCTCCCCCGGCAGGTCCAGCGTCGCGAGGTCGGCCTCGTGCACGGTGAGGGCGGTCTTCTTGCGCGCCTCCGCGACCAGCACCGGATCCAGGTCGACGGCGGTCACGCGGTGTCCCCGGTTGGCGAGTTCGGCACCGAGTCGCCCTGTGCCGCAACCGGCGTCGAGCACTCGGGCGCCGCGCGGCAGCATCGCGTCGACCGCCCGCGCCTCACCGTGCAGGTCGGTCCCGTCGGCCTCGAGCCGATCGAAGCGCGCGATGTACGCGCGGGAGTCGGATGCGGATCGTTCACGCTGCCATCGAGTGTCGGCCATGCCGTTCACGATAGGTGCAACGCGAAAGCGGGCCGGGTGCGCGTCGTCGACGCCCACCCGGCCCGCTGCCTTCGTGTCTTGCACTACCTGCGCGTCTTCTCCGACGGCTCCGCCGGCACCGGATCCACCAGGACCGGATCGCCCTGGACGATCTCCGCCAGTTCGGCGTCGATGTCCTCACCGGACGCTTCGGCGCGACGCTGCTCGTCGGCGCTGAAGGTGCGGAGCGCAACCTCCTTGATGAAGAAGATCGCCGCCAGGCTGAGCAGCGAGACGATGCCCGAGATCAGGAAGATCCGTGCGGTCGCGTCGCCGTAGGCGCCGCGGACGATGTCCGCGATCGGGCCCGGCAGTTCGTTGAGGTTGGACAGTCCGGCACCCGAACCGCCCGCGTGGCTCATGTCCACGCCGGCCGCCGTCAGACCCTTCGTGGTCAGGTCGGCGACGTGGCTCGACAGGACCGCACCGAGGACGGAGACGCCGGCCGCGCCGCCGAGCGAGCGGAAGAACGACACAACCGAGCTCGCCGAACCCAGATCGTCCGGGCTCACGGTGTTCTGGACCGCCAGCACCAGGTTCTGCATCGTCAGACCCATGCCGACACCGAGGATGAACAGGAAGACCCCGAGCACACCCATGTTGGTGGCGTGATCCATCGTCGAGAGCAGGAAGAAGCCGACCGTCATCATGATCGCGCCGCCGAGGATGAAGCCCTTCCAGCGACCGAACTTGGTGATCAGTGCGCCGGAGACCGCGGACGCCACCATCGAACCGATGACCATCGGCAGCGTCAGCAAGCCTGCAACGGTCGGCGAGTAGCCGCGCGCGATCTGGAAGTACTGGCCCAGGAACACCGCGCCGCCGAAGAGGGCGATGCCGACCGCGACGCTCGCGAGGGTCGCCAGCGCGGTGGTGCGGTCCTTGAACAGGCGCAGCGGGATGATCGGATCCTTGGCCTTGGTCTCGGTGAAGATCGCGAGCGCCAGCAGCGCCACGCCGAGTGCGACGAGCCCGAAGGAGACACCCGACGCCCAGTCGAAGTTCTTGCCCGCCAGCGTCACCCAGATCAGCAGCGTGCTGACACCGGACGCGATGAACAGGGCGCCCATGTAGTCGATGCTGACGTTCTTGCGCACGACCGGAAGATTGAGGGTGCGCTGGATGACGAACAGTGCGATCACCGCGAGCGGGACGCCGACGAAGAACGTCCAGCGCCAGCCCAGCCAGCTGGTGTCGACGATGAGTCCGCCGATCAGCGGGCCCGCGACGGTCGCGATCGACATGACGCCGGCCATCGGACCCTGGTAGCGGCCACGCTCACGCGGGCTGAACATCGTCGCGATGACGATGACGACCAGCGCCTGCAGGCCACCGAGGCCCAGACCCTGGACGGCGCGAGCGCCGATGAGCATGGGGACCGACTGCGACAGGCCAGCGAGCACCGAGCCGACCGTGAAGATCACCAGCGCCAACTGGACCAGCATCTTCTTGCTGACCATGTCGGAGAACTTGCCCCAGATCGGCGTCGTCGCGGTGGACGCCAGCAGCGTCGCGGTGACGACCCACGTGTACTGGTCCTGAGTGCCGTGCAGATCGGTGATGATCGTCGGCAGCGCGTTGGAGACGATCGTCGACGACAGGAACGCGACGAACATGCCGAGGAGCAGACCCACCAGCGCCTGGATGCGCTGCGGATGGGTCATCGGCGCGTCCGCCGCCTGATCAGGCTTCCCGGTGTCCCGGGTAACGGATGTACTCATGCAGAAACCTCACGAATTCTTCGAACGATCTCGAAAACGATTACGTAGAAAATGAATTGACGATTCGGCGTCAGAGCGCCGAAACCTTGGCCCGAAACGACGACTTCAGGTGCGACAACCCATCCACGAGCTGTTGCACCTCCTCGTCCGTCCAATCGGAGATCGAGTCGAGCAGCCACTCGCGCTGGCGCGACCGGTACCGCTCCAGGACGGCGTCCCCCGCGTCGGTCAACGCCGGCAACGTGGCTCGACGATCGGCGGGGTCGGGAACCCGTGTCAGGTACCCGAGCTCCTCCGCATGGGTGATGTGCCGACTCAACGTCGACGGGGTGATCCGCATCCGGTCGGCGAGCGCGTTACAGCGACTGCCCTCGGTCGACGAGACCAGCGACAGCAGCGCGCCCAAGGGCTCGGTGAGGAGTTCGCCGTCGGCCTCCCGCGCCAGATGCCCGTTCAGTTCACGCCCGCGACGGATGACGTCGCGAAGGAGTCCGATCAGGACCTCCGCCGTGTTCGCCTCGGCCACGACACCTCCCAATTAGTTGCGTGGTGCAACCATACTCCAAGATGGTTGCACCACGCAACTAATTATCGAAGAGGCTCAGTCCGCGCTCTCCCCCAGGCGGTGCAACAGGGTGGTGAGCTGCTTGACGTCGGCCGGATCCCACCGCGACAGCCGCTCGTGCCACTGCGCGATGACGGCCTGGCGCTGCGCAGTGAGCCGCTCGCGACCGGAGTCGGTGAGGACCACCAGGCGGGCCCGCGCGTCCTGCGGGTCGGGGCGGCGCTCCACCAACTCCAGCCGGACCAACGCATCGATCTGCCGCGTCAACGTCGACTTCTCCAGACCGAGTTCGCACACCAGCGCGGACATCGGCGCCGCGTCCGTGCGGGCGAGGATCGCCAGGAGCGGGTAGCAGGCCGGGTCGAGCTTCGGATCGATCTGGCGGGCGCGTTCGCGTGACTGGATCCGCCCTCGCCGCCACATGTCGACCAGTTCGGCCTCCAGGTCGGTGATCGGATCCGACTCCATGCGCGCACGCACCCTTCTGTTCGATCGGCGTCGGCGGACACACCGACGCGCAATGCCCGTCAGGGTACGGCCCGACGTCTCCGCCTACCATCGCCGCATGGTCCGTTGGTCGATTGTCGTCTCGGTCTGGCTGGTCGGTCTCGTCGCCACGGCGGCGGCCGTGACAGTGGCGTGGGGGTGGTGGTTCGCCGCGGTTCCCGTCCTCGTGCTGGCCGGCCTCGGCACCCGAGATCTGTTGCAGCGCCGCCACAACATCCTGCGCAACTATCCGATCCTCGGGCACGCGCGGTTCGTCCTCGAGGGCATCCGCCCGGAGATCCAGCAGTACTTCATCGAATCGCCCACCGACGGAACACCGTTCGATCGCGAGACCCGAGACCTGGTGTACGAGCGGGCGAAAGGCACGAAGGACGACGAGCCGTTCGGCACCGAACGCGACGTCCACGCGATCGGCTACGAGTTCGTGACGCACTCGCTGCGCGCCCGCACCGCCCCGACGGCCGCGCCCACCGTCCGGCTGGGCGGGCCGGACTGCACCCGCCCCTACGACATCGCGCTGCTCAACGTCTCCGCGATGAGCTTCGGGGCGCTGTCCGCGAACGCGATCGAGGCACTCAACGCCGGCGCCGCGCGGGGCGGCTTCGCCCACGACACCGGCGAGGGCAGCATCAGCCGCCACCACCGCAAGCACGGCGGCGACCTCATCTGGGAGATCGCGTCCGGCTACTTCGGCTGCCGCACCCCGGACGGCGAGTTCGACCCCGACCGATTCGCGGCCCGGGCGTCCGACGACCAGGTCAAGGCGATCTCCATCAAGCTGTCCCAGGGCGCCAAGCCGGGCCTCGGCGGCGTCTTGCCCGGCGCCAAGGTGACGGCCGAGATCGCCGAGGCGCGCGGCGTGCCGATCGGGCAGACGGTGATCTCACCGCCCGCCCACACCGCGTTCGGCACCCCGTACGAACTGGTCGATTTCGTCGCCCGGTTGCGCGAGCTGTCCGGCGGCAAACCGGTCGGGTTCAAGCTGTGTGTCGGCTCGCGCATCGAGTTCCTCGCGATCTGCAAGGCGATGCGCGAGCGCGACGTCACCCCCGACTTCGTCATCGTCGACGGCTCCGAGGGCGGCACCGGCGCCGGGCCCGTCGAGTTCGAGGACCACATGGGCATGCCGCTCACGGAGGGCCTGATGACGGTCCACAACGCACTCGTCGGCACCGGACTGCGCGACCGCATCAAGATCGGCGCATCCGGCAAGGTGGCCAGCGGGGCGGACATCGTCAAGCGGGTCATCCAGGGCGCAGACTTCACGCTCGCCGCCCGCGCGATGATGTTCGCGGTCGGCTGCATCCAGGCTCAGCAGTGTCACACCAACCGCTGCCCGGTCGGGGTGGCCACCCAGGATCCGCGGCGCGCGCGGGCGCTCGACGTGCCCGACAAGAGCGCGCGCGTGTACCGGTTCCAGAAGGCGACCGTCGCCAGCGCGGCGCAGATGGTCGCGTCGATGGGCCTCGACGGCTTCGACGACCTGCACCCGTCGATGCTGCACCGCCGGGTCGACGGCGTCACCACCCGCACGTACGCCGAGCTCTACGACTGGCTCGAGCCCAAGGAACTGCTCGACCACGCCCGCGAGTCGTGGCGACGCGACTGGGCCGCGGCCGACCCCGCCAGATTCTGACCGCGCCGCCCGCTACGGGCAGGCCGGCCGCACCAACTGCAGGATCCGGTCGACCTGGTCGTCGGTCGGAACCGTGCCGTCGTTGGTCGCGGTCTCCTTGACCTTCGCGGTCAACTCCTCGTCGCTCGCGCCCGACTCCTTCGCCGTGCACGTCTCCTTGACGATCGACTCGATCGACTCGTCGTCGCGGTCGCTCGACAGGTTGGGGTACGCGGTCCGGAAGGTTGCGACGAAGGCCGTCAGCTTGGCGTTGTCCCACGCCCCGCCGATCCCGGACACCGCACTCGACGCCGTCGCCTGGATGCTCGACACGATCCCCGACGCCGTGGACTGGACGCTCGACTTCAAGGCCTCCCCCGGGCCGGTCTCCGGCGTGGACGTGACCGCCGAACTGATCCTCTCCTTGGTTTCCTCGGAGGTGCCGTTGTCGTTCGAGCACGCTCCGAGCGCGAGCACGACGGCCGTTGCTGTGACGATTGCTGCGGTGAGTCTCCCGTTGATTCTCGTCATGCGCCGGATACTACGGACGCCGCGGACGCCGAATGTCGGCTTTAACCGGGCCGTGACCGGATCGATTACTCGCGCCTTCCTCGGAGAAGTGCGCGAGAAATGCGTAGATTCGACGACGACCGCATCAGCCTGCCGGAAGGACCCTCGCCCTGTGAGCGTGAAGAAGACCGACGATTCCAACACGCGTGCGCGTCTGCGGGACCGCGGCGAGGTGATCGGCGCAGGCGGGATGTGGTTGGCGAAGTGGTCGTTGTGTCTCGCCGCAATCGCCATCGGAGCCCTGGTCGTCGGCTGGATTCTCGAGAAGCTGTGGGTGATCGCACTCCCGGTGCTCCTGGCGATCGTCGTGTGCACCGTGCTCTGGCCTCCGACCCGGGCACTCACCAAGCGCGGCATGCCCCCGGCCGGTGCCGCGTCCATCACGCTCCTCGTCTTCTTCGCCGTGGTCGGTGGGATCATCGCGCTCGTCGTGCCGTCCGTCGTGGACCAGGCCCCGGAACTGGCGAACAAGGCGACCCAGGGCATCCAGCAGGTCCAGGACTGGCTGAAGGGCCCGCCGATCAACCTGCAGGACGAGCAGATCGACACCGCGGTCCATGCGCTCACCTCGAAATTGCAGGAGAGCGGTACCGCGATCGCGTCGGGCGTTTTCAGCGGCGTCACCACCGCGGGATCGATGATCGTCACCCTCGGTCTGGTCCTCGTCCTGGCGTTCTTCTTCATCAAGGACGGCCCGCGGTTCATCCCCTGGTTGCACAGCGTCAGCGGAGGGCGCGCCGGACGACACCTCGAAGAGGTACTAGGCCGGATGTGGGACACCCTGGGCGGCTTCATCCGCACGCAGGCGCTCGTCAGCCTCATCGACGCGGTGTTCATCGGCGCGGGTCTGCTGATCCTCGGGGTGCCACTCGCCCCGGTGCTCGCGATCCTGACGTTCATCGGCGGGTTCGTCCCGATCGTCGGTGCGTTCGTCGCCGGTGCCCTCGCCGTCCTCGTCGCCCTGGTCGCGAACGGCCTGACGACCGCCTTGATCGTGCTCGCGATCATCCTCGCGGTGCAGCAGATCGAGGGCAACGTGCTGCAGCCGGTGCTGCAGAGCAAGAGCATGAAACTGCACGCCGTCGTCGTGTTGCTCGCGGTGACCGCCGGCGGCTCGCTCTTCGGCATCGTGGGCGCCTTCCTCGCCGTCCCGGTCGCGGCGGTGGGCGCGGTCGTGATCCGCTACCTCGGCGAGCAGATCGACGAGCGGCTCGAGGAGGATGCCCTCCTCGACGCCGGCGACGCGACCGCGACCGGCGAAGTGAGCACCGAGCGCGTGGAACCCGAGGGCCCGCCCAGCCCGTTGGCGGAAGACTCGGAACCCAGCCCGAATTCGTCGGGACCGAGGGCCTAGCCGGCGATCATCTCCAACGTGGACCCGGTCCGGCCGCGCAGCACGTGCAGCCGGCTCGGGATCCGCTGACGCATCTCGTCGACGTGGCTGACGATGCCGACCACGCGCCCGCCCGCCCGCAGTTCGTCGAGCACACCCATCACCAGGTCGAGGGTGTCGGCGTCGAGCGTGCCGAATCCCTCGTCGATGAACATCGTGTCGAGCACCACGCCACCGGACTCGGCGGCCACGACGTCCGCGAGGCCGAGCGCGAGCGCCAAGGACGCAAGGAACGATTCACCACCCGACAGCGTCTTCGCCGAGCGAACCACCCCGGTGTAGTCGTCGCGGATGTCGAGTCCGAGCCCGCCGCGACGGCCGTGGGAGCCCGCCTCGTCGGAGTGGACGAACTCGTACCGGCCCGCGGACATGCGGCGCAGCCGCACGGAGGCCGACAGCGCGACCTCCTCGAGCCGGGAGGCCAGCACGTACGAGCGCAGCGACATCTTGCGTGAGTTCTGCCCGCGTCCGGCGACGACGTCCGCCAGGCCCGCCAGTTCCTCGTGCTCGGCGAGGACCGGCCCGAGTCCCGTCAGGGTCTTCTCCAACTGGTCGACGTAGTGCTCGAGATTCCGTCGACGCGTCTCCGCCTCGTCGGCCGCGCCCGCGGCCACCTCGATGTGGCGTGCGGCCTCACGTTCGGCGATTTCCGGGGCCGTCAGATCCACCGGCTCCAGGCCGTCGATCGCGACGACGTCGGGTTCGGAGAGCACGGCGCGGGCGGCCGCGAGCCGGTCCCGGGCCGCGGCCAGCACGGACTCGATCTGCGCGATCCGCTGCGCCGGGCGCACCGACTCCAACGCGTCGGCGATCGAGGCGAACCCGGCACCGGTGGCGGCGTCGAGCGCCCGGGCGCGGGCGTCGTGCGCGGCGGTGTCGAGGGCCGCGGCCCGATCGCGGACGTCGAGCAGTTGAGCCGCACGCGTCGTGAGGTCGTCGAAACGCTCCCGCCGGGCCGGCACGCTCGCGTCGTCTCCGGCCGCGGCGAGGAGTCGGGTGCGCAACTCGGCTACCTGGGCCTCGGTGGCCTCGATCCGGGCGCGGAGCGCCGCCTGATCGGTATCGACCGAACGAGCCTGGTCCTCCAACTGCGTTCCCCGGGAACGAAGCTCGTTGACCGACGCTGTCGCCCTCGCAAGGCCGGCTGCAACCTTGCGCGTCTGCTCGACGTCGGCCACCGCGGCGGTGTGAATCCTGCGCAACTCGTCGCGGTCGCCGCCACCAGAGCGTTGGGTCAATCGGTCGACGTGCCGCTCGGCCTCGGCCAGACGTTCCGTCTCGCGTTCGAACGCCGCCGCGGCCCGCTGCTCGGCGCCCCGAGCAGCCTCCTCGTCGTCCTTGGTGACCGTGACACCGGCCGGGCTGGCGGGCGCGGGATGCTCAGTCGAACCGCAGACCACACACTGCTCGCCGTCGACGAGCTGCGCGGCCAACTCCGCGGCCATGCCCGCGATGCGCTGCTCCCGCAGATCCAGCAGCCGGGCCCGTGCATCCTGGTGGGCGTCGCGCGCCTGCGCGACCGAGCCACGGCGATCGTCCAGCATCTTTGTCGCCGTGATCAATTCGTCGGCGGCGGCGGCAGCGTCCGCAGCACGCGCGGCCGCTTCCTCCGATCCCGGCAGGACGCTCTGTGCCTGTTCGGCCCGGCGCAGCAACTCCTCCGCGGCGACCATGTCGTCGGGCAGGCGGGCGCGCGCATCCGCAATCTGCTCGACCTGCCGATCCAAGTCCGCACTGCGGCGGCGCATCTCGTCGAGCTCGCGCTCGCCCTGCGTCATCGTGCGCGCCTCACCGAGCAGCGAATCCAGGCGGACCACCTCGGCCGCCCAGTCTCGCTCCTGGGCTCGGATCGTCGCGCGGTCCGCGTCCGACTGCGGCCACGAGAGCCGCGCCACCAGACCCGCACCGTCCTCGGACACTGTGAGCCGCTCGGCGGCCGCCTGCGCCCGCCGCGCTGCCGCCTCCGCGGCACTCGCCGCCGAATCGGATTCCGCCGCGGCGGATGCGACCACCTCGGCCCGCACCGCGCGCGCCGCCTCGGCCGCCAGCACCTCGCGTTCTGCGCCGCGCTCGTCCAGCTCGGCGATCGCACCACGGGCAGCATCGCGACGCCGCTGCAGGTCGAGCACCCGCCGCGCCTTCGCTGCCGCCGCACGCGCCTGCTCGCCCACGCCCCGCACCCGGACCAGATCCGTGGCGGTCAGCTCCGCGGTCTCGACGGCCTGGTCGAGCAGACGCCGCGCCCAGGCCAGGGGCTCCCCGTCGGCGCCTGCCTCGATCCCCGCCGCCGCCGATACCTTCGCCAACGCCAGATCGACCTGCTTGCGCTGGTCCGCGACCCGCGCGTCACTGGTCTTCTTGCGGTCGACGAACCACTCCTCGACCGTCTTGAAGCGCGTCGTGTCGAACAGCTTCTCGAGCAGCTTGCCGCGTTCCTCGTTGTCGGCGCGCAGGAACTTCGCGAACTCCCCCTGCGGGAGCAGCACCACCTGGAAGAACTGGTCCGCGGTCATGCCCAGCAGACGTTCGATCTCGCGGGCGATGTCCGGGATCCGCGACAGGTTCTCGCCCTCACCGTCCAGCCACGCCAGGGTGGCCTTGGCGTTCTCGGTGATCGTTCCGGTGCCGCGCTTCTTCGCGCGCTGGTACTCGGGACTACGGGTGATCCGGATCCGTCGGCCGCCCACGGTCGCCTCGAGCGTCACCGTCGGGACCGCTCCGGCCGGCGCGTGGTCCGACAGCAGTCGCTTGCCCTCCTTGCGGGCACCGGGCACCGTTCCGTAGAGCGCGAACGCGACCGCATCCAGGATCGTCGTCTTGCCCGCGCCGGTCTGCCCGTGCAGCAGGAACAAACCGTCCGCGCCGAGTTCGTCGAAGTCGACCGTGACGGTGTCGGCGAACGGGCCGAACGCCGTCACCTCGAGGTTGTGCAGCCTCACGCGGACACCTCCGTCACGTCGGCCGGATCGACGGCGCGCGTGGACGACTCGGCCGCGGTGGCACTACGGAGCGCCTTCTCGAACAGACGCACCTCCCCCGCCGTCGCGTCGCTGCGCACGTCGGTCAGGAAGCCCTCCGCGATCTCGAGATCGGAGCGGCCGCGCACCCGGTCGCGGTACCTCAGCTCCGGATTTCCTTCGGGGCGTTGCCATTCCATATGGACTGCATGTGGGAAGCGGGACTGCAGGGCGCGCATGGCGTCGACAGGACGGAGCGCGTCGGTGAGCACCGCCGAAACGTAGTGGTCCTCCGCGGTCGCGAACGCGGCGTCGTGCAGCAGTTCGTCGAGCGTCCCGGTGACCTGACTGAGCCCGCGGACCACGGGCAGGTCCAGCCGCTCCACCGCCGCGAGACCGGTGGCATCGACGTCCACCAGCCACACCGACTTGCGATGGGACCGCTCCCCGAACGAGTACGGCAACGGCGAACCGCTGTAGCGGACGTTCTCGGCGAGCGTCTGCGGTGAGTGCAGGTGCCCGAGCGCCACGTAGTCGACCCCGTCGAATGCCGACGCCGACACCGTCTCCACTCCGCCGACCGAGATCGACCGCTCCGAACCGGTGGCCTCGCCGCCCACGACGAAGGCGTGCGCCAGCAGCACCGAGCGGAGTCCGGGTGCGACCGCGCGACGTGCGTCGAGGTCGGCCCGGATCCGCGTCATCGCGACGTCGAGGATCTCGGCGTGCGACCGCGCCTGCGGCACACCCAACTCGGCTCGGGTGATCTCGGGCTCGAGGTACGGGATGCCGTAGAACGCGACCGGGCCGTGCTCGTCCTCGAGCACCACCGGAACATCCAGCGCCGACACCCGGGTCATCAGGTGCAGCCCACCGGCCGCCGCGAACGCCGCACCCGCGCCCAGTCGCACCGGCGAGTCGTGGTTGCCCGACGTCGCGACGATCACCGCCCCTGCCGCCCGGATGGCCTCGAACCCGCGGTTGCAGACCGCGACCGCGTCGGCGCTCGGGATCGACCGGTCGTACACGTCCCCCGGCACCACGACGACGTCGACGCCGCGCTCCGCGACGACGGCCGCGATCGCGTCGAGTACCCGCGTCTGGTCGGCCAGCAGGTCGACACCGTGGAAGGTGCGGCCGATGTGCCAGTCGGACGTGTGGAGGATCCTCATGCGGAAGCACGCTAGAGCACCCGTCCGACAACGCGCGGCGCGCCTGTCGGGGATTTCCGGGCCTTCGACGGCGGCGCCACCGAGGCACCCGGCCGACGAACGACTACGCTCGAAGTGTGTCAGCAACCCAACGCGCTCGATCCGGGGTGCCCCTCGACCAACGTTCCGCACTGCCCACGGTTCCCGGCATACCCGCTTGGGGCGCCGTCGCCGTGGCTGCCGGAGCTACCTTCCTCGGGTTCGCCTTCGACGCCGTCTCGGGCAACGAACTGACTTCGGCGTTCTCCGCCATGTACTTCCTGGGCTGCGTCCTCGCGGTGCTCGCGGTCCGCAAGCGCGGCCTGTTCACGGCCGTCGTACAGCCCCCGTTGCTGCTCTTCGTCGCAGTCCCGCTGGGCGCGCAGTTCCTCGCCGACGGCGGCGGCACCGGCCTCAAGGACATGGCGATCAACGTCGCGTACCCGCTCGTCAACCGGTTTCCGTTGATGCTCGCGGCCACCGTCGTCGTCGGCCTGATCGCTGCGGCGCGCGTGTTCCTCGTCCAGTCCCGGACCGGCACGCCGGCACGCTCGCGGGACCGCCGCGCGGACGCCCGGCCCGCGCGTCCCCGTCGTGAACGAAACGACCGCACCGCCTCGCGGGACGACCGCACCACCGTGTTCGAACCGGTCGCCGACGACCGTCGCGCACCCACCCGGACCGGAAGGCCGCCTCGGCCGTCCCGGCCCGCGCCGGAGCCCGCGACCGCGCACATCCCCGCCGGCCCGCACCAGGGACGCGCATACGACGACGCATCCCCTCACCGCGACTACGGTCACCGCGAACCGGTGCGCTCCGAGGGTGCGTACCGGGAGAGCGTCCACCGGGAACCGATTCCGCGCGGTCCGCGCCGCGAGGCCCCGTACCGCGAGCCGGTTCAGCGCGAGCAGATTCAGCGTGATCCGGTGGCGACCCGTCCCCGCCGGACCGCCGAGGTTCCGGCACACCCGATTCCGGAGGTTCGCTACCGCGATCGCCAGGATCAGCCCCCGTTCGAGGGCTGATCCCGCGAGGTCCTACGTGCGTGCCGCGCGCAGTTCGCGGGGCAGCGCGAAGACCAGCGTCTCGTTGGCCGTGGTGACCGACTGCACGTCCGCGAAGCCCTGCTCGGCGAGCAGGTCGATCACACCGCGAACCAGGATCTCCGGCACCGAGGCGCCGGACGTGATGCCGACCGTCCGCACGCCGTCCAGCCACGCGAGGTCCACCTCGCGGGCGTAGTCGACGAGGTACGCGGCCTGGGCACCCGCACCGAGCGCGACCTCGACCAGACGGACCGAGTTCGACGAGTTCCGCGAGCCGACGACGATGACGAGATCACACTCGGGCGCCATCGCCTTCACCGCGACCTGACGGTTCTGGGTGGCGTAGCAGATGTCGTCGCTCGGCGGATCCTGCAGCTTCGGGAACTTCTCCCGCAGGCGCTCGACGGTCTCCATCGTCTCGTCGACCGACAGTGTCGTCTGCGACAGCCAGATGACCTTGTCCTCGTCGCGGACCGTGATCGAATCCACCGAGTCGGGGCCGTCGACGATCTGCACGTGCTCGGGTGCCTCGCCGGCGGTGCCCTCGACCTCCTCGTGGCCCTCGTGGCCGATCAGCAGGATGTCGTAGTCGTCGCGGGCGAACCGCTTCGCCTCCTGGTGCACCTTGGTCACCAGCGGGCACGTCGCGTCGATGGTGTGCAGGCTCCGCTCGGCGGCCGCGGCGTGCACGGCCGGGGACACCCCGTGCGCCGAGAAGACGAGGACCGAGTTCGCGGGCACCTCGTCGGTCTCGTCGACGAAGACGACGCCCCGCTCGGCGAGCGTGTCGACCACGTGCCGGTTGTGCACGATCTCCTTGCGGACGTAGATCGGCGCACCGTGCTTCTCGAGCGCCTTCTCGACGGTCTCGACCGCCCGGTCGACGCCCGCGCAGTAGCCGCGCGGCTCAGCGAGGAGGACCCGCTTGCCACCGCCGGCCGCATCCGCGCCGGCCGATCGTGCGATACCCAGATTGAGAGGAACTGCCGAAGACATGCCCCCAGCCTACGGTGCACACACTCGACGAACCGCCGAGCACGGGCTCGCGCGCCGGGCAGCGGGGCCTTCGGCGCCGTCGGCTACCAAATGAAGCGCCCGTGAGGCAGTCTGTGACCATGATTCGTCCCCCGTTCATGGCGCGCGTCGCCGCCGGTGTGGCCATCACGGCCTACGAAGAGGCGCTCAAGCTGCCGTCCACGGCCATGACGCTGCCGATGACCGCGGTCAGTCAGGTACTGCAGACGACGATGCGGATGCAGCAGTCGATGACCGCGCTCGCCATCAAGGGTGACCGTGCCTTCTGCCTCCTCGACCGCACCGAGGAGGAACCGGAGTGGGCGGTCTTCGACGAGGACCGCGCCGACTTCGGCACCGACGGTGAGGTGGATGTCGACGATTCCGAGGGCGCAGACGACGCCGAGCGTCGCTCGACTCCGGGCCGATTCGCCCTGTACTCGATGACTCCCGGCGACGACGAGACTCCCGCCACCCCGGCGCCCAGCGAGAAGGACACGCCCGCCACCGGCGACGTGTCGGTTCCCGAGATCGCCGAGGAACTCGACTATGCCGCCCTCACCCTCGCCCAGTTGCGGTCGCGCCTGCGGTCGCTGTCGGTCGAGGATCTGACGGCACTGCTCGAGTACGAGGAGCGGACCGCGGCCCGGGCACCGTTCCAGACGATGCTCGCCAACCGCATCACCTCCGCTCGCGCCAAGTGACCTCCGAGCGCCCCGCTTCCGGCGGCCCGTCGCCCAGTTCGGCCGAGCAGCCCTGGCCCGTGCGGACCGTCTCGACCAAGGTCGCGCAGTGGATCGACCGCCTCGGCAGCGTCTGGGTCGAAGGCCAGATCACCCAGATCAACGCCCGGCCGGGGACGCGCACGGCGTTCCTCGTGCTGCGTGATCCGTCCGTGGACATGTCGCTCTCTGTGACGTGTTCGCCGCAACTACTGCGCGACGCCCCGGTCCCGCTGACCGAGGGCAGCCGCGTCGTGATGTTCGGCAAGCTGTCGTTCTACACCGGCCGCGGCACGGTGTCGCTGCGGGTCACCGAGATCCGGGCCGTCGGCATCGGTGAGCTCCTCGCCCGGATCGAGCGTCTGCGGGCGCTCCTCGCGGCCGAGGGCCTGTTCGATCCCCGCCTCAAGCGCCCGTTGCCCTTCCTGCCCGGCACCATCGGACTCGTCACCGGTCGGGCCAGCGCCGCCGAGAAGGACGTGCTCAGCGTCGCGCAACGCAGGTGGCCGGCAGTACGGTTCGAGGTCCGCAACACCGCGGTACAAGGTCCGACGGCGGTCCCGCAGATCATCGAGGCGCTCGAGGAACTCGACCGCGATCCCCGCGTCGACGTCATCATCCTGGCCCGCGGCGGCGGCAGCGTCGAGGACCTGCTGCCCTTCTCCGACGAGACTCTCTGTCGCGCGATCGTCGCGTGCACGACGCCGGTCGTGAGCGCGATCGGTCACGAACCCGACAGTCCACTCAGCGACCACGTCGCCGATCTGCGGGCCGCGACCCCCACCGACGCCGCCAAGCGCGTCGTGCCCGACGCGGTCGCGGAGCAGGCGCTGGTGTCCGACCTGCGGGGGCGGGCCGGCGCGGCACTGCGGAACTGGGTGGCCCGCGAGGAGCATCTCGTCGCGCAGCTGCGCAGCCGCCCGGCGCTCGCCGATCCGCTGTCCGGGATCGACCGCCGGGCCGAGGAGATCGAACGTCTCCGCGGCACCGCTCGCCGGGACGTCACCCGCACGATCGACGTGGAGTCGACCACCGTCGAGCACCTGCGGGCGCGGCTGGCCACGCTCGGCCCGGCCGCGACGCTCGCCCGCGGTTACGCAGTGGTGCAGCGCGTGTACGGCGACACCGAGCCCGAGGTGCTGCGGTCGGTGGACGACGCGCCGCCCGGCACGCAGATCCGAGTCAGATTGGCCGACGGCGCGGTGCGCGCCGCCGTGATGGGAAGAGAGTCATGAGCAACACAGATGTGGCCGAACTCGGATACGAGGCGGCACGGGACGAACTGGTCGTCGTCGTGAAGACCCTCGAGCTGGGCGGCCTGGACCTGGACGAGTCGCTCGCGCTGTGGGAACGCGGCGAGGCGCTCGCCAAGCGTTGCGAGGAGCACCTCGCGGGCGCTCGCAAGCGGGTCGAGGACGCGCTCGCGCATGCCGACGACGAGGCCGGCACCGACGACGAGTGATCGTCGGCGCCGGTCGCCTAGCGCTGCAGCGGCTCGACGTCGATCGCCGTCGCGAGCTGCTTGAAGTCTTCCGCCGGCGCGGGACCCGTGATCAGGACGCGGGCGTCACCGAAGTCGGAAACCCAGATCGCCTCCGACTCGCCGTCGTCGAAGACATCCCACTGGCGGCTACCGATCCGCTCGGTGCCGCTCTGGATCCGCGTGTCACCCGCGACGAACGGGACCAGCGTCTCCACGGTCGCATCGCTCTGCGTGAGCTGGATGTACCGGCCGACCTCGGTGATGAAGCCGATGTTGCTCGAGTCGCCGCCGCCGTCACCCGAGACGATGCTGCGGCTGCCCGAGTTCGACTGCCAACCCTCCGGGATCTCCGGCTTCCGGATCGGGAAGCCGAGCTCGCGCGAGTCGTACTTGAAGGCCGCGTCCGCGTCGAAGCTGGGCACCGGACCGGGCTTGGGCCCGCCCGGGCTGAACTCGCATTTGCTCGCGACGCCCGCAATCAGCAGACACGCCAGGACCAGCGGGATCAGGGACCACAGCATGTCGTGGCCGTTCTGCAGAATGCGGGGCTTCTTCTCGGGCACGTTGTCCAGTATTCCTGTTCCCGGCTCCGGGTGGCCCACCAGGCCACGCATCGTCGGGTTCTGAGACAATCACCCTCGAGATTCGTCCACCGAATCGACGGCACGACCGCACCGCGGTCGACCGCACCGAAGTGTCGGCCACCACATTGCGCCGACCTTGACTGCAGCAGGAGGCACTGCCCATGACGGCCAGCACCCCATCGAGTCGCCGCGAGGCCCCGGACCGCAACCTCGCTCTCGAGCTGGTACGCGTCACAGAGGCCGCCGCCATGGCGGCCGGCCGCTGGGTCGGACGGGGCGACAAGGAGGGCGGGGACGGTGCCGCCGTCGACGCCATGCGCCACATGGTGAGCTCGGTCTCGATGCAGGGCGTCGTCGTCATCGGTGAGGGCGAGAAGGACGAAGCCCCGATGCTGTACAACGGCGAAGAGGTCGGCAACGGCGACGGCCCGCTGTGCGACGTCGCGGTCGACCCGATCGACGGCACGACGCTGATGAGCAAGGGTGCACCCGGCTCCATCGCGGTCCTCGCGGTCGCCGAGCGCGGCGCGATGTTCGACCCGTCGGCCGTGTTCTACATGGACAAGATCGCCGTGGGCCCCGAGGCTGCCGACGTCATCGACCTGGCCGCCGGTGTCGCGGAGAACATCCGCCGCGTCGCGAAGGCCAAGAACCGCTCGGTCTCCGACACGACGGTCACGATCCTCGACCGTCCGCGTCACGCGGACATCATCCGGGAGATCCGCGAGACCGGTGCGCGCATCCGCCTGATCTCGGACGGCGACGTCGCCGGCGCGATCGCGACGGCCCGCCCCGATTCCGGCGTCGACATGCTGCTGGGCACCGGCGGTACCCCCGAGGGCATCATCGCTGCGGCAGCGCTGCGCTGCATGGGCGGCGCGCTGCAGGGCCGTCTGGCCCCGACCGACGATGCCGAGCGCCAGAAGGCGATCGACGCCGGCCACGACCTGGACCGCGTCCTGCGGACCGAGGAACTGGTCACCGGCGAGAACATCTTCTTCTGCGCGACGGGTGTCACCGACGGCGACCTGCTCAAGGGTGTGCGCTACTACGGCGGCGGCGCGACGACGCAGTCGATCGTCATGCGCAGCAAGTCCGGCACCGTCCGCATGATCGAGGCGTACCACCGCCTCGAGAAGCTGCACGAGTTCTCGTCGATCAACTTCGACGGCGTCGACGGCGCGCAGCCCCCGATGCCCTGATCGACCACCTGTAGTTCCAGCTGAAGGGTCCCTTCGCGCGCTGCGAGCGCACGAAGGGACCCTTCAGCTCTTTCCGCGGCGAGGCGCCCGCGGTGGCAAGCTGGATCCATGAGCGACAGCAGCGATCCGCAGTTCCGCATCGAACACGACACGATGGGCGAGGTCCGCGTCCCGGTCGACGCGCTGTGGCGCGCCCAGACACAGCGCGCCGTCGAGAACTTCCCGATCTCCGGCCGCGGCCTCGAGCGCGCCCAGATCCGCGCGATGGGGCTCCTGAAAGCCGCCTGCGCACAGGTCAACAGGGATCTCGGGCTGCTCGATCCGGACAAGGCCGACGCGATCGTCGCGGCCGCCAACGAGATCGCCGACGGCCGGCACGACGACCAGTTCCCGATCGACGTGTTCCAGACCGGGTCCGGGACGAGTTCGAACATGAACGCCAACGAGGTGATCGCGAGCCTCGCCGCGAAGGCCGGTGTCACCGTGCACCCCAACGACGACGTGAACATGTCGCAGTCGTCGAACGACACGTTCCCGACGGCCACGCACGTCGCCGCGACGGAGGCGGCCGTCAAGGATCTGGTCCCCGCCCTCGACCACCTGCGGCTCGCGTTGTTCGACAAGGCGGAGCAGTGGAAGACGGTGGTCAAGTCCGGCCGCACGCACCTGATGGACGCCGTTCCGGTCACGCTCGGCCAGGAGTTCGGCGGCTACGCCCACCAGATCGAGGCAGGCATCGAGCGGGTGCTGGCGACGCTCCCCCGCCTCGGCGAACTCCCCATCGGCGGCACCGCGGTGGGGACCGGACTCAACGCACCCGACGGCTTCGGACCGCGCGTCGTCGCGGAGTTGGTGCGCGCCACCGGCCTGGACGCACTCTCGCCCGCCCGCAACAGTTTCGAGGCGCAGGCCGCCCGGGACGGACTGGTCGAGGCGTCCGGTGCGCTGCGCACCATCGCGGTCTCGCTGACGAAGATCGCCAACGACGTCCGGTGGATGGGGTCGGGCCCGCTGACCGGGCTCGGCGAGATCCGGTTGCCGGACCTGCAGCCGGGAAGCTCGATCATGCCCGGCAAGGTCAATCCCGTTCTGCCGGAAGCGGTCACGCAGGTCGCCGCCCAGGTCGTCGGCAACGACGCGACCGTCGCGTGGGGCGGTGCGGCCGGCGCGTTCGAGCTGAACGTGTACATCCCGGTGATGGCGCGCAATCTGCTCGAGTCGTTCCGACTGCTGGCCAACGTCTCCCGGTTGTTCGCCGACCGCTGCATCGCCGGACTCGAGGCGAACGAGGAGCACCTGCGTACGCTCGCCGAGTCGTCGCCGTCCATCGTCACCCCGCTCAACTCGGCCATCGGCTACGAGGAGGCGGCCGCCGTCGCGAAACAGGCACTGAAGGAAAAGAAGACGATTCGGCAGACCGTGATCGATCGCGGCCTGATCCACGACGGACTCACCGAGGCCGAACTCGACCGTCGCCTGGACGTGCTCGCGATGACCAAGGCGGACCACGACGACTGATCCCGCCACGGATTCCCCGACGGGGCTCCGCGCACGCGCCTACGATCCGACTGACGAGAAAGGCCGGACATGCGCCCATTCCCCCGCCGCGTGCTCGCGGCCCCGCTCGCGGCGGTCGCCCTCGTCGCGGGGTGCAGCCAGGACGTCGACTCCACGACGCCGACGGTGATCGGCGAGGCCCCGCAGAACCCCGCACAGGTCGCCGGTGTCCCACTGCCGGAGGGTTCGGTCGCCGACGCGGTCGCGCAACTCGACGGCCTGGCCGAGAAGCTGATGGATTCGTCGGGCATTCCGGGCATGGCGGTTGCCGTCGTCCATGGCGGTCAGACGCTGTACGCGAAGGGTTTCGGGGTGCGCGCGGCCGGGACGTCGGAGAACGTTGACGCCGACACGGTCTTCCAGCTGGCGTCGTTGTCCAAGCCGATCGGGTCGACGGTCGTCGCGCGTCAGGTCGCCGCGGGCGTGGTCGACTGGGACACCCCCGTGGCCTCGAAGCTGCCGGGGTTCGCCCTGGCCGACCCGTACGTAAGCTCGCACGCGACGGTCGGCGACCTGTACGCGCACCGGTCGGGCCTGCCCGATCACGCCGGTGACGAACTCGAGGACCTGGGCTACGACCGTCAGCAGATCCTCGACCGTCTGCGCTTACTGCCACTCGCGCCGTTCCGAGATTCGTACGCCTACACCAACTTCGGGGTCACCGCCGCGGCCGAGGCGGTCGCGGACGCGTCGGGCAGCGACTGGGCGAGTCTGTCGGAGCGACTGCTCTACCAGCCACTGGGCATGTCCCACACCAGTTCCCGCTTCGCGGACTATGCCGCGCAGGAGAACCGAGCGGTGGGGCACGTGAAGGTCGACGGGCAGTACACCGCGAAATACGTGCGGGAACCGGACGCGCAGTCCCCCGCGGGCGGCGTCAGCTCGTCGGTGAACGACCTGACGGCGTGGCTGAAGATGCTGCTGGCGGACGGTGAGGTCGACGGCCGGCCGTTCGTCGCCGCGGACGCGTTGCAACCCGCCATTTCCCCGCAGTCGGTGTCCTCGGCCCCGACGACACCCGACACCCGGGCCGGCTTCTACGGCTACGGTTTCAACGTGGGCACCAGCCCGGCCGGACGCGTCACGCTCAGCCATTCGGGTGCCTTCGCGCTCGGGGCGGCCACCAGTTTCCTGGCGATCCCGTCGGCCGATGCCGCGATCGTCGTACTCACCAACGCGGCCCCCGTCGGCGTTGCCGAGACACTGAGCTCCGAGTTCGCCGATCTGGTGCAGTTCGGGGAGATCCGGGAGGACTGGGCCAGGCTCTTCGAGCAGGTGTTCGCGAAGATGGACGCGCCCCAGGGATCGCTGGTCGGGCAGCCGCCGCCCGCCGATCCGGCACCGGCCCGTCCGCTGCCGAGCTACACGGGCAGCTACGCCAACGACTACTTCGGCGCGGCGCAGGTCGCCGAGCGGGACGGTCAGCTGATCCTCACGATGGGACCGAAGGGGCTCGCGTTCCCGCTCACCCACTGGGACGGCGACGTCTTCACGTTCGAACCCGACGGCGAGAACGCGCCCGCCGGCACGATCTCCAAGGCCACCTTCACCGCAGACACCGTCGTGCTCGAGTTCTTCGACGCCGACGGACTCGGCACCTTCACCAGGAGCGCACCGTGAGCACCCAGCCAGACGCATCGGTACAGGTCGTCGAGGACTTCTTCGCGGCCCTGGCCGACCGGGACGTCGACCGCGCCACCCGCTACCTCACCCCGGACATCGTGTGGCAGAACACGACACTCCCGACCCTGCGCGGGCTGCCCGCGGTACGTCGGGCACTCTCGCTCGCGAACCGGCCGGCGCTGCGGTTCGAGGCGGAGATGCAGAACATCGTCGGCGACGGCGAGACGGTGCTCACCGAACGGATCGACACACTGTTCGTGGGCCCGCTGCGCTCGACGTTCTGGGTGTGCGGCACCTTCGAACTGCGCGACGGCCGGATCGCGGTCTGGCGGGACCGGTTCAGCTGGGGCAACGTGGCTGTGGGCACCGTCACCGCGACGGCCCGCTCCCTCCGGCACCGCGGACGACGCGAGTAGGCTCCCTCAGCGTGCGGTATCGGCGATACGTGCCGCGAGAACCCCACACAGGAAGCCGACGGCGATGACCGAACAGCACCAGGACACCTCCCCCGCTTCGCCCGCGTTCCGAGCCGGCCTCGACGTCCGGACCGAGGTGATGGGTGCCGACTTCGTCGAGCGGGCGTTCGAGCGCACCCGCGGCACCGACTCCGAGGACATCCAGGAGTTCATCACCGAACACGTCTGGGGATCGGTGTGGACCCGGCCGGGCCTGGACCGCCGCAGCCGCAGCCTGATCAACCTCGGCATGCTCATCGCGCTGCGCGCCGAGAACGAACTGCGCGGCCACGTGCGCGGCGCCCTCCGGAACGGGCTCACCCGCACCGAGATCGTCGAGACCGTGATCCACGCGAGCGCGTACTGCGGCGCCCCGGCCGGGCTGGCCGCGATGCGCGTCGTGCAGGAGGTTCTCGAGGCCGAGCTGGGACCGCTCAGCGAGGACTGAGCGGACGCCCCGCCTTGGCGGCGATGTCCAGCGCCGCAAGGTAGCCGAACACCAGCGCCGGCCCGATCGTGGCGCCGGGCCCGGCGTAGGTGTGCCCCATGACGGGGGCGCTGGTGTTGCCCGCGGCGTACAGCCCGTCGATCACCGAGCCGTCCTCGCGCAGCGCCCGCCCGTCGACGTCGGTGACGATGCCACCCTTGGTCCCCAGGTCGCCGGGCACCATCTGAGCGGCGTAGAACGGCGGTTTGACGAGTTCCCCCAGGCTCGGGTTGGGCTTGTTGGTGATGTCGCCGTAGTAGTGCTCGTACCGGCTCTCGCCGCGGTGGAAGTCCTCGTCGGTGCCGCTGCGCGCAAAACCGTTGAACCGCTGGATGGTTGATGTGAGCGCGTCGGCGGGAACACCGATCTTGTCGGCGAGCGCCTCGATGCTCGACGCCTTGACGATCGCGCCGCTCTCGAGCCACTTCCGCGGCAGCGGGCTGCGCGCGGTGACACCCGCGAACAGGTAGCGGTCGCGGTAGGTCTGGTCGAAGATCAGCCACGCGGGGAGGTTCTCGCCGGGACCCTCGCCCTGGCCGAACTCGCCGCCGTACATCCGGTGCGTGGCCTCCACGTACGGAAGCGACTCGTTCATGAACCGCTCGCCCCGGTCGTTGACCATGATGCTGCGCGGCAGCGACCGCTCGGCGAGCGCGAACCACGGCCCCTTGGGCAGCGGAATGGACGGCGCCCACCACGCGTCGTCCATGAAATCGATTGCGGTACCGACCTTGAGCCCGGCATTGATACCGTCGCCGGTGTTGCTGGGGGCCCCGATGGTCCAGTCCGCGCCGATCGGCGCGCGCTGGTACTTCTTGCGCATCTCGTCGTTGGCGTCGAATCCGCCGCAGGCCAGGATCACGCCGTACTCGGCCCGAAGAGTTCGCTTCTCGCCGTCGGATTCGACGACGACCCCGGTCACCCGGCCGTCCTCGACGACGAGGTCGACCAGGGCGGTGTTCAGCCGCACCGGGATTCCGGCCCCGCGCACGCCGAGCATGAGTTCGGCCATGAGGGCCCCGCCCATCCCGATCAGCTTCTGCCGCCGGGCCTTCGCGACGAACGTGCGCATCCCGACCCGGATCATCCGAACCGGGCCGCGCCAGTGCCGCAGACCCGTGCTGAGCCAGCGGTAGTCGGACTGCTTGACGACCACGTTCAGCGGAGCCTTGCTGTACGGCGGGTGCAGCGTGGCCAGATCGTCGCCGAGCGCACGGGCATCGAACGGCTTGGGCTCGCACGAGCGACCCGTGGACAATCCGCCGGGCGCCTCCGGGTAGTAGTCGGAGTAGTTCTTCACCCACTCGAGCTTCAGCGGCGAGTTGTCGATGAGGAACTGCAGCGCCTCCGGGCCGCGATCGATGTAGGTGTCGATCCGGGCCGGGTCCACGCCGGGACCGATGATGCTGTGCAGGTAGCGGCGGGCCGCCTCGATGTCGTCGGCGGGAGCCTCACGCTGCAGCACCGAATTGCCCGGGATCCAGACGCCGCCACCGGAACGAGACGTGGATCCGCCCCAGTACTGGGACTTTTCGACGATGATCGCCTTGAGCCCCTTCTGCGCGGCGGTGATCGCGGCGGCCATGCCGGCGCCGCCCGCACCCACCACGACGACGTCGAACTGTTCGTCTCGACCCGTGTCCTGCGCCATGACCACCCCTCGGTATCCGCCCACGATCAGTGAAATCAAATCTAGAACACGTTTCAATATTGAACAACGATTTGAGGGCGATACCGGCAGCACGCTGGTTCGACTTCGCCCCGACGAGGCGATCGCAGGGTGAAATCATGGATGAAATGCCCGCTGTCGACCCATTTCGGTTTTCCCGGCGACCGCAACCGCCGCTACCGTCGGAGGCGCTGCTTCTCCTCTGTCGAAGCAGTCGCGGCACTCGCCCACCCCCCGACGCGGGCGAGCGCTGCACCGCCGGGCGGTGGGTGCGGTCACGCCGACCGCAGCCACCGTCCGGCCACCTCCCCCTCGGAGGCCGTCCGGTGGCCGCGAATGCCCACCCCCGGCGGAACCACTCAGGCCGTCGGCCCGAACTCCTCGAGCATCTCAGTCACCAGAGCCGCGATCGGCGATCGCTCACTGCGGGTGAGGGTCACGTGCGCGAACAGCGGGTGCCCCTTGAGCTTCTCGATGACTGCCGCGACACCGTCGTGCCGGCCGACCCGCAGGTTGTCCCGCTGCGCGACGTCGTGGGTGAGCACGACCCGCGATCCGGTGCCGAGCCGGGACAGCACCGTGAGCAGCACGTTGCGCTCGAGGGACTGCGCCTCGTCCACGATCACGAACGAGTCGTGCAGTGAACGACCACGAATATGCGTGAGCGGCAGCACTTCCAGCATTCCGCGGCCGAGCACCTCCTCCATCACCTCGGGGCTGGCGAGCCCGTCGAGGGTGTCGAAGACGGCCTGCGCCCACGGGCCCATCTTCTCGCTCTCACTGCCCGGCAGATAGCCCAGTTCCTGCCCACCCACCGCGTACAGCGGACGGAAGACGACGATCTTGCGGTGGCTGCGCCGCTCCAGAACGGCCTCGAGCCCGGCCATGAGGGCCAGTGCAGACTTGCCGGTGCCCGCTTTGCCTCCGAGCGAGACGATCCCGACGCTCTCGTCGAGCAGCAGATCCAGCGCCACCCGCTGCTCGGCGGACCGGCCGTGCAGACCGAACGCCTCCCGCTCGCCGCGCACCAACTGCACCCGCTTGTCCGGCGTGACGCGACCGAGCGCGCTCGACCGGCCGCCCAGCAGACGAATACCCGTGTGACACGGCAGTTCCCGTGCCTCGTCGAGGTCGACGACACCCTCGGAGAACAACTGGTCGATGAACTCGGAGCTGACGTCGAGCTCCGTCATTCCGGTCCAGCCGGACGGGACCACGTCGTGCGCGCGGAACTCGTCGGCGGGCAGCCCCACCGCGCCGGCCTTGACGCGGAGTGGGATGTCCTTGCTGACCAGCACCACGTCCTTGCCGTCGGCGGCGAGATTGAGAGCGCAGGCCAGGATCCTGGAATCGTTACTGTCCGTTCGGAATCCGACCGGGAGTACGGAGGGATCGGTGTGGTTGAGTTCCACCTGGAGCGTGCCGTTCTCGGTGCCGATCGGCACCGGACGGTCGAGACGACCGAACTCGAGACGGAGATCGTCGAGCATCCGCAGCGCTTCGCGGGCAAACCATCCCAGCTCGTGATGGTGGCGCTTGTCCTCGAGCTCGCTGATCACGATCAGTGGCAGCACCACCTCGTGTTCGGCGAATCTACTGACAGCCCACGGGTCGGAGAGCAGGACCGAGGTGTCGAGGACGTAGGTGCGGACGGAGCTGATTGCGGTCACGTGAGGCTCCTCGTTCGTCTGCGTGGCACCCGCGCAAACCTGTTCGCTGGACCGGTCCGGGCCCGAGTGTCAGATGACACGAGGGCCGGGTGCCGGCCCCCTCGCACTGAATGTTCCAGTCACGATCAGGACCTCCCGTACAAGCAGCTTCGCCTGCTGCCTGTTACGCGCGACGCTACGCCTGCCGTCGAATCCTCCGGTGCACGCGCGCGGCGTGTCGAGTGAAGTCCACGTGAACGGCAACTCACGGGAAGATCCGCGCGCCTCGGGCCGAACCTGGTCCGCCACACTGGGTCGATGACGACCACCTTCCGCCCCGTCGCACCGGACGCACTGACCGGCCTGGTGGCCGACCGTGCCGCCGCCGCGCCGGGTGTCCGGTCGGTCGCGATTTCCGGCGCCGATGCGACGGACCCGGTGGAGTTCGCCGAGCGGGTGGCAGCCCGCCTGCGGCTCTCCGGTCGTCCCGCTGCGGTGGTGTCGCTGCACGACTTCGTCCGACCGGCCTCGCTCCGCCTCGAGCACGGCCGTCGCGACGACTACAGCTACCGAACCGGCTGGTTCGACTATCCCGCGCTGCAGCGCGAGGTCGTGACGGCGCTCCGTGAGCGACGGCGGTGGCTGCCCCGGCTGTGGGAGGAAGCCACCGACCGTTCGGCACGGGCGTCGGTCGTCGAGGCCGGCCCCGGTCAAGTGGTCCTTCTCGCCGGTCCGATGCTGCACGGACGCGACCTCGGCACCGACGTCGTCGTGCGGCTGATGCTCTCCCGCAGTGCCCTCGAACGCCGCACCGCGTCCGACGACCTGTGGACGATCGATCCGCTGCTCGAGCACGATTCCGCGAGTGACACCGCAGCGGACATCATGGTGCGCTACGACCACCCCGACCGCCCGGCTGTGTCGGACCGACCGTGAACACGACGACGGCCCGCACCCCGAGGGGCGCGGGCCGTCGTGAACCGAAGATCAGGCCTTGGGCAGCAGGCCCCAGTTCTCGAGGCCGTCGTACAACGGGAAGTCCTGGGCCAGCTTGGAGACGCGGGCACGCAGGGCCGGGACGTCGGCGTCGGCGCCGTTGGCCAGCGCGGTCGCGATGATGTCGGCGACCTCGGTGAACTCGGCATCGCCGAAGCCACGGGTGGCCAGGGCCGGGGTGCCGATGCGCAGGCCCGACGGGTTCATCGGCGGACGCGGGTCGAACGGCACCGCATTGCGGTTGACGGTGATACCGATCTCGTGCAGCAGATCCTCACCCTGCTGGCCGTCGAGCTGCGAGTGACGCAGGTCGACCAGGACCAGGTGGACGTCGGTGCCACCGGTGAGGACCGAGATGCCGTTGCCGGCGACGTCGGCGCCACCGAGACGCTCGGCGAGGATCTTCGAGCCGGCCAGGGTGCGCTCCTGGCGGGCCTTGAACTCGTCGGTGCCGGCGATCTTCATGGCGACGGCCTTCGCGGCGATCGCGTGCATGAGCGGTCCGCCCTGCTGGCCGGGGAACACCGAGGAGTTGAGCTTCTTGGCCCACTCCTTCTTGGCCAGGATCATGCCCGAGCGGGGGCCACCGAGGGTCTTGTGGACGGTGGTGGAGACGACGTCGGCGTGCGGGACCGGCGACGGGTGCAGACCCGCGGCGACCAGACCGGCGAAGTGCGCCATGTCGACCCACAGCTTGGCGCCGATCTCGTCGGCGATCGAGCGGAACGCCGCGAAGTCGAGGTGACGCGGGTACGCGGACCAGCCGGCGATCAGGACCTGCGGCTTCTCACGCAGCGCGGTCTCGCGGACCTGGTCCATGTCGACGACGTGGGTGTCCTCGCGGACGCCGTACGACGCGACCTCGTACAGCTTGCCGGAGAAGTTCAGCTTCATGCCGTGGGTGAGGTGACCGCCGTGGGCGAGGTCCATGCCCATGAGCTTCTCGCCCGGGTTCATCAGCGCCATCAGCACCGCGGCGTTGGCCTGTGCGCCGGCGTGCGGCTGGACGTTCGCGAACTCGGCACCGAAGACCTCCTTGGCGCGGTTGCGCGCCAGGTCCTCGACGACGTCGACGAACTCGCAGCCGCCGTAGTAGCGGCGACCCGGGTAGCCCTCGGCGTACTTGTTGGTGAGCACGCTGCCCTGGGCCTCGAGGACGGCGCGGGGAACGAAGTTCTCCGACGCGATCATCTCGAGGGTGTCACGCTGACGCGACAACTCACCCGCCATCGCGGTGGCGACCTCGGGGTCCAGTTCGGCGAGGGACGCGGTGTTCACGTCGGTGGCAGGCACAGCAGTCATCAGCGAATCTCCAGGCTGGATTGCGGAAGTATCCCCTCCAGTCTAAGGACGACGCCGTTCGCTCCCCAAAGCGGCTCCGTCGGCGGCCACCAGCTCGTCCCGGAGCGCGCCCGGGGTGAGCGGCTCGTCGAGCAGTCGCCGGAACCGCTCGGAGCGTTCCGGGCCGACGGGCGCACGGTCCAACCAGGCGCCGAGCAACCGGTAGCCCTCGACGTACGTGCTGATGTAGGCCCGCCACAGCGGCGACGACAGGAACCGAAGGCTCTGCTTGGCCCGCTCGGGACTCGACAGCGTCCAGCGCTGCAGGAACGCGGCGACGTCGTCGGCGTCGGCGCCGCGGTCGTGCAGCATGAGCGCGGCATCCTGGCGCACCGCCAGCAACCCGCTCGACGCCGCCGACAACTCCTCCGCCCGGTCGCCGTCGAACCGCAGCCCCAGGTCGGCGTAGATCTCCTGCGCCCAGCGCCCCCAGCCCGAACCCGATTCACGGCCCGCCGTGGTGCCCACGATGGACGCCAGCGCCAGGTCCGCGAGCCCCTCCGCCATGAGGCACTGCGGGGTGTTGACGACGAACAGCGTCTGTTCGAGCTGACCGGCGCCGACGAGTCCGGCCTCCTTGCGGCAGTGCTCGGTGTGGTGGCCCGGGTAGGACTCGTGCGCGATCAGCCGCGGCAGGTTCGACATGTGCTGGTCGAGGTCGGAGTTGATCGCGACGGTGGACCGGTAGCCGCCGAGGTAGTAGTTGAAGCCGGACCACGGCTTGTCGCCGACCACCTCGTAGTCCACCCGCTCGGTCTCGGGCAGCGTGTACTCGGCGCGCACCCGGTCCCGCAGGGCGCTGTTGAACGCCTCGACGCACGCGCCCAGCCGATCCGGCGGGATGCGGTCGGCCGCGCGGTGCGCCTCCATCCGTTCCGCGAGCGTGCCCGGACCGGGCAGGACGGCGTCCATCCGCCGGTGCGCCTCGCGGTACTCGTCCTCGCTGCCCGGTTCGATCCGCACGTCGAAGTAGGCGGCGACCTCGTCGACGAAACCGATGTCGTCGCCCGCGAACTTGCGGGCCGAGCACTCGAGCGCGGTCAGGTGCGCGTCGAGGAAGCGCGTCCGTTCCTCGGAGAAACCGGCTCCCGCGAGTTCCGCCCGCAGGGTTCGGGCGTCGGCGACGAGCCGACGCGGATCCGGACGAGACTCGTTCTCCACCTGGCGACGCAGGGCCGGGTCGCCGGTGTAGGCGTCGACGAAGCCCTCTTCCAGGCGGTCGAACCGCAGCCCCAGCAGGAGGTAGTCGCGCACCAATGCGTCCGGTTCCATGATGGGGACAGTAGTCCGTCACCTGTGGTTACACCGGTCCGTCACCCACGGTTTCCACCGCGAGGCGGACCCGGCGCAGCGGGCTCCTGTGGTTGCGAGCACAATTTGCGTCATGCACCTGCCTTCCCCCAGCACGCGCATGCGCCGATCGCAATCGAGGCGACTCTTCCGAGAGGTGCAGCGATGGCACGGGTGAGCGAATCCAGCCCCTACGTCGAGTTCGACCGCAAGCAGTGGCGCAAGCTCCGCAAGTCGACGCCGCTCGTCCTCACCGAGGAAGAACTCGTCGGCCTCCGCGGCCTCGGCGAACAGATCGACCTCGACGAGGTAGCCGAGGTCTACCTCCCGCTCGCGCGTCTGATCCACCTGCAGGTCGCCGCCCGTCAGCGGCTGTTCGCGGCCACCGCAACGTTCCTCGGGGACAAGCACCCCGACCGTCAGGTGCCGTTCGTCATCGGCGTCGCGGGCAGCGTTGCGGTCGGCAAGTCGACCACCGCCCGCGTGCTGCAGGCCCTGCTCGCCCGCTGGGAGCACCACCCGCGCGTCGACCTCGTCACCACCGACGGCTTCCTCTACCCCACCGCCGAACTGACCCGCCGGGGCATGATGCACCGCAAGGGCTTCCCGGAGAGCTACGACCGCCGCAAACTGCTGCGGTTCGTCACCGAGGTCAAGTCGGGCGCCGAAGAGGTTGCGGCCCCGGTGTACTCGCACATCTCGTACGACGTCATCCCGGGCCAGTACCACCTCATCCGGCAGCCCGACATCCTCATCATCGAGGGCCTCAACGTACTGCAGACCGGCCCGCGACTGATGGTCTCGGACCTGTTCGACTTCTCGATCTACGTCGACGCGCGCATCGAGGACATCGAGGCGTGGTACATCAAACGTTTTCTGGCGCTGCGTAAGACGTCGTTCGCGGATCCGAACGCGCACTTCCATCACTACGCGGCACTGTCGGACGAGCACGCCACCCTCGCGGCCGAGGACATCTGGAACTCGATCAACCGGCCGAATCTCGTCGAGAACATCCTCCCGACCCGTCCGCGCGCAACACTGGTGCTGCGCAAGGACGCCGACCACACCATCAATCGCCTGCGCCTGCGCAAGCTCTGATCGGGTCGCGGGTGTTCTTTGCGTCCCCCTCCAGACGCAAAGAACACCCGGGTCTACAGGCCCGCGTACGCCTGCGCGACGTAGCCCTCGGTGCGCGGCGCACCGAGGAGTTGCGGGGTCATCTTGTTCATCACGTACGCGAACGTCATCCGGCGATCCAGGTCGTTGACGACGATCGAGCCGCCGTACCCGGTCCACCAGCACACCCGACCCTCAGGGATCGACGGGTGGATCGCCGGCGCGGGCAGCGCGTAGCCGAGGCCGAATCGCAGTGCCGCGCCGAGTACCTGGTCGACGCCGTCGGACTGGACCTCGAAGATCCGGTCGATCGTCTCGGGCCGCAGCAACTGCTCCCCCGACGCCGTCCGGCCGCCGTGCGAGACGACTGATTGGGCGAGCGCCACAGACCGCGCATTCCCGTGCCCGTTGGCGCCGCCGATCTCGGCGCCGCGCCACATCCGGCTCGACGTCTCCGGCACCGGGATCACCGGGTTGGCCATCGTCTTGACGAAGACTCCGTCGGGCGGCAGTGCCGCATAGTCGAATCCGGTGGGCGGCGGCGCGATCAGCGGGGCGACCCGCGGATCGACGTCGGTCGGGACACCGATGAGATAGTCGGCCCCGCACGCCGCCGCGACCTCGATCGCGAAGAACTCGCCCAGACCGATACCCGTGATCCGGCGGACCATGCCGCCGACCAGGTGCCCGAAGTTCGTGGCGTGATAGCCGGACGCGGTGCCGGGCTCCCACCACGGCGCCTGCTCCGCGAGCAGATCCTCGCCGCGGACGGCGTCGCAGATGTCGGCGAGGGAAACCGGTTGCTGCCACCCGCTCACGCCCGACGTGTGGCCGAGGACATGGCACACCAGCACCCCGTCCTTGCCGTTCGCCGCGAACTCCGGCCAATAGCGGGCGACGGGAGCGTCCAGCTCGAGTTGCCCGCGGTCGACGAGCAGCAACGCGGCGAGCGTGGTCATGGTCTTGGTCAGCGAGTACGTGTTGGCGACGGTGTCCTTGACCCAGGGCGCGCCGGTGTCGACGTCCGCGACCCCGCCCCACAGGTCCACCACCGTCTCGCCGTCGGCCACCACGCACACCGACGCACCGGCGTCGGTGCCGTCGTCGAGGTTGCGCTGCAACAGGTCTCGCAGACCCGAGAACGCGGGGGCGGCGAACCCCTCGACGGCCGTCACCGCGCGCCGACCGGCGTCTGCTGCGCCCGCTTCTCGCCGGTGGCGATCTCCTTCTTCAGGTCCCGCACGTACCGCGCGAAGTCGACCTGGATGGTGTGCCGCGGCGTCTGGTAGTACTGCGCGAGGCTGGCCGCGTCGTCGATCCCGATGATGCGGCGCATCTCGTCCTCGGCGGGCGGCTCGTACGCGCCGGTGAGCACGCCGGCGACCAGCTTGCTCTGTTGCTCGGCCAGATTGACGATCGTCGGCGACGCCTGCGCGAGCCCCATGAAGAACAGGTTGTCGACGCCCGGCTGCATGATCCGCTTGAACAGCGGAAAGCGGTGCTGCGCATCCGGTTGCAGCGACGGATCGTCGAAGAACGGGAAGCTCATGTTGTAGCCGGTGGCGCACACGACGACGTCGGCGGGAATCCGCCGACCGTCGACGAGCCGGACGTGATCGCCGTCGAGCGACTCGATCGCAGGAACGCACGTCAGGTCCCCGGAACCGGCCTTGGCGAGGAAGTCGATGCTCACCGACGGGTGCGCGCCGAGCGGCTAGTGGTCCGGCTCGGGGAGACCGTAGTCCTGCATCTGCCCCAGCGACTTCTTGATCTTGCGCCGCGCGATAGCCAGTCCCAGCTTCTTCGGCATCCACGGCGGCATCATCATCTTGTCGGCCGGCTTGCCCTCGCGGTACTTGGTCAGCACCCAGACGCCGCGTCGGGCAGATACCCACACGTGCTTCGCGATCGACCGATGCGACAGCTCCGAAGCGATATCGAGCGCCGAATTGCCCATGCCGACCACCACGACGTTCTTGCCGCGCATGTCGATGGGGTCGAACACGTTGAGGTAGTCGTGGCTGTGGATGATCGAACCGTCGAACGTGCCCGGGTACTCGGGCATCCGCGGATCCCAGTGGTGCCCGTTGGCCACGACGAGCGCGTCGTAGGTGCGGGTCTCGCCGGTGTCGAGCGTGACATCCCAGGTGCCGTCCGCGTTCCGCTGCGCCTTCTCCACCATCGTCCCGAACGTGATGGTCTCGCGCAGGCCGAACTTCTCGACGTAGTCGCGGAAGTAGTCGTGCATCAGCGAGTGGTGCGGGAAGTGCGGCCAGTCCGTGGGGACCGGGAAGTCCTCGAACTGCAGACGAGTCGACGACGTATCGATGTGCAGGCTCTCGTAGCACGACGACATGCCCGTGGGGTTCTTGTAGTACCAGTTGCCGCCGACGTCGTCGGACGCCTCGAAGCAGTCGTAGGGGATGCCGTGGTCCTTGAGCCTCTTGGCCGTGGTGAAGCCGGAACAGCCGGCGCCGATGATGCACACCTTGGGTAGCTGGGGCATTGAAGCTCCTTTCCCACAATCGGATTGCGGCAGGCAACAGATGGGACGTGATCCACGTCATAGAACCGGACTCGCTGACATACTGTCAAGCGAATGTTCGCGGGGGTGGAATCGGGCGCCTCCGTACGATGCGAGCGGAGGTGTGCGATGAACGAGACCGAAGCAGTGCCCGCCAGGAAGACGACACTGCGGGACGAGCAGAAGCGACTGACACGTCGACGCCTCCTCGACTGCGCGCGGGACCTGTTCGCCGCGAACGGCTATGCGGCGGTCAAGATCGACGACATCGCCTCCGCGGCGGGCTGCAGCCGGGCCACGTTCTACCTGCACTTCACCGGTAAGACCGACATCCTGCGCAAGATCGGATCCGAGTCGATGGACCCGCGCGCCGCATCCGTCTACGCCGATCTCGACGACGTCCTGGGGACCGGTTCGCGCACCGAGTTCACCCACTGGGTCGAGCGCGCCATCGACTGGTTCGAGCGCAATCGCGCGATCCTGCCGGCATGGGACGAGGCCCTGGTCCTCGAGCCCGATTTCCGGGAGCCCGCCCGGGAAGCCATCGCGGCGCTACCGGACGCGATGCCGACCTACCTCACCCGCTGGGGCACCGATCGCGAGCAGGAGGCGCGGCTCCGGATCGAACTGCTCGTCACACAACTCGAGCGGTTCTTCACCCGCTGGGCAGTGCAGGGCACGATCGAGATCCCCCGCGACCAGGCCGCGGAGGTCCTCACCGACATCTGGTTCCCCGCCCTCACCCCACCGGCGAACTGACGACGGTCAGGCTCCACTGCGTCGATGACGGCGGCTACGCACCGAAGCGACGGTGCCGCGCGGCGTAGTCGCGCAGCGCCCTCAGGAAGTCGACGCGCCGGAACTCGGGCCAGTACGCCTCGGTGAACCAGATCTCCGAGTACGCGCTCTGCCACAACAGGAACCCCGACAGCCGCTGCTCCCCCGACGTGCGGATCACCAGATCAGGGTCGGGCTGACCCGACGTGTAAAGGTGACCGTCGATGCCCTCGACGCTCATGGCCTTGACGAGGTCGTCGCCGGTCAGCCCCTCGGCCAGCTTGTCGCGAAGCAGGGACTGGACGGCGTCGGCGATCTCCTGCCGGCCGCCGTAGCCGACGGCGACATTGACGTGCGTGCCCGTGCGGCCCCGCGTGCCCTCGGCAGCCTCTCGCAGCCGCCGCGCCTGATCCTCCGGCAGCAGGTCGAGCGTGCCGACGATCTTGACACTCCAGTTCTTGCCCGGCTTCGAGATCTCCTCGACGACCTCGGTGATGATCTCGAGGAGCGTGTCGAGTTCCTCGGGCTCGCGCCGCAGGTTCTCGGTGGAGAGCAGGTAGATGGTGGCCATCTCGATCCCGGCCGCATCACACCAGCGCAGCAGTTCCGCGATCTTGCGGGCGCCCATCCGGTGCCCGTGGCTGACGTCGGCGAACCCATTCTCCCGCGCCCAGCGGCGATTGCCGTCGCACATCACCGCCACATGGCGCGGATGCTGTAAACCGTCGAGACGGCGCAACAGCCGTCGCTCGTAGATGCTGTACAGCAGGCCGCGCAACTTCACCTGGACATCACCACGGGATCAAAGACTACGCCGCGAACGCGTCCCACCGGCGCCGAGCACCCGAGTGTCGCGCATGCCTCACTGCCGACACCCTTCCAGGTTACGGAACCGTAGGTTACTGTTGCGTAGGTTTTGCGGAGACTGTCCCATCGAGCGGAACAACAGACAGGGGCACGGAATGACGGCACTCGGACTCGACGACCTCCCGGTCAAGCCCCGCATGCGCGGATGGATCCACGCATGGTCGCTGGTCGTCGCGATCCTCGCGAGCGCCGTGCTCGTCTCGCTCGCCTTCTCGATCGAGGGCCCGCGCGCCGGGATCGCGACCCTCGTCTACGGCATCACCGTGTGCGGCCTGTTCGCGGTGAGCACGACGTATCACCGGATTCACTGGCACACGGTCCGCGCACGGACGTGGATGAAGCGCGCAGACCACTCGATGATCTTCCTGTTCATCGCCGGCAGCTACACCCCGTTCGGCCTGCTGGCGCTGCCACCGCGCACCGGCGCCGCCCTACTGACGGTGGTGTGGTGCGGCGCGCTCGCCGGCGTCGCGTTGAAGATGCTGTGGCCCACCGCCCCTCGATGGGTCGGCGTCCCGCTCTATCTACTGCTCGGCTGGGCGATCATCCCGGTGGCCGGCGAACTCGTCCGCGAGGCCGGTGTCGCCCCGATGGTCCTGCTCGCCGTCGGAGGCGTCCTCTACAGCGTCGGCGCGATCCTCTACGCGACCAAATGGCCGAATCCGTGGCCGCAGACATTCGGGCATCACGAGTTCTTCCACGCCGCAACCGCTGTCGCGGCCGTGTGCCACTTCGTCGCGGTCTGCCTCGTGGTGTTCGGGTAACCCCGCTCCCCGAAATCCCACCAAGCTCCGTAAAACGGTCTCGAAGCCCGCCCGGTCTGCCTACCCTGATCTGATCTGACCGGGGAGGAGCAGTGTGACAACCACCGAACGACCAGTAGGCGGAATCTCCAGGCTGGCACCGCAAGACGCCGAGTTCGTCTATCACGAGACCGAGGGTCATATCTCGAACTCGACGGGCATCTATCTGTTCGACACCACCGCCGAGGCCGCGCCGATCACCCAGGCCGAGGCCATCGAATGGATGCGCGAGCGGCTCGGATACAGCGGGGTCTTCACGCGACGCCTGCGGCACGTCCCGATGTCTCTCGACTACCCGGTGTGGGTCCCCGACCCCACACTCGACCTCTCGAATCACGTGATCGTGGAACGCGTCGACGGCCCCGGATGGGACGCGCTGCGCCACCACATCGCGAGATTCTCAGGCAAGCCACTGGACCTCACCCGCCCGCCGTGGCAGTTGCATTTCATCACCGAGGTCACCGGCATCGAAGGCCTACCCGACCGGATGACGGTCGCCGTGCTTCGCTGCCACCACAGTTCCGGGGACGGCCTCGCCGCACGAGACTTGGCGTTGCGCATCTTCGGCAGGAACGAGACCCATCCGCCGCTTCCACGGGAGACCGGAAGCTGGTTCGCGCCGGTCGAGTTCGTGAAGGCGCTCGGCCGGATCCCGGCAGGCTGGAGCGACTTCAGGCAGGGACTGACAGTCACCAAGGAAGCAGCAGACCGGGTGACCGAGCAGGTACGCGCCGGAACGATCGCGCCGCCCGGACCGAGACGCCCGGCAACCCGCTTCAACCACAAGCTGAGCGGTGACCTCACTTTCGACGTCGTGAGCTTCTCGCCGGACGACATCCGCACCGTCCAATCGGCAGTCGAAGGCGCGACATTCAACGACGTTCTCCTGGCGACGATCTCCGGGGCACTGGCCGCCTACCTGTCCGAGAAGGGTGAAACGCCCCCGGGCTCGCTGGCGGCGGTAGTGCCGATGTCCCTACGCGGCACGCGACCCGGAGTTGCGGACCAACCGATCGACAACCGCGCGAACCATCTCGCGTTGATGAGCGTTGACTTGCACACCGATGTCGGTGATCCGCTCGAACGGTTGCGCACGATCAACGCGTCCGTCCGCGCCGAGAAGAACCGCCACCGCAATCCCGACGTCCAGACCGCAGCCACCCGGATCGAGTCGTCGCCGGCCTGGCTGCTGCAACTGGTCGGCAAACTCATGCACCTACGCAAGCAACCTGAAGGCACCGTCGAAACCGTCAACACCATGGTCAGCAACATCCCGTGGACCGGCGACGATCTCGTTCTGCGCGGCGCACCCCTCGCCCGCAGTTTCGGAATCCTCGGGGTCATCGACAACGTCGGATTGCGACATCTGATCGTGTCGCATCACGGCGACGAGATCGAGATCTCGTTCTGTGCCGATACCGCGATGATGCCGGATACGGACCGATATCGGGAACTGCTGACCGCGTCCTTCCGCGAGTTGGTCAAGTGTTCAGAAAGCCCTGACCACAAGCGTTTCCGCGATTCACAACAAATTTCATGAAACCGACCCAATGCCTTGAACCGCTTGTTACCGTTCCGTATGTCAGGGGGCGAATAACCCAGGGCGGGGACTGCGGTATTCGATCCGAAACAGGTGAATCCGGATCTCTACCCGATCACTACACGACATCTTCAGGAGGACACTATGGGTTCACTCCAGGGAATCATGGGCGCGCTCGTCGAGGGCGGTTTCGGCTCGCTGGGCGCCGACGGGCTGCTCGGCACGTTCATCGGCTCCGCCGAGTCGGCCATCCAGGGCGGACTCGGTTCGCTCGGCGACCTGGTCGAAATCGGCTTCGGTTCGATCGAGAGTTTCTCGGCCGCCCCGCCGAAGTAATTCACAGCAAACCGAATTCCGGCTTCGACTCCAGATCTAGATGCTTCTGAGTCGGCAGTGAATCAGTTCCGAAGCCACACTCACCCCAGGTAAGGAGAATCATGGGATCCGTATACGAAGCCCTCGGCGTCTTCACCGGCAGCGCCGGCCCCGCGATCACCAAGGTGGTCAACTCCCTCTTCGCTCTGAGCGGCGGCACGAATCCGATGGAGAAGTAACTCCGTCGGCATCGATGCCACGACAGAAACGCCTATCGGGGCTCGCGCGAAAGCGCGGGCCCCGATATGTATGTGCGGAACACCCGCCCTGACGCACCTCCCTGGCGCAGTCAGCGTCAGCAGCGTTCCACTGAGGAGCGCGAATCCAAGACTCGAACATTCGGTCGGACAACATGATCGGGCACAAAGACCCTAGCTGCGACCGCCTTGCGGTCAAACATTCGACCAATTTACGAAACTGGTACAAACGTCGCAACGAAACCTCTATGTTTCGCCACTTGATCTTGATAGCGTCTCCGCCTGTCAAGTCGCGACTGCTCGCGACCGCTGACTGGTGCCCAAATCCAGGGCTCGCACTCGGGGATGGGGCCAATCATGGAACACGAAATCAGGAGGCGCACATGTCAGCTCTCGTCAACCCGTACCTCGGCGTGATCAACCACGTTCTGGCGGTCCTCTCCAGCGCGGCAGCAGCACCGTTCGGTTCGATCGGTGGCGCACTCGAAGACGGCGTCGCCGGCATCACTGCGAGCCTCACGGCCACCGGCTCGCTGGGCTGATCTCCCAGAATCACCTTCAGCCTGCGGGAATCGACTTCGCTCGCCGCGAACCGCTTCTTCGCGGGCTATCGAAAACACTCACCCGATTACTTAGGAGCATCATGGGGTCCATCGAGGCACTCAACAACCTGTTCGTCGGCAGCCTGCACAACAACCTCGAGAGCATCGCTGCCATCCTCTCCGCACTGAGCGGCGGCAACGTCGGCAGCACCATCCTGACGTAAGCATCGTTATTTCACACGGCGCCGTGCCTTCAGGTGCGGCGCCGTGTGGCATCTATACGTATCCCGGCCCATCTCCTAGACTCCTGGCGCGGCGCACGGTCGGTCCTGACGTCCGCCGGACCTCCTGCTACGCCGGCGTAAAGGACATCGAAAACCATGAGTCGCGGCAGTATCCACCAGCACAGCATGCGCACAACGCGATTCGCGTGCGCCCTCGCGTTCACCGCCGCACTGGCGACGGTCTCCGTAGCCACCGCGCCCGCATCCTTCGCCGGGGGCGTGCCCGCGCAGGCCGCGGCGTCGCAGGACGGTAAGGCCTCGATCGTCGCGTCCACCAACGTTTCCGATCGCCTGGTCCTGATGACCGTCGCGTCGCCGGCCATGGGCCGCGACGTCCCGGTGTACGTACTGACCCCGGCCGACCGGAGCCAGCCCCGCGGAGTCCTGTACCTGCTGGACGGCAACTCGGGGAAGCCCGAGAGCACCAACTGGCTCGACCCGGCCAAGGGCAATGCGCAGGAGTTCTACGCCGACAAGAACATCAACGTGGTGCTGCCGGTCGGCGGCACCGGCAGCCTCTACCAGGACTGGGCCCAGGACAACCCGAAGTTCGGGCGTGTCCAGTGGGAGACGTTCCTGGCGAAGGAGCTTCCCCCGCTGGTCGATGCCCAGTTCCAGACCAACGGCCGCAACGTGATCAGTGGAATCTCCTCCGGCGCACAGGGCGCCCTGATGCTCGCCGCGCGCTACCCCGATCTGTACGACGGCGCCGCGGGCTACAGCGGCTGCTATCTCACCGAGGGCCCGATCGGTAAGACTCTCACCGATCTGATCGTGTTGAACGGCAACGGCAACGCCGACCTCATGTGGGGACCGCAGGGCGGGGCAGCCTGGACCGACCACGACATGTTCCGCAACGCGCACCGCCTGGCCGGCAAGAAGGTCTATCTCTCCTCCGGCAGCGGACTCCCCGGCCCGTACGAGACCCTCGACAAGCCCGGACTCGCCGACACCGTCGTGGTCGGCGGCCTCCTCGAGGCCGGGTCGAACCTCTGCACCGATCAGCTCGCACAGGCGCTTCGGGACGCCGGCGCCGATGTCACCCGCAGCGCGCAGCCGGTCGGCGTCCACGCGTGGGGCTACTGGCGCGACGAGCTCGGCCGATCGTGGCCGACGATCGAGTCCGCCCTCCGGTAACAGTTGAACCCACTGTCGACCGAACAATTGGTATCGACAGGACGAACCGACCGTTCGTTGCTAGGGTGCGACAGGTACGCGCAATTGCGCGTGCAGAACTCGGCACTCGCATTTCTGTTGGGACCCCGACAGGAACGTGTGGCCGCAAACTGTCGGGAGAAAGAAATGGGTTCCTTAGCGAGCATCTTCGATTCCGTCCAGTCGATCGACCTGGCGGGAAGCACGGTCAAGGCCATCCTCGATTGGCTGGGTGGCGTCGTCACGAGCAGCGAAGCCTGACCCGGCCCACGCCTCGCCCGATGACCTGTGTGTGATCGCGTCGCGATCACGACCCGATTCGCATCATTCGACTGGCAGTGCCTCCCGTGGAGGCCTGCAAACAATCCGGAGGTTGGAAAATGAGCTCGCTTGCAGACCTGGTCAAGATCCCCGTGATGAGCATCGATGCCATCGGCGTCGGCCTGCTCAACTCGTTCCGTAACTTGATCGATTTTGCCGGCCTCGCCCTCAGCTGAGGTCACGCCGCAACGAGTACGTCAGCGAACGCCGTGGGCCCGTGCGTGTCTGCACGGGCC
>NZ_JAIVAH010000004.1 GCF_020171745.1 Prescottella equi
GCCCGTGCAGACACGCACGGGCCCACGGCGTTTGTGGTGCCAGGCTTCGACCCGACGGAAAATAGGCACAATTCGTAATATCGCCCCATTTGCCCCGAACGTTACAGACTTAGAATTTGTTGCACTTGTTCCCGCCCAGTCAGCGGTCGAACAACCGCGCTACACGCACTCAAAGAGCGCGAATGGTACGTCACTGATTCCCGGAATCGACCGCTTTCACGAATTTCTGAAATCGCCACAAAACATACCAACTGATTGCTAGCGTCACACCCGTCACGAGTCGGACGACTCGCGGACAGACCGCGCACCGCTCGAGTAGCGGGAAGCGCAGACCGCACTGACGCAAGGAGATTCACATGGGATCGCTCGATACCGCGTTCGACAATTCCTCTGCCGCCCTGGACGGCCTACTCACCGCCGTCAAGGCCCTGTTCTCGGGCATCTTCGGCAGCCTCGACAGCTGAAACCCGATCGCGTCCGCCGAGTCGTAATCTCGGCGACCATGCTCCCCTAGGGAGCACCCCCTCAGTTCGCAGGCCGAAGATGCGGTCCTGCACCAATTTCGGAGGTTCAACATGGGTTCCATCGAGACCGCTATCCAGATTCCGCTCGGCAGCGCCGACGCCGCCCTCGCCGGCATCATCAACTCGGTGACGGTTGTCGTCAGCGGCATCGGCACGCTGTTCGGCGAGGCGCTCGGCAGCGTCAGCAGCATCAGCGGCTAGAACGCAGCTCTCGACGAGGGCCCGCGCGGATCACCGCGCGGGCCTTCGCTCGTCAGAGCTCCCGGAGCAGTTCCCGCAGACCGTCGACCTCGGTCACCGGCCGATCGCACACGAAGCCCCGGCATACGTAGGCCGCGGGCGCCCCGTCGATCTGCGGCCGGTCCGCCAGCAGCGGCGTCGAATCCGCCCGTCCCGCAACCACGACCGCCCCGCCGGGCGCGAGAACCCGTGCCTGCCTGGACAGCTCGGACGGCGCGTTCTCCGACACCGCGATCTGCATGGGTCCACGCACGAACGCTTCGGCCACGGCCAGCCAGTGCCCCGCGGATCGCGGCGCACGCTGCAGGGCCACCGCGGCACGATCCAACGAATCCGCCGCGGCGTCCGCATACTTCGCCGACCGATCGGCGTCCACCAGGCAGGAGGCCGTGAGCAGCGCCTCCGTCGTCACCGACGCACCGGACGGCGTCGCCCCGTCGAGCGGATCGCGTGGCCGCGTCACCAGCGTCTCGGCGTCGTCGGCAGTGTCGAACCAGCTTCCCGGCTCGTCGGGATCGGCGAAGTGCTCGATCGCGGCGTCCAGCAAGCCCGTTGCCGCGTCCAGCCACTCGACCGTGCCGGTCGCCTGGTGCAGTGCCAGCAGGCCCGTCGCCAGTGCCCCGTGGTCCTCGAGAATGCCGACCGGCTCCCCCACCAACCCGCCGAGCGACGCGCGCCGCAGCCGGCCATCCACGAGGTGCGTGGACAGCACCATGTGCGCGCATTCCTCGGCGGCCTCGACCCAGTCACCACGTCCGAGCGCGGCGCCGGCCTCGGCGAGGGCGGTGATCGCCAGCCCGTTCCAGGCGGTGACGACCTTGTCGTCCCGCCCGGGCTGCGGGCGCCGGGTCCGCGCAGCGAGCAGGCGCGACCGGACATCGGCCAGCCGATCCGCGTCCGCCGGAGCCGGATCGACTGGCAACTGCAGCACCGAGGTGCCACGTTCGAAGGTGCCCGCGTCCGTGACCGCGAACATCTCGGCAGCCCACGGCCCGTCGCCGTCTCCCACGACGTCGACAATCTGCTGTGGCGTCCACGCGTAGGTGAGGCCCTCCTCGCCGTCGGTGTCGGCGTCGAGCGCCGACGCGAACGCACCCGACGCGGTCCGCAGATCCCGGAGCAGGAAGTCGACGGTCTCCTCGGCCACCCGGTGCGCCAGCGGCGAACCGGTCCGGCGGGCGAGGTGCGCGTAGAACCGCACCAGCAGCGCATTGTCGTAGAGCATCTTCTCGAAGTGCGGCACCACCCACTCGGCGTCCACCGAGTAGCGGGCGAAGCCGCCACCGAGCTGGTCGTAGATGCCACCGCGCGCCATCGCCTCCGCGGTGCGCTCGACGGTACGGAGCGTCGGTTCGGCCGACGTGCGCTCGTACGACCGCAGGAGCCCCTCGAGCAGCATCGACGGCGGGAACTTCGGCGCCCCGCCGAACCCGCCGCGGTCGCGGTCCTCCTCGCGCAGCACGCTCGCGACGGCACCCGACAGCAGCGGGACGTCGATCGGCGCGCCGCCGACGGGCAGCGCGCCGCTGCTGCGCCGCAGCTCCTTCACCACCGACGCGGCCGCGTCGTCGACGTCACCCCGACGACCCCGCCACGTGTCGGTGACGGCGTGGAGCAGCTGCGTGAACGACGGCATCCCGCCGCGCGGTTCCTTCGGGTAGTAGGTGCCGCAGTAGAACGGTGAGCCGTCGTGGGTGAGGAAGCAGGTCATGGGCCAGCCGCCCTGCCCCGTCATCGCGACCGTGGCGTTCATGTAGACGGCGTCGAGGTCGGGCCGTTCCTCGCGGTCCACCTTGATGCACACGAAGTGCTCGTTCATGACCGCCGCGGTCGCGTCATCCTCGAACGACTCGTGCGCCATGACGTGGCACCAGTGGCACGCCGCGTAGCCGATCGACAGCAGGATCGGGACGTCACGCTCCCGCGCCCACGCCAGCGCCTCCGGCCCCCACTGGTGCCAGTGCACCGGGTTGTCGGCGTGCTGACGCAGATACGGGCTGGTCGCGTCGCCGAGCGTGTTGCGGTCACGTGCCCCCGGCGCGGTCACGAGTGTCCTAGCTCGCCGGCTTCGCGGGCGGGTCCTGCTCGGTCCCCGGATCCCCGGACTTGTGCCCGGCCGTCTGCTGCGGCTCGGTCACCTCGGCGATCGTCGCGGCGCCCCGGTCGGTGCCCTCGTCCGCGGCCTGATCGGCCTCGGGGTGCTCCGGCTGGAACGTGTCCGGCAGCTTCTTGAGCTGCTTGTTCATCGAACGGATCAACAGGACCGTGCCGACCAGCAGCGCCACGACGAGCACCAGACCGAGCGGTGACGCCTTGCCGAACTCCGGCCCCTGCGGGCTGCTCGGGGTGCTGGTTCCCTGAGCGAGGATCTCCCACGCCAACGTCGTCATCACTGCTGCTCATCCTTCACGATGCCCGCGAACAAATCGTTCTCCGGGATTGCGGTGTGTACCCGGGTCTTCGCCAACTCGAACTCTTCGGTCGGCCAGATCTTCTGCTGGATGTCGAGCGGCACCGCGAAGAAGGACCCGTTGGGATCGATCTGGGTCGCATGGGCGCGCAGGGCGTCGTCGCGCTGCGGGAAGTAGTCGCCGCACTCGATCTGCGTGGTGACCCGGGCCATCAGATCGCCCTGTTCGGTCTTCCACTTCTTGAGCCACTCGGCCATCGGGAATTCCTCACCGCGGCGCTCGTACTCCTCCTGGAACTGGACCAGGCGCTTCCGGATGAACCCGTGCGAGTAGTAGACCTTCTGCACCTCCCACGGCTCGCCGGCGTCCGGGAACTGCTCCGGATCCCCGGCCGCGTCGTAGGCGGCCATCGACACCTCGTGGCACTTGATGTGGTCCGGGTGCGGGTAGCCGCCGTTCTCGTCGTACGTGGTCATCACGTGCGGACGGAACTCGCGGATCACCTTGACCAGTGCCTCGGTGGGAATCTCGAGCGGTTCGAGCGCGAAGCATCCCTCGGGCAGCGGCGGCTTGGGATCGCCCTCCGGCAGGCCGGAGTCGACGAACCCGAGCCACGTCTGCCGCACCCCCAGGATGCGGGCGGCCTCGGCCATCTCCTCCTGCCGCACCTCGGTCATCCGCTCCCGGATGCCCGGCACGTCCATCGCCGGGTTGAGGATGTCGCCCCGCTCACCACCGGTGAGGGTCACCACGAGGACCTCGTTGCCCTCCGCGGCGTAGCGAGCCATCGTCGCAGCACCCTTGCTCGACTCGTCGTCGGGATGGGCATGTACGGCCATGAGTCGGAATCCGCTCACGTGTGTCTTCACCTCAGCTTCGCGTGTCACCGTCGTGGCGTGTCACCTGCAGTGTCCGACCGCTACCACTCGCGGGGCGCCGTCGTCCTTCCCCTATAGTTCCACCTGGCACATACGACCGTCTGTCGTACCCCCGCTACGCGCGGTAAACGGCGACTCCGACGGCCGCGCACAGCCCCCTTGACCGACGGCGCGAGAGCAGAGTGATGAGCAGTACCCCATCCCCGGACCGCTACGGAACCGCCCGACGACGGTCGGGTCCGCTGCCGTGGGGCAAGCTGCTGATGACCGGCCTCGTCGTTCTCGCCGGCATCGGAATCGCGTACATCGGCTACACGAAGTTCGCGGTCAAGGACGTCGAGGGCAAGCAGATCGCGTTCGACATCGTCGACGACCGGACCATGAACATCCAGTTCACCGTGACGCGCGACAACCCGTCCGAGCCCGCGGTCTGCATCATCCGAACCCGGTCCAAGGACGGCTCGGAGACCGGCCGCCGTGAGGTGTACGTCGGCCCGTCGGATTCGGACACCGTCGAGATCACCGCCCCGGTCTACGCCTCCAAGCCGCCCGCTATGGGCGATCTGTACGGATGCAGCACGACCGTTCCGGACTACCTTCACGCGGGCTGAACGGGCGACCGATCGGTCTTCGTTCCGATCGGTCGAAAACCCTCATCGTGCTAAAATAAGTCGATACACGGTTCCACTCGGAACCGTGTATTGCTGCATTGACGGCAGGACGAGTCTGCTCACGCGGTGGGCGTACCCGGGGGATTTCGCCACGGACTAGAGCCGGCCTGCCCGTTGATCGCTGCTGTTCGCAGCGATCTGCCGAGGGAGTCCACCCGGACTTCAACTACAAGGGAGTGATCGAGAATGACCGAGACCCAGGTGACCTGGCTTACTCAGGAGTCTCACGACAGGCTCAAGAATGAGCTCGACCAGCTCATCGCCAATCGTCCGGTCATTGCCGCCGAGATCAACGAGCGTCGCGAAGAGGGCGACCTCAAGGAGAACGGTGGCTACCACGCCGCTCGCGAGGAGCAGGGCCAGCAGGAGGCGCGCATCCGCCAGCTGCAGGAGCTGCTGAACAACGCGAAGGTCGGCGAGGCCCCCACGCAGTCCGGTGTCGCGCTGCCCGGCTCGGTCGTCAAGGTCTACTACGACGGTGACGAGTCCGACACCGAGACGTTCCTCATCGCGACCCGCGAAGAGGGCGCCCGCGACAACAAGCTCGAGGTCTACTCCCCCAACTCGCCGCTCGGTGGCGCGCTGCTGAACGCGAAGGTCGGCGAGACCCGCGAGTACACCCTGCCCAACGGCAGCCTGATGAAGGTCACGCTCATCAGCGCGGAGCCGTACCACGGCTGATCAAGCCGCGAACACCGACGAACCCCGGCCCGAGCCTCCGCTCGGACCGGGGTTCGCTCGTTCCCGGGGTTCGGTCGTTCCCGGGGCTCGGTCAGTTCAGAACGTCGATGACGTCCTCGGGTTCGACGGCGTCGCCGGTCAGCACGGCGAGCACCGCGTCCCGCTGATCCGGGGTGACCGGTTCGGCGCCACCGAGGACCTGCGTCCGCTCCCCGGTCGGCACGACCCGCGCGCACAGCAGATCTCCGACGGCCCATCCACCGTCCTCGACGACGGCCGTCTCGTCGGTGCCGAGATCCCGCAGCGTCGCAGTCGTCCCGTCGACCACCGTCACCTCGTGCACCGACCGCCGCACCTGCAGCCAGCGGTCGGCCAGTGCGCGTTCGTCCGCCGGCAGCAGGACCCCACGCCGGGCGACGAACAGTTGGAACAGGCCGCCCTCGAACAGTGCGGTGTCGATCACGAGCGGCTCGTCGAACGCCCGCGCAACGGCCTCGTCATCGTCCCAGTGCGCGGCCCGACGCTGCGCCAGCCCCAGAACCAGGTCGAACAGCATCGTCGACTGCGCGTACAGCGTCGCCTTCTCGTACAACCAGTGCGCGCGGTCGTCGAGCGTGGCGTCGGCTTTGCCGAGGTGACACGCCTTGTACTTGCGTCCCGACCCACACCAGCACTGGTCGTTGCGGCCGAGTTCGGGATGCTCGGTGGGCGCGAACCGCGTCAGCACGTGGTGCAGACGTTCGTCCCGGCCGCCCTCGATGCGCCCGAGCAGCGACAGCCCCCGCTGCGCGTCGCCGCGATCGGACGCGATCTGAGCCAGCTCGAACAGCGCCGGCGTCCACTCCTCGTCCATCGCCGCTGCGTCCGCGAAGTGGCGTTCCGCCTCCAACACGTCACCCAGGGTGTCCGCGGCCATCCCGGCCAGCCAGTGACCCGACGCCTTGGCTCGCCTCGGTCCTCTGCCGGACACCGCGAGTGCTGTCGTGTACAGCGCGGGGATGTAGTCGTCCTCGACCGCGTTGACCAGATCGAGCGCGGCGGCAGCTGCAGCCGGATCCTCGAGTCCGACAAAGGAATCCGCATCTTCACCGACCCGGCCACGGACCTCGTCGAGACCGAGCTCGTCGTCGTGCACGATGCCGACCAGCTGGACCAACGACACCACCGCGGCCGCCTCGTCCGGGTGCAACTCGTGGTCGCGTCCGACCAGCGCGACGTGAGACGCGAGGCGGTGTGCGTCGAAATCGAACCCGCGCGCCGCGACATAGTCGCCCTCGCGGTCGTAGCCCGCGGCCTCGATCAGCTCTCCGAGCGGCACCGTCGGCGCCGTGAACAGGGCATCGTCGTCCGCAAGCAGCTGCCAGGCAACGGTTTCCAGGTTGTCGGCACTGTCCACGCCGACGATCCCGGCGAGCCGGTCGGCCATGCCAGGAGTCTCGACGAGATCGGCTCCGACCGAGGACAATTCGAGCGTCCCACCGGAACCGACCGTCACCGCGACCACATCCCCGGACGAATAGCCCTGCAGTGCTTCGGATCCGAACAGAAGTCCGGCGCCGTCCGGGAAGTCCTCGTCCGCGATCCCGAGTGCCACGATCTCGTCGGCGTCGTAGTCCGAGAACAGGACCCGGACCGGACCGTCGTCGTGAGCCATCGCCAGCAACACCAGCGGTGCCAGATCGGGGTCGGCGTGCAGCAGTCCCGACGCGACTTCGCCGTCCGACAGTCGATGGGTGAACACCCGGCCTTCCAGCAGCGTGTCCAGGACGGCATTGCGGCCGTCCGCGAGCAGCACCACCTGGGGATGGTCGAGCAGTTCGACGAGCTCGGTCATCTCCTGTACCGAACCGTGTCCGGCATCGACGAGTCGACGCGTCCAGTCCTCGTTGGTCGACGGGCCGCACTCACGCAGGTCGGCGATGGCAGCGGAGGTCAGGTCACGGGGATCGGGCGTCGCACTCACCCTCGTGATCCTAGGCCAGCACCCGGCGCGCCTTCATCCCGTCGAAGACCGGGCCGATCTTGACCACGTCGCCGAACGTCGGCGCGTGCACCATCATGCCGTTGCCCATGTAGATGCCGACGTGTCCGGGGCCGCCCGCCTGCCAGTTGCCGAACACCAGGTCACCCGGCTGCGCGGCGGCCATCGGGATCTCGGTTCCGACGGCCCACTGCGTCTCCGACGTCCGCGGCAGCGCCACCTTGCCACCGCTGGCGGCGAAGATGGCGTACGACGTCAGCCCCGAGCAGTCGAAGCCGCCCGCCGTGGGACCGGTGATGTTGCCGCCACCCCACACGTACGGCAGGCCCAGGTACCGCATCGCGAGTTGGACGATGGCGCCGCCGATCCCGGTGGTGGGCAGGTTGATGTCGAGATTGAAGTTCGCGAACGGCGAGAGCAGTTGCTCGAACTGCCCCTCCGACGCCCGGATCTTCTGGATGTACGGACCGCTCTGGTCGGCGGCGTCGTCGGCGCCCGACGGCACCCCGCCCGCCTTACGGACCGCGCGGGTACCCGCGTTGAAGGCGGCCAGCGCGAGGTCGAGGGTGTCGCCCTGGACGAGCCCGTCATTCTTCCACGCCTCGACCTGAGCGTAGTTGTCGCACAACATGTGTCCGGCCGCCATGACGGAGTCGGCGACCCCGAGGATGTCGGCGTTGCCGTCACCGTCGGCGTCCTTGCCGTACTTGGCCCACTCGCTCGGCATGAACTTGGCCGGTCCGCGTCCGCCCGCGAGCGACACCGGCGCCGTGGGGCCGTACCGGAAGTCGTTCTCCACCGAGAACAGTGCCGCGAGCGTGGGCGCCTTCACGCCGCCACAGATCTCGCCGGCCTGACGCAGCCACGGCGCGAACACCGCGATCGCGCCGACCTGGCCGAGATTGGTGGTGGGCAGGATCGCCGGCAGCGTCGGCAACGTGAGGCTGCCGATCCCGGGCAGGGTGATCGCGGGGGCCGCAACCGGGGCAGTGTCCGCGACCGTGGCCGGCGCGGACACGACGGGCGCGGGAGCCGCGGCCACCGGCGGGGCGGGCTCGGGCGCAGCAGGTTCCGGCGCGGGCGCCGCCGCGGTGGACGGATCCGGCACGGGAGGCTTCGGGGCTTCGAGAGCGGGGATGGCCCGGACGAGATCGGTGGCCGCCTGCTGCCGCATCTCCGGCGGGAGCAGCGCGACGATGCTGTTGACCGGCTCGACGAGCTGCGGCGCGGACTGCAGGGCGGCCGGTACTTGTTGCGTCTCGGGAGCTTGATCGGGTGTTGCATTCGCAACGGCTGGGAACGCGACACCTGTTACTGCTGCGACAGCCACAACGGCGGCTGCGGGCTCCCATTTCATACACCGCTCCTGGGGTCGTACTTGATCCGAGGACTCACGGTAACGGGCAAACCGACTGCCGCGGGTGGGATTCAGGAAACCCTCAGCGTTTCGCGCACTTGTCGTCGAACGGCGTGGGCCGGATGCGACGACAAGTGCGCGAAACGCGGGATCAGGGGCGGATCAGCCGAGCGCCTGCTCGACGTCGGCGAGCAGGTCCGCCGCGTCCTCGATACCGACCGACAGACGCACCAGGTCCTCGGGAACCTCGAGCGCGGACCCGGCCGTCGACGCGTGCGTCATCGCACCCGGGTGCTCGATCAGCGACTCGACGCCGCCGAGCGACTCGGCGAGCGTGAAGATCTGTGTGCGCGCGCAGAAGTCGAGCGCCGCCTGACGGCCGCCCTTCAACCGCACCGAGATCATGCCGCCGAACCGGCGCATCTGCTTGGCCGCCACCGCATGGCCCGGATGCGACTCGAGACCCGGGTAGATGACCTGAGCGATCGCCGAGTGCCCGGTGAGCAGGTCGACGATCTTCTCGGCGTTGTCGCTGTGCCGCTCCATGCGCAGCGCGAGCGTCTTGATGCCGCGCATCGTGAGGAACGCGTCGAACGGGCCCGGCACCGCGCCGGCGCCGTTCTGCAGGAACGCGAACTTGGTGTCGAGTTCCTCGTCGTTCGTCACGAGCGCGCCACCGACGACGTCGGAGTGTCCGCCGATGTACTTGGTCGTCGAGTGCAGCGCGATGTCGGCGCCCAACTGCAGCGGCTGCTGCAGGTACGGCGACGCGAACGTGTTGTCCACCACCAGCTTCGCGCCGGCGGCGCGCGCCACCTCGGAGATCGCGGCGATGTCACCGATGTTGAGCAGCGGGTTGGTCGGGGTCTCGACCCACACCAGCTTCGTGTTCGGCCGGATCGCGGCGCGGACGGCATCGACGTCGGACACCGCCGCCGGGGTGTACTCGATTCCCCACTGTGTGAAGACCTTGTCGATCAGCCGGAACGTGCCGCCGTAGGCGTCGTTCGGGATCACCAGGTGGTCGCCGGGGCGCAGCAGCGACCGCAGCACGCAGTCCGTCGCCGCCATGCCCGAGCCGAAGGCCCGCCCGAACGTGCCCGATTCGAGCGCCGCGAGGTTGGCTTCGAGCGGACGACGCGTCGGGTTGCCGGTGCGCGCGTACTCGAACCCGCCGCGCATGCCGCCGACGCCGTCCTGCGCGAACGTGGAGCTGGCGTAGATCGGGACATTGACCGCACCGGTCTGCGGATCCGGCTCGTAACCGGCGTGGATGGCCCTGGTGGAGAAACCGCTGGAGATTCCCTGCTCACTCATGGCGACCAGCCTAGCGACCGGCGGCCGAGTGTCCTCGGCTCAGCCCGCGATTACCTTGCCGACGGCCACCAGAACCTCCGTCATCTGCTGGCGTGTCATCTGTTCGCCACCCCCGGTGTGGACGGACACCAACACACCCGGCATCGCGAGCGCGAGGTCACCCGTACCGAGGGGATCGGAGATGAACCCGCCCAGGCGCGTCGCGGCCGACGATTCGACGAGCTGTTCCGGCTTCGATTTCGCCAGGTACTCCTGGGTCCGGGACAGCTCGTCGGCGCTCTTGTCCGACACCCCCATGGCGACCGCGAAATCGTCCGCGCCCGTCTTCCCGTCCTTCATGAAGAAACACATCGTCGCGCCGCCGGCCCCGGGCTTGGCCGGGGCCGGGTCGAGCGCGTAGCGCCGCACCACTCCGGCGACGGCCGATCCGATGTCCGCGCACGGCGGCACACCGCCCACGCTCGACGGCGCTTTCGGTGCCCCCGTCGTTAGTGCCCCCGTCGTTGGTGCCCCACTCGATGGTGTCGCGATGCTCTGCGCTCGCGGCGTCCCCTCGACCGCTCCCCCGCATGCCGCTCCCGTGACCACCACTGCCGCCAGACATGCGGCAGCCCCCACTGCTCTCCCCCAATGCATGGCGCCGAGCGTAACCGACCCCCCGAAACGACGAATTCCCGGTGGGCGTCCACCGGGAATCCGTCACGATTCGGGCAATCAGGCTCCCGCGCTGAGGAACCCGAGCAGGTCGTGGCGGGTGATGACGCCGACGGGCTTGCCGTCGTCGACGACCATGAGCGCGTCGGTCTCGCCGAGCGCCTTGGTGGCCGACGACACCGGCTCGTGCGCGCCGATCAGCGGGAACGGCTTGCTCATGTGCTTCTCGACCGGGTCGGCGAGGGCCGCGCGGCCCTCGAACACAGCGCTCAGCAGATCGCGCTCGGACACGCTGCCCGCGACCTCGCCGGCCATGACCGGCGGTTCGGCGCCGACGACCGGCATCTGGGAGACGCCGTACTCGCGGAGGATCTCGATCGCGTCGCGCAGCGTCTCGGACGGGTGTGTGTGGACCAGGTCCGGCAGTTCACCGGACTTGCCGCGCAGCACGTCGCCGACGGTCCGCTCGCTGGTGTCGCCGTCGAGCGGGGTACGCAGGAAGCCGTACGACGCCATCCACTCGTCGTTGAAGATCTTCGACAGGTAGCCACGGCCGCCGTCGGGCAGCAGCACGACGACGACGGCATCCGGGTCGCGTTCGGCGACCTTGAGCGCCGCGACGACGGCCATGCCGCACGAACCGCCGACCAGCAGGCCCTCCTCGCGGGCGAGGCGCCGGGTCATCTCGAAGGAGTCGGCGTCGGAGACGGCGATGATCTCGTCCGGCACGGACGGGTCGTACGCGGAGGGCCAGAAGTCCTCACCGACACCCTCGACGAGGTACGGCCGGCCGGTGCCGCCCGAGTAGACCGAGCCCTCGGGATCGGCGCCGATGACCTTGACCTTGCCGCCCGAGATCTCCTTGAGGTAGCGGCCGGTGCCGGTGATGGTGCCGCCCGTGCCGACGCCGGCGACGAAGTGCGTCACCTTGCCGTCGGTGTCCCGCCAGATCTCGGGGCCGGTGGTCTCGTAGTGGCTGTCGGGTCCGCCCGGGTTGGCGTACTGGTTGGGCTTCCAGGCGCCCGGGATCTCCTTCACCAGACGGTCGGAGACGTTGTAGTAGCTGTCCGGGTGCTCGGGCGCGACCGCGGTGGGGCACACCACGACCTCGGCACCGTACGCGCGCAGGACGTTGCGCTTGTCCTCGCTGACCTTGTCGGGGCAGACGAACACGCACTTGTAGCCACGCTTCTGCGCGACCAGGGCCAGGCCGACGCCGGTGTTGCCGGACGTGGGCTCGACGATGGTGCCACCCGGCTTCAGCTCGCCCGACGCCTCGGCGGCGTCGATCATCTTGACCGCGATGCGGTCCTTCGAGCTACCGCCCGGATTGAGGTACTCGACCTTCGCCGCGACCAGGCCGGAGTTCGCGCCGACGACCGAGGACAGCTTGACCAGAGGTGTGTTGCCGATGAGATCGACGACATGATCCGCGATGCGCATGCCCCCATGTTTCCAGATCGAATTCGGACACGTGCCGCGAAGGGGGCATTACCTGCGCCGACGGTTCCCGGAGTCGTCGACTCCAGCTTGTCGAGGCGACTAGATTCAGGAGTCCGACGCGCTTCTCGGAGGGTGAGTCCGATGGACCGGTGGCGGACGGCTGCGAAGGCAGGGACGGCTGCCCTGCTGGCGGGCTCCGGTGCGGGTACCGCCTCCTGGGCCGCCTACACGTATCTCGTGTGGCAGGCCGGGCTCGCGCGGGGTCAGATCGTCCCGACCCGCCGGTGGCCCCCGGAGGCCGACGGCGTCTACACCGCCGGGTGTGCGCACCCCGAGCGGTGGCGCCGCGGCACCGACGTCGACCTGCACCTGATGTTGTTCGGCGACTCGACCGCGGCCGGACTGGGCTGCGACCTCGCCGAGGAGGTCCCCGGTGTCCTGCTGGCCCGCGACCTCGCCGACCGCACCGGAGCCCGGATCCGGCTCAGCACCAAGGCGCTCTCGGGAGCCACGTCGCGCGGTCTCGCCGGACAGGTCGACGCGATGCTGGTCGCCGGTCCCGCACCCGACGCCGCGGTGATCATGATCGGCGCCAACGACGTCACGGCCGGGATGCCGCTGCGCGGTTCCGCCCGGCGCCTCGGCAGGGTGGTGTCACGGCTGCGGGACGCCGGCGCCGTCGTGGTCGTCGGCACGTGCCCCGATCTGGGGGTGATCACCGCGATCCCGCAACCGCTGCGGGCCCTCGCCCACGGCTGGGGGATGCAGTTGGCGCGACTGCAGGCCGCGGCCACCCGAGCGAGCGGTGGCCATCCCGTCCCGATCGGCCGTCTGCTCGCGTCCCGATTCCTCGAGGACCCCACGACGATGCTGTCCGACGACCACTACCACCCGTCCGCGGCGGGCTACCGCCTGGCCGCCGAACGCCTCGCTCCGGCCCTGATGCGGGCTCTCGCTGAGTGGGACGGACCTTCGTCACGCGGCCGCCCCGAACACGTTCCAGAAGCCGGTTCGTTCTCGCAGGTCGACGCCCCGGCACCCCCTGGAAACATGCTTCGAGACCCGCTCCGGACACCGTTCGGGAGACGGCGAGGTGGTGATGCCGCCCCGGCAACGTAAGTTCAAGGGCGAAGAGACCACCGTACGAAGGAGTTTCCATGCCCGAGGCAGTCATTGTCTCCGTTGCCCGCTCGCCCATCGGCCGCGCCGTCAAGGGCTCGCTGGCCAGCATGCGCCCGGACGATCTGGCAGCTCAGATGGTTGCCGCGGCGATCGCCAAGGTTCCCGAGCTCGATCCCACCGAGATCGACGACCTGATGCTGGGCAGCGGTCTGCCCGGTGGCAAGGCCGGCTTCAACATGGGTCGCATCGTCGCCATCAAGCTCGGCTACGACACCCTCCCCGGCACCACGATCACCCGCTACTGCTCGTCGTCGTTGCAGACCACCCGTATGGCACTGCACGCGATCAAGGCCGGCGAGGGTGACGTGTTCATCTCCGCCGGTGTCGAGTCGGTGTCGAGCTTCGCGGCCGGCAACTCGGACTCGCTGCCGGACACGAAGAACCCGTTCTTCGCCGAGGCCATGGAGCGCACCGCCGTCGCCGCACAGGGTGGCGTGCAGTGGAGCGACCCGCGTGAGAACGGCATCGTCCCCGACGCGTACATCGCGATGGGCCAGACCGCCGAGAACGTCGCGCAGCTGACCGGCATCACCCGCGAGGACCAGGACCGCTGGGGCGTCCGCTCGCAGAACCGCGCGGAGGAGGCCATCAAGGCCGGCTTCTTCGAGCGTGAGATCACCCCGGTCACCCTGGCCGACGGCACCGTCGTCAGCACCGACGACGGCCCGCGTGCCGGCGTCACCTACGAGGCCGTCAGCCAGCTGAAGCCGGTCTTCCGCCCCGACGGCACCATCAACGCCGGCAACTGCTGCCCGCTCAACGACGGTGCTGCCGCGCTCGTCATCATGAGCGACACCAAGGCCAAGGCGCTGGGCCTGACCCCGCTCGCGCGCGTCGTGTCGACCGCCGTCTCCGGCCTGTCCCCCGAGATCATGGGCCTGGGCCCGATCGAGGCCACCAAGAAGGCGCTCGCCCTCGCCGGCAAGTCGGTCAGCGACATCGACCTGTTCGAGATCAACGAGGCCTTCGCGGTGCAGGTGCTGGGCTCGGCCCGCGCGCTGAACATCGACGAGGACAAGCTGAACGTCTCCGGTGGCTCCATCGCCATCGGCCACCCGTTCGGTATGACCGGCGCCCGCATCACCGCGACGCTGCTCAACAACCTGCAGACGTACGACAAGCAGTTCGGTGTCGAGACCATGTGTGTCGGCGGCGGCCAGGGCATGGCGATGGTGCTCGAGCGCCTGAGCTGATCCTCAGCTGAACCGCGAACGGGCGGCCACCGCAGATGCGGTGGCCGCCCGTTTCGTCTGGCGCGAGACTAGTCGTTGTTGAAGTAGCTCAGCAGGCGCAGGATCTCGACGTACAGCCAGACCAGGGTGACGGTCAGGCCGAGGGCGACGCCCCACGCGGCCTTCTCCGGCGCCTGGGCGCGGATCAGCTGGTCGGCAGCGTCGAAGTCCAGCAGGAAGCTGAACGCGGCGAGCGCGATGCAGACGAGGCTGAAGACGATCGCGACCGTGCCGCCGTCGCGCAGGCCGAAGCCGCCGTCGGTGAAGAAGCTGGCGATCAGGTTGCCGATCATGAGGACCATGACGCCGATGAGGCCGCCGATGATCATGCGGGTCAGGCGCGGCGTGACGCGGATGGCGCCGGTCTTGTAGACGACCAGCATGCCGAAGAACACGCCGAACGTGCCGAGGATGGCCTGGCCGATCAGGGCCGAGCCGCCGACACCACCGAATTCGACCTCGGTGAACATGAACGACAGCGCGCCGAGGAACACGCCCTCACACGCGGCGTAGGCGAGCACGATCGCCGGGTTGTCCATCTTGCGGCCGAACGACGCGACCATCACCAGCACGAAGCCGATGAGACCGCCACCGATGACGAACGGGGCCGCGAGGTCGGTGTTTCCGTCGACGAGGAAGTACGAGATGATCGCCGACACGGTGAGCACACCGAGCGTGATCGCGGTCTTGGTGACGACGTCGTCGATCGTCATCGCCCGCTGCGTGGTCTGCTGGTACTGCTCGGGAGCGCCGTACTGCTGGCCGTACTCCTGGGTGACCTGCGCGGCACCTGCCTGCGCCGATCCGAACGTGGCGTAGCCCGTGCCCTCCTGTTTGGGCAGGTTCTTGAACACCGGGTTGCTGGTGGTGCGCACCGTGCACATCCCTTCTCGTGGTCGTCTGTCGAGCGGGTCGGGCTCGAGTTCGGCCGGGTTCGACCGGCGTCGTTGTCCATAGAACGCACCGCACGGGAGGGAAAGTTCCCACACCACGAAGATGACTTGGACAATTCGGACCTTACCGGGCGCGCGCAATCACGTGCCATCCGAGCGCCTGATCAACCGTATCGTCGACGACCACAATCCAGCGCGAATTGGCGATCCGGAACAGAATGAAGTCATGGGCATCGAAGAAGGACCAGACGACACTCTGGACGTCAGCGAGAGCCTCGATTCGGACGAGGTCCGCAACCAGGACGGCGACGACGTCGTGGATCCGCCGGACCACTGGAGCGAGGCGGACCGGTTCGGCACCACCCTGCGCGAGGCCGAGCAGGGCGAGAGCCTCGACCAGCGACTTGCCGAGGAGGAACCCGACGTGCCGCCGTCCGGTGGCGAACGTGAGTACGCCGAGGACCCCGACGAACTCCAGGGGGCCGAGATCATCGACGGCGTCATCGTCGAGGACGTCGGCCTGCATCACGGACAGGTCGACGGCGATGAGGCGGGCGGCGGACCCGTCCAGTAGCGGCTACACTGCGCGCACGGACCGCGTGACGGTGAACTTCGGGTTGCGCCCGGCCACCTCCGTGCGGCCCACCGCGCGCGTCAACGCGCTCTTGTATTCCAGATGCGAGTTGAACACGGTCCACATCTCGCCGCCGGGGCGCAGGACGCGTCCGGCCTCGGTGAACATCTTCGTCGCAGCTCCGGTATGAACCGCAGCGCCCACATGGAACGGCGGGTTGCAGACGATCAGGTCGACGCTGGCATCCGGTAGAGACTTCATGGCGTCGTCGCGAAGTCCGCGCACCCGGTCGCCGACACCCGCGGCACGGGCGGTCGCCTCTGCGGACGCGACCGCTGCAGCGGACTGGTCGGTCGCGACGACCTCGATCTCGGGGCGCCACGACGCGAGGGCGACGGCCAGGATGCCGGTGCCGCAGCCGAGGTCCACCGCGGATCGTGCGTCGGGCATCGCGCGCGGCATGAACTCGAGCAGGTAGCGGGTGCCGATGTCGAGCTTGGTGCCGGCGAATACCGCACCGTGCGCGAAGACGTCGAGGTCCAGTTCGTCGAGATACCCGGAGATCGGGAACCGCGCTTCCGGAGAGATCTCCCGCGGCGTGTCCGCGATCAGCACGCGCGACTTCTGCCGACCGCGGCTGGCGCGGACGTTGACGAAGGACCGGGCCAGCACCTCGTTCATCGTCTGGGTGATGTGCTTCTCGCGTCCGCCGGCGAACACGACCACGTCGGGATCGGCGTGGCGCGCGACGGCGTCGGCGATCTCGTCGAGTTCGTCGAGGCTGCGGGGCAGCTGCAGCAGAACGACACGGGCTCCGACCAACAGCTCCTCGCCCAGGCCGCACGATCGGTAGCTGCCGGACAGTTCGAACGTGGACGCATTGTTCGCGAGCGCACGTTCCCCGGTGATCGAATCCTGATGCACCCGGATCCCGGTCGCCCCGAACCGCACCGCGGCGCCCAGCGTGAGCGCGCCGTAGTGATCACCGATCACGGACACCGACCCCGCCGGAGCCGACGTCAGGGCCTCCGCCGCCTCGTCGAGGATCAACCGGTCCGCTGCGTCGACGGCGAACAGGTTGGGGGCCTCGACGTCAGGGAATCGGCGCATGAGGCTGAACAGGTTTTCGGCGGAGAGCATGAGGACAAGTGTCCTCGACGGCGGGAAGGGCGCGGCCGTCGGCCCGACAGGCCCACACTGGTATCGGATGGGGACACCCGACGAAGGGATCACCATGAACCGGCTGGTCGACAAGAAGGTCGTGATCACCGGCGCCGCGAGCGGCATCGGACGGGCGGCAGCGGGCCTGATGGCCGCCGAGGGCGCGCGCGTGCTGATCGCCGACCTCGACGCGGACGCCGCAGGTGAGGCGGCCGAGCAGATCGGACTCGAGGGCGGGCGTGCCGTGGGCATCGCGGTCGACGTGATGGACGAGAAGTCGGTGGCCGCGATGATCGATCGGGCGGTCGCGGAGTTCGGCGGGCTCGACGTCCTGTGCAATCACGTTGGCGGCAGCAATCCGCGCACCGACCTGGATCTGCTCCGAATGGACCTGGCCGAGTGGGACCGGGCGATGGCACTCAACGCGCGCAGCACCGTCGTCGCGTCCCGCCTGGCACTGCCGCACCTGATCGAGGCGGGTGGCGGGTCGATCGTCAACACCGTGTCGGTCGCGGGCCTGACCGGCGACGTGCTGCAGTGCGCGTACGGGGCCTCGAAGGCGGCGGTGATCCGCCTGACCCAGTACGTCGCCACCCAGTACGGCCGGCACAACGTGCGCTGCAACGCCATCGCGCCCGGCGCGATCATGACGCCCGCCCTGCGCGACAACCTGCCGTCGGACGTCATTGCGGACATCCGCGATCACAACGCCCTGGACCTCATCGGCGAACCCGACGACATCGGTTGGGCGATGGTGTATCTCGCGTCCGACGAATCGCGCTACATGAGCGGGCAGACGCTCGTGCTCGACGGCGGCCTCACCGCGCAGAGCCCGATCGCGGCGAGCCGCCGCGTGCTGCTCGACGACTGACCGTCAGGCGTCGACGCGCTCGCCGAGGAACGCGTCGACGTGCCGCCACGTGGTGTCCCTCGCACCGGGGCCGGCGAGCAGGCCCAGGTGGCTGCCGGGTGCCGTCTCGAACCGAACCGACGGCGAACCGGTCAGGACGTCGACGATCGCGCCGACCGAGTCGGCGGTCGCGATGACATCGCCGGTGCCGCCGACCGCGAGCACCGGAACGGCCAGTTCGGCGAGCTTGATCGTCCTGCCGCCCAGGGTGATCCGGCCGTCGCGCAGACCGTTGCCGAGCACCAACTCCTCGGCCATCTGATAGAACAGGCGCGCCGGGTAGCCGGGCATCTCGGCCATGAACCGGTCGATGGCCTCCATCCGCGCCAGGGTCTCGGTGTCGTGCAGGTTGTTCGCGATGAACCACGGCTTGAGCAACTCCCGCTGCGGCGCGGTGGCCCGGTAGGCGATCTGGACCAGCGGCGCCGGCAGCCCGCCCATCAGTCGCGTCAGTTCGGTGACGGGGCGGTGCCCGGTGACCCGGCCGACGGTCTGCGCGACGGCCATCGTCGGGATCAACGAGTAGTCGATCGGCGTGCCGAGCGCGGTGACCGACGCGATCGGCAGGTCCGGATGCGCCGACGCGGTGAGCAGCGAGATGGTTCCGCCGAGGCTCCAGCCGACGACGTCGACGGGGACGCCGCCGTGCAGGGCGCTCACCCGCCGCAGCGCGCCCGGGACGATGTCGTCGATCCAGTCCTCGAACCCGAGGTTCCGGTCGGCGTAGCCGATGGTCCCGTAGTCGACGACGTACGGCGTGTGCCCGGAGTCGGCGAGGTGCGCGACGAGCGACTGCCCGGGGCGCAGGTCGTAGCAGTGGCGCGGAACCGCGAGCGGCGGCACCAGCAGTACCGGCGCCCCGGTGCTGCGGACCCCGTAGCGGTGCAGGTCCCGATGCGGTTCGCGATGCACCAGCACGGACGGCGTCCGCTCCACCGGCGCGACGCCGCCTCCGAACGTCAGCCCCCACGCATTGCGCAGCGACGTGTTCAGCCGCGATCCCCAGTTCGATTCCCGCACGACTCTCCCCTGCCCTGTCGACCTTCTTGCGGGAATCTTACTCAGGAGTCAGTTGAGGTGCGCACCAGGCGGTTCGCCCGCAGGCTCGCGTGCGTGGGCGCCTCCGGCACGTGCGCGGGACGCATCGCGTCCATCTCGCGCCGGAGCACCGGCACGACCTCCTCGCCGAGCAGGTCGAGCTGCTCGAGGACGGTCTTCAGCGGCAGACCGGCATGATCCATGAGGAACAGCTGACGCTGGTAGTCGCCGAAGCTCTCCCGGAACGTGAGGGTCTTGTCGATGACCTCCTGCGGGCTGCCGACGGTCAGCGGCGTCTGCTCGGTGAACTCCTCGAGCGACGGGCCGTGGCCGTAGACGGGCGCGTTGTCGAAGTAGGGGCGGAACTCGCGGACGGCGTCCTGCGAGTTCTTCCGCATGAACACCTGCCCACCGAGTCCGACGATCGCCTGGTCGGCCGAGCCGTGCCCGTAGTGCTCGTAGCGCCGGCGATACAGGTCGATCAGCTGGATGAAGTGTTCCTTGGGCCAGAAGATGTTGTTCGCGAAGAAGCCGTCGCCGTAGTACGCGGCCTGCTCGGCGATCTCGGGACTGCGAATCGAGCCGTGCCACACGAACGGCGGGACGTCGTCGAGCGGACGGGGCGTCGACGTGAAGCCCTGCAGCGGGGTGCGGAAACGCCCCTGCCAGTTCACGACGTCCTCGCGCCACAGCTTGTGCAGCAGGGCGTAGTTCTCGATCGCCAGCGGGATGCCCTCGCGGATGTCCTTGCCGAACCACGGATAGACGGGCCCGGTGTTGCCGCGGCCCAGCATGAGGTCGACCCGACCGTCGGCCAGGTGCTGGAGCATCGCGAAGTCCTCGGCGATCTTCACCGGATCGTTGGTGGTGATGAGCGTCGTCGACGTCGAGAGCACGATGCGCTCGGTGCGCGCGGCGATGTAGCCGAGCATCGTCGTCGGCGACGACGGCACGAACGGCGGATTGTGGTGCTCACCTGTGGCGAACACGTCGAGGCCCACCTCCTCGGCCTTCTCCGCGATCGCGACCATCGCCTTGATTCGCTCGGCCTCGGTCGGGGTCCGACCGGTCGTGGGGTCCGCGGTCACGTCGCCGACGGTGAAGATTCCGAACTGCATGCCCTACCTCCAAAGTATTTCAAGTTTCAACTATATGCCACGAACCGGGGCGCCACGCGGAATATTCCGCGCACGTCCTTGACGTTTCAGCCTTGACGTTCCCGCCGAACCGTCATTGACTGCAGTCGAGGATCACCGCCACCACCACTGCAGGGGGTCGTATGAGGGTCACGCACGAGGTCACCAACCAGGTTCCGCCGCTGATCGACTACGACGCCGCCGACTATCCGCCACTGCTCGAGGCCCTGCAGCGGGAGGGCGCGCACCATGCGCTCGACGAGGTGCATCGCGTCGGACGGCTCGCCGGCGGTTCCGAGGCCCAGGCGCTCGGCGACCTGGCCGAGGCTCATCCCCCGGTCCTGCGGACCCACGACCGCTACGGCAACCGGATCGACGAGGTCGAGTACGACCCCGCCTACCACCAGCTGATGGACACCGCGGTGGAGCTGGGCCTGCACGGCGCCCCGTGGGCGGATCCCCGGCCGCAGGCGCACCTGATCCGCGCCGCCAAGAACGCGGTGTGGGGGCAGGTCGACGCCGGGCACGGCTGCCCGATCTCGATGACGTACGCCGTCGTCCCCGCACTGCGCCACAATCCGGAACTGGCCCTGCAGTACGAACCGCTGCTCACCGCCAGGGTGTACGACCCCGAACTGCGCGCCCCGCTCACCAAGCCGGGACTGATCGCCGGCATGTCCATGACCGAGAAGCAGGGCGGCTCCGACGTCCGCGCCGGCACCACCCGAGCCGTCCCGCAACCGGACGGCTCGTACCTGATCACCGGGCACAAGTGGTTCACGTCGGCGCCGATGTCGGACATCTTCCTGGTCTTGGCGCAGGCACCCGGCGGGCTCACGTGCTTCCTGCTCCCCCGCGTCCTGCCCGACGGCAGCCGCAACGCGATGTTCCTGCAGCGACTCAAGGACAAGCTCGGCAACCACTCCAACGCGAGCAGCGAGGTGGAGTACGACGAGGCCGTGGCATGGCGGGTGGGCGACGAGGGTCGCGGGGTCCGCACCATCATCGAGATGGTCAACATGACCCGCCTCGACTGCACGATCGGCACCGCGACCGGCATGCGCGTCGGCGTCATGCAGGCCACCCACCACGCGGCGCACCGCAGCGCCTTCGGCGCGCACCTGATCGACCAGCCGCTGATGCGGAACGTGCTCGCGGACCTCGCCGTCGAGTCGGAGGCGGCGACCACCGTTGCGATGTGGCTCGCGGCGCTCACCGACCGCGCCGACAACGGCGATCCGCAGGCGTCGACCCTGCGCCGCGTCGCGCTCGCGGTGAGCAAGTACTACGTGTGCAAGCGTGGGCCGGTGCACGCCGCGGAGGCTCTGGAATGCCTGGGCGGGAACGGCTACGTCGAGGAGTCGCGGATGCCGCGGCTGTACCGGGAGGCGCCGCTGCTGTCGGTGTGGGAAGGCTCGGGCAACGTCGCGGCGCTCGACGTGCTGCGCGCAATGGCCCGTCAGCCCGAGTCGGTCGAGGCCTTCTTCGACGAACTCGACGACAGCGCGGGCGGCGATCACCGACTCGACACGGCGGTCGAAAAGCTGAAGGGAGCGTTCACGGACGTCGCCAGCCTCGAGCATCGCGCCCGCAGCGTGGTGGGCGAGATGGCCCTCGCGCTGCAGGGTGCGCTGCTGGTCCGGCACGGGCACCCGGCGGTCGCCGACGCGTTCTGCGCGAGCCGGCTGTCCGGCGAGTGGGGAACCGTGTTCGGCACGCTGCCGACCGGCCTCGATCTGACGTCGATCATCGACCGCGCAACCCCCAAGGTCGGATCCTGAGGGAAATCGGTGTGCGGCGCACGTGTCGATTCGCAGGCGGCCGTGCGTCATGTCGGTAAAGGGGCTCGGCCCCACCATCCGACGAAGGAGAACCGCCATGTCCCGTCCCTCTCCCGTGGCCGTTTCGGTGAGCAAGGAGATCCCTGCCCGGCCGGGCACGCTGTACGACCTGATCAGCGACATCACCCGGATGGGTGTCTACAGTCCGGAGACCGTGTCAGCGCACTGGCTCGACGGGGCCACCAGCCCGCACGTCGGGGCGAGATTCCAGGGCGACAACCGGATCGGCCGTGCCCGCTGGTCGACGAAGCCGGAGGTGGTCACCGCCGACCGTGGGCGGTGCTTCGCGTTCCGCGTGCCGGGCCGGTCGGGCGCCCTGTGGACGTACAGTTTCGAGTCCGCCGGGGACGGCACCCTCGTGACCGAGTCTATGCAGCAGGGGGTGCCGTCACCGTTGCTCGTCCGGATCATCCAACGCTGGAGCGGGGTGACCGATCGGGCCGAGCACCTGCGTCGGGGAATGACGACCACCCTCGACCGACTGGGCGACGACGCCGTCACGCTCGAACGTCGGGCGCAGAGCACTCCCCCAGACGCCGAGTGAGATGACGCCTTTCTGCGTCGTTGTCGGTGAGGGCGCGCGCGGCATCGAACGCGTCGCGTGCGCCCGCCGCATCGCCCGCCCGCACGAGCAGTTCCGCGCGGGCCGCATGGAACAGGTGGTACCGCTCGAGTCCGACGATCCGGTCGATCATCTCGATGGCGGGGGCCGGACCGCGCACCATCGAGACCGCGACTGCATGATTGAGTGCCACCACCGGCGAGTCCGTCATCTCGGCGAGCTGTCGATACGACCGTTCGATCCCATTCCAGTCCGTGTCGGCGGACGACGGTGCATTCGCATGGTGGGCGGCGATGATCGCCTGCACCTGATACCGCCCCGGCCGCATCCGGGTGAGTGCCCGCAGGAGGATCCTGTTCCCCCGCGCGATCATGGACTTGTCCCACAGCGACCTGTCCTGGTCGCCGAGCAACACCAGTTCACCGGTCGCGTCGACGCGGGTCCCCTGACGTGCCCGCGAGAATAGTTGCAGCGCAATCAAGCCCTCCACCTCGGGGTGGTCGGGCACCGCTTCGGCCGCCGCCTCCGTCAACCGGACGGCCTCGTCCACCAGATCGATACGGACCGGGTCCGCGTGCGCGCTCCGGGAGAGATAGCCCTCGTTGAAGATCAGATAGAGCACCTGCAACAGTGCATCGAGTCGCTCGTCGATGTTCTCGGGTAGCGCGAGCGGAATCCCGGCATCCCGAATCTTCCGCTTCGCCCTTGTGATTCGCTGCGCGAGGGTGGCTTTCGGAACAAGGTAGGCCGACGCGATCTCGTCGGTCCCGAGTCCACCCGCCAAGCGCAGGGTGAGCGCGACCTGGGTGTCGAGATCCAGCGCAGGATGACAGCACAGCAGCATCAGGCGCAGGTGTTCGTCACCGACGGCGCTTCCGGAGTCGGTGATCAGCGACGCACGCACCTCCTGTGGCTCACCCTCGAAGGTCAGCTCGCGCGCTGCCGCCATCGTTCGACGATGCGCGCTCGCCGCCCGCCTGATCCGATCCACCGCCTTGTTGCGCGCGACGGTCAGCAACCACGCCGACGGATTGCCGGGAATCCCCTTCTCCGGCCACGTTTCGGCCGCCTGCGCGAGCGCGTCCTGCACGGAGTCGTCGGCCAGATCGAGATCGCCGGTGCGGCTCGCGAGGAGCGCGACGATACGTCCGCCCTCCTCACGAGCCAGCCGGGTCAGAGCCGCGTCGACGTCGCGGTTCACTTGCGACCGATCGTCATCCGGCGTCGGGCCGGAACGCCACCGGCCGAACCTCGATGTGGGCGTTCGGCACCGGCACGTCGGACGCGAGCCGCAATGCCTCGTCCAGATCGGCCGCCGCGATCAGGTAGAAGCCGCCGAGTTGTTCCTTGGTTTCGACGAACGGCCCATCGGTCACCGCGGAGACGCCCCCGTCGACCCGTCGCAACGTGGTGGCCGTCGACGTCGGCTGCAGGTTGGCGCCGGCAACCCAGTGTCCGCCATCGATGAGCTTCTGGTTGTAGGCGAACCAGTCGTTCATCATCCGATCGAACGCCTCCGTGCCGGGCGCCGGCGACTCCTGCGTCTCGTCGCTGTGGATGAGGATCATGTACTCCATGCCACGCTCTCCTTCGAGTGGTCCGGACGCAGCCCTTCGCGTGCATCCTGCCCCAATGACGCATCGCATGGCCGAAATCGACAGCGACGCGTCATAGTGGAGGCATGAGCGATGAATTCGACGCATTGCCCGCAGTGAACCCCAATCCCGACCTCCGCCGTTACGAGATCCGAGTCGGCGACGCGACGGCCGGGTTCACCCAGTTCGTCGACAGCGGTGACCAGCGCATCTTCTTCCACACCGAGATCGAGGAACGCTTCGCGGGGAGGGGTCTGGCCGGGACGCTGATCCGGTCGGCGCTCGACGATACCGTCGCGCACGGCAAGCGCATCGTGCCGATCTGCCCGTTCGTCGCGGGCTTCCTCGACAAGCACGACGACTTCAAGGGGTTCGTCGACGCCGTCACACCGGCCGCGCAGCAAGCGGTCATCGATTCGCGACACTGACCGCCCTCCTCGAACGCGACAGGCCCCACTCCCGTGCCGGGAGTGGGGCCTGTGTCGTCCTGACCTCGCCCTATTCAGGCGACAAGCGGATCAGAGCGCGGTGATGTTGGTGGCCTGGGGGCCCTTGGCGCCCTGGCCCAGATCGTAGGACACGCGCTGGTTCTCCTCCAGGCTGCGGAAGCCGCCGCCCTGGATCTCCGAGTAGTGCGCGAACACGTCGGCGCTGCCGTCCTCGGGAGCGATGAAGCCGAAGCCCTTTTCAGCGTTGAACCACTTGACGGTGCCGTTTGCCATTTCGTACTCCTCTTGCTTGCCGATCACGAATCGCCGATGTTCGAGCGACCCGGGCCGGTACTGCCGAAAGCGATACCCGAAGAGGAGATCTGTCCCCCACAACTAAGGAATTGTGCGCGCCTGAACGCGGACACAAGACACTTTGACCACATTGAGTCAATCACACTCGGGTCGCGAAGTCGACGCGTTTCGGATCACGTTGTTGGACAGCAGCTTCTCCAGACCGGCCTCGCGCCCTGCCGACGCACCCTGCAGACGCGGCGACATGGCGAACCCCACGGTCCGTCCGACGGTGCTCACGGCCGAGCCGACGGATCTCGCGAAGCCAGAAGTGCGCAGCGAGCGTGACCTGCGTGTTCGCATCCGCCTCACGCGACCCACCGTCGACGACGGCGACGAGCGCCTCGGCGAGGGCGGCGATCCTGAGATTGTTCTCCTGCGAGTGCCGCAACAGTCGTTCCGACGCAAGATCGCCGTCACACCGATAGAGAATGCCGACGATCTCCAGCGCGCGGGCACGGACCGCCGCAGATCCGTCGCGCAGGGTTGCGCGAGGCACTCCTGCAGATGCCGGACGGTCCGCGTCCGGCGAAGAGATGAAGTTGTATTGCATGAGAATTCCTTCGTGGCCGTCGCGAGTTCACCTCGGCGACAACACGTATCGACGCAGCCGCGCCTGTGGTTGAGATGTGTCGGTCGACGATCGGCTCGACCTGCGAGCACTCGACCGATGAGTTCGTGGAGAGGTCAGGGTTTCGACGCTTCGTCAGCGGCGGCGGCTCAGGACCGAATTTCCGAGCCGGCACGCCACTCGAATGGCGCACCTGACCCCACCACTGTACGCGACCGACCCGCAGAGCGACATTCCATAATCCCGCGGACAGCGAACCGCCGATACAGTTCGAACGAATTCATCACCACGACAGAATGATTGGCGACCACGGCGGGGCTGCGAGGTTCGGAACGGAACAGACATCGGATGTGGCATCGGTCTCGATTCGCTGGAATGACCACCGACGAACACCTATCGTCGAACGAACGACGTCGACCCACGAGGAACCGTCGAAACACCACAGTCCACACACATGACTGAGGAATACATTGCCGCACAGAATCGAACCCCGCACCGAAGTGAGTCCCGAGTACGTCGGGCCCAATTTCCTCACTTCGCAGTTGCCGCCGTCGAGCCGTCCCGGGCACACCTCCTGCCACGTGGAGGCCGACGAACCCGCCCGCGCGCGTCGTCGCCCCGGCAAGCTCGCGCTCGCCGCGTCCGCCGGCCTGCTTCCCGCAGTGGTCGACATGGCCGTGACCGGCACACCGACCGAGGGCATCGTCGTCGGCGGCCTGTCAGCCCTCGCGGTAGGAGTCGCTGCGGTCGCGATCTGACCCCCGCCGTCCGCCGCGACTCGCGACCTTCTCCAGCACAGCCTCGGTCGATAGCATGGGAAGAGCGCCGCAACGGGCTGCGTCCGGACCGCTATCGGCGGGCCCACGCGAGCACGAGGGGCCCTGCGGTCATGCCGAAAGGATCGACCGATGACGCAGGAGCAAATTCAAGCCTCCACATCCGGATGGCGCACGCTGGCAAGGACTTTCGTTGCAGCCACCTTTTTGATCGCGCCGCTGGGGATACCGACGGCGACAGCCGACACGGTGACCGCCGCGAGCGATCTCCCCGCGGTCGCTGCCGCGCAGTCCGGTCCGGACCGAACCGCACCGTGCCGACGGTGGCAGAACCCCAACGCCTACGGACACTGGCACTGCCGATGAAGTGAGCGAGTACGCGTCGGCGACGGTGGCGGAAGGTCCCGCCCACCGGAAGTCCGGTGGACGGGATCCCCGATGCCATGTGCCGTCGGACGGCGGGACGGAGGTGCCCCCAGTGGGACTCGAACCCACACTCGGCGGATTTTAAGTCCGCTGCCTCTGCCAATTGGGCTATGGGGGCCCACCACCGGCCCGACTCCGGTGGCCACGACAGTGGAAACCAAGGAACAGTGTAGGCGGCACAAACAGTGAGCTAATTCACGACCCGCCCAGCAGGACAGACATTGCAATTCCGTCCAAGATGTCGTGCTCGCTGACCACCAGTTCGTCGATGCCGGCGCGCCGCGCGAGTTCGTCGGCGAGGACCGTGGTCACGATGGCGCCGCCGCCGATCACGTCCACCCGTCCCGGGTGCATCGGCCCGAGCGCGGCGCGCTCGTCGTGCGTCATGGAAACCAGCCGGTTGGCGACGTCGTGCAGCTGTCCGACCGTGAGCCGCGAGAGGTGGACCCGCTCGGGGTCGTACTCGGGCAGGTCCTGCGCGACCGCCGACAGCGTCGTCATGGTGCCGGCGACGCCGACCCAGGTGCGGGCCTGCTCGACCGGTACCCGCGCGAAGGCCTGAGCCAGGCGCTCGGACGCGAATTCGCGGGCGGCGTCGATCTGCGCGCCGGTGGGCGGGTCGTCGTGCAGGCAGCGTTCGGTGACCCGCACACACCCGACGTCGGTGGAGTACGCGGCGTGGACACCGGTGTCGTCGCCGAGCACCACCTCGGTGGACCCGCCACCGAGGTCCACGACCACGAACGGGCCCTCGGACGCGTCGAGTTCGCCGACGGCGCCGGAGAACGACAGGCGCGCCTCCTCGTCGCCGGTGATGACCTCGGCCTCGGCGCCGGGGATCACCGCGCCGAGGATCTCGCGGGTCATCGCGAAGAAGTCCTCACGATTGGACGCGTCGCGCGTGGCCGACGTGGCGACCATGCGCACCGCGGTGGCGCCGGTGTCACGGATGATCTCGGCGTACTCGCTCAACGCGACCCGCGTCCGCTCGATGGCCTCGGGCGCGAACGCTCCGGTCGCGTCCACTCCCTGCCCGAGGCGCACGATCCGCATCAGCCGGGTGACGTCGGTGAGGCGACCGTTCTCGTCGGCGTCCGCGACGAGCAGACGGATCGAGTTGGTGCCGCAGTCGATCGCGGCAACCCGAGTCACTCGTCGTCTCCGGCGGCGGCCGGTCCCTGGTACTCGGGCCAGTCGGCGGGAATGGCCGTGCCGCGCAGCTTGCCACGCGCGGCGAGCGAGACGGACTCGTCACCGAACGGGTTGACGCCCGGCCCCTTCGCGAGCGAGTGCGCCATCAGAACGTGCAGGCACTTCACCCGGTCCGGCATGCCTCCACCGGTGAAATCCGTTCCCAGGGAATCGATCTCGTTGCGCTCCGCGAGGTACGACTCGTGTGCGGCGCGGTAGGCGGCGGCGAGTTCCGGGTCGGTGCCCAGACGCTCGGTCATCTCGCGCATCACACCGGCCGACTCCTGACGGCTGGCCTCGGCGGTCAGGCGCGGGTCGGTCAGGTAGTAGAGGGTGGGGAACGGCGTGCCGTCCGGCAACCGGGGGGCGGTCTTCACCACACCGGGCCGGCCGTCCGGGCTGCGGTACGCGATCTCGAGCACGCCCCGCGGGACACGACCCAGCTGGGCCTCCACGGCATCGAGGTCTTCCTGGGGGACGGACGATTCGCTCACCCGGTGGGTACTCCTGGTTCTTCTGGTGCGGGTGCCGGCACCACGGGGGCCACCGGCGGTGTCTCTGTTTCGGCCTCGGCGACGGGTGCGGGTTCGGTGAGCCGCTGCCACAGATCGCTGTGCCAGGCGCCCGTGGAGGGCGGCGGCGGTGGTGCATCCTTCTTCGGCGGTTGCCAGTCGCCGGGCAACTGCACCTTGTAGGGCGTCTCGCCGGGACGGACCAGGCCGAGCCGCTCGCGGCCCTGCGCCGCGATCCACGCCGGATCCTCGATCTGTTCCTTCTGACGGCGCAGCTGGTCCAGTTGCTGCTCGAGTGCCACCTGCTCGGACGCGAGGCGATCGGCCTCCGCGCGCTGCGTGAGGTAGGTGCGCAACGGCATCGCGAGGGTGAGCGCGAGAGCGCAGACCACGACGCCGAGGATGACCGCGCGTCCGGTCGACAGCCCGAAGAATGTGCGCTCGGGCGGCGCCGACCGGCGTCCCGCGCCCGCTCGTGCAGAGCGGACGCGGGAGCCGGTGGCCTGGCCGTCGGATCCGGTCGTGTCGCCGTCGGCATCGAGCGGGCTCGATGCGTCCGGGGCGACCCGACCGGTCGCGGTAGCGGTGCCGGCACGGTTCCGGCGGGGCCTGCGAGAGCCCTGCCCGGTCCCGGCACCGTGGCGCTCGGGGCGTCCTCCCGGGGAGGGACGACCCGACCGCGACCTACCGCGCTGACTCATCTACGTGCTTAACCCTCGAAGGCGAAGCGCGGGAACGCCAGCTCGCCGGCGTAGCGGGCAGCGTCGCCCAGGCTCTCCTCGATGCGGAGCAGCTGGTTGTACTTCGCGACGCGCTCGCTGCGGGCCGGGGCACCGGTCTTGATCTGGCCGCTGCCGACGGCGACGGCCAGGTCGGCGATCGTGGTGTCCTCGGTCTCACCGGAGCGGTGGCTCATCATCGTCTTGTAGCCGCTGCGGTGCGCCAGGTCGACGGCGTCCAGCGTCTCGGTCAGGGTGCCGATCTGGTTGACCTTCACCAGGAGCGCGTTGGCGGCGCCCTTGGCGATGCCCTCCTCGAGGCGCTCCGGGTTGGTGACGAACAGGTCGTCACCGACGAGCTGGATCTTGTTGCCGATCTGCTCGGTCAGGGAAACCCAGCCCGCCCAGTCGTCCTCGTCCAGCGGATCCTCGATCGAGACCAGCGGGTACGCGGTGAGCAGCTCGGCGTAGAACGCGGCCATCTCGTCGGCCGTGCGGTTCTTGCCCTCGAACTTGTAGCCGGTGCCGTCGGTGTAGAACTCGGTGGCCGCGACGTCGAGCGCCAGCGCGATGTCGGTGCCCAGCTTCAGGCCGGTCTTGCCGACGGCCTCCGCGATCAGGTCCAGCGCTTCCTTGGTACCGGCCAGGTTGGGTGCGAAGCCGCCCTCGTCGCCGAGTCCGGTGGACAGGCCCTTGGCCTTGAGGACCGACTTCAGCGAGTGGTACACCTCGGCGCCCCAGCGCAGGGACTCCTTGAACGTGGGCGCACCGATCGGCGCGATCATGAACTCCTGGACGTCGACGCCGCTGTCCGCGTGGGCGCCACCGTTGATGATGTTCATCATCGGGACCGGCAGGATGTGGGCATTCGGGCCGCCGACGTAACGGAACAGCTCCAGACCGGACGTCTCGGCGCCGGCACGGGCCACGGCGAGCGACGCGCCGAGCAGTGCGTTCGCACCCAGGCGGGACTTGTCGCGGGTTCCGTCGGCGTCCAGCAGGGCCTGGTCGACGGTGCGCTGCTCGGTGGCGTCCAGGCCGATGATGGCCGGCGCGATCTCACCGAGAACGGCCTCGACGGCCTTCTGGACACCCTTGCCCAGGTAGCGGTCGCCGCCGTCACGCAGCTCGACGGCCTCGTGCTCACCGGTGGACGCGCCGGAGGGAACGGCGGCGCGAGCGAAGCTACCGTCCTCGAGCAGCACCTCGACCTCAACCGTGGGGTTGCCACGGGAATCGAGGATCTCGCGAGCTCCGACCTGCTCAATGATGGCCACGAATGGTTCTCCTTCGGCGGCTTCGTACGGCTGCTGCGGACGGCGGAAACGACCGGTCCGGACAGCAGCAACTGGGTTGTCTACGGGCAGGCGACCACGCTGAGTCGCCGGATGCATAGTGCCAGGTCTGAGCCTAGCGGGAGTAACCGACTCCCGCCTCCAGGCACGCCCGTCGCGCAGGTCACCTTCGCACCCCCACCGAGTACGCCGCCGCGCGGTCGCGAACGTCACGCAGATACTCCCCCGACAGGTTGTAGGCCATGAGGGCCGCGGTCCACCCGTCCGCGGTGGTGAGATCGCCGCCTCTGGCACACAGGTACCGCGCTGCGGTGAGGGCAGCGTCGTCGATGTTGTCGGGATCGACGACGCCGTCACCGTTGGCGTCGACGCCCCAACGCGCCCACGTCTCGGGGATGAACTGCAGCGGCCCCATCGCCCGATCGTGAGTGGCGTCGCCGTCCATCGCACCGCCGTCGGTGTCGGGGATCTCCGCGACCCCGGGCGACCCGTCGAGCGGGATGCCCCTGATCGCCGGGCTCACCTTCCCGTCGTCACCCACACTCGATCCCCGATACGTCCCGTGTTTGCTCTCGACGGCCGCGATGCCCGCCAGCGTCGTCCAGCCGATGCCGCAGTCGGGTTTGGTCGCCGTCATCACCGCGGCCGCGTACCCGTAGGCCTCGAGCGCGGTCGGCGAGATGGCCAGCGCGTCCGACAGCGGTGCCGCCCACTCCCCCAGCAGGGCCGCCGTCCGGCCGGGCCCGTTGATGTCGATCGGTGGCGTCGGCGCGCCCGGGCCGGGCGGGATGCCCTCCGGAATCTCGATGCGGGGCTTGCGCTGATCCAACTCGTCCAACCCGACCGAGAGCGCCACGACCGCCACGCCCACCAGGAGGGACGACGTCACCACCAGGAAGGTTCGCAGTGGTCGCCGGCGCTTGGGCGGTGGGGACGTCGGCGCGGCCGGTCCGTACGACCGACCGGTCCCGGATCTCGTCGCGGCTACGCGGGTCGCGGCTTCTCTCGTCACGCCGTCCATCATCCAGAACCGTACGGTCGCGACGCGTACCGAATCGGGACCAAAGCCCCATTCCAGACAAAAAGAACCTGGTCAGGGCCGGTTTCAGACCGAGCTTAGGGGATGCTACTTTCGGCGTGGCCGTTCGAGGTTTGGCTTGCCTTCGTCGCCCGCGCCGCCCCGACTCGTAGCAGGAGCACAAGAGTGTCAGTCCTCGCCGCCGGCACCGCCGCGCCGTCCATCGCAACCCAGTTGTTCGGCAGTGGCCTGATCGGTGTGCGCGAGGGGCTCGAGACCGGCATCGTCGTGATGATCCTGGTCGCCTTCCTGGTCAAGTCCGAGCGGCGCGACGCACTCAAATGGGTGTGGGTTGGCGTCGGCGCGGCCGTCGCGATGGTCGTCGCGATCTTCGTCGGCATCCACTTCGGCACCTCCACCGTCACCGGCATGGCCGCCGAACTCATCAGCGGACTCGCGTCGCTCGTCGCCGTTGCGATCGTCACCGCGATGGTCCTGTGGATGCGCACCGCGGCGGCATCGATATCGGGACACCTGCGCGCCGGACTCGATCGCGCGCTGGCGATCGGCCCGGTGGCCGTCGCAACCATGGCGTTCTTCGCCGTCGGCCGCGAGGGCGTCGAAACCGCGCTGCTGCTCGTCGGCTACGCCGAGAACGCCGCCGGCAGCGCGTGGCCGCTCGTCGGCCTGCTGCTCGGCATCGCGGTCGCCGCCGTCCTGACCGTGCTGCTGTACGTCGGCGCCGTCCGGATCGACTTCGCCCGCTTCTTCCGCTACACCGGTGCCTTCCTCGTGGTCGTCGCGGCCGGGATCCTCGCGTACGGAGTCCGGGCACTGCAGATCGCCGGGTGGCTGCCCGGCGGATCGACGCTCGCGTTCGACATCTCGTCCGTGTTCGACACCTCCAGCTGGTACGGCACCGTCCTGCAGGGCATCTTCAACTTCCGTCCCGATCCGACCGTCCTCCAGGCGGTTGCCTGGGTGGCGTACCTCGTGATCGTGATGCCACTGTTCCTGCGCCCGGTGAAGCCGAAGGCCACTGCACCGCATACCGATCCGACGCCGACCGGCGATCCCGAACTCAACGCTTCCCGATGACAGTCACCCGAAAGGTTCCGCTCGTGCGTCGTACCACCTCCGCGCTCGCCCTGCTCGCGATCGCTCCCCTCGCCCTCGCGGCGTGCACGTCCAAGTCGCCCGCGGACGCCGAGGCGATCACGGTGACCGCCACCGACACCACGTGTGACATCTCGGGGAACTCGGCGGAGACCGGCAACACCACGTTCTCCATCACCAACAACGGGTCGAAGGTCACCGAGTTCTACGTCTTCGGTGCCGGCGATCGCGTGATGGGCGAGGTCGAGAACGTAGGACCGGGTCTGACCCGTCAGCTCATCGTCAACCTCGCCGAGTCCGGGACCTACCACACCGCGTGCAAGCCTGGCATGGTCGGCAACGGCATCCGGGCCGAGTTCGTCGTCACCGGCGACTCGGTGGCCGCGACCGACCAGGACGGCCGCCTCACCGAGGCCGCCGCCGGGTACAAGCGTTACGTCGACAGCCAGCTCACCGCGCTGCAGGAGACCGTCGCCACGTTCGTCGCGTCGATCAAGGCCGGCGACATCGCCGCCGCGAAGGCCCAGTACCCGCTGACCCGCACGTACTACGAGCGCATCGAGCCCATCGCCGAGAGCTTCCCCGACGACCTCGACCCGCGCATCGACCTGCGCGAGGTCGACGTCGAGCCGGGCTGGAACTGGACCGGCTTCCACCGGCTCGAGAAGGACCTGTGGGTTCAGGGCCTGCAGCCCGACACCAACGCGATCGCCGACCAGCTCGTCGCCGACATCCAGGAGCTCGCCGACGGTGTCGCGGCCCCGGACTTCGTCGTCGACCCGATCCAGGTGGCCGGCGGCGCCCAGACGCTGCTCGACGAGATCGCGCGCACCAAGATCACCGGCGAGGAGGACATCTTCTCGCACACCGACCTGTACGACTTCCAGGCCAACGCCGACGGCTCGCAGGCCGCGATCGCGTCGCTGCGCCCGATCCTCGACGACCGCAACCCGGAACTGGCCGCGCGCATCGACCAGCGTTTCGCCGACCTCGACGCCGAACTCGCGCAGTTCCGTCAGGGCGACGGGTTCGTCTCCTACGAGACCGTGACCGAGCCGCAGCGTCAGGCGCTGTCCCAGAAGATCGACGCGTTGTCCGCCGAAGTGAGCCAGGTGCAGGGTGTCGTCGCAGGACAGTAATCCCCAGAGCAGTAACCAGCAGGACGGCGACAGCCGGCCCGAGCCACGTCCGGGCCTGTCCCGACGGCGCCTCTTCGGCGCCGTCGGGGCGGGCGCGGTGTTGGCCGGCGCGGGCGTCGCGGTGGGCCGTCTGACGGCCCCCGAGGCGTCTGCGTCGACCTCCGAGGTGGTGCCGTTCCGCGGCGCCAATCAGGCCGGAATCGTCACGGCCGCACAGGATCGCATGCACTTCGTCGCGTTCGACGTCATCACCGACTCGCGCGACGAACTGGTGGCGATGCTGAAGAAGTGGACCGAGATGGCCGCGCGGATGACCGCCGGCGAGGAGGCCGCCGAGGACGGCGCGATCGGCGCGGGCGAGTACAAGCCGCCCACCGATACCGGCGAGGCCCTGGACCTGCACGCGTCGAAGCTGACGCTCACGATCGGGTTCGGACCGTCGCTGTTCGAGGCGAGCGGCAAGGACCGCTTCGGGATCGCCGACAAGAAGCCGGCAGCGTTGACCGACCTTCCCAAGTTCACCGGTGACGCGCTCGAACCCGCCCGCTCAGGCGGCGACATCGCGATCCAGGCCTGCGCCGACGACCCCCAGGTCGCGGTGCACGCGGTGCGCAACCTGGCCCGTGTCGGCTTCGGCGTGGTGGCGGTGCGCTGGTCGCAGCTCGGGTTCGGCCGCACGTCGTCGACGTCGACGAGCCAGACGACGCCGCGAAACCTGTTCGGGTTCAAGGACGGAACGCGCAACATCAAGGCCGAGGATCCATCGGCGCTGTCGGAGTTCGTGTGGGTGGACCCGCAGGACGACCAGGCGTGGATGGCGGGCGGCTCGTACCTGGTGGCCCGACGCATCCGCATGCTGATCGAGCCGTGGGATCGCACCACGCTGCACGAGCAGGAGCGGGTGTTCGGACGCAGCAAGGGCAGCGGCGCACCGCTGGGCCGCAAGGACGAGTTCGACGACCTGCAGCTCGACGCCAAGGGGGCGGGCGGCAAGCCCGTGATCGACAAGGACGCGCACGTGCGCCTGGCGTCGGCAGAGGAGCTGAACGGCATCCAGATCCTGCGTCGCGGCTACAACTTCACCGACGGCACAGACGGTTTCGGGCATCTCGACGCCGGACTGTTCTTCATCGCGTACTGCCGCGATCCGCAGAAGCAATTCGTGCCGATGCAGCAGAACCTCGCCCGCAACGATGCACTGAACGAGTACATCAAGCACGTCGGCTCCGCGGTCTTCGCGGTGCCGCCGGGTGTCGGCGAGGGTGACTACTGGGGGTCGACGCTGTTCAGCTGAGCCGGACCTGCCCACGCCGGCGGAGGAATGTCTCGGTATGGACTGCAAGTGGTCCCGATTCGCCCCACTGTGTCCGCATCGACCGCTTCGGGTAGAAGGGGGGCACATGCAGAGCCAGTTCGACGAACTCGCCGATCTCTACGAGGGAACGGCCGGCCGGCCGTTCCGGAAGCACCTGGAGATCCCCAACGTGCTGGCCACGCTCGGGGACCGGGAAGGACGTGATGTCCTCGACTTCGGCTGCGGCAATGGGATTCTGCCATGGGCAGTGCGGTTTGATGAACTTCTGACGGATGCCATGCTCGGCGCAGACCGGACGCAATGACCACCGGTTCGGACTACGAGAAAGAGCTGTAAAAGATGCGAGCAGATATCGAACGCGCTGCCCAGGCGGTGCGCGCGGCCGCTGAGTTCGACTGGACGTGGACCGTCAATGACCTGCCGCCGTTCTGCGGTCAGGTCGGCTGGCAGGTCTGCGGCCTCGATGAGCAGTTTCCAGCAGCGGTGACCAATTTCGAAGTCAATCGCCCGGATGTGTCGGTGTCCGTCGCGGACATATCGACAACCGACTTGTCGCGAGCGATCGATAATATCTCCTTCCGTGCCAGTGATGTGGTTCTCGGTCGGAGCGACTTGGAGCCGGAGCTGGATGAAGTGTTCGATGCACTCGTGCAGCGGATGTTCGAACTGCTCGGGCAGCGGCCCACGGATTGGTGGATCGAACCGTCCCGCGGCCTGCGCTGGGACCTTCCGGGCGTGGTGGTGAGGGCCAAGATCGGTGTCTCATCGGTCTGGGTGTATCTGGTCAGTCCTGCGTACCAGCAATGGTGCGACGAAATCGAGCAGAGCGCCGAAGATGAGTAGACGTGAGGTCGGTTGAGGCAGGTGGCGCCTTTCTCGTCCGGCAGGACCTCCGAGTAGGCGAGCCTGGAATGGTCGTCGACGAGCGAGTGAACGTAGTCGAATCCAACCTTTGTCGAGTAGTCCCGCTCCCGGTGCTCGTCTCGGGAGCCGGGTACATCTAGAAGGGACTTGTTGCGCGGCTACTGGGAAAGGCCGCATGCATCGATCCTGAACTGCCGCAAGCCGTGACGTCCGGACCCTGCTGATAGAGTCCTCGCCATGGATATCGAGGTCGACAGAATCTAGCCACCGGACTGCCGGTGGCGTTGCCGATCAGGCGCGGATCGCGCCTCGGTTGACGACCCATGCCCTTTTCCGGGCCAACCCCGGCATGTCCGCCTTCGCGCCGATCACGCTTCCCGTGTGCACAGCGATGCCGCCCTTGCCGGACTACACATATCTGTCCCGGTGACCTCTCGTGATCGGTCGTTCCCTCGACCCTGCGCATCAGCAACTTCACGAAAGGGACGGCAACACATGAGTGCCTCCGCAATCACTTTGAGAGACATCACCTTCGAATGGCCCGACGGCACCGTCGCGCTCGACCGCGTCAGCGGCACCTTCACCACGGGCCGCACCGGACTCGTCGGCCGGAACGGAGCCGGCAAGTCCACGCTGCTCCGACTGATCGCAGGGCTGCTGCGGCCCGCGTCGGGGCGTATCGACACGGTCGGCGAGGTGGGCTACCTGCCTCAGACGCTGACCGCCCGCAAGGACTCGACCGTCGCCGAACTCCTGGGCATCGACAGGATCGTCGAAGCCCTCCGGGCCATCGAGTCCGGAGACCCCGATCCGCGCCACTTCGACACCGTCGGCGACGACTGGGACATCGAGGCGCGCGCCGACGAGGCACTGCACGAGATCGGGTTCACCACAGTCGATCTCGATCGCCGAGTCGACACGCTCTCCGGAGGTGAGGCCATGCTCATCGCCATAACCGGCCTCCGAATCCGGCGCACCCCGGTCACCCTGCTCGACGAGCCGACCAACAACCTCGACCGGCCCACGCGCGCACGTCTCGCGCAGATGATCGACAACTGGACCGGAACACTCGTCGTCGTCAGCCACGACCTGGAACTGCTCGAACACATGGACGCCACCGCAGAGTTGTACGACAGCCGGATCGAGGTGTTCGGCGGTCCGTACAGCGCGTGGAAGGAACATCGAGAACAAGAACAGGCGGCCGCCGTGCAGGCTGCGCGCTCGGCCGACCAGGCACTCAAGGTCGAGAAGCGCCAGAGGATCGAAGCCGAGACGAAGCTGGCCCGCCGGGAACGGACGGCGAAGAAGACCCAGCGAGACGGCGGTATCCCGAAGATCTTGGCCGGCAATCGTGCGAGCAAGGCGCAGGCTTCCGCGGGGGCCATGCGCTCGACACTCGACGACAAGGTCGAGAGCGCCAGGGCCGCAGCCGATGCCGCAGCCAGACGAGTCCGGGAAGACGAGCACATCCATCTCACACTGCCCGACCCGGACGTGCCACGGAGTCGACGCATCGCCGAGTTCCAGGACGGGGAGCGCACCATCGTCGTCCAGGGGCCGGAACGAGTCGCGCTCGTCGGCCCCAACGGCGCCGGCAAATCGACGCTCGTCGAGCATCTCCTCCGGGGCACCGTCGGCGACTCGGGCCGGGTGCGCGGAACGCTGCTCACCGAGCAGGTCGGCTATCTCCCACAGCGCCTCGACAATCTCGACGACGATCTGAGCGCACTCGAGAACGTGCAGGAAGTCGCACCCGGAACATCCACTGGGGACATCCGGAATCAGCTTGCCCGCTTGTTGATCCGCGGCAGCGCCGCAGATCGCGCGGTCGCGACGCTGTCGGGCGGCGAGCGCTTCCGGGTCTCACTCGCCAAGCTGCTGCTGGCAGACCCACCCGCGCAGCTGTTGATCCTCGACGAGCCGACGAACAATCTCGACATCAACAGCGTCGAGCAACTCGCGGAGGCGCTCGACGCCTACCGGGGCGCGATGATCGTCGTCAGCCACGACTACGAGTTCCTGCGCAAGATCGGCATCGACGTGACGTTGGAACTGGGCGAGAACGGTCGTATCGCAAAGCACCACAACGACTCCCCCGGTCGATAGGAGATCAGCGACTCCAGTAGGTACGCCAGTCGTCCGCCCCGAGTCCGCCCCACGCGACCCCGGCCGCGTGCGCGGCGGACTCGGCGGCCCGGATCCGCGCGACGAATCGCAGAGCGGCCTTGCGTAGTTCGTCCTCGGCGCTGTCGGGACCGCCCAGCCGCACCACCCGCAGGTCGTCGGGCACCAGCTCGTCCGGCAGTCCGGCCTTGCGGGCCCGCGAGATCACCTTCTCGGCGAGCGCCAGGGCGGGCTGTTGCAGCGCGATGCCGTCGATGCAGGATTCGCGCGCCTTCTCGGCCGCCTTCCGCACCTCCCACGCGCGTTCCTGCTCGGCGATGTCCACCGGGCCCACGATGTCGTCGGCCAGGTGCGGACTGCGGTGGGCCAGCTTGGTCACGAGCGTGGCGGCCACGTCGTCGACCGTGAACTCACCGGCGGCCTCCGCGATCCGGGAGTGGAACAGTACCTGCAGCAACAGGTCTCCGAGTTCCTCCCGAATCGCGACGGGATCGCCCGACTGGATCGCGTCGAGCAGTTCGTACGTTTCCTCGAGCAGGTACGGACGCAACGAGTCGTGGGTCTGCGTCACCTCCCAGCCGCCGAAACCCCACAGCTTGTCCATCACCTCCACGGCCTCGACGACGGCGTCGCCCGCGCGCCAATCGCCCTGACGCTCCTCGCCGGCACTCATCCGCGTCAGACCCCTGCCTGCACACCCGTGGGGGTGCGCACGTCGACCGAGTCCGCCGCCTTGCCGTCCATCGCGAGGAGGAAGTTCGCGATGTACTGCAGCAGTTCCACGTCGCGCACCCGCTCGGCACCGACGCCACCGGAACCGGCCCGCGGCAGCGGCATCTGCACCATCCCCGTGGTCGCCCGGTACTGCGCGCTCGAGTACATCCGCTTGAGCCGCAACTGCTTCGAGTCCGGCAACTGCATCGGCGAGATCTTGAGCTGGGTGCCGGTGACGGCCACCTCCTCGATGCCGTACTCGCGGCACAGCAGGCGGAGCTTGGCGACCGACACCAGCCGGCCCACCTCCTCCGGGAGCGGGCCGTACCGGTCGACGAGTTCCTCGACCACCGCGGCGATCGCCTCGGTGTCGGCCGCGGCGGCGAGCTTGCGGTAGCCCTCGAGCCGCAGCCGGTCGCTCGTGACGTAGTCGGGCGGAATGTGCGCGTCGACCGGCAGATCGATCCGCACCTCCTTGACCTCCGGTTCGGTCGTGACGGGCCGGCCGTCGGCCACCGCGCGGTACGCCTCGACCGCCTCTCCGACCAGACGCACATACAGGTCGAAGCCGACGCCCGCGACGTGACCGGACTGCTCCGCGCCCAACACGTTTCCGGCACCGCGGATCTCGAGGTCCTTCATCGCGACGGCCATGCCGGCGCCGAGATCCGAGTTCTGCGAGATCGTGGCGAGACGGTCGTATGCGGTCTCGGTCAGCGGCTTCTCCGGCGGATACAGGAAGTACGCGTACCCGCGCTCGCGGCTGCGGCCGACGCGCCCGCGCAACTGGTGCAGCTGTGACAGACCCAGCGAATCGGCGCGCTCGACGATGAGGGTGTTGGCGTTCGAGATGTCGAGGCCGGTCTCGATGATCGTGGTGCAGACGAGGACGTCGAACTCCCGCTCCCAGAAGCCCTGCACCGTCTTCTCGAGGGTGTCCTCGTTCATCTGGCCGTGCGCGACGACGACCCGCGCCTCCGGGACCAGTTCCCGAATCCGCTTGGCGGCCTTGTCGATCGAGCTGACCCGGTTGTGGACGTAGAACACCTGGCCGTCGCGCAGCAGTTCGCGGCGGATCGCCGCCGCCACCTGCTTGTCCGCGTACCCGCCGACGTACGTGAGGATCGGGTGCCGCTCCTCGGGCGGGGTGAGAATGGTCGACATCTCGCGGATGCCGGCCATGCTCATCTCGAGGGTTCGTGGGATCGGGGTGGCCGACATGGTGAGCACGTCGACGTGGGTGCGCAGCGCCTTGATGTGTTCCTTGTGTTCGACGCCGAACCGCTGTTCCTCGTCGACGATGACCAGGCCGAGGTCCTTCCAGCGGACTCCGGTCTGCAGCAGGCGGTGGGTACCGACGACGACATCGATCTCGCCGTCGGCCAGCTGCGCGATGATCTCCTTGGATTCGGCCGCGTCGGTGAAGCGGGACAGCCCCCGCACCTTCACCGGGAAGTTCGCCATCCGCTCGGAGAAGGTCTGCAGGTGCTGCTGTGCGAGCAGCGTCGTGGGCACCAGCACCGCGACCTGCTTGCCGTCCTGCACGGCCTTGAAGGCCGCACGGACCGCGACCTCGGTCTTGCCGTACCCGACGTCGCCGATCACGACGCGGTCCATCGGGACCGGCTTCTCCATGTCGGCCTTCACCTCGTCGATGACGGTCAACTGGTCGTGGGTCTCGGTGAACGCGAACGCGTCCTCCATCTCCTTCTGCCACGGGGTGTCCGGGCCGAAGGCGTGGCCGGGCGCCGCCTGGCGGGCGGCGTACAGCTGCACCAGCTCGCCGGCGATCTCGCGGACTGCCTTGCGTGCCTTACGTTTCGTGTTCTGCCAGTCCGAGCCGCCGAGCTTGGACAGCGCGGGCATCTCGCCGCCGACGTAGCGCGAGAGCTGATCGAGCGACTCCATCGGCACGAACAGCCGGTCTCCCGGATGGCCACGCTTGCTGGCGGCGTACTCGATGACGAGGTACTCGCGACGGGCGCCGCCGATGGTGCGCTCGACCATCTCGACGAACCGGCCGATGCCGTGCTGGTCGTGCACCACCATGTCGCCGGCGGTGAGCGCGAGCGGATCGACCTGGTTGCGCCGCTTGGCCGGCATCTTCTTGCCGTCACCGGCGGCGGCCACCCGGTTGCCGGTCAGGTCGGACTCGGTGACGATCACCAACCCCGGAATCCCGGCTGCATCGTCGCCCGGCAGGACCAGGCCCTCGTGCAGGGATCCGCGCAGGACCTGGACCAGGCCGCGGGCCGGTTCGGCGCCCGGCGCGAGTTCGCCGGCCGGGACGTCGGCCTCCTTGAGCCGCTCGAGCACGCGGTGCGCCGTGCCCGAACCGGCGACGACGACCACCGCGCGACCCCCGGTGGTCACGTGCGCCCGCAGATTCGCGAACAGCATCGACAGCATCTCTTCGGAGCCGCGCACCTCGGGCGCCGACTGCACCGGCAGGACCAGTTCGTCCTCGCTGCCCGAGGCCAGCGGGCTGATCGTCCACCACGGACGGCCCTGCGCCTCGGCGTTCTCCCGCACCTGCCGCAGCGATCGGTAGGCGGACGCCCCGAGGTCGATGCCGCCGCCGAGGACCGACGTGTCGATGGGGGCGGCCCCGCCGATCGACGCCGCCGTCCACGACGCCTCCAGGAACTCCTGCCCGGTGCGCACGAGGTCGGTGGCGCGGGTGCGGATCTTCTCCGGATCGCACAGCAGCACATGGGTCTCGCGCGGCAGCACCTCGGTCAGCAGTTGCAGCTCGCCCGGCTGCAGCAGCGGCAGCAGCGCCTCCATGCCCTCGACCGGAATGCCGGCCGAGAGCTTGTCGAGCATCTCGACGAGGGCCGCGTCGGCGGGGTTCTCGGTCGCGAGCTGCGCGGCGCGGTCGCGCACCGCCTCGGTGAGCAGCAGTTCGCGGCACGGCGGCGCGACGACGGTGGTGAGCTCGAGTTCCGGCAGCGACCGCTGATCGGCGACCGAGAACGCGCGCAACTCGGTGACCTCGTCGCCCCAGAACTCGACGCGCACGGGATGGTCGGACGTGGGCGGGAAGACGTCGAGGATGCCACCGCGCACCGCGAATTCGCCGCGCTTGCCCACCATGTCCACGCGGGTGTACGCGAGTTCGGCGAGCCGCGAGATCAGTCCGCCGAAGTCGTGCTCGGATCCCATCCGCAGGACGACCGGTTCGATGTCCCCGAGCCCGGGCGCCATCGGCTGCACGAGCGAGCGCACGGTTGTGACGATCACCTGTAGCGGCGGCCCGTAGGCGGCGTCGTCGGGACACGCGAGGCGCCGCAGCACCTGCAGGCGGCGGCCGACGGTGTCGGCGCTCGGCGAGAGCCGCTCGTGCGGCAGCGTCTCCCACGACGGGAACTGTGCGACACCGTCACCGATGACCTCGCGCAGTTCGGTGGTGAGGTCGTCGGCCTCACGACCGGTCGCGGTGACCAGCAGCAGCTGGGTCCGGCCGGCGAGGGCCGCGGCGACGAACGGACGCGCCGCGACCGGGGCGACGATGTCGACACCGGTCCGCCCGACGCTGTCCTGCACCCGGCCGATCGCGCCGTCCGCGAGCGCGGTCGACACGAGACCGGCGAGTGGCGTGGCTGCGGCGACAGGGGCCGAAGAGTTATCTGAAGAGGACACGGAAGACAACGACGGCGCTCCTGATGTCGTGAAATGCAGACCGTTCGATTCTAGGCGTGCCGACCGACACCGGGCCGGGGCACCCGGCGCCGCCCCACGGACTTCGTCACTCTCCGAGCTGCGGGTCGGCCTCGAGATTGGTCAGGCCGTTCCAGCACAGGTTCACCAGGTGCGCGGCGACGACCTCCTTGGAAGGGGTGCGGTCGTCGAGCCACCACGTGGCGGTGGTCGCGACCATCCCGACGAGGGCCTGCGCGTACAGCGGCGCGAGTTCCGGATCGAATCCGCGGCGGGCGAAGTCTCCGGCGAGGATGTGACCGACCTGCCGGACGGCCTCGTTGAGCAGGCTCGAGTAGGTGCCGTCGTCGGCGGCGACCGGAGAGTCCCGGACCAGGATCCGGAAGCCGTCGGTGCGTTCCTCGACGTACGTGAGCAGCGCCAGCGCGACCCGTTCGACCCGGATGCGGGAACGGTTCTGGGTGAGCGACGACGTGATCATCTCGAGCAGTTTCGACATCTCACGATCGACGACGACGGCGTACAGGCCTTCCTTCCCACCGAAGTGCTCGTAGACGACAGGCTTGGACACCTGCGCACGCGCCGCGATCTCCTCGATCGAGGCGGCCTCGTAGCCGCGTTCGGCGAACAGCGCCCGGCCGATCTCGATCAACTGCTCACGGCGCTGAGTTCCCGTCATCCGCGTCCGGGGCGCACGCTCGGCGGTCTGAGGTTCCCGCGATGGTCGTGACACTGGGGTCACCGTCCTTTCCGACACGCCGCGTCGAACGCATTCGGCGCTGGTAGAGGCCACCCTATCGCCCGGTCGCCGAGGAATTTCTCCAGCGGTTCGACGCACGGCGCGTCGGCATGCGAGGATCGTTCCCGCGTATCCGGGCGTCGACCCGGCGCGCGGTAATCCGCCGTAGTGTAATGGCAGCACCTCTGATTTTGGTTCAGATAGTTCAGGTTCGAGTCCTGGCGGCGGAGCCCTTCCGGCACAGTTCACCCCCCACCCACGTGCTGTGATCCTTCACACAGCTTGCAGACCGGTCGGTTCGAAGCTGTTACTCCCCCGTTAACTTCCGAGCCTGTTCGCGGGCACCCGAACGGTTCGCCGGACACCCGGACCAACGCGCGGTTAATCTCGGGCACGTTGCCTCCGCGGGTGCGACTCGCGATATTCTCTTTCGGAACGTGCGCGACCGTCGGGCCGCGCGAGCGGCTAAGCGTAGATCGACTTCGAGGGAGCTTCATGCCACCGCAGACCGCCGTCATCGTCCTTGCTGCCGGTGCCGGGACGCGAATGCGGTCGAAGACCCCCAAGGTGCTGCACACCCTGGCCGGGCGCTCGATGCTCTCGCACTCACTGCATGCCGCGTCCGGCATCGAACCCACCGAACTGGTCACCGTGATCGGCCACGATCGGGACGCCGTCGGCGCCGCGGTGGACGAGGTCGCCAAGGATCTGGGGCGCGCCGTCGCCACCGCCGTCCAGCACGAGCAGAACGGCACCGGCCACGCCGTCGGCTGCGGACTGACCGCACTCCCCGACGACTTCGACGGCACCGTGCTCGTCACCGCCGCCGACGTCCCCCTCCTCGACAGCGACACGCTGCACGCCCTCATCGCGACGCACACCGCCGCTCCCGCGGCCGCGGTGACCGTGCTCACCTCCACGGCAGCGGATCCCACCGGGTACGGCCGGATCCTGCGGACCACCGACGGCGAGGTCGCCGCGATCGTGGAGCAGGCCGATGCCACCGAGGCGCAGCGCGCGATCACCGAGGTCAACTCCGGCGTGTACGCGTTCGACGCCGCGACCCTGCGCGGCGCACTGTCGTCGCTGAGCGCCGACAACGCCCAGGGCGAGCTGTACCTGACCGACGTGATCGCGATCGCCCGGGCCGCCGGGAAAACCGTTCGCGCGCAGCACATCGTCGACGACCTGCTCGTCGCCGGCGCCAACGACCGCGTCCAACTCGCCACCCTCGCAGCCGAACTCAACCGCCGCATCCTCGAGCGCCACATGCGCGCCGGAGTCACCGTCGAGGATCCGTCCAGCACGTGGATCGACGTCGACGTGACGATGGAGCGGGACGTGACGCTGCGCCCGGGCGTGCAGTTGCGCGGCTCGACCCACGTCGCCGAGGACGCCGTCGTCGGGCCCGACACCACGCTCACCGACGTCACCGTCGGCGCGGGCGCGTCGGTGATCCGCACGCACGGCGAATCCGCCGAGATCGGACCGGATGCCACCGTCGGCCCGTACACGTACCTGCGGCCCGGCACGGTCCTCGGCGAATCCGGCAAGCTCGGCGCGTTCGTGGAGACGAAGAACGCCGACATCGGGGCGCACTCCAAGGTGCCGCACCTGACGTACGTCGGCGATGCGACCGTGGGCGAACACAGCAACATCGGAGCATCCAGTGTGTTCGTCAACTACGACGGAGTGAACAAGAGCCGGACCGTCGTCGGTTCGCATGTTCGCACCGGATCCGACACCATGTTCGTCGCCCCGGTCCGCGTCGGCGACGGCGCGTACACGGGTGCAGGCACCGTCCTGCGCAACGACGTGCCACCGGGGGCGCTCGCCGTCTCGGGTGGCAAGCAACGAAACATCGAGGGCTGGGTCGAGCGCAACCGACCCGGCACTCCCGCTGCCGACGCAGCGGCTCGAGCAGCCCAGCAAGATACCGATCCGAAGGATGGCGAAGACCAGTGAGCGCGATATCCAGCGACGTGCAGAAGAACTTGATGCTCTTCTCGGGCCGCGCACACCCCGAGTTGGCCGAGCAGGTGGCCAAGGAACTGGACATCCAGGTCACGCCGCAGACGGCTCGTGACTTCGCGAACGGCGAGATCTTCGTCCGGTTCGAGGAGTCGGTCCGTGGATCGGACGCGTTCGTGCTCCAGAGCCACCCGGCTCCGCTGAACCAGTGGATCATGGAGCAGCTGATCATGATCGACGCGCTCAAGCGTGGATCGGCCAAGCGCATCACGGCTGTGCTGCCCTTCTACCCGTACGCCCGTCAGGACAAGAAGCACCGCGGCCGCGAGCCCATCTCGGCCCGCCTGATCGCCGACCTGCTCAAGACGGCCGGTGCCGACCGCATCATCACCGTCGACCTGCACACAGATCAGATCCAGGGCTTCTTCGACGGCCCGGTCGACCACATGCACGCGCTCGGTCAGCTCGCGCAGTACGTCCGTGAGAACTACGGCACCGAGAACATCTGCGTCGTCTCCCCCGACGCCGGTCGCGTGAAGGTCGCCGAGAAGTGGGCCGACGCCCTCGACGGCGCGCCGCTCGCGTTCGTCCACAAGACTCGCGACCCGCTGGTCCCGAACCAGGTCAAGTCCAACCGCGTCGTCGGTGACGTGAGCGGCCGCACCTGCGTGCTGATCGACGACATGATCGACACCGGCGGCACGATCGCCGGTGCGGTCGAGGTGCTCAAGAACGCCGGCGCCGGCGACGTCATCATCGCGACCACGCACGGCGTGTTCTCGGATCCGGCCGCCGAGCGCCTCGCGAACTGCGGCGCCAAGGAGGTCATCGCGACCAACACGCTGCCGATTCCGGAGGAGAAGCGCTTCCCGACGCTGACGGTGCTCTCGATCGCACCGCTGCTGGCGCGCACCATCCAGGAGGTCTTCGAGAACGGTTCGGTGACCTCGCTCTTCAACGGCATCGCCTAGACGCTGTCCTACGCCCGTGCCCGGTTCGCCCTTCGCGGACCGGGCACGGGCGTAGTGTTTCCAAGTGTGTTCACCGGATTCCCGACGACCGCACTGGACTTCTACGAGGACCTCGAGGCCGACAACAGCAAGGCCTGGTGGGCGTCCCACAAGTCCGTCTACGACACGGACGTTCGTGCCCCCATGGTCGACCTGCTGGCCACGCTCGAACCCGAATTCGGGCCGGGCAAGGTCTTTCGGCCCTATCGCGACGTCCGGTTCTCGAAGGACAAGTCCCCCTACAAGACCCATCAGGGCGGGTTCGTCGAGTCGTGTCCCGGCGTCGGCTTCTACGCCCAGATCGACGCGTCGGGACTGTTCGTCGCCGGCGGCCACTACGCACACACCCCCGAGCAACTCGCGCGCTATCGCGAGGCCGTGGACGACGACCGCCGCGGGCGTGCTCTGGAGCGGTTGGTTCGCAAGCTCGGGAAGGCTGGATTCGAGATCGGTGGCGACCGTCTGGCCACCCGCCCGCGCGGGGTCTCGCCGGATCATCCGCGCATCGAACTGATGCGGCACCGGTCGCTCACGGCAGGGTTGAACTACGGCTGTCCGGACTGGCTCGGCACACCCGAGGCGGTCGACGAGATCCGGTCCGCGTGGCGTTCGATGCGGCCGCTCGTAGAGTGGTTCACAGACGTTTTCGATGCTCGCGACTGACGCACCCGGCGGATCTCACCGGAGCGGAGAACTCGTGTGCCACAAGACTTTGCCGACGTCGAGCGCTCTTGAACATGAGTTTGGTCACGCGCGCACAGAAAATTGGACCTCGGTGTAGCCGGGCGCGAACGGGTGCCCTATTCTGGCTCGTCGTGATCGACGCGCAGACCCTGCAGAACCCCGCCGCCGCCTCTGTTGTTCCGAACCCCCAGCCGGTTCGCCGTTGGACTCCCGGGTCGTGCGTGTGGTGCGGAAGCGATGATTCGATCGAGGAGTTCCGCAACGAGCCCCGGTGCGGCGTGTGCCGCGAGCACGAGACCGTGATCGACGAGGCCCGCAAGTTCATGGGAATGTACGGCCTGCGCCCCATCGGTGGCACCCTCCAGTCGGACGACGAGGAAGAGCGCGAGTGGCGCGTCAATGCCCGCGACGCCCGCGCGGCCCTCAACGGGATTCGTCTGCCCGAGCCCCCGGACCCGGCCCTCGTCCGCAAGTCGATGCGCCCCAAGGCCGCTCGTATCGTGAAGGCGTTCGAGGCGGAGTCCGCTCCGGCCCGCAAGGCGCCGTCCGCGCGTCCGCGCACCACGTCGGGACCCGCGCCGACCCCCACCGCCGCTGTGGCCCCCGCGAAGAAGCTCGACGTCGCGGCCCTCGAGGAGCGCGTCACCGGCCTGCTCGATCAGCTCACCAAGGTCGATTCGCAAATCGCGCTGGCCGAGGCCGCTCAGGGCCTGGCTGCCCGCGCGCGCCTCAACGATCTCAACGGGCAGAAGGCCACCATCCTGCGCACGCTCGCGGCGCTGGAGAAGGCCCGCCGCAGCGCCGGGGCGTAAGGCTTCCTCGACATGCTGATCCGCGACGCCGCCGAGAGCGACCTGCCCGGGATCCTCGAGATCCACAACGAGGCGATCGCCAACTCGACGGCGATCTGGGACGAGACGCTCGCCGATCTGGACGAGCGTCGCCGTTGGCTCGACGACCGTCGGGCCAACGGCTACCCGGTCCTCGTCGCCGATGTCGACGGCGCGGTCGCGGGGTACGCGTCGTACGGGGTGTGGCGAGCCAAGAGCGGCTACCGGCACACCGTCGAGAACTCGGTGTACGTCCACGTCGACTACCACCGCCGGGGCATCGCGACCGCGCTCATGACGGAGCTGATCGAGCGGGCCCGCACCGGCGGGATCCACGTGATCGTCGCCAGCGTCGAATCGACCAACGCCACGTCGATCGCCCTGCACGAGCGGTTCGGGTTCCGGATCGTCGCCCAGATGCCCGAGGTGGGCCGCAAGTTCGGCCGCTGGCTGGACATGACGTACCTGCAGCTGACCCTGTAGGCACCGGGCCCGTCAGCGGCGTTGGGCGCACACGAGCGCGAATCGCTGGTCGTCGTCGGTCCACGTCCGGATGTCCTCGAACCCCGCGGCGACGAGTTCCGCGCTGATCCCGCTCAGCCGGAACTTGGCCGAGATCTCGGTCCGCATCTGCTCGCCGGCCGCGAACGGCACCGTCAGACCGAGATCCGCCACGCGCACGGTCATGGCCGTGGTGGCCTCGAGTCGCATCTCGATCCACTCGTCGACCGGATCCCACACGGCGACGTGACGGAAGCCGTCCAGATCGAAATCGGCGCCCAATTGTTTGTTCAACACCGACAGCACGTTGAGGTCGAACTGCGCGGTTACACCGTCCGCGTCGTCGTACGCCGGGACCAGCACCCGGGGATCGGTGACCAGCGCGACGCCGAGCAGCAGGTGCTCCCCCGACTCGAGCACGGCGGCGATCTCGGCGAGGAACTCACGGCGTTCGTCGGGAACGAGGTTGCCCAGCGTGCCGCCGAGGAAGGCGATCATCCGACTGCCGCCGCCGGGCAGGTACTGCAGCGACTGGGTGAAGTCGCCCACCACCCCGTGCACGTCGATCTCCGGGAACTCCGCGGCGATCCTTCGGGTCGCATCACGCAGCGCGCTCTCCGACACGTCCTGCGGCACGTACTTCTCCAGCGTCCCGCGTGCACCGAGTTCGTGCAGCAGCAGGCGCGACTTCTCCGAGGAACCCGATCCGAGTTCGACGAGGATCTGCGGCATCGCGACGGCAGCGATCTCGCGCGCGTGCTCCTCGAGCAGCGCCCGTTCGGTGCGCGTCGGGTAGTACTCCGGAAGGCGCGTGATCCGCTCGAAAAGTTCGCTGCCGCGCGCGTCGTAGAACCACTTCGGCGGCAGCCACTTGGGCGTCGCGGTGAGCCCACGTTCGGCGTCCGCCCGCAGCCCGGCGTTCAACTGTTCGGGCGTGATGTGGACTTCCAGGGTCGGTGCTCGCATACCTCTCCGATCTCCGTGGTTGTTCTCGCGGGTTGTTCTCGCGTCGAGTTCACAGGCGGTGCTCACAGGGGCGTGACGATCAGATGCCCCGGCCGGGCCGTCACGATGTGTCCGTCCGGGATCTCCTTCCAGAGGTGGTTGTGGTCGAAGGGTTCGGAACTGAGCACGGCGCGGTCGTCATCCACCAGCGCCGACAACGAGTGGTCCCACGTGGTCGCCCACATCTGGTTCCCGTCACCGAGCAGCATGTTCAACCGCGACCCGGGTGCCGCCTCCGCGACCGCGGCGGTCACCCGCATCAGCGCCACCTCCGGGCTGTTGTCCCTGAGGGCGTGCCGAACCAGCAGCCACAGGAGCGCCGAGTCGGTGGGCGTCTCCAGGCCCAACAGGTCGAGCATCGGCAGACCCGCAGCGAGGCCCGTCATCGACTCGGGCCACTGCTCGATCCGACCGTTGTGGCTGAACGCCCAGTGCCCCGAGACGAACGGCGCACACGCACTACGTTCGACGGGCATGCCCACGGTCGCGGAGCGGACGGCGGCCATCACCGCATGCGAGCGGACCTTCGAGAGCATCTCCGGCAGAGCCGGATCCGACCAGATCGGCATCGCGCACCGATACCGTGACAGGGTCGATCCCCACCACGCGGCGCCGTAGCCGTCGGCATTGATGGTCCCGCCGCCACGCATGTCCCGCGGCGACCACGACTGCCGCAGCAGCGAGAACTCCCCCGCCGCGATCACCTCGCGCACCGAACGGGCGGGCCCGAGGTAGCCCAGGTGCCTGCACATCACAGGTCCCTGGCACAGCGGAAGCCCGCAAAGATCTGCCGGCGGATCGGGTGATCCCAGTTCCGGAACGTTCCCCGGCAGGCCACCGGGTCGGTGCCGAACGATCCACCCCGCAGCACGCGGTAGTCGCCGTCGAAGAACACCTCCGAGTACTCGCGGTACGGGAATGCCTCGAACCCGGGATAACCGGTGAACCGCGACGACGTCCACTCCCAGACGTCCCCGATCAGCTGGCGTACCCCGAGCGGCGACTGTCCGTCGGGGTACGACCCCACCGGGGCCGCGGCGAGGTGGCGTTGCCCCAGATTGGCGCGGGTTCGGTCGGGTTCGTCGTCACCCCAGGGGAATCGGCGCGACCGGCCACTCGCCGGATGCCAGCGAGCCGCCTTCTCCCATTCGGCCTCGGTGGGCAGTCGCTTGCCGGCCCAGCGCGCGTAGGCATCGGCCTCGAACCAGCACACGTGCATGACCGGTTCGTCGGCCGGCACGGGTTCGAGCACCCCGAAACGGTGCCGCCACCACCGACCGCTGCCGTCACCGGTCCAGAACTGCGGAGCCTCGAGGCCCGATTCGCGACTGTGCAGCCAGCCCCGTTCACTCCACAGTTCACGGCGCCGGTATCCGCCGTCGTCGATGAACTCCGCATACTCCGCGTTGCTGACCGGCACGGTGTCGATCGCGAACTCCGGAACGTGCACGCGGTGCGCGGGCCGCTCGTTGTCGAGCGCCCACGGATCATCCGACGTTCCCATCGTGAATTCGCCTGCGGGAATCACGGTCTCACGATCGGCAACGGGCGCCACCGCCCTCGGGACGTCCGGCGCGGTCAGCAGCGCCTGACCCTTCCGGAGTTGGTGGGTGGCGAGCATCGTCTCGTCGTGCTGCTGCTCGTGCTGCGCGATCATCGCGAAGGCGAACCCGTCGTGTTCGAGCCGGCGTCCACGGAACCTGCTCGCGTCCAGCACGTCCCACATCTTGTCCCGCACCTGACCGACGTATTTCCGGGCCTCGTCGGGCCCCAGGAGCGGCAGCGTCGGGCGGGTGGAGCGGGCGTGCTTGAAGGCGTCGTACAGATCGTCGATGTCGCGGCGGACCGGGTCACGCCCGCCGACATCGCGGATCAACCAGAGTTCCTCCTGGTTGCCGATGTGCGCGAGATCCCAGACGAGCGGGCTCATCAGCGGCGAATGCTGGGCGATCAGATCCGAGTCGTCGACGCAGTCCGTGAGTGTGTGGCTGCGATGCCTTGCCCTCAGCAACGCGGATTCCAACTGCTCGCGAAGACCGGTCACGACCTCTCCCCCATCGGATTCATCCCCCGCCGACACCGCGCCGATCCCGCACCCAGCCCCGCGGCCAACCGGGGATCCGGCGCCAAGTCGGCCGCCAGTTCCATCAGTTCCGCTGCGGTGCTCCGTAACTCGCCGTCCGCGAGCCCGTGCCGGGCCGCATCGACCCACCGCCCCCGGGTTTTCCCGGCGACTGCGGTCGCGGCGTCGACTGCCTCCCCCGACACCAGCAACGCCTCGAGCGCGGCGATCGGCAGCCGCCACTGATCGTCCGGCTGGGTGTCGAAGTACCGCACCTCCAGGTGCCCCACGGCCCGCACCGCGGGGAACACCGTCGTCAGGTGGTAGTCGAGGTCGTCGGCCGTCGGACGGCGGCCGATCTCGTCGTCGAGCGCGCCGTCGACCCAGTCCGCGAACGTCGCGCCGGGCGGTGCCGTCCAGCACGGTCCGTCACGGCGCACGCACAGCAGCGGGACGTCGAGCACCCAGCGCGCGTAGTCGCCGACCGGATCGGCCGAGAACGCCGCGGATTCGGGTGGGCCGATCGTGCGGGACCGATCGAGCTCGAACCACGTCCGCATCCGCTGCGACACCCAGTCCCCCGCTGGTATCCCCTCCAGCCGCGGTGAGCACGCGAACGCCGCGATCAGGGCCGGGCCGACGGCCTGCAGCAGGTTCCAGCGTCGAGCGACGTCGGCGACGTCCTCGCCGGCGTCGACACTCACCTGCACGGCGGCGGTGTTGCACATCATGAGCTTGCCGAACGGGCCGATCTCCTCGAAGCGCTCCTCCATCGCCCGATACCGCGGCAACTGGAGCAGGCGCCGCGCGGTGCGCCGGGAATCGGCCGCATGCGCGTGCGCGGTGATGGATCGGGTCGCGAGCAGCGCGCGGAGGGTTCGTTCGTCGGAGGCGAGGGCTGCGCAGAGGGCGACGGCACTGTCGCGAGGCGCACTGGAGAGTTCGATCTGACCGCCTGGTTCGACGGTGACGAGGCTGCCGGAGGGGAGCGGGCGCGCGGGAGAATCGGGAGCGAGAGATTTCGGGGCGTGAGGCCCGAGAGCTGCGGCGATGGTGGCGAGGTCGGGACGGTCGGACGAGGATCCGTCGTGGTGGGTGAGCCATTCGAGTTCGGCACCGATCAGCCTCGGCGGCCCCAGCTTGAAGCAGACTCCGCCGACGTAGGACTCGGCTGCTGGGCGCGAGGTGAAACCGGTGGACTCGACTGCGACAACCATGCCATCCTCCCCTCGGGAGCGGTCGAGTGTCCTTCTCGAGGGTAGAGCCCACTCCCTGTCGTGGCTACCGATCGGGAGGAATAGCCGATGCTCGATCTCGAACGCCTCCGGCTCGACACACCGGGTTGTCTGGAAAGAGTGTTTCTCGACAGCGCGGGGTCGTCGCTGCCACCGCAACCGGTGCTCGCGACCGTGATCGGGCATCTCCGCCGCGAGGCCGAGGTCGGCGGATATGTCGCGGCCGCCGAGCGGGCGGACGACCTCGCCGCCGTGCGCGATTCGATCGCGCGCCTGATCGGCGCCTCCGCGCCGGAGATCGCGCTCGTCGACAGCGCCACCCGCGCGTGGTGCGACTTCTTCACGTCGATACCGCTGGGTCCGGGCGACCGGGTGCTGCTCTCACAGGTGGAGTACGCGAGCAATGCGATCACCGCCCTGCACCGCGCGCAGGAGACCGGGGCGGTCGTCGACGTGGTCCCCAGCGACCCGACCGGCCGGATCGACCTGGACGCTCTCGAAGCGATGCTCGACGACCGCGTCAAGCTCGTATCGCTCGTGCACGTGCCCACCAACGGCGGACTGGTCAACCCGGTGCGCGAGGTAGTCGAGCTGGCGCACCGGCACGGAGCGCTGGTCCTGCTCGACGCCTGCCAGTCGATCGGCCAGATCCCCATCGACGTCGGCGAACTCGGCGTCGACGCCCTCTCCGCGACCGGACGCAAGTGGCTCCGCGGCCCCCGCGGCACGGGATTCCTGTACCTCCGGGGGGACCTCACCCGGGAGTTGAAGCCTGCGGCGATGGATCTCCATGGGGCACAGTGGTTGTCACCCACCGAATACCTACCCGCCGCGGACGCGTCCCGCTTCGAACTGTGGGAATGCGACGTGGCCGCCCGGCTCGGCCTGGGCGTGGCCGTCGAATACCTGATGAGCATCGGGATCGACTACGCGGCAAGCAGAATCGCCACCAGCGCCGAACAAATCCGGGGCGAGTTGGACGCACTGCCCGGGGTGCGGGTCCACGATCTCGGGACCGACCACTGCGGCATCGTGACCTTCACGATCGACGGCGAGGAACCGGCGAGCATTCGAGACCGATTGGCGGACAGCCGGATAACGGTGACCGTGAGCGGAAGGTCGTCGACACTGCTCGACATGAGCGCCCGCGGACTCGACGCCGTCGTGCGGGCGTCGCCGCACTACTTCGTCTCCGACGGCGACCTGGCACGGTTCGTCGAGGCCGTTGCTCAGCTGACCCCCTAGTAACAATTCGGACACCTAATTCGCAAAGCTCACTTCTTGCCGACCAACCGACTGGTATCTATTTGTCCGGCATGTACCAATCACTGGGGAGGAATTGAGTTATGCGACGTACCAAGGCTGCCGTTCTCGGGGCGGGCATCATCGCGTCGGCGCTCCTGCTGGCCGGATGCAACGACGACGGCGACACGACCTCCGAGACGACGACCACCACACCGTCCTCGACGACCACCGCACCGAGCACCACAACCGGGGCGCCGACCAGCCCGTCCGGCGAGGCCGGAGGCGCGGGTGCCGCATCCGGGGGATCCGGCACCGGCACGGGCGGCGGCTCCCGCCCGGCGGCGGGAACTGCGGGCGGCGGCAACATCCAGGCACCGGCTCCCGGGGCACCCGCGCCCGCGCCGGCACCTGCCCCCGGCGGCGACCAGCCCGCACCCCCGAACCCGGAGACGCCCGCCAACGGGGACCCCGAGAAGCCGGAGGACCCGAAGGACGGGACGGAGAATCCGGGAGAGAACCCCGACGACACCAAGCCCAAGGACGAGACGGCGCCCGGCGACGGCTCCGGCGGCGAGGCCGGAGACAAGGAGACCGGCGGCAACCCCGAGAAGCCGAACAATTGACACAGGCGCGGTGCGGCCATCCCCGTGCGGGATTGCCAGCGGGATCGCCGCACCGCGCACCCTCTCCGGCTCCTCCGCAACCGGCAAACCACAAAGTTCGTTCCCGCTGGGCGGGAACGGTATGACGCCACACTTTTGACACGTGTAAATGATCTGTGTCACATCTTTGTTTGCTTGTGAGAGGACATTCAAATGGCCGAGGCCACACCGATCCGCCCGATTCCCGTAGATCAGATCACCGAATGGGCCTACGAGGCCGATGTCGTCGTCGCCGGGTTCGGTGTCGCGGGCGCGTCTGCCGCGGTCGGCGCGGCGCAGAACGGCGCCGACGTCCTGGTGCTCGAGCGCACCGGCGGCTGGGGCGGCGCCGCAGCGATGGCCGGCGGCTTCATCTACATGGGCGGCGGCACCCCGCTACAGAAGGCGTGCGGGTTCGAGGACACCGTCGACAACATGAAGGCCTTCATGAAGGCCGCCCTCGGCCCGGGCACCGACGATGCCAAGATCGACGCCTACTGCGAGGGCAGCGTCGACCACTACCACTGGCTGGTCGACGAGTGCGGCGTCCCGTTCAAGATGTCCTTCTGGGGCGAGCCGGGCTGGGAGCCGCCGGGCGACGACGGCCTGCAGTACACCGGCGGCGAGAACGCGGCGCCGTTCAACGCGACCATCCCGCCCGCACCGCGCGGCCACGTCCCGCAGATGCAGGACAAGCACGTCAGCTCCGAGAAGGGCGGCGGCTACATGCTCATGAAGCCGCTCACCGACAAGGCCGCCGAACTCGGCGTCCGCTCCGCATACGACATGCGCGTGCAGGCCCTGATCGTCGACGCGGACGGCCGCGTCGTCGGCGTCCAGGCCAAGCAGTACGGCAAGGACGTCGCCGTCCGTGCCCGCAAGGGTGTCGTGCTCGCGACCGGCAGCTTCGCCTACAACGACACGATGCTCGAGGCGTTCGCGCCGCGCCTGATCGGCCGCCCGGCCGCCTCCATCGAGGAGCACGACGGCCGCGCGATCCGCATGGCGCAGGCACTCGGCGCCGACCTCGCCCACATGGACGCCACCGAGGTCGCGTACTTCTGCGATCCGCAGCAGTTCATCCGCGGCATCCTGGTCAACGGCCGTGGACAGCGCTACATCAACGAGGACACCTACCCGGGCCGCGTCGGCCAGGCCACGCTGATCGAGAACCACAACCAGTCGTTCCTCATCATCGACGAGGAGGCGTACGAGGAGAGCCTGACGACGCCGACGTCGAGCCCGCAGTTGCGCCACCAGCCCAAGTGGGTCGCCGAGACCGTCGAGGAGCTCGAGGCCGAGATGGGCCTGCCCGCCGGCGCCCTGCAGGCCACGGTCGACGTCTACAACCGTCACGCCGAGAACGGCGAGGATCCCCTGTTCGGCAAGAAGACCGAGTGGGTCAAGCCGATCGGTTCCCCCGTCGCCGCGATCGACCTGCGCGGCATGACCGGCGGCTTCACCCTCGGCGGCCTGCGCACCAACACCGACTCCGAGGTGCTGCACGTCTCCGGTGAGCCGATCCCCGGCCTGTTCGCGGCCGGCCGCTGCACCTCCGGCGTCTGCGCCGGTGGCTACGCGTCGGGCACGTCGCTCGGCGACGGCAGCTTCTTCGGCCGTCGCGCCGGCATCAGCGCTGCCAAGGCCTGACGCACAGCTGTAGTCCGTATCGGGCCCGGTCGGCGCATCTCGCGTCGACCGGGCCCGATTCACTTCCGCGTGACCATCCGGTAGACTGCTTCGAGTTGTCTCGGCGAGGGAGATTCGCGCATTGCGCTGAATCACCGTGATCGACGCGGCCACGGCTTCGTTAGAGCAGTTTGCTCCGGCCGTCGCGCCTTTCCGCCCCTCGTCGCGACGAACGACCGTCAACGAATATCTCACGTGAGTTGTAGGAGCCGTTTCACCATGTCTGACGACAACAAGCTCGTAGCCTCTGTCCGTTCCGAGTTCGGCAAGGGCGCTGCCCGCCGCGCACGCCGCGACGGGCAGGTCCCCGCGGTCCTGTACGGCCACGGCACCGACCCGCAGCACCTGAACCTCCCGGCTCGTGACTTCGCCGCCATCCTGCGCGCGCACGGCACCAACGTCGTCATCAACCTGGACATCGACGGCAAGGATCAGCTGGCGCTGACCAAGTCGGTCGTCGTCCACCCGATCCGTCGCCACATCGAGCACGCCGACCTGCTGATCGTCAAGAAGGGCGAGAAGGTCGCGGTCGAGGTTCCGATCGTCGTCACCGGCACCGCCGCTCCGGGCGCGCTGGTCACCGAGGAGACCACCACGATCAAGCTCGAGGTCGAGGCCCTGCACATCCCCGAGTCCGTCGAGGTCTCGGTCGAGGGCGCCGAGGTCGGCACCCAGATCCTGGCCGGCGCGGTTGCGCTGCCCAAGGGTGCGACGCTGGCCGACGACGCCGAGCTGCTGCTCGTGAACGTCGTCGCCGCTCAGGCTGCCGAGCCTGCCGCCGAGGAGACCGAGGCTGCTGCCGAGGCCGAGGCCTGATCAGCTCCACGCTGAACATCCAGCGGCGCGTCGATCCCGTTCGGGTTCGACGCGCCGCTGTTGTATGAGCACCGGCCGTATGAGCACCGTCGCATCGAAAGGACTCCCGAGCAGTGAGTGACGACACCGGCACCGCAGTGGTCGTCGGTCTGGGCAATCCGGGACCGCAGTACGAGAAGACCCGCCACAACATCGGTTTCATGGTGGCCGACGTCCTCGCCGGGCGCGTGGGCGGAAAGTTCAGCGCCCACAAGCGCAGCGGCGCCGAGATCGTGCAGACTCGGCTCGTCGGTCGGCAGGTGATCCTCGCCAAGCCCCGCTCGTACATGAACCTGTCGGGTGGCGCGGTGTCCGGGCTGGCCCGCTTCTTCTCCGTGAAGCCGGAGAACATCGTCGTCATCCACGACGAACTCGACCTCGACTTCGGCACCATCCGGTTGAAGCAGGGCGGCGGCGAGGGCGGCCACAACGGCCTCCGCTCGATCTCGCAGTCCCTCGGCACCAAGGACTACCTGCGCACCCGCGTCGGCATCGGCCGCCCGCCGGGCCGGCAGGACCCCGCCGACTACGTGCTCAAGCCGTTCTCGACCGTCGAACGCAAGGAACTCGACCTCGTCTGCGAGGAGGCCGCGGACGCAGTGGAACTGGTGCTGCAGCTCGGACTCGAGGCGGCGCAGAACCGGCTGCACTGAGGTGGCGCACGCGGGTTTCCGGCCCTCAGAACGGCGGATCCTCTTCGGCTGCAATGCCGGTCGATGCGGTTGCCGCTTTGCCGGTATGCCGCGGTGCGTGTCCCCGACGTCTGCGTTGGCGTGGCGGGATCAGGCTTTCGAGTAGGTAGTCGAGATCGCCCTCCGCGGCCGAATAGTTCAGCTTGGCAATGGTTCGGCCGTCAGTGAGTCGCGCGAGCAGTTCGCTGCCGACGCCGGCACGAAGATCGTCGCCACGAGATCCGTCGACGAACATCCCCTGCGGTTCGGTGATCGTGATCCGGCCCGTGGGGTCGGACCATTCCAACCGCCCCTGCCCGATCTGGCGGACGATCCAGTAGCCGAGAGTCTTGAGCCGGTGGTGTTTTCGACACAGGCAGGCCAGATTCGACTCGGCTGTGAGCCCACCACGAGACGCGTCGTCGTGGTCGAATGGAATCGTATGGTCGAGGTCGCACGACGCTGCCGGGGTTGCGCAGTTCGGAAAGCGGCACACGCCGTCCCTGGTTCGCACGATCTCCGCCAGTCGGCCGGTCGGCCGATACGTCAATTCCTGCAGTCGTTTCCGGGTTCGCGATGCGACCTGCTCCGGGGATTGCCGGGGCGCCGGGAGGCTTCGCCCTATGCCGAGAATCGAACCGGCATCGGTGGCGAGCTCGGCCCGATCTGCGTCGGACAACGTCAGGACCTGCTTCCACGTTGCATCGGCAGCCAGTTCGCGTGCCAGGTCCGCATCGATCGGACCGTAGCCCGACAGGTAGCCGGGTGCGTCGTCGAGGCCGAGCAGGGTCGAAGCACTGACCCCGACATGCACGTGAACCGCCACACCGGGTGTTCCGGTGGCATCGAGACCGGTTCGGGCCGTGCAGTTGTCGAAACCACACCGGCACTCGAGGTGCGCGTGGCCGGAGGCGAGTGCCACCAGCGCGTCGGCCCGCCGTTGCGGGTACGTGCGGGGATCACGGGCACACACGTCGAAACTCATCGCGCGTAACCTGCCGGCGAGGATCTGGCCACCTTCCGCCGGGAGCAGCCCGTCGACCTGAGCCATGGCGTCCTCACGCGCAATGACTCGCACGTCTCGATCTGCGACGGCGTGGCGGCGGCGCTCGCGCGCACCCTCGGGATCGAGACGAGCGATGAGGCGTCGGGCACGAGCCCTGAGTCCGGTGGTGCTGACACGTTCCGCGCCGTCGAGCAGCCTGCGCTCGATGTCGGCGAGCACGTCGTCCGAGACATTCGCCAGGGCCTCGGAGAGCGCGTGTGCCTTCGCGAGATCGATCCGGCCGCACGCGAACGCGGCCCGGACCTGATGCAGTCGCCAGCGCAGGTCGCAGCCGAGGCCGATCATCCGCTGGGCAGCCGCCTCGGTGAGGCCGAGGACACCGGCAACCTCCACGTGCGCGAACTCCCCGTGATGAGCCTCGTTGCGGCCGGCCCGCGCATCCTCCTCACAACGCATGACGAACAGGTCCGTCACCTGGTCGATTTCGAGAAACTGCTCGCCCGCGATCCGCGTATGACGGGCGACGAGCGCCTCGGACAACGCGGACAACCCCTCGTCCGCCGTCGCGATCGACACCCCTTTATCGAACATATTTTCGACTATAGTCTCGGCCGCCGACAAGAATGTGTGGAATCCCGAGAGCCGTCCATCGGGTGCACGCGAGCCGGCGATGTCAGACCCTTCGTGCATCGTGGCGAGCGTTCACCCCACCAGTGCGAAGGAGCGCCGTTGCTCGCAGTCATCCACATCCGCCGAAATCAGGGCGCCCGAGCCGAACTCGTCCGCGCAGTCGCCGCGTGGCGCACCGGCGGCGTTACCGAGAGCCGACTGTTCACGTACGGCGATGCGAGCGATGCGTCCTACTACGGCGCGGGTCTCGACGCCTTCGCCCAACTCCTGGAGATCTCGGTCGCCAGATCGCAGTCACTCGTTCTCCATGTCACCGACAACAGGCTGCGCAACGAGATCTGTGCGGTCGTCGAGGCGTTCCCGTCGGTGACGGTCGTAGGCGTGGCCCGCGGCGCGATCATGGAGCTCACGCTCGCGGCGCTCGACGTACTGGACTCCGACGACCGTGATCGTCTCGTGGCGTACGAGGCACGTGAATGCGAACGGATAGCCGCGCTTCCTGAACTGACGGTCGCCACCGACGCTTCCAAGTCACGCCGCCGGGGAGTCGGCGTGGCCTGCGTGAGCGAGGAGGGCACTCGGCACCAGAAGGTGTTTTCGAACGTCAAGACCGTGTCTGCCGGCGAACTTCTCGCCATCGAACTCGCGGTCGACCGGTTCACCAACCGTCGGCTGCACATCCTCACCGACAGCCAGGCTGCACTGCAGCATCTCGGAGTCATGCGCTCCGACCGTCCGTTGGCACGCGACGGCGAGGCCAACGCGGTGGCGGACCGGATCCGGCACTCGCTGATCGGCCGGGAAGTGCGATTCTCCTGGGTGCGCGGGCACAGCGGTCACCTGCTGAACGAGACCGCCGACCGACTGGCCGTGGCTGCCCGACGCGCATACGAGGCCGGCATTCCCACCGAGGCCCGGCGCGCCATCGCCGAGCAGATCGTCGAACCGCTGCTCACCGCAGCCTGACTCAGGACACGAGCGCACCGCGAAGGAGACGGTCGACGGCCCGCCCGTCGGCCAACTCCGGACGGTCCTCCGGATGCTCGAGGTAGTAACGGAGGAACCAGTACAGCGGTACCGCCCCGACGTCGAACTGGTCGGCCTTGATGGTGATCGTGGTCGGCGACTTCAGCGCACTCGCAAAGGGACCGCGGTAGTGCCTATCCGACTTCGGCTGCGAACCGTCAGCCGTGACCATGCTGATCATGGAATGACGAGGACCGCCGCTCATACTGAACGGCTCCAGTTTGTCGATCCGATCCCACTCGACCGACTGCGACTCTGTTGTGCTCCGCACGATCACTTCGACGGGTGTGCAGATGACCTGCGGACGCCGGATTCGACCGGCGAGGACGCAGGACAAATACGCGACCAGGTAGGCGCCCATTGCTCCGACGACATACGGGAACACACGCCCCTGCCCCGCCGTCATCGGAAATTCGTATGCCCGCGTGAACATTCCGATCGAGAACGCGAGGCATGCCCAACAGGCCGCTACGAGGTAAGTCATGAGCGTCCACCGTGCCCACCGACTTCGAGTGAAGGCGACTCCGCCCTCATTGAAGTGGACTGCGCGCGCTGGGGGCACCGACCTCATCCGCGCGCGAATCATGTCGGGGGCGTTCATGATCATCGCAGTTGCCGCGACAGCAGCCGGGAAGTAGAACAACCCGTAGACGTATCTGCCCTCGACGGTCGCAACGACTGCTTGGTAACCCCACAGGATCGCGAAGAATCCGAAGAAGACGACAGCGAGTCCGCCGAGCCACCGCTTGTCCCGAGATTGCGCCCAAGCAGCGGGAACCTGCCGGTATTCGGCGTCCATCAGCAACACACGGCCTTTCCGACTTCCGAGCCCAGCCAGCCGAACACCTACGAACCGGCTACCGAGCCGCCCCCTGCCGCAACAGGAAACCCGGTCATCGCTCCCGCAGCTCCGCCTGCCCAACCACCGGCGGTCCCCGCAACCCCCGCTATCGCGGCCTGACACTTCGCCTCCGCAGAATCCGCGGAGTAGACGTCGTACAACGCCGTCCTGACCCGGACGTGATCGGTTCGCCCAGATCCGTGGCCGCGATGGTGTCCGAGGCCGCAGCCGTCTCCTGCGTGAACGCACGCAGAACCGCCTGGTCCACCAGCATCGAACAGAATCCCCCTGCGTCGAATCCCCCACCGTCCGGCCCCCTGCCGATCGGTTCGGCCAGGATCGCACAGCCCCCGATACGGGGCAAACTCGTCCGTCAGAGCAGCCCGATCGAACTCGACCGCCGCAGCTTGCCCGACGACGTCTTGGGCAGCGAGCCGGGACCGAGGACGGCGACGGTGCGGGGCCGGACACCTACCTCGGCGACGACGGCGTGCGCGACCTCGCGCTCGATCCGCTTGACCTCATCGGCGTCGTCGATTGCGTTGGTCTCCACGGCAACTGCGAAGCTCTCGCGCTTGTCACCGGCGTCGAGGCGGATCGCGACGGCGTTGCCGGGACGCACGCCCGAGACGGATCCGGCGGCACGTTCGATGTCGGTGGGATAGATGTTGCGGCCGCCCATGATGATGACGTCCTTGGCGCGCCCGCACACGACGACAAGGTCGTCCTCGGTGAAGTAGCCGATATCGCCGGTGTTGATCCAGCCGTCCGCGTCCTGCGTCGCAACGGGCCCGTCGACCGTGAGATAGCCTGGGGTGACAGACTTTCCGCGCAATTCGATCACACCGACCGCCCGCCGCGGCAATTCCAGCCCGTCCCGCGCGACGACGCGTCCTTCGAGGCCCGGCACGAGTGGTCCGAGTGTTGCCAACGCGCGCGCGTTGCCACGGGTGGAGCGGACCGCGAGTCCACCGGCCTCGAGCAGGTCCGGGTCCACCCGGTCGACAATGAGGCCCTGCCCCGGTTCGGGCACCGAGACCGCAAGCGTCACTTCGGCCATCCCATAGGTCGGCGCGAGCGCGAGCGGGTCCAGACCGAACCGGGCGCCCGCGTCGGCGAGCGCGACCATCGTGTCCGGGTCGACCGGCTCGGCACCGTTGAGCAGGACCCGCATCGACGACAGGTCGTACTCCCCCACCGGCGCCTGCGTGAGCCGCCGGGCAAGCAGGGAGTACGCGAAGTTCGGTGCCGCGGTGACGGTTCCGCGGTACTTCCCCATCAGCTCGGCCCACAGCAACGGGGTCCGGAGGAAGTCGAGCGGCGTGATGTGGACGGTGGTGGCACCGATCTGCATCGGGACGGTGAGGAACCCGATCATCCCCATGTCGTGGAACAGCGGCAGCCAGCTGATCATCACGTCGCGGTCGGAACTGAACTTGACCCGGTCGATCATCGCGTACGCATTGGCGTAGAAGTTTCCGTGCGTCAGTTGCACAGCCTTGGGCGATCCGGTGGAGCCGGAGGTCAACTGCTGCAACGCGATATCGGACTCGGAGGTCGGGGCGGGGTCGATCTCGTCGCCCTCCCGCATCGTCTCGATCGTCACGACGTCGATGCCGCGCTCGACGAGAAGTGGCACCGCCGCCTCGAACGGCGCGCCGACGACGACGGCCGCGGCGGAGATCATCCGGATGATCGCCTCGGTGTCCTGTGCCCACACCTGCAGATCGGTGCGCGGGGTGGGCTGGTGCAGCATCGTCACCGATCCGCCGCGCATCCAGATCGCCTGACAGGCAGGTGCGATGTCGACGGGCATCCCGGCGAGGACGCCGATCGCGTCGCCGTGCCCGATTCCCGCGTTCGCGAGTGCGCCGGCCATCCGGCGGGCAATGCCGTGGACCTCGCCCCAGGTCTGACGGATCGGGGCGTCCGGTTCACCCGTGATCAGGGCCTGCGAACTGGTCGCGGCGGTGGCGTACATCTCGTCGGTGAACATACTCATGGAAGCTCCTGCAAGCTCCTGCCGGTCCTGTGCGGACACTACGGCGGACACTACGACTGCGCGGCCGACCCCCGACACGAATATCCGCAAGCGGTGCCGACCTGTTACTCCGGCGCACGCCCCGAGTACCCTGGTAGCGGCCCCGATTCCCTTCTGAGAGGTTCACCGTTGACCAGCGCGCCCGACTCGGCCGAGATCACGACCGCCGAGAAGGCGTCGACCACCGCACCCAAGAACCTCTCGAACGAGGCGGGTCGACGACGGACATTCGCCGTCATCTCCCACCCCGACGCCGGTAAGTCGACGTTGACCGAGGCCCTCGCGCTGCACGCGAAGATGATCTCGGAGGCCGGCGCCGTGCACGGCAAGGCCGGCCGCAAGTCGACGGTCTCCGACTGGATGGAGATGGAGAAGGCCCGCGGCATCTCGGTGTCGTCGACGGCCCTCCAGTTCAACTACCACTCGGACGAGACGCCCGACGACCAGATCAACGTCGTCAACCTCGTCGACACCCCGGGTCACTCCGACTTCTCCGAGGACACGTACCGCGTCCTCACCGCGGTCGACGCCGCCGTCATGCTCATCGACGCCGCGAAGGGTCTCGAGCCGCAGACCCTCAAGCTGTTCCAGGTGTGCCGCCACCGCGGCATCCCCGTCATCACCGTGATCAACAAGTGGGACCGCCCGGGCCGCACACCGCTGGAACTGCTCGACGAGATCGACGAGCGCATCGGCCTCACCCCCACGCCGCTGTACTGGCCGGTCGGCATCGCGGGTGATTTCCGCGGTCTCCTCCGGCGCGGTGAGGACGGCGTCGCGAGCGAGTACATCCGGTTCACCCGCACCGCGGGCGGCGCCAAGATCGCGCCCGAGGAGATCCTCGACGCCGAGGCCGCCGAGGCTCGAGAGGGCGAGGAGTGGGTGACCGCGGCCGAGGAGAGCGAACTGCTCTCGGCCAGCGGTCAGGACCACGACCAGGAGCTGTTCCTGGCCGGGCAGACGTCGCCGGTGATCTTCGCGTCCGCGATGCTGAACTTCGGTGTCCGTCAGATCCTCGACACGCTCGTCGCGCTCGCGCCCGCCCCGCGTGCCCGCAAGGACGTCGCGGAGAAGCCGCGCGAGGTCACCGACCCGTTCAGCGCCGTCGTGTTCAAGGTGCAGGCCGGCATGGACACCGCGCACCGCGACCGCCTGGCGTTCATGCGCGTCGTGTCCGGCGTGTTCGAGCGCGGCATGGTCGTCACGCATGCGCAGACCGGCAAGCCGTTCGCCACCAAGTACGCGCTGACGGTGTTCGGCCGCGACCGCAACACGGTAGAGAACGCGTACCCCGGCGACATCGTCGGCCTGGTCAACGCCAATGCGCTCGCCCCCGGCCACACGCTCTTCAGCGACAAGAAGGTGGAGTTCCCGCCGATCCCGTCGTTCGCGCCCGAGCACTTCTCGGTGCTGCGCGCCGAGAGCGCCAGCAAGTACAAGCAGTTCCGCCGCGCCGTCGACCAGCTCGAGTCCGAGGGCGTCGTGCAGATCCTGCGCAACGACATCCGCGGCGACGCGTCCCCCGTGATGGCGGCCGTCGGCCCCATGCAGTTCGAGGTGGTCGCGGCCCGCATGAAGGCCGAGTTCAACGTCGAGGCCCGGATGGAGCCGCTCGGCTACGCGCTGTGCCGCCGGACCGACGCCGAATCCTCGGTCGAGCTGGGCCGTCAGCGCGGCGTGGAGGTCTTCACCCGCACCGACGGCGTCCTGCTGGCCCTGTTCAGCGACAAGTGGCGGCTGCAGTACATCCAGAAGGAGATGCCGGAGCTGACGCTCGAGCCGTTGGTCGCCGCAGGCGATCAGTGAGTCTCCTCCAGACCCTGTTCGACGCCGAACTGCACATCGGCGGCGCCACGATCCTGTGGCGCGAGATCATCGGGAACGCGTTCGGCATCGCGTCGGCGATCGGCGGGATGAGGCGCGTCGTGTGGGCGTGGCCGGTGGGCATCATCGGCAACGCCCTGCTGTTCACGGTGTTCATGGGCGCGCTGTTCCACACCCCGCAGGACCTCAACCTGTACGGCCAGGCCGGACGCCAGCTGCTGTTCATCACCGTGAGCGTGTACGGCTGGACACGCTGGCTGCAGTCGCGCAACGACTCCGGCAAGGCGGTACTGCCGCACTGGGCGTCCACTCGTGCGCGTATCGGCATGATCGCGACGATGGCGATCGGCACCGTCGTGTTCGCGAAGGTCTTCGAGGCGCTCGGGTCGTGGGGTCCGTGGCCCGACGCGTGGATCTTCACCGGGTCGATCCTCGCGACGTACGGCATGGCCCGCGGCTGGACCGAGTTCTGGCTGATCTGGATCGGCGTCGACGCCGTCGGTGTGCCGCTGCTCTTCAGCGGCGGTTACTACCCGTCGGCGCTGCTGTACCTGGTTTACGCGGGATTCGTGCTGTGGGGTTTCGCGGTGTGGCTGCGGATCCAGCGACAGTCCGCGCAGCAGTCGACGGCGATCGCGGCGGAATGATCCACCGACCGGTCCGGTTGGAACCGGTATGGCAGAGGTCACACACGACACGGCAGGCACTCCCCACTACGGAAAGTTCGGCGTCTGGCGGCACGCCTTCGGGCTGCAGCCCGAGGTAGGCGCCGAGATCGAACGACTCGGCTACGGCGCGATCTGGGCCGGCGGATCCCCGCCCGCCGACCTGCAGGTGATCGAGGACCTGATCGCCGGCACCGAGAAGATCACCGTCGCGACCGGCATCGTCAACATCTTCTCCGCACCGGCCGACGAGATCGCGAAGTCGTACCAGCGCATCGAGTCCCGCCACCCCGGACGCTTCGTCCTCGGCATCGGCGTCGGACATCCCGAGGTGCCCGGTATGGGCGTCGACAAGCCGTACGACGCCCTCGTCCGCTACCTCGACGTCCTCGACGACGCGGGCGTCCCGAAGAACCGGCGTGTCCTGGCCGCACTCGGCCCCAAGGTCATGAAGCTCGCGGCCGACCGCACCGCCGGCGCCCACCCCTATCTGACGCCTCCCGACCACACGCGTGAGGCACGGGAGATCCTCGGCCCCGACCCACTGCTCGCCCCCGAGCAGAAGGTGGTGCTGAGCACCGACGCGGACGCCGCTCGGACGATCGGCCGCGACGCCGTCGAGAACCCGTACCTGCATCTACGGAACTACCGGCGCAACCTCGAGCGCCTCGGTTTCCCGACCGAGGAACTCGACAACGGCGGCAGCGACCGCGTGATCGACGCGCTCGTCGCGCACGGGGACGCGGCCGCGATCGCCCCGCGGCTCACCGCACATCTCGACGCCGGCGCCGACCATGTCGCGATCCAGGTGCTGCCGATGGCGGGCGACCCGCTGCCCGCACTGCGGGAACTGGCCGCAGCACTGAAGATTGGCAGTTAGACGCCGCGTCCTACGACGCGGCGTGCAGCAGCGGCAGCGCGTCGACGAGAGGTGCCAGTTCGGGCACCTCTCGTGCCTCGGCGAGCGCACGCTCGAGGGTCGCGTCGTGGACCGGTCGCGCCTCCTCGAGCAACTTCCGGCCGTCCGGCGTGAGCTCGGTGTAGATGCCGCGCCGGTCGTCCGCGCACAGGATCCTGGTCAGCAGCCCCCGATCCTCGAGTCGATTGACCAGGCGGGTGGTGGCGCTGGCGCTGAGCGCCGCCGCGCGGGCCAGCTGCTGCATCCGCATGTGCCATCCGTCCTGCCTGCTCAGGGCGTCCATCACCGTGTACTCGACAACCGAGAGCTTCGCCTCGGCCTGCAGTGATCGCTCGAGTTCGGACTCGATCAGCCCGTGCAGCGCGGCGAGCGTCCGCCACCCCTGCGACCTGATCTCGACCGCATCGTCCCTGATGCCCACGATGCCTCTTTCCTGGTGACGAGCCTTACATCTTCAGATAGTTGCTTGCGCGGCATATCTACTCATGCAACTATTTATCCAGCGCCTGCAACTAACAGCTTACGCGCCTTATCTGCTCTCACCGCGTTTCAAGGAGCACTCCAACATGCCCATTGGCCTGATAGCCCTCGCCCTCGGCGGGTTCGGCATCGGATTGACCGAGTTCGTCATCATGGGAATGCTGCCCGAGGTCTCCACCGACTTCGCCGTCAGCGAGGCCACCGCCGGCTGGCTGATCTCCGGCTACGCGCTCAGCGTCGTCGTCGGCGCGCTGATCCTGACCGCTGCCGTCACCCGACTCCCCCGCAAACCCGTACTCGCAGGACTGATGGTCCTGTTCATCGTCGGGAACGCCCTCTCCGCGCTCGCCCCCGACTTCCCCACCATGTTGCTCGGCCGGGTCGTCGCGGCGCTCTGTCACGGAGCCTTCTTCGGAATCGGCGCCGTCGTGGCGGCCGACATGGTTGCGCCGAAGAAGAAGGCAGGAGCGATCGCGATCATGTTCACCGGGCTGACCGCGGCGAACGTCCTCGGTGTCCCCTTCGGGACGCTGCTGGGCCAGGCCGCGGGCTGGCGTTCGACGTTCTGGGCGATCAGCGCGATCGGCGTCGTCGCCCTGATCGGCATCCTCGCCCTGGTCCCCGCCACCGAGAGCGGAACCGCGGGAGCCACCGGACTGCGCGGTGAGCTGCGCGCCTTCCGCTCCGGACAGGTGTGGGCGTCGATCGCCGTCACGGTTCTCGGCTACGGCGGCATGTTCGGCGCCTTCACCTACATCGCCTTCACCCTGACATCCGTCAGCGGCTTCGCCGGCGCGACGGTGCCGTGGCTGCTCATGGTGTTCGGCGTGGGGCTCTTCGTCGGAAACACGCTGGGCGGCAGGGCGGCCGATCGAAACGTCGACGCCACGCTCCTGGCGGCCCTGTCCGTGTTGACCGTCGTCCTCGCCGTCTTCGCGCTGACAGCCGCGAGTCCCGTCATGGCGGTCGTGTCCCTGTTGCTGATGGGCATCTTCGGCTTCGCGACCGTCCCCGGCCTGCAGATGCGCGTCATGAAGTACGCCAGCGAGGCGCCCACGCTCGCGTCCGGTGCCAACATCGGCGCCTTCAACGCGGGCAACGCGTTCGGCGCCTGGATCGGCGGCGTCACCATCTCGGCGGGCCTCGGCTACACCTCACCGATCTGGGCGGGTGCCGCCATCACCCTGGTGGCGGTCGCCGTCATGGCACTCGCGACCCGGAAGGCGAACAGCCGCAGGGGTATCGAACCCGCACCACGCACCGGGCATCTCGCCGGTGTCTGACCGTCCCGAACCGACGGACCTTCACATCCATCCGAGGAGAATCATGTCCACCCTCCCCACCATCACCCTGAACAACGGCGTCGCGATGCCGCAGATCGGCTTCGGCGTCTTCCAGGTGCCCGACGACGAGACGACGGCGGCGGTCACCGCGGCCCTCGATGCCGGCTACCGCTCGATCGACACTGCAGCCGTCTACGGCAACGAGTCCGGAACCGGAAAAGCCCTGGCCGCCTCCGGTATCGCGCGCGACGAGCTGTTCGTGACGTCCAAGCTGTGGAATACCGACCAGGGCTACGACGCCACCCTGGCGGCATTCGAAGCGAGCCTGGACCGGCTCGGCCTCGACTACCTCGACCTGTACCTGATCCACTGGCCGGCCCCCGCCCACGATCGATACGTCGACTCCTGGCACGCGCTCGAGAAGCTTTACGCGGACGGGCGTGTTCGGGCGATCGGCGTCTCGAACTTCCTGCCCGAGCATCTGCGGCGGGTGCTCGACGCCGGCACGATCGTCCCCACCGTCAACCAGATCGAACTGCACCCGGCACTGCAGCAGCGCGATGTGGTCGAGTTCGGCGACGCCCACGGCATCGCCACCGAAGCGTGGAGCCCACTGGCGCAGGGTGCGGTCCTGAACGAGCCGGCGATCACGCGGATCGCGGCCGACCACGATCGGACGCCCGCCCAGATCGTCCTCCGCTGGCACCTGCAGCAGGGGCGAATCAGCATCCCGAAGTCCGTGACGCCCTCGCGAATCCGCGAGAACCTCGACGTCCTCGACTTCGAACTGTCTGCCGCCGAAGTGGCGGAAGTCGACGCTCTCGACCGCGACGGACGGACCGGGCCGCACCCGGCTGAATTCAACGGCTAGTCCCCAGCCGACTTCCCTCATCAACCCCTAAGACTTCACCAACGGCCCCCAAGTTCTGCGCTCGTAACTTCGTCGGTGTCGGAGCCACCGGGGCTCCGACACCGAACGAGGAGCCAGCGCATGAACATGTCCTTCGTCAGCCGCTTCACCCGCCGCAAGGTCGCCGCCGTTGCCATCGGCGTCGCCGCCACAGCCGCCCTGGCCGTGCCGGGCGTCGCGTGGGCACAGAACGCGATCCCGGGCAGCTCGTCGCCGGTGGCTGTCGCCACCCCGGCCGCCGAGAGCACCCCGGCAGCCCAGCTCACCCCCGCGTCCGACGTCTCCGCGATCGACGCCGACGGCAAGAACTGCTCGGTGTCGGTGAATCCGATCACCGACGAGGAACTGCAGAAGCTGATCGACGAGGGCAAGGCCGCGGGGATCGAGATGTCGATCGCCACCGCGACCACCGAGTCCACTCCCGCCGACCGGGTCGGGCAGGACGACGTCTTCGTGGCGGACTCGAAGGACGGAGCGGTCACCGTCACATCGGTGAACTGCTGACCACTCGATGAACGCAGGCACTATGGATGCAGTGACCGCTAGTGCCCGCATCCTGCTCGTCGACGACGACCCCAAGGTCCTGTCCTCCCTCACGCGGGGGCTCCGCCTGTCCGGTTTCGATCTCGAGACCGCCGACGACGGGGCCTCCGCGCTGCGGGCCGTCGCGGCATCGCGCCCCGACGCGATCGTCCTCGACGTGAACATGCCGGTCCTGGACGGGGTGAGCGTGGTCACGGCGCTGCGGGCGATGGGCAACGACGTTCCGATCTGCGTGCTCAGCGCGCGCAGCACGGTCGGCGACCGGATCGCGGGACTCGAGGCCGGCGCCGACGACTACCTCACCAAGCCGTTCGAGCTGGGCGAACTGGTGGCCAGGCTGCGGGCCCTGCTGCGGCGGGCACCGCACACCCCGGCACCGGCCGGGACCGTCACGGTGGGTCCTCTGGAGGTAGACCTGCCGGGCCGCCGCGTCCACATGGGCGGCGAACGCGTCGACCTCACCAAACGGGAATTCGATCTGCTCGAGGTACTGGCCGAGAACGCCGGGATCGTGCTCAGCCGAGTGCGCCTACTGGAACTGGTGTGGGGCTACGACTTCGACGCGGACACCAACGTCGTGGACGTCTTCGTGACGTACCTGAGGAGAAAGCTGGAGGCGGGCGGAATGCCGCGCGTGCTGCATACGGTCCGGGGCGTCGGCTTCGTACTGAGGGAGAAGCCGTGACCGCGCGCCGACGCTCGCTGTCGCTCCGAGCCCGCGTCGCACTGGTGTCCGCCCTCGCCGCCACGATCGTGATCGGCGCGATCGGTGTGGCATTCGTGGTCTTCCTGCGGGTCAACGGTTCCGATCAACTCGACCGCGCACTCGATTCGGTGTCGCTCAGCATGTCGACGAACTCGGCGACGACCCACACGTTCACGGAGACTCCCGCAATCGAGACCATGCCCTCGAGCGTCGCCGCGGCAACGCTCGAGGAACCGGTGCGCACGACCACGATCGACGGTGCCGCCGTGCGCGCGAAGGACGTCCAGATCGCCGGCGGCCTCGGGCAGGTGGTGGCCGTGTCGGTCCCGGAGGACACGCTCAGTCGCGCCATCCGCGAGCAGCAGTGGCAGGTCGCCGGGGCCGCGGTCGTCGCGATCGCCGTCGCGGCCGGCCTGGGCTGGTTGCTCGCCGGGCGCGCTGTCCGGCCGCTCCAGCGCCTCGCCGCGGCCACGCACGACGTGCGCGACGACCTCCCGTCGCCACTTCCCCACATCCGCGGGTCCCGCGAAGCAGAGGACCTGGCCGAGGCCATCGAGCTCATGCTCGACCGGATCCGCAAGGCCCAGAACAGAACCCGGCAGGCACTCGGATCGGCCCGCGACTTCGCTGCCGTCTCGGCACACGAATTGCGTACCCCACTCACCTCGATGCGCACCGACCTCGAGGTGCTCGCCACCATGCCGCTCACCGCCGATCAGCGCACCGAGATCCTCACCGAACTGCGCGCCACGGAACGCCAGATCGAGTCGACCCTGACCGATCTGGAGAGCCTCGCGGTGGGTGAACTGTCCGACGTCGCCGATCACGAGGATCTCGACCTCGTCGAGGTAGCGGACCGGTGCGTGCAGGAGTCGAAGCGCCGGCTCCCTGACGTGGAGGTAGGACTGACCGCCCCGCCGACGCTGCCGATGCGCGGACTGCCGTCGGGGCTGCGCATGGTCCTCGAGAATGCCGTCACCAACGCCGTCCGGCACGGTCTCGCGGACCGGATCGAGATCGGTGTCGGCCTCGACGCACGCGGGATCACGATCACCGTCGACGACAACGGCATCGGCATCCCGGACCACGAGCGGACCACCGTGTTCGATCGCTTCGCCCGCGGAGCGTCCGCGCACCCCGACGGATCGGGGCTCGGGCTCGCGCTCATCGCGCAGCAGGCGGAGCTGCACGGCGGCACCGCCGAGCTGACCGACAGTCCGCTCGGCGGCGCCAGGCTACGACTCGAGCTGCCCCGGACCGTCTGACCGCGGTTACTCCGCCAGGTCGGCCGTGATCTCGGTGAACAGCGCCTCGATCGCCTCGGCGTCGATGTCGTCGACCGACGGCGGATTCCACGACGGGTTGCGGTCCTTGTCGACCAGCACGGCCCGCACGCCCTCGATGAAGTCGGCGTTGCGAGTGACCTCGGCGCCGAGTACCAGTTCGAGGTCGAGGCACTGCTCGAGGGTCAGGTCCGCGCCCCGGCGCACCAGCTCGGCAGTGATCCACAGGCTGCTCGGAGCCAGCGTCGTGAGGGCCTCACGGGTCTGCTTGGTCCACTCGTCGTCACCGGTCAGCCGCGCCACCATGTCGGTGATGTCGCCCGACCCGAAGACCCGATCGATCTCGCCCAGCTGATCCTTCAGCCCCGACGCCGGCGCATCGGTGGTGTGCCGCGCCAGCACCGCGTCCAGATCCGTGCCGCTCATCGCGCGGATGTCGTCAGCGAGTGCGCCGAGCTTGTCGCTCGGCACGAAGTGCGTGGCCAGGCCGGCGAAGACGGCGTCGGCCGCCGACGCGCGGGCCCCGGTCAGGCCCAGGTACATGCCCGTCGCGCCGGTCAGCCGCGGCAGGAAGTAGCTGGCACCGATGTCGGGGAAGAAGCCGATGGCCGTCTCTGGCATCGCGAGGCCGGCCTTCTCGGTGACCACGCGCACCGAACCGTGCACCGAGATTCCGAGTCCGCCGCCCATCGCGTGACCGTCGATCAGCGCGATGTAGGGCTTGGGGTAGTTCGCGATGAGCGCGTTGAGCTTGTACTCGGTTTCGAAGAACGCGTGGACCGCGTTGTGGTCGCGGTCGAGGGCGGACTGACGGACGGACTTGATGTCGCCGCCCGCGCAGAAGGCGCGCTCCGACGCGCTGGTCACCAGCACCGCCGTGATCGCGTCGTCGTCGCGCCACTTGGTCAACGCGGCATACATGTCGCGAATCATGCTGCTGTCCAAGGCGTTGAGCGCCCTCGGTCGATCGAGCACGATCTCCGCGACGTTTCCGTGCACCTGGGTCTGGATGAACGACGTCATCGCATCTCCCTTCCTGTCGAACTGTTCACGGCCACAACGCGTCGAGGCGCCAACCGGACCCTTCCGGGGGAAGGAGGCGCCGGTAGCGGACACGCAGGTGCCGTCGGCCCGGATCTGCGTGCCAGAACTCGACTGTCGCCGGAACCAGACACCAAGCCTGCCAGGTTGCCGAAACGAACGATCGGTCGGCCTCCATCTCGGATTCCGCGGCCCGGACAACGGCGTCGTACTCTGCAGCGTCGGCGAGGATCTCGCTCTGTCGACTGGCCGCGGCCACCGCTCGCGCGGTGACGGACCTCTCGCGGAAGTCGCGGGCGCTCACGTCGGCGTCGCCCCGCTCGATCCGTCCACGCACCCGCACCTGACGGCCCTGTTCCCGCCAGTAGAAGGTCAGCGCCGCGGCGGGGTGCGCCCCGAGCTGCGCGGCCTTCGGCGAACGCTCGTCACCCGAGAACCACCACCCGCGCTCGGTGACGTCCTTGAGCAGCAGCGTGCGGGCATCCGGGTCGCCCGACGGATCGACCGTCGACAGTGTCGCGACGTGCGGTTCCACGACGCTCGCGGCGACCGCCTCCTCGAGCCAGGACACGAACAGCGCGACCGGATCCGCGGGCAGGTCCGGATCGCCGGGCATCGGCAGACCGCTCGACGGGGGTGACGTGGTCGCGCCCGGAAACGCGCGGATCCAGCTACGGGTGTCGGGGAACTCGGCGGGGGACGGAACAGCCACCGATCGACCCTATCGAGCGGAGTCCTCCTTCGCCGGACCCGAGAGCATCCAGCGATGCCCGAACGGGTCGATCAGCGTCGCGTTGCGCCGGCCGTAGTTCTCGGAGATCCAGCGCTCGACGATGCCGCCGGCGTCGTGGGCACGCTCGAGCACCGCGTCGGTGTCGTCGACCGGGAGCATCAGGCTCACCGACGTCGCACCCGACTCGGGTGCCGTCAGGCCCATCTCCGGGAACTCCTCGGCCAGGTAGATCATCCCGGTCGGCAGGCGCACTTCGGCATGCCCGATCCGCCCGTCGTCCATCACGATCGGCTCACCCACGACCTCGGCCCCGAACGCCTTGCGGTACCACTCGAGCGCCTCCCGGGCCCCGCGCACCGTCAGATAGGGCAGGGCGCCTGCGGCCGGGAAATCGGTCACGGGGCCACCCCGGACACCCCCGGCTGCGGTGACCCGATCAGTGCCCATCGGTTGGAGGTGAGACGGAAACTCGGCACGTCGGCCAGCGAGTACACCGATTCGTAGGTGCGCTCGTACGAGGTGTGCGCGATCTTCCACCGTCCGGCGGCGTCGCGGGCGTAGCGGTCCTGATAGAACGCCGCGCCGTGCATCAACATCTGGTCGCCCGGCACCACGACGGTGTCGGACAGGTACCAGATGCCCGTCGCGGTGTCGCCGTGGACATCGATCTCGGGGTGCCCACAGTGGTGCTCGGTGATGACGTGCGGCCCGAGTGTGTCCTGCAGGAACGACACGAAAGCGTCCCGAGAGTCGAACCGCAGATGCTCGGCATAGGTGGCCGTCGCATCCGGTAGCAGCGTCTCTGCGAAATCCGCCCAGGACTTCGTGTCGAGGGCGCGCACGTACCGGTATTTGAGCCGACTGATCTCGGCTATCGCCTCCAGATCCACGATGCCCGCCCTCCACCCCGCATGTCGGTGACAACTGCAGGCTATCCGCCCACACGCCCGAATGGGGTGTGTAGTGCGATTATCGTTGCCCGGCAGCGACAACGGAGCGATTCGCCGCAGTCACTCGAGTTCGGACGCGAGCTCCATCCACTGCTCCTCGGCCGCTTCCTTCTCGGCCACCACCTGCTTGAGCTCGGCGTCGAGGGTCATCAGCTTCGACGGATCGGTCGAGGCCTCGGCCAGCTGGGCGTGCAGCTTCGTCTCGCGCTCGTCGAGCTTGGCGACCGCGCGCTCGAGCCGCGACAGCTCCTTGCGGGCCGCACGATCGGCGGCGCCGTCGCGCGCCACCTTGGGAGCGGCGGCACCGGCCGTGGACGCCACCGACTGCGCCACGTTCTCCGGCTTCTGCGCCAGCACCGCGCGCCGGCGCAGGTACTCCTCGATGCCACCGGGCAAGTTGGTCAGCTTGCCGTCGCCGAACAGCGCCCACGTGGTGTCACAGATCCGCTCGATGAGGTAGCGGTCGTGGGAGATGACGACCATCGTGCCCGCCCAGCCGTCGAGCAGGTCCTCGAGCTGCTGCAGGGTGTCGATGTCGAGGTCGTTGGTGGGCTCGTCGAGCAGCAGCACGTTGGGCTCGGCCATCAGGACGCGGGTGAGCTGCAACCGGCGACGCTCGCCGCCGGACAGGTCGCCGACCGGCGTCCGCTGCCGGGCCGGCGCGAAACCGAGCCGCTCGGCGAGCTGACCGGCCGAGATCTCCTTGTCGCCCAGCGTGATCCGCTCCGCGACGTCCTTGACGGCGTCGAGCACCCGCATGTCGGTGGGCAGGTCGTCGAGTTCCTGACGGAGCCAGCCGATCTTGACGGTCTGGCCCTGGATCCGCTTGCCGGACGCCGGTTCCAGCTCGCCCGCGAGGGTGCGCAGCAGCGTCGTCTTGCCGGAGCCGTTGACACCGACCAGGCCGACACGCTCGCCCGGCGCGAGACGCCACGTGAGGTCGTGGACCAGTTCGCGGCCGTCCGGCGTCGTGAGCTTCGCGTCCTCGAGTTCGATGACGACGCGGCCCAGCCGCCGCTTCGCGAACGACGCGAGCGCGATGCTGTCGCGCGGGGCGGGGACGTCGGCGATCAGGGCCTCGGCGGCCTCGACCCGGTACTTGGGCTTGGAGGTGCGGGCCTGCGGACCGCGGCGCAGCCACGCGAGTTCCTTGCGCGCCAGGTTCTGCCGCCGCTCCTCCGCGGCGTCCGCCTGGCGGGACCGCTCGGCGCGGGCGAAGATCCAGTCGTTGTAGCCGCCCTCGTAGCTCTCGACCTTGCCGCCCACCACTTCCCAGGTGCGGTTGGCGACGGTGTCGAGGAACCAGCGGTCGTGGGTGACGACGACCAGCGCCGAGCGCCGCGACACCAGGTGCTCGGCGAGCCACTGCACGCCCTCGACGTCGAGGTGGTTGGTGGGCTCGTCGAGCACGAGCAGATCGAGTTCCTGCACGAGCGCCGCGGCGAGTGCGACGCGGCGGCGTTCGCCACCGGAGAGTCCGTCGACCGACGCGTCGAGTCCGAGGTTGTCGATGCCGATGCCGGCGAGGATGCCGCGGATGCGGGCGTCACCGGCCCACTCGTGGTCCGCGACACCGAGCGGGCCCAGGACCACGTCGCCGACCGTCGAGCCCGCGGGCAGCACACCGCGCTGGGTCACGACCGCCATCCGCAGACCGCCGACCCGGCTGACCCGGCCCGAGTCGGGCTCCTCGATCCCGGCGAGCACCTCGAGCATCGTCGTCTTGCCGCCACCGTTGAGGCCGACGACGCCGATCCGTTCGCCCTCCTGCACACCGAGTGACACGGAATCGAGCAGCGGCTTGATGCCGAAGGACTTCGAAACCTGTTCGAGATTGATCAAATTCGCCATCAGTGGCTGCCTTCCGGCTCGGAGTCGATCAGGCGTGCGCCGGGCACCGGCCCGCTCGCGACGCGCACGGTGCGGCACACTCCCGCACCCGAGAGTTCCGCCCCCACCGCGACCGCGGCGTCCGCGTCCGCGCACAGGAACGCGCACGTGGGGCCGGAGCCGGACACGATGCCGGCGAGCGCGCCGGCCGTCACGCCGGCACGGAGCGTGCGACGCAGGTCGGGGGCCAGCGACAACGCGGCCGCCTGCAGGTCGTTGCCCAGCAGCGGCGCCAGCGCCTCGGCGTCACCGGACGCGAGGGCGTGCATGAGGTCGTCGACGTCGCCGACGCGCGGTGGGTCGCCCTCGGCGCGCAGTCGGTCGAGTTCACGGAACACTGTCGGCGTCGACAACCCGCCCTTGGCGAGCGCGAGTACCCAGTGGAACGAGTTGCGGGACAGCACCGGCAGCAGCTTCTCGCCGCGCCCGGTGCCGACGGCGGTGCCGCCGTGCAGCGAGAACGGGACGTCGCTGCCCAGTCGTGCCGCGAACTCGGACAGCGCGTCCCGGCTCAGATCGAGTCGCCACAGTTCGTTGAGGGCCACCAGCGCGGCGGCCGCGTCGGCGCTGCCGCCGGCCATGCCGCCGGCCACCGGGATGCCCTTGACGATGGAGATCTCCACGTCGGGCGCGATCCCCGCCTCGGCGGCCAGCATCTCCGCGGCCTTCCAGACGAGATTGGTGTGATCGGTCGGCACCGACCCCGCACCCTCCCCACGGACCCGGACCGACAACGCGTCGGACGGGATCACGGACACGTCGTCCGCCAGCGACAGCGCCTGGAAGACGGTGCTCAGCTCGTGGTAGCCGTCTTCCCTCAGGTCACCGACCGCAAGGTGCAGGTTGACCTTGGACGGCGCCCGAACCGTGACGGGGCGTGGAACGACGGAAAGCACAGGTTCCAACAATAGGCGGTGCGCCCGAGGTGACGAAAACGCACCTCAGGCGCCACTTCCGTCTAGCGGACGGACCGCACGCCGATGCCGAGTCCCACGACCGCGACGGTGAGGGCCGCGACGACGCCCGACAGCACCGTCCCGGACGCGAGATCACCCGCGAACAGGGCCCGCTCGGCGTCGACGACGTAGCCGAGCGGGTTGATCGCGACGAGCCCGCGCATCCAGCCCGGGGCGTCGTCGAGCGGGAGCATCGTGCCGGACAGGATGAGCATCGGGAACATCAGCGTCTGCTGCACCACCCAGAACATCCAGTCCTGGTCCCGCACGGCCAGCGCCAGCGCGTACGACAGCGCACCCAGGCCCACCCCGAACACGCCCAGCAGCACGATGCCCACGACCGCGCCCAGGGGATCGACGTCGAGCCCGAGAGGCAGGGCCACCAGGATGATCAGAACCGCCTGCGCCGCAAGGGGAACCATCTCCTTCGCGGCCCGGCCGATCAGCAGCGACGAGCGGTGCAGGGGCGTCACCAGCATCCGCTCGTGCGAACCCTGCTGCATCTCCATCAGCAGATTCGAGCCCGTCATCGACGTGCCGAAGATCGCGATCATCACCAGCACGCCGGGGATGAACCAGTTCCACACGCCCTCCCCCATGCCCGGGACGTTCTTCAACAGCGGGCCGAACAGCGCGAGCAGGATCAGCGGCTGAGCGAGGCTGAACACGACGCTCACTGGGTCGCGCAGCGTGGGCCGCAGTTCGCGGGCCATCACGATGCCGCTGTCGCGGACGATTCCGGTCATGAGAGGTCTCCTCGGGTCTGGCGGTCGAGTGGTGTGGGAGGGACGGAGTGGCACGGAGGGGCACAGCCTCACGCGGCGGCCGTCTCGCGCAGGCTGCGTCCGGTGAGGCCGAGGAAGACGTCGTCGAGCGTGGGACGCGCGATCTCGGCGGTCGCGACGCGCAGGCCGGACATCTCAGCTCGTCGCAGCAGCTCCGGTAGCGTCGCGTCGCCCTCGCTCGTGCGAATCCGCGCCGATGCCCCGGCCACCGTGACGTCGCGGACCGTGACGAGTTCCCCGGCCAGCCGGGCCGCCTCCGCCGCCGCGTCGGCGTCGTCGAAGCCCACCGTCAACAGATCGCCCGCGAGATCCGCCTTGAGCGCGGACGCGGTGTCGTCGGCGATCACCGTGCCGCGGTCGATGACGATCACCCGTTCGGCCATCGCGTCGGCCTCTTCGAGGTAGTGCGTCGTGAGCACGATCGTGGTGCCCATCGATTCCCGCAGTCGCAGGATGTGATCCCACAGGTTGGCCCGGCTCTGCGGATCCATGCCGGTGGTCGGCTCGTCGAGGAACAGTAGTGGCGGCCGGTGCACCAGTCCGAGCGCGATGTCGAGGCGTCGGCGCTGGCCGCCCGACAGGGTGCTGACCTTCCGGGTGGCGAGGTCCTCGAGATCGAGGGCCGCGAGCAGTTCGTCCGCGCGTGCATCCGACGCCTGCCTCGTCATGTCGTAGCAGCGCCCCTGCGTCACCAACTCGTCCCGGACGCGCTGGTTGTGCCCGGCCCCGCTCCCCTGCCCGACGTAGCCGATCCGGCGGCGGACCTCGTCGCGGTCCGCGGTGACGTCGAAACCGGCCACCTGCGCGCGGCCCGCGGTCGGTGGCAGCAGTGTGGTCAGCATCCGGAGCGTGGTCGACTTGCCCGCGCCGTTCGGTCCGAGCAGTGCCACCAGTTCGCCCTCCGCGACGTCGAGATCGACGTCCACGACCGCGTCGATCGTGTTCTTGCCCTGCTCGAAGCGTTTGGACAACCCCTCCGTGCGGATCATCGCGTGCATCGTCGTGCCTCCCCGTTTTCGTGGTTCGTTCTGTCTCACCACGAAAACTAGGAGCAATTGCGGACACCTAGCGTCCGCAATCTCTGGGATGCTCCGACGTATGCGGGAAACTTCGGCACGGCTGCTCCGGCTGCTCTCCCTGCTCCAGACCCGACGGGACTGGTCGGGCGTGGAACTCGCCGAGCGCCTGGACATCACCCCACGGACGGTGCGACGCGACGTCGACAAGCTGCGCGGCCTCGGCTATCCGGTCGACGCGACCGTCGGCGTCGGCGGCGGCTACCGGCTCGGCGCGGGCGCGGAGATGCCGCCTCTGCTGCTCGACGACGACGAGGTGCTCGCCGTCGCGTTCGGCCTGCAGTCCGGGGCGACGGGCTCTGTCGTGGGCATCGGCGAGTCGTCGGTGCGTGCGCTCGCCAAGCTGCGGCAGGTCATGCCGTCACGGCTGCGGCACCGGCTCGAGGCGCTGCAGGTGGACGTCGTGCAGCGCGAACCCGCCCCGAGCGCGGTGGACGCCGCGGTGCTGTCGGCGATCGCGTCGGTGTGCCACGGCCACGAGCGCCTCCGCTTCGACTACCGGGCCCACGACGGCAGCGAGAGCCGGCGCGAGGTCGAGCCGTATCGGCTGGTCCGTTCCGGGCCGCGCTGGTACCTCGTGGCGTGGGACCTGTCGAGGGAGGACTGGCGGTCGTTCCGCGTCGACCGCATGGACCCGAAGATTCCGACCGGGCCGCGCTTCACTCCGCGCGAGCTCCCGCCCGGGGGCGCCGCGGAGTTCGTCGCGCGCGGCATCGGCCGGGCGGTGACGCGCGTGCGCGCCCGGGTTCTGCTGCACGCTCCGATCGAGGACATCGCGCCGATGGTGGACGCCGCGTGGGGCACGCTCGAGGACGCGCCGGACGGCCGCTGCGTGGTGGCGTTGGGCGGCGAGTCCCCGTCCTCGATCGCGCGCTGGCTCAGCGCGTTCGACGTCGACTTCACGGTGCTCGATCCGCCGGAACTGCGCGACGAGTGCCGGCGCCGGGCCGAGCACCACGCGCTGGTCGCCGAGCGCTACCGCGGCGCCTGACCGGGCACGTCCATCCAACTGCCGCCGACGTCGTTGCGGATCCAGTCGACCTCGATCCGGCGGTCCGCGATCGCCCACCGGCCGTCGCGGCGCTCGAACCGGTCCAGGTAGCGCAGCCACACGACAAGGAAGTTGCGGGTGGAGTTGCCCGCGTCGGCCGCACTGGTGTGCTGTGCAACCGCGTAGGTCTCGGTGTCGGCCGTGTCACCGTCCAGTTCGATCAGCTGGTTACCGGCGAAATGGAAGGTGCGATCGAACAGTCCGAAGCCGCCCGGGTCGGCGAGGAACTGCATGAATTCGTCCACCCCGCCCTGGTAGAACGGCGCGTAGTCGTTGTGGGCGTCTGCGAAGAAGCAACCTCGCACCAGGTCCCAGTCGCGGCGATCGACGCCCCGGAAGTAGCGGAGCAGTACGTCGCCGATCTCGGCCCGGTCCGCGAGTGCACGGAGTTCGTCGGCAGTCACCGTCGTCCCTTCGGTCACGTGAGCACGGTTGCCGAACCCTACTTCCGAAGCGGCGGAGGCGCCGCGAAACCGCCCGCGAAACGCCGAAACGGGGCCCCATCCTCGCGGATGGAGCCCCGTTCACGTCAGATCCCGAGCATTGCCCGGGAGCGAAATCAGATCGCGGTGACGTCGGTGGCCTGCGGGCCCTTGTTGCCCTGGCCGATCTCGAAGCGAACGCGCTGGTTCTCCTCGAGGGTGCGGAAGCCGTTGGTCTGGATGGCCGAGTAGTGGACGAAGACGTCGGCGGAGCCGTCGTCGGGCGCGATGAAGCCGAAGCCCTTTTCAGCGTTGAACCACTTCACGGTGCCTTCTGCCATGTTTCTTTCTCTCCTCTTGCAAACTGCAAACTCGGGAAACCCAGGTCAGGGGTTCCCGGGCCGGTGTCACACGGCGGCTTTGCGATTCCCAAGAGAGAATCCATCCGCCCGCAACTTCAGGATTTGCGAGCGTGGACTAACACAAACACAAAAACTACGACCGACATCAGTCAACCACACCCTGCCCGCATGCGCCCGGGGACCCTCGTCACACTTTGCCGCCGTGACGCAAATCCGTCCCACCCCCCTTGCAAGTTGATACCCCCCAGGGGTACCTTTCGAGTATCACCGAAGTACCCACACGGGGTACTGGTACCAGAGCAAGGAGCCGACATGAGCACCGCCGAATACACCGTCACCGGAATGACCTGCGGACACTGCGTCTCCTCGGTGAAGGAAGAGGTCGGCGCGATCGCCGGCGTCTCGGACGTCGCGGTCGACCTGAAATCGGGCCGCCTCACCGTCACCTCCGCAGACCCGCTCGCCGTCGACGCGGTCACCGCCGCGGTCGAGGAAGCGGGCTACACCGCTCAGCCGATCTGAGGAATCCGATGCGAACGTCCACCACGCTCATCACCTACGCCGGAGGGCTCGCGGTCGTCTTCGCCGCGGCCCTCGGCGTGGGTGCCGTCACGGGAAGCCCGATCGACATGACGAGCACACACACCGACAGCCACGCGGCCGCCGACCCCGAGCCCGCCTCGGGCGTCCCCGCCGGGTTGCAGGTCTCGCAGGACGGCTACACCCTCGGCGAGGTCACCTCGCCCACCCTCGCAGGCCAGACCGGCACCCTGAGCTTCCGCATCCTGGACGCGAACGGCACGCCGGTCCGTGAGTACGACGACCTCCACGAGAAGCAACTGCACCTGATCGTCGTCCGATCGGACACCAGCGAGTTCCGGCACGTCCACCCCACGCTGGGCACCGACGGCACGTGGTCGATCGACTGGACCTGGCCGACCGGCGGCACCTACCGAGTCTTCGCCGACTTCCAGGCGAGCGACGCGCCCGGCCAGCTCACGCTGGGACGCGACGTCGACGTCGCCGGCGATGTCCAGCCCACACCGCTGCCGCCCGCGTCGCGCACCGCGACCGTCGACGGCTACACGGTCACCCTCGGCGGCGACCTCACCACGGCGGGCGGACCGCTGACGCTCACCGTCACGCGGGACGGCGTTCCCGTCAACGATCTCGACCCCTACCTCGGCGCCTACGGTCACCTCGTCGCGCTGCGCACCGGCGACCTCGCCTACCTGCACGTCCACCCGGAGGGCGAACCCGGTGACGGCGTCACCGCACCCGGCCCGGACGTCACGTTCCACGCGCAGGCCCCGAGCGCCGGCACCTACCGACTGTTCCTCGACTTCCAGCACGAGGGCACCGTCCGCACCGCGGAGTTCACCGTTCCGGTGGGCCCGACGACCACCCCCACCGCGGGATCCACACCCGCACAACATGACGGTCACGAAGGAGGACACTGATGACTACCGCCGATCTCACCACCGGCCGTAACGACACCATCGAACTCGCGATCGGCGGTATGACGTGCGCCTCGTGTGCCGCCCGAGTCGAGAAGAAGCTCAACAAGATCGAGGGCGTCACCGCCACCGTCAACTACGCCACCGAGAAGGCGAAGATCGCCTTCCCCGAGGGTGTCAGCACCGACGACCTCGTCACCGCGGTGGAGAACGCCGGCTACTCCGCGACCCTGCCGACTCCCCCGGCAGCCGACGGGCAGGGCACGGGCGACGATCAGAGTCACTCCGCAGGCGATCGCGAACTCGCCGCCCTGCGCACCCGGCTGATCGTCTCGGCGATCCTGTCGATTCCGGTGATCGCGATGGCGATGATCCCGGCCCTGCAGTTCGACAACTGGCAATGGCTGTCGCTCACCCTCGCCGCGCCGGTGATCGTGTGGGCCGGCCTGCCGTTCCACCGCGCCGCCTGGACCAACCTGCGGCACGGCACCGCCACGATGGACACCCTCATCTCGCTCGGCACCACCGCCGCGTTCGCGTGGTCGCTGTACGCGCTGTTCTTCGGCACCGCCGGTGCGCCCGGTATGAAGCACGCGTTCGAGCTGACCGTCAACCGGATGGACGGCGCCGCCAACATCTATCTCGAGGTGGCCGCCGGCGTCATCACGTTCGTGCTCGCCGGACGGTACTTCGAGTCCAAGTCCAAGCGGACCGCCGGCGCCGCGCTGCGCGCCCTGCTCGAACTGGGCGCCAAGGAAGTCTCGGTACTGCGTGACGGTGTCGAATCCCGCATCCCCGCAGACCAATTGCGCGTCGACGACCTGTTCGCGGTCCGACCCGGCGAGAAGATCGCCACCGACGGTGTCGTGGTCGAGGGCAACTCGGCCGTCGACATGAGCATGCTCACCGGCGAATCGGTGCCCGTCGAGGTGGGAGTCGGCGACGACGTCGTCGGTGCCACCGTGAACGCGGGCGGACGGCTCGTGGTGCGAGCCCGCAGGGTGGGCAGCGACACCCAGCTCGCCCAGATGGCCGCGCTCGTCGAGGACGCCCAGAACGGCAAGGCCGAGGTGCAACGCCTCGCCGACCGGATCGCCGGCGTGTTCGTCCCGATCGCGATCGCGATCTCCGTTGCCGCGCTCGGCTACTGGATCGGCACCGGCAATCCCCTGCAGATGGCCTTCACGGCCGCCGTCGCGGTGCTCATCATCGCCTGCCCGTGCGCCCTGGGCCTGGCCACCCCGACCGCCCTACTGGTCGGCACCGGCCGCGGCGCCCAGCTCGGCGTCCTCATCAAGGGACCCGAGGTCCTCGAAACCACCCGCGGCGTCGACACCATCGTGCTCGACAAGACCGGCACCGTCACCACCGGCAAGATGACACTGATCGACGTGGTCACCGCCGACGGCGTCGACCGCGACGAGGCGCTGCGACTGGTGGGCGCGCTCGAGAACGCGTCCGAGCACCCGATCGCCCAGGCTGTCGCGGCGGGAGCCGCCGACGGCGTCGGAACCCTGCCCGCCGTCGAGGATTTCGTCAACGTCGAGGGCAAGGGCGTGCAGGGCGTCGTCGACGGCCACGCCGTGGTCGCCGGACGCGAGAGCCTGCTCGCGGACTGGTCGCTGCACCTGTCCGACGACCTCGCCGACGCGAAGCGAGAGGCCGAGAAGCTGGGCCGCACCGCGATCGCGGCCGGCTGGGACGGACAGGCCCGCGCCGTGTTCGTGGTCGCCGACGCGATCAAGGACACCAGCGCGGACGCCGTGCGCCGGTTCAAGCAGCTGGGCCTGAACCCGGTCCTGCTCACCGGCGACAACGAGACCGTCGCCCGGACCGTCGCGGCACAGGTCGGCATCGACACCGTCATCGCCGAGGTGCTGCCCGGCGACAAGGTCGACGCCGTCAAGCGTCTGCAGGCGGACGGCAAGGTCGTGGCGATGGTCGGCGACGGCGTCAACGACGCGGCCGCGCTCGCCCAGGCCGATCTGGGTCTGGCGATGGGTACCGGCACCGACGTCGCGATCGAGGCCGCCGACATCACCCTGGTCCGCGGCGACCTCCGCTCGGCTGCCGACGCGATCGAACTGTCCCGCAAGACCCTGCGCACCATCAAGGGCAACCTGTTCTGGGCCTTCGCCTACAACGCGGCGGCGATCCCGCTCGCCGCGGCGGGTCTGCTGAACCCGATGCTCGCCGGTGCCGCGATGGCGTTCTCGAGCGTGTTCGTCGTCAGCAACAGCCTGCGACTGCGACGGTTCGCCCCGTCTGCCTAGTCGGAGAAGAACGAGGGCCCGGCGACCGTGTGGTCGCCGGGTCCTCGTCACGTCACCGTGTCAGTTGCGGTCGATCAGTTACGACCGGCCTTGTCGAGCAGCATGATTCCCGTCGCGGTGGGAACCACACCGCCGACGTTCTTCTGCCACGCCACGTAGATCATCACCGAGCTCACCGGGACGCTCGGAACGGTCTCGTTCCACAGCGTCTGGATCTCGGCCAGCACGCCGCGGATCTGGTCGTCACCGTCGGCCGCCTGCAGCTTGTCGAGCAGCCCCTCCATCTGCGGGTTCGAGTAACCCGCGAAGTTGGCCGTGGACGTCGCCGACAGAGTGGTGTCGAGACCCAGGTACGGAATGGCCTCGTACAGGCCGATACCGGCGTGCGCCATGTCGTAGTCACGCTGGACGTACACCTGCTTGACGATGTCACCGGCGTTGTTGGCATTGATGATGTTCACGGTGAAGCCGACCGCCTGCAGCAGCGACTGCACCGCCAGGCCGATCGCGGCCTCGCTCGGCTCCTGCAGCACGATGTAGTTCAGCTTGCCGTCGTAGCCGTCGGCCTTGGCCTCGTCGAGCAGCTTGCGGGCAGCGTCCGGATCGAACGGCACGCCCTCGACGTCGGTGGCCCAGCGGGACAGATCGTTGAACATGGCCTTGCCGGGCAGGCCCAGACCGTTGTCGCCGCGCTGACCGACCAGCTCCGGATCGATCGCCAGCGCAATCGCCCTGCGCACCCGCACATCCGCGCCCGGCCGGCCCTCACGGTTGTTGACCAGTTCGGCACCACCGCTGTTGAGGATGCTGAAGGAGCCGGGGTAGCCGGCGTCGATCGTGTCGTAGATCGCCTGCGGATTGCCGCGCAGGAAGCCGATGTCGATGCCGTTGGTGCGCATCGACTCCAGGTTCTCCCGCGAACCGCTCAGCGCGATGAACTTGACCTTGTCCGACTTGGGCTTGCCGTTCCAGTAGTCGGCGCGCGCCGTGAGCACCCGCTCCTCGTTGGGGGCGTAGTGATCCAGGACGAAGGGGCCGGCACCGATCGGCTTGAACGCCTCGCCCTCGCCCGCGCTGGGCGCGACGATCATGCCGTGGCCGAGCGCCAGCATCGACGGGAACGTCGGCCACTTCTTGTTCAGCCGGAACTCCACCGTCTGCGGGTCGACGGCAGTGGTCGACTCGACGGCGTCGATCCACACTGCGGCGCCGTTGCCCTTGTTGGTGTTGTAGCGGTTGATGCTCGCCACCACCGCGTTCGCGTCGAGCGGCGTTCCGTCGCTGAAGGTGACGCCGGGGCGCAGCTTCAGCGTCCAGACGTTCCCGGTCTGATCGGCAGTCAGCGACTGAGCCAGACGCGGCACGAAGTCGCCCGTCTTCTCGTCGTACCGGAGCAGGACGTCGTAGACGGCGGCCAGTTCGTCACCGCCGCTGCCGCCGCGCGCGGTGGTCCTGGCCGGATCGAGCACCGCCGCCAGCGCCTGCACGCTGAACGTGAGCTGCGGCGTGGAACCGGTCGGCTCCGCGGCCTGATCTCCTACCAAGCCCACCGCGGGCGGGGTGCGGGTACCGCTGGTCTCGCTGCTGTCGCCGCCGTTCTCCGAACTGGCGCAGCCCGCGAGCGCCAGCGCACCCACCACCAACACCGCCGTCAGGCTCTTACCGAACCTCGCCCTGCTACCCACGCACCCTCCAGCCGCTCAGGTGTGACTCCCGCCACACATCCGCGGAGACGTTATCCGGCGGCGGAACGTACGGAATGCCCGGTCCCATTGAGCGGGAGAAAGTGCGCGTGGATGGCGTGGGATGCTAGGAGAAGACGCTGCCGAACAGGCTGCCGAGGCTGCCCAGGGAACCCGCGCTGCCGGTCGGCTCGGGATCGTTCTTGGCAAAGTCGGTGGTGCAACCGTTGAACTGCACCGCATCCACCAGCGTCGACGTCGCCGCCGAGCCCGACCCGACGCTCACGCCGTAGTGCTCGACGGTCGCGTTCGGATTGGCCGCGGAGATCGCCGCCAGCGTGGTCGGGACACGATCCTTCGCACCGTCGATGTTCTGGGTGCTCCACCACTGACCCTTCTGGATCTGCGCGTGCTCCGCACCGTCGACGACGGCGGTGCCGGGCTCCGCGACCCACACGAGCGTGGTGAAGCCGTTGGCGAACTTGCCTCCGGTGGTGCCCAGCAAACGGATCTGGAACGACGCGGTGGACGTGGTCGCCTTCTCTGCGAAACCGATGTCCTTCGAGATGACGTCCGAGAGCTTGACGCTGTCGGCCTCGTGGTACCACGCGGTGCGGTCCGACGGCCCTGTGACGGCCAGCTCGAGGGAGCCGTTCTCGTCGAGGACGTTGCTCGCGGAGTACGCGGCCTCCTGCCCCTTCTCGTCGTCGAACGGAACACCCCAACCCGCGGGCGTCGACTCGGTCGACAGTGCGGCACAAGAGAATCCACCGGCGGGCTCTTCCGAGGAACTGCCGAGCGAACCGGAACTACCGAGGGATCCGGAGGCACTGCCCAGGGAGCCGCCGAGCGAGCCGGATGCGGCCGAGGACAGAGCCGGCGAGACCAGGATCGCGGTACCGGCGATCGCGACCACCGTGGCGACGCGACGAAGCGAGCTACTCGACATAGGAAGACCTTTCGGATGCGGAAACAGGCTGTACTCCAACGAAGTTAGAGAGCCACAGCCCGTTTCCGCTGCCCCGGAAGCCACCTTCGGTACGAAAGGAGGAGGAGTTTCCTACGAAAGTAGGAGGCCCCTCCGGGCCGCTCCGGGACGCCTACAGCGGACGGATCGTCTCCGTGCACACCGTGAATTCGCGCTCGTCGTGGACGTACCCACCCTCCGAGCACTGCTCGACGTCCGTGACGCCCTCGACGACCTCGATCGCGCGCTCGATACCCGGAGCGTACGGGTCGTTGCAGTCGACGCGCTGCGGTTCGTCGTCGTCGCCCTCCGGCACGCTCATGCACCCGCCCATCACCCAGTCGATGTCGAGGCACAGCGCACCACGCTCGTTGCCCCACTTGGTCTCGTAGTAGACCTGATCGACGTCCGACGCGCACTGCGCGTTCTTCGCAGCCTTGCCGACGACCTTGTAGTTGGATCTACTACTGCCACAGACTGCTTCGTCGATCGTTGCGGCGTCGGCCGTGCCACCCAGACGCACGCAGTCACCGATCTCGACGTCGATGTCGACCCGGCCGCCCTGGTCGGCACTCCGCGGCGCGGACGTCGCCGTCGATGTCGTCCCGTCCGTGGAGGTACTCGCGGCCGTCGCCGTGCCCTCCACGGACGTCCCGCACCCTGCCGCAGTCAACGCCGCGGCCACGACCAGCACGGCACCGGATCGTCGCAGAATCGTCCGAATTCCCTTGTTCACAATCACATTCCTCACACCAACCCCCTGACCGGGGACCACACATCGACGGTCCGGAACAACGGACCGTTCGGACCATTGTGGTCGAGAACGTTTCGGGGAGGTGCGTCGGACGCTACGAGACGTTCGCCAGGCGCACGAACGCGGCCGCGTCGAGTTTCTCACCGCGCGTCGACGGTTCGATCCCGGCAGCGACGAGACGCCGCTCGGCCTCGACCGGTGAACCGGCCCAGCCGGCGAGGGCCGCGCGAAGTGTCTTGCGGCGCTGAGCGAAAGCCGCGTCGATGACGGCGAAGACCTTGCGCCGGTGGTCGGCGTCGATGGGCCACGGCGCGTCCTCGTACCGGTCGATCCGCACGAGACCCGACTCGACCTGCGGCACCGGCCAGAACACCGCCCGACCGACATGACCAGCGCGCTTGACGGTGCCGAAGAAGTTCGCCTTGACGCTCGGCACGCCGTACACCTTGTTGCCGGGATTCGCCGCGAGGCGATCCGCCACCTCGGCCTGCACCATCACCAGCGCGGTGCGCAGGCTCGGGAACTCGGCGAACAGGTGCAGCAGCACCGGCACGGCCACGTTGTAGGGCAGGTTCGCCACGACGGCGGTGGGCTCCGCGGGGACGTCGTCGGGCATCACCCGCATCGCGTCGGCACCGACCACGGTGAGTCGATCCGCGAGTTCGGGCGCACGATCGGCGACCGTCGCGGGCAGCCGGGCGGCCAGCTTGGGGTCGATCTCGACGGCGACCACCCGGTCGACGACGTCGAGCAGGGCCAGTGTCAGCGACCCGAGACCCGGACCGACCTCGAGGACGGTGTCCTCGGGACCGACGCCGGCCACCGTGACGATCCGGCGGACCGTGTTGGCGTCGTGCACGAAGTTCTGGCCGAGCTGCTTGGTGGGGCGCACCCCGAACTCTTCGGCGAGCGCACGGACCTCGGCGGGGCCCAGGAGGGCTGCCTGTCCTCGCGGATGGATGGGGGGCGGCACGGCGTCTGACACCTGAAGAACCTAACGCACGGGGGAACGGGTCAGCGCAGGCCCAGCTTGCTGGTGCACGACGGCCACGCGCCCCAGCCCTGCGTCTGCTGCGTGCGGGACGCGATCGCGATCTGTTCCTCGCGGGTCGCGAGGTCGGCGCGGGGCGCGTACTTCAGGCCGCCCTGGCGCTCCCACGTGTTCTGGTCGAACTGCACGCCGCCGTAGAAACCGTTGCCGGTGTTGATCGCCCAGTTACCGGTCGCCTCGCACTGCGCCAGCGCGTCCCACGTGGCCCCGTTCTGCACCGGCGGCACCTCGGTGCCGGGCTTGGCGCCGACGCGGACGACCTTCGGCTGCGCCGCGACCGTGACGGTGGACGCGACCGGCTTGCGCCCGGTCTCGACCCCGTTGACCAGCGTGAACTCGTAGGTGACGTCCGCGACGCCGGCACTGCCCGGGTTCTCCACGACGGTGCGGCTCATGTTCATGGACGGATCCTCGATCCGCTGCTCCGGCGGCGCGACGGGCTCGGTCAGCACCCGCGTCTCGACGCGACCACGGGTCACGGTGACCTCCATGCCGTCCGCGAGCGCCGTGTCCGCGGCCGGCACGACGGTGTCGGCCTGCTCGAGGGGCGTGCCGTGGGCGGCGAGGAAATCGCCGACCGTGGGCGCGGCGAGACGGACGTCCGCGGGGGCGGCCGCGCCGTCGACCAGCTTCACCGTGCGGGGGCTCAGGACGTCGAGGTCGGCGCCCTCGATCGGCAGGCGCTGCGAGCGGTTCGCGGAGACGTGCACGTCACCGGCGAGCCGGAACTGGTTCAGGGCCTCGTCGACCGTGAGTGCCGTGGTCCACACGCTGCGCTGCTGACCGTCCACCGTCAGTGCGACCTCGCGGCCGCGGCGCAGGACCACCGTGTCGCCGTCGTGCAGACCCGAGTCCGCGGCCGGAGCGACGACGTCGTGCTCACCGACGCTGTAACCCGCCGCCGCGAGCGCCCCGTCGACCTTCGACGACATCGTGCCGACCGTGATCAGCTCACCGTCGACGTCGACCGTCACCGTCTTGTGTTGCGCCACCGCGACACCGCCACCGACGGTGAGGGTCACGAGCGTCGCCGCGACGACGCCGTACATCAGCGGCGAGCGGCTCGAGTTGATCTTCGACAGTGGCGACATCGCGATTCCTTACCGGAGACCCAACTTGCTCGAACATGACGGCCACGCACCCCAGCCCTGCGCGGCCTGAACCTTCTCGGCGACGGCGATCTGCTGCTCGCGCGACGCGCGGTCGGCCGTCGGCGCGTACTGCGTGCCGCCGTAGGCAGCCCACGTGCTCTGCGAGAACTGGAGCCCGCCGTAGAAGCCGTTGCCGTTGTTGATCGCCCAGTTGCCGGTCGCCTCGCACTGCGCCAGCGAGTCCCACACCGACCCGTTCGCGACCGACGGAACCGACGGCTTGGGCTTGGTGCCGACCCGCACGACGGCCGGTGCGGCCTCGCGGACCACTACCGACGACAACTCCTGTCGGTGCGTCTCGGCGCCGTTGACCGTCGTGACGCTCGCCGTCACCGTCCGCTCGCCCGGGGTGCCCGGGTTCTCGACGGTGGTCTTGCCCTGCTCGAGCGCCGGATCGTCGACACGGTTCTCGGGGGCCTGGATCGGCAGCGTCTCGGTGCGGGTCTCGGTGCGGTTCCGGGTCACGACGATCTCGAGGCCGTCGGTCAGCGGCGTCTCCGGCGCGGGCACGACCGTGTCGGCCTGTTCCAGAGGCACATTCGTGACGGTGAGGAGGTCACCGACCGTCGGGGCCGCGACCCGGACGTCCGCGTGCGGGGCACCGTTGTCGGAGATCCGCACCGCCTTCGCGTTCACGACGTCGAACTCGATGCCGTCGAGCGGGATCCGCTGGCCACGCGACGCGGATGCGTAGGCGTCGCCGGCAAAGTTCAGTTGACGCATCGCGTCGTCCACGGTGAGGGCGGTCGACCACACGGTGCGGCGCTCGCCGTCCACCGTGAGGACGATCTCCCGCGCGCGGCGCAGGACGACGGTGTCGCCGTCGGACAGCTTCGCGTCCACACTCGGCGCGACGACGTCGTGCTCACCGAGCGGGTAGCCGGCGTTGTCCAGCACGGACCCGACCTCGGAACGCAGCGTGCTGAGCGCGATCTTCTCCCCGTCGACGTCGAGGGTGACCGTCTTGTGCTGGGTGATGACGAGGCCGCCGCCGACCAGAAGGGTCACGAAGAGTGCGGCGACCACGACGTACAGGAGCGGCGACCTGGCGGTGTTGATCCGAGCAAAAGGCGACACGAGAAATCCTGGGGCAGACGACAGGTTCGATCACAGCACGGTAACGGCGGGGCTGTGATGTAGCAACCACATGATCACGATCAGCACAAATGCAACTACAAAGATATCGAGGAAAGCGCTGGTCGATCACGAATCGATTACGGAATATTCCGACCAGTTGCGCGCGTCACACCCGAACGGGCCCGTGGGAGGGTAGGGACATGAGCAACGTCGAAGCCGAACCCGTCGAGATCGAGTGCGAGAACGGCCCCTGCGCAAGCACCGCGGGCCGCCCGCTGGCCGAGATCATCACGTCCCGCGAGGTCCCGTTGGGCGGGCCGCGGGCGATGCCGGTGCGCCGGACGCTGCCGCAGCGACAGCGCTCCCTGATCGGCGCGTGGTGCTTCGCGGACCACTACGGCCCCGACGACGTCGCGCGGACCGGCGGTATGGACGTCGCGCCGCATCCGCACACCGGGCTGCAGACCGTGAGCTGGCTGTTCACCGGCGAGATCGAGCACCGCGACAGCCTCGGCATGCACGCGATGGTGCGGCCGGGCGAGGTCAACCTCATGACCGGCGGCCACGGCATCTGCCACTCCGAGGTCTCGACACCGGAGACGACGATCCTGCACGGCGTCCAACTGTGGGTGGCGCTGCCCGATGCGGCCCGCGACGCACCCCGCAACTTCGAGCACTACGTGCCGCCGATCCTGGATCTGGACGGCGGATGTGTTCGGGTCTTCCTCGGCTCGCTGGCCGGATCGACCTCCCCCGTCCACACCTTCACTCCCCTGCTCGGCGCGGAACTCGTCCTCGCGCCCGGCGCCGAGGTGCGGCTCGACGTCGATCCGACGTTCGAGCACGGCGTTCTGGTCGACACCGGCGCGGTCGGCGTCGAGGGCCTCGAACTCGCCCGCGCCGACCTCGGCTACGTCGGAACCGGGGCAGCCGATCTGACGCTGACGAACCGGACCGACGAACCGGCCCGCGTCGTGCTGCTGGGCGGCGAACCGTTCGGCGAGGAGATCGTGATGTGGTGGAACTTCGTCGGCCGCAGCCACGAGGAGATCGAGCAGTTCCGCGCCGAGTGGCAGGCCGAGTCGGACCGCTTCGGAGCCGTCGAGGGCTACACCGGCGACGTGGATCGGCTGCCGGCGCCGCCGTTGCCGAACGCGCGGATCAAGCCGCGGAAGAACCCGCCGTCGGCCTGACCGATCAGCCGCGCGCGGGCAGGCGGTAGACGCGCTCGGCGGTCGCGGTCGACGCCTTTGCCAGCTCGACGGGATCCTCGCCGCGCACCTCGGCGAGGGCCCGCAACGTGTACGGCAGGCAGTACGACTGATTGGGCGCGCCGCGGAACGGGTGCGGGGTGAGGTACGGCGCGTCGGTCTCGACGAGCAGTTGGTCCGACGGGACGAGCAGCGCGGCCTCGCGCAGCGCCTTCGCGTTCTTGAAGCTGACCGTGCCGGAGAAGCTGAGCACGTAGCCGGCGTCGACGCAGGCGCGGGCCATCGTCGCGTCGGACGAGAAGCAGTGGAAGATCACCGTGTCGGGGGCGCCTTCGGAGTCGAGGACGCGCAGCAGGTCGGTGTCGGCCTCGCGGTTGTGGATCATCAGCGGCTTGCCGAGACGCTTGGCGAGGTCGATGTGCCAGCGGAACCCGTCCTCCTGTTCCTCCGGCGTCGCGCAGCCGTCGAGCTTGCCGGGCCAGTACAGGTCGAGGCCGGTCTCGCCCACCGCGACGACGCGCGGGTCGGATGCCAGGCGCTCGATCTCGGCCTTGGTGGCACCGTCGAGCGCGTTGGCCCGGGTCGGGTGGATCGCGACCGCCGCGAAGACGCGCTCGTCCCAGTTCGCGGCGTCCACCGCGAACTGCGCGGCCGCCAGGTCGTCGGCCACCGTGACGATCCGCTCGACGCCGACCGACGCCGCGCGGTCGACGATCTCCCGCACACTCTCCGCGTCCGTGGCGCCGCACGCGTCGAGGTGCGTGTGGGCGTCGACAAGCGGGAAAAGCGGCTCGGGCAGGTCCGGGGCGGGACGATCTTTGCTCACGTCGATAGAGTAGGCGCACCATGACTGTGCCTTCCTCGCCCAACCAGATGCCTGCCCCGACGGACCGTCCGCCGTTCTATCTGACGACGGCGATCGCGTACCCCAACGGCGTCCCGCACATCGGGCACGCCTACGAGTACATCTCGTCCGACGCGATCGCGCGCTTCAAGCGCCTCGACGGGTTCGACGTGTTCTTCATGACCGGCACCGACGAGCACGGCCTGAAGATGCAGCAGACGGCAGCCAAGGAAGGCATCGACGTCCGCGACCTCGCGACGCGCAACTCCGACGTGTTCCAGGCCATGGACAAGGTCCTGAACATCTCGTACGACCGGTTCATCCGGACCACCGACGCCGACCACCTCGAGGCCAGCAAGGCGATCTGGGAGCGGATGGTCGCGGCCGGCGACATCTACCTCGACACCTACTCGGGCTGGTACTCGGTCCGCGACGAGGCCTTCCACGCAGAGGAAGAGACCAAGGTCCTCGAGGACGGCACCCGCATCGCCACCGAGACGGGCACGCCGGTCGAGTGGACCGAGGAGTCCAACTACACGTTCCGGCTGTCGAAGTACCAGGACCGTCTGCTCGCGCACTACGAGGAGAACCCGGACTTCATCGCGCCGTCCACGCGCCGCAACGAGATCCTCAGCTTCGTCAAGAGCGGGCTCAAGGACCTGTCGATCTCGCGCACCACGTTCGACTGGGGTGTGCCGGTGCCCGGCGACCCCGCGCACGTCATGTACGTGTGGGTGGACGCGCTCACCAACTACCTCACCGGCGCCGGCTTCCCGAACACCGATTCGGACGAGTTCAAGCGGTACTGGCCCGCGAACCTGCACATCATCGGCAAGGACATCACCCGGTTCCACACCGTGTACTGGCCGGCCTTCCTGATGTCGGCGGGCGTGGAGTTGCCGCAGCGCGTCTTCGTGCACGGCTTCCTCTACAACAAGGGCGAGAAGATGTCGAAGTCGGTCGGCAACGTCGTCGACCCGCTCGAGATGGTGGAGCAGTACGGCCTCGACGCCGTCCGCTTCTTCCTGCTGCGCGAGATCTCGTACGGCCAGGACGGCAGCTACAGCCACGAGGCGATCGTCACCCGCATGAACACCGACCTGGCGAACGAACTGGGCAACCTGGCCCAGCGGTCGCTGTCGATGGTGGCGAAGAACTGCGACGCGCAGGTCCCGACGCCGGGCGAGCTCACCGACGACGACCGCGCGCTGCTCGCACAGGCCGACGCGCTGCTCGCGAAGGTGCGCGCCGAGTTCGACGCGCAGGCACTGCACGTCGGTCTCGAGACGATCTGGCACGTGCTCGGCGAGACCAACCGGTACTTCTCGCAGCAGGAACCGTGGGTGCTGCGCAAGACCGACCCGGCCCGCATGGCGACGGTGCTGTACGTGACGCTCGAGGTGGTTCGCATCGTCGGCATCCTCGTCCAGCCGGTGATGCCGGACTCGGCCGAGAAGATCCTCGACCTGCTCGGTCAGTCCCCCGACGCCCGCGCCTTCGCCGACCTCGAGAACCGCATCGTCGCAGGTACGGCGCTGCCGAAGCCCGTGGGCGTGTTCCCGCGGTACGTCGAGGAGACCGAGGCGTAGCAACGCACCCGAAAGCTGTCGGTCCCCTCGTGCACACTGTCGCCCATGGGGAGCAATAGAACATACATTCGAGAAAACCTGACCGGCTCGACGTCCGAGGACTTCGACGAGTTCGAGGACGGATCGTTCGCGGATCCGTTCGACGACGGCATGTTCGACGACTTCGAGCGGTTCGAGTGCCCACCACCACGGGAGCGTTCCATCACCGGCCTACTGATCGCGCTGACCGACGCCTACGAGCGCGGGTGGCAGCCGGCCGACGTCATGCACGTGACGCGGCGCGCTCTCGGGGCGGACTCGACCGCGGTCACGGCCGCCACCCTGCTGTACCACTACCGGGTGACCGGCGCCGCGGAGCGGGCGCCGCTCACCTGGGCCACCCAGCTCGACCAGATCGTGGAGCGGGAGTCCGCGGCCGCGAAGTTCGCGGCCGGCCTCCCGGCCGACTGCGACAGCACCGCATTCGGTGCGGCGTTGGACGCGTCCGGGTGGCATCTCGGTGAGAACGAGTCGACGGCGATGACACTGCTGTGGCTCGAGCTCCCTCGGGTCACGGAACTGTGCGCGCCGCCGTCGACGTGGCCACGGATCCGCCTCGAGTCCGTGCCGACGGCCGGCGACGAGACTGCCGATCCCAAGGTTCTCAACAAGATCCGAGGACTGCTGGCCAAGGCGGAGGCCACCGAGTTCGTGGAGGAAGCCGAGACCTTCACGGCCAAGGCGCAGGAACTCATGACGCGGTACGCGATCAGTGCGGCCCTGCTGCACGCGGCCGCCCCGGGCTCCCCCACCGTGCGCAGCCGACGCATCCACCTCGACAATCCCTACGTCAAGGAGAAGGTGCACCTGCTCACCGCCATCGGCGACGCCAACCGGGTGCGCACCGTGTGGTTCGACAGGTTCGGCATCGCGACAGTCGTCGGCAGTCCCGTCGATCTCGACCAGGTGGACCTGCTGTTCACCTCACTGCTCATCCAGGCCACCCGCGCGATGCAGGAGTCGTCGCCGCGCGCGAAACGCGGGGCGCGCACCACGTCGTTCCGAAAGGCGTTCCTGTTCGGCTTCGCGGTCCGCATCGGGCAGCGCCTGAAGGAAGCCGGTAACCGCGCCACCGCGGACGTCGCCGCCGAGTCGGAGGTGAGCGTCGAGGAACTGCTACCGGTGCTGGCGGCACGGTCCGCGGCGGTCGACGCCGAGTTCGATCGACTGTTCCCCACCACGAAGGCGTCCCGGAGCCGATCGGTGGATGCGAGCGGGTGGTACGCGGGACAGTCTGCCGCCGACGACGCCTCGCTGGACCCGAGCAGTCGAGCTCTCCGGCCGTGACGACACGCGGACCCCGGATCGGCTGCCTCACCGGCCGGGGCCACCGCGGTCCGATGTCGGCGGAGACCGAGCCACATGGAAGGCTGGACCGATGCGATTGGAGCGACTCGGAGACGGCGGCAGCGCCGCCGACGTGTTCCGCGCACTGGCTCGGCGGGCTCGGTCGCGGAAGCTGGCACCGCCGGCCGGCCTGATCGGGAACTGGTTCGACGCCGCCGCCGTCATCGCGCCCAGCGTGCACGCCGCACCGCACGATGCGCGATCCGCGTACACGCTCCCGCCCCGCGAAACAGCACCGGCCCCCGGCGGCCCGGTGATCGGTGGCGGCTGGATCGGCTACCGCGCCTACCCGGACCGATCCGGCGTGCTGCCCGAGGCCGCCGGCGGATGGACCGATCATGTCCTGCGCCTGGACAACTCCGGCTGCTGGTGGTTCGAGAGCCTCCTCGACGAGCCGTGCCCCGACGACCTCGCGCACGTGGTGCGCCGACCCGACGCAACCGCCGGCCCCTGGCACATCGACTGGACCACCCCGGATCGCCACGCCCACCGACGCGGGGTCGAGGACTGCCTCGACGCGATCGCGCGCGGCGACGTCTACCAAGCCTGCGTGTGCGCCCGCTTCCACGGCACCAGCTCGGGCCGCCCGGTCGACTTCTTCGCCGATGCGGTCGACCGGACCCGGCCCAGCCGTGCGGCGTTCGTGCAGGGCGCGTGGGGTGCGGTCGCGTCGCTGTCACCCGAACTGTTCCTGTCCCGCCGCGGCGGCACCGTCACGTCCAGCCCTATCAAGGGCACCCTCCCGCTCGGCGAAGACCCTGCGCACCTGCGGAACTCGGTCAAGGATGTCGCCGAGAACGTGATGATCGTCGACCTCGTCCGCAACGACCTGGGCCGCGTCGCCGACGCGGGGTCGGTCAAGGTGGCCGACCTGTTGCGGGTCAAGCCCGCCCCCGGCGTGTGGCACCTGGTCTCGACCGTCACCGCCGAAGTGTCCGACCGAGTGAGTGCCGCGGACCTGCTCGACGCCGCCTTCCCACCCGCCTCGGTGACCGGGTGTCCAAAGCATTCGGCGCGGACGCTGCTCCGCTCGTGGGAGCCGGACCCCCGCGGCGTCTACTGCGGCGCCGTCGGAATGCACAGCCCCCTGGCCGGACTCGAACTGAACGTCGCGATCCGAACCGTCGAGTTCGACGCGTCCGGCCGGGTCGGGCTCGGCGTCGGCGGTGGCATCACCATCGACTCCGACCCAGACGCGGAATGGCAGGAGTGCCTGGACAAGGCGGCGAGCATCGTCACGCTCACTCCGACTCGCACGCTCCCCGGCCCGATTCCGGCATCTCGAAGTGCGCCGGCCGATCCTGTGTCAGCTCCGAGGTAGACGAACAGATCCGCTCGGTGATCGGGTCCTCGTCGAGACGCCACGTCCGCAACACACCGTCGCCGCCGCCAGCGATCACCGTGTCGGTCCGCGGCAGGAACGCGACCTGCCAGCGCCCGGTGCCGATCGTGGTGATCGGACCGCCCATCTCCTCGGAGTCACCCGCACCGTCGACGTTCCACAACCGCACCGAACCGTCGTCGCTGCCACTGACCACGTGGGTGCCGTCTGCGCCGAACGCGACGCTGTACACCGTGCCGGTGTGTCCGCGCAGTGGCACCGGACGCGGCGTGAAGCCACCGTCGTCGTCGCGGTCCCACAGCACGAGGGTGTGGTCGTCGCTCGCGGTGACGAGGGTGTCGCCGTCGGGGCCGAACGACAGCGCATTGACGCCGCCGTCGTGCCCTCCTTCGCGGACCGGGAGTGACACGGGACCGGCAGGCTCGGAGACGTTCCATGCATAGAGGTCGCCGTCGGCGCTGGCCGCGACCAGGACGTCGCCGTCGGGCCCGAACGCGACGCTCCGCACCAGGTTCCGCGGCCCGGTCAGGCGCCCGCCGAGTCGGACCGGGTTGCGCGGATCCTGGACGTCCCACAGCGCGACGCTGAAGTCGTCGTCGCCGATCGCGAGGGTCCGGCCGTCGGGACTGAACGCCATCTCCCACGTGAACCGTGTCGACGTCGTGATCGGCGGCCCCAGCGGCACCGGGTGCGCCGGATCGGCGACGTCCCACAGCTGGACGTGGCCGCCCGACGTCTGCGTGGTCGCCAGGACCTTGCCGTCCGGCGACAGCTCGGCCACGTTGCCGCCGCCCAGCGGGCGCGGCAGCTCGATCGTGCCGGCGCGGTCCATCTCACCGGCCGCCGACACCTTCCACAACCGCACCTGCGAGTCGTATCCCGCGGTCACCACCCGTGAGCCGTCGCTGTTGATCGACGGCAGGGTCATCGACGCATCCGATACCGGCACCGTCCCCGTCGGCAGCGTCCACATCCGCACGATCGAATCCTGGCCGCCCGTGACGATCGTCGTGCCGTCGGGTGAGAGCGCGAGTGCGGGGACACCGCCGCCGTTGCCGCTGAGCGCGGGCCGCAGTTCGTGCACGGCGCGCGTCGCCGGATCGACCGACCACAGCTTCGCGGTGCCGTCCCACGACGCACTCGCCAACGTCGTCCCGTCGGAGCCGAAGGCGACGGTCCAGATGCCGCCCGTGTGGGCCTGCACCGGGGCGCCGACCTGACGGACGTCCATGAGGTCCGTCGCATCGAAGACCCGGATCATGCCGTCGTCGCTGCTCGCCGCGAGGGTCGTGCCGTCGGGGCTGAAGGACACCGAGTGCGCGACGTCGTCGAAGCCGGTCAGGTCCCGCCCCAACTGGACCGGGCGCGCGGGATCGGCGATGTCCCACACCCGCACGGTGCGGTCGTCACTGGAGGTCGCCAGCACCGAACCGCCGCGGAACGACACCGTGCGCACCGCCCCGGAATGCGCCTTCAGGGTGGCGGCGGGAAACTCCCCGGAGTCGGGGTTCGTGGTGTCGAACAGCGTGACGGTGCCGTCGTCGTGCGGCACCGCGAGCAACCGCCCGTCGGGGCTGAACCGCACGTTGTGCACGGCGCCAGGCGCGCTGCGCAGTCCCGACATCAGCGCCCGCGGCGCAGCCCGGTCGCTGACGTCCCAGATCCACATCGTGCCGTCGCCGCCGCCGGCCGCGAGGAGACGTCCGTCGGGGCTGAACGACACCGACGCCATGTACTGGTCCGGCCCGGTCAGTTCGTCCCCGATCGGGACCGGGTCCGCCCGGTCGGTGAGGTCCCACAGCCGCACGCTCCGGTCGTCGCTCGCGCTGGCGAGGGTCCGGCCGTCGGCCGAGAACGCGACGCCGTACACCGGGCCGGTATGGCCGGTCAGGCTCCGGGAGATCGGGGTGTTCTCGGTGGCGACCAACCGGGAGAACGCGTCGTCGCTACCGGGCCGCATCCGCCACGCGGCCAACGACAACTGCGCCGACGTCGTCGGGTCGCTCTCGCGCAGCGCGTCGGCGAGGGCGACGACCTGCTGGAACTGCGCGGCACTCCGCTCGTCCTCGGCCCGCGACTTGGCGGCCAGCGCCATCGCGCCCATCACGATGGCGACGACGGTCGACAACGCCAGCGCAGTCATGACGGTGCGCTTGCGCCACGTCAGGCGCGCCACCTGCCGGACCGACGCCTCCAGGAAGTCAGCGGCCGCAGGCGTCAGCGTTGCCGCGACGGCATCGACGCCGGTCGGACCACCCGGGGATCCGTGATCGGACTGCTTGTCCGCGTGCTCGGCCAGCAGGTCGAGCCGGCCGCGATGGTAGAGCAGGCTGCTGTTGCGGTCGGCATCCTCCCAGTGCACGGCGTCCGTCTCGATCTGCTGGCGGAGGGCGGAGTAGGAGCGGTCCTCCTGGATCCACGCCCTCAACCGCGGCCACGTGTAGATGACCGCGTCGTGGATCAGCTCGACCGCGTCACCGTCCGCGACGAGCACCCGGGCATTGACGAAGTGATCGACGACGCGCCGGCCCGCTCCCGTATCGGAGCCCTCGAGCGCGACGAGCTGCGGCACCGTCCGGCGGATCTTCACGTCGGTGCCGGTGCTCGTGACGTAGACGAGGTGCACGAACATCGCCCGTGCCAGGACGCGACCGCATTCGTCGAGTTGCTCCCAGGCTCGCTCGGCAGCGGCCGCGATGGACCCCCGCACACCGCCGGTGGCGCGGTAGTTCGCGATCGTGAGCTGTCCGCCGCGGCGCCGCTCCCACATCGTGTCGAGCAGATGCGAGACCAGGGGCAGCACGGTGTCGCTGCCCTCGGACGGGTTGGGCGACGACGCGGTGAGCACACCGAGATCGTTGAGGATCAGATCCACCAGGCCCGGCTCGAGCTTGAGTCCGATCATGCGGGCAGGCTTCGTGATCACCTCGACGACGTCCTCCCGCAGGAGCGGCGACACCGTCTTGCTGCGCTGTTCGAGGGCCCGCGCGAGCACCGGATGGGCGAGCGCCTGCGGATAGAAGTCCGATCGCATCGTCGCGACGACCGACGTCGTGTCGGTCGCCCCGCCGCCGGCCGGTGCCGTCGCGGCCAGGTCGAGCACCGTGAGGAACGCCGCCCGCTCGTCGGCGTCGGAGCACTGCGAGAACAGCTCCTCGATCTGGTCGACCACGATCAGGAGATGGTGGGCGCCGAGCCGTTCCGCCGCGCGGGCCAGGGCGTCGTGCAGTTGTTCCGCACTCGGGGAATCCGCGGTCAGCTCGGGAACGGCGGTCCGCAACGACGTCAGGGGGTGCGCACCCGGTACGAAGACCACCGCCGCGAATGCGGAGCGGTCGCCGACCCGATCGAGGGCCTTCAGCTGCGGGATCAGCCCGGCCTGCACGAGCGACGACTTGCCGACACCCGAGGCGCCGGTGACGATCACGATGCCCTTGCCCTGCGCCGCCTCGACGGCGGTGACGAGTCCGTCGACGCTCTGGGTACGCCCGAAGAACAGCCGCTCGTCCTTCTCCCGGTACGGCGCCAGCCCGCGATAGGGCCGCACTCCCGCCGGCAACGTCGGCGGCGCCGCCTGCTCACCGGCCGCCGCTACCGCCGCCTTCGTGGCGGGAACGGAACTGGCGTTCCGCCACCACGCCTCCCACTGCCGCATCGAGAACAATCCGTCGGTGGGGGGTGGGCCCTCATGGAGCGCCCGGGCCATCCGGATGAGCACCGCGAGCACGGGGCGGACCGACTCGAACGTGGCCGGCATGCGCTTGCCCGACCGCCAGTCGCTGATGCGCTGGACCGAGGCCGGCTTCTCGCCTCCGACCGATCGGCCGAGGGTCGCCGCCTCTGTGACGACCTTCTTGAGCGGGGGGCCTCCAGCGGTGGCGAACAGCAGCCGCATCTGATCGGCGAACATCAGCCGCGCCTCCGCGCCGGACCGGTCCGCGTCGGGCTGGGCCTCGCTGTCCGCTGTCATCGCGTTGGTCGTTCCTTCCGTGTCACCGGCCCCGGCGTTCCTCCGGGTCTGCCCGATTTCCGCGCTCCGCAGCCCCTGCGGATTCCGCTGCGGAATAATTCCTCACCGCCTGCGAACTGGGATGATAGCTCGTCTTGCGAACCATCCAGTTCGTCCGTTCCGTCCAATGGGGCAAAGTCGTTGTCGACGCACAAAGGCCCTGCGCCAGCGGCGCTGCGACCGGTGGGGGTTGGAGAAATCCACGAGGGGTATCCCCTGCCGGGTGCAGCGTCCACGGAGGAGGAACTCGGAATGATCGCGATGGCGGCCAGACTGACGGCGAAGACACCGCCGGCTGTCGGGGCAGGTCTGGTCATCGCCGCGACCGTGGGCCTGATGGTGCTGTTGGGTGCGGCCCCCGCCGATGCGGTCGCTGCCCCGGTGGGGGGTGCTCCGGTTTCGACCGGAGCACCCACCCCCTGGTAGTCGCTCGACGGGGGTCGGCGGGAACCGCGGTCCCACAGCTCCGGATACCGCTCCGGAAGCGTCAGTCCTTCCGCGACGCCAGCACGGTCTCGTACAGCTCCCGCTTGGACACGCCCTCGGTGGCGACCTGAGCGCACGCGTCCTTCAATCTCACGCCGTCCGCGACGAGTCGCTCGACCTCGCCGACGAGATCCTCCGGATCAGCGGCCACGGGCTGCGCGCCCTCGAGAACCACCGTGATCTCACCGCGGGCACCCTCGACGGCCCACTCCGCCAGTTCGGCCAGTGTCCCGCGACGGACTTCCTCGTACGTCTTCGTCAATTCCCGGCACACCGCCGCTCGGCGGGTCCCGCCGAGCACCTCGACCGCATCCGCGAGGCACGCCGCCAGCCGGTGCGGCGCCTCGAAGAAGACACACGCCCGCGGCTCGGTCTTCAGGGTCTCGAACCACGACCGGCGCTGCCCCTGCTTGCGCGGCGGGAATCCGTCGAAACAGAACCGTTCCACCGGCAGCCCGGACAGCGCGAGGGCCGTAGTGACCGCCGACGGACCGGGCAGGCACGTGACGGGCAGATCCTTCTCGACACACGCCGCGACCAACCGATATCCGGGATCGCTCACCGACGGCATGCCGGCGTCGGTCACGAGCAGCACGGTCCGGCCCTCCTCGACGTCCGCGACGAGCACCGGCAGCCGGGACACTTCCACCTGGTCGTAGAAGCTGACGACGCGTCCGGTGATCGTGACCCCCAGCGCGGCGGCGAGCGACTTGGTACGGCGGGTGTCCTCGGCGGCCACGACGTCGGCCGATCCGAGGGCGGTGCGCAGGCGTTCGGAGGCGTCACCGATGTCCCCCATGGGAGTTGCGGCGAGGACGAGGCGACCAGTCATGGGTGACAGCCTACGATCGACACGTGACCCAGCTGACGGACGAGCACCCCGCGCCCTCGTCCGGCGGATCCCGGACCGTCAGCCCCGCTCCGGCCACGCCGCCCCCGGATTTCGGTCCGACCGACCGTCGGCGCGGGTGGATCGCGACACTCGTGGTCACCGCGCTCGCCGCGATCACCCGGTTCGTGATGCTGAACTACCCCACCGACGCGGGCACCCCCGTCTTCGACGAGAAGCATTACGTGCCGCAAGGATGGCAGGTCCTCACCGGTGGCGGGCTCGAGGACAATCCCGGCTACGGGCTGGTGGTGCATCCGCCGGTGGGCAAACAGCTGATCGCGATGGGCGAGGCGCTGTTCGGCTACAACGCGTGGGGCTGGCGGTTCGCGTCGGCCCTCGCCGGCACGATCCTGGTGCTGTTGGTGATGCGGATCGTCCGGCGCATGACCCGGTCGACACTGATCGGCGCGATCGCCGGCATCCTGCTGATCGTCGACGGCGTCACCTTCGTCTCGTCCCGCCTCGGCATGCTCGACATCTTCCTGGCCCTGTTCACCGTCGCGGCGCTGGGCTGCCTCGTCGTCGACCGGGACCAGGTGCGCGAGCGGATGGCCCGGGTGCGGGCCGAGGGACGCATCGGCCTCACCGAGTTCGGTCCACGACTGGGCGTGCGGTGGTGGCGATTCGGCGCCGGCCTGATGCTCGGTCTGGCGTGCGGCACCAAGTGGTCCGGCATGTACTTCATCGCGTTCTTCGGCCTGCTGTGCGTCGGGTTCGACATCGCCGCGCGCCGCGCCTACGGGGTCCGGCGGCCGTGGGTCGGCACCGCGATCCGCGACATAGTCCCGTCGCTGTACGCGCTCGTCGTGGTGCCGTTGGTCGTGTATCTCGGCACGTACGGGGCCTGGTTCGCGAGCGAGACCGGCGTCGACCGGCATGCCGCCGGCAATCAGATCGGCACGGGTGGGCCGTTCTCGTTCGTGCCCGAGGCCCTGCGCTCGCTGTGGTACTACAGCGCCAAGGTGCTCGAGTTCCATTCGGGCCTGACCAATTCGGCCGGCAACCACCATCCGTGGGAGTCGAAGCCGTGGACGTGGCCGATGGGCCTGCGCCCGATGCTCTACTACTTCGCCGAGGGCGAGCACGTGTCCGGCTGCGGCGGGCCCAGCTGCGTCAAGGCGGTGATGCTGATCGGCACACCCGCGATGTGGTGGCTCGCGGTGCCGGTCCTCGGGTGGGCGCTGTGGCGGACGTTCGTCAGCCGCGACTGGCGCTACGCGACGGTGCTCACCGGCTATGCGGCCGCGCTGCTGCCCTGGTTCGTGACGCTGGACCGCCAGATGTACTACTTCTACGCGGTCGCGCTGGCCCCGTTCTTCGTGATGGCGATCGCGCTCGTCCTCGGTGAGATTCTCGGCGCCGCCAAGGCTTCCGCCGAGCGGCGCGGCACCGGACTGCTCGCGGTGTGCCTCTACGTGGGGCTGGTGGTCGCGAACTTCGTGTGGCTGTGGCCGATCCTGACGGCCGTGCCGATCACTCCGGAGATGTGGCAGCAGCAACTGTGGTTGCCGAGCTGGCGCTGACCCGGCACGAACGGCAACTACTTCTCCGCGAAACGCCCCCGCACTCCCCCTCCGTGGGTAGTGTGCTCCGAATGTCCAGACCGTCCGCAATCGTGACGATCGTGCTCGCCGCGCTGACCGTGCTCGTACCGGCAACGGCGCGTGCGGATTCCGGCCAGACCGCACCACGCTTCTCCGACGTGACGTCGGTCGGCGTCCACAACACGTTCGAGAAGCACCGATACCCGTTCCTCGCCGATGCGCTCGACGCCGGCGCCGGCCTGATCGAGCTGGACGTCTGGACCAATGCCGTAGGTCCGGATTGGCGTGTGTCGCACTCCAACCCGATCGCGAACGACAACAACTGCGCGGGCGCGACCTCGGCCGACCGGCTGCGGACGGGACCGCGCGACCAGTTCCTGAGCGGCTGCCTCGACGACCTGCGCGCCTGGCACGACGCCAACCCCGACCACCCGCCCGTGGTGGTGAAGGTCGAGATGAAGGACGGGTTCACCGCGCCGTTCGGTCGCGGCCCGCGAGAGTTCGACGCGCTGGTGCGCAGCCGGCTCGGCGACGCGCTGTTCGGGCCCGCCGATCTTCTCGCGCACGGTGGTCCGTCCGCCGCGACACTCGACGACGCCGTCCGCACCGCGGGATGGCCCGGGGTGGACGCGCTGCGCGGCCGGTTCCTCGTGGAACTGATTCCGGGGACGGTGCAGGAGAACAATCCGCTCGACACGTGGTGGATCGATCGTGCGTATGCGACACATCTGTCGGATCTCGGCCGAGTCGGCGCGCTGGGGCTGGCGAGCGCGTTCCCGGCAGTGCACCGGGCGCAGGCCGGTGACCCGCGGATGCGGTACGACGCCGCGCTGCGGCCCTGGTTCGTGGTGTTCGACGTGGACGCGACGGAATTCACCCGCGGCGACATCGACACCGGGTGGTACCGCGACCACGGCTACCTGGTGGTCGTCACCGATGCACACAAGGTGTTTCCGCTGCTCGATCCGGTCGCGCCTTCCGAGGCCGACGCCCGGACCCGCGTGCTCGACCTCGCGGGCCGCTCGGCGTCCGTCGTCTCCACCGACTGGACCCCGCTGCCCCGGATCCTGTCGATGGTCACCGATCGCGGCTGACGGCAGCGGGCGTCACGTCCAGCGTCGCAGCGCCCGCGTCGACAGTCGTCGTTCCTTGCGCGAGGCCAGGATCATCGGATCGCGGGAAAGATCCCGGTACAGCGAGACGCACAGGCCGACCATGACGAGCACGAACGGCGCCGCGGCGATGATCGTCATGGTCTGCAGGCCGTTGAGCGCGTCCGCGCCGCCGGTCCACAGGATCAGCGCCGCGACACCGCCGGTGAGCAGACCCCAGAAGACGACGACCCACCTGGCCGGTGCGAGGGCACCGCGCTGCGACAGGGTGCCCATCACCATCGACGCCGCGTCGGCGCCCGAGACGAAGAAGATCGCGACCAGCACCATCACCAGCACGGTCGAGACCCCGAACAGCGGCAGGTGCTCGAGCATCCCGAACAGCTGACTCTCGGTGGTGTCCCGGCCGGCCAGGTCGATGCCCTCGCGCTGCTCGTTGATGCCGGCGCCGCCGAACACCGAGAACCACAGCAGGCTGACGAGACTCGGGATGAGGATGACCCCGACGACGAACTCGCGGATGGTGCGGCCGCGGCTGATCCGCGCGAGGAACATCCCGACGAACGGGGCCCAGGAGATCCACCACGCCCAGTAGAAGATCGTCCACGACGACAGCCACTCGGCGGTCTCGGGATTGCTCGACGCCGCGGTGCGCGCGGACATCGAGGCCAGGTCGGCGGCGTAGTTGCCGATCGTGGTGGGGATGAGATTGAGGATCAGCACCGTCGGCCCGAGCACGAACACGAACACCGCGAGGACGAGGGCCAGCACCATGTTGATGTTCGACAGCCACTGGATGCCCTTGGCCACACCGGACACCGCCGACGCGACGAACGCCAGGGTGAGGACCGCGACGACCGCGACGAGCAGGAACGTGCCGACCTCGCCCATCCAGCCGATCACCTCGAGCCCGGAACCGATCTGCAGCGCGCCCAGGCCCAGGGACGCGGCGGTACCGAACATCGTCGCGAAGATCGCGAGGATGTCGATGACCCTGCCGATCGGCCCCTCGCTGCGGCGGCCGAGAAGCGGGAAGAACGCCGCGCTGATCAGCTGCGGGCGGCCGCGGCGGTACGTCCCGTACGCGATGGCGAGTCCCATCACCGCGTAGATGGACCACGGGTGCAGGCTCCAGTGGAACATCGTGGTGGCCATCGCCGTTCCGACGCCGCCGTCGGTGCCGGGCGGCGGCGTGACGAAGTGCGCGAGCGGTTCGGCGACGCCGAAGAACATCAGTCCGATGCCCATTCCGGCGCTGAACATCATCGCGATCCAGCTGACGGTCGTGAACTCGGGCTTCTCGCCGTCCTTCCCGAGCGGGACCCGGCCGTACTTGCTCGCGGCGAGCCACAGGGTGAAGACGACGAACGACGACGCGGCGATGACGAACAGCCAGCCCATGTTGGTGACCAGCCAGTCGAGCATGTCGCCGGTGACGGATTGGAGGTTGTCGGGCGCCGCGAGTCCCCACACGACGATCGCGGCGACTGCGCTCGCGGCCACGCCGAACACCACACGGTCGGTCCCGGACAGCTCGCGTGCGCCTGCCATTCCTCAAACGGTGCTCATTCTCGCGCCCAAAAGCAAGCACCCGGCGCCCCGTGGCGGGGAACCGGGTGCGTGCGGATCGTCGTCAGGACGCGGACAGGACCCTCGAGTTCTTGCCGATGACGGCATCGACGCTGAACCGGCCGGCTCCGACGCCCGCGATCAGCAGCGACGCTACGCCGAGCGCCAGGACCAGCTCGTAGCCGCCGTCTCCGACGAAGATGCCGTTGCCGACGTGCACGATGAAGAACGCGCCGAGCATGTTCAGGAACAGCAGGCCGCCGGCGATGCGGGTGGCGAAGCCGATGAGCAGGGCGATGCCGCCGACCAGTTCGATCGTGGCGGCGACGATCGCGGAGACGTCGGCCAGCGGGACGTCCATTCCGGCGAAAGCGGCCTGGGTGCCGTCGATGCCCCAGGTGGAGAACTTCTGCCACCCGTGCGCGATGAAGATCACGCCCAGGCCGATGCGGGCGATGAGCACGCTGACGTCACGAAATGCGGTGGAGTTCATGACCCAACCCTGACACAGATTAGGTTGAAGCGTCAACTAACGGCTCAGGCGCCCTCCAGCGCACTCCCCACGAACGCCGCGGCGTCCTCGTCCGAGATCCCGAGCCGACGGACCACCCGGACGTACTCGGTCGCAGCCTCCTGGGCCTTGGCCCGCGTCGGGTCACCGGACGCCGCGACGAAGGAACCGAGCCGCCCGCGGGTCTCGATGACGCCGAGCTGCTCGAGCTCGCGATAGGTGCGCGCGACGGTGTTCGGCGCGATGTGGAGCTGGGATGCCAGGCCCCGAACCGTCGGGATCTTGGTACCGGCCACGAGCCGCTCGGACTTGACGAGTTCGAGTATCTGCGTGCGCAACTGCTCGAACGGCGGCGTCGACGACGCATGGTCGATCTCGATGTCCACGACTCCCCTTCCGGCCCCACGCAAGCCCCTCTGTCCGGGGCGAACGCGTGAATTCACGGTATCGCGGCGACCGCGTCCTCAATGGAAAACGAACCCTCCGTGAGCATCAAAGCGCGCCGGACCGCACGAGGTGGGCGGCCTTCCGAACCGGAGGCGATCAGGGCCGCGATCACCGCCGCGACGTCGCCGCGCGGCACCGTGCCCCGTTCGAGTGGAGGCTCCGTGAGCGTCACCTCGCCCGTCGGATCGTCGTCGGTCAGTCCGCCGGGCCGCAGGATCGTCCAGTCGAGGCCGTCCCGGCGTCGCAGATCGTCCTCGGCAGCGGTCTTCGCAACCAGGTACGCCGCGAACACGTCGTCGGTGCCGTCGGGAATCGGTTCGCCGGCACCGAACGAGCTGATCTGCACGAATCTCCGCACCCCGGCCCGTTCGGCGGCGTCGGCCATGAGGACCGCGGCGCCGCGATCGACGGCGTCCTTCCGGGCCGCGCCGCTGCCCGGGCCGGCGCCCGCCGCGAACACGACCGCATCCGCACCGCGCACGATCTCCGCCACCTCGTCGACGGTCGCGGTCTCGAGGTCGACGACCACCGGCAGCGCGCCGAGGGCCCGCACCGGCCCCGCATGATCGGGATTGCGGATCAGCGCCACCGCCCGATCACCCGACGCGGTCAACTCCTTGATCAGGTGCCTGGCGATCTTGCCGTGCCCGCCGGCGATGACGATGCGTCGATCGGTCATGTCCAACACTCCTCACGCTGGGTTCGTGACTAGCTGGTCTCCATGCTCCGTCATCCATTGTCCCCGTGCAGAATGGCAGGCATGGCAGGTACCGCAAAGAACGCAACGATCTATCACAATCCCCGCTGCAGCACGTCGCGGAACACGTTGAAGCTCATCGAGGAGGCCGGCCTCGAACCGACCGTCGTCAAGTACCTCGAGACGCCGCCGTCGCGGGACGGGCTGCGCAAACTCCTCGACGACGCCGGCCTGCGCCCGAGCGAGGCGATCCGCACGAAGGAGGCCGTCTACAAGGAACTCGGTCTCGCGACTGCCTCCGAGGACGAACTGCTCGACGCGATGGTCGACAACCCGATCCTCATCGAACGCCCCATCGTCGTGACCGACCTCGGCACCGTGCTGGCGCGGCCGTACGAGAAGGTGCGCGAGATCCTCTGATCCCGGCGGCGTCAGGGCAGCGGATCGCGCGCGATCGGGCACGACATGCAGCGCGGTCCGCCCCGCCCGGACCCCAACTCGGAACCCGAGATTCGCAACACCTCGATGCCCGACGCCTCCATCCGCGCGTTGGTCTCCACGTTGCGCTCGTAGGCCACCACGACGCCGGGTGCGAGCGCGAGAGTGTTGTTGCCGTCGTCCCACTGTTCCCGCTCGGCGGTGACGTGGTCGAGCCCGGTGTCGATCACCCGCAGCTTGCCGATCCCCATCGCCGCCGCGGCGGCCTCGAGGAACGGCTCCGGACCGCTGATTCGAGCGGTGCCGTCGTCGCTTCGAATCGTGAAGGCCGACAACGTTTCCCGCACTGCCGGGTACATCACGACGGCATCGGTGTCCACCATCGTCAGGACGGTGTCCAGATGCATCGACGCCCGCCGCTGCTCGATCGGCACCGCGAGCACGGTGTGTGCGAGCCCGTCCTCGAAGACGCTGCGTGCCAAGGCTTCCGCACCCGCGGGAGTGGTCCGCTCCCCCACCCCGACGGCGATCACTCCGGGCGCCAGCAGCAGCACGTCGCCGCCCTCCACCGGGGCCGTGTGCGATTCGTACGCGCGCCGCACCCCACGGAAGCGCGGGTGGTGGGCGTAGATGAGGTCGGTGAGCGACGCCTCCCGCACCCTCACCGGTAGTGCGAGGGTCGTGATCGCGACGCGTCCGCGCACCCAGAACGACGAGTCCCGGGTGAACAGCAGGTTCGGCAACGGGTCGATCACGAAGTCGCCGCCGTGGTGCATCAACCGGACCAGCGACGGCGTCGCGGCACCGGTCCCGATCGGCAACTCGTCGAAGGTCATCCCGGCGGTGAGAACGCCGGCCAGATCGGCCGGGGGGATCCCCCGCAGGTGCGCGGCCAGATCCTGCGCGAGCACGTGCCCCAGTTTGCGCGGGTCGACGGCGGCCGAGATGCCCTGTATCCGCGCCGCGCCGCTCGTCGTGAGCGTCTCGGCCAACAGGTCGGCGAGCAGCAGGACCTCGACGCCGCGTCCGCGCAACACGTCGGCGAACGCGTCGTGCTCGTCCTGCGCGCGGTCCAGCCAGGGCAAGCCGTCGAAGAGCAGTTGGTCGTTGTTGCGCGGCGTCAGTCTGCGCAGTTCGTCACCCGGCCGGTGCAGCAGCACCGTGCGCAGCGCACCCACCTCGGTGTCGACACCCGGCTTCGACGACTCCTGCGCGGTCATGCGTAAACGGTAGACCCGCGCGCGGCGGACGGCACCCCGCACCCAATCCTCGAGTATTGTCGAGGTTGCCGCATCGTGGAAGGGCAGAGGTCGTGGACATGCCGGAGTGGAACACCAAGGAACTGACGCCGGGACAACTCTCCGAGCGCAGCGGTGTCGCGGTGTCCGCGCTGCACTTCTACGAGCGCGAGGGCCTCATCTCGAGCCGCCGCACCAGCGGCAACCAGCGCCGCTACAAGCGCGACGTGCTGCGCCGGGTCGCGTTCATCCGGCTGTCCCAGCGGGTCGGGATCCCGCTCGCAGAGATCCGCGACGCGCTGTCGACGCTCCCGGACGGCCGCACCCCCACCCGGAGCGACTGGGCGAGGCTGTCGAGCCGCTGGCACGCCGACCTCGACCGACGCATCGAGCAGCTCACCAGGCTGCGCGACGACCTCACCAACTGCATCGGATGCGGGTGCCTGTCCCTCGCGAGCTGCACGCTCGCGAATCCGCACGACGAACTGGGCACCGCGGGCCCCGGGGCCCGGGTCATCGACATCGAGATCGACTGACCCGCGGCGGTCAGCCGGCTGCGGTGAGCCGGCGCAGCACCTCGTCACGGTCCCGGGCCACCATCTGCCCCACCATCTGGCGGACGAGCGCCTCGATGCTCCCGCCGATCACCGGAACCTTCGCGGTGATCGTTCCGCGCACCGCGAGCAGCGCCCCGCCGCTGTGCGGGCGCAGGTCGTAGTCCCCGGCGATCGCGACGGGTATACCGGTGGAGGTGCCCTCCACCCGCCCCGACGCCCGGCCGTCGTCGATCGGACTCCACGAGTCGACGCGCTGCATGCGCATCTCCCCGCGAACGACCCTGCGCACCAACGACGGAAAGTTACCCGGATCGACCGTTTCGGTCATCGTCACCGTCACCAGCGGACGCCCCTCGGGGTCGAGGGACTCGACCACCTCGACGGCACCGCCGGAGCTCGGAGCCAGGCGGGAGCGCCAGTACTCCTCGTCGGTCAGCAGGGCGTGCACACGCTCGACCGGATGCTCGAACTCGGCCGAGAACTCGAATCGCTTCGGCATCCGTCGGACGCTACCCGACGGATCAGGTGATCACGCCCCGTTCGCGGGCCGCCGCCACCGCCGCGGTGCGACTGTCGACGCCGAGCTTGGTGAACGCGTGCACCAGGTGGGACTTGACGGTGGCTTCACTCACGAACAACTGCTTCGCGATCGCCCGGTTCGACAGCCCCTGCGCCACCAGATCGAGAACCTCGACCTCGCGGGCACTGAGATCCACCCGTGGCTGCTGCATGCGACGGTAGAGCCGTTGCGCCACATCCGGATCCAGCACCGTATCGCCCCGCGCCGCCGCGAAGACCGACTCGATCAGCACCTCCGGGGCGGTGTCCTTGAGCAGATACCCGGAGGCACCCGCCTCGACCGCCCGCAGGATGTCCGCGTCGGTGTCGTACGTCGTGAGCACGACGACCCGCGGCGGATTCTCGACCGCCGTGATCTGTGCCGTCGCCCCCGCGCCGTCCAATCCGGAGCCGAGCCGCAGATCCATCAGCACGACGTCGGGCTTCGTGGACGCGGCCAGCAGCACCGCCTCCTCACCGGACGTCGCCTCGGCCACCACCTCGACGTCGTCGTGCGACGCGAGCAGCGCGCGCAGCCCCGCCCGCACGACGGGATGGTCGTCGACCAGCAGCACCCGTACGCCGCTCACAGTGGCCTCCCCGCCGGAAGTGTTGCCGCAACAGCAGTTCCGTCACCCGGAGCACTTTCCACGACCAACGTTCCTCCCAACTCCGTGAGTCGTTCACGCATGGCACGGAGACCGAATCCGCCGGCCTCCCGCGTATCGAAACCGATGCCGTCGTCGACGACGTCCAGGCGCACCTCGTCGGCCTCGTAGGTGAGCGTCACCCGCACCCGCTGCGCCCGCGAATGCAGTCGCACGTTCGCGAGCGAACTCTGGGCGACCCGCAGCAGCGCGACGTCGTACTCCATCGGCATCGGAAGAGGGTCGCCGTCGGTGTGCAACTCGCCGACGATGCCGGTCTGGTCGCCGAGCTGGGCGACCAGACGCCGCAACGCCGATTCGAGCGGCGCCGATTCCAGGTCGGCGGGCGCGAGTGCGGCCACCACCCGTCGCGCCTCCACCAGGTTCTCCTGTGCGGTGTCGGCGATCTGGCCGAAGATCGGCGCGGGGTCGTTGCCTCGTTGACCGGCGCGGGCCAGCAGCAGGATCGACGAGAAGCCCTGCGCGAGGGTGTCGTGGATGTCCCGGGCGAGCCGCGAACGCTCTTCCAGCGCACCCGATTCACGCTGCAGGGCCACCAGTTCGTCCTGTGCGCCGAGGAGCTCGCGGTGCGCCTCGGTGAGTTCGTCGACCAGCAGTTGCCGTTCCGCGGCCTCGCGCACCAGCAACTGGTACACCGTCGCCATGCCTGCGGCGACGGCCGCGCCGATCAGCGGTCCCACGATCGACGGCACCGTCTCGGTCACGCCGTGCCACAGGCTCGCCGCGATCGACACCACGGTGAGTGCACCGGTCGCCCCGAACGCCTGCGGAATCGTCAGCAGGTGGAAGCACAGGAAGAACAGCGCGAACACGAGCCACACGAAGTTGGGATCCGAGACCACCAGCAACAACCAGCCGAGGACGAGGATGCCCAGCCACGACCGCCCCGACGCCTTGTCGACCGTGCCACCGTCCCGGGCGCCGCGGGCGAAGATCACCCCGCATCCGTACCAGAGGAGTTCCGCAACCGCGATCGCCACGACCCACCAGCCGCCCACGCCCTGCGTGACGAGGACCCGTCCGACCCCGATCGCGAGGAGGAGCACGAAGAGGGTGTGCGCGCCGATCTGCATGGCGCGCAGCACCGGGGCGACACCGCCCGGATGGTACGCGTCGGAGGTCTGCATTTCACTCACGCTAACACCGCCGGCGCACTGCTCGCCGCCGCGAACCCGCACTCCAACTTTCGATGGACCGGGGAAGTCAACCGATGCGCGATGCCCCGATCACCCCTTCTCGGCGACGCTGGATCACATGTTCCTCAGTATTCGAGATCTCCGCTTCGCCAAGGGCCGGTTCGCTCTCATGAGCTCGGCCTTGTTCCTGATCTCCCTGATGGTCGTCATGCTGTCGGGGCTGACCACAGGACTGGGCAATCAATCGATCGCCGCGGTCAAGCACCTCGGCGCCGACAACTTCGCGTTCGGCGAACCCGCCGACGGCCAGTCGCTCTCGTTCGGCGAATCCACCGTCACCGAGCAGCAGCGTGACGCGCTGGCCGCGACGCCCGGAGTCGACGAGGCCGCGATCGTCGGGATCGCGCCGGTCCGGATCAGCACCGGCAGCAGGGAGGTGGCCGCGTCCGCATTCGGCGTCGACGGCAGATCCTTTGCCGCCCCCGTCCCGCTCGACGGCGCATCGGCCGCGGTCGACGCCGACCTCGCGAAGGACAACGGGTGGGATGTCGGCAGCCGGATCACCATCGGCGCACAGACGTTCACGATCGCCGCGCTCGTCGACGACTCCCTCTACAGCCACCAGCCCGTGGTGTGGATGGACCACCAGCCGTGGACGCAGTTGCCGTCCGCCGGCGGCAGCGACGGCACCGTCGTCGCGCTGCGCACGTCGGGCGGATTCGACGCCGACAGCGCCGCCGCGGCGACCGGCACGTCGATCACCGACGAGAAGGGTGCGCTCGACGCGATCGGTTCCTACACGTCGGAGCGGGGCTCGCTGCTCCTCATGCAGGCGATGCTGATGACCGTCAGCGCCCTCGTCGTCGGCGCGTTCTTCACCGTCTGGACCATCCAGCGCAGCCAGGACCTCGCGGTCCTCAAGGCCGTCGGCGCATCCACGAAGTACCTGCTCAAGGACGCACTCGGTCAGTCGCTGATCGTGCTCGTCCTGGGCGCCGGCCTCGGCAGCCTCGCCGCGTTGGGCCTCGGCGCAATCGCGTCGCAGTTCGTGCCGTTCACGCTGACCCTGTCCGGCACCCTCGTCCCGTTCGTCGCGCTGATCGTCATGGGCATGGTGGGCGCCACCGCCGCCCTCGCTCGGATCGTCTCGATCGACCCGCAGGCCGCGCTCGCGACCGCACGCTGAGCCCGCCGACACCTCACGAAAGGACTCCCATGAGCATCGACCTCCGCGACATCGTCCTCACCTACCCCGACGGCGATACCCGGCTCCGCGCCCTCGACGACGTCAATCTCCACGTGGACCGCGGCGAACTGGTCGCCGTGACCGGCCCGTCCGGGTCCGGCAAGTCGAGCGTCCTCGCGGTCGCCGGACTGCTGACCACGCCGGACTCCGGCACCGTGACGATCGACGGCACCGACGTCACGGGCCTCGACCGCGGCGCCCGCACCGACGTGCGGCGCGAGAAGCTCGGCTTCGTGTTCCAGCAGTCGAACCTGCTGCCGTCCCTCACCGCGACCGAGCAGTTGGAGATGATCACGCACCTCAATGGCGGCAAGGTGCGGGAGAGCCGCCGTCGCGCCCGGGACCTGCTGAGCAGCCTGGGCCTCGAGGGTCAGCTCGACCGGCGCCCGAATCAGCTCTCCGGCGGGCAGCGTCAGCGGGTCGCGATCGCCCGCTCGCTCGTGAACGATCCCGCGGTGCTGCTGGTCGACGAGCCGACGTCGGCGCTCGACGAGGAACGCAGCCGAGAGATCGTCGCGCTGCTCGCCGACCTGAGCCGCGAACGCTCCGTCGCGACGGTCATGGTCACCCACGACCTGAGCCAGCTCGATCTCGTCGACGCGGCATACGAGATGCACAGCGGCGCACTGCGCCCGCGCCGGATTCCTACAACAGCGAGCTGAACCGGTCGTTGGCCTTCTGCATCACGAACTCGTACGGCGGGGCGAACTTTCGGGCCCACCAGTAGCCGAACCGGATGTCGCCCGACGTGTAGACCAGGAAACGGTTCTTCACGATCCCGGCGAGGATGCAGTCGGCCACCTTCTCGGGTGAGACGGCGTGCTTCTCGAAGCGCCGGGTCAGCTTCTGCACCCGCGGATCCTGCCGATCGACGCCGGCGATCTGCACCGTCTCGACGAGCGGTGTCTTGACGCCGCCCGGAACCACCAGGCTCACCCCGATGCCGTGCCGCTTGAGGTCGAACCGGAGGACTTCCGACACCCCACGTAGTCCGAACTTGCCGGCGCTGTACGCGGCGTGCCACGGCAACGCCAGCAGACCGGCCGCCGACGAGACGTTCACCAGGTGTCCCCCGCGACCGGCGGCGATCATCGGCGGCACGAATCGCTCGATGATGTGGATGGGGCCCATCAGGTTGACGTCGACCATCGACTTCCAGTGCCGGTGTTCGAGGTTCTCGACCGTGCCCCACGCAGAGATCCCCGCGACGTTCATGACGACGTCGAGGCTGCCGAACTCCTCGTGGACCTCGTCCGCGAAGGCGGTGACGGCGTCGAAGTCGGTGATGTCGAAGGCGCGCGCCGACAGCACCTTCCCGCCGGCGGCGCCGCACAGTCCGACAGTCTCCGCCAGTCCGACCTCGTTCACGTCGGTGAGCACCAACTCGGCGCCCCGGCCGGCCGCCGCGACGGCCGTCGCCCGCCCGATTCCGCTGGCCGCACCCGTGACGAGACACTTCTTTCCGTCGAGCGTTCTGATCGCCATCGTCTGCAGATCCCCCACCTTCGCCGATCGGTTCGTCCGTTCCGGCAGTGTACGTCGCACACGGCGCATCGGCGCCGAACACGACGTCGGCGCGGGGCAGCACGAAATGAACGCCTCGGCGCGTCGGCTGCGTCGGGGCGTCAGGGTCTTCAGAGGCGCTGCGCCATCTCGTCCTGATAGTCGCGGATGGTCTTCTCGATGCCGTCCGCGTCCTCGGGGCGCCCGTGGCTGCGGGCCTCGTCGGCCCGATCGCGCAGCACGCGAATCGCCCTGCGCAATTCGTTGTCGCTCATTCTGCGGTCCATGATCCAAGTCTCCCCGGTGCCGCCGGGGTTCGCCAGCCGATCCAGAATTCGCCGGCGCGTGCCGGAATTGCCGGATCAGGATTCGAGCAACGATGAGGTTATTCGGACGGTTTCCGCATCCATTCCCACCCCTCGTCTACCGCATTCCTCGAGCCCGCCGAACATCTGACCAGCCAACGCTTTCGAGCTACCTACGGGCTATCGCCGGTGCTACTATCATCGCGATGTCTGATTTCGCCGCACGGCTGAACAAGCTCTTCGATACGGTCCATCCGCCTGGCCGGAAGCCGCACACCAACGCGGAAGTGGCGAATGCCCTCATCGCGGACGGCCACAAGATCTCGAAGCCGTACATCTCGCAACTGCGCTCCGGTCAGCGGAGCAATCCGTCGGACGAGACGGTCGCCGCGTTCGCGAAGTTCTTCAAGGTCAAGCCGGCGTACTTCTTCAACGACATCTACGCCTCCAAGATCGATCACGATCTCGAGTTGCTGAATCAATTGCAGGGCTACGGCCTGCGGAGGCTCGCGACCCGCGCCTTCGACCTGTCCGAGGAGTCCCAGACCCTGCTGACGACGCTCGCGGAGAAGCTGCGGGCTGCGGAGGGTCTACCGGAGATCCCTCCGGACGCTTCACGCTGACCACGGTCCGGCGGGACGGTCGCCGTCCCGCCCAGGGCGGCCACCCGGCCGCGCCATCGGCCCAGACACGAAGAAGGCCCCCTCCCGCGGGAGGGGGCCTTCTTCTTGGTGGAGCTGAGGGGAATCGAACCCCTGACCTCTTCGATGCGAACGAAGCGCGCTACCAACTGCGCCACAGCCCCGAACCACGGTCCATCGTTCCCTGACCGCTCCGAAACTCTAACAGGCGATGCCTCCGGAAAACGAATCGGCTGGTCAGCGGCCACAATTCGCGGCCGAGGACGCACAACGCGAAGGGCGCCCGATCGATGATCGGACGCCCTTCGCAAAGCCTGAAAGCCGGACGGCTACTGCCCCGACGCTCGGCGCAGATCGTCGCCGCGGTGGCGACTGTCGTCGTAGCCGTGCCCGGCGGCCTCCGCGTCGTAGTAATCGAGGTGATCGAACGCCGGGTCCCCGTCGTCGACCTCGAGAACCACCGCGCCGGGCCGACGCAACCGCGACGGCACGAGACGCAGTTCGTCGTCGGAGAGCGACTCCACTCCGAGCCGCGACCGGCCGACCCGCGCCATCCGGCGCCGGCGGATGGTCTGCTCCATGTGGACCTGGCGACGCAGGTACGCGAGGTAGAACCCCAGTCCCACGAAGGTCAGTGCGCAGACCCACCACATGACGGGGGTGAGCGCCACGGCCAGTCCCGCAGTGAGGAGGGACGCGAACACCAGACCGAGCACCGAGCGCTGGCGGAACTGGTATCGCGCCGCCTGCGCAATCGCATCGGCCTCGGGGTCGAATCCGCCCCGGCCACGTCGGTCCGGAACGTACTCCCCCGCGGCGCCGCGATCACGCGCCCTCAGGTCGTCGTCGGCGTGAGCGTCCATTCGATCCTCCGCGTCCGTGCCGTAGTGGTCGTCGCTGTGGGTGTCACCGTGATGCGGTGCGGGTCGCCAGTTCGGGTCGCTGCGGTGCCCCGCCGCGGGACCCCGCGCCGTCCGCTTCGCCCCGCCCCGGAACAACACTCGAGTCGCAAGCGCCGCGTCGGTCGTCTGCCGGATGCGAGGCCGCCTGCTGACAAGCATCGGAACAAGGACGAACAGCCAGACGGCGACGAGCGCGATCCAGATGATCGAGGAACTCGGCATACCGGCGACCTCCTCCCATTCGTCTACCAGCACTGATGTCGCCAATGACCCGTTCAGGGTAGTGGCAGCCAGGCCTCCATCGTCGCAGACGCGCCGACTCAGGATTCGCAGGTGTCACACCCGTCACTCGATTATCACCTCTCGAGGAAGAAATTGCAGCCTCGAGATTCCCCTGTGCCGCGAGGCGTCCGGGCCGCGCAGCAATCGAGTCCCGGATCGAACAGTCGTGCCGGCATCGATCCGGTCCTCGCCGGGCGACCCGGCGTCTCGACGAAACGCGGCACTGCGCCCGAAGCGCCCTGTAGCCGTCCGAAAAAGCGACAAAACTCGGCGCCGATTCCAAATCGTTAGCGCCCCTTAATCAAATCTAGGAAAACAAGTCGCCAAAATCTTACGAATCGGTGATGCAGCGCCAATACTGCATCCGGGACAGGCGCCCTCGGAGGAGACCGTCCCACACCGCCCGAGGCCGGAGTTCGCTCCGGTCGCGCAACAAACGAAGACGAGGAATTCCCATGCACGTGAATCACCGGTCTTTCCTTCGCCAGTTTCGCCGCCGCACCTTCGCGCGCTCGGCCACCGCGGTCATCGCGGGCACGGCGGCCCTGATCCTGACGGCCAATGTGGGTACCGCAGGCGCCGAGGTGACTCAACAGGAAGACACCTCCGCGCACACCGTCAGCTTCGACGGCTGGGATCTCAACGTCGCGCAGACCGGGCAATCCATCAACAGCGTGCAACCGCTGTCGGGCAACCAGTTCACGCGCGACCTCTTCGCCAGCCAGCGCGCGCTCGCCACGGTGAGCGGCAACGGCAGCTCGCCCTACACCGGCGGCACCCTCGAGGTCGGCTACCAGATCGGCTACCAGGCCGACGTCTCCAACGGAGCCGTCATCACCGGCAACGCCGGTCTCACTCCGGGTGCGGTCTTCATCCCGGAGGTCTCGGAGAACCTGATCCTCACAGCCGACCCCAACGTCCCTGCCGTGGTCGAACTGTTCAACGGGCAGGCACTCGAGCTGGGTGTCGAGGCACCGGTTGAGGGCAACCTCTCGACGCAGGTCGCGCCCGGCACCATCGCGACCGTGCCGGTGCAGAAGAAGGAGTGCAAGTCCACGCAGTGCGCCATCACGCTGCGCGACGTGCACCTCGAGGTCAATCACGCACTCGGCACGGTGTCGGTGCGGTCGTACGCGATCTTCACCGCGTCGACCGACGTGGCCGACGACGTCGTGGTCAGCTACGGCCCGCCCGTCATCGTGTGATCGACGGCCGAGCGGCCTCGTCGGGCGTCGGGCCCCGGCGGGGCCGCTCGGCCGTTTGCGCCGTCAGCCCCAGGTGGCGCGGCCGGAGCGCACCAGCCGGTCCGAGATCGAGCCGGGCACCTCCTCCACAGTCATCGCGACCAGCAGGTGGTCCCGCCACTGGCCGTCGACGTCCAGGTAGCGGCGCAGCAAGCCCTCCTCGCGAAACCCGGCATGCTCCAGAACCGCCCGGCTCGCAACGTTTTCCGGGCGCACGGTGGCCTCCACCCGATGCAGGCCCATCGGGCCGAAACAGTGGTCCAGGCCCAGCGCGAGCGCCCCGGTGGCAACGCCCTGACCGCCCACGTCTTTCGCGACCCAGTAGCCGATCCACGCCGAACTCAGAGCGCCGCGGATGATGTTGCCGACGGTGATCTGTCCGCAGTAGTGGCCGTCGAGTTCGATGACCATCGGCAGCATGCGGCCCTTGCGGGCCTCCGAGCGCAGACTCGAACACAGTCCCGGCCAGGCCGTGACGTGGTGCCGGTCGTCCCACGACGCGTGCCCCGTGGGTTCCCACGGCTCGAGGTGGTCCCGATTCACGATCCGCAGCCGACTCCACGTCGCCGCATCACGTAACCGAATGGGCCGCAACGTCACTCGACCCGCCGGCACTCGCAGCGGCCCGACCCGGGCCGGCCACCCCGGATGAATCGATCCGCCCCGCTCAGCCCCGCTGCGCAAGGAACGCGACTTCCACCTCTTCACCGGCACGAACCTCGGTGACCTCGGGATCGACGAGCACCAGGCAGTTGGCCTCGGCCAGCGTGGCCAGCAGGTGCGACGACGCCCCCGGGGCGCCACCGAGCGCCTGCACGAGGTATTCGCCGGTGGATTCGTCCCGCATCAGCTGCCCGCGCAGGAAGCCCTTGCGGTTCGCGATGGACGTGATGGGGGCGACCGAGCGGGCCGTGACGATCCGCCGCATCGGCTGTCGCCGGCCGAGGGCGATGCGGATGAGCGGCCGCACCATCACCTCGAACACGACGAGCGCGCTCACCGGGTTCGACGGCAGCAGGAACGTCGGAACCTCGTCCCGCCCGAGCTGCCCGAAGCCCTGCACCGATCCGGGGTGCATCGCCACCCGCTCCACCTCGAGGTCGCCCAGATCGGCGAGCGCCTCGCGCACCTCGTCGGAGGCTCCGCCACCGACAGCGCCTGCGATGACGACGATCTCGGAGCGGATCAACTGTCCCTCGACGACCTCGCGCAGGCGGCGCGGGTCCATCGTCGCGATGCCGACCCGGTTGACGTCGGCGCCGGCGTCGCGCGCGGCGGCCGCGAGCGCGTACGAGTTGACGTCGTACACCTGGCCCGGGCCGGGGGTGCGGTCGATGTCGACGAGTTCGCCACCGACCGAGATAACCGACAGCCGCGGGCGCGGATGCACGAGGACCTTGTCCCGGCCGACCGCGGCGAGCAGCCCGACCTGGGCCGCGCCGATGATCGTGCCCGCCCGGACCGCGACGTCGCCCGGCTGGACGTCGTCCCCGGCCCGCCGGACGTAGTCGCCGGACCGGACCGGCTTGTAGACCTTGACCCGCACGTGGCCGCCGTCGGTGCGGTCCATCGGCAGGACCGCGTCCGCGAGTGTCGGCAGCGGCGCACCGGTGTCGACCCGCACCGCCTGACGCGGTTGGAGCCTGATCGGCTGGCGCGAGCCCGCGGTGACCTCACCGACGACCGGAAGGGTGAGTTCGGTGGGTTCGCCGTCCTCGCCGCGGATATCGGTACCCGCGGCGAGGACGTCGACACTGCGAACTGCATAGCCGTCGATGGCGGCCTGGTCGAAGCCGGGCAGTGGCCGTTCGGTCACCACTTCCTCGGCGCAGAGCAATCCCTGCGCCTCGGAGATCGCCACCCGGACGGGCCTGGGTGCCACCGCCGCAGCAGTCACTCTCGACTGCTGCTCCTCAACCGAGCGCATGTGGTTTCTCGTCCTCCAGACCCTGTCGACCCGACCTGCACTGCTGCGAACCGCTATTCGGCGGAGGGCTGCTCCAGTCGGTCGGTCAGCCACTCGCGCAGCGACGGGCCGTACTCCTCGCTGTTCAACGCAAAGTCAACCGCAGCGCGCAGGTAACCGCCGGGATTTCCCAGATCGTGTCGAGATCCGCGGTGGACCACGACGTGGACGGGATGCCCCTCGGCGATCAGCAGCGCGATCGCGTCGGTGAGCTGCAGCTCGCCGCCCGCGCCCGGGGTGATCCGGCGCAGCGCATCGAAGATCGCGCGATCGAGCAGGTACCGGCCCGCCGCGGCGAACGTGGACGGTGCGTCCTCCATCGCCGGCTTCTCGACCATTCCGACGACCTTGAGGACGTCCGGGTTGGTCGCGTCCGGCACGGTCTCGACGTCGAACACGCCGTAGGCGCTGACCTGCTCCTTGGGGACGTCGATGGCGCACAGCACGCTGCCGCCACGCTTGGCGCGCACGCGGGCCATCGTGTCGAGCACACCGCGCGGCATCACCAGGTCGTCGGGCAGGAGCACCGCGATGGCGTCCTCGTCGTCGTCGAGTACGGCCTCGGCGCAGCCGACCGCGTGACCGAGGCCCAGCGGCTCCGCCTGCACGACGGAATCGACCTCGAGCAGACCCGGAGCCTTCCGGACCTTCTCGAGCAGGTGGTACTTGCCACTGGCTTCGAGCTTGCTCTCGAGGACGAGGTCCTCGACGAAGTGAGCGACGACACCGTCCTTGCCTGGCGACGTCACGATGACGAGGCGGTTGGCTCCGGAATCGGCCGCCTCTCCTGCCACCAACTCGATGCCCGGGGTGTCCACGACCGGGAGTAACTCCTTCGGGACGGTCTTCGTCGCAGGTAGAAACCGCGTTCCCATGCCTGCAGCGGGCACGACCGCCGTCCGGAAGCACCTGTTGTCATTGGTGACGGCATCTGTCATAACTCACCACCCTATCCATCCGGCCCCCGCGGCCGGACGGAGCGATCCTAAGGTGGCGGTCATGAATTCGCTCTCCAAGGCGGAATGGCGTGCTCACGTCCTCCGCGCGCGCCGCGAAGTGACCCCCGATACCCGGGCGTCGGAGGCTCGGTCGCTGGCCGAGGCCGCAGTTGCGCTCGCCGCCGCATCGGCCCCCGCGGGCGCGACGGTGTGCGCGTACGTGCCCGTCGGCTCGGAACCCGGTTCCATCGAGATGCTCGACGCACTGCGCGCGGCCGGGTTCCGAGTGCTTGTTCCGGTCACCGGCGAGCCCGGCCCGCTCGAGTGGGCCGAGTTCACGGGCGCCGACGATCTCGCGGCAGCGGGACACGGCCTCCGCGAGCCCACGGGGCCGGTGCTGCCGACCGGCGAGGTCGCGTCGGCGGCTGTGATCTTCGTGCCGGCGCTCGCCGTGGACGAGTGCGGCGCCCGACTGGGCCGTGGAGCCGGGTTCTACGACCGCACCCTCGGTTCCGCCGATCCCGGCGCCGCCCTCGTCGCGGTGGTCCGGGACTCCGAGCTGGTGCCGTCGCTGCCGGCCGATCCGCACGACGTGCCGATGAGGTACGCGCTCACCCCGGGTCGAGGGCTGGTCCCGCTTCGAAACGAGTGACGTTCGCGACGTTCGGGCACCTGCGGAAATAGGATGCTGGTTTTCGCTGTTGGCACTGTCGACTGTAGAGTGCCAACACCTGCGGTTTGACTACACAGTGCGGAGGAAACCCAGTGCCCACCTACTCGTACGCCTGCACCGAGTGCGACAACAAGTTCGACATCGTGCAGTCGTTCAGCGACGACACCCTGACCGTGTGCCCGGCGTGCTCGGGCAAGCTCCGCAAGCTGTTCAACTCGGTCGGCATCGTGTTCAAGGGCAGCGGCTTCTACCGCACCGACAGCCGTGGCGGCAGCTCGAGCACCGTCAGCGAGCCCGCGAAGAAGTCGGAGTCGACCTCGGCGTCGTCTACGTCCTCCACCACGAGCGGGTCGAGCACGGCCGCCGCGAGCTAGTCTCCGCCGGACCCACTTTCTCCACAGCCCCCGGCCCATCCACAGGCCGATCGGTTTCCCCACGAACGCCTCGGCCGGTTCCTCGCACCCGGCCGTAGCGTCCGGGGCATGCCGAAGTATTCCGTCCGTTCTCGGGGGCCGAGTCACGATTCGCCACTGGCGCCGACCCTGCTCAGCAGGATCGGCGCCGCTGTGCGTCCGGACTGGGCCCGCACCGACACGGCACGTCGCATCACCGCCGGTGTCCTGATCGTCGCCGCCGCGGCTCTCCTGCTGCGCGACGGCCTGCGCGACTCGGGAGCGCCCGTCCTCGTCGCGGCGCGCGATCTGACGCCCGGCACCATCCTCACCCCCGACGACGTCCGGGCGGTCGATCGCTTGGATCCGGACCTGCCCGAGGGGTCCGTGCGCGTCGTCGCCGACGCCTCCGGCCGCACCGTCGCCTCACCGGTCCGGGCGGGCGAGATCCTCACCGACGTCCGCCTACTCGGCCCTCGACTCACCGAGGCCGCCGCCGGATCACCCGACGCGCGCATGGTGCCGGTCCGGCTGACGGATCCGGGTCTGTCCGAGCTCATCCGCGCCGGCGACCGTGTCGACGTCCTCACCGTGGATCAGACGTCCGGGACCACCGAAGCGCGACGCCCCACCGCCACCGTGCTGGCGACCGATGCCACGGTCGTCCTCGTCGCCCCCGAATCGTCGGGTGGCGGACGGCGCGACCGCGTGGTGATGCTCGCGCTGCCGGCACCGGCCGCGGGCGCGGTGGCGACGGCGTCGCTGACCGACGCGCTCACCGTGACACTGCGCTGACGACCCCCGCCTCGCATCCCGGTCAATTAGGGTCGCTGGTGCACTCGACATCCGCATGACATCCGCACCGAGGGGGCACAGATGCTCAAGGGATTCAAGGACTTCCTGCTCCGGGGAAACGTTCTCGATCTGGCCGTCGCCGTCGTGATCGGCGCGGCATTCACCGCGATCGTGACCGCGTTCACCGGGAACATCATCGAACCGCTCATCGCGGCGCTCGGCGGCGACAACGACCTCGGCTTGGGAAAGGAGCTCGTCGAAGGAAACCACGCGACGTTCGTCGACATCGGTGCCGTGATCACCGCGATCATCAACTTCGTCATCATCGCGGCGGTGGTCTACTTCGTCCTGATCGTGCCCGCGAACGCCGCGAAGGCCCGTTTCGCGACGGTGAAAGAGGACAAGAAGGCCAGCGAGGCCGATCTCCTCATCCAGATCCGCGACATCCTGGCCGAGGGAAGGATCGGCAAGTCGTCGGCCTCACCGGACGGCAAGCACACCCAGGTCGACGACTGACCTTTCCGCAGAACCGATCTCAGCCGTGGTGCGGCGGCACCTGACGACGCAGCCAGTCGTCCTGGGTGCCGCCTGCGTCGCCGCGTGAGTCGCCGTCACGGGACCGCTCGTCCGACGTCTGGTCGGGCAGGACCGTCCCGAACACGGCGTCCAGCCGTGCCCGGTCGATTCCCTTCTTCTTTTCCTGCATCACTACTCGTCGATCGCCGACAACTGGCCGATGACGTGGCTCGCGAGCGGCGTCAGCGTTGCCATGCCGTCACGCACGGCCGCGCGCGACGACGCGAGGTTGGCGACCAGGGTGCTGCCCGAGATGCCGACCAGCCCACGCGAGATCACCGCGTCGACCGCGCCGGCCGCCAGACCCGACGACCTGAGCGCCTCACTGATACCGGGCAACTCGCGATCGAGCACGTCGGCGGTCGCCTCCGGTGTGACGTCGCGCGGGGTGACGCCGGTGCCGCCGACCGAGATCACCAGGTCGACACCGCCGATGACCGCGGTGTTGAGCGCGTTGCGGATCTCCACCTCGTCCGCGGTCACCGCGACCGTCGCGTCCACCAGGAATCCGGCTTCGGTGAGCAGTTCGGTGACCAGCGGGCCCGTCGAGTCGAGGTCGCCGTGGGCGGTGCGATCGTCGACGATGACGACGAGTGCCCGCCCGGCCATCGGTGATTCGAGTTCCATGGTTCCCACCGTAGTGGCAGCGCCCGACGACGTCCGGACGTGGCGGCGAATCCGCGGCGCCGGGCGCCTTCCGGAGTCCATCAACGGCCGGCCGTGGTCGGCGCGGTGCCGAGTTCGACGTCGACGGTCTTGGTGTTGCCGGACTGGTCCTTGTACGTGACGCTCACCTTGTCGCCGGGCGCGTGCGACCGGATGGCGGCGATCAGCGAATCGCCGCTCGTGATCACCCGATCGTCGACCTTGGTGACGACAGCACCCTTGGGGATGCCGGCCTTCTCGGCCGGCCCGCCGCCGGTGACGTCGACGACCGTCGCGCCGCCCGCCGATTCCTTGGCCGACACCTGGACACCGATGATCGCCTGCGTCGCCTTGCCGGTCTTCACCAATTCGTCGGCGATGCGCCGGGCCTGGTCGACGGGGATCGCGAAGCCGAGGCCGATCGAACCGCCCTGTCCGCCGGCCGTCGCGATCGCCGTGTTGATGCCGATCAGCTGGCCATCCATGTTCACCAGCGCGCCACCCGAGTTACCCGGGTTGATCGCGGCATCGGTCTGGATCGCGTCGATCACGGTGTTCTGGTTGCCGGTCTCGCCGCTGGTCGACACCGGTCGGTCGAGCGCGGAGACGATGCCGGCCGTGACGGTGCCCGCCAGGCCGAGCGGCGAACCGATCGCGACGACCTCCTCGCCGACCTTGACGTCCTCGGAGGAGCCCAGTTCGATCGGCGTCAGCCCCGACTTGCCGTCGACCTTGATGACCGCGATATCGGACGTCGGGTCGGTGCCGACGAGTGTGGCCGGCGCCGTGCTGCCGTCGGCGAACGCGACCAGCAGTTTGCCGTCGGTGCCGCCGCCGGCGATGACGTGGTTGTTGGTCATGATCAGTCCGTCGGACGAGAGGATCACGCCGGAACCCTCGCCTTCACCGCGGGTGCCCGCGACCTGGATCTGCACGACGCTCGGGACGACCTTCTCTGCGACGGCCTCGACCGAGCCCGCCGGCGCGTTCGACGCGGGGCTGGTGCTGGCCTTCGGCGCGTCTAGCGCGTTCGAGACGGGAGCGTTGCTGCCGTTGTTCGACGATGCGAGCGAGCCCACGACACCACCGATGCCGCCGCTCACGAGCGCGAGCGCGACGGCGCCGGCGACGAGGGCCGTCCGGCCCACCCGGCGAGGCTCGGAGGAGGGCAGCGGAGCACCCGTGGTGGGGAGGGTTCCCGTGGAGCCGACCGTCGGGATCTGCTCGGTCGGGCGGTAGCCCGCCTGGTAGCCGGGCTGCTGCGGGTAGCCCGGGTAGCCGGCGCCCTGCGGCGTCGTCGGGTGGTATCCGGCGCCTTGGCTCCACGGGTCGCGGGGAGCGGACGGCTGCTGCCCTTCGCCCTGCTGGTGGGCGTTCGGGGCGGGATGACCCTGGTAGGGATTGCCCTGGTTCGGGTCACCGTGAGGATTACGGTCGTCGGTCATCGCACCGCTTTCTGTCCGGACCGCCTGTGTCGGGCGGCGCTGGTGGTCGCTGACTACCAGACTGCCCGGCCCGTCTGAGAGGCCGCTGAGACGGTCCTTTCAGTTTCCCGTGACCTTATCGCCCTGGCCAACAGGTCAATTCGGACACGAAACCGACCGGACGGGTCAGCGCCCGTCGGCCTCCGGCTCCCCCGGCAACACGATGCGGATCCGGGCGCCGCCCCGATCCGACGTCTCGACCGCGATCGTGCCGCCGTGCTTGACGACGACCTGCCGGACGATGGCCAGACCGAGGCCCGATCCCGGCATCGAGCGGGATGCGGTGGACCGGTAGAACCGCTCGAAGACCAGTTCGCGGTCCTCGATCGGAATGCCGGGACCGGCGTCGTCGACGACGAGTTCGAGCAGCCGGTCGCCGATCTGCCGCATCGTGACGTCGACCCGTTCCCCGGTCGGGCTCCACTTGGCCGCGTTGTCGAGGACGTTGAGGACCGCACGGGACAGCCCGGCCTGGTCGCCGTAGATGAACCACGGCGTCGTCTGCGCCTCGAAGTCGATCTCGTTGCGGCGGCGCCGCGCCTTCTCCAGAGATCGTTCGACGACCTCGCTCAGATCGACGAGTTCGAACACCGTCTCGGGGGCGTCCTCGCGGGCCAGGTCGACGAGGTCGCCGACGAGCGTGGACAGCTCCTCGATCTGCGCGACGACGTCCGCGCGCAGATCGGCCATGTCCTCGTCGGGGATGCTCGGCGCACCGGGGCGGCTGGACGCGATCAGCAGCTCCATGTTGGTGCGCAGGGACGTCAGCGGCGTGCGCAGTTCGTGCCCGGCGTCCGCCACCAGGCGGCTCTGCCGATTCCGCGACTCCCCCAGTGCACGGAGCATCGTGTTGAAACTGGTGGTGAGTCGGGCGAGTTCGTCGTTGCCGGTCACCGGGATGGGCGTGAGGTCGTCGGTGCGGGCGACGCGTTCGGCCGCGGCGGTCAGCCGGGCGATCGGCCGCAGACCGGTCCGTCCCACAGTGGTGCCGGCGGCCGCCGCGAGCACGACGCCGCAGCCGCCCACCACGAACAGCACCCATGCGAGGCGGTCGAGCACGTCCTCGGTGGGTTCGAGGCGCTGCGCGATCACCAGGGTGCTGCCGTCGCGGGTCCGCTCGGCCAGTACCCGGTTGCCCTCGACGGTCCGCAGCGACGAGTCGAGTTGCCCGCGGGCGACGGCGAGTTCGGCGGGTCCGATCGGCACCACGGAACCCGGCGGAATGTACTTGTTCAGGTCCGGGAAGATCAGCGCCACACTGATATCGGTGGTGTAGAGGGTGGCGCCCGCGATGTACCGCGGATCGAACGTGATGAGGTCGTTGTCGACGATCGCCGATGCGCGGGAACGCAGTTGGTGGTCCACGTCCGCGTACAGCGCCCGCGACACCACCGCGTACGCGGCGAACGCCATCAGCGCCACAGCGATCGCGACGACCGACGTCGCGAGCAGCGTCACGCGCCAGCGCAGCGACACCGACCGCGTCAACGGCATCGGGGGCCGCATCTCGTGCTGCACGGGCCGCATGGGGCGGAACGGGGGCAGCGGACCGGGCTGTGGCGCCGGACCGGACCGGCCGAAGGGCGTACCCATCACGGAGGCGTCTCCCGCAGGACGTAGCCGACACCGCGCACCGTGTGGATGAGGCGCGGCTCGCCGTCCGCCTCGGTCTTGCGGCGCAGGTAACCGACGTACACCTCGAGCGCGTTGCCCGACGTCGGGAAGTCGTAGCCCCACACCTCCTCGAGGATGCGGCTGCGGGACAGGACCCGGCGCGGGTTCGCCATCAGCATCTCGAGCAGCGAGAACTCGGTGCGGGTGAGGCTGATCGATCGCCCGCCGCGGGTCACCTCCCGGGTCACCGGATCCAGCGTCAGGTCCTCGAACGTCATCGCCTCGGAGTCGTCACCGGCCACCGGCGCCGTCCGGCGCAGCAGCGCGCGCAGGCGGGCCAGCAACTCCTCGAGCGCGAACGGCTTGGGCAGGTAGTCGTCGGCTCCGGCGTCCAGGCCGGCCACTCGCTCCGACACCGAATCACGGGCGGTGAGAACGAGAATCGGCAGATCGTCGCCGGTGCTGCGCAGGCGACGGCAGACCTCGAGGCCGTCCAGGCGCGGCATCATCACATCGAGCACGAGCGCATCGGGGCGCGACGCCGTGACCTTCTCGAGGGCGTCCATCCCGTCGACAGCGAGGTCGACCGTGTAGCCGTTGAAGCTCAGGGATCGCCGCAGCGACTCCCGCACCGCCCGGTCGTCGTCGACCACCAATATGCGCATGCCGACATTTTGACCCCACCGACTGAGATCCCGCTGAGAGGATCCCGTTCACGCGTGTCGGGTCACTCCCGGGACAACCGCGGACCGGGCAGGGACCATCGCCGCCACATCGCGAGCAGGCGCAACCCCGACGCCACCACCGTGCCGATCACGAGCGAGGTGTCGTCGGTCAGACCCGCCGACGTCCCCGCCACCACGAGCCCGGCCCCCAGCAGCGCCGGGATGGCGTACAGGTCGCGGTGCAGCAGCAGCGGCACCTCGTTCACCAGGACGTCGCGCAGGATGCCGCCGCCGATGGCGGTGGTGGCCCCGATCAGCACCGACGCGAGTACCCCGGCACCGGCGTCGAGCGCGATCACGGCGCCGGTGCTCGCGAACAACCCCATGCCGAGCGCGTCGAGCACCAGGATCTCCCGGCGCAGCTTGCCGAGCGCCGAGTGCAGGAAGAACACCACGACGGACGTCGCGACCGCCGTCCCGAACAGCGGCCAGCTGGTCAACGACGTCGGCGGATGGATCCCGAGCAGGATGTCACGCACGATACCGCCGCCGATGCCTGTGAAGACTCCGACGACGCACACCCCGAAGACGTCGAAGCGCTTGCTGACCCCGACGAGGGCACCGGACGCGGCGAACGCGACGATGCCCACCAGCTCGAGGATCTTCAGCAGCACGCCGACAGCCTCGCACGGACGCCGTGTCGACGATCACAGGCGCGACGGATCGATCACCCCCAGTCGAATACCGCGGACCAGCCGTCGCGGTACGCGGAACGACTGTCCGCCCACGGTCACCGTCACCAGATCGGGGCAGCCGTCTTCCACTGTGCTCGCCGGCTTCGGGTGTTGGCACGCGACAGGCGCCGCTTCGGTACCGCCATCGCTCAGTCCCCCAGGCTTCCACGACGGACCCGGCGGCCGTATCGGCGCTCGAACCTCTCGACCCGGCCCTCGGTGTCGACGATGCGGTCCGCTCCCGTCCAGAACGGGTGGGACGCGCAGGTGACGTCGACGACGACCAGCGGATAGCTTCGACCGTCCTCCCACACCACGGTGCGGTCGGTGCGTGCCGTCGACCTCGTCAGAAACGCCGTCCCGGTGTTCGCGTCCTGGAACACCACGGGTCGGTAGTCGGGATGGATTCCGGTTTTCACGATGCCTTCTCTCCGTTCTTCTCGAGCGCGCCCAGGGGTGCCCCGGCGCACGGGTCGGTGTGGAACTCGCCGAACGGGTCGTCCCAGGTGGGCCACGACGCCTCGTCGACGAGTTCGCGTTCGGTGAGCAGCGCCCACCCGAGTGCGGCGGTGATCTCCGCGGGTTCGACGTCGTGAACCAGGGCCACGATCGAGGTGTCCCGGTCGCCGAACCGCGCATCCCACCCGAGGGCCGCGAGAGCCAGGCGCTCCGGATCGACGACCGAAACTTCTTCGTCGGTCATGTCGGCGCGCCAGCGGTCGGCAGCGGCCACTCGTAGTCCCCCGCCGGCGGATTCGAGCCACAGCGCGACGTCGGGGCGGGTCGCGAGCCAGAGTCGACCGCGGGCGGTGACGACACCGTCGAGCAGGACGTCGATCGCCTCGTGCAGTCGGCCCGGATGGAACGGGCGGCGCGCCGTGAACTCGACGAGCGCGACGCCGTGATCCTCGTCGAGCGGCGGGCGCCCGCGCAGCAGCGGCGAGTGGGCACCGTCGACTCGACCGCGCCGGGCGTCGGCGCCGATGCGCGGCACGAGCGCGGGTCCGTCCGCGACCGACGAGATCGGGGCGCCCGGCGCGAGCCGGGCGAGCACCGCGCGAACCCTGTGTATCGACCACGGGTCGGACGCGGCGTCGTCGACCACGAGCGCGTCGGCGAACGCGACCTGCCCCACCGCGACCTGCGCGACGGTCCGGTCGTCGTCGAGGTCCTCGTCGCCGGTCACCGCGTCCCACCACCCGTCGACGTCGAGGCAGGTGACGACGCCCTCGACCCGGACGTCGCGGGCGGCCGGCCCGTCGATCTGCCCGACGACGCCTACCACCGGCACGTGTTCGATCGCCCAGCACACCGCCTCGGGCTCGAACGCGGGGTCGAGTTCGAGGACGACCCGATGCACCGAGCTGCGCGCATGCAACTTCCGTAGCAATGGCAGCAGGTCGTACCGCAGCGTGCAGGACACGCACCCGTGGGCGAGTTCGAGGATCTCCACGGTCACCGCCGGGGCGTCGACCGATCCGGTCGTGATCGTCCGGCGCACGACCCCCTGCCCCAGGTCGGCGAGATCGTGACGGACCACGACGGTGCCCGTGTCCGCGTCACCGAGGAACGAGCGGGCCGTTTCGTGCACCGGCCCGCTCCACCCGCTCACGAGCACCAGTGGAGTGCGGCCGTCCGGTAGCTCCGACAGCGCAGCCACAATCAACCCCTTTCGAAAACGATTGTCATTAACGATTGAGGAGGATACGCTCATTCCGTGTTATCGACAACTGTTTTCAACAACCCGCCGTTCGTGGCCGGAAAGGAGCCCCCGTGTCCGCTCACTGCCAGGTGACCGGCAGACGCCCCGGCTTCGGCCGATCCGTGTCGCACTCCCATCGACGGACCAGTCGGCGCTGGAACCCCAACATCCAGAGCAAGACGTACTTCCTGCCCGGGGAGGGCCGCCGCGTCACCCTGCGCGTGACACCGAAGGGCATTCGAACGATCGACCGCGACGGCATCGAAGCCGTCGTCGCCCGCATCCGGGCGTCCGGAGAGAAGGTCTGAAAACCATGGCAAGCAACGAGATCCGCCCGCTCACCAAACTCGTCTCGACGGCGGGAACCGGCTACCGCTACTACACCCGGAAGAACCGGCGCAACGACCCCGATCGGCTGATACTCCGCCGCTACGACCCGGTGGTTCGCCGACACGTCGACTTCCGAGAGGAGCGCTGACCCGTGGCGAAGAAATCGAAGATCGTCCGGAACGAACAACGCAAGGTGATCGTCGCGCGCTACGCGCCGCTCCGCGCGGAACTGAAGGAGACGATCCGGCGTCCGTCCAGCACGCCGGAGGAACGCGCCGCAGCACAGTTTCTGCTGGCAGGGCTGCCGCGGGACGCGAGTCCGGTACGATTGCGCAATCGAGACACCGCGGATGGACGTCCGCGCGGTCACCTGCGAAAGTTCGGCCTCTCCCGCATACGGGTACGCGAGATGGCCCACCGCGGGGAGCTGCCAGGCGTGCACAAGTCGAGCTGGTAAGGAAGAACAATGGCAGTCAAGAGATCACCGTCGAGGAAGCCGCGCGGCGAGCAGGGCCGCCGCCCCAAGAAGAACCCGCTGTTCGCGGCCAAGATCGAGTACGTCGATTACAAGGACGTCAACCTGCTCCGCACGTTCATCTCGGATCGCGGCAAGATCCGCAGCCGCCGCGTGACGGGCCTGACGCCGCAGCAGCAGCGCCAGGTCGCCATCGCCGTGAAGAACGCCCGCGAGATGGCGCTCCTTCCCTTCACCAGCCGCTAGACACTTCCCCGAGAGGCCGCGCAGTCCGAGTGACCGCGCGGCCTCTCGGCGTTCCGGGCGAGTGCCGCACGGACCGTCGCCGCTGCACGCTAGATTCTCCGGGTGTCGTTTTCGTTCCGTACCGCTGTTCTTCTCGCCGCGACTGCCCTGACCGTGGGCGGTGTCGCGGCGTGCTCGTCCGATGGCTCGGGTGATTCCGCGTCCGCCGCCGGCGCCGACTGCATCACCGACTTCGATGCGAGCACCGACTACTTCCCGGACAAGCAGACCGTCGAGTACGCCGAGAACTTCGACATCGAGTACCACAACTCGTACCAGGTGGTGACGGTCCGTCAGCCGGGTCAGGCCGACGAGTCGTACGTGCTCACCCGGTGCGGCGCCCCGGCGCCCGAGCTGACCGGCGATCTCGCCGACGCGCAGCAGGTATCCACGCCGGTGACCAGCCTGTTCGCCGAGTCGACCACCCACCTGCCCAGTCTCGAAGCCCTCGGCAAGCTCGACGTGCTCACCGGTTTCGCGAGCGCCGACTACGTCTACAGCGAGGCCGCGCGCGAGCACATCGCCGACGACGGCGTCACCCAGTTCGCCACCGCCGGGCAGGTCGACGCGGAGGCCGTCGTCGCGCAGGCGCCGCAGGCGTTCGTGACCGGCGGCTTCACCGATCCCGCCTTCGCGGTGATCGAGCGCTCGAAGATCCCGGTCCTCGACAACTACGACTGGCTGGAGACCGACCCGCTGGGCCGCGCCGAGTGGATCAAGTTCTTCGCGGCACTCACCGGCACCGAGCAGCAGGCCACCGAGGCGTTCGACGGGATCGTCTCCGAGTACGGCAAGTACACGACGCTCGCCGCGAACGCCGAGGCCGCGCCGATCGTGCCGGGTCTGCCCTACCAGGGCGCCTGGTCGGTGCCGCTGGCCAGCTACTCCAACGCCCTGTACTCCACCGCCCGCATCACGCACCCGTGGATGACGGAGCCTGGCACCGGCAGCCTGCAGACCGACCTCGAGACGGTGTTCGCGAAGGCCGGTGGGTACCCGCTGGCGATCAGCACGTCGTCGAACAAGACCAAGGCCGAGGCGATCGCCGCCGAACCGCGGCTCGCCGAGTTCGCGGCGTTCCGCGACGGCCAGGTGTGGACGTCGTCGGCGCGGATGACCGACGCCGGCGCGCTCGACATCTACGAGCAGGGCGTGCTGCGACCCGATCTGGTGCTCGCCGATCTCATCGCGATCGCCCACCCGGGCCTGCTGCCCGGTCACGAGTTCACCTTCTACCGCCAGCTGCAGTGAACCGCACCGCCGCTGCCGTCACCGCGCTGGTCGCGTTCGTCGTCGCGGCCACGATCCTCGCGGTGTCGGTCGGGTCGGTGACGATCCCGTTCGGCACCACCGCGCGCTACCTGTTCACCGGTGACGCGGGATCCGAACGCTGGACCACGCTGATCGCGGACATCCGCCTGCCCCGCGTGGTCACCGCTGCGTGCGCGGGCGCGGCGCTCGCGGTCGCCGGCCTGCTGATGCAGACGCTGTTCGCGAACCCCCTCGCCGACCCGTACATCCTCGGGGTGTCGTCCGGCGCGAGCCTGGGTGTCGCGCTCGTGGTGCTGGGCTCCGGCACCGGCGCCGGTGTCTTCGCCGCCGTCGCAGGCACCGGCCGGCTGGGCGTCGCGGCGGCCGCCGCGATCGGCGCGCTGGCGGTGCTGCTGCTCGTGCTCGCCATCTCGCGCTGGATCCGCTCGGTCGTCACGCTGCTCATCGTCGGTGTGATGGTCGGGTCGGTCACCAGCGCGATCGTCTCGCTGCTGGTCGCCTTCTCGCAGCCCGCGCAGATGCAGCAGTTCATCCTGTGGACCCTGGGGTCGTACGCGGGCGCGTCGTGGTCGGACCTGCGGGTGCTCGTGCCTGCCGTGATCGTCGGTATCGCGCTGGCCGCGACGCTGGTGCGGCCGCTCAACGCGATGCTGCTCGGCGAGGACTACGCCCACTCGATGGGCGTCCACCTGGTCCGCACCCGCACGATCGCGATCACGGCGGCGGCGCTGCTGGCCGGTGCCGTCACCGCATTCTGCGGCCCCATCGCGTTCCTCGGCATCGCGGTTCCGCACCTCGCCCGGCTCGCGCTCGGCACGTCCGATCATCGGATCCTGCTGCCCGGCGCCGTGCTGATGGGCGCCGGAGTGTCGCTGCTGTGCTCGGTGGTCGCCCAGTTGCCCGGACGGGACGGCGTCCTGCCGCTCAACGTGGTCACCGCACTCGTCGGCGCCCCCGTCGTGATCCTCGTGCTGCTGCGGTCGCGGCGCGCGCAGGCCGGGAGCGTCTCATGACACTGGTCCTCGACGACGTGACCGTCGGCTACCCGGGCCGTCCGGCGCGCACGATCCTGCGGGACGTGCGGCTGACCGCGCACGCCGGCCAGGTCACGGCCCTGCTCGGCCCCAACGGCGCGGGCAAGTCGACGCTGCTTCGGTCGGTGGCCGGACTGCAGCGGGTACTCGGCGGGTCGGTGCTGCTGGACGGCGACGACGTCACGAAGCTGTCCCCGGCGCACCGCGCGCGGAGGATCGCGGTGGTCCTCACCGACCGCGTCGACGGCGGCCTGCTCACCGGCGGCGAAGTGGCCGCGCTCGGACGGCTCCCCCACCAGGGCTTCACGTCGCGGCTCAGCGCAAACGAAAAGCAGTTGATCGCCGAGAGCCTCGACCGGTTGGGCGCCGCCGATCTCACCGACGTGCGCCTGCACGAGATGTCCGACGGTCAGCGCCAGCGCATCCTCATCGCGCGGGCCCTCGTGCAGCAACCGGCGCTGCTGGTGCTCGACGAGCCGAGCGCGTTCCTCGACGTGGCCGCCCGGGTCGAACTGTTGGCGCTGCTCGACGAGATCGCCACCGACACCGGGATCACCGTGCTGCTGTCGACGCACGACGTCGAGCTGGTGCTGCGCACGTCGCAGCACGTGTGGCTCGCGGCCGGCGACGGCACCGTCGTCGACGGCAGTCCCGCCGCCCTGGTCGAATCGGGCGCCATCACACGGGCCTTCGACTCGCGGCGCGTCCACTTCGACGCGCGCGACGGAATCTTCCGCCTGGGGGACATCTAGCGGACACCGCGCCAGGTCAACCGGATTGCGGGCTGTCCCGCTCGGCGATGAACAGTTCCATCATGGCCGCCGACCTGTCGGCCGGGCTGCCTTCAGTGAAGATGGCGTCCACCAGTTCTGTGACAGGAAGTGGCTCGGCGATCTCGTCGAACCGATCGCTGACCCGTCCCAGCCGCAATCGGTCGCTGGTATCGACGCAGTCGAGGATGCGTCGAACGTCGTCTCGGTCGGCCACCCAGGACGTCGTCCCCATCGCCTTGAGAACATCGGCGATGGAGACCCAGTCCTCGAACGCACGCATCTCGTCGAGGACCAGCTCCGTCAGGTTCATCGCCTCAGCTCCCGTCGTCACAGGTCCAGCGGATCCACCCGGACCGCACGGAATCGGAACCCGTCCTGCTCCGCGAGTTCCCAGTCGAGTTCGACTGCGGCTCCCACCGTCAACGCGCGGTAGCCGGTCCCCTCGATGTTGCTGAAGTGCGCCCAGCATCCACCGGGTGTTTCAGGAGAGTCCAGAACTCCCCATCCCAGCTCACCGTGCCACTCACGTACCGTTGCCGTCGTCCGCCCCACGGCACCGAGGATGCCACGATCCGATCGTCGGAGGCGTCGATCAGGCGTCCGCGTCGTTCTCCGGCTCCGGCCTCGGCGCGATCTCGTGGAACATCGCGTCGGACGACACCCACTTGCCGGTGCTGATCAGTTCGGCGATCACGAGGTCGAACGCGTCGGCGAGCCATTCGTGACGCGCCCGGACGAGTTCGATGTCACCCGTCGATTCGTCCGGTGTCTGCTCGAAGAATCGCACCAACCAGAAGTCTCGCGCGTCGGGGTCGCTGCTCAGGCCGTGTTCGGTATTGGTCGCGAGCACGTACATCCCGAAGGCGAAGTCGACCCGGATCGCGTACTCGCCGCCGATGTTGACGACGTTGGTGGGTCGATGCGTCGCGGCGGCCAGCGCGGTCAACGCGTCGGCGTAGCGGTCTGCGTGTTCCTGTGTGCGTGGCACTCGATCGTCCTCTTCGGTTGGCGCGGGATCGGACTCGGCGGTCTCGCCACTACACGGCCGATTCGGCCGCCGCCCTCAACCGGGCGTTCTCTGCGCTCAGCTGGTCGCGCTCGTCCTCGAGCGCCAGGATCAGTCCGATGCCGGTGAGGTTGACCCCGAGCGCGACGAGTTCACTGATCCGGGTCAGCCGGTACAGGTCGTCCTCGCTGTACCGGCGGGTGCCGCCCGAAGTGCGCGACGGCGTGATCAGTCCGCGGCTTTCGTACAGACGAAGCGTCTGCGGACCGATACCGGACAGCTCCGACGTCACCGAGATGCCGTAGACGCCACGCTTCGAGCGTGAAGATTCCTCCGGCGGTTGAATTCCCACGAAACGAACGGTAGCAGTGCCGGACACGCCGAATGAGCAGCGGCTCGTGCAACCGGCCCGGCGCGGCGCGGCGACGGCCCGCGAGTAGAGTTCCCCGCGGTATGTGCAGTTCAGCGGCGCCTCGGTAGATCGGCGGATGTAGGCAGTGTCGGGTGTGGTCGCAGGCTTCACGGTCATCTTCGTCGTCATCGCGATCGGGTACTTCCTCGGTCGCAGCGGCACTCTCGGCGAGCACGGGCAGTTCGTACTCAGCCGGCTCGTGTTCTTCGTCGCGACGCCCGCGCTGCTGTTCGACACCCTCGCGAACTCCGACCTGTCGGTGGTGTTCTCCCCCACCCTCGCGGTCGCGGCAGCCACCGCCTTCGCGGTCGCCGGCCTCTATCTCGTGATCGCGAAGCTATGGCTGCGCCGGCCACTGCCGGAACTGACTATCGGCGCGCTCTCGTCGTCGTACGTGAACTCGGCGAACCTCGGCATCCCCATCGCCGTCTTCGTGCTGGGCGATGCGTCGTTCGTGGCGCCGCTGCTGCTGTTCCAGATCATGATCTTCTCGCCGATCGCGCTGACCGTGCTCGACGTCAGCACGATGCGTCAGGGCGCGTCCCGGCTCGAGACGATCACCGCGCCGTTCAAGAACCCGATCGTGCTCGCCGGCGCGGCCGGCCTCGCGGTGGCCGTGTCGGGGTGGACGGTGCCCGAGGCGCTGATGCAGCCGTTCCGGCTCATCGGCGGCGCCTCCGTCCCCGGCGCCCTGCTGGCCTTCGGCCTGTCCCTGTACGGGGTGCGGGTGCTCGAGAAGGGTGCGAGCCCGCGCCGCGACGTCGCGCTCGCGTCGGTCCTCAAGATCTGCGTGCAGCCGGTGCTCGGTTACCTGATGGCCCGCTACCTGCTGGGCCTGGAGGGCCACGAACTGTTCGCGATCGTCGTCGTCTCGACACTGCCCACCGCGCAGAACGTGTTCGTCTACGCCAGCCGCTACCAGCGCGGCATGGTCCTCTCCCGTGACGCGGCCTTCGTCACCACGCTGGCATCGATCCCGGCGATCGCGCTCGTCGCGGCCCTGCTCACCTGATGACATACTCGATGCCATGAAGATCAGCCTGACCAGCGTGTATGTGGACGATCAGGACAAGGCCCTCGCCTTCTACACCGACGTCCTCGGCTTCATCAAGAAGAACGAGATCCCTCTCGGCGAACACCGGTGGCTCACGGTCGTCTCGCCCGAGGAGAGCGACGGCGTCGAACTGGTGCTCGAGCCCGACCAGCATCCGGCCGCGAAAGTGTTCAAGGAAGCCCTCGTCGCCGACGGCATCCCGTTCACCGCATTCACCGTGCCGGACGTCCGGGCCGAGTACGAGCGGCTGAAGGAACGCGGCGTGGTCTTCACGCAGGAGCCCCTGCAGATGGGCCCGGTGACCGTCGCAGTCCTCGACGACACGTGCGGCAACCTCATCCAGATCGCCAGTCAGGGCTGACGCGCCGTCACCGACCCGGGCGGCGCATCCGCATGTAGTCGCTGACCACGGCGGCGCCGAGTCCGTCGAGGTCGGGGGCGACGACGCGGCCGCCGACTCGCTGCGCCATCCGGTCCACGACGCGCGCCAGTCCGGGATCGTCGCCGAGCCGGAAGATGGTGACCTGCGCGCCGAGCCGGGCGAGGGTGTCGAGTTCGCGCACCGTCAGCCCCAGCGTCCGCACGCTCGGCGGGTAGTCGAAGAAGGCCTGCCCGTCCGGCTCGAGGTGCGCGGTCGGCTCGCCGTCGGTGACGATCAGCACGACGGGCTGGGCGTTGGGATGTTTGCGCAGGTGCCGGGCCGCGAGCAGCAGCGCGTGGTGCAGGTTGGTGCCCTGATCCCAGGCACCGTCCAGGCCGGCGAGCTCGGTGGCGGACAGGGCCTGCGCATAGCGTCCGAAACCGATGAGCTGCAACGCGTCTCCCCGGAACCGGGTGGTCACCAGGTGGTTCAGCGCGAGCGCGGTGCGTTTCATCGGCACCCAGCGCCCGTCCATCACCATCGAGAACGACGTGTCCACCAGCAGCGCGACCGCTGCCTGCGCGCGCTGCTCGGTCTCGGCGACCTCCACGTCGGCGACCGTCATCCGCACCGGCATCCGGCCGGGCTCGCGCAGGATCGCATTCGTCAGTGTCCGGGTGACGTCCCACGGTTCGGTGTCGCCGAACTCCCACGCCCGCGACGCCCCGGTCGGCTCCCCCATCGACCCGGCGCGGCGGGTCTCCCGCTGGCCGCCGCGGTGCGCGAGACTCCCGGCGACGTCCCGCAACGCGCTCTGCCCCAGCTGGCGCATCGCCTTGGGCGAGAGCCGCCACTGGCCGTCGGGGGCCCGGTCGAAGAAGCCCTGCTGCTGCAGCGCCTTCTCGAGGTCGGCGAGGGTGCGGGCGTCGGCGACGGCCTCGTTGCCGAGCTGCCGGGCCAGCGCCTCGGTGTCGATGTCGTCGAGCTGGGCACCCGGATACTGTTGCGACAGTTGCTCGGACAGCCGTTCCAGATCGGCGACGTCCGCGACCGCCGATGTCCCTTCCCCCAGCCCGAGGCCCTCGTCGCCGCGGAACTCCGCCGAGCCGGTCCAGTCCTCACCGGGCCGGGCCGCCTGCAGGTGCGCGTCCAGACGGTCCAGCTGGTTCATCAGCGACGGATCGCCGAACGCCTGCTGCGCCAACGCATCCAGCTCCGCGCGCTGGTCCGGGGTGAGCGAGTTCCGCAGCCGCTGCGCGGCGGCCGCCCGGCGGGCCAGCGAGTCCAGCAGTTCCTCGGTGTTGCGCGGGTTCTCGGGGAAGAACTCACCGTGCCGGTCCATGAACTCGTCGAACTGCCGCGTTGTGTCCTCGCCGCGAGCATGGCTGTCCAGCAACGAGTTCAGATCCTCGAGCATGTCCCGGATGCGCTGGCGGTCCTCCTCGGTGGCACCCTCGAGGGCCTGCTTCATCCCGTCGAACCGCTGGTCCAGCAGTTCGCGGCCCAGCAGGTCGCGGATCTTCTCGTAGTCCTCGAGGGCCTGGCTGCTGCGCCACTCGTAGTCGGCGAGGTCCGCGACGGCCTGCGCCGTCGACGGCGGCAACTCCTCGATCCGCATCTCCGCGAACCGGGCGTCGTCGTCCAACGCGCGGGCCAGCGCCTTGCGTTCCTCGAGCACCGCCCGGTCGAGCAGTTCACGCACCTCGTCGAGGGTCCCACCGAGGTTGTTGCGCTGCAGCAACTCCCGACGTCGCCGGTTGGCCTGCGCGGCGAGGTCGTCGAGCCCGTTCCGGTCCCCGAAGCCGCGCCGCAGCAGCTCGCGCAACGCCTGCCGGGGCGAGGCCCCCTCGAGCACGTCGTCCCCGATCGCGGCCAGCGCGTCGCGCAGATCCACCGGCGGCGCCAGTGGATCGCCGCCCTCGTACGGGCCGTACCGTGCGCCGCGGGACGGGCTCATGAGTAGACGGCCTGCCCGTTCTCGTCCGGATTCTTCGAGATCCGCCGGGCCAGGTAGAGCCCCTCGAGCGCGAGTTCCGCCGCCGACGCCCGTTCCCCGTCGGTCTGCGCCGCGAGCCGGGTCGCGACCTCGTCGAGCACGTCGAGTTCCGGCAGTTCCCCGAGCAGCGCCTTCGCGGTGACCCGCTCGCCGGTGACGACCGGCCGGCCCTGTTCGACGGCGGTGACGAGGGGTGCCAGATCGATGCCGCCGAGCCGGGTGCGGGCGGTGTCCGCGGTCGCGCGCCGCAGCAGGTGCTCGAGGATCTCCAGTTCCCTTCCCTCCTCACCGGATTCGAACTCGACCTTGCCGCGCAGCACCTCCACGATGGTGCCGAGGTCGATCGGCCGGGCCACCGCCTCCGCCTCCCCGAGCACCGCGCTGCGATGCACCGCGGCGGCGCTCACCGTCTCGGCCCCGGCCACCGCGAAGCGAGCCGAGACACCAGACCGCTGGTCCACCGACGTCGATTCGCGCAGCAGCCGGGTGAACCGGGCCAGCACCTCGAGCAGGTGGTGCGGCACCGACGCCTGCAGGTTCGCCTCCTGCCGGATCACCGCGATCTCGTCGTCGAGCAACGACGGGTAGTGCGTCCGGATCTCGGCGCCGAACCGGTCCTTGAGCGGGGTGATGATGCGGCCACGATTGGTGTAGTCCTCGGGGTTGGCGCTGGCCACCAGCAGCACGTCGAGCGGCAGCCGCAGCGTGTACCCGCGGACCTGGATGTCGCGCTCCTCCATGACGTTGAGCAGTGACACCTGGATCCGCTCGGCCAGATCGGGCAGCTCGTTGATCGCGACGATGCCGCGATGCGCCCGCGGCACGAGCCCGAAGTGGATGGTCTCCGGATCGCCCAGGCTGCGCCCCTCGGCGACCTTGATCGGGTCGACGTCGCCGACCAGGTCGGCCACCGACGTGTCGGGCGTCGCGAGCTTCTCGGCGTAGCGCTCGGTGCGGTGCCGCCACACCACGGGCAACCCGTCACCGAGTTCGGCGGCCCGCCGCAGCGAGATCGGCGTGATGGGTTCGTACGGGTGCTCGCCGAGTTCGGATCCGTCGATCACCGGAGTCCACTCGTCGAGCAGCAACGGCAGCGTGCGCAGCAGCCGCGTCTTGCCCTGACCGCGTTCGCCGAGCAGCACGACGTCGTGGCCGGCGATGAGCGCGCGCTCGAGCTGCGGCAGCACCGTCTCCTCGAAACCGACGATGCCGGGCCACGGATCGACGCCGTCGCGGAGGGCTGCGAGCAGGTTCTCGCGCATCTCGTCCTTGACGGAGCGCTGGACGTGGCCGGACGACCGGAGTTCGCCGAGAGTCCGGGGCAGGTGCGCGGGCGGTGTGGCAGTCACCACTCCAAGTTACGAGTGTTCGGGTGATTCGGCACGTGGTCCCGTCGCCGCATACGAATCGGACGTGTCGCTCTGAGAGACTCGATCTCATGGCCGACACCGAGATCACCTTCACCACCGGCGCGATCACCCTGCACGGCAGCCTGCGCCTGCCGGCCGGGTCGGGTCCCGACGCACCCGCCCCCGCCGTCCTGCTCCTGGCCGGCAGCGGGCCGACCGACCGCAACGGCGACAGCGCCCTGCTCCCGGGTTCGATCGGCACCCTCGAGTTCCTCGCGGACCTGCTCGAGCAGCACGGCTTCGCGAGCCTGCGCTACGACAAGCTCGGCAGCGGCTCCACCGGCCTCGGCCCGTACGAGCTCGAGGACATCGGTGACCTCGGCTTCTCGGTGTTCACCGACGCTGCCGGCGCCGCGCTGACGTTCCTGTCCGACCGCGCCGCGGTCGACCCGGACCGGGTGTACGTCGTCGGGCACAGCGAGGGTGCACTCATCGCGCTCGCACTCGCCGACAGCGGTGCGAAGGTCGCCGGCATGGGGCTGCTCGAACCGCTCGCCGTCCGGCTGCTGGACCTGCTCACCACCCAGATCGACGGTCAGCTCACCGCGGTCGTCGGCGCGGGGCATCTGCCGGTGGAGCTGGCCGACGAGCTGCGGGTCGCGCTCGCCGGCGCCGTCGAGTCGCTGCGCACCGACGGCACCCTCAGCGACGACCTGCCCGACCCGCTGCGCGCCGCGGGCCTGGTCCCGGCCAACGCCAAGGCGCTCGCGGAGGAGGACGCGCTCGACCCGCGCGAGCTGGCCGGACGCCTGCCCGCGGGCCTGCCGGTGGTGACCAGTTGCTCGGCCAAGGACATCCAGCTGATCAGCAGCGACGTCGACGCGCTCGACGCCGCCCTCGCCCACACCGCCCTGACGCCGGTGCGCATGACGACGGCGAACCACGTGCTCAAGGAGATCGGCGACGCCCCCTCCACGGGCGCAGACTACGTCGAGCCGCTGCCGTGGTCGACCGAGTTCACCAAGGGTTTCGAGGGCTGGCTCCGCAGCCTCTGATCCCCCTCCGATCCGGGACTCCGACGGCCCGGCGACACGCTCGACGCAGAAACCGAGATGTCGCCGGGCCGTCACTGCTGTATGGTTCTCCGTTAACCAACGGGCACACACGAGAAAGGTACGGTCGCGATGCAGTCGATGAGCTCGGCAAACGCCTTGAAGCACGTAGGCACCAAGCACATTTCACAGCACATCTCCGAGCACGCGTATCCGGCCGTACCCGCCTGGCACAGCCACGCAGCCTTCTTCAGGTGGCCCCGAGAGACGAGTTCCCCGTAACCGGAACCTCTCTCGGGCACCCGAAGGCACACCGCCTCGGGTGCCTTTTCTTTTACCTACTTCCAGTCAGGAGAAATCACATGAAGCTTCGACTCGGCGCCGGTGGCGCCACGAGACACGGTGCCGGTGGCACCACCACCCAGGATCTGCCCGGCGATCTCACCGGACAGATCGTCACGATCGACCTGCGGCACGTCGAACCCGGCCAGGACGCCGGTGCTGCGGCACTGCTCAACGAGCTGATCGCCCGCGGCGCGGCCCGCCTGGTCGTCGAGGGCACCGACGCAGCCCGCGCCCGCGCGCTGGTCGAGTCCGCACAGCACAGCGCTCCCCCGTCCGGGCTCGCGGCCTGAGGCTCGCGAACTCCGGACGAGGGAGCGCTGCGGAAGGTGTCGATCAGTGCGCGAAGTGGCGCGCACCGGTCAAGTAGAGGGTGACGCCGGCCTCGCGGGCGGCCTCGATGACCTCGTTGTCGCGGACCGAGCCGCCCGGCTGGACGACCGCGCGGACACCGGCGTCGAGCAGGACCTGCAGTCCGTCGGGGAACGGGAAGAACGCGTCGGACGCGGCCACCGAACCCTTGGCGCGGTCACCGGCACGCTGCACCGCGAGATGCGCGGAGTCGACGCGGTTGACCTGGCCCATGCCGACGCCCACCGAGGCGCCGTCGTTGGCGAGCAGGATCGCGTTGGACTTCACGGCGCGGCAGGCGCGCCACGCGAACTCGAGGTCCGCGAGGGTCTTCTCGTCCGCGGCCTCGCCGACGACCAGCGTCCAGTTGGCGGCGTTGTCGCCCTCGGCGTCGAGGACGTCGCGGTCCTGCAGCAGCGCGCCGCCGGAGATCGGACGCAGCTCGATACCGGTCTCGGTGGGGGCAGCCGCCTCGAGAACGCGGACGTTCTTCTTGCGGGCCAGCACCTCGACGGCGCCCGGTGCGTACGACGGGGCGATGATGACCTCGGTGAAGATGTCGGCGACCTGCTCGGCCATCTCGACGGTCACCTCACGGTTGGCGGCGATGACGCCACCGAACGCGGAGACCGGATCGCACGCGTGCGCCTTGCGGTGCGCCTCGGCGATGTCGGAGCCGACCGCGATGCCGCACGGGTTGGCGTGCTTGATGATCGCGACCGCGGGCTCGGAGTGGTCGTACGCGGCACGCCATGCGGCGTCACCGTCGGTGTAGTTGTTGTACGACATCTCCTTGCCGTGGAACTGCTTCGCCTGCGCGAGGCCCGCCGGACCTGCCGGGCTGTCGTACAGCGCCGCGGCCTGGTGCGGGTTCTCGCCGTAACGCAGCACCGCGGAGCGGTCCCAGGTGGCACCGACCCAGCGCGGGAACTTGTCGTCCGTCTCGATCAGGCTCTCGGTCATCCAGGTGGCGACCGCGACGTCGTAGGACGCGGTGTGCTGGAACGCCTGCGCCGCCAGCGCGGTGCGCTCGAAGAGGTTGAAGCCACCGGCCTCGACCGCAGCGAGCACGCCCTCGTACTTCGCGGGGTCGACGACGACCGCGACGGACGGGTGGTTCTTGGCGGCGGCGCGCACCATCGACGGGCCGCCGATGTCGATCTGCTCGACGCACTCGTCCGGGGTGGCACCCGACGCGACGGTCTGCGTGAACGGGTACAGGTTCACGATCACCAGCTGGAACGCCTCGATGCCCAGCTCCTCGAGCTGCGCGAGGTGCTCCGGCTTGCGGGTGTCCGCGAGGACACCGGCGTGCACGCGCGGGTGCAGCGTCTTGACGCGGCCCTCGAGGCACTCGGGGAAGCCGGTCAGGTCCTCGACCTTGGTGACCGGGATGCCGGCATCGGCGATCTTGGCTGCGGTGGAGCCGGTGGACACCAGCTCGACACCGGCCTGGTGCAGGCCGGTGGCCAGTTCGACCAGTCCGGTCTTGTCGTAGACGCTGACAAGTGCGCGGCGCACAGCCTTGCGTTCACTCACTGGGGATCACGGCCTTTCGTCCGTCGGAAACAACACCTCGGAGGGCGACGGCGGCCACGACCTGGGCCAGCAGTCGCCGCTCGACAATCTTGATGCGCTCGTGCAGCGCGGCCTCGTCGTCGTCGACGCGGACCTCGACCGGCTCCTGCGCCAGGATCGGTCCGGTGTCGACGCCGGAATCGACCAGGTGCACCGTCGAGCCGGTCACCCGCACGCCGTAGGCGAGGGCGTCCCGCACCGCGTGCGCGCCGGGGAACGACGGCAGCAGCGCGGGATGCGTGTTGATGATGCGGCCACCGAAGCGCTCCATGAACGCCGGGCCGAGGATCTTCATGAAGCCGGCGCTGACGACCAGGTCCGGTTCGTGCGCGGCGACGGCCTCGGTGAGCGCGACGTCCCACGCGGCACGGTCGGCGTGATCGCCGAGCGAGACCTTGAAGTGCGCGACGCCGGCATTCGCGGCATGGTCGGTGGCGGCGCAGTCCCGGTCGACCCCGACCGCGACGATCGCCGCGGGGTAGCCGTCGGTGCGCGTGGCCTCGAGGAGTGCCTGCAGCAGGCTGCCCGTCCCCGACGCGAGTACGACAATCCGAGCGGGCACCATGGGCCGCAGCTGGTCACGCGTGGCAGTCAGCGCACTACTCCTGGTTTTCGAGACGATCCGGCCGCGTCACGGGCCGCCCCAAGCCTAGTCTCTGGGGGTCACCGGACCGTCCGGCAGGTCGCCTTCCGCGTCCGTCTCGACGGCGACCTCCACCTCGACGACGTCGAGAGCCTCGTCCTCCGACTCTCCGTCCGCGGGCTGAGGGTCGGGTGTCTCGCCCTCGACGACCTCGGCCTCGAGCGGCTCCTCGACGCCGTCCGCGCCATCCGGGGTCTCGCTGTCGGATTCAGGCTCGGGCTCCGAGCGGTAGCGCATCGACGGCAGTTCGAGGCGCTTCACCTCGAACCCGAGTTCCTCCCCCGCTCCGGGTTCACCGGACTCGCCCGGCGATGTCTCCGCGACTCCGTCGGTGGACTCGGCGTCCACGGCATCGCCGCCGTTCCGGCGCGCGAGCACGGTCGCGACGGCCAGGCCCGGCAGCACCAGCCACCCGAACGTCAGCAGGCCCAGGGCCCACGGCTCCACCCCGACGAATCCGTAAGCACCCAGTTCGCCGCCCGCGGCGAAACCCACGACGGTGGCGAGCACACCGGCGACGGCCGCCGCGGCGAGCACCGCGAACGCGGTGTCCTGCACGGCGAGCCGGAGCCGACCGCAGTCCCGTCCGAGGAGGACCCCGACGGCCACCGGAACGAGGAGCAGGACCGGCCACGCCGGACCGGCCAGATCCGCCGGAACTCCGCCCAGGACGGGCACCGGAGGCACCGGGCCGGAGACGATCTCGAAGACACTCAGCGACGTCCCGCCGGCACTCGCCGTCCCACCGAGGAGCACCGCGACGCCGCCCACGGCGACGTTGGGCAGGTACAGCACCGACAGCAGGGTCAGCCCCAGCACCCCGACCACACCGCCGCCCTCGCCGAGCAGCTCGCCGACCTCGGACCACGACCACACGAGCGACGCCAGCGCGAGCACGCTTCCGGCCGCGAACAGCAGCAGCGCGGCGCGCACCGCGGGCCGCACCACGGACGGCAGCCACGCGGGTGCCCCCAGCGCTGCGCACTGGGTGCGTCCGACGACCGACACGACGCCGGCCCCCGCCGCCAGGACGTGGATCGCCATCACCCAGGCGAGTGCCGCCGCGGCGTTCGGGGAGCCGAGCGGCGTGACGGCGGACGCGTCGGTCACGACCGCGAGCGCGATGAGCGTCGCGACGAGCGGCCCGGCGACAGCGGCACCGACGACCTTCGCGGCCTCGCGCAGATCGGTGTCCGGTTCCACCGCCCGCGCGCAGCCCCGCGCCACCACCCACATCAGCACCGCAGTGGGCAACAACGGGAGGATGCCGAGCGGCGCGTCGGTGATCGTCAGCGAAACCTGGTGCAGCGCGAGCCAGCTCGCTGCGATCGCACCGATCGCCCCTGTCAGGTCGCTGTTCGACGACACCAGCGTGACGAGCACGACCGCGGACAACAGCACGATCGCGGTGCCGGTCGGTCGCAGCGCGACACCGACGAGCGCGCGTGCGTCGCCGGGACTCGGGTCGGGACGGGTGGGGGTGTCGCGGCGGGTGCCGCGACCAAGCAGAGAAGTCATCGATTCGAGGGTCGCACCCTGGCGCGGCGCGGCCGATCAGGCGCGCCGGGACGTGGTCTTCCCCACTGCCCCACGAAACGCGTGACGCCGCGGCGGGTCACTTTCCGTCGTCGCTCTCCTCGTTCTTGTCGTTCTTGTCGCTCTGGGCACCGAAAGCCTGGGTGGGCGCGCTGCCGGCCGCGTCGTCCTGCGCGGGCTCGGGCCGCGCCGACGTGGGCGCCGACGGCTCCGGTTGCTGCTGCTGGGACATCTGCTGCGTCGGCTGCTGCGACTGGTAGGGCTGCCCGGCCTGGAACTGTCCGTAGCCGGCCGTGGGCTGCGGAGCCTGCTGGGACTGCGGGTAGCCGTACTGCTGCTGCGGCTGTCCGTACCCCGGCACCTGCGGGTAGCCCTGCTGCGGCCCGTAACCCTGCTGCGGCGCATAGCCCTGGGGCGGCCCGTAGCCCTGGGGCGCGGCGTAACCCTGCTGCGGTGCGTAACCCTGCGGGTGGCCGTAGGCAGCGGGATGGACGTGCGTGCGACTGGGGCGAGTCGTCGGCTCGCTCACGATGCCGGCAGAGAACAGGAACACGGCGACCGCGAGAACGGTCTGGACGAACCCGAGAACGAGGATCGCGATTCCGCCGCCGGCGAGTTCACTGTTGCCGGGAAGGTTGAGCATGAGCGCGAACGCCGAGAAGAAGCCGGCCACCGCGGCCGCTGCAGCAGGACCGGCGAAGTTCTGCTTCGGCAGCAGCGAGATGCCTGACAGCAGACCGCCCAACAGCAGCAGCGCCAGTGGTACCACCGCGTTGCTGAGAGGCTCGAACGCGTTCAGCGTCATCCCGTACATCGTCGCGGAGCCCGGTGAATCGAGATACGGCGCGAAGCCGAGGAGAAAGATCACGACGCCCAACGCCGCCGCCCCGAGTCCGAGGTAGAAGGAGAGTCCCCGCGAATCGGACTCTCCCGACGTCTGCGGGGGCTGGCTGTAGCCGGACCCTGCATCGCTGTAAGTCATCTGCGCTCCTCGTCGATGTGTCGAAACCCCCATGAACGCTACCCCGATCCGGCACGGCTCTCACCGGACAGCACAGCGCCCCCGCCGCGTCAGGTCGAGGTGTCGACCGCCACCCGGCCATCCGCGACAGCCTCGGCGAGCAGAGCGTGATCCCGCTCCGTCCGGTCCGCGTAGACCCGCGCGAAGGCGGCCATCGCCTCGTCGAATCCGGTGCCCGCTCCGAGATAGTCGGCGATGGCGAACCGGTCGCCCCCACGAGCGTGCGCGTAGCCGAGCACACGGCCGCACAACCTCGCATACTGTTCCATCCCGGTCGGGGTCATCGACTCGACCGTCGCCGATCCCTTGCCGTCGCGCAATTGCCTGACGTAATAGTCCCGTTGCACGCCGTCGTGGCCGACGCCCTGCTGCCAGCCGAGGAAGATGTCGCTTGCGGCCTGCATGATCCGCTGCCCCTCGACTACCCGCTGCCCTTGGTTCGAGTGTTCCGGTCCGTCGAGGTAGTCCGCCAGGACCGCGGGGCCGGCCTCCTTCGCCTGGAGGAACAACGGGTCACTGTCGTCCGCACCCAGCAGCAACAGGATCCAGCTTCGCGTCCCCACACTGCCCACCCCGACAACCTTGCGGGCGGCCTGCACGAAGGTGTACCGGTCGAACGGCACACGGTGGTCGGGGCGCAGCGTCTCGCTGTACTCGGCGAGACGCTCGGACAACTCCCGGTACAGCGCACGCGCGTCCTGTGTCGCGAACACCTCCTCGATCGGCACCAGCAGCGGTGGCCGGGAGACGATCCGGCGGTGGCCGTCGGTCACCGTGGTCAGCTTGCCGAGAGCCTGGAGACTGTCGCGCCGCCACGACTTCGCGACCAGCTTCCGGGAACTCCGTCGGCTGGCCGCATCGAGCGTCTCGCGCAGGTCGGCGAGTTCCTGCTCGGCCTCGACGTGGGAGTACCAGACCGCCAGGTTGCCGCGTCGCGCCTGGGCCAGCATCGTCTCGCGGTAGGCAGCCGCGCACGCGAGGGCGATGCGATGACGTCGCTTGCCACCGAACGACAATGCCCTCGCCGCAACCTCGACGCTGGCCACGAGCCGCTTGACGTCCCATTCGAACGGTCCCGGGTAGGTCTCGTCGAAGTCGTTGACGTCGAAGGCCAGCCGTCGTTCCGGGGTCGCGAAGATCCCGAAGTTGCCCAGGTGCGCGTCACCGCACAGATGCGTGTGCAGTCCCGAGTTCGGCGTGCGGGACAGATCGTCGGCCATCAGCGCCGCGGCGCCACGGTAGAACGCGAAAGGCGTCGAGACCATGCGCCCGTAGCGGATGGGAAGAAGTTCCGGAATTCGTTGCAGATCTTGCTTCTTCAGAATATCGACCGGATCACGGTCGCTCTCCGCGAGATCCGCCAGCGCATCGAACGGCACGCGGGGGCGGGCCGCCTCGCCACGGTCGGCGCGGTCGGTCCGGATCGAAGACTCGGCGACGTCTGACATCGTGCCTCGCTCGGGTGGGGACCCCATTGTCTCCCCCCGACGGCGGTCCGGGGCCGGAAAGGGAAGATGAAATCATGCCTTTCACGCTGCCCGCCGGGTCCGACGTCGTCGAGGAGACCGAGGTCAAGCACTCCCGGTTCATCGCGGCGCTGCGACGGGTCGACTCCCCCGCCGACGCGCAGGCGTTCCTCGACGAACAGCGGCGGGTCTACCCGGACGCCCGGCATCACTGTTGGGCGTACGTGACGGGCAACGAACCGTCCGAGCGGGCCGAACGGTCGGGCGACGACGGTGAACCCGGCGGCACCGCCGGCGTGCCGATGCTGCAGGTGCTGCGGGCGCGCGACCTGGTGGACGTCGCCGTGGTGGTGACCCGCTACTTCGGCGGCATCAAGCTCGGCGCGGGTGGACTGGTGCGCGCCTATTCCGGCGCGGTCGCGGTGGCCGTCGATACAGCTGCAGCGGCCGGCACAGGTCTGCTCAGCCGTGAGCGCCTCGATCTGCTGTCGCTCGAAGTCGGGCACGACACCGCGGGCCGGATCGAGGCCGAACTGCGCGGCCGCGGGATCCCCGTCGTCGATACCGCCTACGGCGCCGAGGTCACCTTCACCCTGGCGACGAAGGACCCCGCGCAGCTGGCCGCGGTCGTCGCCGAACTCACCTCCGGCGCAGGCGAACTGGAGCCTGCCGGTGTCCGGTGGGTGGACGTGTGAGACGCCGAACGGCGCCCGTAGCCGGACGAAACGTCCTGGCTACGAGCGCCGTTCGCTCGATCGCTGCGCGGGCGCGAGCGCCCGCTACACAGCGGATCAGAGGGTCTTCAGGATCTCCCGAGCGAGAGCCGCGGTCTCGGACGGCGTCTTGCCGACCTTGACACCGGCAGCCTCGAGGGCGTCCTTCTTGGCCTGCGCGGTGCCCGAGGAACCGGAGACGATGGCGCCGGCGTGGCCCATGGTCTTGCCCTCGGGAGCGGTGAAGCCCGCCACGTAGCCGACGACCGGCTTGGTGACGTTGGCCTTGATGTAGTCGGCGGCACGCTCCTCGGCGTCGCCACCGATCTCACCGATCATCACGATCAGCTTGGTCTCGGGATCCTTCTCGAACGCCTCGATGGCGTCGATGTGGGTGGTGCCGATGACCGGGTCGCCGCCGATGCCGATGGCGGTCGAGAAGCCGTACTCACGCAGCTCGAACATCATCTGGTAGGTCAGGGTGCCGGACTTGGAGACCAGGCCGACCGGGCCCTTGCCCGCGATGTTCGCCGGGGTGATGCCGACGAGGGCCTCCTCCGGGGTGATGATGCCCGGGCAGTTGGGGCCGATGATGCGGGTCTTGTTGCCCTTCTCCACGTTGTAGGCCCACGCGTAAGCGGAGTCCTGCACCGGGATGCCCTCGGTGATGACCACGAGCAGCGGGATCTCCGCGTCGATGGCCTCGACGATGGCGTCCTTCGAGAAGGCCGGGGGAACGAACGCGATCGAGACGTCCGCGCCGGTCTCCTTCATGGCCTCGGCGACGGTCGCGAAGACCGGCAGCTCGACAGCGTTGCCGTCCTTGTCGGTGTGCGAGACCGTGGTGCCGGCCTTGCGGGCGTTGACGCCACCGACGACCTGGGTGCCGGCCTTGAGCATCAGCGCGGTGTGCTTGGTGCCCTCGCCGCCGGTGATGCCCTGGACGATGACCTTGGAGTCCTTGGTCAGGAAGATAGCCATTGTTGTGTGTGTCCCTTACTTCGCGGCGAACGCGAGCTCGGCAGCCTTGTCGGCAGCCTCGTCCATGGTTGCGACGACCGTCACCAGCGGGTGGTTGGCCTCGGCGAGGATGCGGCGACCCTCTTCGACGTTGTTGCCGTCCAGGCGCACGACGAGCGGCTTGTTGGCCTCGTCGCCCAGGGTCTCGAGGGCGCCGACGATGCCGTTGGCGACCGCGTCACACGCGGTGATGCCACCGAAGACGTTGACGAAGACGCTCTTGACCTGCGCGTCGTTCAGGATGACGTCCAGGCCGGCAGCCATGACGGCAGCCGAGGCGCCGCCACCGATGTCGAGGAAGTTGGCGGGCTTGACGTTGCCGTGCTTCTCGCCCGCGTACGCGACGACGTCCAGGGTCGACATGACCAGGCCGGCGCCGTTACCGATGATTCCGACCTCGCCGTCGAGCTTGACGTAGTTGAGGTCGTTCTCCTTGGCCTTGAGCTCGAGGGGATCGGTGGCGTCACGATCCTCGAAGGCCTCGTGGCCGGGCTGACGGAACCCAGCGTTCTCGTCCAGCGTCACCTTGCCGTCGAGGGCCAGGATCTGGTCGTCGGGCGTACGGACGAGCGGGTTGACCTCGACCAGGAGAGCGTCTTCCTTGATGAAGACCTCCCACAGCTTCTGGATCGTGTTGGCCGCGGCGTCGAGCACCTCGGCGGGCAGCTTGCCGGCCTCTGCGATGCTGCGCGCGAACGCGAGGTCGACACCCTTGACGGCGTCAACGGGGATCTTCGCGAGAGCGTCGGGGTTCTCCTCGGCGGTGACCTCGATCTCGACGCCACCCTCGACCGAGCACATGGCCAGGTAGGTGCGGTTGGTGCGGTCGAGCAGGAAGGAGATGTAGTACTCCTCAGCGATGTCGCTCGCCTCTGCGACCAGCAGCTTCTTGACGACGTGGCCCTTGATGTCCAGGCCCAGGATCGCCTCGGCGTTCGCCTGTGCGGCGTCCGCGTCGGGCGAGTACTTCACGCCACCGGCCTTGCCGCGGCCGCCGACCTTGACCTGCGCCTTGACCATGACCGGCTTGCCGATTTCCTCCGCGATCTCGCGGGCACCGGCAACCGTGTCGGTAACACGGCCGGCCGACGTCGGCACGTCATGCTTGGCGAAGAGTTCCTTCGCCTGGTATTCGAAGAGATCCATCTGCTCACCGTCTCGTCTGCGTTGACGCCCGCTCGGGGTAGGAGCGGGTCCGTGTCGGACTTTAACTAGTTCAATCAATCGACTATCGCTCGCCTATGCGCCATGTGGCACATATCACGCACTCCAGTCGACGGCGGCACTCCGTCGCGGCCACCACATCGGAGGAGCGGCGGCACCACGATTCGAACCGGGTGCGCACTCGGTGCGGCCGCGCCAGAAGGCGCCCCCTCAAGGATTGCAGGTGCCTCGAAGCCTGTCGCGATCGGTCCGCCCGAAAAGCCCCCGAGAAGCCCCCGAGCCACCACCCCGGAACGCCACTGCGACCGTCCCGGCGATTGCCGAGATTGGGCTGTAACAAAGACGCGCCGTCCCGATATATGAACGAGACCATTTGGGATGTTCGGCATCCCCCCAGCTCACGGTGTGACACCGGTCACATCTCCATGTTGCGTGCGCGGTACAGGTTGCCCCGCCGCAACCGTTTCGTTACCGTCGCCAGGGTCTAAGTCACAGGCAGGTCACGAGCAGGAGGACGGCAGGGCACATGCACCACCGCACTCAGTTCACCGCCAGCCGATTCGTGAAACAGCACGCCGACGCGGAGCCCACCCGGGCGTTCCCACCCGCGGCAGGTCCGGAAGCCACTGGCTCCGGGGCGGAAAGAACCGAGATTCACAGCGTCATGCTCCACAGCACCGAAGTTCCCACCGCCCGCGAGGATGCCCCCGGCACCGGCGAGGCCCCCACCGAGATCACCGGCGTCACCACGATCGCCGACGTGACCCCCTCCGGACACGGCGGTCGCCACCGCCTCCCCACTCCCCCCACCGCCCTCAAGGGCCGCGCAGCGGTCATAGCAGTGGCAGCCGGCGCAGTCGTCGCCGCCGGGCAGGCCGCAGTCAGCGGGCCGTCCCAGAATTCCGATCATTCCGAGGTCGCCCTCGACGAGGCCGGGTCGGTCGCCACCACCGCGACGCCCCAGGCGGCACAGTTCAGCAACGTCGCGCAGACGACCTCCACCAGTTCCGCCCCGCAGGTGCTCGCGCTCGCGAATCCGACGGATCTGAACCAGTTCTCCAACCTGCTGGCCAAGGGCCAGCGCTTCAGCGAGGAGCGGGCCGCCCGCGAGGCCGCCGCCCGCCGCCCGCTGTTCGTCCTGCCCGCCAAGGGCACCTACACCTCGTCCTTCGGATCCCGCTGGGGCACCCTGCACGCCGGCGTCGACATCGCCAACGCGATCGGCACCCCGATCTACTCGGTGGCCGACGGTGTCGTCGTCGACTCGGGTCCGGCCTCCGGCTTCGGCATGTGGGTCCGCGTCCAGCACGCCGACGGCACCATCACCGTCTACGGCCACATCAACGAGACCCTCGTGACGGTCGGCCAGAAGGTCATGGCCGGCGATCAGATCGCCACCATGGGCAACCGCGGCTTCTCCACCGGCCCGCACCTGCACTTCGAGGTCCACCTGGCCGGCGACAACAAGATCGACCCGCTGCCGTGGCTCGCGACCCGCGGCATCAGCCTCGGCGTCGAGCAGCCCTGATCCGGCTGCCACCCAGAACCGCAAAACGCCTCCGGCCCAAGCATTTCGCTTGGGCCGGAGGCGTTTTCACATCCTGAGAGGACGCCTCAGAGCTTGACCATCGGCACGCCGCCGATCAGCATCAGACGCACCTTGCCCGCCGAGCCGAAGTCGATCGTCACCGTCGCGGTGGGACCTGCACCCTTGGTCTCGAGCACCTTGCCGAGGCCGTACTTGTCGTGGCTGACGCGGTCGCCGACCGCGAGCACCAGGTTGTTGTTGCGACCGCGTGGCGCCCCGAAACTCGGCGACGCGCCGCCGGAGCGGCCCGTGGAACCGAAACCCGACCCGCCACCGAAGCCCCCGCCGAAGCCGGAACCGCCGTAGCCCTGTCCGCGGGGCCGACCACCACCGATCGCACCGCCGGCACCGAGGACACCGGGATCCTCCCGGCGCCAGTTCACGAGATCAGCCGGAATCTCTTGCAGGAAGCGCGATTCCGGATTGGTGACCGGCTGCCCCCAGGCCGACCGCACGATGGCACGAGTCAGGTACAGCCGGTGCCGCGCACGGGTGATCCCGACGTACGCCAGGCGCCGCTCCTCGGACAGTTCCGCTGGATCGCCGAGTGCCCGCATGTGCGGGAACTGACCGTCCTCCCAGCCCGTGACGAACACGACGGGGAACTCGAGGCCCTTCGCGGTGTGCAGCGTCATGAGTGTCACCACGCCCTCACCTTCGTCGGGCACCTGGTCCGAGTCGGCGACCAGCGACACCCGCTCGAGGAACGCGGCGAGCGAGCCGGGATCGGGCTGCCCCTCGTCCTCGACGACGTCGTCCTCGGTCGCGTTCTCCTCGGCGAACGCGGCGGCGTTGCGGGCGTCGGAGCTGAACTCCCGTGCGACGCTAACCAATTCGTTGAGGTTGTCGAGGCGCGCCCCGTCCTGCGGGTCGCTGCTGGCCTCGAGTTCGCGACGGTACCCGGTGCGGTCGAGCACGCCCTCGACGACCTCGCCGATATCGGTGAGATCGTTGCCGTCGGCGTCGGTGCTCGCCATCAGCACACGCAGTCCGTCGAGCAGTTCGAGGAACGACGCGATCGCCTTCTGGGAGCGGGTGTTGAGCAGCGGCACCGCGCCCTCGGCACCGGCCCGCAACGCCTGCGCGAACCCGATGCCCTTCTGCTCGGCGTACACCGACACGCACGCCTCGGCGCGGTCACCGATGCCGCGGCGCGGGGTGTTGAGGATCCGGCGCAGGCTCACCGCGTCGTCCTCGTTCGCCAGCACCCGCAGGTACGCGACGATGTCGCGCACCTCCTTGCGCTCGTAGAACCGGGTGCCGCCGACCACCTTGTACGGGATGCCGAGCCGGATGAAGATCTCTTCCAGCGCGCGGGAGGAGTTGTTGGTCCGGTAGAACACCGCGACGTCGCCGAACTTCGCGTCGCCGGCGTCGACCAGACGGTCGATCTCCGACGCCACGAACTGGGCCTCGTCGTGCTCGTTGTCGGCGACGTACCCGGTGATGAGCTCGCCCTCGCCGGAGTCGGTCCACAACCGCTTGTCGCGGCGGCCGGTGTTCCGGGAGATCACCGAGTTCGCCGCGGACAGGATGTTCTGCGTCGACCGGTAGTTCTGCTCGAGCAGGATGGTCCGGGCGTCCGGGTAGTCGCGCTCGAACTCCTCGATGTTGCGGATCGTCGCACCGCGGAACGCGTAGATCGACTGGTCCGCGTCACCGACGACGCACAGCTCACCCGGCGGCACGGCGTACGGGTCGTCCGACTCCTCGCCCACGAGCTCGCGGACCAGGACGTACTGGGCATGGTTGGTGTCCTGGTACTCGTCGACCAGCACGTGCCGGAACCGGCGCCGGTAGTACTCGGCCACCTGGGGGTTGGCCTGCAGCAGGCCCACCGTCTCGCCGATCAGGTCGTCGAAGTCGAGCGCGTTCGCGGCCCGCAGTCGCTGCTGGTAGTGCGCGTACACCCGGGCCACCAGCTTGTCGAGGTCGTTGGAGTCGCGGTCGGCGTCCGCCGCGGCCTCCTCCGGGTCGATCAGCTCGTTCTTGAGGTTCGAGATCTTGGTCGCGAGCAGCCGCGCCGAGTAGCGCTTGGTATCGATCTCGAGATCCTTGGAGATCATCGTCAGCAGACGGCGCGAGTCGTCGGCGTCGTAGATCGAGAAGTTCGAGTTCAGGCCCTGCAGCAGACCCGCCTGCGCGCGCAGGATCCGCACGCAGCTCGCGTGGAACGTCGACACCCACATGCTGTTGGCGCGCGGACCCACGAGCTGGGCGACGCGCTCACGCATCTCCGCCGCGGCCTTGTTGGTGAACGTGATCGCGAGGATCTGGCCGGGCATGACGCCGCGCTCGGCCAGCAGGTACGCGATCCGGCGCGTCAGCACCGCGGTCTTGCCCGACCCGGCTCCCGCGACGATGAGCAGCGGCGATCCCGCGTGCTCGACCGCCTCGCGCTGGTGCGGGTTGAGCCCCTCGAGCAGTGCGTCGACAGGGACGCGCGATCCGCCCTGGGAACTGCCGGGAGTACCGAGCGTGGAACCGGAAATTGTGTTCATCGTCTGTCCACGCTACCGGCGAAGTCCGACACTCCGGCAGGTACCCGATCGTGCTGGTCGTGAAGGCAGTCACCCTTGCTTGGGTTGGCCTTGTACGCGTGGCAAACTGGAGTGGTGATCATGGCCGCAACGACGCGAGCATCCGGTGCACGATGGCGCGAGTGCCGTCTGCACTGGCGATTTCCCAGCGGGTACCGACCGATGGTGCCCGCGGCCTGATCCCCCGCGAGCCCCGAGGTCCACATGGATCCCGGGGCGTTCTTGTGAGCAGGACCCGGATTCGTAACGACTCGAGGGAACCGAACGAACCTAGTTCCGACACGAGGAGCAGACTATGAGCAGCCCCACCACGACTTCTTCATCCGATTCGCCGCTGCCCGCGAGCGAAGCCGAGATCGCCGAACTCCGCAAGGAGATCGACCGCCTCGACGCCGAGATCCTCGCCGCCGTCAAGCGCCGCAGTGAGGTGTCGCAGATCATCGGCCGCACCCGCATGGCCTCCGGTGGTCCGCGTCTGGTGCACAGCCGGGAGATGAAGGTTCTGGAGCGGTTCAGCGAACTGGGCCAGGAGGGCCACACCCTCGCGATGCTGCTGCTGCGTCTCGGACGCGGCCGCCTGGGGCACTGACCGCTACCAGCTCACAACCTCCACAGCGCGAACTCGAGAAACGCCCGGTCCGTTCGGACCGGGCGTTTCTCGTCGCTCACTGCTTCTCGTGGCTCACTGCAGCGCGATGTACTTGGTCTCGAGGTACTCGGCGATCCCCTCGCTGCCGCCCTCACGTCCGAACCCGGAGGACTTGACGCCTCCGAACGGCGCGGCGGTGTCGGAGATGACGCCGCGGTTGACGCCGACCATGCCGGTCTCCAGGGCGTCGGAGACACGCAGCGCCCGGTCGAGGTCGCGGGTGTAGATATAGGCGGCGAGACCGAACTCGGTGTCGTTGGCGGCCGCGACGGCTTCCTCCTCGGTGTCGAAGCCGGTGATCGCGGCGACCGGGCCGAACACCTCCTCACGCAGGATCCGCGCCGACGCGGGGACGTCGGCGAGGACGGTCGCGGGATAGAACCAGCCCGGCCCGCCCGGGGCCTCGCCGCCGAGCAGCACCTTCGCTCCGGCCTGCACGGCGTCGTCGACCAGTTCGGACACGGTGGCGAGCTGGTCACGATTGATCAGCGGGCCGAGCGTCGTCTCCGGGTCGATACCGGGGCCCATCTTCGACGCTGCCATCCGTTCGGTCAGTTTCGCGGTGAACTCCTCGCGGACGCTGTTCGCGACGTGGAAACGGTTCGCGGCCGTGCACGCCTCGCCGCCGTTGCGGAGCTTCGCGAGCATCGCACCGTCGACCGCGCTGTCTACGTCGGCGTCGTCGAACACGACGAACGGCGCGTTGCCGCCGAGCTCCATCGACGTGCGCAGCAGCCCCTTCGCGGACTTCTCGACCAGCAGCCGGCCGACGCCGGTGGACCCGGTGAAGGTGAGCTTGCGCAGCCGCGGATCCTCGAGCAACGGCTCGGTGACCGCACTCGAATGTGACGTCGGCAGCACCGACAGCACACCCTGCGGCAGCCCCGCCTCGACGAACAGTTCGGCGAGCGCGAGCATCGTCAGCGGCGTCTCCGACGCGGGCTTGACGATCATGGTGCAGCCGGCGGCCAGCGCGGGCCCGATCTTGCGGGTACCCATCGCGAGCGGGAAGTTCCACGGAGTGATCGCCAGGCACGGCCCCACCGGCTGCTTCGAGACGAGGATGCGGCCGTTGCCCGCCGGTGCGGCCTGGTAGCGGCCCTCCATCCGGACCGCCTCCTCGGCGAACCACCGGAAGAACTCGGCGCCGTACTTCACCTCGGCACGGCTCTCCGGCAGCGCCTTGCCCATCTCGAGCGTCATCAGTTGAGCGAACGTCTCCGCCCTGGTCGTGATCTTGTCGAACACCGACCGCAGCAGCTCGCTGCGCTCACGTGCGGGGGTCGCGGCCCAGTCCGCCTGCGCGGCGGCCGCGGCGTCGAGGGCCTTGACGGCGTCGCCGGGACTGGCGTCGGCGACCTCGGTGAGGACGTCACCGGTCGCGGGGTCGTATACGGGGAACGTGGCGCCGTTCTCGGCATCCACCGGGGTGCCCCCGATCCACAGCTTGGTAGGAACGGCACGAATCAGTTCGGCTGGGTTCATGACCTCCATCATGCGCCGGATGAGCGTGCCGCGTGTCGCTCAACGAGAGTCGGCAAGATGTTCGGGAGGACTGCCGATAAGCTTCCTCCATGAGCACAGACATCACCGGTACCGCAGCCTGGAAGAACCTGGATGCGCATCATCGAGTGATCGAATCTGCCCATCTGCGAGACCTGTTCGCACAGGATCCCGCCCGAGGTACCGATCTGACGGTGTCGGCGGGCGACCTGTACGTGGACTACAGCAAACATCGCGTCACCCGCGAAACCCTTGGCCTGCTGGTGGATCTGGCGCGCGCCGCGCAGGTCGAGCAGCGCCGCGACGACATGTTCGCAGGCGCCCACATCAACACGTCCGAGGACCGCGCGGTGCTGCACACCGCGCTGCGTCTGCCCGCGGACGCGCAGCTCACCGTCGACGGGCAGGACGTGGTCGCCGACGTGCACGACGTGCTGCGCCGGATGGGCGAGTTCACCGACCGGCTGCGATCCGGGCAGTGGCGCGGCGCGACGGGCGAGAAGATCCGCACTGTCGTCAACATCGGTATCGGCGGTTCGGACCTGGGCCCGGTCATGGTGTGCGGCGCGCTGCGCCACTACGCCGACGCCGGCATCTCGGCGCGCTTCGTCTCCAATGTCGATCCCGCCGACCTGGTGGGCACGCTGGCCGACCTGGACCCGGCCACGACGCTGTTCGTCGTCGCTTCCAAGACGTTCTCGACGCTCGAGACGCTGACCAACGCGTCGGCGGCACGCCGTTGGCTGGTCGACGAACTCGGTGAGGACGCGGTACCCAAGCACTTCGTCGCGGTCTCCACCCATGCGCAGCGGGTCGCGGAGTTCGGCATCGACACCGCCAACATGTTCGGTTTCTGGGACTGGGTCGGCGGACGCTACTCGGTGGACTCGGCGATCGGGCTGTCGGTGATGGCGGTGATCGGCAAGGAGCGGTTCGCGGAGTTCCTCGACGGTTTCCACACCGTCGACGAGCACTTCCGGACGGCGCCGCTCGAGCAGAACGCGCCCGCACTCCTGGGCCTGATCGGGGTCTGGTACTCGAGCTTCTTCGACGCCGAATCCCGTGCCGTTCTTCCGTATTCGAACGATCTGGCGCGATTCGCGGCATACCTGCAGCAGCTCACGATGGAGTCGAACGGCAAGTCGGTGCGCGCCGACGGCTCCCCCGTCACCACCAAGACGGGCGAGATCTTCTGGGGCGAGCCTGGCACCAACGGCCAGCACGCCTTCTACCAGTTGCTGCACCAGGGCACCCGTCTGGTGCCGGCCGACTTCATCGGGTTCGCCGAGCCCACCGACGACCTGCCCACGTCCGACGGCACCGGCAGCATGCACGACCTGCTCATGAGCAACCTGTTCGCGCAGACCAAGGTGCTCGCGTTCGGCAAGACCGCCGAGGAGATCGCCGCCGAGGGCACGCCCCCGGAATTGGTGCCGCACAAGGTGATGCCGGGCAACCGTCCGACCACCACGATCCTGGCGCCGCGGCTGACGCCGTCGGTGATCGGTCAGCTCATCGCGCTGTACGAGCACCAGGTGTTCGTCGCGGGCGTCATCTGGGGCATCGACTCGTTCGACCAGTGGGGCGTCGAACTCGGCAAGACCCAGGCACTCGAGCTGGGCCCCGTGCTGACGTCCCCGGAAGCACCTCCGCAGCAGGATGATTCGTCGACCGACACGCTGGTGCGCTGGTACCGGAGCCAGCGCGGGCGAGCAGTCTGAGATCACGCGGCGTGCGGATGGCTCCATCCGTACGTCGTGTAGACGCGTCCGTCGCGGTCGACGAGCCGGGCAGCCAGTTCCTGCTGTTCGAGCCACGTGACGGCACCGACGCCGCGCCGGAGCGCCGCTCCGGCCGCGCCGTGAGCCCACAGCGCATCCTCCGCCAGCACCGACACCTGCTCCCACTCCCCGCCGACAGGGTCGTGGCCGGCGAACGTGGCGTCCGTGCCGGCGGTGGCGAGGGCAGTCTCCGTCGGCAGTTCGATCGCACCGTTGCCCGGCACCGGTACCTGCCAGCCACCGGCCGGGCAGTGTCCCTCGGTGGCGACGTCGAAGCCGATCCGCACCAACACCCCGCACTCGAGTTCGTGGGCCACGAGCGCCGCCGCCCGATCGACCGTGTCGGCCTTCGCGATGCCCGCGATGTCGAACGACGCACCCCACGGCGCGAGGACGGTGTCGTCGTCGATCTGGACGTCCGCGAACGTCGGCGTCGGATGGATCGACGGCACGCCGGCCAGTGAGTCCTCGACCGCGAGCGGACTGACCGCCCCGTCCGTCATCCGCGCCACCCACAGCGCCGACCGCAGCAGTCTCGCCAGACGGACACTGACCCGGACGGGCAGCCCCTGGGCCAGGTTGACGGCGTGGATCTCGGCGTCACCCCGCTGCAGGCTGCAGGCGGCTTCCGCCTCGGCGACCAGGGAGCCCACCAGCGCCACCGCGGGCCCGAGGGCCGCTCCCTCCGTCACCTGGACTTCGATCTCCTCGCCCCAGGCGCTCCATCGCGTGTCGACCAACATGACGTGCTCCGTGCCTCCGTGCGAACCGGTTGGGCACCGGCGCGGACAAACGGGTTCATTTCCTCCAATTATGCGCTCGCAGGCAACGGACCGGATCGGCCGCGATGCCGATTCGACGTCGAACTCGCTGATTCGGCCCAGCCGCGCGGACGGCCGCGGGTAGCGTCGAATCATGCCGGTACGCAGCGAGAAGACCGGGCCCGTCACGACGATCGTGCTGTCTCGACCCGAGGTCCGCAACGCCGTGGACGGTCCCACCGCCGCGGCCCTCGCCGCTGCCTTCCGGGAGTTCGACGACGATCCGGACGCCGCGGTCGCGGTGCTGTGGGGCGAGGGCGGCACGTTCTGCGCCGGTGCCGATCTCAAGGCGCTCGGGACCGAGCGGTCCAACCACGTCACCCCGGACGGTGACGGCCCGATGGGACCCACGCGGATGTGCCTGTCCAAGCCGGTGATCGCCGCCGTGTCCGGCCATGCGGTGGCCGGCGGCCTCGAGCTGGCGTTGTGGGCGGACCTGCGAATCGCGGAGGCGGACAGCGTCTTCGGAGTGTTCTGTCGGCGCTGGGGAGTACCGCTCATCGACGGGGGCACCGTGCGTCTGCCGCGCATCGTCGGCGCCGGGCGGGCGATGGACCTCGTGCTCACCGGGCGGGCGGTCGGCGCCGAGGAGGCCCTCGCGATCGGCCTGGTGAACCGCGTGGTGCCACCCGGTCGGGCCCGCGCCGCCGCCGAGGAACTGGCGGCCGAACTGGCGGCGTTCCCGCAGACGTGCCTGCGGGAGGACCGCATGTCGGTGCTCGAGCAGGAAGGCCTGTCCGAGCAGGACGCGCTGGCAGGCGAGTTCCGGCACGGGATGGTGGCCGTGACCGTCGACGCCATGTCCGGTGCGGCGCGATTCACGGCCGGCGAGGGACGGCACGGCAGCTTCGACAACGCCTGACGGTAACGTCCGCCCTCATGGACCGGCTGACGATGGTGGACGAGATCTTCCTGCGCAGGCACCACGGCTACGGGATGCCGATCGTGATGCAGGGCCTGTGGCGCACCGCCGACGCGGTGGACATCCGGGTGCTCGAGGCGGTGCACGACGCCCTCTCGCGGGGTGCGCTCGGCCGCCGTGTGGTCCGGCCCCAGGTGCCGGGCGCCCGAATGCGGTGGGAGGCGTCCACCGCCACCCTCCCGCTGCGCTACGAGACGCACCCGGTCGACGACGTCGTGGCGTGGGCCGACGCGCGCGCCGACGTGGACGTCGATCCGGAGCACGGGCCCGCGTGGGCCCTGTCCGCGGCGCCCACGCCCGACGGCGGCACCGCGATCTCGCTGGTGTGTTCGCACGTCGTCGCGGACGCGCGCGGGCTCATGGCGGCCGCGGGCGCCGCGATCACCGGCAGGTCCCCGGCCCCCTCCCCGGCTCGGACCTCGGACGTCGCCGATGCCGCGCGGACCGTCGGTGCCGTGCTGATCGACGGCGCGACGGCCTCGCTGGGCCTGGCGTTCAGCGCGAACCGGCGCCGGGAGCTGCGCGAATTCCGCGCGGCCGCGGCGGCCGATCGCCGGCCGGACAGCACGCACGTCACGACCGGGACGGTCACCGCGATCGTCGACGTCGACGCCGCGGCGTGGGAGGCGGCGGCCGCAGCGGAGGGCGGCACCGCGAACGGCCTGTTCATCGCGCTGGTCACTGCGATCGCGGACGCGGCCGGTGTTCCGATGCCGCTGCACATCAGCGTGCCGGTCGACACCCGCGCGTCCGACACCGTCGACAACGCGATGGTGATCACCGAAGTGGTTGTGACACCGAACGATTCGCTGGCCGACATCCGCCGGCTGAGCCGGGAAGCGTTCGCCCGGCCACCGATGGGTGCCCCGTCGGGCTTCCCCGAGGAGATCGCGCAGATCCTGCCCGACCGCATCGCGAACCGCCTGACCGCCGGGGCCGGGGAGCGCGACGCGCTGTGCTCGAACATCGGCCGGATCCCCGACTCGCTGGCATCACTCGGCCCCTATCGGACCACCGGCGTCGCGACCCGCGCGATGCACCCGGGACTGTCCGCGGATCGTCCGGCGTCGACGACCACGCGAGTGTCGGGCTACCTCTCCTCGCACGGCGACACGTACACGTTGTCGCTGGTCGGGGTGGATCCACAGCATTTCGGAAACTCCGAACGTCTCCGCGACCTGGCCGTCGCGCAGCTCGAGAAGTGGGGGCTCGCGGCGCGCCCGTGGTGAGGAGTGGTGCCACGCGGCACCAAACTGGCACCACATTTTTCTCGATGATCATTTACATGGCACCAAACTGATGCCATAGTGGTGCCATGAACCTGGAACCGTACGTCAGCGCCCTGCAACACGACCTCGCGGTCGCGGCCGAGGCCGGCGGCCCCGAAGCCCGCGACCTTGCGGAGCGACTGACCGCGCCGCTCGACTCGGCGGTGCGCCTGGCTCTGCTCGACGCCCTGTCCGCGGCAGCCGGCGAGATCACCCGCGATCTCGCGCCGGGCTCGGTCGATCTGCGCCTGCGTGGTCGCGAGCCGAGTTTCGTCGTCACTCCCCCGCCCGCGGAACCCGCGCGCGACAGCGACGAACTACCGAGCCCCGAACCGTCGTCCCGGGGCGCCGAGGTCGACGAGGGCCCGATGACCCGGATCAATCTCCGCCTGCCGCAGGACCTCAAGGACCGGGTCGAGGATGCGGCCCGAGTCGCCGGGATGTCCGTCAACGCCTGGCTCGTCCGCTCCGCCGCAGCAGCCCTCGAGGAGGTCGGCGGACCGCGCCGGCCCGAGCGTCGCGCCCCGACGGGCGGCGACCGCTTCACCGGCTGGGTCCGCTGACCTCTCGCCGCCCGCATCCCGAACATCACACACCGAGGATCACGATGCCCACTTTCAGTACCACCGAACCGATTTCGGCCACGCTCTCGTTCGTGGTCGGCGAAGCCACCGTCACCGCCTCCGACCGCGACGACACGGTCGTGGAGATCCGCCCGAGCGACCCGCACCGCGAACTGGACGTACGCGCGGCCGAGCAGACCCGCGTCGAGTACGCGTCGGGACGACTGGTCGTCAAGGCGCCCCGGCCCCGCGTGCTCGGCGTGTGGGGCAAGGTCGGGTCGATCGACATCGCCGTCGAACTGCCGACCGGCTCCGCGGTCGAGTCCGACACGTCCGTGGGCGCATTCCGTTCCACCGGCCGACTCGGCACCTGCCGACTGAAGACCGCGACGGGCGACATCCGGCTCGACGGCACCGGCGATCTGACCGTGAACACCGGCGCCGGCGCGATCACGGTCGAGAGCGTCGGCGGTGACGCCGATCTGTCGACCGCTTCGGGCCGGATCGAGGTCCGCCGCATCGACGGCAACGCCCTCGTCGAGAACTCCAACGGACACAACCGGATCGGCTCCGTCGCCGGGAATCTTCGGGTCAAGACCGCCAACGGCGACGTCGTCGTCGGCAGCGCCGGGGGTGACGTCGACGCCGCGACCGCCAACGGCGAGATCCGGATCGGCGAGGTGACGCGGGGCGTCGTGGCGCTGCGCACCGGGAACGGCGAGGTCGAGGCCGGTATCCGCGCGGGCACCGCCGCGCGCGTCGACGCCCACACCTCGTTCGGCCAGGTCCACAACCTTCTCACCGAGGCCTCCGGCCCCGCTGCGACCGAGGAGCGGGTCGAACTGCGGGCGCGGACGAGCTTCGGCGACATCATCGTTCGCCGCTCCTGACCGGGGCGGACCACCACTCGAAAGGCGGAACTATGACGGCCACGGTTTCCACAGCATCAGCAGTTCGAGTTCGATCCCTCCGGAAGTCGTTCGGGGACAAGGTGGTTCTCGACGGCATCGACCTCGACATCACCGAGGGCACCATCTTCTCCCTACTCGGCCCCAACGGCGCCGGCAAGACCACGGTGGTAAGTATCCTGTCCACACTCGTCCGGCCGGACGCCGGCGAGGTTCGGGTGGCGGGCCACGACCTGGGGCGCAATCCCGACGCGATCCGGTCGGCGATCGGTGTCACCGGCCAGTTCTCGGCGGTGGACGGCCTGCTGACCGGCGCCGAGAACCTCACGCTCATGGCGGATCTCCATCGCCTCGATCGGCGCGACGAGCGCCGGCGCACCGCGGAACTGCTCGAGCGGTTCGACCTCACCGAGGCCGCGTCCAAGCCGGCGGCGAGCTACTCGGGCGGCATGCGGCGCCGACTCGATCTCGCGATGACGCTCGTCGGGCGTCCGCGCATCATCTTCCTGGACGAGCCGACGACGGGACTCGACCCGCGCAGTCGCCGCACCATGTGGGACATCGTGCGAGAACTGGTGGCCGACGGCGTCACCATCTTCCTCACCACGCAGTACCTCGACGAGGCCGATCAACTGGCGGACCGGATCGCGCTGCTCGATCAGGGCCGACTGGTCGCCGACGGCACCCCGGCCGATCTCAAGCAACTCGTGCCCGGCGGCCACGTCCGCCTGCGATTCGCGGACATCGACGAACTGTCCTCGGCTGCACTCTCGCTCACCGATTCCACCCGCAACGACGAGACGCTCACCCTGCAGGTCCCCGGCGACGGGAGCATCCCGTCGCTGCGGTCGATCCTCGACCGTCTCGACGCCGATTCGATCGAGGTCGCCGACCTCTCGATCCACACCCCCGACCTCGACGACGTGTTCTTCGCTCTCACCGCCCGATCCGACTCCCCGCAGGAGGCTTCACGATGACCACGCTCTCCTATGCCGTCCAGGATTCGACGACGATGCTGCGGCGCAACCTGCGGCACATGATCCGGTACCCGTCGATGACGGTCATGCTGATCGGGATGCCCGTCGTGCTCCTGCTGTTGTTCGTCTACGTCTTCGGCGGCACGCTCGGCGCCGGACTCGGCGACCCGGCCGGTGGACGCGGCGCCTACATCGACTACGTCACGCCCGGCATCCTGCTGATGACCGTGGCCAGTTCCGCTCAGGGAACGGCGATTTCGGTCGCGACCGACATGACGGAGGGCATCATCGCCCGGTTCCGGACGATGGCGATCTCGCGCGCGTCGGTCCTGACCGGGCACGTCGTCGGCAGCCTGATCCAGACGATGCTCAGCCTGGCCGTGGTGACCGGCGTCGCCGTTCTCATCGGTTTCCGGCCCACCGCCGACCCGGTGGAGTGGGCGGCCGCGATCGGGCTGCTCGCGGCCTTCACGCTCGCGATCACGTGGCTGTCCGTCGCGCTCGGGCTGGTCTCGCAGAGCGTCGAGACGGCGAGCAATCTGCCGATGTTCCTCATCCTGCTGCCGTTCCTGGGCAGCGGCTTCGTCCCCACCGACTCGATGCCCACCGCGGTGCGCTGGTTCGCCGAGTACCAGCCGTTCAGTCCGATCATCGAGACGCTGCGCGGCCTGCTCCTCGGCGCGCCGATCGGCGCGAACGGCGCGCTCGCGGCGGCGTGGATCGTCGGGATCGGCCTGTTCGGGTACGTCTGGGCGAAGCGTCTGTTCGAGCGTCGCTCTCCCCGCTGACGCCGTCCGGAACCAGCGCGAAACCGTTCTCCCCGGCCTACCGTGGATCCATGGCTCCCGAAGAATTCGACGTCATAGTGATCGGAGGCGGGCCGGCCGGGGAGAACGCGGCGGCCTACGCCATCGCCGGAAGCAACCGCACCGCGGCACTCGTCGAACACCAGTTGGTGGGCGGCGAGTGTTCGTATTGGGCGTGCATGCCGTCGAAGGCGCTGCTCAGACCCGTCGAGGTGCTGAGCACCGCCCGACACATGCCGGGCGTGGAGGAGAAGGTCAACGCGTACGGCCTCGACACCGAGGCCGTCCTGGCCCGCCGGGACGGGTTCACCCACAACCTCGACGACTCCTCGCAGGTGCTGTGGGCGGATTCGGTCGGCATCGACGTGATCCGCGGCAGTGCGGCGATCACCGGGGTCCGCGAGGTGACGGTGGGCGAGCGCGTGCTGCGGGCCCGGCACGCGGTGGTCCTCGCGACCGGCACCACGGCGAGCGTGCCCGACCTGCCGGGCCTGCGGGCCGCGCTGCCGTGGACGTCGCGGGATGCCACCAACGTCCGGGAGGTGCCGAAGCGTCTCGCGGTCGTCGGCGGTGGAGTGGTGGCGTGCGAGGCCGCGACGTGGCTGCACGAGCTCGGCGCCGACGAGGTGACGCTCCTGGTCCGCGGGCCGGCGCTGCTCGACCGGACCGAACCGTTCGCGGGCGAACTGGTCGCCGAGAAGATGCGCAAGCACGGCGTGAACATCCGCTTCGGCACGTCGGTGCAGTCGGTGTCCCGACCCGACGTCGCCGACACCGGCATCGGCCGGGTCCACGGCGGACCGGTCACCCTGAACGTGAGCGGCGACGGCTCCGACCCCGAGCTGACGGTCGACGAGATCCTCGTCGCGGCCGGTCGCACGCCCGCCACCGCGGGCCTGGGCCTCGACCGGGTCGGGCTCCCCGATCACGGCTACGTCACCGTCGACGACCACCTCACTGCGACCGGGGTGGACGGCGATTGGCTGTACGCGGTGGGCGACGTCAACGGCCGGGCCCTGCTCACCCACATGGGCAAGTACCAGGCCCGGGTCTGTGGCGACGTGATCGCGGCCCGCGCGGAGGGCCGGCCGTTGGACGGTCCCCGGTTCGTCGCGTCGGCCGACCACGGCCAGGTGCCGCAGGTGGTGTTCACGACGCCGGAGGTCGCGGCCGTCGGACGCACCGAAAGCCAGGCCCGCGCAGACGGATTGGATGTCGAGTCGGTCGCGGTCGACATCGATGTCGCGGGTGCCGCACTGTCCCGCGACGACTACTCCGGGCGGGCGTCGCTGGTGATCGACCGCGCGACCGACACGGTCGTGGGCGCGACGTTCGTCGGCTCGGGTGTGGCCGAACTGGTGCACGCCGCGACCGTCGCGGTCGTCGGCCGGGTGCCGCTCGAGAGCCTGTGGCACGCGGTCCCGTCGTATCCGACGGTGAGCGAGGTGTGGCTGCGGCTACTCGAGGCGCGGCGCGCACCTTCCTGAGACAGCCGGTACGCGGTACGCTGGTGGCACATCTGGAGGTGTGACCATGCTCGCCAACCGTGACCGTGCCCGCGACTCGATCCACGCCCTGTCCGATCAGGACCTGGTGGAGCTGCTGTCCGAGGAGTTCTCCCGGCGCCCCAACCTGCGCCCGGTACGCGACGACGTCACCGCGCTGCTGGCGATGGGACCGGCGCTGGCCCTGCAGCACGAACGCGCCGTCGCCAACCCGGCCGCCGCCGCGGTCGCCCGGACCCGCATCGTGTCGTCGGCGCTGCGCTCGTTGGTCGACGAGCACGAGATGCTCGACTCCACGGCCGTCAGCCGAGCTCTCGGCAAGGCGGCGACCAGCCGGAACACCGCCAGTCGCCTCGCGGCGGCGGGCACCGTCGTCGCGCTGCCCGCCGCCGGGCACAAGCTCTTCCCGGCCTTCCAGTTCGACCTCGAGCGGCGCGAGGTGCGGCCGATCGTCGCCGAGATCAACCAGACGATCGGCACCAAGGACGATCCGTGGGGCGCGGCGTCGTGGTGGCTCAATCCGACCGCCTTCGCGGACGATCCCCGCTCCCCGGCAGAACTCGCCGCCGCCGGCGGCCACGACCAGGATCTACGGGACATGGCCGACGACCTCGTCGCGGACTGACCCGGTGGACTACCCGGACCCGCCCGCCGTTCTGCCGTCCGCTCTCATCGCAACCGTCCCCGCCGACACGTCGGTGTGGCGCATCCACAGCGCCACACGTGGCGCTGCCGATCTCAACCCGACCCCACGTCCACGCGTGCGGGTCGGCGGCCGGTTCGACAGCCTAGATGGCTCGTACGCGTACCTCTACGTGGGCGACAGCCCCGCGGCCGCCGTGGCCGAGACGCTGTGCCGCAACCTTCCGGTCGACCAGTCCCCCAGGCTGATTCCGCGCATCCAGGTCCGCGGCCGGGTCCTGAGTGAACTGCGCACCACCCGCCCGGTGCGGGTGGCCGACCTGACCGGCACCGGGTCCGCGCGCCTCAACGCCGACGTGTGGCTCACCAAGTGCGATCCGTCCGGCTACCTCGCCACCCGGCGCTGGGCCGCCGCCGTCCTGGCCGCCAACCCCGGTATCGACGGACTGCAGTACCGGCCGCGGCACGACGAGAACAATCTCGCGTGGATGTTCGCCGCCGCACCGGCGACCACCGCGCACCCCGCAGTCGCCGCGGTGGGCGGCGTCGTCCCGCTCGATTCGGCGGACGGGCACTATCTCCTCGGGGCACTGCTCACCGCCCACAACGCCGCGCTCGCACCCTGATCCGACCCGCGGCCGATTACCCGCGTGCCACACTCGCGGGGTGTCGTCGACCAGAGTGGTCCGGGTCCTGCGTGCCCCGCGGGAACGGGTGTTCCGCGCGCTGATCGACCCGGACGCGATCGCGACGTGGCGCGTCCCGGCCGGGATGACCGCCGAGATCCACCGGGCGTCGATCCCGCGGACAACGAACTGGGCTGGAACGAGGCGCTGGATCGGCTGGCCGCGCTGGTCGAGGATTCCGACCCCACTCACCGAGACCTCCCTTGACAGGAAATCGGGCACCCTCGACTATGACGCACGTCACTCGAGAGTTGCCCGTCGAAAGGATCCATCCGTGACCCAGTCTGTCGACCCCCAGGCCTACATCGCATCGGTCATGGCCGGGCTGACCGGCCCCGGCGGCCGTTTCGAGTTCGCCCCGGAGGAAGTCCTCGGCACGACCATGCCGGTCATGAAGAACCGCGACAAGGCCCTGGGCGACGTCCTCGCCGCGTCCGCCGCGTACGGCGACCGCGACTACCTGGTGACCGAGGACCGCCGCATCAGCTACGCCGACCACCTGCGCGACGTCGCCGCCCTCGCGACCGCGCTGCGGGACCGGTACGGCGTCGGCCAGGGCGATCGGGTCGGACTCCTCGCCGCCAACACCCCCGAGTGGGTCGAATCGTTCTGGGCCGCGCAGGCACTGGGCGCGATCGCGGTCGGCTTCAACGCGTGGTGGGTGCCGCGCGAGATCGAGTACGGCGTGGAGCACACCCGCCCGTCGGTCCTGATCGTCGACGCCAAGCGCGCCGCCCTGCTCGACGGCCTCGACCTCGACGTCCCGGTCCTCACGATGGAGGACGACCTCCCCCGCCTCATCGCGGAGTTCGCGGGTGCCGAGCTGCCGAACACCGACGTCGCCGAGGACGACCCGGCGGTGATCCTCTACACGTCCGGCACCAGCGGCCGGCCGAAGGGCGCGGTGCACTCGCAGCGCAACCTGCTGGCCGTCATCGACTACCACCGCTACAGCGACGCCCTGCTCGCGGCGTTCTCCGGGTCGGCGCCGAGCGACGGCCCGAGCGACCTCCGGTACCTGCTGACCTCGCCGCTGTTCCACATCGCGAGCCTGCACAACCTTGTCGTCCCGCGCCTGGCGACCGGCAGCGCGGTGGTGCTCTACCAGGGCTCGTTCGACGCGGACCGGGTGCTGCGCCTCATCGAGCGGGAGAAGGTCACCAACTGGGGCTGCGTCCCCACGATGGCGGGCCGCCTGCTCGAGCACGAGGACGTCTCGCGCTACGACACGTCGTCGCTCACCGCGTTCGCGCTCGCGTCGGCCCCGTCGTCCCCCGGTTTCCAGCAGCGACTGCGCGAGAAGCTGCCGTTCGCGTCCAACGCGCTGGTCGACAGCTACGGCCTCACCGAGTGCAGCACCGCGATCTCGGTCGCCACCCCGATGGACCTGCAGGCCTTCCCCGGCACGCTGGGCCGCCCGATCGTCGGCGTCGCCGTCGAGGTGCGCGACCCGTTCGGCGACCCGGTCCCCGAGGGCACCGAGGGCGAGATCTGCGTGCGCAGCCCGTACGTGATGCTCGGCTACTGGGAGAACGACGCCGCCACCTCCGACGCGATCCGCAAGGACCGCTGGCTGCACACCGGCGACTTCGGCGTGATCGAGAACGGCATGGTCCGGCTCACCGGCCGGCGTTCCGACCTGATCCTGCGTGGCGGCGAGAACGTCTACCCCGTGGAGATCGAGCAGTGCCTCGACGAGCATCCGGCCGTCGCCGAGTGCGCGGTGATCGGCGTCGACCACCCCGACCTCGGACAGGAGGTCGCCGCGGTGGTCGTGCTGAAGCCCGGCGCCACGGCCACCGAGGACGAGCTCCGCGAGTTCGCCGCCGACCGGCTCTCGTACTTCAAGGTGCCGGCGCGCTGGCGGATCTCCGGGGAACCGTTGCCGCGTAACGCGACCGGCAAGACCATGCGCAAGCAGATCGTCATCTGAGCGAAGGGGTCCCGATGAACTACGACGCGATCGTCAAGAACGGCCGGTGGTTCGACGGGACCGGAGCGGGTTCGGCGACACGGAATCTCGGCATCCGGAACGGCCGGGTCGCCACCGTGTCGCGCGAACCGCTCGACGAAACCGGCTGTCCGCGGGTGATCGACGCGGCCGGCAAGTGGGTGATGCCGGGGATGCTCGACATCCACACCCACTACGACGTCGAGATCCTGGTGCGGCCCGCACTCGACGAATCGGTCCGCCACGGGATCACGACGGTGTTCGTCGGCTCGTGCTCGCTGTCGACGGTGCACGTCGAACCGTCCGACGCCGGTGACCTGTTCGGCCGGGTGGAGGCGATCCCGCGCCGCCACGTGGTCGAGGGGCTCGCCGCGCACAAGACGTGGGGTTCGGCGCGCGAGTACGTCGGCGCGCTCGAATCGCTGCCGTTGGGGCCGAACGTCGCGGCGTTCATCGGGCACTCCGACATGCGGGCCGCGCTGATGGGTCTGGACCGCGCCACCCGCAAGGAGGTGCGTCCGACCGCGGCCGAACTCGCCACGATGGAGGCACAGCTGACCGAGGCGCTCGACGCCGGCTTCGTCGGGATGTCGTCGCAGCAACTGATGTTCGACAAGCTCGACGGCGAGGTGTGCCGCTCCCGCACCCTCCCGTCGACGTACGCGACGACGCGGGAACGACGGCGGCTCAACGCCATCCTGCGTCGGCGCGGTCGGGCGCTGCAGGGCGGACCCGACGTGGCCCGCCCGCAGAGCCTGGTCGCGATGGCACTGAGCAGCCTCGGCATCGGCCGCAAGCGGTTGAAGGTGAGCCTGCTGTCGGCTGCCGACGTCAAGGCCATTCCGGCTGTGGCGCACATCTTCCCGACCATGGCGCGGGTCATCAACCGGCTCGGTGGCGACTTCCGGTGGCAGCACCTGCCGGTGCCGTTCGAGGTGTACTCGGACGGCATCGATCTGCCGGTGTTCGAGGAGTTCGGCTCGGGCGCCGCGGCGCTGCACCTGTCGAATCAGCTCGACGGGCGCCGCGCGCTGCTCGCCGACGCGGACTACCGTCGCCGCTTCCGCAAGGACTACGACAAGAAGTACGGGCCGCGGGTGTGGCACCGCGACTTCTTCGACGCCGAGATCGTCGAGTGCCCGGACGAATCCGTGATCGGGAAGACGTTCGGGCAGGTCGGGGTCGATCGCGGCGGGCTGCATCCGGTCGACGCGTTCCTCGACCTGGTCGTCGAGCACGGCACCAAGGTGCGCTGGCGCACCACGATCTCCAACCACCGGCCCGAGGTGCTCAACGTCTTCGCCGCCGATCCCGGTGTGCAGTTGGGCTTCTCCGACGCCGGCGCGCACCTGCGGAACATGGCGTTCTACAACTTCGGGTTGCGGTTCCTGCGCCGTGTCCGCGATGCCGAACGCGACGGCCGGCCGTTCATGACGGTCGAGCACGCGGTGCACCGGCTCACCGGCGAACTCGCCGACTGGTACGGCCTGGACGCCGGACACCTGCGCGAGGGCGACCGCGCCGACCTGGTGGTGGTCGATCCGGAGCACCTCGACGCCACGCTGGACGCGTACGCCGAGTGCCCGATCCCGCAGTTCGACAACCTCTCCCGGATGGTCAACCGCAACGACGACGCCGTCACCGCGGTGTTCGTGGGCGGCGAGTACGTCTTCGGAAACGGCCGGTCCGCCGAGGCCCTGGGGACACGGCGGACCGGGCAGTTCCTGAAGGCCCGGTGACGCGCGGAGCTTCTAGTTCAGCGCCCTGAGGCTTTCGAGCCTGCGCGCGACCGGGGCGCGCCATTCCTCGAGATCCTCCGGACCGTTCTCGGCCCACAGCTCGTGCAGTTCCGAGGTGTCGCTGTCCGCGATCGCGCGTTCGAGGATGGTGAGGATCCACGCCCGCTGCTCCGGCGTCAGGGACGCGCTGAAGGCGGCGGCGTCGATGCCGTCGAGATGCGGGGACGCCGGCTGGATGCCGTGGCCCACCGCCACGACCTCCGCGAACGCGATGGCCGCCTGTGCGTCGTCCGCCTCGAGATACTCGTCGTCGACGTGACCGGTGAAGTCGTCGATGGCGAAATCACCCGCCCGCAGCCCCGCGAGCAGGTCGCCCGCTCCGTCGTTCTCGAACGGTCCCGAACCCCATGTCCCCATGCCGGACTCCTCGTCGCTACTCGGATGATCTGTCGCGTGCCGAGCCTAAGGTCCAGCACCGACAGCCGCCAGACCGTCGACACCTCGCCTGCGCGCGATGTCATGCTGTCGCGGTGGCCTACAAAGGATCTCGCACCAAGTCCACCGCGATCTGGCTGGCACCCGAGGACGAGGCGCGCTTCGGCCGCGCCCTCGCGGAGGCGGCTCCCCGTGCAACCTGGCTCTGCAGCCAACCGGGCCCGGTCGGCCTGCATCCGGTTCACCTGCACCGGAACCCCGGGGAGGCGCTCGAGTGTGGGCCCCTGCAGGCGTTCCTGCTCCTTCCCTTCGGAGCCGAGCCGCCCGGCGACGTCCGGCCGGGCCCCGACGTCGAGGTCACGCCGGGGCTGACCGCGCGGGCGCTCGTGCAACTTCTGCGTTCCCGGCACGTGGACGACGAGTGGAGTCAGCCCGGCGGGCGCGGGAGTACCTTCCTGGCCGGGCGGCTCGCGGTGCGCTGGTCCGAACCCGAGGCGGGCCCGGAGGGGCATCGGCTCCTCTCCGAGCAGTCCGACATCGTGTGGGCGGCGATGCGCTCGACCACGCGTCCGGCGAGGCTCCTCGGCCCGGACGGACGTATCACTGCCGCCGGACGCATCGGAGGGGCGGCGTACGACGTGGCCACGACGACCGGGATCCCACTGACGCGCGGCGGGCCGGAGCGCTGCGCGCTCGCCTAGCGACACCGCTCGCGACCCACCCGGCCGCGGCGCTCTGCCGCCGTATAGTCGCGAACATGACCCCGAGTCTGGACGTGACCACCTCCGACGGCGTCGTCCGGGGCCGCCGGCTCGGTGACCTGCTGACCTGGCGCGGGATTCCGTTCGCGGCACCGCCCGTGGGGCCGCTGCGGCTGCGGGCGCCGCAACCGGCGGCGCCGTGGACCGGGGTCCGCGACGCCACCGAGTTCGGCAACGCCGCCCCGCAGTCCCGCATGGGCGTCACGCTGCGACCGGGGAAGTACCAGCCGATCTCCGAGGACTGCCTCACGCTCAACGTCGTCGCGCCGGCGACACCCAGCAAATCGCCGCGGCCGGTGATGGTGTTCGTGCACGGCGGCGCGTTCGTCCTCGGGACCACCGCGATGGGCATCTACCGCGGCGATCGTCTGGCCCGCCGCGGCGACGTCGTGTACGTGTCGGTGAACTACCGGCTCGGTGCCCTCGGCTACCTCGACTTCACCGAGTTCTCCACGCCCGAGCGGCCGTTCGACGCCAACCTCGGTCTGCGCGACCAGGTCGCCGCGCTGGAGTGGGTGCAGCGCAACATCGCGGCGTTCGGCGGCGATCCGGACAACGTCACGGTGTTCGGCGAGTCGGCGGGCGGCACGTCGGTCACGACGCTGATGGCCACCCCGGCGGCGCGGGGCCTGTTCGCCCGCGCGATCGCCGAGAGTTCCGCCCCGAGCCTCGTCGGCGACGCTGTCCGGGCGCGGGAATGGGCCCGGCAGTTCCTGACGCTGCTCGGCAGCGACGATCCGGCCGATGCGGCGCGGGCCCTCGACGCGGCAACACCGGCCGAACTCGGCAAGGCCGGGACCCGGCTGGGCGCGAAGGTGCTGGCCGAGACGCCGGGCCTGCACCCGTTCGGCCCCGTCGTGGACGGTGACTTCCTGCCCGTCGCACCGCTGCAGGCGTTCACCGACGGGAGCGCGCACCCGGTGCCGTTGATCATCGGCACCAACGCCCGCGAGGGCACTCTGTTCCCCAAGGTGATGGACGGTCTGCCCACGAACGCGGCCCGGATCGACGCGATGTTCGCGCTCACCGATCCCGACGCCCGGGATCGCGTCGTCGCCGCGTATCGCGGCTACCCGGAGGCGGCGGCAGCGATCGATCTGGGTGGCGACCTCACGTTCTGGAAGCCGTCGGTCGACATCGCCGACGCGCATTCGGTCCACGCCCCCACCTACAGCTACCGCTTCGACTACGCGCCGCGGCTGCTGCATCGGCTCGACCTCGGAGCCACCCACGCGTTCGAGTTGTTCGCGGTGTTCGGCTACGGCGAGTCCGCGGCCGGGCGGGCGCTGACCGCCTACGGCGGCCGACGCGGACTGCGGGCGGTCACGGATCGGGTGCAGGAGAACTGGATCTCGTTCGCCCGCGGCGGCGTTCCGGAGCCGTGGTGGCCGCGCTACGACTCCGAGGACCGGCGCACCCTGATGTTCGACGTGCCCACCCGGGTCGAGCGGGATCCCAACCGGGACCGTCGAATCGCCTGGTCCGGCTACCTCGGCTACCTCGGCGAGGGCACCGCCGAAACCGAACAACGGCAGTGACCGACGTCGACGCGGACGTCACCCTCGCGGACGGAACCGTCCGTGGCCGACGGATCGCCGACCTGATGTCGTGGCGTGGGATCCCCTACGCCGCACCACCCGTCGGGCCGCTGCGGCTGCGCGCGCCGCAACCGGTCATACCGTGGACGGGCGTGCGCGAGGCCCTCGAGTTCGGCCCGCCGGCACCGCAGCAGCGCCGCCCCGGCAGCGAGGACTGTCTCACCCTCAACGTCCTGCGGCCGGCCGCACCGAGTACCACCCCACGCCCCGTCATGGTCTACATCCACGGCGGGGCGCACACGGCCGGGACGTCGGCATCACCGATGTACAGCGGGGCCTCCCTCGTCCGCCGCGGCGACATCGTGTTCGTCTCGCTCAACTACCGGCTCGGCGCGCTCGGCTACATCGATTTCCGCGAGTTCTCCACGCCGGAGCGACCTTTCGACGTCAACCTCGGCCTGCGCGACCAGATCATGGCGCTCGAGTGGGTGCAGCGGAACATCACGAGTTTCGGTGGGGATCCGTCGAACGTGACGCTGTTCGGTGAATCGGCCGGCGCGGACGCCGTCGTCACGCTGATGTGCACCCCGGCGGCACGGGGTCTGTTCGGCCGCGCGATCGCACAGAGTCCGCCGCCCGCCACCTCCAACGGCACCGAGCTGGCGCGGCTGTGGGCGCGGGAGTTCCTGGACCTCGCGGGTGTGGCGCGGTCGGACGCCGCCCACTACCTGACGACGGCGGCGCCGGCCGCGCTCGTGCGGACCGCCGTGAACCTCAGCGAGCGGGGGGCCGACGAGGTTCCCGGTGTGCGCCCGTTCGCGCCGGTCGCCGACGGCGAACTCCTGCCCACCCATCCGCTGGACGCGTTCGAGGAAGGCACCGAGCACCGCGTGCCGCTGATCATCGGCACCAATGCGGAGGAGGGCCGGATCTTCCCGCGGATGCTCGACATCCTGCCGACGAATCGCGCACGCATCGAGACGATGTTCGAGGGCACCGACCCGGCGATCGCGGCGCGGGTGATCGCGGCGTATCCCGGCTACCCGCGGCGGCGGGCGGCCGCCGACCTCGGCGGGGACGTCGTGTTCTGGGAGCCGTCGCTGCGGTGCGCGCACGCGCACACCCGGCACACCGAGACGTACATGTACCGGTACGACTTCGCGCCGCGACTGCTGCGCCTGGCCGGGCTGGGCGCGACGCACGCGACGGAACTGTTCCCGGTGTTCGGCCGGCAGGGTTTCGGGGTCCGCACCCTGACCGCTCTCGGCGGGCGCCGCGGACTACGCGCGGTGACCGATACGATGCAGCGCCACTGGCTCGAGTTCGCCCGCTCGGGCCGCCCGCTGGAGTCGTGGCCGCGGTACTCGTCCGAGCGTCGTGACACCTTGATCATCGACGAGGTCTGCCGAGTGGAATCGGACCCACTGGGGCACCGCCGCGAGGCGTGGCTCGGATACCGACACCGCCATTAGATCTCGAATGGGTTACCGTTGCGAACTGCAACCAAATTTCAGGCTGTGGGAGACCTCGATGGCGATGCTCGACCTGCGTCTGGGCGGCGACGGCTGGATCGCCCAGCTGACTCGGTTCGCCCTCGTCGGCGGATCGAGCAATGTCGTGTACGCGCTGTCGTTCGTCGTCCTCGACGCCTACGGGACCTTCCTGGCGAACGCGGTGGGCGTCGCGACCAGCACGATGCTGGCCAACGAGCTGCACCGCCGCCGCACGTTCCGCGCCGCCGACCGGGTCCGCTGGTTCTCCGCGCAGTGGGAGGGCGGCGCCCTCGCGCTGCTGGGCCTGATCGTCAGCTCGCTGGCCCTGGCGGGGCTGCACTTCTTCTTCCCCGACGCCACCGACCTCGTGTCGATCACGCTGGTGATCGCCGTCAGCGCCGTCGTCGGCGGTCTCCGCTTCGTCGCGCTGCGCGGGTGGTGGTTCGGCCGCCGGGATCCGCTACTTCAGCAGTCGTGACATCCGCCGGTCGGCGAGGATCTTGCCGCTGGTTTGACACGTCGGGCAGTACTGGAACGACCGCTCGGCGTACGCCACCTCCCGCACCGTGTCCCCGCACACCGGGCACGGCATCCCGGTCCGTGCGTGCACGGTCATCCCGGCGCGCTTCTCGCCCTTGAGCCGGGCGGCCTCCTGTCCCACCGAACGTTCGACGGCGTCGGACAGCTCGGCGCGCATCGCGTCGTACAGCCGGTCCGCCTCGTCGGGCGTCAGTTTGGACGTCGTCGCGAACGGCGACAGCCGGGCCGCGTGCAGGATCTCGTCGGAGTAGGCGTTGCCGATCCCGGCCAGCAGCGACTGATCCACCAGCGCCGTCTTGATCCGGGCGGTGGTCCCGGCGAGGATCTCGCCGAACTGCGGACGGGTCACCGCGAGCGCGTCCGGCCCGAGTCGCGCGATGCCCGGCACCTCCCGCGGGTCGGCGACCACCCACACCGCGAGCCGCTTTTTGGTGCCGGCCTCGGTGAGATCGAACGCGGGTGTCTCCCCGTCCGGGGTGAAGAAGTGCACGCGCAGCGCCAGCGGGCCTTTCCCCGGCTTGGGCGGCGCGGGGCTGGGATTGTCGATCCAGCGCAGCCACCCGCCGCGGGACAGGTGCGCGATCAGCCACAGCCCGTCGCAGTCCAGCGCGAGATGCTTGCCGAACCGGCCGGCCCCGGTCACGTTGCGGCCCTGCAGCGCGCTGATCGGCGGATCGAACGTCTTGAGCACGCTCAGCGCGGCGACGTCCACGCGTCCGACCACCGCGCCGACGGCATGGTCGCGCAGGAACTGTGCCAGGGCCTCCACCTCGGGCAGTTCGGGCATGGGGTCAGCGTAGGCCCGGGCGCCGACAGCCGTCGGGTGTTCAGCGACGGATCAGGTAGATGTCCATGATCCAGCCCTTGCGCTCGCGCAGTTCGGCGCGCACGCGGACGATCTCGTCCTCGACGTCGCGGAGCCTGCCGGAGATGAGCACCTCGTCGGGCAGGCCGAGGTAGGCGCCCCACCAGATCTCCGCGTCCTTGTCCGGGACGTGGGTGAAGCTGCACTCGGCGTCGAGCATCACGACGGCGGTGCCGACGCCGTCGGGCAGGCCGTCGCGCAGTCGGCGCCCGGTGGTGACGTGGACCGGCTCACCGATCCGGTTGAGCACGATCCGGTGCTGCGCCGCGAGCGACTGGATGCTGGTGACCCCGGGGATCACCGTGTAGTCGAACGCGACATTGCCGCGGGCGAGGACGCGTTCGACGATCCGCAGCGTGCTGTCGTACAGCGACGGGTCGCCCCACACCAGGATCGCGCCGACGCCGCCCTCGGCCGCGAACTTCTGCTCGAACACCTCCGCGCGACGGTCGTGCCAGTCGTCGACGACGGTGCCGTAGTCGGCCTGAGCAGAGCCTGCGGAGCGAACAGAAGGCACGTTCGTCCGGTCCCGCGGCGGGTCGAGGATGTCGACGATCCGGTAGTCGCGGTCCATGTGCTCGGACAGGATCGTGGTCCGCAGATCCACCAACTCCTGCTTCTCGTCACCCTTGCCGATGACGAAGAACACGTCGGCCCGGTTCATCGCCTTGACGGCCTGGATCGTCACCTGGTCGGGATCGCCGGCACCGATGCCGATCACGAGAAGCTCACGCATGGGGCAATTGTCCCGGCAGCCGATCGACCCACATAGACTCGGGTCCGTGCACTCCCCGTATGAAGATCTGCTCCGCCTGGTCATGGACACCGGAACCGCCAAGGCGGACCGCACCGGAACCGGCACGCGCAGTGTCTTCGGGCACCAGATGCGCTGGGACCTCGCCGAGGGTTTCCCGCTGATCACCACCAAGAAGGTGCACCTCAAGTCCATCGTCTACGAGCTGCTGTGGTTCCTGCGCGGCGAGTCCAACGTCAAGTGGCTGCACGAGCACGGCGTCACCATCTGGGACGAGTGGGCGGACGCCGACGGCGAGCTGGGCCCGGTGTACGGCGTGCAGTGGCGGTCGTGGCCGACGCCGTCGGGCGAGCACATCGACCAGATCACCAAGGTCGTCGAGACGCTGAAGGCCAACCCGGATTCGCGCCGGATCATCGTCTCGGCCTGGAACGTGGCCGACCTCGACGACATGGCGCTGCAGCCGTGCCACGCCTTCTTCCAGTTCTACGTCGCCGACGGCAAGCTCAGCTGCCAGCTGTACCAGCGCAGCGCCGACCTGTTCCTGGGTGTGCCGTTCAACATCGCCAGCTACGCGCTGCTCACCCACATGGTGGCGCAGCAGGCCGGGCTCGAGGTGGGCGACTTCATCTGGACCGGCGGCGACTGCCACATCTACGACAACCATGTCGAGCAGGTCACCGAGCAGCTGTCCCGTGAGCCGCTCCCCTACCCGACGCTGAAGCTGAACAAGCGCGACTCGATCTTCGACTACACCTTCGAGGACGTCGAGATCGTCGACTACCGGCACCACCCGGCGATCAAGGCTCCGGTGGCCGTCTGATGATCGGCCTGATCTGGGGCCAGACGACGGCCGGGGTGATCGGCCGCGACAACACCATCCCGTGGCGCGTCCCCGAGGACATGGCCCACTTCAAGGACACCACGATGGGCCATCCCGTGGTGATGGGTCGGCTCACGTGGGACTCGCTGCCGCCCAAGTTCCGCCCGCTGCCCGGCCGCCGGAACATCGTCGTCACCCGGCAGGACGGGTGGAGCGCGGACGGCATCGAGACCGCGCACGGCATCGAGCAGGCGCTCGCGCTCGCCGGCGACACGGCCTGGGTGATGGGCGGTAGCCAGATCTACACGGCAGCAATGCCGTTCGCGGACCTGCTGTCGGTCACCGAGATCGACGCGGACATCGAGGGCGACGCCTTCGCCCCCACGATCGGCGACGAGTGGGTAGTCGGCGACGAGGGCGACTGGCACATCTCCGAGAAGTCCGGGCTGCGCTACCGGTTCCTCACCTACGTGCGGGGCTGACGCACCGGAGACGGTGGCCGAACCGTTAGGCCGATAGCCGGACCTTTCGCCGCGCGGTGGGTCATACTGCGGGAACCACCGTCCCTGCAGTCACCGGGAGTGACCTTTGATGGACAAGACCTCGCTGACCGCACTCGCCCGCCAGCAGCTCAAGCTGGCGGCCACGTCGTCGAGCGGACGCAGCTCGCAGACCGTGTTCGGCGGTCACCAACGCCACCTGCGCCAGACCGTCATCGCGCTGGGCGCCGGGAAGTCGCTGGCCGAACACGACAGCCCCGGGGAGGCGACGCTCCTGGTGCTCAGCGGCAAGCTCGCGCTGATCTGCGGTGAGGACTCGTGGAAGGGGTCGACGGGCGACCTGCTCATCATTCCCGCGGCGCGGCACAGCGTCGAGGCGCTCGAGGACGTGGCGTTCCTCCTCACCGTCGCGAAGTAGTCACACCGGCGAAGCAGTCACACCAGCTGGGCGGCGGGGGCCGGGACGACGCCGATCGACAGCAGTCCGGACACGAACTCGCGCAGCGCGGCATCGCTCGACGTGTCGACGACGCCGCCCGTCGTGATGAGCGAGGCCACCAGCCGGAACGCCCACTCGCACACCGCCCGCGGATCGATCGACGTCAGCTGCTCGGCGGTCATCAATCGTTCGAACACCGGTGCGAGGTAGTCGGTGCCGCGCTCGACGAACGGTCGGGCCAGCACCGTGAACCACGGCAGCACGACGGCCGGATCGTCGCGAAGACCCTTCTGCAGCAACATGTGCCGGCGCGCATAGCCGACGGCGAAGACGACGCAGTCGGTGAGTCCGGTGTCGAGCCGGTCGCTGTCCCGCAGCACGGGTGCCAGCAGCGTGAAGAACCGGGTGATCTCCCGCTGGAACAGCGCCTCGAAGATCTCGGACTGGTCGCCCACGTACTTGTAGACCGTCGGCCGGGACAGCCCGGCGCGTTCGGCGATCACCGCGTGCAGTCGCGAGCTGTAACCGGACTCGACCAGGCAGGCCTCTGCGGCGTCGAGGATTCGTTCGCGAATCGCCACGGGGCTCAGATCTTGTGCGCGGGATCTCATTCGCGGGAGTGTAGCGCCGACGACACCTACCGGCCGGTTCAAATCTCGTCGATAAGTGTGCCACTGGATCACAGACACCATTGACGTTCGCGCCGGACACGCTTACGTTCGATGTGACACCGGCAACACCACGCCGCGTGGACGCGGCGCTCGTTCCCACCCCCACCGCACCCGGCGGGGGTCCTCCGAGGAGGGACGATCATGACACGCACGGTAGGCGCGCCCGATCGGGAAGCGTTCGCGGACAGACTGCTCCGGGGTTCGGTCAAACGCTCGTACGCCCCGGTCGTCGACATGGACTGGGACGCGCCGCTCGAGGACGGCAAGTACTTCCTCCCGCCGGACGTGCTCTCGCTCTACGGCACCCCGCTGTGGGAGTCGATGACCGAACCGCAGCGGATCGAACTGTCCCGCCAGGAGGCCGCGAACATCCTCAGCGTGGGCATCTGGTTCGAGAACATCCTCAACCAGGCGCTGCTGCGGCACCTGCTGCACAACGACCCGGGCTCCCTGCACACCCGGTACACGCTCACCGAGATGGGCGACGAGTGCCGGCACATGGCGATGTTCGGCCGCACGATCGAGCGGATGGGGGCCAAGCCCTTCCAGTTGCGGTGGTACCAGGCGGCCGCGGTCAACGTGCTGCCCAAGACCTTTCGCGGCACCATGCTGTGGGTTGCCGCGTTGATCGGCGAGGAGATCTTCGACGCCACCCAGCGTCGCGTGGTCGACGATCCGGAATTGCAGCCCCTGATCTCCCGGCTGATGCGGATCCACGTCACGGAAGAGGCCCGCCACATCCAGTTCGCCCGCGCGGGCGTGCGGCGCCGGATCGCCGAGACCCACCGCCTCGAGAAGGTCTGGGTCGGCACCGCGCAAGGACTCGGCGGGGTACTGCTCGAGCGCCTGTTCACGAATCCCGCCATGTACAAGCGGGCCGGCCTCGATCCGCGGGAGGCCCGGCGGCAGGCGCGGGCGAACCCGTGCTTCCGCGAGAACCAGCGTCGCGGCTTCGCCGATCTCGCCGCGTTCCTCGAGGACACCGGGATGATGCGCCGCACGTCGCGCGCGCTGTGGCGCCGAGCCGGGTTCCTGTGACCGTCACCGCCGCCCCGGACGTCGTGGTCGTCGGCACCGGGTTCTCCGGCCTGTGCATGGCGATCCGGCTGCAGGAGGCCGGGTTCGACGACTTCGTCGTCCTGGAGAAGGCGTCGGAGGTGGGCGGTACGTGGCGCGAGAACACGTATCCGGGCTGCGGGTGCGACGTGATGTCGCTGATGTACTCGTTCTCGTTCGCGCCGAACCGGCGGTGGACGCGAATGTATGCGCGCCAGCCCGAGATCCTCGACTACATCCGGCGCATCGTCGACGACTACGGGCTGGCCCCGCACATCCGCTACGACGCCGCGGTGGTGAGCTACGACTTCGACGAGACCGACGACCGGTGGACGCTGCGCACCGCGTCCGGCGCGGTGTACCGGCCACGCGTCGTGGTGGCCGGGCCCGGCCCGCTGCACAAGCCCAGCATTCCGGCCTTCGCCGGCCGGGAGCGGTTCGCGGGCAAGGCCTTCCACTCGGCGGAGTGGGATCACACCGTCGATCTGACCGGCAAGCGTGTCGCGGTGATCGGCACCGGGGCGAGCGCGGTGCAGTTCGTTCCCGAGGTCGCGAAGCAGGCTGCGCACGTGGACGTCTTCCAGCGCACCGCGCACTGGATCCTGCCCAAGATGGACCGCCCCATCACGCCCACCGAGAAGCGCCTGTTCCGCACGGTGCCGGGCGTGCAGAAGGCGTATCGCGGCGCGATCTACTGGAGTCACGAGTCGCTGATCGCCGGCTTCATGCACCCCCGCCTGATGACCGTCCTCGAGCGGGCCGCCCGCGGCCTGCTCCGACGCCAGGTGCCCGATCCGGACCTGCGCGCGACGCTGACGCCGGACTACACGATCGGCTGCAAGCGGATCCTGGTGTCCAGCAACTACTACCCGGCGTTGCAGCGCGACAGCGTGGACCTGGTGACGGCCGAGATCGCCGAGTTCACCGCGTCCGGCATCCGGACCGTCGACGGCGTCGACCACCCTGCGGACGTCGTGGTCTTCGGCACCGGCTTCGACCTCGCGGACCGGTTCGAGAACGAACACATCGCCGGGCGCGGCGGGCTGACCATCCAGGAGGCGTGGCGCGACGGCATGGAGGCGTACCTCGGCGTCGCGGTGAGCGGATTCCCGAACTTCTTCCTGATGATGGGACCCAACTCCGGCGGCGGGAACCAGTCCATCGTGTTCATGATCGAGGCCCAGGCCCGCTACATCGTCGAATGCCTGCGGGCGATGAAGGCACGCGACGCCACCCGCATCGAGGTCCGGGCCGGGACGCAACGCGACTTCAACCGTCGGATACACGAGAAACTCGAAGGCTCGGTGTGGAACTCGGGTGGCTGCGACAGCTGGTACCTCGACCGGTCCGGACGCAACCGCGCGGCGTGGCCGGGTTCGAGCGTGTCGTACTGGCGGCGGATGCGTCACCCCGACCTCGACGCATTCGATCTCGGTTCGCCGTCCGAACGCGACGAGGAGGACTACCGCGGACCGGCCGTGCTCGACGGCGCAGGCCTGTCACTCGACGTCGACGTCCATCTGGCCGGCCACCTGGATCCCATCGACGGGCGCTACCACTGGTACGGGCAGGTCCGCGGCGACGAACGCGTCGCCCACCTGAACCGGCCCGACGCCGGCGTCCCGACGCTGCGGATCGGCGCCGGCCCCGCCGTGGACGCCACGCTCACCGAGCGTGACCCGTGGGGGCACTTCCGCGTCACCGGGGTCGGTACGCCGCCGTTCGCTCTCGACGATCTGGTGGTTTGACGCTCGCCCGCCACCGGGGTCCGGGGGTCCACGGTCGAGCGTGGGTTGTTCGAACGGGACCCCGTGTGCTCCCCAGAGCCGGAACACTGGATCGAGAACAACCGCGTTCTTCGAAGGGAGCACCATCATGCAGACCGTGACCCTCGACAACGGCATCGAGATGCCGATCCTGGGCTTCGGCGTCTTCCAGATCCCGGACGCCGACACCGTGCGCGTCGTCACCGACGCCATCGCCGCCGGCTACCGACTGTTGGACACCGCAGTCAGCTACGGCAACGAAGAAGCGGTCGGCCGTGCAATCGCGGCCTCCGGCGTCGCGCGTGAGGAGCTGTTCGTCACCACGAAGTTGTGGATCCAGGACTCGCGCGACGGCGCCGCCGAGGATGCCACTAAACGATCCTTCGACGCCTCCCTGAACCGTCTCGGCCTGGATTACCTGGATCTGTATCTGATCCACCAGCCCTTCGGCGATTACTACGGGGAATGGCGGGCGATGCAGGACCTGCACCGTCAGGGACTGATCCGGGCGATCGGGGTCGCAAACTTCTACCCCGATCGGCTGGTCGATCTCATCGAGCACAACGAGATCGCTCCTGCGGTCAATCAGATCGAGACACACCCGTTCTTCCAGCGGAGCGATTACCAGCAGCAGATGACCGCGCTCGGTGTGCAGATCCAGTCGTGGGGGCCCTTCGCCGAGGGCCGCAACAACCTGTTCACCGACCCCACCCTGACCGCGATCGCCGACGCCCACGGCAAGTCTGTGGCCCAGGTCGTGCTGCGCTGGCTCACCGAACGCGGCGTCGTCGTGATCCCGAAGTCTGTCCGCCCCGAACGCATGGCGGAGAATTTCGACATCTTCGACTTCGCCCTCAGTGACGAGGACATGGCGCGCATCGCCGAGCTGGATGCGGGCGCCTCGCTGTTCTTCGACCACCGCGACCCCGAGATGGTGCGCTGGCTCAGCAGCCGCAAATACACCTAACCCACGGGCCGCGTCGATATCCGGCAAACGCGATCTCGCGTCCGGCCCTTTGGCGGTGGCGGCGACAGGTACGAGTTCAGGGTACGGTCGCCACCACGGCATGGGAGGTCGTGTGAGGACTACTACTTGCCGCTGTAGACCGGAAAAACGCTGTCCTCGCCGTAGTCTCGGGCGCGCATGCCACGCAGGGTGTCCATGTCCTCGCCGGAAATGACGAAGTCCACCTCGGCGTTGCTGCGCATGTGCTCCGGATTGGCCGTCTTGGGCAGCGACACGGTTCCCAGCTGTACGGTGTAGCGGATACACAGCTGTGGCACCGTCACCGAGTACCGATCGGCCATCGCTGCGACCTCCGGGTTCTTCAGGATCCTGCCATGAGCGATCGGCGAATACGATTCCACGAGAATGGAATTGCTTTCGCAGTAGGCGAGGAGTTCGGTCGGGGTGTTGCCCGCGTGGACCAGCAACTGGTTCACGTGCGGTGCAACGGTACAGACTTCGAGGACGTTCTCGAGATCCTGCTGCTCGAAGTTGGACACCCCGATGGAGCGAAGCTTGCCCGCGTTGAAGGCGTCTTCGAGGGCCCGCCAGGCCTCGCGGTTGCCCTCGGCGTAGTCACCGCCCCGGAAATCGTCCCACGGCTGCGGGCTGTGGATCAGCATCAGATCGATGTAATCGAGCCCCAGGGCGGCAAGCGAACCTTCGATGGCGGCGACCGCCCCGTCGTAGTTCTTGATCTCGGCGGCCAGCTTGGTGGACACGAACAGTTCGTCACGCGCGACGCCGCAGGTGCGGACTCCTTCGCCGACTCCACGCTCGTTGCCGTAGGCCTGCGCGGTGTCGATGTTGCGGTATCCGATCGCGACAGCGTCCTTCACCGCGCGAGCAGCTTTGTCGTCGTCGATGAACCAGGTACCCAAACCCAGCTTGGGGATCTGGACCCCACCCGTCAGTGTGTATGCCTCGTTCAAGATCATGCGGCTCCGCTCCTTCCTATCCTTCGGAGCGCACCATCGAGGCCCGCGCGGTTCCGGGCGCCACGAACGCTCACCCACTTCACGCTACGGCGCGACACCCGTCGGCGGCAGACCCTGTCAGGACCCCTCACGGCCGGCTTCAATCAGATCGAGATCGGAGAGCTGCACATTCGGCTCTACAAAAGGAAGTCCGGCGCCGACCCCCTCCCCCGAGGATCGACGCCGGACAGTCAAAGGCGGGAGCGGGCCACCACGATCCGGCTCCCGTGCACTTCACCCCCTACATCGGGCGCCCACTGCAACGTGTTACACCCGGACACGACCAAATTTTCGGAAGAATTTCGGGCGCCTATGCTGCGTGCATGGTGGAGAGCGGCAACTGGGACCTCGGGGAGTTCGACAACCTGGAGGAGCTCCTCGCCGACATGCGCAGTCGCCTCGTCGAGAGCGTCGCGACACCGGCCCGGCTGCGGGAACTGCTCGAAGCTGTCCTCGTCGTCGGCGCGGGGCTGGAACTCGACTCGATCCTGCAACGCATCGTGCAGGCGGCGACGACGCTGCTCGACGCCCGCTACGGCGCGCTCGGCGTCCGCGATCCGGACGGCGGGCTGTCGGAGTTCGTGTACGAGGGCATCAGCACCGAGCAGCGGGCCCGGATGGGTCACCTCCCGGAGGGCCACGGACTCCTGGGGCTGCTGATGGAGCACCCCCGTCCGGTCCGCGTCTCGCACCTGGGCGCGCACCCGGCGTCGGTCGGCTTCCCACCGAACCATCCGCCGATGGACAGCTTCCTGGGCATGCCGATCATCGTGCGCGGCCAGGTGTTCGGCAGCATCTACCTCACCGAGAAGCGCACCGGACCCGAGTTCACCGACGAGGACGAGACGATCCTCGACGCGCTGGCCACCTCGGCGGGCGTCGCGATCGACAACGCGCACCTGTTCGAGGAATCCCGTACCCGGGAGCGCTGGGTGACCGCACTCCGGTCGGCGAACGCGCGCCTGCTGTCCGGCGGCTCCATCGACGAGGCGCTCGATCTGCTGGTGACCCGCACCCGCGACCTGTGCTCGGCCAGCGGGGCGTACGTCATGGTCGTCGAGCACGACGACGACGCGACCATCGAGGCGGCGTCGTCCGACGGCGGGCCCCGGCCCGGCAGCCACGTCGACCTGTCCGAGACCGACCTGATGTCCGTGGTCCGCGGGCGGCGCCCGGCGCTGCTCGACGAGCACGACCGGATCGGACCGTTCGGCACCGACGAGCCGGTGCGGATCGCCGCGCTACCGCTGTCGACGACGTCGGGCGTCGCCGGAATGCTGGTGGTGACGCGTGCGGGTACCGCGAGTTGGGCCGCCGACGAGATCACCCGGCTCGGATCGATGGCCGATTCGACGGCGCTCGCGGTCGAGTTCGCCGATCAGCAGCAGCGCCGACGCCAGCTCGATGTCCTCGCCGACCGGGACCGCATCGCCCGCGACCTGCACGACAACGTCATCCAGCAGTTGTTCGCGACCGGGATGAGCCTGCAGAGTCTGCTGCTCGACACCAAGTCGCCGCTTCCCGAGGCCACGGCCGGCACCATCGTCCAGTCGGTGTCCCAGCTGGACCGGATGATCCACGAGATCCGCACCACGATCTTCGATCTGCAGACCACCGGCGACCAGGCCGAAACGAGTCTGCGCCGACGGCTGCTCGACGCGATCGGCGACCTGACGACCCGCTCCGAACTGGTGCCGAACGTCCAGTTCACCGGCGCGATCGACACGCTGGTGCCGTCACGGATCCACCCACACGCCGAGGCGGTGCTGCGAGAGGGGCTGAGCAACGCGCTCCGGCACGCCGGCGCCACGACGATCGACGTCGTGATCGACGCGGCCGACCGACTCACCATCCGGATCTGCGACGACGGCGTCGGGGTGCCCGAGACCACGCGGCGCAGCGGCCTGGACAACCTGGCCCGACGCGCCGAGCAGTGCGGTGGCACCTTCACTCTGCTGCCCGGAGTCAGCTGCGGCACCGAACTGACGTGGCGGGTGCCGCTGCGGTAGGCAAATACGTGCCCAACAAGGCAATTCGTCGACCGATGCCTGGTATCGCATCAGGGAGAAAGTCACCCTTCGATGGGCACCGCTACACCATCGGCACTTGCGTCGGATTACACAGGTCCGGGCGGCCGTCAACACCGCTGGCTGCAGCGAGAGAGGCAGTGGATCCGCACCTCTTCAAGACTTCGGCAGCATTCAGTTCGGCTTGGAGTGTGGCGATGAAGCGCATTCGAGCCATCACAACTGTAAGAGATCAGACCATCGGCTTATGACCGTGCTCGATATTCCACAGACGATTTGCGATGTCCTTCTCATGACTGACGGACTGTTTGGCCACACGAACCAACTCAGCGTTCTGCGATGCGGCCGCCGAGACGTGGCCACGCAGAACAGCAGATTGATTGTTCACCGCGCCCGCCAACGAACCAATCTCTTGGGACATACTCCCCAGACTGGCGTTCAAGGAAGAGATCCGACTGGAGATGTTGATGGACATTTGGTTTACTGCCGTACGCAGATCACTGAAGCCTGCTGCCATAATTCGGTTTCCGTGCCAGTTTTCGTAGATACTTGCGAATTCAATGTCGCCCAGAGCTCGGCGCGTGTTCTTGGCAAGGGTGTCGTAGATCTTCTTGTAGGCATCCATCGCGTCGACCGATACTGACGAGACCACGAACGGCGGAACTGGCCGGTCATATGCACTGGCAGCACTCTGGTACTGCCGAGCCAACGAGTGGATTAGCTCCACGTCCTTTTCGAAATCAGTCAACTTCACAGCACAGCCTTCGACTGAAGCCCAGAATGGGTTGTAGACACGCTCTTCCCAATCGACCTCAGCCTGACCCAGAAGGTTCGCGGCTTCCTCCAGGTGGACCGGAAGGCGATCAAGAGCTTGCGATGCACTCTGATTCGACCGCGTTACGGTCGCGAGGAGGTCCTCTTGACTCTTCGCATAATCCTCAGCAGCTCGCCGCTGTCGATCTTCTTCGCGTTCCCTCTCGGCGGCTTCACTCGCTGCCCGCGCCTCTGACTTCCTGAACTGTGATGCAGCGATGCTAAATGCAATCCCGCCGGCCAGCATGAAAACTGATAGGAAGAACCAGTTCGCTCCAGTCATTACGAGCCACTTGTCGGTGAACAAATAGCCCACAGCGCTAACGAACATCATCACGAAACTTGCCGCCGCGCCAAAGTACGCCAAACCGGCGAACCGTGCCAACACCGTCGAGTTCTCCATGGCACTCCCTGTCCGTACGCATCCGGGCGGTTAACCACGCCCTGGCGGAATGGTTCGCGCGCCACACTAGCATCGAGCACCCCACTCGAATGGCTCAATGATGTCATTCAAACAGCCGATACCCGACAGCATCCAAGCACCTGAAATGTTAGCTATTTTAAGCAGTTCGACGTCAGCCACTCCTGCTAGCGCTCACGCTCCGTGAGTACCTGTCTGACGTCCTCCGAATCACACTCAATCTGAGGCTTGCGGGTTTGAAGCTCGGCTGTGAACTAAGGTTCGGTCATCACAGCAGTAAGGGGGCGGTGCGCGGGTAGGGTCCCGATCCCTGCCGCACCGGTCGAGATCCTCGACCAGGAGGACATCAAACCGCTCGGAATACCGCAGAGCACCTAGCGGTCGCGATCGAAGTTCCACCACGCAGCATCAACGAGGTCGTGCACGGTAAGCGCCGCATCTCCACGTGGTGCCCCACGACTGGCGCAGCACTTCTTGATCAGCGAACGGTTATGGATGAGCCTGCACGACCGCCGCGACATCGAAGTCGCGCGAATTGCGTCTCAGCTGACGCCATCGTCCCGGCCCTGTCGGCTTACGCGGAGCGCCCAGCTTTAGCGGCCCCACATCGTTGCTCCGCGCCTAGCTCCGCCGGTTGTTCCGCAGCTCCGTAGCGAGGACCGCGGCCTGGGTGCGTCGCTGCATGCCGAGCTTGGCGAGTAGGCGCGAGACGTAGTTCTTGATCGTCTTCTCGGCGAGGAACAGCCGCTCGGCGATCTCGCGGTTGGTCAGGCCCTGGCCGATGAGGTCGAAGACAGCCCGCTCCTGATCGGACAGTTCGGCGAGCGGGTCGGCGGTGCGCTCGGAGCGCATGCGCTGCATCAGCGCGGCGGTGGCGCGGCTGTCGAGCAGCGATCCGCCGGCGCCGACGGTCCGCACGGCCGAGATCAGGTCGGTGCCGAGGATCTGCTTGAGCACGAACCCGGATGCGCCGGCCATGACGGCGTCGAACAACGCCTCGTCGTCGGCGAACGACGTGAGCATGAGGCAGCGCAGGTCGGGGAGCACGGTGCGCAGGTCACGGCACAGTTCGACGCCGTTGCCGTCGGGCAGTCGGACGTCGAGGACAGCCACGTCGGCGCCGCTGGACGGGATCCGGGCCATCGCCTCGCCGACCGACGCGGCCTCGCCGACCACGGTGAGGTCGGGCGCGCTGCCGAGTAGATCCACCAGTCCGCGCCGCACGATCTCGTGATCGTCGACGAGAAAGACCCGAGTCATCGGTGTCACCTCCATGTCCGTTCTGGAAACGCTACCGCGCCGCGGTCCCTTTCCGGGCGTCGGACCTCCCGCTGCATGGAATCGGCCGTGGCGATGTCTCACACGCCACACCTAGCGTCGGCGTCGAGTTGCTGTGGTGAGAGGAGCCCGATGACGCACACGGCGGAGGCCACCGTCTACATCGTCGACGAGATGGTGGTCCGGCCCGGCCGGGCCCGCGCCTTTCTCTCTGCCTATCTCGAGCGGTACGCACCGGGCGCGGAGAGCCGCGGCCTCACGCTCGAACGCGCCCTCGTCAGTCCGCCGGTGTGGCTCGACGACCAGTCGAACACCGTGACCGTCACGTGGACGGTCCCGGGAGCGGACGCATGGTGGCAGCAGCGATGGGCCGCCGGTCGCGACCCGGACGTCGCGCGGTGGTGGGCCGACGCCGACGACTGGCTGATCAGCCGCACCCGCAGCACGTCCTGCGCGGTCGAGGATCTCGCGGCGGTGGCCGGTGTTTGAGGTCACCAAGCTGATCCGGTTCGGCGACGGCATCGACGAATCTGAAAGAGAGACAGTGCTTTCGGGCCTCGCGTCCGACGTCGCGCCGCACGCGCACAGCGTCCTGATCCGGCCCACGCTACCGGGCGGCATCGCCGCCGGTGACGCCATCGCACGGTTCCGGTTCGACGTCGAATCCGATTGGCGCGCAGCACAGAACGACGTCGAACGACGGCTGTGGACGGCGGCGGTGGAGCACGTGGATTCGGTCACCCACACCGGGACGGCCCGGCCCGCGAAGCACGACGCACGGCCGACCGTATACCGGACGCTGCTGGTCGCGGTCGATCCGTCGACGGACCCGGAGTTGTTGCGGCAGTTCGAAATCGAGACCGCCGCCATGCCGGACTACATCAGCTCGATCGGTGCGTCGCAGCTCAGCCGCGTGCACGACGCGTCGGGCTCGGCCCGGTGGACGCACGTGTGGGAGCAGGAGTACGCGAGCCTCGACGGACTGACCGGCCCGTACATGGCGCACCCCTACCACTGGGCGCACGTCGACCGGTGGTTCGACTCCGAGACCGGACAACGCGTCGTGACCGCGCTGTGCCACAGCTTCTGCCGGATCGAGGAGCCGATCCTGCTCCCCTGACACGGGTACCCGAACACGACCGATCAGCGGGCTCCCCCTCGCTGCGCGACCATCCACGCCGCCACCTGTGTGCGGGACGTGAACCCGAGTTTGGCGAGGATGTGGTCGACGTGGCCCTCCACGGTTCGCGGGGCGATCACGAGCCGCTCGGCGATCGCCCGGTTGGTCATGCCCTCCGCGACGAGTTCGGCCACCTGCATCTCGCGGCGGGTCAGGCTGTGCGCGCTGTCGGTGGCCGACTCCGGGACGCCCAGTGGCTGTTCCCCGAGCGCATACGCGATGACCTCCTCGGTGTTCATGTCCACGCCGCGCTGCCGGGCCGCGTCGAAGGCGCCGTCGCCGAGCGCCTCGCGGGCCCGGCGGACGCACTGCTCGTGGTAGGCCACCAACGGCTGGAACGTCTCGATGGGACTGCCCGTCGCGGTGAACAGCACCTCGGCGGCGCCGAGGAACACCGCTGCCCGTTCCGGATCCTCCTCGACCGCGGTCCAGGCGAGCTGTTCGAAACACCAGGCCCCGCCGAACTGATTGTCCAGTGCCCGCAGAAGGGGAAGCGCCCCCTCGAGCATCGCCACACCACGCTCGTGATCCCCGTGCCGCCAGATCGCCGACCCGTAGTCGGACATGATCATCGCGCGCCACATGATCTCGCCGTGGGCTTCCGTGAGCGCGAGCGCCTCGTCGTAATGCGCGGACGCATTCGCGGGATCCCCCAGGATGTCGATCACATAACCCTGCCAGTAGAGCGCCGGCACGAGGTCGTAGAGATCGTCGCCGGCGCGGAACTCCGCGATGGCCCGCCCCAGTCCCGCCTGCGCCGGTTCCAGGTCGCCCCGAGTGACTGCGGCATAGGCCACTGCCGCCTCCGCCCGCGCAACCGAAACCTCGTCTGGTGATTCCTCCGCCAGGCGACGCGCCCTGTCCGCCAACACTGTTGCCGCGACGATGTCCTGCTGCAGCGCAGCGAGCATGCTGTTCACGCACAGCGCCTCGATCCGATCGTCGATCGGCCCATCTTCGCTGTCCAGCGACCGACCCAACCAGTAGCGGCCCTCGTTGAACCTGCCCCGCACGATCCACGCCGGGTACAGCGCGGCCGTGATCCGCAGCGCCGCAGCCGAATCGGCCTCCGCCAGAGCGAACTCGATCGCCTCGCGGAGATTCGACTGCTCGACGTCCACAGCAGCGGCCCACTGGACCTGCCGGGGACCGATCCAGTCGGCCTTGGCGCGCAGGACGAGTCGCTCGAACCAGTCCAGATGCCGACGCCGCACGATGTCCGTCCAGCCGAAGGCGTCCAACTTCTCCTGTCCGTACTCACGGATGGTGTCGAGCATCCGGTATCGGGCGGGCACCCCGGCCGCGCCGGCCTCGTCGCGCCCCAGTATCGACTTGTCCACCAGCGCGGTCACGACGTCGAGGACGTCCACCGGTCCGGCGTCGTCGTGCAGCACGCTCTCGGCCGTCTCGAGATCGAAGCCGCCCGCGAACACCGACAGGCAGGCCCACAGCCGCCGTTCCGGATCCGTGCACAGGTCGTAGCTCCAATCGATACTCATCCGCAGGGTCTGCTGCCGGCCCGGACTGGTGCGCCCGCCGAGCGTCAGCAACCGGAAACGGTCACTCAGCCGGTCCCGGATCTGCTCCACGGACAGCGCGCGCAGGCGGGCGGCCGCCAACTCGATCGGCAGCGGCAACCCCTCGAGCCGCGCACAGATCTCCTCGACCACCGACCGGTTCTCGTCGGTGACGCGGAAATCGGGTACTGCGGCGCGCGCCCGCTCCTCGAACAGGAGGACCGCATCGGACATCTGCTCGTCCGAACCGGACCCCGCCGAATCCCCCGCCACCGTCAGCGGCGGCACCCGCACGACGGCCTCACCGCCGATACCGAGCGGCTCCCGACTCGTCGCCAGCATCGACAACCCCGGGCACGCGCGGAGCAGCGTGTCTGAGAAGTTCGCGACGGCGTCGACGAGGTGCTCGCAGTTGTCGAGGATCAGCAGTGCGCGGCCGTCCGCGAGGTGCTCGACGAGCACGGCCTCCGGGGGACGTGCCGACCAGTCCTGCAGACCGAGGACGTCCGTCACCGTCTGCCACAGCAGGTCGGGGTCGCGCAGGTCCCCCAACTCGACGAACCAGGTGCCGCCGGTGAACACCTTCCGCGATTCGCGGCCCACCCGGAGCGCGAGCCGGGTCTTGCCCACACCACCGGGGCCGGTGAGCGTCACCAGACGCGACTCGGACAGCAGCCGCCGGGTCTCGGCCACCTCGCTCTGCCGTCCCACGAAGCTGTCCAGCTCCTCGGGAAGACTCGACCTGCCGATCCCCGCGTCGGTCCGCACAGCACCGCGCACGATTCCAAGATACGTCGCACGGCGCCGTCGGAAAGCCACTCCGACCAGCGGGCGAGCGTAACGTTCGCGTCACGCGAACAACCGGCTCGTGCGGGCGTGGGCGGGCCGCTCAGCCGCTACCATCTGCGTCGAACGTTCTGCTGTCGAAGGGGACCACGAATGACCACGGGTATCGAACAGCGCGAGTTCCAGACGGAGACTCGCCAGATTCTGGATCTGATGATCCACTCGGTGTACTCCAACAAGGACACCTTCCTCCGCGAGCTCGTCTCGAATGCGTCCGACGCGCTCGACAAGCTCAAGCTGGAGGCCTACCGCGACAAGGATCTCGAGGCGGACACCTCGGATCTGCACATCGAGCTCGAGGTGGACGCCGACGCCCGCACGCTGACGGTGCGCGACAACGGTATCGGCATGTCCCGCGACGAGGTGATCGACCTGATCGGCACCCTCGCCAAGTCGGGCACCGCCGAGCTGCGCCGCAAGCTGCGTGAGGCGAAGGACGCGGCGGCCTCCGAAGAGTTGATCGGCCAGTTCGGCATCGGCTTCTACTCGACGTTCATGGTCGCCGACAAGGTCACGCTGCTCACCCGTAAGGCCGGCGAGAAGCACGGGACGCGGTGGGAGTCCAGCGGCGACGCCACCTACACGATCGAGACCGTCGACGACGCGCCGCAGGGCACGTCGGTGACGCTGCACCTCAAGCCCGAGGACGTAGAGGACCATCTGTACGACTACGCGTCCGAGCGCAAGCTCCGCGAGATCGTCAAGCGCTACTCGGATTTCATCGCGTACCCGGTCCGGATGCAGGTCGAGCGGCCGGCCCCGAAGACCGACGACGAGTCCGACGAGTCCGACGAGAACACTGCCGCCGAGACGGTGACCGAGACCGAGACCCTCAACTCGATGAAGGCACTGTGGGCCCGGCCGCGCAGCGAGGTCTCCGACGAGGAGTACAACGAGTTCTACAAGCACGTCAGCCACTCGTGGGACGACCCGCTCGAGGTCATCCCGATGAAGGCCGAGGGCACCTTCGAGTACCAGGCGTTGCTGTTCATTCCGACGCACGCGCCGTTCGACCTGTTCTCCCGCGAGCACCGTGCCGGCATCCACCTGTACGTCAAGCGGGTGTTCATCATGGACGACTGCCAGGAACTCATGCCCGAGTACCTGCGCTTCGTCACCGGTGTCGTGGACGCGCAGGACCTGTCGCTCAACGTCTCTCGCGAAATCCTGCAGCAGGATCGGCAGATCCGGGCGATTCGGCGCCGGCTCACCAAGAAGGTCCTCACCACGATCAAGGACATGCTCTCGTCCGAGGACGAGGCGGCCCGGGAGAAGTACCGCACCGTGTGGTCGCAGTTCGGCCGGGTCCTCAAGGAGGGTCTGCTCTCGGACTTCGACAACCGCGACACCCTGCTGGAGATCTCGTCGTTCCCGTCGACGCACAGCGAGGACGAACAGACCACCTTGGCGCAGTACGTCGAGCGGATGAAGGACGGCCAGGAGCAGATCTACTACCTCACCGGCGAGTCCCGCCAGCAGCTCGAGGCGTCGCCGCACATGGAGGCGTTCCGCGCCCGCGGCCTCGAGGTGCTGCTGCTGACCGACCCGGTCGACGAGATGTGGGTGACGTCGGTCCCCGAGTTCGACGGCAAGCCGCTGCAGTCGATCGCGAAGGGCGAGGTGGACCTCGACACCGAGGAGGAGAAGAAGGACGCCGAGGCCAAGCGCGAGGAGCAGGACAAGCAGTTCGCCGACGTCCTCGGCTGGCTCACCTCGACCCTCGAGGATCAGGTCAAGCAGGTGCGCCTGTCGACCCGCCTGACCGACTCCCCCGCCTGCATCGTCGGCGACGAGTTCGGCATGACACCGTCGCTCGAGCGGATGTACCGGGCGTCGGGCCAGGAGGTCCCGCACTTCAAGCGGATCCTCGAACTCAACCCGACGCACCCGCTGGTCGAGGGTCTGCGCGCCGCGCACGCCGAGCGCGGCGACGATCCGAGTCTCGCCGAGACCGCCGAATTGCTCTACGGCACCGCGCTTCTCGCTGAAGGTGGCGAGCTGGAAGACCCGGCACACTTCGCGAAAATGCTCGCGAATCGCCTGGCACGGACCATCTAGACACGCTCACATGTTCGACGCAGCGCCCGCGGGAGTCAGCTTCCGCGGGCGCTGTCGCGTACGACGCCAATCGCTCCGAGCGCTGCCTCGGAAACCGGCCATGAACCTCCACGGTGTGCGTAGCATCTAACCCATCTCGTTCGATTCCCTTCGGGAGGCCGACGTGCGTGGACTTGGCATCGATCTCGGAACTACCAATACTGTCGTCGGAACCCTCGACGGCGGAATCGTCCTGAACGAACCGTCTTTCATGCTGGTGCGGAACAAAGATCCGCACAGAGCTCTCGCGATCGGCCAGGATGCGCGCAATCTCGTCGGCCGCACCCCGGCCGGCATCACACAGGTTCGGCCCATGCGCGACGGCGTGATCGTGGACCTGGAATCGGCCCGGGCATTCGTCACGGCCGTCATCGAGCAGGTCGCCCCGAACCGCCGATACGGTCGGCGGCAGACGGCCGTCTTCTCGGCTCCCGCCGGGGCCACCCCGCTCGAACGCCGGGCGCTGCTCGAGGTCGGGCACGAGGCCGGCCTGCGCAAGGTCGGTCTGATCCCGGAACCGGTGGCGGGCGCTCTCGGATGCGGGGTCAACCCGCTCGAACCCCGCGCCCACCTCATCGTGAGCGTCGGTGGCGGCGTCTCGGAGGTCACCGCCATCAGCTTCGGCGGCGTGATCTCGCACCGCAGTTGCCAACTCGCGGGCGAGGAACTGACCGAGGCGCTGCACCACTACCTGCGCGAGGAGCACCAGATCATCGTCGGTGAGCTCACCGCGGAGCGCGCGAAGATGGGCGCCCCCGACACCGCCGACGACCAGTCACTCGTGGTGGAGGGACTGGACGCCGTCACGGGCCGTGCCCGGCTGATCTCCCTCGACATCGAGGAGATCGTGGAGGCATTGCGGCCGACCACGACCGGCATCGTGCAGACGCTCACCGCCTGCCTGGAAGACCTTCCGCCGCAGGCGATCAGCGACGTGATGTCCGAGGGTGTCCTGATGATCGGGGGCGGCGCGATGCTCCGCGGGCTGTCCCAGCTGTTCGAAGAGTCGTTCGGCCTCCCGGTGAAGACCGCCGAGCGCCCGCTCACGTGCGTCGCCGAGGGCGCCACCGCCTGCCTGGATCACCCGGAGGTCGTCGCCGCATACAGCGGCTGATCTCGGTTCCCCTTGATCCCCCGCAGCATCCGATCTGCTGCGGGGGATCATCTGTGTTCCGGGATCATCGGCGACAGCTGATCACCGACCGGGCTCCGGAGCCGGCGCGGGAGCAGGCAGGGGACCCGGCCGCTCCGCGAGGTAGCGCTCGAGGATGGCCTTGACCACGGGACCGGATGTCGCCGAACCGAATCCACCGCCGCGAACCAGCGCTGTCACAACGATTTCGGGGGACTCGAAGGGCACTACGGCGGAGAACCAGGCGTTGAGGCCGCCCGGCGCCGACGGATCCTCCGCCGTGCCGGTCTTGGCGCCGGCGGTCACCGGCAGGGTGGCGAGCTGACCGGCGGTGCCGGCGGAGGCCGACGCCCGCATCCCGGCACGGACGGGACCGAGCTTGTCGGCGAACGGAAGCCGCTGCGGCTCCCCCGTCGGAATCGGGGCGCCGTCGCCGGTCGCGTCGGCCGCGGCGATCTGAGGGGTGACGAGCGCGCCGGTGGCGATGCCGGACGTCCACCGCGCCACCTGGATCGGGGTTGCGATCACGGTGCCCTGCCCGATGCCCATCAACAGCGTCGAGCCGGGATACCAGGTGCCACCGATGTCGCCGACGTTCTCCGGGGTGCCGAGGAAGCCCGCGGACTCGCCGGGCAGATCGATCCCGGATCGGCTGCCGACGCCGAGCTCGGAGGCGGTCCTCGCCATCCGCTCGGGGCCGAGCAGTTCACCGAGCTTGTAGAAGTACACGTTGTCCGACCACTGGATCGCGCCCAACAGTTTGTTGGGCCCCATCGGTTGCCAGTTCGCGAACGTGTGCCCGCCGTAGCTGTAGGCGGCGCCGGTCTCGATCACCTGCTCCGGGTCCAGGACCTGATCCTCCTGGTTCGCCGACGCCACGACGATCTTGAATGTGGAGCCGGGCGGCGCGGCGGTCTGGTAGGCGTGGTTGAGCATCTTGCCGGGCCCGGCCCCCTCGGTCTGCGCGGCCAGCGCAACGGCGTCGACGGGGGGACCGTAGACGTTGTTGTCGTACCCGGGCACGCTGGCGAGCGCGAGCACCCCACCGGTGCGCGCGTCCATCACCACCGCCGCGCCGAGGTCACCTCCGCTGCTGCGGACCGCCTGGGCCAGCGCGTCCGTCGCCAGCGTCTGCAGACCGATGTCCAGGTGCAGCCGCAGGTCGTGACCCGGCACCGGGTCGACGCGCTCGGCGGGTCCGACGAGGTTGCCGGCGGGATCGACGTAGACGCACTGCCTGCCGTCGGTGCCGCGGAGCAGCGCGTCGTACTGCTTCTCGAGACCCGCCCGGCCCACCCGCGACCCCAGGGCGAGCTGCGGCCAGCGCTCCATGTCCTGCGGATCACCGACGCCGACGTAGCCGAGGACGGAGGCGAGCGTGGCACCGTACGGGTAGTGCCGCTTTCCGGACGGCACGACGAGCACCCCGGGCAGCTTCGCGTCGATGATCCGACGCGCCTGCTCGGGGGGAACCCGGCCGACGACGGCCTGCATCTCCCCGTCGCCGCTGTCCCCCAGGGTCTTCGCCAGCTCGGCGTCCGGTTCACCGAGCAGCCCGGCCAGCATGATGCGCTCCCCGGTGTCGTCCTCGTCGAACATTCGGCTGACCACCGAGATGGAGTACTCCGGCACGTTGGTCGCCAGCGGCACGCCGTTCCGGTCGAGGATCTCGCCGCGTTCGGCGGGCAGTCGGATGCACCGGGTCATCTGGGTATCGCTCAGCGCGCGCAGCTCCGGACCGCGGCCGCTCTGCAGTTGCCACGCGAACACCGACATCGCCACCAGCAGCGCGGTGACGGCGAGCGAGCCCGCCGTGACACCCCGCGGCCGCCCGCGCCGCGTCGACGGCTGCGCCCACAGCGGCCGCCCGACACCGTCGCGGCGCACAGCGAGCACGAGCCCGATGGCGACGAATCCGACGACCGCGACGGTACCGCCGTAGCTGAACATCGGGAGCGGCATTCCGGTCTGGGGCAGCACCGACAGGCTCGCCCCGATCGACAGCACGGCGTGGATCCCGAACAGCCCGCCGATACCCGCGGCCACGAGCGCGGCTTCCCGGGTCCGGGCGCGGCGCGCGGCGAGCGCGGCCCGCCACGTGATCACCAGGCTGGCCGCGATGACGGCGATACCGGCGAACAGTCCCCACCCGTACACGACGCTCGCGAACGCGAGGTCGTGCTCGGCCTCGGGAAGGTATGCCGCCCTGAGGTCGTAGATGGGGTCTCGCGCCAGGCCCCACAGACCGCCGCTGCCGATCGCGATGTCGGCCTGCATCGACGCCCAGCCCGAACCGCTCGGATCGGCATCGCTCGAGATGAACGTCTGGATCCGTTCGAGTTGGTACGGGCGGAGGAAGAGCACGGCGATGGGCAGCGCGGCGATCCCCAGTGCGAACAGCGGCATCAGCGGCGCCGCCGGCACCCGGGCCAGGACCAGCATCAACAGCGCGATCGCGACGAGCACCACGGCACTCGACAGGTCGGGCTGCAGCGCGACGAGCGCGACGACGCCGCCCGCGATCGCCAACGCCGCCGTCAACCGACCGAACGTGTAGCCGCCGGCCAGGATGGTCGCCGACACCATGACCAGACCGAGCTTGGCGATCTCCGACGGCTGCACGGTGAACAGGCCGAAGTCCAGCCACCGCTGCGCGCCCTTGACCGCGACGCCGACGAGCGGCACGGCCGCCAGCATCACGACCGAGACCCCGAGCGTCACCCACCCGAACCGGGCCAGATTGTTCACCCGCATGCGCGAGACGACCCACATCAACCCGAGTCCGATCACGGTGAAGAACGCATGGCGGATCGCCTGCGACGTGAAGCCGATCGATACCAGATTGAGCAGACCGAGGACCGCGAGAACGATCGCCGCCCCGACGATCCAGGGGTCGGACTCCCGATCGTGTCCCCGAACCCGGCCGCCGTCGCCACTCATCGGCAGACCGCGTTCTCGGCGGGCACGTACAGCGGCGCCGACGCGGCGACCGCCGGGGCGCTCGTGATCGCCGCGACGGCGAGTGCGGGACTGTTCGGCAGCGTGGTCCGGCTCAGGCCGTACACACCGTCCCGCCCCTGCTCGGCCGGGATGGTGACGTCACCGCCCTCGCGCACCTCCCCGGTGCAGCGGTCGTAGACGTTCAGCTTCCAGGTGACCGCACCGGCCGCCGACGGGTCGAGGCGGACATCCACCCGTACCGCGCACGGCTTGCCGGGGCTGCACGAACCGTCGGCGAAACTTGCTGTGACCCCGGTGATCTGGCCCGCGGAGGCGGGGGCACCGGTATCGACCGGCGCCGGTGCGACGCCGCCCGCGGCGGCCGGGTCCTCGGGTGCGGGCGGCGGCGGCGACACCGGCTCGATGCGGTTCTGCGCGGACGAGGTGTTCACCGGATGGACCAAGGCATCCCAGCCCCGGCTCAACTGATCCCAGGCGCGTGGAGCCGCCACCGCCGATCCGGCGAGAACGACGAGGGCGAGTACGGCGTACAGGCCCTGACGTCGGGACGGGCGGCGCCGACGACTGTGCCAGGGGCTCCGCACCGGCGGATACCAACCGGTGCTCGTCACGAGCGATCCGGCCGGCACGGACGGACCGTTCCGTACCTCGGACCGATCGCGTTGCTCCTCCACGGCCTGGTCGCCCGGTGCGGGCCGGACGGTCGTCGCCCTGACGAGGTCACCGATCCGGCGTCGTCGTCGGGCCTCGCCGACGGGGTCGAGCTCGGGATCGATCACCCGACGAACCCGACGAATCAGCTCTTCCGGATCCGTTGCGCCGGAGACTGATTCACGCAGAAGATCACCGAAGCCCGAACCGCGACAGTTGGTCGCGACACTCCGGATCAGGCCGACGAGCCCGTCGTCCGGCTCGATACGGGAGGCGACACCGTCGATCGTGAGCCGCCCGCCGTCGGACACCGTGACGGCGTCGCCCCGCAGCGTCACCGGTCTGCCCCGGCGTGTACCTGCGAGTTCGACCTGGTCGACGAGGTCCGCGACCAGTTGTGCGGCCTGCGGCGGCGTCAGGCGGACGACCGCGAGCAGCGACGGTAGTGCGACGCCGGCACGGGTGACGTCGACGCCTGGGGCGGCGTCACCGCCACCCGAGTCGTCGTCGATCGGTTCGGACGATTCCGGTCGAGTCACGGCGGGCTTGCTCCCGTTCGCGTGGACTCCCAAGGCTGCTTCGTTCATCGCACACCCCGAAACGATCTGCCACCCGCAGACGGCAACCAGACCGGAGCGGGTAGGCGGTGGACTGGGCTCTGCCGTACTGACTCCTGTCGAAATCCCTTGCGCCTGTTCGAATCTATTTAACTCCGATCCGGTCTGTCCAGGGGAGGAATCGAGAAGGCGATGAGACCCGAACGCCCGTTCGGCAACATTCCCGGTTTGCCTGATTCGATCGCACCCCCGGACGTTTCGTAACGTAAGGACCCGTGTCGATCGAAGCCCCTCCCCCGATTCCCACACCTGCGCGGCCCTGGCCCGCGCTGGTGCGCGTGCCGCGGGACGGGCGCCGGTGGCCGGGAACGGCACGGGCAGCCGCCGCCGTCGCGCTGCCCGGACTGCTCGGCATAGCGCTCGGCCACGGCCCGGCGGCCGCGACGGCGGCCCTCGGCGCGTTCGCGGTGGTGTACGGCGAGGGCCGGCCGTACCGGGTGCGGTGGCGGGCGGTCTCGGCGGCGGCGGGCGTGATGGTGGTCGCTGCCGCCCTCGGCGCGGTCGTCGGCAACGCCGTCCACGATGCGGCGTCCGCCGGTGGGTCCGCGCTGTGGCCGATGGCGCTGGTGCTCGCGATGTCGGTGTTCGTGGCCGTCGCCGCCTTCGTGGTCGACGCGCTGCGCATCGGCGCACCGGGCGCGTTCCTCCCCCTGCTCGCGGTGGAGATCGCGTCGGCCCTGCCCGCGGCCGGTGTTCCCGTCGGTCACGTCGTCGGCTGGACCGCGATCGGAGCTGCCACCGCCGTGCCCGTCGCGATGTCGGGATGCGTGCTGCGGCCACGCACCCCCGAACGCGCCGCGGTCGCATCGGCGATCGCGGCGGTCGCGGCCCTCGACCACGATCGGGGATCGACGGCGCGACGGCACGCGGCCGTCAAGTCCGTCCACGCCGCGTGGCAGTGCCTGCACGATGCCGGACTCGCCGCCCGCGACCATCCCCTCACCCGGGATCTGCTGATCGCGCAGGACCGCTGCGTCGCGCTGCTGCACGGCAGCGCGCCGATGCTCGACGCCGACGGCGAGGATCTGTCGCGGCGCGTCCCGGCTCCACGGCCGACGGTCCGGTTCCGGCTCGGTCGCGCGGCGCACCTGCGCGGCCGGTCGACGCTCATCGTGGTGCGCCTGCTCGTCGCCTGTCCGGCGGCGGGTGCGATCGCGATGCTTCTCGGTGTCGCCCGGCCGGACTGGGCCGTCATCACCGCGGCGATGATCCTGCACCAGGGTCCGGACCGGATCCTGGGCACGTACCGGGCGGTGCACCGCTTCGCGGGAACCGTGCTGGGCCTGGCGATCCTCGCCGCACTGGCCCCGCTCGACCCGACCGGCGTGACGCTGGTCCTCGTGCTGGCCGCGTCGATGGCCGGGATCCAGGCCTACCTCGTCCGCAACTACGGGTTGGCCATGGTGTTCATCACGGTCCTCGCGCTGCTGCTCGCCGGGCTCGGGTCGCCGGACGATCTCACCGGAGTGACGCGGGATCGACTGATCGAGACGGTGATCGGTGTGGTCGTCGCAGTCGTCGTGCTGTGGACGGTGCTGCCCGCGTCGTATCGTCGGATCCTCGACGACGCCGACGACCGGGTCGCTGCCACGATCGCGCAGATCGACGCCGCGCCCGACCCGGACGCGGCGCGCCAACTGCGACGCGGACTCGAGTTCGACCTGCACTCGGCCACGACGGCCGCGCTGGTGGCCGCGCACACCGACCCCGGGTGGACCGAGACTCGGTGGGCGCGTCATCACGAACTCAACGAGTCCGGCTATCGAGCCCTGGCACCGTCCGGGAACTGACCCGGGGAGACGGAGCTAGGCGATGACCAGGCTGTCGCGCGAGAGCGGTGTGCCGAAATAGCCCGCCTCGGGGTCGACGACCACGGTCTTGTTCTCCCCCTGCCGGGCGAGGACCTCGCGAGCCATCTGCTCGAACGGGATCTTCTCGGGTCCGCCGATGTTCTCGACGGCACCCAACGGCTCGCCTTCCGCCACTCCCGCGACCTCGGCGGCGAGGTCGTCGACGGCGATGGGCTGGATCAGCGCGTCCGGCACGCGCACCTCGTCGCCGACGGTCATCGAGGCCGTGATCCGGTCGGTGAACTCGGCGAACTGGGTGGAGCGGACGATCGAGTAGGGGATCCCCGCCTCCGCGATGAGCTTCTCCTGCGCAACCTTCGCCCGCAGGTATCCGCTCAGCGGCAGTTGGTCGGCGCCGACGATCGACACCGCGACGTAGTGCCCCACGCCGGCCGCCTTCGCAGCCGCCTCCAGATTGGTGGTCGAGGTGGTGAAGAAGTCCATCACCGGACCGTCTTCGAACGACGGCGAGTTGGACACGTCGACCACCACGTCGGCTCCGGTCAGGGCCTCGGCGAGGCCGTCCCCGGTGAGCGTGTCGATCCCGGTGTTCCGTGATGCCGCGACGGCTTCGTCGCCGCGCTCCCGCAGTTTGTCGACCACCTTCGATCCGAGCGTCCCGGTGCCACCGATCACGACGATCTTCATGGCTTTCCCTCCGTACATCTCGGCCGGAGCACCCGGGATTCACGCGGTCGTCCGCGGCATCGGGCGCAGAACCAGGCTAAGCCGTCCGGTGCCGGCGCCACAGCACGATCGGGTATCGCGCCCGGTATGTCGCTCGACGACGCCGGGGCCGCGCGGCGAACCGCACGGCCCCGGTCGAAGGGTCGGCTCTAGGTGCCCGACGGCACGATCAGCACCGGGCAGTCGGCGGTGTGCAGCATCGCCCGGCTGGTGGAGCCGAGCAGCATGCCCTTGAAGCCGCCGCGGCCACGGGTGCCGACGACGATCAGCTGCGCCTGCTCGGCGAACTCGCTGAGTACCCGGACCGGCCGGTCGCGGGCGACGACGCGCTGCACGTCGACATCCGGGTACCGCTCCTGCCAGCCCGCGAGGCGCTCGGCGAGCACCACTTCCTCGCCGGTCTGGATGCGGCTCCAGTGCGGGTCGTCCGGCGTCGCACCGAGCGACGGCTGCACGCTCACATCGCTCCACACGTTGACCGCGACCAGCGTGGCGCCGCGCATCGCGGCCTCCTCGAACGCCGCGGCGACCGCGGGCTTGCAGGATTCGGAGCCGTCGACGCCGACGACGATCGGCCCCGTGGTGGGCGGGCGGCCGTCGAGGGTGCGGCCACGGACCACGGCGACCGGGCACTCGGCGTGCGCGGCCACCGAGGCCGTCACCGAGCCGACGACCAGACCGGTGATCTCACCGTGGCCGTGCGAGCCGAGCGCCACCATCCACGCCTGCTTCGACAGGTCGATGAGCAGCGGCGCCGGCCGGCCCTCGAGTTCCTCGGTCGTGATCTCGATCGACGCGCCGTCGTCCACCGACTGCTTGGCCAGCACCTGCGCGCTGTCGAGTCGGGCCCGGGCGGTGTCGTGCAGTTCGTCCTGGAAGCTGCGCGCCAGGTAGGGCTCGGAGTAGTAGAACGCCGGGATGTGCACGGCGGTGACGATGTGCAGGCGACGCTGGTGGGCGGCGGCGGCACGAGCCGCCCACGCCACCGCGTTCGATGCCGCCTCGGAGCCGTCTACGGCGACGACGATCGCATCTGTTGCGCTCATGGATTCTGCTTCTCCTTCACACCCGTGGTGTGTTCCGGGACCTGTCGAGACCCATTGTCCTGATTTCTGGTCGTCCCGGTGTGGGTCTTCGGTCCCGGGCGAGCCGTGACGCTCGGCACGTCACGGCGCGCCCGGATTCCGTCAGTCGACGATCGCGCGCAGCTGCTCGATCAGCGCGACCCGACCGGCGCGATCCGCGGCCAGCGGCATCACGTTCAGCGTGGTGACGCCGGCGGCGGCGAACGCCGCGACCCGTTCCTTGACGTAGCTCTCGGTGCCGATGAGCGAGATCGCCCGGACGAGTTCGTCGGGCACCGCCGCGGCAGCCTCGTCCTTCTTGCCGGCGAGGTAGAGATCCTGGATCTTCTCGGCCTCCTCCTCGTAGCCGTAGCGGCACGCGAGGTCGTTGTAGAAGTTCTTGCCCTTGGCACCCATGCCGCCGATGTAGAGCGCCAGGTGCGGCTTGATCCACTGCAGCATCGGCTCGACGTCGTCGCCGATCGCCAGCGTCGGGCTCGCATAGATCTGCAGGTCGCCCAGGCTCGGATCCCGCTTGGCCTTGCCCGCCGCGAGCGCGTCACCCCACACCGCGTCGGCCTTCTCGGGGTGGAAGAAGATCGGCTCCCAGCCCTCCGCGATCTCGGCCGTCAGCGCCACGTTCTTCGGCCCGAGCGAGGCGATGACGATCGGAATGCGATCGCGCACAGGGTGATTGATCAGCTTGAGCGGCTTGCCCAGGCCCGTGCCCTGATCGGCGGGCAGCGGCACCTGGTAGTACTTGCCCTGGTACTCGACCTTCTCGCGCCGCCACACCTGACGGCAGATGTCGACGAGTTCGCGGGTGCGGCCGAGCGGGGCGTCGTACTTGACGCCGTGGAAGCCTTCGATCACCTGCGGTCCCGACGCCCCGATGCCCATCACGAAGCGGCCGTTCGAGACGTAGTCCAGACCCGCCGCGGTCATCGCGGTCAGGCTCGGGGTGCGGGTGTAGATCTGGAAGATGCCCGACGCCAGTTCCACCGTCGACGTCTTCGCCGCGAGGAATCCGATCTGGCTGACCGCGTCGAACGAATACGCCTCGGGGACGAAGACGATGTCCAGGCCCGCCCGCTCCAGGTCGGCGACCTCCTCGACGGTCTCCGTGAATCCACCGCTGTAGTTCAAGCCCATACCGATGCGCACTTGGGCGACCCCATTCCGTAATTACCTGTGACGGACGTTACGAAGTGGACTCTACGACCGCTCGGGCCGAACCACCATCACGGGGCACTGCGCCTTCTGGACCAGCTCGTTACTGGTGGAGCCCAGCAGCAGTCCGCGGAATCCGCCGCGCCCGCGGCTGCCCACGACCACCAGCTGTGCCTTCTGCGACCACGCCATCAGGTGGGTGCGCGGGCCGTCGATGTACAGCTCGCGCTGGACCTCGACGTCCGGGTACCGATCGCGCCAGCCCGCGAGCCGCTCGGAGAGCACCTCGCGTTCGGCGTCCTCGAAGGCCCGGGGATCGCGGATGGCGCTGCGTCCGCCGGCGAGGGTGCCGTGCGGGGTGTCGCTCCACGCGTGGACGGCGATCAGCGGGACCCCGCGCAGCGCCGCCTCCTCGAACGCGACCGCGGTGGCGCGCTCACTCGTCTGGCTGCCGTCGATGCCGACGACGACCGGGCCCTCGCTGGGTACCTCGCCGTCACGCTGATGCACCACGACCACCGGGCACACGCCGTGGCTGGCGGCGTTGACCGCCGTCGAACCGATGCCGCCCGCCGAGCCGCTGCCGGACGCGCCGAGGACGAGCGCGCGCGAGTCCTCCGACAGCGACACGAGCCAGCGCGCGCCGCCCATCGTGGAGATCTCGGTGGAGAGCTTCAGATCGGTGGAGACCTCGCGGGCCGCCGTGGCCGCGCGGGCGAGGATCTCCTTGCCCTCGTCCTCCATCCAGTCGTAGATGCCGGCGACGTCGAGGTACGGCGCGCCGTAGGTGTAGGGCGAGAAGTTGAGAGCGTGGATGATCCGCAGGGTGAGGTTGCGCTCCGCGCACATGCGCGCGGCCCAGACGACGGCCGCCTGCGCGGCGTCCGATCCGTCGACACCCACGATCACCGAGTTCTCGTCCCGCGCGATCGACGGCTCCCTGACGCCCTGCTCCATGCCCTCTGCGGTCATCCCGCTCACCCTCTTCCGTTTGCGACGAATCGGTGCGGCATTCGTGGTCGATCCTGCCTCGGATCGATCCGATCGAGGTGCCGCCTTCGACGTTAGTCACTCGAACCGGTTTGCGCGTGGATGCGACGGTCCCGAGTGGTTCGGGACCAAAGTCCCGCCGGTCCGGGCCCAAGGTCGGGACTTCGTCCAGGTCGGCGCGACCCGCGTCACATTTAATTGGAATCTGAGATACCAATTTCCTACGGTCGAGGCATGCAGCTGACGCAGTTCACCGATCTGGGCCTGCGGATCGTCATGCGCCTGGCCGCCGATCCGGCCGGGTCCGGCGGCCCCAGCACCCGGACGGTCGCCGAGCAGCTCGCCGTCTCGTACACCCACGCGACGAAAGTGGTTGCGCGGCTGAGCGAACTCGGCGTGGTGACGACCCGCCGCGGCCGCGGCGGCGGGCTCGCGATCACCGAACTGGGCCGCACCGCATCGGTGGGCTGGCTGACCCGCCAGCTCGAGGGCGACGGCGAGGTGGTCACCTGCGAGGGCGACAAGCCGTGCCCGCTGCGCAAGGGCTGCCGATTGCGGTCGGCACTGCGCGACGCGCAGGAGGCCTTCTACTCCGCGCTCGACGCGATGACCGTCCGCGACCTCACCTCCCCCACAACCGTGCTGCCGACACCCGTCGTGCCGGCAGTGACCGAACCGTAGAAACCCGACCGACAAGGAGAATCCGATGCTCTCGGAGGCCTCGAAGGAAACCGTCCGCGCGACCCTGCCCGCCGTGGGCGCGGCGATCGGCGACATCACGACGCTGTTCTACCGCAAGATGTTCGACGCCCATCCGGAGCTCGAGCGGGACCTGTTCAACCGGGGCAACCAGCGTCAGGGTGAGCAGCAGAAGGCACTCGCGGGAGCGATCGCGGCCTTCGCGACACTGCAGCTCGACCCCGATCCGGAGCGGGTCGACGCGATCCTCTCGCGCATCGCGCACAAGCACGCCTCGCTGGGCATCACTGCCGACGAGTACTGGATCGTGCACAAGCACCTGTTCGAGGCGATCGTCGAGGTGCTGGGCGAGGCCGTCACGCCCGAGGTGGCGTCGGCCTGGGACGAGGTCTACTGGCTGATGGCGAACACGCTGATCGCGATGGAGGCCGGCCTGTACGAGAAGGCCGGGGTGGCCGCCGGTGACGTGTGTCGCTCCGTGCGGGTGACCGGCCGGGCACACCAGTCCGCGGACACGGTCTCCTTCACGCTGGCGGCCGCCGACGGCTCCGCGCTCCCGACGTTCGCACCGGGTCAGTACATTTCGGTCGCCGTCCACCTGCCCGACGGCGCCCGCCAGATCCGGCAGTACAGCCTCGCGTGCGGTCCCACCGACGCACAGTGGCGGATCACCGTCAAGCGCATCGCCGGCCAGGTACTGCCCGACGGCAGCGCCGCGCCCGCGGGTGAGGTGTCGAACTTCCTGTACGACAACGTCTTCGAGGGTGACGAGCTGACCGTGTCGCTGCCGTTCGGCGACCTGGTCCTGCCCGACGACGACGCCCCGCTGCTGCTGGTCTCGGCCGGTATCGGCTGCACCCCGATGATCGGCATGCTCGAGCATCTCGCGTCCACCGAGGACAAGCGCAGCGTGTCCGTGCTGCACGCCGACCGCTCCGCCGCACAACACGCGCACCGCGCCGAGCTCACCGAGCTGGTCGAGAAGCTGCCGTCGGGCGTGGTACACCGTTGGTACGAGGACCTGGGGGCGCGTGAGGCGTTCGCCGGAACCCGTCTGGGCCGTGCGGATCTGACCGACGTCACGCTCGAGCCGGGCACCCGCGCCTTCCTCTGCGGCCCGCTGCCGTTCATGTTGGCGATGAAGGAATCGCTGATCGCCCGCGACGTGCCGGAGGCGAACATCCACTACGAGGTGTTCGGCCCCGACAGCTGGGCCGGCGCCACCGCGTAGCGCCCCACCCCCCTCGACCACGGCCGTCGGCGACATCACGTCGCCGGCGGCCGTGGTTCCCGGGCGTCGCCGGGACGAGTGTTCTAACGTGAGGTGTGGCCCGATCTCAGTTGATCCTGACGCCGCTGACGCCAGCGGCGATCTTCCTCGTGCTCACCATCGACGAGGGCGGTGAGAACGCCGTCCGCGACGTGCTCTCCGACGTCGACGGCCTGCGGAAGGCGGTCGGATTCCGAGTGCCCGACTCGGGATTGGTGTGTGTCACCTCGATCGGGTCGTCCGCGTGGGGCCGCCTGTTCGACGGCCCCCGGCCCGCGGAACTGCACGAGTTCGTCGAACTCGACGGCGGCCGGCACCGCGCCCCCGCGACCCCGGGCGACCTGCTCCTCCACGTCCGCGCGGTGTCGATGGACCTGTGTTTCGAGCTGGCGTCGAAGATCGTCGGACGGCTCCGCGGCGCCGCGACCGTCGTCGACGAGACGCACGGCTTCCGCTACTTCGAGCAGCGCGATCTCCTCGGGTTCGTCGACGGCACCGAGAACCCGGAGGACATCGAAGCGGCCGAGGCCGCGCTCGTCGGCGACGAGGACCCCGACTTCACCGGTGGCAGCTACGTGATCGTGCAGAAGTACCTGCACGACATGGATGCCTGGAACGCGATCTCGACCGAAGAGCAGGAGCGGGTCATCGGCCGCACCAAGCTCGACGACATCGAGCTCGACGACGACGTGAAGCCCGCGAATTCCCATGTCGCGCTGAACACCATCACCGACGAGAACGGCGACGAGCGCCAGATCCTGCGCGTGAACATGCCGTTCGGCAGCCTCGGCGACGACGAGTTCGGCACGTACTTCATCGGATACGCGGCCACGCCGTCGGTCACCGAGGAAATGCTGCGCAACATGTTCATCGGCAAGCCCGAGGGCAACACCGATCGCATCCTCGACTTCTCCACGGCCGTCACCGGCGGCCTGTTCTTCTCCCCCACCGTCGAGTTCCTCGACGACCTCCCACCGGCGCCGGGCATTCGGCAGGCCGGCACCGAAGACACGAGCCCGTCTCCCGCCGCTGACGGATCACTCGGAATTGGCAGTCTGAGAAGGAGTTCCACACGATGAACAACCTCTACCGCGGTCTCGCCCCGATCACCGACGCCGCCTGGGCGTCGATCGAGGAGGAGGCGACCCGAACCTTCAAGCGGCACATCGCGGGACGCACCGTCGTCGACGTCTCCGGCCCGCACGGCACCGACTTCTCGGCGGTCGGACTCGGACGCACCACCACGATCGACGCCCCCGCCTCCGGCGTGCTGGCCCGGCAGCGCCGCGTCGCCCCGCTCGTCGAGCTGCGGGTGCCGTTCACGTTGTCGCGCGAGGAGATCGACAACGTCGAGCGCGGCGCGCAGGACGCCGACTGGGACGCGGTGAAGGATGCCGCCAAGAAGATCGCGTTCGCCGAGGACCGCGCGATCTTCGAGGGCTACGCCGCGGCCGGCATCGAGGGCATCCGGGCGAGCTCGTCGAACCCGCCGCTGCAGCTGCCCGAGGACGTCCGCGACGTGCCCGAGGTCATCAGCCAGGCCCTGTCCGAACTGCGCCTGGCCGGCGTCGACGGCCCGTACTCGGTGCTGCTGAGCGCCGAGGCGTACACGCAGGTGAGCGAGACGTCGGACCACGGCTACCCGATCCGCGAGCACATCCGCCGGCTCATCGACGGCGACATCATCTGGGCCCCGGCCATCGACGGGGCGTTCGTGCTCACCACCCGCGGCGGCGACTTCGACCTGCAGATCGGGCAGGACCTGTCGATCGGCTATCTGTCGCACGATTCGGAGACCGTCGAGCTGTACTTCCAGGAGTCGCTGACGTTCCTCACCTACACCGGCGAGGCCTCGGTCGCCCTGGCGACGCGCTGATCGACCCCGGAGTCGTTGCTCACACGAACGAAACAAGGGGTTGACAGCTCGCCAGGAGCGAAGGCTAACCTAATCTCCGTTGCCTGAACGGTGACGGAGGACCCGGGCGACCCGGGGGTACGAGGAGCAGCTTTCGTGATCGAGGACCTGATCGAACTCGCCCATAGCCAGGGCGTCGTGCGTGAGATGCTGGCCGGCCCCGACGGTTGCGACGAGTACGTCCTGGCCTGCGCGGACGGCGTGACGGCGATCCGGTTGTGGGTGCGCCCCGACGGCCGGTTCTCCCGCGCCCAGGGCAACGCGGGATCACTGAGCCTCGGTCAGGTCATGACGGTGTGCGGGCTGTCCTACTCGGCCCGCACCGCCACCGCCCCGGCCGCCTGAGCATCCACTCGAACGAGAAAGTCCCCGCCCATTCGGGCGGGGACTTTCCTTGGTTTCGGGGCCGGATCACATGGTGGCGGAGGCGCCTCGCCACGTGACCGCGACGCCGCGCTCCTCGAGCCACGAGGACGGATCGATCTTGGCGCCGCCCGGGCTCCACACCTCGAAGTGCAGGTGCGGGCCGGTGGACTGGCCGCGGTTGCCGACGGTGGCGATCTGCTGACCGGCGGCCACGTGCTGGCCGACGTGCACCTGGTAGTCGTTGACGTGGCCGTAGACCGTGGTGGTGCCGTCATCGTGCTTGACGCGCACCCACAGGCCGAAGCCGGACGCCGGACCGGCGTCGACGACGACACCGTCCGCCGCCGCGTAGACCGGGGTGCCGATCGGCGCCGCGATGTCGAGGCCGCCGTGGTGGCTGCCCCAGCGCGGGCCGAAGTCGGAGGTGAGGGTGCCCGAGACCGGCTTCACGGCACGCGCGTTGGCCTTCCCCACCGAGCCGAAGGCGGCCTCGGCCGCGGCGGTGAGGTTGTCGACGACGTCCTGCACCTGCGGAAGCTCGGCCGGGATCTCGATCGCCTTGGCCTGCTGGATCAGGTCCTGCGCCGACGGCAGCACCGGCGCCGCCGGGAGGGCGGGCAGCTCGAACTGCGGGAGCGCGGGCAGCGACGGGAGTTCGACGCCCGCGGGCAGCAGGCCGGCGGGGATCTGGAGCGGTGCGGGAGCCGGGGCGGCGGCGGCACTGCCGGCACCGAGCTGGGCGCCGGCGGTGAGGATCGCGCCCGTTGCCGCGGCGACCGTGGCGGCCTTCAGGCCTGCGCCGGGACCGGAGGTCTCCTCACGGTGGCGGCCGCGCCGGAGCGTCGGGTCGAGCTCGATGAGAACAGCGTCTGCTGACGTCCGGTGATGGCGTCCCACAGTCAAATACCTCGTCAATCGGTTTCTTCGGCCGCACACTCCGGAGTGCACTCGATCTTGCTGCCGGGCCAAGGTAACAAATCCATATACGTCCCCGCCAGCGTTACCTGATCTTTATTTTCGGTGAATCCGTATAGATGCTGGGAGGGCAGGTCGATCACGTCTCGGCCCGATCCCCGATGCCGGGCGTGTCGGCCTCCTGGTGTCACGAGAGTGAGCGCAATCCTGGACCGGACGCGACCGTCGGCGGTTCTCGCAGCGGTACTGACGGCCGCCTCCGTGGCGATGGCCGCGCCCCCGGACGCCGCCATGGCGGGCCCAGGCACCCGCCGCAGGAGAGCACGGTCGGTATGGGGCCGCCGCAGACCAGGCACGGGCAGGTGGTCAGCTCGCCGTTCATGCTGGCGCTCAACGCGGGCGGCGACACCGGGGTGACCACCCGACCGATTCATCGCCGACGCCCCGCGGCCGCTACACTCCCTAACTGCGGAACAGCGCGAACCCGGTTCGCCCCCGCCCCCGCCCTCGTAGCTCAGGGGATAGAGCACGGCTCTCCTAAAGCCGGTGTCGCAGGTTCGAATCCTGCCGAGGGCACACGGATTGTGCAGGTCAAAGGCCTGTTCAGCCTTCATCGCGCCTCATGTGCCTATTACATGCCGAATCGCTTCGCGTTCGTGCGTCCAAACAAGTGCGGCCCCGGCAGGTGTTCCCACACCGGCTAGTGCCTTGGACCAATCCATTGAGGATTGAGTGAGAAGCGTTGTGACCGCCGCCGTAATGGCAGTGGCCGTTTGTGTGTTCCGGGGTCACCACCTACGCATCCACCGGACCTGTGACCCTCAAGATCGAGAACACGCGGGGTCCGTGGACGCTGCGCTTCGCGCCTCTGACGTAGCACCGTCGAACGACGCTTCTCTCACTCGAACGGGGTCACACCGGGATTCCGAGCGCGCCGAGGTCGGAGTGCAACTACAAGAAAGTGGCCCGCCACAACCCATCAGTGGAGGTGGCGGGCCACTCTCATAGTTGTCAGGCCGCGAGTTGATCAGTCCACACCTTGACCCGCGCCTCACGGTCCTCACTCCGCTTGCGCACGAGTTGAGCGACCGCACCCGCGAGGACTGCACCCCACACCGCAGCCAGCGCCATGTCGAACCACCCGAGTTGACGGTCACCGACCAGCACGAACGAGATACCAATCAGGACAAGGGAAACGACGGGCAGCGAGTAGCGCAGCATGGCGGGGGCCTCTCTGTTGGTCCTGCAACCAGGTTACTGCACGTCAACCCTCGAACATGCGAAAGGAGGCCCGTCGGACGGCTAGTCGACCCGCACCTCCGCGGCACCGCTGAAGACCGGCACACCCTGCTGATTCCTCGTCATGAGTGCGAGGTCCGCGACGGTCCCGCCGTCGTCGCTCTTCCGGATTGCGATGATCTCGACGCGGGCGGTGAGGGTGTCCCCCGGCCACACCTGCGAGATGATCCGTCCGCCGAACGACAGGACATTCGCGTGGCCGAACCGGTCGGTGACGGCCCGGCCCGTCATGCCCATCGTGAGCATGCCGTGCGCAAAGACACCCGGGTGCCCGCGATCGCGCGCGTACACGTCGTCGCTGTGAAGAGGATGGAAGTCGCCGGAGGCCCCCGCATACATGACGATCTGGGCGCGGGTCAGCTCCTCGACCAGGACGACGGTCCACGCACTGCCGACCGCGAGATCCTTTGCCGCCGAGCATTCGTCGACGACCGGAACGTACGGATCCGACGAGCGCCCGGCCGTCGCAGTGGCCGCCGGCGCGTCGGGGTTGCGTTCGACCATGGCCGACACCCAGCGCGCCGTCGCGACGAGTTCGCCGTCGGAATCGCAGTAGTCAGTGAAGGTCTCACTGAACGTCATGGTTCCCGCGCGGCGTCCGCTCTTCTCCCACGTGGCACCGGGCCGCGATTCGGCCGTCAGGACGTCGCCCGCGCGGACGGGTCGACGAAACGTGAAGTGCTGCTCCATGTGGAACCCGGACTGCTGCTCACTGCTGACCGGTCGCGACCCGAGCCACGACGCTCCCGGCCGCGGGCGACGGGCATAGCTGGGATCGAAGTGGTCCGCCGCCATCAGGAAGGTCGGCGGCGCGACCAGCGCGTCCGGACCGGTGGTGGACAGACGCCGAACATCCTCGAAGGCGGGATCGAAGTCGCCGACCGCACGCGCGAACTGCATGAGATGAGAACCGTGCACAACCAACCCGAACATGCCACCTGCTTTCAGAGGGAGGAACGACCCGTGTACGCAAACGTGTTCAGGACAAAGTCACACAACGCCGACTCCGCGCGCGGAACGAGACTCGGTGAGTGGGATTGCCGACTCACACCCGTGTGACCGGTTGCTGCAGTTCGGTCACCCACTCCGCTGGATCGTCCGAGTAGACGACGTACCGTTCCCGAGCCGGTCCGTCCGCGCGGTATCCGTTGACCTCGATCCAGTGATCCACCGACCGCCACGCCGGCAGCACGTCGTCCATCGCTCCGCGGTACTCGAGCGTCACGGCCCGGGGAACGCGAGGCAGGTCGAGGATCGCGAAGTCGGTGCCCGCCCGGACGGAATCGGGAACCGGCACCGCCGCGTGGACCACGACATCCCCGCCGACGGGAGTGCGCTCGTAGTAGGCCACCGCCGGTCCCGCCGGCTCGATCCCCTCGCGCGCCAGCCGCGCCATCAGCTCGCCGAACAGCGGACGCACCACCGGACCGATGTGAACCGGGTCGAATCCCGCTGCGGTCGAGGTCAACTCGGCCACCCTCACGCCGGGGATCGGCTTCACCACGATCTCGCCCTTCGGCATTACGTACCCCTCCATGGCAGGGCTCCGAGGTCAGGACACCGGATCCGCGGTCTGCAGCACCACAGGGTCGACCGCCTCGTCACACGCCGCGACGACGAAGCTCTCGTGCGCCAGCGCCGCCTCTTCCTCCGTTGCGTACCAACGGTGTTCGAGCGTCGCGTGATCCCGATCGAACACCGCCGACTCGAAGATCAGCGGGGGCCCGGGTTCGCCGCCCTCATCGAAAGCGAGGCCGATCCACACGGTCGAGACGTCCCGAATCCAGTCCAGGTCCGCCATGTCCATAACCGTGGTCGACCCGACCTTGTCGTAACCGGGTTGCCCGAGGAGACGCGCGGCCTCGTCCGCCGAGATGGGGCGTCCGGCGCGGTCGTACCACTGCCGGTTCGCATCCACACGATCCGTCATCGCCACCTCCGTCATCCGGCACAGGCGCGGCGCGCACGCCCGGTCACCCGAAATGTACCCGGCACGCGACAGCCCTGGTGTCACCACAACTCATTCACACCGCGATCGCCCCCAGCACCGACACCCCGAACACGACGAGCCCGCTGACGAACCCCGCGACGACCACGAACCCCGACGTCGGGTGATCGAGCAGCGAATCCACCCGCGCCTCTTGCCCCGAACTAGACACCGTCTTCATCACGCACCACCGAATCTCACGACACCACCGACCGGACCGGTCGGACGGAAGAGCATTAATCTATGCCGTATGGTATAGATTTACTAAGCGAAATGATTGAGACAAGATGCGCGGCATCAGATAGGAAAGCGACGAACCTCAGTTCACACGACGCGGACCCGGCACATGGATGCCGAGATTCGCGACCCGCCGGCAAGGTTCGGTGGCCCGAGAGAGAGACGAGCGACATGGCACGCAAGCACGAGTACTTCACGGACCTCTACACCGACGCCCTGATCGGGTTCGCCGCTTTCACCCACCTACCGGCATCCGTCGTGCAGACCGGCTCCGGATACGCGATCCGCGCCGACGCCGGATTCGGGCGCATCCTCCTCGCCACGAACAGCGAGCAGGGCTTGGCGCACACCCGCAGCGACCTCGACGTCTGGACCGTCCGGGTCCTGCAGAACTCCCCCGCAGGGGCGCATCCGATTGCGACGGAGTCCGACCGCGACCTGCTGGCCGCCTACGGCCGCGCGGTGGAACGCCTCGAACTCGAGGGCGCGTGGTCACCCGTCGAGGTCGCCCTCGACCGCCCGGTCACCCTGGTGGAGGGCGCCGCGTAGCACGAAACCGCTCAGGCCCCGTCCGCCGCGGCGACCGGCGACTTCACGAGCTCCCCGAACTTGGCGTCGGAATCGATCCAGTTCACCGAGCAGCGGAGGGCATCGAGTGCCTGATCGAAGGCGTCAGCCAGCCACTCGTGCTCGGCCTCCGCGAGCAGTTCGTCCGCGGCCTCGTCGTCGGACTGCTGGAAGAACGCGACATGCCAGGCCTCGATCGCGTCGACGTCGCTGGTCAGACCGTCATCCGAGTTGGTTGCCAGAACGTAGCGATTGAACTCGAAGTCGACGCGAATCGCGTACCGATCGATGATGTTGACGATATTGGCGGGGCGGTGGGTGGCGGCCGCAAGAGCAATCAGAGCGTCGTTATAGCGATCGACATGTTCCTGCGTGCGGGGCATATGCCCTCATCTCTGACTTGAAGTGGCCACCGCAGAGCCCGCGGTGGCAGCCGGCGCACCGGGGTGGGTCCAAGCTTCCCCTTGCGTTTCGCCCGATCGATCGTAACGGCACCGACGACGATTCCGGCAAGTCACGGACCAAGGTTGACTCGAGCGGAGGAGGTTACCTGTGTAGAAGAGAAACAGGTTTCGACCACAGGATCCGCATGCCCGACCGCTGCAATCAGCGTCCCCCGCACGATTCGCAGCACTGCACGAAGCGGAGGATTCGATGCGTACTCACACTCACGGGCGGTCGACCCGCTCCCCCGGTCCCACTGCCGCCCGCGTCGACCGCGGCGCGTACGACATCTCGGTCACCGCCGAACTCTCCGGGGTCGGCCCCCAGACCCTGCGCCTGTACGAGCGCCGCGGACTGCTCGCCCCGGACCGCACCAGCGGTGGCAGTCGGCGGTACAGCCGAGACGATCTCGAGCGGCTGCACCGCATCACCGAACTCGTCGAACTCGGTGTCAACCTCACCGGCGTCCGCGAGGTACTCGTCCTCGAAGACCAGCAGTCCGAATTGCGTGCGGAGATCGCGCAACTCACGCACCGCCGTCCGGACCCGAGCGCCCGCTGATCGACGGTTCAGGCCTCTTCGAGTCGAACGTCCGAGGGAGACTTGTCGTCCCGCAGCCCACGCCACGCCGGGTGCCGCAGGCGCCCGGCGTCGGTGCGCTCCCGGTACCGCACCTCACCGACGACGCTCGGCATCACCCACACGGTGTCCCGGTCGACGTCCGGTATGTCGCCGGCGAAGGGACTGGAGTCGCGTTCGAGGGGCTTCAGCAACTCGTACAAACGTTCGCGTTCGCGCTCACTGAATCCGGTGCCGACCCGCCCGACGTACTGCAGTCCGGCCTTCTCGGGAATGCCGAGCAGCAGTGACCCGATGCCGGCGCCACGCGCGCCCCGGCCCCGCCGCCACCCGCCGATCACCACTTCCTGCGTGAGCCAGTTCTTCGTCTTGATCCACGCCGACCCGCGCCGTCCCGGCAGGTAGATCGAGTCGCGACGCTTCGCCACGACGCCCTCGAGGTCCGCGCTCTGCGCGCGCACGTCCGCGACGGTGCCGGTCAGTTGCGCCGGCACGTCGAGCCCGTCGGTGGCCGCCGCCAGGGCGTCGAGGATGCGCCGACGGTCGTCGTAGCGTTTTCGCAGCAGCGAGACACCGTCGAGGTACAGCACGTCGAACGCCCAGAACTGCGGCGCGCCACCGGCCTGCAGCGCGGGAAAGCTGGTGCGGCCGCGGGCGTCCAGACTCACCACCTCGCCGTCCAGTACCACCCGATGATCGTCCAGGATCGTGGCAAGCTCCTGCAACGCCGGATAGCGATCGGTCACATCGTTGCCCGCGCGACCCCGCAATCGCACTGTCGTACCGTCGAATTCGACGATCAGGCGGATACCGTCCCACTTGCCCTCGAATGCCCACTGCTCGGGGTCCAGCCCGTCGAGGGTGCCGGCGGTGGCGAGCATCGGGGCGAGTCCGCGGGGCAACTCGGCCGCGCCGTCGTCGTCCCTCATCAGGTGCATCAACCACTGGTCGCCCTCGGTGCGGATGAGCGCATACCGCCCCCGCACCCGCTGCCCATCCAAACGCACGATCACTTCGTCGTCGAGCCACTTCTCCGGCTCGTACGTTCCCGCGTCCCAGATGCTCACGGATCCACCGCCGTACTCGCCCTTGGGGATCGAGCCCGCGAAGCTCGCGTACTCGAGCGGGTGATCCTCGGTGTGGACGGCGAGACGGTTCTCCTTCGACGACGTCGGCAGTCCCCGGGGCACGGCCCACGACACCATGACGCCGTCGCGTTCGAGGCGGAAGTCGTAGTGCAGGCGTCGGGCGTGGTGCTCCTGGATCACGAACGAATTTCCCTCGCCGCCTTCGTCCGCGGTCTGCGGGATCGGCTCGGGTGTACGGTCGGCGTCCCGCTTGCGGCGGTACTCGGTGAGCGCGTCCATCCGCGGGTCGAGGTCGGCGATGAGGTCGCCGTCCCGTCGGAACCGGTCGAGCACCTCGTCGAACCGCAGATGCCGCAGCTCCGGATCCTCGAGTTCGTCCCACGTCCGGGGGGCCGCGACGGTGGGTGCGCTGCGCCCGCGCAGCGAGTACGGCGCGATGGTGGTCTTGGCCGCGTTGTTCTGGCTCCAGTCGACGAACACCCGGCCCGCCCGTACCGATTTCGCCATCGTCGCCGTCACCAGATCGGGGTGCAACTGTTCCAGGCTGGTCGCGACCTTCCGCGCGACGGTGGACGCACCGCCCGGCGCCAGCGTCCGGTCCAGCGGCACGTAGACGTGGATTCCCTTGCTGCCGCTGGTGACCGGGTACGCCGTCCAGCCGAGGGTCGCCACCAGGTCCCGTACCGCGGCGGCCACCCGCGCGCACTCCGGAAGGCCCACCCCGTCGCCGGGATCGAGGTCGAACACCAGCCGCGTCGCCGGTCCCGGTTCGCCGTCGACGAACCGCCACTGCGGGACGTGGACCTCGAGCGCGGCCTGCTGACCGATCCACACCAGGGCCGCGGCGGAATCGATCACCGGGTAGCGCACCGTCCGGTCCTTGTGGTGGACGGCGTGGCGCGCGAGCCAGTCCGGCGCGGACGCCGCGAGATTCTTCTCGAAGAACGACGGCTCGTCGACCCCGTTGGGCCAGCGCTTGCGGGTCACCGGACGATCCACGACGTGCGGCAGCATCGCCGGGGCGATCGCGGCGTAGTAGTCGATCACCTCGCCCTTCGTCACGGCGGGGTCGGTCGCGGTGGCCGGATAGAGCACCTTGTCGAGGCGGCTCAGCGCCACCCGTCGTCCGTCGATGGTGCGCGTCGGCATCGGCCACCTCCCGTCGCAGGTACGCACATTGTGCGCCCGCGGGCACCCGTTCTTGTCGCATTCCGGGCGCGAAGGCAAGATGACTGCGGTGTTGACCCCTCGACGACGCTCCGCGGTTCTCGCCGCGATCTGCCTCGCCGTCGTTCCCGCGACCGCGTGCACCATTTCCGACCCCGCCGACGCGGCGGACACCTCCGCTGCCGGGGACACCGCATCGCAGTCGGGCACGTGCGGCCCCGGGGGCGGGCTCACCTGGGCGCCCGGTGTTCTCACGATCGCAGCCGACGACCCCGCGCACGCGCCGTGGATCGTCGACAACGACCCCTCGAACGGTCTGGGCTACGAGGGCGCCGTGGCACGCGCGGTGTCGCAGCGCCTGGGGTACGCGCCCGATCAGGTGCGGTTCACCCGCGTCGACTTCGAGGACGCCCTCGCCCCGGGGCCGAAGAGCTTCGACTTCGACATCAACCAGTTCACGATCGTCGGCGACCGGCGGGACAGCGTCGACTTCTCGGCGCCGTACTACGCGGTGGCGCAGTCGGTGGTGGCGTTGTCCACCAATCCCGCGGCGCGGTCACGTTCCCTCGCCGATCTGACGGAGCTGCGCCTGGGCGCCCAGCGGAATTCGACGAGCCTGGCCGCGATCGAGGGCACCATCCGTCCCGCGAAGGCACCGAAGCCGTTCGACACCACCGACGCCGCGAAGGCGGCGCTGCAGGCCGGCGAGGTCGACGCGATCGTCGTGGACCTGCCCACCGGATTCCACATCACCAAGGAGCAGATCCCGGGCAGCGTCATCGTCGGGCAGTTCCCCCGCCCCAACGATGTCACCGAGTTCTACGGCGTGGTGCTCGAGAAGGACAGCCCGCTGACCGGGTGCGTGTCCGCAGCACTGGACGGCCTGTACGACGACGGCACCCTCGACGCCCTGATCGGGCAGTGGCTCACCGACAGCGCCGGTGCGCGGGTGCTGCAGTAGCAGGCCCCGCGGCCGGCGCCGCCGATCGGCTCAGAGGTCGAGATCGCGACCGATGATCTCCTTCATGATCTCGTTGGATCCGGCCCAGATCTTCGTGACGCGGGCGTCCATCCAGGCGCGCGCGACGCGGTACTCGCGCATGAACCCGTAGCCGCCGTGCAGCTGCACGCAGTGATCGAGCACCTCGTTCTGCACCTGCGCCGACCACCACTTGGCCTTGGCCGCGTCGACGGCGCTCAGACCGGCGTCGGCGTGCTCGGCCACCGCGGCGTCGATGTACGCCTGGGCGACCTCGATCTTCGTGACCAGTTCGGCCAGCAGGAACTTGTTGTGCTGGAACGAGCCGATCGAGTTCCCGAATGCCTTGCGCTCCTTGGCGTACTCGATCGTCTCGAGCAGGATCTGCTTGGCGTGCGCGACGTTGGTGATGGCGGCGCCGATCCGCTCCTGCGGCAGGCGCTCCATCATGGAGACGAACCCGGTGCCGGGCTCGCCCAGCATCGCGTCGGCGGGCAGCCGGACGTCGTCGAAGAACAGTTCCGCGGTGTCCGCCTCGGGCTGGCCCACCTTGTCGAGCTTGCGTCCGCGCTCGAAGCCGGGCAGCGAGGTGTCGACGAGGAAGAGGCTGATGCCCTTGGACCGCTGGGTCGGGTCGGTGCGCGCCGCCACCACCACGACGTCGGCGGTGTAGCCGTTGGTGATGAACGTCTTGGAGCCGTTGAGGATCCAGTCGGAGCCGTCCCGGACCGCCGTGGACTTCAGGCTGGCCAGGTCCGAGCCGGCGGACGGCTCGGTCATGCCGATCGCGGCCACCGCCTCACCGGCGGCCATCCGCGGCAGCCACTGCTGCTTCTGCTCCTCGGACGCGAGATCGACGACGTACGGGGTGACGATGTCGAAGTGGATGCCGAAGCTCGACGCCAGCGCCATGTTGACGGCGGCCAGCTCCTCGGTGGCGACCGCGTTGAACCGGTAGTCGCCGGCCTCGCCGCCGCCGTACGCCTCCGGGATCTCGAGCCCGAGGATGCCCTGCTTGCCGGCCTCGTGCCAGACCTCGCGCGCGATGAGCTTGTTCTCCGCGTACTCGTCCACGTTCGGCACCACATCGCGGGCCAGGAAATCGCGGACGGCCGAACGGAACTCCTCGTGATCGGCCGTGAAAACTGCTCTCTTCACTTCGCAACCCTTTCCGACTGAGCACTATCTGCTAAGCGTTCGCTTAGTTTGCGATGAGAGTGTGCGAAAGTCAACGCGGAAACGTCGACACCGGGTCGACGGAGCGGCGGAGGTCGGAACGGATGACATCGCGAACAGGAACCCGATCGGGCACGGCGGAGACGGACCGCCCGGCGGTCGAGGCCGAACAGCGACTGCTCGACGCCGCCCGCGACGCGTTCGCCGCGAAGGGCTACCACGGCACGAGCACGCGGGAGATCGCCGCCGGGGCCGGCATGAGCCCCGCCGCGATGTACATCCACTTCCGGTCCAAGCAGGACGTCCTCGCGAGGCTGAGCATCGAGGGGCACATCTCCGCACTCGCCGATCTCACCGCCGCCGTCGAATCACCCGGATCGCCTACCAAACGCCTGCGTGCGGCGGTGTATGCGTTCGCCTACTGGCACGCCGAGAACACCACGACCGCCCGGGTGGTGCAGTACGAATTGTCCCATCTGGACCCCGACAGTCATGCGCAGGTGGTGCGGTTGCGCCGCGACATTGTGAACACCGTGCGCTCGATCGTCGCAGACGGGTCGCGCAGCGGCGAGTTCGCGGTGGCCGACGTCGACGCCACCACCCTGGCGGTGCTGTCGCTGTGCATCGACACCGCCCGCTGGTACCCGTCGCGTGAACTGCACACCCCCGACGCGGTCGGCGCCGCGTTCGCGGCCCTCGCGGAGCGGATGGTCGGGGCGAACGGCTGAGCCCGCCCTCCCCGACCCACCGCTAAGCGATCGCTCAGAGTGCGGCGACCGAGTACTCCCCGGCGGCCTGACCGGTCAGGCGCCAGCCGCCGTCGATGCGGGTGAGCTCGGCGTCGGTGACGTTCACCGTGTCCAGTCGTGGCTGCTCGGCGCCCGGGTACCAGGCCTCGATGCGTCCGGTGCCGTTGCCGTGGAACCCTGTCCCCGTCACCTCGGTCAGGCCTGGAACGGCCCGCGGGTACGCGCGGGAGAGCGGCTCCGCGAACCCCTCGACGAGCCCCTGCTCTTCACCCGACGGGCAGTCGATGCGATTGAGGTTGCCCTGCGGCTTGGCCGTGTTGCCGTCCTTCACCGCGTGCGGGTCGCCACACGCCTGAGTCCACGACCACCACGCGCCCCCGATCCGGTGCGCGTTCATCGCATCGACGAACCGATGGACCTCACCCGCCTGGTCGTCCGGCTCACCGAACCAGCCCCACTCACCGGTCCACAGCGGCGCGCCGTACCAGTCCGCCGCCATCGCGGCGATCCGGAATCCGTCTTCGATCGAGGGGAATTCACTGCTGACGTTGATCGACTGGCTGTAGAGGTGCGGCGAGAACACGACCAGCGGATCGGCGAGATAGTGCCGCGGCGGCAGCGCATCGAATCCGAACGCCGACCAGAGCGCGCTGGGCTCGAAGATCACCAGATGCGGGAAGCCGCCCGCCTCGGCCTGCCGGATCGCCGCGATCGCCCGCTGGTAGAAGCGTCCGATCTGATCGGCCGCGGTGAACGGGTCCCGCAGGCCGGGGTTCGGCTCGTTGAGCAGGTCGTAGCCCACCACCGCAGGCTCGTCCTTGAACTCTGCGGCCAGGCGCGCCCACGTCTGCACCAGGTGGCCCTGCACGCCCTGTTCGTCGTCGTAGAACGCCTGGAATGCCCTGGCGACGGCCGGCGATGCCTCCCGCTGACCGCCGATGTTGCACGTCGTCCACCCACCGGTGAGCGTCGCCCATTCGGGAGCCCCGTCCCACCCGATCCCACGCTGCAGGAGCGGCGGGCAGTCCTGACCCTCGGGCGTTCCCACGTAGGGCCCCCACGCGTCCTGATGCATGTCGAGGACGGTGTAGATGCCGTTGTCCTTCGCATCCTGCACGGCGTCACGGATCCGGCCGACGTACGCGGCGTCGAAGGCGCCGGGGGTCGGCTCCAGCGCCGACCACGCGACGTTCAACCGCACCACGTTGAAGCCGAGCGCCGCCATATCTTCGAAGTCCGTCCGGTCCAGCGGCGCGACCGTCGGCAGTCCGGTCCCGTTGGACGCGTAGTCGTTGAGCCCGTTGACGTTGGCACCGCGCAGCAGCACAGTCCGCCCGTCGACGTCCTTGATGGTGCCGTCCTCGACAGTCAGCCGCGGAAGCGTCCAGCCGTCGGACACCGGCGGGACCGGCGCCGCTACCGCGGCCGGCACGGCCTGGAGAGTCAGAGCCGCGAGGGCGACCATCAGCAGTACGCGCACGAGGAGCCTTCCTGTACAACCGTCCAAGTGAACGAGAGCTTAGGTCGACGCCCGGGGCAGTACGGGTGAAACGTCCAAAGTCTCACTCACGAAACGTCTCTCGCCAGGCTTCCGCGAATCACGCCAGCTCGCGCTTGAGGATCTTCCCGGTAGCGGTCATCGGTAGTTGCTCGACGAGCCGGACCTCGCGCGGGTACTTGTAACTCGCCATCCGCTCCTTCGACCACGCGATGAGATCCGCGGCGGAGACCTCGGTTCCGGGTGCCGGGATCACATAGGCCCGCACCTCCTCGCCGTGGCGCTCGTGTGGGATGCCGACGACGGCGGCCAGCGACACCGCGTCGTGCGTCATGAGGACCTCCTCGATCTCGCGCGGGTAGACGTTGAACCCACCGCGCACGATCATGTCCTTGGCCCGGTCCACGATGTAGTAGAAGCCGTCCGCGTCCCGGCGTGCGAGGTCGCCGGTGCGGAACCACCCGTCCCGCATCGCCTCCGCGGTCGCCTCCGGTCGGCCGTGATAGCCCTTCATGACGTTGTGACCGCGGATGGCGATCTCGCCCACGGTGTCCGCGCCCTCGACGGTGTTCCAGTCCCGGTCGACCAGGCGCACGTCCACGCCCCACAGCGGGACGCCGATCGATCCGGCCCGCGGGGCCTGCTCCGGATCGCTGAACAGCGCGACCGGCGACGTCTCCGACAGCCCGTAGCCCTCCAGGATCTGCACCCCGAACCGCGCCGCGAAACGCTCGAGGATCTCGACGGGCAGCGCGGCACCCCCGGAGATCGCCTTGCGGAGATTTCCGGCGATCCGCTCGACGTCCACCGAATCGTCGACGGCACCGAGCAGACCCCAGTACATCGTCGGCACGCCCGCGAACATCGTGATCGACTCGCGCTCCATGATCTCCAGCGCCGCGCCGGCGTCGAAGCGTGGCAACAGCACCAGAGTCGCACCCACCGAGAAGCCGGCGTTCATGTTGATCGTCTGCCCGAAGGAATGGAACAGCGGCAGGGTGAGCAGATGGGTGTCCGGCAGGCTCGGTGTGCTGTCGAACAACCGGTCGGCGGCGATCGCGTTCATCACCATGTTCGAGTGGGTGAGCTCCGCACCCTTGGGCTGACCTGTGGTTCCGCTCGTGTAGAGGATCACCGCGGTGTCGGTCGCCTCGCACGCCGCCGCCTCGAACGTCGTCGGCTGTGCGGGAAGCACGTCCGACAGCGAGGTGACGCCGTCCCCGGCGAGGACCGCCGAGCCGTCGATGACGAACATCGTGCGGCACGATCCGGCGGCCCGGAAGCCCTCCCGCCCGTACTCCCCGATCGGCAACTCCGGCCCACCCTCGAAGCAGAAGTACGCCGCCGCCCCGCAGTCCTGCAGGTGGTACGCGATCTCGCGACCCTTCAGCAGAACGTTGAGCGGCACGACGACCGCACCGGCCTTGAGGATCCCGTAGTAGACGATCGGGAACCACGGGAGGTTCGGACACGAGATCGCGACCCGGTCGCCGGGCTCGATCCCGGACGCGACGAGGAGGTTCGCGATCTGGTTCGCGAGGCCATCGGTCTCGGCGTAGGTGAACCGGGCATCCCCCAGCACCAGCGCGTCGCGGTTCGGGTACTTGCGGGCCGAGTCTTCCAGGAACATGGACAGATTGAGCATCGAAGCGTTCTTCTCTCGGGCGGCGATCGTGACGGTCAGTGGCTCGGCGCGGGCGCGGCGCCGATCGTGGTGAGCAGTTCGTCGAGAAGTTCGCCGGCGCGCGGCCATTCGCCGTAGCCGGAGGCCGGGTTGAGGTGCCCGACCTCACCGAGGTCGACGAGCCTGCTGCCCCACGCGTGTGCCATATCGACCACGGCGGTGAACTCGGCGAGCGGATCGTTGCGGCTGGCGGCGACAATGCTCGGGAACGGCAACATGCTGCGCGGGACCGGGTTCCATCCGTTCGCGTCGAGATCCGACAGCGTCGGATAGCCGGCAGGCAGCGGCGTGGAGAAGTCCGGCGGGGTGGCCAGGATCGCGCCCGCGACCGGGCGGTCGTGTCGGGCGGCCCAGTGCACGGTGATCATCACCCCGGCGCTGTGCGCAACCAGCACGACGGGGCCGTCGATGTCGGTCAGGACGGCGTCCAGCGCGGCCACGCGTGCGTCCAGGCCGAGCCTGTCGTGCTCGAGTGTCGGGACGATGCGGACGCTGTCCAGGCCGGCGGCCAACAGGGTCTGCCAGTGATCCTCGACGTGATCGCGCAGTCCGGGAACGATCACGACGGTCGGGGAAACGGAGCTGCTCAAGGCATGCCCTCCAGGAGAAATCGATGCGGACGGACGGGGCGGGGACACCTGTGGGCGTCCCCGCCCCACCGAGGGGTGCTGTCGCAGACGGGTGACAGCGGGTCAGGCGTGCTGGGTGAAGCCGACCTGGCCGGGCTGACGGTTCGGCGCGTAGCCGAGCTTGGCGAGGGTCTCGTCGGCGTCGGCGTACGTGGTGCCGATCCTGTAGATGTCGCGGGCCTCCTTGCCGGTAGCCACCTCGCGGCCGAGTTCCTTGGCGACGCGTACCAGCTGTCGGACCTGCTCGGCGGAGGTGATCTTGACCTCGCCGTTCGGTTCCCACAGGTTGTCCTCGTTGCCGCAGCGGGTGTGCAGACCCATCGCCATCGCCATCGTGTTGACCGGGAGCACGCTGCGCATCAGCGTCTCGAGGGTCAGGCACGCGCCGTCCGGGACCCGGTCGATGAACTGCATCATGTTGTACGGGTTGGGGCCGTCGAAGCCACCGCCGATCGCAACCCACGTCAGGTTCAACGGCCCGGTGTAGACGCCGCGGCGGATCAACCGTTCGACCGTCTCGAGCTGCGGGATGGACGAGAGCTGGAAGTGCGGCTGGATGCCGGCGGCCTGCAGACGACGCAGGTGCTCCTCGACCCACTCGGGTCCGGCGGGAACGGTCATCTCGCGGTAGGTCGCGGCGAGGTCGGCGTTCTCCAGCGAGGTGCCCTTGATGTCACCCGGCGTCATCAGCTCCATGATGTTCATCTGGCTGGTGTTGATCGCGATCGTGACCTGGTCCGGCTTCGGGTCCAGTTCGGCGAGCATGTGACGGACGTTGTCCGGCAGCCACTTCGCGTCGGCTCCGTCACCTTCCGGTGCGAACGAGATGGAGCCGCCGACCTGCAGGATCATGTCCGGCACAGCCTCCCGCAAACGGCCGAGGAGCTCGTTGAACTTCGACAGCCGCTTCGAACCCTTGCCGTCCTCCTCGCGGACGTGGATGTGCAGCACGGTCGCGCCGGCCTCGTAGCAGTCGACGGCCTGCTGGACATGCTCGTCCATCGTCAGCGGCAGGTCCTCGGGGAAGTCCTCCACCGCCCATTCCGGGCCGTACGGCGCGACGGTGATGACCAGCTTGTCCTGGTTCTCGGGGAAGAGTGCATCGTCATGGAAATGCATTGCGTAACTCCGTTTCTGAATAGGTGTGCGGCTGAAGCAAGACTCAGAAGGGACGGTCGCCGACGATCCCGGCACGCTCCATCTTTCGAACCGCCGGCCAGTAGTCCTGGACCGCGTAGTGCTGCGTCGAACGGTTGTCCCAGATCGCGACGCTGTTCCGGGTCCAGCGCCAGCGCACCTGGTATTCCGGGATGGTGGCCTGACTCTGCAGGTACCGCAGCAGCTCGCCGGCGCCGGGCGCGTAATCGATTCCGCACCTGACGTTCTCGGCGGTGTGGAAGTTCGTCAGGTGCGTCGTGAAGCTGTTGACGAACAGGATCTTCTCCCCTGTCTCCGGGTGGATGCGGACCACCGGGTGCTCCGCGTCCGGGAAGCGGTCCTTGAGTTCGAGGCGCTTGTCCATCGGCAGCCGGGCACCGAACGACGCTTCGATGCTGTGCCGCGCCCGCAGACCCTCGATCTTCTCCTTGACGTCCTGGGGCAGTCGCTCGTACGCCAGGGCCATGTTGACCCAGATCGTGTCGCCACCGACGGCGGGACCCTCGACGCACCGCAGCACGCATCCCATCGGCGGGTTCGCGCGCCACGTCGCATCGCAGTGGTAGGCGTTCTCGAACGCCTCGGGGGCGCTGTCGAGATCCTTGTAGATCCGGACCAGACCGGGATGGTCCGGATCGCTCCCGACGACGGGGTGGTCCTCGAGCGCACCGAACCGCTGTGCGAGCGCCACATGCTCGTCGCGGCTCATGTCCTGGTCGCGGAAGAACAGCACCTTGTGCTCGAGCAGACGCGACTTCAGTTCCGCGAAGAGGTCGTCGTCACGGGCGACGTCCGCGAGATCGACACCGTGAACTTCCGCACCGATACTGCAGGTCAGGGGGCGTGCGTCCATCGACGCGAGGGGCGTCGGACGAGCGTGCGCGAGGCTTTCGACGATGGTCATCGACTCTCTCCTGTTCATGCTCGGAAGAAGGATCAGAACGAGAAGACGGACGAGCCGATGCTGATGCCCGACTCCAGGTCTCGGTGAGCCTGTTCGGCCTCCTCGAGCGCGTAGTGCTGGTTGATCTCGATCCGGATGCGGCCGGCCGCGACGTGGCCGAACAGTTCGCCCGCGAGTTCGGCGCGTTCGGCCGGATCGGCGATGTAGTCGGCGAGCGCCGGGCGGGTCACGAAGAGAGAGCCCTTGACCGCGAGCTCCATGGCGTTGATCGGCGGGATCGGACCGGACGCCGTCCCGAACGCCACGAGCAGGCCGCGGCGCGCCAGCGAGTCGATCGACGACTGGTAAGTGGTCGCGCCGATGCTGTCGTAGACGACGGGCACACCGGCGCCGTCGGTGAGTTCACGGACCCGCTCGGCGACGTTCTCCCGCTTGTAGACGATGACCTCACCGCAGCCGTGGGCGCGGGCCACCTCGGCCTTCTCGTCGCTGGATACGGTGCCGATGACGTTGATCCCCAGCAGCTTTGCCCACTGACAGAAGATCAGACCGACACCGCCGGCGGCGGCGTGCAGCAGCACGGTGTCGCCCGCCTTCAGTGAAGGAGCGATCCGGCGCAACAGGTACGACGTGGTGAGCCCGCGCATCGTCATCGCGGCCGCGGTCTCGAACGCGATGCCGTCCGGCAGCGCGATCAGGTGTTCGGCGGGCATCACGCGCTCGGTGCTGTATGCGCCCAGTGGGCTGCCGGTGTAGGTGACCCGGTCGCCCTCCGCGAAGCCCTCCACCCCGACGCCGACCGCCTCGACGACGCCCGCCGCCTCGACGCCCATTCCCGCAGGCAGCGGGGCCGGGTAGAGCCCGGTGCGGAAGTACGTGTCGGCGAAGTTCAGCCCGACCGCCTCGTGCCGGACCCGGACCTCGCCCGGACCTGGATCGCCGACGTCCACGGCTTCCCACTTCAGGACTTCCGGTCCACCGGTCTCGTAGAAGCGGATCGCTTTTGCCATTGCCTTCTCCTTGATCTCGAATCGACGCCGAGCGGGCCGGCTCACCTGCGCGACTGTGCGGAACAATCCGCGCAGCAACCCCTTTCGAGTCTCGACGCCCACCGAACCGGATCCCGCGAACTCGCCTCGACCGAGAACGGCCGGCGAATCGCGGGACAACGCCGGTGTGACTCATCTGACACGACACTATCGATCCGTGACGCACCACACATGCCCTCACGGGACATATTTCTTTCCTTTTCGGGACACCAGTGTGATCCAGGCAATATGCCCGCCGACACACTCTCGACTCGACTGTGCCCGGTCGCACACTTACCCTCGGGGGACATCACGACCATCCCGAGGAGGTGGTGCGGGTGGCCAAGCCTCTCGCGCGGTACGCCGCCCTGACCGGATACATCGAGGTCAGCCGCACGCTGGGCATCGATCCGGTACAGCTGCTGCGAACGGTCGGCCTCGACCCGTCGAGCCTGGATCTCCAGGATCGATGGATCCCCGCCGCGTCCGTGGCGCGACTGCTCGAACTGTCGTCGGCAGCCTCCGGCCGTCCCGACTTCGCACTCAAGCTCGCCGAGCACCGGCGTCTGTCCACCCTGGGGCCGCTCAGCGTGAGCATCCGCGAGGAACCGGACGCGCGGAGCGCACTCCGGATGCTGATCCGGTACCAGCACATGTACAACGAGGCCCTGCACATCCGCATGACCGAGAGGGACGGACTGTCCGCGATCCAGGTCAGCATCGAACCCGGCGAACCGATGCCGGTCCGGCAGTCGATCGAGCTCGCCGTGACGGTCGTTCACCAACTGCTCCGCAACCTGCTCGGGGAGCGATGGCACCCGGTCTCCGTCTGCTTCGAGCACGGCCGGCCCGCGGACGATTCCACGCATCGCCGCATGTTCGGCACACCGCCGACCTTCGACAGCGACTTCAGCGGGATCGTCACCTACACAGGCGATCTGAACGAGCCGAATCGCCTGTCGGATCCCGGACTGCGCTCGTACGCCAAGCAGTTCCTCGACACGTTGTCGGAGCCCGCACAGCCCACGATCGAGGGACGCGTCCGCGAACTGGTCGAACTACTGCTTCCGACGGGCCGGTGCTCCATCGACCAGGTGGCCCGCAGCCTCGGGGTCGACCGGCGCACGGTCCATCGTCATCTCGCGAAGTCGGGTCAGACGTTCACCGGCGTCCTCGACACGACGCGTGCCGAACTCGCGAACCGGATGGTGCGCGGGACCCGGTACTCGTTCACGGAGATCTCCGAGATGCTCGCCTTCTCGACACCGAGCAGCTTCTCGCGCTGGTTCCACCAGCAGTTCGGCACCAGTCCGCGGGAGTGGCGCAAGCAGGCCGCGGCGAGCGGCGCCGCCAGGGTCGGCGCCTGACCGACCGGCACCCCCGGAAACGGGCATCGAGCGCACACAGGTGTCCCGAGATGCACAGAATGACGTCCCAGAGGGGTAATTAATGTGAACAGAGTCGATATAGCGTGATGTGCGCCACTTCTCATCGCGCGCTGTAGCGCGCACCACATCCGCATTCGACTTTCGGTGAAACGAGCGCTGCCATGACCATGAGCCCAGAGCCGACACCCACCCCGACGATCGACCGCATGCAGCAAGAGGGAAACTGGAATCCACTGTGGGACAGACTCTCCCAGTGGGATCCCGAATGGACCGAACAGTTCATGGCGATGAACGCCACGCCGATTCGACGCGGGGTGTTTCCGCCGGAGTTCGTCGAACTGCTCAGTATCGCGATCGACGCCGCGGCCACGCACCTGTACGCCCCCGGCGTTCGCCGGCACATCCGAGCGGCACTCGAACTCGGTGTCACCCGCGAGCAGATTCTCACGGTGCTCCAGATGGTCAGCGTCCTCGGGATCCACGCCTGCAACCTCGGGGTGCCGATCCTCGAGGAGGAACTCGCCGCGTTCGAAGCCCGGCCGTAGCGCCGCGCGCCGCCGCGAACCGCCTCTCCCTCTCCCCCAGTCCATCCGCCTTCAGGAGCAACCATGGGACTGCCTCTCACCTCGACCGACCAGCACGCCGGTACCACCGACGCCGACGACACCGGCCAGGCGGTCACCGCCGCGCCCCTCCGCCCCCGATCCCGGCTCTATCCGTGGATCGTCGCCGCTCTGGCGTTCGCGCTGCTGCTGTCGGACTACATGTCCCGCCAGGTCCTCAGCGCGGTCTTCCCGATGCTCAAGGCCGAGTGGGCGCTGTCCGATTCCCAGTTGGCATCGCTCACCAGCGTCGTCGCACTGATGGTCGGCCTGTTGACGTTCCCACTGTCCCTGCTCGCCGACAGGTGGGGTCGGGTCCGCAGTCTGGTCCTCATGGCCGTGATGTGGAGCCTCGCAACGCTGTGCTGTGCGATCGCGTCCAACTACGAACAGATGTTGGCGGCGCGGTTCTTCGTGGGCGTCGGCGAGGCCGCGTACGGCAGTGTCGGCATCGCCGTGGTGCTGAGCGTGTTCTCCCCCCGGCTGCACTCGTCGCTCAGCGGCGCCTTCATGGCCGGCGGATCCTTCGGTTCCGTGGTCGGAGTCTCGCTCGGTGGCGTGATCGCCGTGAACGTCGGATGGCGGTGGTCGTTCACCGCGATGGCGGTACTGGGACTGATCCTCGCCGCACTGTTCCGGGCCGTGGTCACCGAGTCCCGGCTCGCGAGGTACGCCGTGCACGACGATCCCGTCGCCCCGTCCGACGCCTCCGCCCCGACCGCACCGGTCATCCGCGTCCCTGTGTCGACCCTGTTCACGAATCGTGCCGTGTGGTGCGCCTACCTCGCCGGCGGCTTCCAGATGTTCACCGCGGCCGTCCTGTTGTCGTGGACACCCAGCTTCTTCAACCGGTACTACGGCATGGCACCGGACAAGGCCGGCGGGGTCGCCGCGCTGTTCGTCCTGTTGGTCGGCACGGGAATGGTGGTGTGCGGCATGATCACCGACCGCGTGAGCCGCACCGATCCGGCCCGCAAGTGGATGGCCGCCGTCGCGTACTGCACGATCGCCCTGCTGTCACTCGGCATCGGGCTCCAGCTCGGTACCGGCGCACCCCAGCTGATCCTCCTCGGGATCGGCGCCTTCTTCTCGGCCGGGTGCTCGGGTCCGACGGCCGCCATGGTCGCCGGCCTCACCCACGAATCGGTCCGTTCGTCGGCTCTGGGTACACTCACCATCGCCAACAATGTTCTCGGTTTGGCGTTGGGCCCCTTCGTCATCGGCATCCTCGCCGATCGACTGGGACTTCTCGAGTCGCTGCAGCTCGCGCCTCTCTTCTACGTCCTCGCCATCGTCGTGCTGCTCGTCGGCAAGCGCGTCTACCCTGCGGGACTGCGCAAGCTCGCATCGCAGAGCACTGCCTCCGCCTGACCCCACGATCGCCGAGACAGTCGGAGACGGAAAGGTATTCATGAGCAAGATCTATGCATCGGCCGCTGCGGCGGTCGCGGACATCCCGTCCGGAGCGTCCCTCGCCGTCGGAGGGTTCGGGCTGTGCGGCATCCCCGACATCCTGATCGCCGCCCTCGCGGCCGGCCCGGAGACGGACTTCGAGGTGTTCTCGAACAACTGCGGCACCGACGGGCACGGCCTCGGAATCCTGCTCGAGGACGGCAGGATTCGCCGGGTCACGGCGTCCTACGTCGGGGAGAACAAGGAGTTCGCGCGCCGGTACCTGTCGGGCGAACTCGAGGTGGAGTTGACCCCGCAGGGCACACTCGCAGAGAAGATGCGGGCGGGCGGGGCCGGGATCCCGGCGTTCTTCACGCCGTCGGGCGTCGGCACCCCCATCTCGGAGGGCGGACTGCCGTGGCGCTATGCCCCGGACGGTTCGGTGGCACTCGCGTCGCCGCCCAAGGAGGTGCGGGCGTTCGGCGGTCGCGACTACGTGTTGGAGGAGGCGATCACCGCCGACTTCTCGCTGGTGCACGCCATGGTCGGCGACACCGAGGGAAACCTGGTCTTCAACAAGGCCGCGATGAACTTCAACCCGCTCGCCGCGATGGCCGGCCGGGTGTGCATCGCCCAGGTCGAGGTGATCGTCGAGGCCGGGGAACTCGATCCCGAGCAGGTGCATCTGCCGGGCATCTTCGTCGACAGGATCGTCCACATCGGACAGCAGGACAAGAAGATCGAGAAGCGGACCGTCTCGGCCGCGAAGGAGGGCACCCGATGACCGCGGTGGTGGAGACCGTCGGCTGGACGCGCGAGCAGATGGCCGCGCGGGCCGCACGCGAACTCGTGTCCGGCGAGTACGTCAACCTCGGAATCGGCTTGCCCACAATGATTCCGAACCATCTGCCCGACGGCGTCGCGGTGACGCTGCACAGCGAGAACGGCATCCTCGGCACCGGCCCCTACCCCACCGAGGCCGAGGTGGACCCGGACCTGATCAACGCCGGCAAGGAGACCGTGACCGTCGACGCCGGAGCGTCGTTCTTCGACTCCGCCACCAGTTTCGGGATGATCCGCGGCGGCCACATCGACACCGCGGTGCTCGGCGGCATGCAGGTCTCCGCGACCGGCGACCTCGCCAACTGGATGGTGCCGGGGAGGATGGTCAAGGGCATGGGCGGGGCGATGGACCTGGTGCACGGTGCCCGCCGGGTCATCGTGCTCATGGAACACACCGACAAGACCGGGGCCTCGAAGGTCGTCGGACGCTGCACGCTGCCGCTCACCGGACGCGCCGTGGTCGACCGCATCATCACCGACCTTGCGGTGATCGACGTGACCGATGCCGGCCTCGTCCTCCGCGAGTGCGCTCCGGGGGTGACCGAGGACGCGGTCCGCGCGGCCACCGACACCGTCCTGATCTGACGGCATCCGGGTGGGCTGCGCACGGGGGCAGCCCACCCGAATGTCAGCTGGTGGCCCGGCTGCGCATCGCGTCGACGAACACACCGGGGATCTCGGCGGGCGTGCGCGCAACGTGGCTGGTTCCGCCGGTGGCGGCCGAGATCTTCTGCAGGACAGCCGCGTCGGCGTCCTCGGTGATGCCGATCGTGACGATGATGACCGGACGTGCCGGGTCCTGCTCCCGCTTCAGGGTCGCGAGCAGTTCGTCGAGCGAGATCGTCGACGGGTCCTCGTTGGCGCCGTCGGTGAGCAGGATGACGCTGTTGATCGCGGCCGGGTCGTAGCCCTCCTTGACCTTTCGGAACGCGGCGAGCGTCGTGTCGTACAGCCCGGTGCCGCCCTTGACGAGCGTGGGCAGCGTGCGGACCGCGTCGGTCAGGCGCTGCCGGTGGCTGACGCCGTCGACCGTCTCGTCCAGACGGCGGATCGGGGCCAGTTCCTTGTAGTCCTGTCCTCCCCCGCCCAGCCCGATCGAGAACGCCCACAGCCCCAGCTGTGCGTTGTCCGGGAACAGCCGGGCGCCGGTCTCGCTGGCCTGGACCGTCAGCGCGATCCGGGTCTCGGGACCGGCCTGCTCGGCCATCGAACCCGAGACGTCCTCCACCACGAGCGCGCGGGACGGCAACGCCAGCACCGCGTACCGGCGCAACACCTTCGCCGTCTCCGTCGGGTCCGCGACCGTCAGCACCGCGACGTCTCCGACACCGCGACCGGCGTCGAGCGGCGCCCGGTCCGGTTCACGGAACCCGCGCTGCGTCAGGGCGGCCCGGCCCGAATCGGATCCCATCGCCTCGGCCAGCGCGACGCCGGCCTTGCGGGCGTCGTCGTGCTCGGACCCGGCTGCGGTCGCCACGACCGGGTAGTCGAGGAACACCGCTCCCGAGTTCGGCGTCGTCATCTCGAGCCGAACGGTCGAGTCACCCGCGTTCTGCCCCACCACCTGCTGCTCGGTAGCGATGGCGATGCCGCCGTCCGATGCGACGGCCGCGAGCCGCGCCGCGGGATCGGTCTGGTGCATGTTGGCGGCCTGAGCCTGGGCGAGCGGGACGAGCGCCCCGGGCACCGCGTCGGCGGCGATGGTGCCCGCGTCGGCCTCCGACAGGGCGCCGACGATGGGGGCGCCCGAGATGCTGCTGGTGAGCGGGTCACCGATCTTCAGGCCCTGCAACTGCAGTGCGCTCAGCCATGTCGCGAAGAACGGCATGTCACCCTCGCGGGACGCGATGACGACCGGTGTCGCGGCGATCGACGGGGCCGCGACGTCGAAGAGGGTGCCCGTGCCGCTGCTGGCCTTCGCGACCCACTGGGTCGAATCCGGAATCCACAGGTCCGGGCCGGCCTGCTGCCCGGGCTCGCCGAGCGCGTCCATCCCGGAGGCGGCCTCGATCCGGAAGCTGCGGCAGCCGAGATCCTCGGCCGACGCCGACGAGGTGACTTCGGTGAGGACCGGCGAGATCGACGGGTCCGCGGCCACCACGTACTCGGTCACCGAATCGCACCCGCCGCCCATCCGGTCGACGACGAAATACGCGCCGACGCCCACGACGACCACCGCCGCGAGGCCGATCGCCCCGTACTTCACGAGCGGCGACGTCGCCGCCGCGGATTTCGCGCGCGGCGCGCTGTGACGACCGGCCATGTCTTCGAGACCTCCGTAGGGATCGCGTTCCGGCCGGGCCGCCGGTCGCGTTGTGCGGGTTCCGCCGGATCAGGCGTAGAGGGTGACGAACTTCTGCAGCGAGCCTTCGATGTCGCCGCGCAGCGCCTTCGCCACGCCCGACCCGATGGGGCCGAACAGCGGCGCGCCGCCGAGATCGATGTCGAGCGCGACGACCGCGCCGACCGCGGACGGCTCGACGCTGAGCACCAGGCCGAGCTTCACGCCGCCCTTGCCGTCCCCCTTCAGGACCAGGCTTCGCGGCGGGTTGTACTGCTTCAATGTCCACTTCACACGGTTACGCAGGCCCTTGACGGAGACGACCGAGCTGACGACGGTCCCGGCGCGCAGTTCCTCGGGGAGATCGCTGCGCCAGCCCTCGTGAATGCTGAGCCACTGTTCGAACTCGCTCAGATCCGACGCCCGATTCCACGCGTCCTCCGGACTCAGCGGCACGTCGACGGACACCTTCAGCTTGGCCATTGTCGGATCGTAACCAAAAGGTGACGTAGGCGACAGTGCGCCCCGCGACGCGACTGCGTCACGGGGCACACCAGAGGCTGGTGGGGCCGACGAGGCTAGTGGGACACGGCCTTCTCGACGCCGACACCGGTGAGCGAGCGGACCTCCATCTCGGCCTGCTTGAACGGATCCTCGAGCTTGTTCCGGCCCACCCAGGTGCCGACGATGCCGAGCACGAACGCCAGCGGGATCGACACGATGCCGGGGTTGGCCAGCGGGAACCAGGCGAAGTCGACGTTCGGGAACATCGACGTCTTGGCGCCCGAGACGGCCGGCGAGAAGACGATCAGCACGAGGCAGGAGATCAGGCCGCCGTAGATGCTGAACAGCGCGCCGGTGGTGTTGAACTTCTTCCAGAACAGCGAGTACAGCAGCGTCGGCAGGTTCGCCGACGCGGCGACCGCGAAGGCGAGTGCGACCAGGAACGCGATGTTCTGCCCCATCGCGAGGATGCCGAGGACGATCGCGACGATGCCGATGACGACCACGGTGATCCGCGAGACCCGGACCTGCTCCTCCTCCGACGCCTTGCCGCGCTTGATGACGCTGGCGTAGATGTCGTGGGCGAACGACGCCGACGCGGTGATCGCCAGGCCGGCGACGACCGCGAGGATCGTCGCGAACGCGACCGCCGAGATGATGCCGAGGAAGATCGTGCCGCCGAGTTCGAACGCGAGCAGCGGGGCCGCCGAGTTCTCCTTGCCGGGAGCGGCCAGGATCTTGTCCGGGCCGACCATCTTCGCCGCGCCGTAGCCGAGGACGAGCGTGAACAGGTAGAAGGCGCCGATCAGTCCGATCGCCCACGTCACCGAGCGGCGGGCCTCCTTCGCGGTGGGCACCGTGTAGAAGCGCATCAGTACGTGCGGCAGACCGGCGGTGCCGAGCACCAGCGCGATGCCGAGCGAGACGAAGTCCAGCCGCGACATGTCGCTGATGCCGTACTTGGCGCCCGGCGCCAGCACGTCGCGTCCGGCGACGGCCTCGTTGGCGGAACCGTTCACCATGGTCTGCGCGTCCGCCAGCAACTGCGAGAAGTTGCCCTTCACCGCGAACAGTACGAGGACGAACATGATTCCGGCGCCGGCGATGAGCAGGACGGCCTTGACCATCTGGACGTAGGTGGTGCCCTTCATGCCACCGATCAGCACGTACACGATCATCAGCACGCCGACGACCGCGACGACGATCGCCTGGCCCGCAAAGTCCTTGATGTTCAACAGGAGAGCGACCAGGCCGCCCGCACCGGCCATCTGTGCGAGCAGGTAGAACAGCGACACGACGAGCGTCGACAGCGCCGCCGCCATGCGGACCGGACGCTGCTTCAGCCGGAAGCTCAGGACGTCGGCCATCGTGAATCGTCCTGTGTTGCGAAGCAGTTCGGCCACCAGCAGCAGCGCGACGAGCCACGCGACGAGGAAGCCGATCGAGTACAGGAAGCCGTCGTAGCCGTAGACCGCGATCGCGCCGGCGATACCGAGGAACGACGCCGCCGACAGGTAGTCGCCGGCGATGGCGAAACCGTTCTGCGGGCCGGAGAACTGGCCGCCGCCGGTGTAGAAGTCCGATGCCTTCTTGGTCGACTTGCTGGCGCGGATCACCAGGGTCATGGTGCCGACGACGAACGCGACGAAGATCGCGATGTTGAACAGCGGATTGCCGACGTCGGTCGCAGACTCCTGCGCGAGCGTGGTGATCACTGTGCCGGTCCTTCCAGTTCCTCGCGGATCGCCGACGACCGCGGATCCAGCTCACGGTTCGCGAACTTCACGTACAGCGCCGTGATCACGAACGTCGTGACGAACTGACCCAGCCCGAGCACGATTCCGAGGTTGACGTTGCCGAACACCTTGGTGGCCATGAAGTCCGACGCATACGTCGCGAGCAGGACGTAGACGCCGTACCACGTCAGGAAGAACGCGGTCATCGGAAAGACGAAGCGCCGCAGACGGTGCCGGAGTTCCTGGAACTCCGGACTGGCCTGCATGTCGACGAAGGCCTGCGCGTCGGGAGCCGGCCGCTGCGGCGGCGCTCCCGAACCGAGGTCGGTGGTGGTCATGAGCGGGGCTCCTCCGATGGCGGGCGACCTGCGTCGCGGGGTATGCCAAGCGACGCTAGTGAGAGCCAGGTCACAGGAGAAGCATGTGGCGCCAGTCACACGCCGAGCTGTCGGCGCGTGCGCCGAACGGTCGGTCGGCCGCGACGAGCGGTTCGTGCGTGGGAATTGCAGCTAGGGCCACTGCCAGCACCAGTAGTCGACAGCACTGCCGCCTGGCGGGCATTGCTGATGTCGGACGCTGGAGGGCGCGGGTATTTCTGGACGGATGTCCGTTATGTTCTTTCCCGGTGCCCGCGTCGTCTGTGGGCTACTGCGCGCCCCGGGGCGCGGAACGCTCCGGAAGGGAACATCCTCTATGGCCATCCTCGATCGGCCACGCCCGCGGCGGCTGGCTCGCGGCGCGGCGGCACTCAGCGCCGGCGCGCTGACGATCGCCGCGGTCCTGACCACCACCGTTGCCGGTCCGGCCGGCGCGGACACCGTCACCGCGACCGTCCCGGTCGGCGCGTCTCCGTCCGGGGTGGCGGTCAGCGGCGACCGCGCCTACGTCACCAACCGGGGCAGCGGCACGGTGTCGGTGATCGACACCGCCACCAACACGGTCATCGGCGACCCCATCCGGGTCGGCGCGGGGCCGTCCGGGGTGGCGGTCAGCGGCGACCGCGCCTACGTCACCAATCTGGGCAGCGGGGGCTCGGTGTCGGTGATCGACACCGCCACCAACACGGTCATCGGCGACCCCATCCGGGTCGGCGCGGGGCCGTCCGGGGTGGCCGTCATCGGCGACCGCGCCTACGTCACCAATCTGGGCAGCGGCACGGTGTCGGTGATCGACACCGCCGCCACCACGGTCATCGACACCGTCGCGGTCGGCGCGCAGCCGTGGGGGGTGGCGGTCAGCGACGGTCGCGCCTACGTCACCAACTGGGGCAGTGGCACGGTCTCGGTGATCGACACCGCCACCAACACGGTCGCCGACACCGTCACGGTCGGCGCGGGGCCGTTCGGGGTGGCGGTCAGCGGTGGTCGCGCCTACGTCACCAACCAGAACAGTGGCACGGTGTCGGTGATCGACACCGCCACCACCACGGTCGCCGACACCGTCACGGTCGGCGCGTTGCCGGTCGGGGTGGCGGTCAGCGGTGGTCGCGCCTACGTCACCGACTGGGGCAGTGGCACGGTGTCGGTGATCGACACCGCCACCACCACGGTCATCGACACCGTCACGGTCGGCGCGTGGCCGTACGGGGTGGCGGTCAGCGACGACCGTGCCTATGTCACCAACCAGAACAGCGGCACGGTGTCGGTGATCGCGATCGAGCAGGCGCCCGCCCTCGCCGGAACCCCCATCCCGGGAACGGTAGGCCAGCCCTACAACTACGCGTTCACCGTCACCGGGCGGCCCGCCCCCATCGTGACCGCCGCCCCCGGCGCCCTGCCCGACGGCCTCACCCTCTCGCAAGACGGGGTGCTGACCGGAACCCCCACCACCGCCGGACGATTCGAATTCACCCTCACCGCATCGAACGGCATCGGCGAACCCGCCGACCTGCCCGTGGTCCTCGAAATCACCGACACCCCGACCCCGGCCGGATCCCTCGGCTCGTTCGGATCCTTCGGATCGGCGACCTGGACCTCCTGACACCGGCACCACCACACACCTAGTGGCCGCCCACCCCCATCGACGGGGTGGGCGGCCACCGGCGTTCGACCGTCGAATGCGCACCACTTCACAATCCACCGAGCAGCCCACTTCTCGAATCGACAGGCGCCGAACAAACGAACGGCCCGAAATCGCAACTCACTGACACGGTGTCCAGTTAGTCTGACGACTGTCATCGAGATGGACGACATAGCCGGTCGACGGTCAGCGAGGAGTGGAAATGGCTTTCTCTCTTGTGATCTCCAACGGGACAGTGGTGGACGGGACCGGCGGCGAACCCTACGTCGCCGACATCGGCGTCCGGGACGGCCTCATCGTGGCCGTCGCGGCGGGCGGCGAGTTGAGCGGCGCGGACGCCGACGAGGTCATCGACGCGACGGGACTGCTGGTCACCCCGGGATTCGTGGACATCCACACCCACTACGACGGCCAGGTCACCTGGGACCCGATGCTCACGCCGAGTTGCTGGCACGGTGTCACCACCGCGGTGATGGGCAACTGCGGCGTGGGTTTCGCGCCGGTGGCCGACACCGACCGTGAGTGGCTGATCGGCCTGATGGAGGGTGTCGAGGACATCCCGGGCGCCGCGCTGTCCGCCGGGATCCGGTGGGGCTGGCAGTCGTTCCCGCAGTACCTCGACGCACTCGACCGGCTGCCGCTGGCCATCGACGTGGGCACCCACGTCCCGCACGGGGCCGTACGGGCGTACGTGATGGGTGCGCGCGGTGCCCGCAACGAGGCCGCGTCGACCGAGGACATCGCGTTGATGGCCAAGCTGGTCCGCGAGGGCCTCGAGGCCGGCGCGCTCGGGTTCTCGACGTCGCGGACCATCGTGCACCGGGCGATCGACGGGGAGCCGGTGCCGGGAACCTTCGCGGCCGAGGACGAGCTGTTCGGCATCGGGCAGGCGATGGCCGCCGCCGGCACCGGGGTGTTCGAACTGGCACCGGCGGGCATCATGGGCGAGGACCTCGCCGCCCCCGACCGGGAACTCGACTGGATGCTGCGGCTGGCCGAACTGACCGGCCGGACAGTGTGTTTCGGCCTGATGCAGCACGACAACGTGCCGAACGACTGGAAGCGACTGCTCGACGCGGCCGCCGCCGCGTACGAGTCCGGCATTCCGCTCCGGCCGCAGGTCCCGGCGCGCCCACTGGGCCTGCTGACCGGGCTGCAGTCGTTCAACGCGTTCAACACCCGGCCGAGCTACGTCGCGGCCGCCGCGCGCGCCGGCGGCGACCTGGACGCGCTGGTGGCGGCGCTGCGGGACCCGGCAACCCGCAGGGCGATCCTCGACGAATCCGATTCTCCCGACAACCGGATGCCGTACCTGAGCAGGCTCGACCGGACATTCGACCTCGGTCACCCACCGCAGTACGAGCCCGATCCCGACACCAGCCTCGCCCGCGAGGCCGAGCGCGCCGGGAAGGATCCGTTCGAGTACGCCTACGACCTGATGCTCTCGGACGAGGGCCGCGCGCTGTTCTTCCGTCCGCTGCTGGGCTACTCGGACTTCACGCTCGATCCGACCCGGGAGATGCTGATGCACCCCGCGACCGCGATCGGACTCGGCGACGGCGGCGCGCACGTGGGCGCGATCTGCGACGCGTCGAACACCACGTTCATGCTCACGCACTGGGCCCGCGACCGCAGCCGCGGCGACCTGATACCGCTGGCGACCGCGGTCCGGAAGATGACCCTCGACACCGCGACGATCTACGGGCTCGGCGATCGCGGCGTGATCGCCGAGGGCAAGAAGGCCGACCTCAACGTGATCGACTTCGAACGGCTGCAACTGCAGTCGCCGACGATGGTGCACGATCTGCCCGGCGGGGCCCGGCGCCTGCTGCAGGGGGCCGACGGCTACCGGGCCACCATCGTGTCCGGTCAGGTGGTGCTCCGCGACGGCGTCGACACCGGGGCCCGTCCCGGCGCCCTGATCCGCGGGGCACGCTGAGGACCGCGCTCACACAGTGAGCCGTCGGCTCACCACCAGGCGTTGGCGGCTCTCATCGGCCGACCGGTGGGCGGGGCGTCGGACTGCTGCAGGTACAGCAGTCCGTCCCGCTCCTCGGTCGTCCACGAGCGGATCGGGAGGAGCTTGGGCGAGCCGCCGACGCACTTCCCGTGCCCGTTCCAGCGCCACCGGTGCGCCGGGCAGTCGATGGTGTCGCCGACGACCCGGCCCTTGCTCAGGTCGGCGCCCATGTGCGGGCAGCGGGAGTCGAGGATGTGGATGACGCCGGCGCGGTCGGAGTAGGCGACGAGGTCGGTGTCGAACGCCCGCACGGCGTGCGGTTTGCCGTCTCGGTAGTCGTCGGCGGTTCCGAGGCAGTGCCAGTCCGACACAGGCTCTCCTTCTTCCGGGGCGTGCACACCGGAAGCACACGCAGACTGGTCACGTTCGCCGATACCCGCGACGGGCGTCAATCGCGAGACCCACCCACCGGAACCCGAATCACGTCGACCGCAGGTCGCCCTCGCGGTCGCGGCCCATGCCGAGGCGTTCCGGCGCGTGCATGCGCGTGAAGATGCGGCCCACGTCGCGCGGGATCTGCCGTCGGGTCGCGAGGCTGACGAACACCATCGCCGCGAACGACAGCGGGACACTGACCACCGCCGGATACCCGATGAGCACCGACGGCCAACCGTTCCACAGGGTTTCGGACGGCACACCGAGCACCGCGAGCAGCGCCGCTCCCCCGCCCGTCACCAGCCCGACGACCAGTCCGGCCGTCGCGCCCGCCGCGGTGAGCCCGCGCCACCAGATCCCGAGGACCAGCAGCGGGCACAGCGTCGACGCCGCGACCGCGAACACCAGACCCACCGAGCGGGACAGGTCGAGTGACGCGGCGCCGAGCGCGAGGGCCAGCGGCACCGTTCCGGCGAGCACCGCGGCGATCCGGAAGTCCCGGACCCGGCCGCGCAGCACGTCGGTGCTCAGCACGCCGGCGATGCTCACCAGCAGCCCGGACGACGTGGACAGGAACGCCGCGATCGCACCGGCCGCCACGAGCGCCGCGAGCAGTTGGCCGCCCCATCCGGAGAACACCGCGACCGGCAGCAACAGCACCGCCGCGTCCGACGTCCCGGTGATGAGCAACTGCGGGACGTACAGCCGCGCGAAGACCCCCAACAGCACCGGGAACAGGTAGAACACGCCCACGAGCGCGATCACGACCAGCGACGTCAACCGGGCGGCGCGCCCGTCCGGGTTGGTGTAGAACCGCACCAGCACGTGCGGCAGGCCCATCGCGCCGAGGAACGTGGCGAGGATCAGCGAGTACACCTGGACCATCGGGTGCGGGCCGCCGAAACCACCGCCCGGATCGGCCCACCCGGCGCCGTCGGCGGGCGCCCCGGCGACCACCGGAACCGCCGATCCCGCGGGCAGCACCAGCGTCGTCCCCTTGCCGAGTTCGTGCCGGCCGACGCCGAGTCGGAGGTCGCCGGACACCGCTCGTCCGTCGAGTTCGCCGTTCACCGTCACGTCGGTCGTGGTGGCCACCTGCACGACGACGTCGGTGGTGATGTCCACCGACGTCTGCGCCGCGACGGTGGGCGGGGCGGGCGCGCCGACCGGCCGTTCGTCGGCGAAGAAGTGCCCGGCCAGCACCAGCGCCGGGACCGCGACGGCGGTGAGTTTGAGCCAGTACTGGAACCCCTGGACGAACGTGATGGACCGCATGCCGCCGCCCACGACGTTGCCGATCACGATCACCCCGACCACCACGACACCCACCCAACCGGGCACGCCCAGCAGGATGTTCAGCGTCAGGCCGGCGCCCTGGAACTGCGGCACCATGTACAGCCCGCACACCAGCGCCACCACCACCATCGCGACGCGGCGCACCCGCACCGAGCCGAGCCGGAACTCCGCGAAGTCCGGCACCGTGTACGCGCCGGAGCGGCGCAGCGGTGCCGCGACGAACAGCAGCAGCCCGAGGTAGCCGGCGGTGAACCCGATCGGGTACCACAGCGCGTCCGCACCGTACTTGGCGATGAGCCCGGCGACGCCGAGAAATGATGCCGCCGAAAGGTATTCACCGGAGATCGCCGCCGCGTTCCACCGCGGCCCGACGCTGCGGGACGCCACCAGGAAGTCGGACGTGGTCCGCGCCAGGCGCACCCCGTAGATGCCGATGCCGACGGTGGCGACGGCGGCGGCGACGAGCGCGAGCACCGTCAGGAGGGGTATCGGCTGTCCGGTCATCGGTGCCGCCTCAGTCGTCGACCAGGTCGGCGAAGTCCTGTTCGTTGCGCTCCGCGGCGCGGATGTAGAACCAGCCCGCCCCCAGCAGCACCGGGAGCGGGACGATCGCGGCCAGCAACCACGGCAGGCGGACCCCGAACACCACGACGTCCGCGACGCCGGGGAACACGAGCAGCAGGACGGGCACCACGCCGAAGAGCAGTCCGACCGCTGCCGCGACCCGCGCGGCCAGACTGAGCTGGGCGCGGACGAGCCCGCGGATCATCGCGTCGCCGACCTCGGTCTGCTCCTGCACCTCGACCCGGGTCCGCACCATCCGGGCGCCGCGCCGCTTCGCGAGCACCACCCGCTCGCGGGCGGGTGGGACGGCGCCCGGCGACGTCACCTCGACGTCCAGTTCTGCCGCGGACCGCGGATGAGTTTGTCCTTCAGTTCCCGGGTGTGCCGACGGCTCACCGGCAGTTCCACCGAGGGCGCGGCGCCCTGCGGACGCAGGCACACCACCAGGCCCGAGCCGACGCTGCGGATGCCGGTCACCTCGCCGAGCGACACCAGGTACGAGCGGTGCACGCGCAGGAACCCGGCGTCCGCCCAGCGACTCTCGAGCGACGAGATGGGGATGCGGACGAGATGCGATCCGGTGGCGGTGTGCAGGCGGGCGTAGTCGCCGTCGGCCTCCACCCACTTGACCGTCGACCGCGGCACGAGCGTGGTGACGCCGCCGAGCTCGACGGGGATCACCTCGTCGGCCGACGACTCGTCGTCGGTGGCGTCGACGGTGCGGCGCCGACGCTCGACGATCCGGCGCACCGACTCGGCGAGGCGCTCCTCGCGCAGCGGCTTGAGCAGGTAGTCGACGGCCCCGAGGTCGAACGCCGCCACGGCCCGGTCCTCGTGCGCGGTCACGAACACCACCGACGGCGGGTTCGCGAACTGGGTCAGGATCCCGGCCAGCTCGAGCCCGTCGAGTCCGGGCATGTTGATGTCGAGGAAGACGGCGTCGACGCCGCCGTCCCGCAGGATGCGCAGCGCGGTGGTTGCGTCCCCCGCGGTGAGGATCCCCCCGATCTCGTCGCGGGCACGGAGTAGGAAGGCCAGCTCGTCGAGGGCAGGTCGCTCGTCGTCGACTGCCAGCACGGTCAGGAGGCCGTCGGTGGGCCCGTCAGAGATCTCGTTCACAACGGATCCATCGTGCCATGTTGCGCGGCCGGTTCGGACGAGGCGGGGCGAACGCTCGGGATCAGGCCCGGATGCCCGGCCGGAACTTGGGGACCCGCATGCTGACCTTGGTTCCGGCGCCGGGGGCCGTCTCGACCACCAGGCCGTAGTCGTTGCCGAACGCGGCCCGCAGCCGGTCGTCGACGTTGGCCAGGCCCACGTGCGCGGCCTCCGACGCGCTCGGTCCACCGGTGCCGGACGCGACGGCGTCGAGTTCCCCGGACCGGAGCAGCTCCGGATCCATCCCCACCCCGTCGTCCTCGACGCTGATCACGCAGTCCGGCCCCGCATCCGACGCCACGATCGAGACGGTGCCCCCGGCAGACTTGCCGGACAGCCCGTGCCGCACCGCGTTCTCCACCAGCGGCTGCAGCGCCAGGAACGGCAGCACGACGCTGAGCACCTCGGGCGCCACCTGCAGCCGCACCTGCAGGTTGTCGCCGAAACGCGCACGTTCGAGCGTCAGGTAGCGGTCGATGTTGCGCAGTTCGTCCGCGAGCACGGTGTACTCGCCGGCGGACCGGAACGAGTAGCGCGTGAAGTCGGCGAACTCGAGCACCAGTTCCCGCGCCCGCTCCGGGTCGGTCCGCACGAACGACGCGATGGTGCCGAGCGCGTTGTAGATGAAGTGCGGGCTGATCTGCGCGCGCAGCGCACGCACCTCGGCGCGGTCGAGCCGGGCCCGCGACGAGTCGAGGTCGGCGAGCTCGAGCTGACCGCACGCGTACCGCGCGACCTCGGTGAGCGCGCCGAGCATCGCCGGGCCGGGCTCGGTGGTGGTGACGACGACCAGGGCTCCGACGACGCCGGTGCCCTCGATCAGCAGCGGCTGCGCGACGAGGGCGCGCACGTCGTGCTCGCCGGCGCCGCGTTCGAGGTCGGCGTGCCCGACGAGGACGCGCCGGCCGCCGTCGATCGCGCGTCCGGCCGCGGCCGTCACCTGCGCCGACAGCGCGTCGTGCGGTCCCGTCCACGCCAGCAGACCGCCGTCCGGTCCCAGGATCGCGAGCGACTGCGCCCCGGTCAGCACCCGCAGGTGCGGCGCCGCCTCCCGCGCCGACGTCTCGTCGAGGCCGCGGCGCAGCGGCCTCGCGGCCAACGACGCGGTGTGCAGGGTGTCGTGCACGGCGCGCTCGGCGGGCGTGGTGAGCACGCGGCGCGTCCGCATCGCGACGTAGGTGAGCGACACCGCGACCGCGACGACGATCGCGGTCCAGACGAGCGCGCTCACCGCGGCGCCTGCCCGACGCAGGTCGACACCGCGGGGACCCCGGCGAACCGGTCCGCGATCCAGTCCACTGCCCCGGGCAGCGCCTTGGAGTCGGCGTGCACGTCGTCGGCGCGGTAGCGCAGTTCGACGACGTCGCCCTGCCCGCAGGCATGGCCGACCGCCGTGGTGGTCCAGTCGGGTCGGATGAGGTTGTCGCGCCCGGCGACGACCACGAGCAGCGGACCGGACGCCGGTTGCTGCGGTAGCGCGTCCTCGGTGAGCCACTCCCGCATCTGCACGACGTCACTCTCGCTGCGCGGCAACGTGTCCGCCGGTGTGAGGTTCAGCGCGACCGACAGCTTGCGCGATGCGAGCGCGCCGGTACACGACCGGATCACGTCGCGGTTCTCGGCGAGCGGGCCGCGGATGTAGGCGCTGGCATCGAGGTTGGGGTGCGACACGGTGAGCCCGTCGAGCAGCATCGGCAGGAAGATCTGTTGCGGGATGTCGAGCGTGACCGGGCCGCCGGACACGATCGGGGTGAGGTCGGCGGGCGGCGACAGGCTCGCGGCGCCGACGAACTCGAGTCCGTCGCCGTACTGTCCCGCGCGTTCGGCGGCGGCCCACGACGCCTGCCCGCCCTGCGACACCCCGATCGCCGCCCAGCGGGTGGAGGCGTCGGGCACGAGCGTCCGCGCGGCCCGGACCGCGTCGATCAGGTTGTAGGCCGCGGTGATCGGTTCGAGGTAGGGGTGCGGGCCGTCGGTGCCGAGGCCCTCGTAGTCGGTGACCGCGACGACGTATCCGCGGGCCAGCAGGTCCTGTACCAACCCGGCGGAGCCCAGCAGGTTGCCGTGCCGCGAGGGCGCGCACTCGTCGAGCAGACCGGTCGTGGGATGGCCGACGGTGACGACCGGCCACCCGCCCGGCGGTGCCTGGCCGGGCGGTGCGAACACCGTGCCCGACACCTCGGTGCCGCGCCCGTCGATCCCGGACGTCGACCGGTACAGGATCTTCTGCCCCGCCAACCCCTCCCCGGTGAACGGCTCGGCGGAGGCCACCACGCCGCGCTCGGCGGGGTCGGGCGAAGTCACGGTCTGCGAGGTCTGTGAGTTCTGCGTCGCCGTGGTCCGCGGCGTCTGGTCGTCGGCGGTGGCCGAGCAGCCCACCAGGGCCGCCGTGCACAGCAGCACGGCGAGCAGGGCACCGATTCGGGTCACGGATCGATTGTGCCCGTCAGGACCCCGTCTCAGCCACGACGCCTGCGCACCCGCTGTTCGGCGGCCGCTTCCTCGATGTCGCGGGACTCGAGTTCGGCGCGCAGCACCTCGTCGTCGAGGACGCCCTCGTCGCGGGCGGCGATCAGCGCGCTGCGTTGAGCCTGCAGGACCCGACGGCGCACCGAGTCGAACAGTGCGCCCGCCTGCTTGAGCTTGGTGTCGTTGCCGTCGTCGTCGCCCTCGGCCTCCTCGACCCGGGCCTGTGCGCGAACCGACATCCGCACCCGGTTGAGTGCCCGCACGAACTGGTCCGGGTCGACGCCGGCGGGCGGACCGGCCGCGACCTCGGCGAGCGCCCGGTCCGCGGCGTCGCCGGCGATCCGGCGGGCGAGCAGCGTCTGCTGATGGGTCCGCTCGAGTTCCGCGGGATCGGCGACGTCGAGGCGGCGGATCATGAACGGGATGGTCGCGCCCTGGATCAGCAACGTGCCGACCGCGACCACGAACGCGATCGCCTGGATGACGCCGCGGCCGGGGAACGGATCGCCCGACGCGGTGAGCACCGGGATACCGCCCGCGGCCGCGAGGGTGACCACGCCGCGCATGCCCGCCCACGACACCACCACCTTCTGGCGCCAGTTCAGGATGGGCTGCGTCGACCGGGAGCGGCGCGGGGAGAGCCGCAGATGCACCCGGCCCCAGTTGAGGAACACCCACACCGGCCGGACCAGGATCACCACCAGCAGCACCGCGAACCCGTACGCGAAGATGTGGTGGACCGGCAGGCCCTCGTCCGCGACGTCCTCGATCACGAACTTGAGCTGCAGCCCCATGTAGGCGAACACGAACATCTCGAGCAGCAGGTCGAGGGTCTCCCACAGCGACCGCTCCTGCAGCCGGGTGGGGATCGAGACGTTGGTCGCGTGATGCCCCATCACGAACCCGGCGACGACGACCGCGAGCACCCCCGAGGTGTCCAGCGACTCGGCCGCGAGATACGCCGCGAACGGCAACACCAGTCCCAGAACGGTTTCCAGCGGGGAGTCGTACATGCGGGCGCGCACCCACCGCACGACGGTGGCCATCACGACGCCGACGCCCACGCCACCGGCCACCTCGTACAGGAAGAACAGCACGGGCTGCTCGACGACGACGCGGGTGCCCGCGACGGCGGCGACGCTCACCGTGAACAGCGTCAGCGCGGTCGCGTCGTTGAGCAGTCCCTCACCGGTGAGGATCGCGAGGACGCGTTTCGGCAGTCCGAGTTTGCGGCCCACGCTGACGGCGCTGACGGCGTCGGTCGGTGAGACCACCGCGCCGAGGACGAGCGCTGCGCCGAGCGTGAACTCGGGCACCAGCCAGTTCGCGAAGAATCCGACGGCGAACGCCGTCACCAGGACCAGGCCCACGCCGAGCCGGAGGATCGAGGCGAAGTTGCGGCGCAGGCTGGCCATCGAGAAGTCGAGCGCCGCCGAGTACAGCAGCGGCGGCAGCACGACACCGAGGATGATCTCGGGATCGAGTTCGAGCCGCGGCATCCCCGGAATGAAGGACGCCGCGGACCCGAACGCGACCAGTACGAGCGGGACCTGCAGGTCCCGACGTTTCGCCAGACTCGTCACCGCGATGGCCACGATCATGACGAGCAGTACGAGTGTCAGGTGCACCCGTCGATTGTGCCGGTGGTCACACCGCGGATCGCACGCGGCTCACGGTCCGGCCGTCACCGGCTACTCCTTGGGCGGCACGACCTTCTTCGCAGCCTCGGCCGCCTTGTCGATCTTGTCGCTGTACTTGCCACCGGTCTTGTCGTCGGCGAGGTCCGCGGCCTTGTCGATCACGTCCTGCACCTTGTCCGAGTGCTCGGCAGCGAGTTCCTGCCCCTTGTTGACCAGGCCCTTGACCGAATCCATGAATCCCATGAACACATTCTCCCCTATCGGCGCGGGGGCGACCCGAGCGTCAGGCCGGACCGGGGACCGGCAGCGCGCCCGAACCGTCGGTGGCCCGTGCCCAGCGCGGCAGGATGAAGATGCCCTCGGCCTCGATGCACACGCCGTCGGGGCCGGAGATGTGGCCGGTGACGAACGTCTTGACGCCCTCGATGCGGTCGACGCAGGCCTCCACGTGCAGCCGGCCCAGCGGGGTCGGCTGCCGGTAGCGCAGGGTCAGCGTCGCGGTCATGCCCGGTGCGCCGCCGTGCTCGGCCGCCTCGCCGAGAACCTGATCGAGCAGCAGCGCGGAGATGCCGCCGTGGGTGAGCCCGGCCGGCCCCTCGTACTGCATGCCGAGTTCGACGTCTGCCCACACGCGCCCGTCCGGTTCACGCTGGATCCGCAACGGCGGCGCGACCGCGTTGCGCAGACCGACCACGGCATTGCCCCACGCCCGCCGGCTTCCCGACGCGTTCCAGCGCACCCCGTACGGATGCGGTCGAGTCTTCTTGGCCAGCAGAGCCTTCGCGGCCTCGAGGTGTTCGCGCGCCTGCCGGATGTCGTCGTCGTCGGACTCCGTGGCCAGCGCGAGTTCGACCAGATCCCGGACGCTCCCGGTGAGGTCGCCGTAGAACTCGGCCTCCCGCGCGATCTCCTCGTCCGTCAGGTCCTCGAAGACATAGAGACCCTGCTTGCTGTCGACCGATTCCGTCACCAACGCCTCATTCCCGCATGCACTCGATGTGCATCATGCACGTGACGTGGACAATACCGAGGTCTGCGTCACACCGTCTCGGCGCACCAGCGTGCGGAACTGGCCGACGGGATCCGGTCGTGGCGACCGGCCGGAACGATGCCCGGGAGCAGCACCAGCCACATCTCGTCGACGCGCCGGTCCACGTCCGAGAACCAGCTGCGCACCCGCGACACCAGTTGCGCGCCGGTGACGGCACCGATCAGGTGCCGAGCGAGGACCGGGGGCGACACGGTCTCGACGATGTCCCCCTGCTCGACGGCCCGCGTCACCACGCACGTCGCCCAGTCCGTCCACGGCAGGTACGGGTCCGGCGGTGCGTCGCCGAGGGCATCGGTCGCGCCGAGCTCGACGGTCAGGCGGATCCCGGCGCGCACGAGCGGATCGCTCGTCTGCCGCGCCATCTCGTGGCACAGCATCACCATCTGCTCGAGCGCCGACGCGTCGGTGGCGGCGATGGCCTCGAGCGACCGCACCGCGAGGCGGTTCTGCTCACGGATGATGTGCCGGGCGAGGCCGTCCTTGGAGCCGAAGTGGAAGTAGAGCGCGCCCTTGGTGATTCGTGCGCTCTCGACGATCTCCTCCACCCGGGCCCCGTAGTAGCCGACCCGGTCGAAGACCTCGGACGCGCGGAGCACGATCTGCTGCTGGGTCGCGACGGCACGCGCCTGTCGTGCCACTACGCACCTCCGCAGAGTCCCCGGGAGCCGACGGGTGATCGGTTGCCGGGACCGTACCACCCGACACCTGTCCACGCACCTGCCCACCCCACCGGGCGGGACGCCGTCAGTGCACCCCCGGGAGATCGTCGCTCGACGCGAACAGACGCCGGTGTTCCCCGTGGATCCGGCCGGTCACCCACCACGCGATCTCCACCAGCACGACACCCACCAGACCGATCAGGAGAGCCCCGGTCGTCGCGGCGACGTTCGACGGATCGAGCTTGAAGAACTCGCGCGTGAAGGAGAACCCGAAGAGGATGACGTACCCGAGGACCGAGCCCACGATCAGCACGATCTTCCACCACGTGTACGGACGGGCGACCACCGCGAGCACCCACAGCGCGATCATGATGAGGGTGATGAGCGCGGTCGTGCCGGCCTGCTCCACCTGCTGTTCGGTGGCCTCGGGACCCGCGTACGCGAGCAGGTACGACACGTACGTCGCGATGCCGATGATGACGCCGGACGGGATCGCCAGCCGCATGACGCGGGAGACGAACCCGGTGCGCGCCCGTTCGTTGTTCGGGGCGAGCGACAGGATGAACGCCGGGATACCGATCGTGAACCAGGCCGCGATCGTCACGTGCCGCGGCAGGAACGGGTACGGCACCGGATCGAATCCGAAGATCTGTGCGCCGACCCCGGAGATGCCGATGAGGAACGCCAGCAGCACCGAGTACACGGTCTTGGTGAGGAACAGATTCGACACCCGCTCGATGTTGCCGATCACGCGCCGGCCCTCGCCGACGACGTACGGCAGGGTCGCGAACTTGTTGTCCAGCAGCACGATCTGCGCCACGGCGCGCGTCGCGGGGCTGCCCGAGCCCATCGCGACTCCGATGTCGGCGTCCTTGAGCGCCAGCACGTCGTTGACGCCGTCGCCGGTCATCGCGACGGTGTGCCCGCGGGACTGCAGCGCACCGACCATCGCCCGCTTCTGATCCGGGCGCACCCGGCCGAACGTGGTGGACTCGTCGAGGGTGTCGGCCAGCTCCTCGGGGTCCTCCGGCAGCTTGCGGGCATCGATCGCGTGATCGCCGCCGGGCAGTCCGAGCGACGTCGCGACGGCACCCACCGAGACCGCGTTGTCACCGGAGATGACCTTGACGTCCACCTTCTGGCTCGCGAAGTACTCGAGCGTCTCGCGGGCGTCGGGGCGCACCTTCTGGTCGAGGATCACCAGCGCGCGCGGCGTCACGGTGCCGGGGGCGTCGGGTGCGTCGACGGGGCGGTCGCTGCTGCCGAGCAGCAGCACGCGCAGCCCCTGGGCGCCGACCTCCTCGGCCTGGCGGGCCATGTCGCTGTCCGGGTCGAGCAGGACGTCGGGGGCGCCGAGCAGCCAGTTGCCGTTGTTGCCGTACGACTGGCCGCTCCACTTCTTCGCGGACGAGAACGGCGCCACCGCGGTGGGCTCCCACGCGGGATCGTCGGACAGTGCCTCGCGGATCGCGAGCATGCTCGCGTTGGGCCGCGGATCGTCGGCGGCCATCGCGGCGAGCGCGCGGGCGGCCTGCGCGTCGTCGGGCTTGGCGGTACGCAGCTCGGCGAGCTTCATGCCGTTCTCGGTGAGGGTGCCGGTCTTGTCGGCGCACACGACGTCGACGCGGGCCAGTCCCTCGATCGCGGGCAGCTCCTGCACGAGGCACTGGCGCTTGCCGAGCCGGACGACACCGACCGCGAACGCGATCGAGGTCATCAGCACGAGGCCCTCGGGGACCATCGGCACCAGCGCCGCCACCATGCCGTTGAGGGCCGGACCGAGCGCCTGGCCGCTCGAGAACAGCTGGTTGTAGATGATCAGCAGACCCGCCGGGATCATCAGGTAGGTGATGAACTTGAGGATCTTGTCGATGCCGGAGCGCAGCTCGGAGTGCACCAGCGTGAACTTGCTGGCTTCCTCCGCGAGCTTGGCGGCGTACGCCTCGCGGCCCACCTTGGTCGCCCGGTAGGCGCCGCTGCCGGCGACGACGTAGCTGCCCGACAGCACCTGCGCGCCCACCGGCTTGTGCACCGCGTCGGCCTCACCGGTGAGCAGCGACTCGTCCACCTCGAGCGCCGACGCCTCCACGACGATGCCGTCGACCACGATCTGGTCGCCGGGACCGAGCTCGATGATGTCGTCGAGCACCACGTCCTTGGGCGCGACGGGTGCAGCCGTGCCGTCGCGGCGGACGACGGGCTTGGCCTGGCTGACGATCGCGAGCTGATCGAGTGTTCGTTTGGCGCGGATCTCCTGGATGATGCCGATCCCGCTGTTGGCGATGATCAGCAGACCGAACATCCCGTCGATGATCGATCCGGTCGACAGCACGATGATCAGCAGCACACCGAGAATCGCATTGATCCGGGTGAACACGTTTCCCCGGACGATGTCCTTGACCGAGCGGCTGGCCCGGTCGGGGACGTCGTTGGTCTGCCCGTTCGCGACCCGCTGCGCCACCTCGTCGGCGGTGAGGCCGTTCTCGATGTGCCGGGGATCGGTGTCCAGAGTGCCGACTGCGCCGCCGTCGACCGGATCGTCCGTTGCCATGACACGAAGGCTATTCCAACTGCCCGACGAGACGTCGGAAGGTCCGCGGTCCGGCCGCGTGCCGGGGCATGCTGTCCCCATGACGATGCGCGAGCAGGTGTCACTCACGTCCGGCGCCGACTTCTGGCACACGCACACCCCGCCGGTGGCAGGACTGCCGGCGATCATGCTCACCGACGGCCCGCACGGCGTCCGGAAGCAGGCGACGGCCGCGTCCGGGTACTCCCCCGAGTCGGTGCCCGCGACGTGCTTCCCGACGGCCTCGGCGCTCGCCGCGACGTGGGACGTCGAACTGCTCGAGGAGGTGGGCGTCGCGCTCGGCACCGAGGCGCGCACCGAGGGGGTGAGCGTGCTGCTGGGCCCGGGCGCGAACATCAAGCGCAGCGCGCTGTGCGGGCGCAACTTCGAGTACTTCTCCGAGGATCCGTTCCTGTCGTCCCGGATGGCGGCGGCGTGGATCCGCGGTGTGCAGTCCACCGGCGTCGGGGCGTCGCTCAAACACTTCGCGGTCAACAACCAGGAGTTCCGGCGCTACAGCGTCGACGCCGTCGTCGACGCCCGCGCGCTGCGGGAGATCTACCTCGCGAGCTTCGAGCACGCCGTGATCGACGCCGGTCCCGCCACCGTGATGGCCGCGTACAACCGGGTGAACGGCACCCACTGCGCCGAGAACCACTGGTTGCTCACGACGGTGCTGCGCGAGCAGTGGGGATTCGACGGGCTGGTCGTCTCCGACTGGGGTGCGGTCACCCGGCGCTCCCGCTGCCTCGCGGCCGGCCTCGATCTGGAGATGCCGGGCTACGGCGGGCGCGGCGACGACAACGTGCTCGCGGCGGTGCACGCCGGCGAACTGGATCCGGCCTCCGTCACCCGTGCTGCCGACGCCGTGACGCGCCTGATCGAACGGACCGAGACCGCGCGGGCGGCAGCACCCGGCTACGACGCGGCCGCCCACCACACGCTCGCGCGCTGGGCGGCCGAGGCCGGCACGGTGCTGCTCAGGAACGACGGCGTCCTGCCGCTGGCGGCGTCGTCGAGGATCGCGGTCGTCGGCGAGTTCGCGAAGCAGCCCCGCTACCAGGGCGCGGGCAGTTCCGGCATCACCCCGCACCGTCTCGACGACGCGTGGACCGATCTGACCGAACGGCTCGGCACCGATCGCCTCACGTACGCCCCGGGCTATCGGCGCGGGTCCGGGCGGACCGACCCGGCACTGCTCGACGGGGCGCGCGCCGTCGCCCGGGACGCCGACGTCACGGTGGTCTTCGCGGGGCTGCCCGACAGCTACGAGACCGAGGGCGTCGACCGCGCGGACCTGAGCCTGCCGGAGGGCCACGACGCGCTGATCGCCGCGGTGACCGAGGTGTGCCCGCGGGTGGTCGTGGTGCTCGCGAACGGGGCGCCGGTGACGATGCCGTGGCACGACGACGTCGCCGCGATCGTCGAGTGCTACCTGGGCGGGCAGGCCGCGGGCAGCGCGATCTCCCGCATCCTCACGGGCGACGCCGAACCCGGCGGCCGTCTCGCGGAGACGTTCCCACTGCGCACGTCGGACAATCCGGTGCACGTGTGGCCCGCCGGTCCGTCGGTGGTCGAGTACCGCGAGAGCATCTATGTCGGCTACCGCTACTACGACGCCGCGGGCCTCGACGTCCGCTACCCGTTCGGGCACGGGCTGAGCTACACGACGTTCGTGTGGTCCGAACTCGGGATCGCCGAGGTGGAGAACGACGATGCGTCCGAGCAGCGTTTCGACGTCTCGGTGCGCATCACCAACACCGGCGACCGTCCGGGCAGCGAGGTGGTGCAGGTGTACGTGCGGGACGTCGAGTCCACGGTGTTCCGGCCCGAGCAGGAACTGGCCGCGTTCGCGAAGGTCTTCCTCGTGGCCGGGGAGTCCCGCCGGCTCACGATCCAGGTGGATCGTCGCGCGTTCTCGTTCTGGGACAACACGATCGACGACTGGTCGATCGAGTCGGGGGACTTCGAGATCCGGGTCGGCGCATCGTCGCGCGACATCCGTATGGCCGCGACCGTGACACTCGAGTCGGACCGCGGCGGCTTCGACCCCGGCCCGGCCGCGTACCACGGCTCACCGGTGTTCGAGCGCACCGCGTTCGCGGAATTGTACGGAAAACCGCTGCCCGGCAACGTCGTCGATTCGCCCGGCCATTACACGGTGGACACCCCGATCGCCGACATCCGGCATCCCGCGGCGACCCTGCTGACCCGGGTGATGCGACGCCGGGTCGCGGCGATGGCGCCGACACTCGACGAGGACGACCCGCTGTCGCTGCTGTTCGAACGGTCGCTGCAGGAGCTACCGCCGCGGATGCTGCCGATGCTCACGCAGGGCGCGGTCACCCCCGATGCGGTGCAGGCCTTCGTCGACATCTGCAACGGGCACGGCCTGCGAGGTGCCCGCGCACTGGTGACGGCGCTGCGCCGGCGGTGATCTCGCCCGCGGCTCAGCTCAGCCCAGCGCTTCCCACCACTGCTTCTGCTCCGGCGGGCGCAGTCCGTCGACCCGCTGGCCCACCATCGGAATCGCCATGGGCACCTCCGCGGCGGCGGCCGCGTCGAGCAGTCGGGTGATCGGCTCGCCCCACGGATGGAACGCGAGGTTGAACGTGGCCCAGTGGATCGGGATCAACAGCGTGCCACGAATATCCAGATGGGTGCGGACCGCTTCCTCGGGGTTCATGTGGATGTCGGGCCAGCGCTCGTCGTAGGCGCCCACCGGCAGCAGCGTGATGTCGAACGGTCCGTACCGGTTGCCGAGGTCCGCGAAACGCGGTGTGTATCCGGAGTCGCCGCCGAAGAACACCCGGTGCCGGGGTCCGGCGATCACCCACGACGACCACAGCGTCGTGTCGCGGGCCAGTCCGCGGCCCGAGAAGTGCCGGGCCTCGGTGCAGGTGAGGGACAGCCCGTTCACCTCGGCCGTCTCGTCCCAGTCCAGTTCGACGATGCGATCGTCCGGCACGTTCCACCGCCTCAGGTGGGCGCCGACCCCGATCGGCACCACGAACACCGCGTCCTGCGTGCGCGCGAGTCCGGTGACGGTCGCCTGGTCGAGGTGGTCGTAGTGATCGTGCGAGATCACGACGGCGTCGATCGGTGGGAGGTCGGCCAGCGCCATCGGCACCGGGTGCATCCGGGCCGGGCCGACGACGGCGGACGGCGAGACCCGTTCGCTCCACACAGGATCCGCGAGCACCCGTCGGCCGTCCACCTCGAGCAGCACGCTCGAATGGCCGAACCACGTCACCGCCAGTTCGCCGGCCTCGGCGGGAGCCAGAGGCGTCGCGAGCGGAATCGACCGGCGCGGACGACCGGTGCTGCCGCGCGTGAGTAGCGCCTTCGCGAGCCCGGACTGGGAGCCGGCCGGCAACGACGAGCTGGGGTCGGAGTTGTGAAAACGGCTGTCGCGGTAGCGCGGTGAGCCCTCCGCGTACGGTTCGATCGCGGCGCGTGACGCCCCGAGCGCGGGCAACGTCCCCCACGCGGCGCGGGCCACCCAGCCGGCCCCGGCGGCGGCCGCCGCGACGAGCACTCCCCTGCCGATCATCGTCCGCCCCACTTCCCTATCGGCCCCGGAATTCGGGTGCCCGCTTCTCGAGCCGCGCCGCCCGCGCCTCCTGCGCGTCGTCGCTTCCCCACGCCGCATACAGCGCGGTGAGCTGCTCCTCGGTCTGCGGTTCGCGGGTGCCGTCGTCGTTGAAGACGAGCTTGAGGTGACGCAGCGACAGCGGCGCGAGTTCCGAGATGGTGCGCGCCCATTCCTGTGCGGTCACGAGATCACCGAACTTGTTGGCCAGCCCGCGCGCGAATGCCTCTTCCGCCGAGATGGTCTCGGCGCCGAGCATCATCGTCCGGGCGGGACCGCCGCCGACGAGGGACACCAGTCGGCGCACCGTCCACTTGTCGACCGTGATGCCGAGCTTTGCCGCGGGAACCCCGAACCGCGCCTCGGGGGCGACCACCCGCAGGTCGGCGGCCAACGCCAACTGGGTACCGGCACCGATCGCGGGCCCGTTGACGGCCGCGATCACGGGAACGGGAATCGAGTCGATCGTGTGCAGCATGCCGAGCAGGTGGTCGGTGAAGCCCTCGGCGTAGACGTCGCCGGACAGATCGGCGCCGGCGCAGAACGCAGTGCCCTGCCCGGTCAGCACGATCACGCGCGCCTCGTCCGCGACCGCCTTCTCGAGGGCCTCCCGCAGCTCGATGCACAACGCGGCACTGAGAGCGTTGCGCCGCTCCGGGCGCTGCAGCTCGAGCGTGACTACGTGGCCGTCACGGCTGGTCCCGATCATGTGGGTCCACTCGCTTTCTCGGGTGCGGGCCCCGTCCCTGCTGACGAGCCCCGGCGGGTGCGATCCGAACAGTACCTGTAACGCAACATCCACAGACACGCCGAGTTCGGTGGAACAACCGATACGTCGGCAGCGTTGCGGCAGATTCAGGCTATACAGATCGGAGCAGCATGGACACCGAGCTCGACGTCGTGGTCATCGGGGCCGGGCAAGCCGGGCTGTCCGCGGCGTACCACCTGCGCCGATCGGGCCTCGCGCCGGAACGCGAGTTCGTGGTGCTCGACCACGCCCCCGGCCCGGGCGGTGCGTGGCAGTTCCGCTGGCCGTCGCTCACCCTGCAGACCGTCAACGGTGTCCACGACCTCCCGGGGATGCCCTTCGCCGAGACGCTCGGGCCGGACGTCGACGCCGTGCAGGCCGCGGATGCCGTCCCGCACTACTACGGGCTCTACGAGAAGCAGTTCGAGTTGCCGGTCCACCGTCCGGTGCACGTGCCGGTGGTGTGCGAGCGCGGCGACCGGCTCGCGGTGGAGACTGCGGACGGAACCTATCTGACGCGCGGTCTCGTCAACGCGACCGGAACCTGGGAGCGACCGTTCGTCCCGTCGGTGCCCGGCGCCGAACGGTTCACGGGGCGCCAACTGCACACCCGCGACTACCGTAGCGCCCGGGACTTCGAGGGCGAGCACGTGATCGTCGTCGGCGGCGGCATCTCGGCGGTGCAGCTGCTCGACGAGATCTCGTGCGTCACGACCACCACGTGGGTGACGCGCCGCGAGCCGCAGTTCCGGGAGGAACCGTTCACTCCCGAGATCGGGCGCGCCGCCGTCGCGCTCGTCGAGGATCGGGTCCGACGCGGGCTGCCGCCGGGCTCGGTCGTCTCGGTGACCGGGCTTCCCGTGACGCCCGCCATCCGCGCTGCCCGGGAACGCGGTGTCCTGCACCGGCTCCCGATGTTCTCCGAGATCACCGAAACCGGCGTCCGGTGGGCCGACGGGACCGAGCAGCGTGCCGACGTCATCCTGTGGTGCACGGGTTTTCGCTCATCGCTCGATCATCTCGCGCCGCTGCGGCTGCGGGGCCCCGGCGGCGGCATCACGATGACGGGCCGCCTGGCGACGCAGGTCGCGGCCGATCCGCGGGTGCATCTCGTCGGGTACGGCCCGTCGGCGTCGACGATCGGCGCCAACCGTGCCGGCCGCGCCGCCGCCCGGGAGCTGATGCAGTTTCTGAAGCGGTGACGGCGGATCGGCTCTCGCCGTCTCAGTCCTCGCCTGCGACCTTCACGATCGGCGGCATCTCGTAACTGCCGTCCAACACCGCCTTGTCCGGGATGTACATCCGCAGCAGCGGCCGGAACGGCCCGGCCGGCGTCGGCAGCCAGTTGGCGCGGGCCACCGGATCCGCGGGCTCGGTGGCACTCAGAGTCAGTGTCAGCGAACCATTGTCACCGTAGACGAGACCCGGTGTGCGGTCACCGATCGAGTACCGCTCGATCGGGTTCGACACCAGGTAGAAGTGCGGCATGCTGTACATCGTGATCGACCAGAATGCCTCGACCGGCGGCGGCGAGGCGAACGTGATCGCATAGGTGTGCTCGCCGGTGAGCTGGGCACCCGTCGTGTCGGTGTAGATCTGGCTGTAGGCGGCCTCATACCCGTGGTTGCCCCACAACCCACCCATCGCGGCGGCCGCTCGAATGCCGATCGCCGTGGCCCGGTCCGAGATTCGCCACTCCGGGCTGTCGACGGTGCCGATCTCGAAGAAGTCGTCGTTGTAGTCGAAGATGTGGAACGCCTGGTGCCAGCCGTTGACGACGGTCGTGTCCGAACCCGACTTCAACGCCTGCTCCACCCGTGCCTTCCCCTGCTCAGCGCCCTCGACGAGCAGCTTCTTCAGCGCGGGATCGGGATCCACGTACGGCGACGCCCCGGACTCGAGCAACCCGAGCGGCGCGAAGGCCTGCTGCAGCGCGACGTCCCGGGGGGCCGGCGGAAACGCCTGCAGGTAGAGCCGGAGCTTCTCCCAGAACACCAGTTCCTCGGGCACCGCCGGGTCCGGCTCCGGCAGACCTTCCGGGTCCTTCGTGGCAAGAGGCGTCAGCGAGATCTCCTCCTGCAGAGCGCGAACCCGGTCGACATCGTCGGGTCCGTCGCACGCCCACCGGCCGACGATCGACACGATGCGCGTCGAACAGTGCACCGCGGTGGCGTCCGAGGGCAGCTCACCCGGCCAGCCCGGTGGAACCAGAACGTAGCGACCGGCTTTCGTCCCGGTTGCCCGCTTTCCGATATAAGCGAAATTGTTCGTCCAGGCGTCCACGAACTGCAGTACGAAATACGCGTCCGCAGTGTCGGGAACGTCGAGGATGAGCGGTCCGACACTCAAATCCAGCTGAGCCATCGAATAGATGGTGTCGTTGTTGATCGAGACGAACGTGTCGTCGGGGCCCGCGAGCCCGGCCGCATGGCTGAACGAATTGAACGGCGCAGCGGAGTTCGCTCCGACTCCTGTGGTCACGAACCGCTCGACCTGGGACAGATTGAAGACCGGAGCGAATCCGTAAACGAACGCGCTCACGACCGATTCGACACTCGCTGCCGAATTCGAACCAACTGCCGAATCCTCACTCGGGTGGGCCATGTGGCCATCTCACCATCACGAACCGGCCTGCGCTCGCGATACGGAAAGATTCGGTTCATCATGGTCTCGTGACCGATTTTCCCGAGTGGGCATCCACCCTCGATCTCGCCCCTCACCCCGAGGGCGGCTGGTATTGCGAAACCTGGCGGAGCGATATCGAGTTGCCCGGCGTGGCACTGCCGAACATGTTCGGCGGGGCACGCTCGGCGGGGACCGCGATCCTGTTCCTGCTCGAACCCGGACAGCAGTCCGCGTGGCACACGGTGCGCGGCACCGAGATCTGGCTGTACCACCGCGGCAGCCCGATCCTGCTCGAGATCGGCGGCGACGGCGACAGCCCCGATGCGATCACCACACATGTAGTCGGACCGGATATTTCGTCCGGGCAGAGCCCTCAGGTGATCGTGCCGCCCTGCGCGTGGCAGCGGGCACGGCCGATCGGCGACGAGGCGGGCCTCGTCAGTTGCATCGTGGTCCCCGGCTTCGACTTCGCCGACTTCCGCGTCGAGGGGCAGGAGTACCCCATGCCGTCGCCGGCGCAGTTCTGACGAACTCCCGTGGCGAGCGGATCCGGGGCCGTCACCGTCGTCGGTACCGACCCCGGATTCCCGCAGATACCGCGTTCCGGGCAGTCACTCGGTGCGGTATCCCGTCGCCGGCCTCGAGAACACCTCGCGCAGTGCCGGAACGAAGGACTCCAGTGGCATCGTCGGATAGTCCGGGTCGAAGGAGACTTGGTCCCACGAGCCGCAGAAGTGCGCCGTCGCGTCGAAGAAGGGGTTCTTGCGGTGACGCTCACGCGCGTTCGGGTCCAACCCGATCTTGTCGAAGTAGTGGTAGCCCTGGAACAAGCCGTGATGCTCGACCACCCAGACGGATTCCTCGTCCAGGTACGGCCTCAGGATCGACGCTGCCAACTCGGCGTGGTTCGCCGGCGCCATCGCGTCGCCCACGTCGTGCAGAAGTGCCGCCACGACCATGTCGACCCGCGCATCTTCACGAAATGCGCGCGAAGCGGTCTGCAACGAATGCTCGTAGCGATCGACGCGGTACCCGAGCGTGGGACCCTTCAGGTGTTCGAGAAGGTCGACCATCGTCTCGACCAACTTCTCGTTCAGGTGCTTCTTCGAAAGCTCGACGATGAGCGACAGTTCCTCGGGTGTCGCGTCGTCCATACGGATGAACGACACCTGGGGTTCCGGTGTGCTGATTGCGTTCACGTCACTCCTTGCTCTGTTGTGGCTGAGATTGGCCCAGTCGACTCGGGAGGAAGATCGCGCAGATTCCCCCGACGAGGGCACATGCGGCGATCAGCCCGAAGGCCCACATGAATCCGACACCGGCATAGACCGGCGCTCCTTGGATCAGTGTCTGGACGTTGGCGTTCAACACCACGAACACGACCGTCGTTCCGACGCCGGCCATGAGGGTGCGACTGACCTCCGCGATACTCGAACTCACCACCTGGGAGTCGGCCGGAACGGCTGCGATAACGAGGTTCGGAATGGCGGCGCCGGCCAGTCCCACGCCGAGGTGCACCACGCCGGTGGCGATCAACACCACGACCTCCTCGCCGCGTCCCACCCCCATCACGAGGACACCGATCGCGATGACGCCGGCCGCCGCAACCATGTGCAGTTTTGCCCCGGTTCGGCTGACGGTCAGTCCGACGATCAACCCGCCCAGAACGATTCCGACGCCGTTGATCACGCCGAAGATCGCGTATTCGCTGGCGGTCATCCCGAATCCGTAGTCTCCGCCTGCTTCGCGTGGCGTCATCGCCATGATCGCGAGAATCGAACTGGTGGTGGTACCCACGCCGTACACGAGACCCGACGAGAGCACGGTGAACAGCAGAGCCGGCCGCCGCAGCTGCCGCACGTTGATCAGCGGTTCCGGTGTGCGACCGGCCTGTACGAGCCAGGCGGCGAACAACGCGCATCCGAGAAGCGCCAGACCCAACGTTCCTGCGCTGGACCAACCCCACGCCGGACCGTTGCTCACCGCGACCAGGACCGCCGCGACCGAGCCACCGAGCAGGACCGCGCCCAGCAGGTCCGGGCGAGAGTCCCCCGAGCGCACCGGAGACTCCGGAACGATCACGAGCGAGGCCACCGCCAACACTGCGGTGAGCACGGCAATGAACCAGAACGCGCCCGCGACACCATGGTTGTCGATCAGCCAGCCGGCGAGGAAGGGCTGGAGGACGACCACGACGCCGGTGCCGGTGATCGTGACACTGACTGCGAACGGAACGATTCTGGGCGGGAACACGTCCCGGACCAGCGAGTAGCACAGAAACGCAACCGAGAAGATTGCGCCCTGCAGCGCGCGTCCGATCAGGAACACCGAGAAGTTCGGCGCCATTGCCGACAGCACGGAGCCGACGACCGTCACCGCGAGCACGATCATCAGCAGACGCTTCTTGCCGTACATGTCAGCGAGCTTGCCCACCAAAGGCATCGCGATACTGGCGGTCAGGAACGCGATCGTCATCGCCCAGCCCGCCTGAGTGGTCGCGTACTCCGCCGCGATGGCGGGCAGCGCGGTCCCGGCGAGGACCGCCGAGACCGGGATGATCTCGGAGACCAGGATCAGCACGACCAGGATGGAGACCAGTCTCGGTGTCCACTGGTGTGTTTCGCCGACGGATGCGGCCGCCGGAGTCCTGCCGCCGAGCACGCCCGTCATTGCGGAAGACCTTTGGCACCGGCCGGCGGCGGCGTGTACCGGTGACCCCACACAGCGCCTTCGGTGATTCGGTACGTCGGCGCGGCGCCGACGATCTGCTCTCCGCCCCAGCCGAACTCGGTCGCATGCCCCTCCGGGGAATAGACGTAGAACGACAGCATGCGGTCGTTCGTGTGCTTACCGAGCGACTGCATCATCGGCACCCCGAGGTCGGCGGCGCGATCGAGGGCCTTGCCGATGTCGTCGATATCCTGCGCCTCGACCATGAAGTGCATCAGCGCGGGCGCCTTCGCGGGGCTGAGTCCGAACGTGTGCTGGCGCGGGTTGCAGCCCAGGAAGTAGCTGATGCCGCCGGGCAGGGCAAGTGAATTGCGTTCGACGAATCCCAGGACATCCACGTAGAAGTCGTAGGCTTCTTCGGTGTCGAGCACGTTCACGATGACGTGGCCCATGCCCTGGTCACCCGTGACGAAGCCGGAGACACCGTTGAGCTCCACCGGGCGGTGACTGAGAACAGGACCGTAGAAGAGTTCGATTCGGTTCCCGGACGGATCGTCGAAGCCGGCGAAGCCCGTGACCTGGCGCAGCTCGCACTCCGCCTGATCACCGATGTGGACCTTGACACCTGCGGCTTCGACCCGCCCGACCAGCTCCTTCAGGTCCCCTCGGTCGAGAACCTCGAATCCGATGGATTCGAGTCCCGGCGTGAGGGATTCGGCGACAACGAGACGCGGCGGATAGTCGTCCATCCGATAGTGCAACGCGTCGGGCAGAGGGCCGTCGACCTGCATCATGCCCAGGAAGTCACCGGCGAACGTCCGCCACGGCTCGGTGGACTCGACACGCAGCCGCAAGTAGCCAAGCGAGAGGATCGGCATGGAATCTCCTTGAATCAGTAGAGGCCCTGGAGAGCGCCGGTGAGCAGATACTCGCCGTACTCGTGGTTGACCTTGTCCGGCAAATTGATCGCGTGGTGCTGACCGGCGTGGACATCTCGCCAGACCGCTTGGAGCGCGCACGACGACGCGATGGAACGCGGGCCGCCGACCTGGTAGGCCTTGTCTGCTGCCGAGACGGCCAGCCCCACCGCGGCGATATGATCACGCTTGCTGCGTTGGCGCATCGGCATCGTGACTTCTTCACCGCGGGCCACCGCCGCGTAGGCGTCGGCCAGGTTGGCCTGCAGGATTCGATAGGCGGTGTCGACCTCGAAATCGGCCTCGGTCAGACGTGCCAGCGTCGCCGGATGCGGCAACTTCGTCGCATCACCGGCAAGCCGGGACCGGTGGATCCCCTCCGCCTCGTCGAGGACCCGGCGGGACATCCCGACGAGCGGCACCACGACCGCATTGATGAACACCGTGTACCACGGCAGACGGAACAGAGGCCCGGAGTTGACGTCGTTGCCGGGGTAACGGCCGCCGTACAGATCCGCGACGTCGTGCACACGATGTTCGGGCACGAAGGCGCCGTCGACGACGATGTCGTTGCTGCCGGTGCCGGCCAGGCCCGCGGTGAACCAGACGTCGTCGATCGTGTAGTCCGCGCGCGGAAGCAGAAGGTGCACCACTTGTCCGGTACGACTCCCGTCCTCGTCCGCGACCATCGCGCCGACGAACACCCAGTCGCAGTGATCACTGCCGGAAGAGAAGCCCCACCGACCGGTCAACTCGTATCCGCCCGGCACGATCCTGGCGGTGCCGGCAGGGCTGTACGACGAGCTGATCCACGCATCCGGGTCCTGCCCCCAGACGTCCTGCTGCGCGCGGTCGGGGAAGAGCCCGAGATGCCAAGAGTGAACGCCGACAACACCTGTCACCCAACCGGCCGAACTCGACAGGCGCGCGATCTCGTACATCGCGGCATTGAAGACGCCGGGATCCGCCTCGAAACCGCCGTAGCGCTTCGGCTGGATCAGCCGCATGATGCCGGCGTCGCGCAGGATCTTGGCCGATTCGTCGGCGAGCCTGCGCTGTTGCGTGGACTCGGCTTCGAGCTCGCGCATCCGGTCGCCCACCGCGAGGACCATGTCGATGGCTTCGTGCTGAAAGAGCATGGTGTGGTTCCTTTCCCTTCGGAGATGGTGTCGCTAGCGAGTGAGGAACGCCGTGACGAGCGATTCGAAGTCGTGCTTGCGCTCGACCTGCGCCCAATGGCCGCACTCGCCGAGGATGTGCAGGTCCGCCTTCGGCATTCGGCGCAACGCGAAGAAGGCGCCGTCCGGCGGAAGCATCCGGTCGTCACGGCCCCAGGTGACCAGCGTTTCGTGCGGAATCTCGTCCGTGCGGGTCCACAGCGGCGCCTTGCCGGGCAAGGCGAGGGACGCCATCACCGCCCGCATGCGCTCGATCGCACGCGGCGCGGTGGCGTTCTGCCAGCGTTCGTCGAGCAGCTGCGGTGTGATGGTCTTCTGGTCGTAGACCATGGAGTCGACCCACGCTTCGAGGCTCTGGCGGCTCGGTTCCACCAGGAACTCGTTGAGGCGTCGGGCTCCTTCGCTCATCATCGGGCCGAGCAGAGGAGCGTACAGCCCACCCGGGCCCATCAGGACCATACGTTCGACGCGTTCCGGGGCGAGTGCGGCCGTTTCGAGTGAGACCCATCCGCCCATCGAATTGCCTAGCAGATGCGCCTTCTCGATGCCGAGATCGTCGAGAAGCGTGACGATCGCGCGGGCCGCGATCTCCGGGTAGGGGCGGTCGTACTCCATGTCGGGACTGGCACCGAAACCGGGCATGTCGACGACGATCGTACGGAAGTTGCGTGCGAAGACGGGCAGATTCTTCGAGAAGTTCGACCAGCCGGAGACGCCCGGCCCGGAGCCGTGCAGCAGCACGAGCGGATGTCCCTCGCCCGCCTCGTGGAAGTGCAGCCGGTCGGTAGCGGAGGGGCCGCGCGTGGTCTCGGTGTAATCGCTCAAAAGGGTCACAGATCTCCGATCTTCGATCTCGATGAAAGTTCCTCGCCGAGCTGGCCGGACCTGCGTCACGTCTGGATCGGCTCGCGGTCCATCGTGACCGGCGTCACTCCAGTTGTCAATCAATTGATTGGGTTCCACTCAATCGATTGATTGCCCATCCTCCATGGCCTACCTTTACCTGTATCCGAGGCAGCCCGGCCGGTCGTTCCGCGAAAGCGTTCGAACCCATGGGTTCACTGACCGCTCGACTGCGAAACTTGGACAGGAGGATTGAGTTGTGGCTTCACCGAGTCGACGTACCGGGATCCTGACCGAATCCGCACGATTGTTTGCCGAACGAGGAGTCGCTGCGACGTCCATCCGAGAGATCGGCGACGCGGTCGGGCTGAACTCCGGAACGCTCTACCACTACTTCAGCTCCAAGGATGCGATCGTCATCGAGATCCTCGTGAGCTTCCTGTCAGACCTGGTGAATCGGTACGACGCGGTTGTGGCGGAATCAGCGACGGCCGGCGAGCAGGTTCGGCGCATCGTGCGAACCTCGTTCGAAGTCGCCGATGCGCACCCGTACGCGACCGAGGTCTACCAGAACGAATTCTCGAATCTGCGTGCACTCCCCCGCTACACGCAGATCGCCACCGCCGTCACCGCCGCCCACAACGCCTGGTATCGGGTGGTCGAGGGCGGCGTCCACAGCGGCGAATTCAACTCGGGGGTAGACATTTTCGAGTTCCAGCGCATGATGCGCGAATGCGTCTTCATGTCGGTGCGGTGGCACCGCACCACCCTGCGTCGGGACATCGAATCGCTCACCGACACCCTCACCACCGTCTTCCTCAACGGATTTGCCGGACCACCGACCTCCGGCGTCACTCCGCGATCGCCCGCAACCGATCGCGACTCCGCCGCCGCGCGAACACCCACCGCGCCTTGGTCTTCGCGCTCGCCCTCGCGTCATTCCGACGAGGCAATGACCGACATCCAGGCGGAACTCGATTCGCTCCGTGCCGAGATGCGCGAGATCCGCGAACTGCTCTGACGGGCAGCAGGATGCCTGCGGAGCACGTCAACCGGGATAGTCCGCAGCAAGGTTTCGCTTCGGCAATATCAGTGGAAACCTTCGAGCAGTGGGCCTACGTTGATGGAGTTGAAGATCCCACGTCCGAACGAGGTGCATTTGATGACGGCGCCGGCGACAAGAACGACTTCCTCATCCTTCCGGAGCTGATCGAGCGATTCGGCGATCTCGGGTACGACGTCGTGGAAATGGTGCTGGCCGATCAGGACAGCCGGGACCGGTACCCGGCGGCGCAGTGGCTCAACCTCCGCCGCTGGCTCGACGACAATCCTGACGACGAATTGGCCGCCGAGGTCCGCGCCGAACTCACCACCGAGCCCGCCCGCTACACGCGATACCAACGTGAGCACCTCGGCTGGGGAGTCTTCGCACTGATGCGCCGGTAGCGGTCCGACAAACAGTCGGGCGCGAGCGCTGCGCATCGAGCCAGGCTACGCAGTGCCGAGGCTCGAACCACCGTGCTCACCCGGCTGTTCTCCGGGCGCACGGCCCGAGGAATTGCCAATCGCTTCACGCGTGAGATGGCCGAGTTCGAGGCCACCGTTCCCAGCTATCCCGCACAGAACGCCCTCATGGCAACGACGTTTACCGCCGGCCTTCGCCGTCGCCCATCCGCGATACGCGACGCGTGCCGCGCCGGTGAAGGATCTTCACGGACGTGGCTCAACGACCAGCCACTGCACCGTGCCCCCTACGTTCCACACTGCGCCCGGGTTGCCGAGAGCAGCCAGATACGCGGCCCCGGCTTGCGCGCCGGCGATCTCACCACTCGTCCCGGACGGTGGACTTGGCACGAGGAACTCGGAGGGGTCCGGTCCTGGCCATACAGGTACGTCATCAGGGGAGATGTCGGTGTCGATGAAGGCTGGTCGATGCACGACCACCCGATCGGGAATGGGCTTGGCCTCCGCCGCTTCGGTGATGCCCGTTCCCCCGACAACTTCATTGCCTCCGCTGCTGCAACCCACCACCGCAAGCGCGAGACCTGCCACCGCCAAACCCACGACCGAACCACTTGCGCGCACCGTTGCCCCCCTCTACCCCCTTGGCGGACGATCCCCGCCACCCTGCAGGCATTCTCCCCCGGAAGCCTCGATCGCGGTCGCCAATCAGGACAGACCGCAGAAGTTTTCGCGCCTTCATCCCGGTGAGCTCTCCATTGACTCGAACATCAGTTCGAACTAGAATCGAGGCGTGAATCCGGGGGGACTCAATAATTCGGGCACCGCAGTCACCACGCTGCGGCCTGAGGACATGGGCACGCTGCCCGAGATCTTTCTGCTGCAGACCGCGCTCGACATCTGCCACGCGATGGAGCAACTCGAAGCCCTGCGGGCGGCTGCCGTTGCCGAAATCGACGAGCGCGCAGTCTCGTTCGACACCCTCGGGTTCCGCAGCGTCAAGCAGTGGCTGGCCGCCAACACCCTGATGGAAGTATCGACCGCGGGACGAATCCTGACCTTGGGACGGATGCTGAGCCGGCAACCCGAGATCGCCGACGCCTACAACGCGGGCAACATCTCGGCCGAGCACGCTGCGTTGATCGGGAAGTTCTGCGAGACCCCACCCCGCGGGATGCCGAACGAGGCACTCGATGCGTGCCGGAAGGTGCTGCTGGACAGCGCCACCGGACCCACCGCCACCACCACGACGGTTCAGACCTGCATCAGCAGGCTCGAGCGGATCTTCGAATCCGACGAACTCCCACCCAGCGAGGACACCGAGCGCAACGAGTTCCACGCCTCCAAAACCCTGAATGGGCGCGTCGCCGTGAAAGGTGACCTCGACGCCGTCACCGGCGAGATGCTCCTGACCGCCCTGTCCGCGTTGACCAAGCCACGGAACCCAATGGACGACCCGACCATCCCTCGCACGCCGGCGCGGCAGCGCGCGGACGCGTTCGCCGAGATCCTGCGCCGCTACCTCGACTCCGGAGACACACCCATCGAGGGCGGAGAACGACCACACCTGTCCCTGCACGTGAACGCGCAAGACCTCGCGCGATCCCAGTCGGACCACGAGTGGGCGGGCGCGGACGGCGATCCGGACCTGTTCGGCGACAAAGACGTTGCCCGCATGCCGCACATGGGGCCACTCTCGATCGCCACCGCCCGACGACTGGCCTGCGACTGCCACCTCACGCCGATCGTCATGGACGACGGAGTACCGATCAACCTAGGGCGCACCAGCAGGACCGTGTCCAAGAAGCAGCGCCGAGCGTTGATCGCCCGCGACCACGGCTGCGCCTTCCCCGGATGCGGCGCACCACCCGCCCACTGCGAAGGCCATCACGTCATCCATTGGGCCGACGGTGGACCCACGGACCTCGACAACCTCGTGCTGCTCTGCCGCTACCACCACACGCTGCTACACCACTCCCACTGGGAAGTGAAGATCGGCGGCGATGGACACCCGTGGTTCACTCCACCAAGCACCGTCGACCCCTACAAGAAACCCATCCCCGCCCACAATCGGGCAGGACCACAGGCCGCATGACGCTGCAGCCGGCACCCACGGGAAGAGTGCCGGCCACAGCGGGGTGCACGTCAGGTCTCGGCAGCTCAGTACAACGCCAGTCAGGATTCGGCGAGCGCAGCCAGCCACAACAGGACCGTCGAACGAAGTCGAGCGGCAGCAGGCGCGGGGTCGCCGCCGAGCAGCGATCGGGACCCGTACACCGCGTCGAAGACCAAGCCCTCCAGCAAGCTGATCAGGTCGTGCGCCGCCACACCCGGGTCGCTCGCACCGAGCGCCTCCATCAACCCCGTCGCCCTCTCCACCGAGAAGAGACAGCCGGCGAGGGCCGGCCGAAGCTCGTCGTCCCCGGCGGCATCCACAGCGAGTGCACAGCGCGCCAACACGTCCCGGCGCCGATCCGTCAACAGCAGCACCACCTGACCTGCGATCAGATCGGCCGCATCGTCGACCGAGGGAGCCGAATCGGCAACGTACGCCTCGACGAACGCCGCACGAGACCGCTCGGCCAGGCGTCGAACCGCGGCGCCCACCAGCGCATCACGCGTCCGGAAGTAGTACGACGTCGAGCCCTTCGCGAGTCCCAGACGCCTGTCGATCGCCTGGTGTGTGACGCCGTGGTTACCGCCCTCGGCGGCGAGGTCGAGGGCTGCCTCGCAGATGGCTTCGCGACGGGACGGACGGTGACTCATGTCTCCATCCTCTCAGACTCTACGATGCTAGAGTCCGAGCATGCGATGGCCAAGGCGCGTGTCCCGCCCGGTTCTGTCGGTGCCCGTCGAGGTGTTCGACGACGCGGCGCGAGCGCAGGGGTACACGATCGATCACGCTCAGCGGCAGGCGATCTCGCAGCTGTGCGAGACGGCCGGCCGGGGCGTCTACCTGTGGGGTCCCGTCGGCCGCGGTAAGAGCTGGCTCATGTCGACGTATTTCACGGCGCTACCCACCGAGCGCAAACGACGCGTGCACTTCCACGAGTTCTTCCACGAACTGCACGGTGAGATCCGGCGGCATCGCAACGATCTGGACGCAGCGCTCGACGGCCTGCTCGACGGCGTCCACGTCCTGTGCTTCGACGAGTTCCACGTCCACGACATCGCCGATGCGAAGTTCGTCGAACGGCTCCTTCCGGCGCTGTTCGCCAGGCACGTCAGCCTCGTCGTCACGTCGAACTATCCCCCGCACCGCCTGCTGCCGAATCCCCTTTTCCACGAGACATTCCTGCCGACGATCGAGCTGATCGAACAGTCGCTGGAGGTCGTCGTGGTCGACGGGCCACGGGACTACCGGACCACATCGGAGCACGCGGCGGGATTCGCGTCGGGCCTGTGGGTGACGCGCGGCGATGCCGATCAACTGGCCGGACTCGGACTCGAGCCTCCCGAGCCGGGCGAACGCCGCACGCTCGCACCGTGCGGCCACCCGATCGTCGCACTGCGCGCGGAACCGGACTGCCTGTGGCTCGACTTCGCGGACGTGTGCGAGGACACGACGGCGCCGTCGGACTACCTGGCGCTGACCGCGCAGTTCGACCGTTGGGTCGTGAGCGGGATTCCTGATCTGGGGCACGCGGAACGCGAACCGGCACAACGGTTCGCGAACCTCGTCGACGTCCTGTACGACAGGGACGTCCCGACCGTATTCGTGGCCGCTCGGTCCCTCGACTCTCTCGCGTCCGGCGAACGACCTCCCACCGACATCGACCGGATCCTGAGCAGACTCGGGCAGTTACAGCCCGTACCGGTGGCCTGACCCGCAGGAAAAGCAAAGAGGCGCAGCCGACCGATGCCGGCTGCGCCTCCTACGAGACTCTCGTTAGTGTCCGGTACGCACCGACGCGTCCTCGGCGCCCGCGGGAACCTCCTGCACCGTCGCGCCCTTACGCGGATTGACGAAGAACAGCACCGCCGCGAAGCCGAGCATCAGCGCGGCGGCCGGCAGCATTGCCGACTGGGCCATCGCCGTCGAGAAGGGCTCACGGACGATCTCCGGCAGCTGACCGATGTGGGAGCCCTCGCCCACCGTCGCTCCGCCGGCGATGCCGATGGTGGACAGTTCGGCGGTGATCCGCGACGTCATGAGTGCGCCCATCGCGGCGCTACCGAGCACGGCACCGACCTGACGGGTGGTGTTGTAGACACCCGAACCCGCGCCGACGTGTGCAGGCGGCAGGTTCCGGGTCGCGGTCGCGGCCAGCGGCGCCCAGATGAATGCGTTGGACGCACCGATCAGCGCCATCGGCAGCAGGATCTGCCAGACCGGCGTGGACGGGGAGAGGTTGGTGGCCAGCCACGCGGTGGCGAGCGCGAACACCAGGAAGCCCGGTCCCGCGATCATCCGCGGATGCGCCTTGTCGACGAGGCGTCCCACGAACGGCGCGAGGATGCCGGTGACGACCGCCATCGGGGCCATCAGCAGCGCGGACCGTGTCGGCGACAGCCCGGTCACGCTCTGCGCGTAGAACATGAACGGCAGCATCACGCCAGTGATCGAGAAGCCCATCGTCGCGATGCCGACGTTGGCCACCGAGAAGTTGCGGTCCTTGAACAACCCGAGCGGCACCAGCGGCTCGTTGCGGTTGGCCTTCTGCCACCACACGAACGCACCCATGATGACGACACCGGCGCCGATCAGGCCCCACGTGCGAGCGTCCCAGTCGTACGAGTTGCCTTCCTGCAGACCGAACACGATGCAGAACAGGCCGATCGCGCTGAGGGCGACACCGATCATGTCGAACTTGTGGTTGTTCGTCGGCAGCGACGGGACCAGACGCCATGCGAGGACGAAGCCGACGACGCCGACCGGGACGTTGACGAAGAAGATCCACTGCCAGCCGAGGTTGTCGAGGAGCACACCGCCGAGGATCGGTCCGACCAGCGTCGCGACGCCGGCCACCGAACCCCACAGGCCCATCGCCGTTCCGCGCTTGTCGGGCGGGAAGATTCGCGTGATGACGGCCATCGTCTGCGGCGTCATCATGGCCGCACCGAGGCCCTGGAAGACGCGGGCGACGATGAGCATTTCGACGCCGCCGGACAGACCACACCACAGCGACGCGAGCGTGAACACGACCAGACCGATCAGGTACATGTTCTTGGGGCCGAACCGGTCACCGAGGCGTCCGGTGACGAGCAGTGGCACCGCGTACGCGAGCAGGTAGGCGCTCGTGACCCAGATGACCGCGTTGACGTCGGCGTTCAGCTCCGCGGTGATGACCGGGTTCGCGACGGCGACGATGGTGCTGTCGACGAGGATCATGAAGAAGCCCAGGCAGAGGGCCCACAGGGCCGGCCAGGGCCTTACTTCGGTTTTCATGCGTTGCCCTTCTCATATGCGAGCCGTGCGGATTCGAGGTGTTCTTCGGTGACCCAGGGAATCTCGCCGCGGCGGACGCGGTCGACGAAGGTGCGCAGCCAGTCGAGTTCGGCCTGCGTCATCGCCCGGGTGTAGGAGAACGGGATGGTGAACAGTTCCGGCACCTCGCGCGCGAACTCCGCCAGGTCGTCGAGTGCCGCCAGTTCGGCGACGAGCGTTTCGATGCGCCGATCCAGCAACGCGAGTGCGTCGGCGGATGCCAGGTTGTGCAACTCGGCGAGGCCGAGGGTGAAGCGCGGGTACTCCGGAGTGGGAGCGGAAACCGTGTCCGAGACCCACTGCCGCACCGCTGCGCGACCCGAGGGCGTGATCTCGTACGTGGTCCGTTCGGGTCGATTGCCCTGCCGGTCGGTGCCCGACGCGACCACCAGTCCGTCACGGTCGAGGCGCTCGACCGCGTGGTAGAGCGACCCGGGGCGGACCTTGACGACCCGGTCCTTGCGCCGGGTGATCAGCAACTGACACATCTCGTACGGGTGCATCGGTCGCTCGAACAGCAGGGCGAGCACCGAGACGCCCAACGGTGTGACGGAACGTGGCAGCATCCCTCACCCCCACTTCCACGCCGTATATTCCACGTGGAATATACGGCCGGGGCGACCGGGCGGGCAATGCCGTTCAGCGCATGTGACGAGCGACACCGGCACGTCGACCGAACGCCCCGAAGGTCAGCCGAACGTCGCCGGATCCGGGCCGAGGCGCCCGTCCGGGGAATCGAGCGATCCGATCGCGAACATGTCGTCGGCGGACAGTTCGAAGTCGAAGACGTCGAAGTTGCTCGCGATCCGCTCGGGCGTCACCGACTTGGGGATCACGACGTTGCCCAGCTGGACGTGCCAGCGCAGGATCACCTGCGCGGGAGTGCGGCCGCCCGCGTCGGCAATCGCGCGGATCGTCGGGTTCGTGATCGTCGTCCCCTGCCCCAGCGGGCTCCACGCCTCGGTGACGATTCCCATGTCGGCGTGCACGGAACGCAGGTGCGCCTGCGCGAACCCCGGGTGCAGTTCGATCTGGTTGAGCACGGGCGCCTCGCCGACCGCCTCGACCAGGCGTTCGAGGTTCTCGGCGGTGAAGTTGGAGACGCCGATCGACCGGATCCGGCCGTCCGCCTTCAACTGCTGGAACGCCTTGAAGGTCTCGACGTAGCGGTCCTGCGTGGGCGCCGGCCAGTGGATCAGATAGAGGTCGAGGTAATCGAGGCCGAGGCGGGCGAGACTGTCGTCGAACGCACGCAGCGTCGAGTCGTAGCCCTGATCGGCGTTCCACAGCTTGGTGGTGACGAACAGGTCGTCGCGGGCGATCCCCGAGTCGGCGAGCGCGCGACCGGTGCCGGACTCGTTGTCGTAGATGCGGGCGGTGTCGATGCTGCGGTAGCCGACGCGCAGCGCCTCACCGACGGCGTCGTACGCCTGCTCGTCCGGCACCTGGAACACCCCGAAGCCCAGTTGCGGAATCGTGTTGCCGTCGTTGAGTTCGACGGCCGGTACGGAACTGATGGAGGTCATCTTCAGGGCAACCGCGGCGACGCCCCGACATGTTCCCGCCGTCCCAGAACGTGGACCCCGCGGTGTTCGTTGCGCTGGGTGCGGACGCGGGCCTACGTTCGTTCCAGGTGGTCTGATCTCCCGGAAGGGGCGGGCAATGAACCTCGGGTACCGGATGGCGTATCGGCTCGGCTTCACGCCGTGGGAGAGCGCGGGACGCACCATCTTCGCGGAGCAGTTGAGCCACCTGCTCGACGCCGGCCCGGCCCCCGGCGACGACGCCAAAGCCCTCGACCTCGGCTGCGGGACCGGCGACCATTCGATCGAACTGGCGATCCGCGGGTGGTCGGTCACCGCGGTGGACTCGGTCCCACTCGCGGTCGAACGGGCCCGCGCGAAGCTGCCGATCGCCGGCGCCGACGTGACGTTCGTGCTCGGCGACGTCACCAATCTGCCCGCGTACGTCGATCAGGGCTACGCCTTCGCGCTCGACGTCGGCTGCTTCCACGGCCTCACCGACGAGCAGCGCACCGCGTACGGCAACGGTCTGACGGCGGTGGCCGCGCCCGGCGCCCAGCTGCTGATGTTCTCGTTCTCCCCCGGTCGGCGCGGCCCGCTACCGCGGGGTGCGTCCCGCGGGGACGTCGAACGCGCCCTCGGCGGATGGACGGTGGTCGGCGACGACCTCATGGACACCAGTGGCGCTCCGGGCATTCTGGCGAAGGCCGAGCCGCGGTTCTTCCGACTCGCCCGCGACTGACCTGGTTCGCAACCGACGAAACGGCCCACCACATCGTCGATGTGGTGGGCCGCCTCGAAACGAGCCGTCGTCAGGCGGGGATCAGTCCTGGATCGTCCGCTCCGCAGCGTCACGCGCCGCGATGTAGCCGAACACGAGACCCTGGCCGATGGTCGCGCCGGCACCCGGGTAGGTGTGTCCGAACGCGTTGGCCGCGGTGTTACCGATCGCGTACAGGCCCTCGACCGGGCTGCCGTCCTCACGCACGACGCGTGCCCGCTCGTCGGCCTGGACACCACCGCAGGTGCCGAGGTCGCTGAGCGTCATCTTCACCGCGAACAGCGATCCGCCCGTCAGCGGCCGCAGGTTGGGGTTCGGCTGCTGGGTGGGGTCACCGTAGTAGCGGTCGTACGCACTCTGGCCGCGCTGGAACTCGCTGTCGGTTCCGGTGGCCGCGTCCTCGTTGAACTTGCGGAACGTCTCGGTGAACGCGTCCTCGGGAAGACCGGCCTTGCGGGCCAGCTCGGCCGGAGTCGACGCCTGGTGGGCGATGCCGGCCTTGTACCAGGACTCCGGCAGCGGCTGACGCGGGAACAGTCCGGCCGCGAAGATGTAGCTGTTGCGGTACTTCTGGTCGAAGACGATCCACTGCGACTCGATCGGGTCACCGGCGCGCTCGCGCTCGAGAACCTTCTGGCCGTAGGACATGTAGTCGATGGACTCGTTGATGAACCGGCGACCGGTGTGGTCGACGATGAACGAGCCGGGCAGCGAACGCTCGGCGAGCATCACCGTCGGCGGACGACCCGGCAGGGCCGCGACGGCGGGGAACCACCACGACTGGTCCATCAGGTCGGTCGTCGCACCGACTTCCTGCGCGATGCGGATCGCGTCGCCGGTGTTGCCCTCCGCGCCGAGGCTCTCGTGGTCACCGAGCGACTCGGACTGGTACTTGTGCCGCATGGCCATGTCGTGGTCGAAACCGCCGGCCGCGAGCACGACACCGCGGCGCGCGGTCACGGTGACCTCACGGTCGCCCTGCGTGACGACGGCACCCGTGACGCGATCGCCCTCGGTGACCAGACGAACCAGCGAGGTCTCGGTCCAGACCGGGATCCCGGCACGGACGACGCCGGCGAACAGGCCCGCCGCCAGCGCCTGGCCACCGGCCATGTACTCGCGGCGCAGCGCGAGACCGCCGACGCCCTGCGCGAGACGCTTGACGATGCGCGGGATGCCCTTCTGGGGCACGCGCGCCATGAGGTTCATCCACTTGTAGTCGGCGCCCGTGGTGGGCATCGGCATCGGGGCCTCCATCAGACCCGGACGCAGGCGCGGGCGCTCCGCCCCGAGGACCGAGGCGTCGAACGGGCGGCACTCGCAGGTGCGGCCGATCGCCGATCCGCCCGGCAGCTCGGGGTGGTAGTCCGAGTAGCCCTCGGCCCAGAAGAACTTCATCGGCGTCGTGCGCTGCAGCAGCTCCACGGTGGCAGACGAGTTGTCCACGAACGCCTTGCCACGTTCGGCCGGTGCGGTACCACCGACGACGGCGCTGACGTAGGTCTGCGCCCGCTCGTGCGAGTCACCCGCGTTCGCGTCACGCAGGATCGGGTTGTCGGGCAGCCAGAAGGCGCCGCCCGAGCGGGCCGTCGATCCGCCCACGTACTTCGTCTTCTCGACGATGAGCGTGGACAGTCCCAGCTCCTTCGCCGCCAGGGCGGCGGCCATGCCGGTGCCGGCGCCGACGACGAGTAGGTCGACGGTGATGTCTTTTGCGGTGGGCGTCCCCGCTGCAGGGCTGGTGGCCATGATCACTCCTTCGCGCGTTTTGCGTGCACGCTAGGGAGGGCCGACACGTACCGAAAGCCGCAATCCCACTCGCTGGAATCGGCGTGGAATCACCCCCGGCGAGAAACCGGTCCCGGCCAGTGGAATCAGCGCGGCGCTGCGATCCACGTCACACCATACTCGGGTACCTGACTGAGCGGACGACCGATCAGCAGTTCCCGAATGTCGGGATCGAAAAGCGAAGGGACCGATACATGATCGACGCAGCCAAGTACGGGCCATGGGCCGTCATCGCAGGCGGATCCGAGGGTGTCGGCGAGGAATTCGCCGTCCAGCTCGCAGAGGCCGGCCTGAACCTGGTGCTCCTGGCCCGCAAGCCGGAGCCCCTCGAGGTGGCTGCCGAGAAGGCCCGCGCGAAGGGCGTCGAGGTCCGGACGCTGTCCGTCGATCTCACCGCGGCGGACATGCTCGACAAGATCCGGAGTGTCACCGACGGTCTCGAGGTCGGCCTGCTGGTCTACAACGCGGGCGCCAACACCTACGGCCACGAGTTCGTCACCGGCGACCTCGATCGCTTCCAGCAGGTCATCGACCTCAACATCACCGGTCAGCTCAAGCTGATCCAGCACTTCGGCGCGCCGATGAAGGAGCGCCGTCGCGGCGGCCTGCTGCTCGTCGGCTCGATGGCCGGATTCCTCGGCGCCGCCCAGATCAGCATCTACGCGGGCGTGAAGTCGTTCTGCCGCACCTTCGCCGAAGGCCTGTGGCTCGAGATGCGCGAGTACGACGTCGACGTCCTCGAGATGGTCCTCGGCGTCACCCGCACTCCCGCGATGGCCCGCGCCGGACTGAACATGGACATCCCCGGCCTCAATGTCTCGGAGCCCGCGGACGTCGCGGCGCAGGCGCTCGCCAACCTGGGCAACGGTCCCGTCGTCGTGGCGAAGGGCAACGAGCCGGCCGTCGAGAAGCGCAGCGGCGGCAACCGCGCCGAGCTGCTGCTGGCCGCCCAGGCCGCGTCGAAGGCGATGCTCCCTCCCGCCAACAAGTAGCCGACCGCAGTACGAAAAGCACCTGCGCCAGCGCAGATTCGAACGACGAGGGGATCGAATCATGATCGACATCGCCAAGCACGGGCCGTGGGCCGTCATCGCAGGCGGCTCGGAGGGCGTCGGCGCGGAACTCGCCGTCCAGCTCGCAGAGGCCGGGCTGAACCTGGTGCTTCTGGCCCGCAAGCCCGAACCGCTCGAGGCGACCGCGGAGCGGGCACGCGCCAACGGTGTCGAGGTGCGCACGCTGTCCGTCGATCTCACCGAGGCCGACGTGCTCGACAAGATCCGCACCGTCACCGACGATCTCGAGGTAGGCCTGCTGGTCTACAACGCGGGCGCCAACACCTACGGCCACGAGTTCGTCACCGGCGACCTGGACCGGTTCCAGAAGGTCATCGATCTCAACATCACCACCCAGCTGAAGCTGATCCAGCACTTCGGCGCGCCGATGAAGGAGCGCCGTCGGGGTGGCCTGATGCTGATGGGCTCGATGCAGGGCATGTCGGGGTCGGTGCGGATCAGCATCTACGCGGGCGTGAAGTCGTTCTGCCGCACCTTCGCCGAGGGCCTGTGGCTCGAGATGCGCGAGTACGACGTCGACGTCCTCGAGATGGTGCTCGGTGTCACCCGCACGCCCGCGATGGACCGGGCCGGGCTGAACATGGACATCGACGGCCTGCACGTCTCCGAGCCGGCCGACGTGGCCGCGCAGGCCGTGGCGAACATCGGGAACGGTCCGGTGTTCATCACGAAGGGCAACGAGGAGAAGGCCGAGCGCCGCAGCGGCGGCGATCGGATCCAGATCCTGCTCGACGCGCACAACGAGGCGCTGCAGATGCTGCCACCGGAAACGGTTTAGCCTCAGCTCCTTCCGGGGTCGACCACGGCGACGTGGTCGGCCCCGGATTGCGTTTGAGTGCCTGCCGCTTCCTGAGCCCGTCAGCCGCCGACGAGTTGCTCGGACAGCTCCCACAGCTTCTCGGCGGTCACCGGATCCACGGCATGCCGCGATGCCCTGCCGACGGCGCAGTCGGCGAGGTAGACACCGCCCGCGGACTCGAGTTCCGCGGCGGTCGCCGCCCACACCGACGTCGCGGCCGCGGCCGGGATCGACTTGAGATTGCTGAGCAGGCCCGGCTTCCCGGCGCTCATGGCCTTCATCTCGGCGAAGTCGTCACGGGACATGTACCGCGACAGCCCCGTCGCGCACACTCCGGGATGCACGGCATACGAATTGATCCCACCGTCCGCGTATCGCGTCTGCAACTCGACGGTCATGAGGACGTTGGCCGCCTTGGACTGCGCGTACGCCACGAACTTGTCGTACGGTCGGTCCAGGAAGTTCGGATCGGCGAGATCGACGGCGTGCGCACGGTGCGCGTCCGACGACACCGTGACCACCCGGGACGCCGTCGCCGACCGCTGCGCCGCCGCCGAGAGGTTCGGCAGCAGCAGCGTGGTGAGCAGGAAGTGGCCCAGATGGTTGGTGCCGAACTGCAATTCGAAGCCGTCGGCCGTGCGCTCGAACGGGGTGTACATCACGCCGGCGTTGTTGATCAGCAGGTCGATCGGCTGCCCACCCAGGCTCTCGGCGGCCACGCGGATGCTCGACAGGTTCGCCAGATCCAAGGCCGTGACGAGGAGTTCGGCGCCGGGCACGACTTCGCGAATGCCGTCGGCCACGACCGCGGCGGCGTCGCCGTCCCGGGCCGTGAGGATCACCGTCGCACCGGACGCGGCCAGAGCGCGGGCGGTTTCGCCGCCGAGTCCGCTCGTCACCCCGGTCACCAGCGCGGTCCGTCCGGTCAGATCGACGCCGTCGAGCACATCATCGGTGGTGGTGTCAGGGCCGAAAGCGTTCATTGCCAAGGTAGTTCCTTCCAATCGGCGGATACCCGCGCGGTCCAGTCCGGGTCACGGCGGTCGAGGAAGGCACGCACGCCCTCCGCCGCGTCGGCGGTGCCCATGACCCGATGGTGCAGTTCGGTCTCGTGCGCGGCCACCTCGCGGGGCGTGAACCCACTCCTCGCGCTGTCCCACAGCAGCCGCTTGCTCAGCGCCGCCGACATCGGCGCGACGTTGGTCGCGATGTCCCGGGCCGTCGCGAGCGCGGCGGGCAGGACCGCGTCGGCGGGCAGCGACCGGCTCGCGAGCCCCAACCGGACCGCCTCGGGGCCGTCGAAGGTGCGGCCGGTGAGCAGGATGTCCGCGGCCACCGCGATACCGGCGACGCGCGCCACCGTCCAGTGCGACATCATGTCCGGCACCACGCCGCGCCGCACCTGCGGAATTGCATACTTGGCGTCGTCGGCGACGATGCGGATGTCGGCCTGCATCGCGAGTGTCAGTCCGATGCCGATCGCATGCCCGTTGACGGCCGCGATCACCGGCTTGCGGATCTCGAAAGCGGCCGGGCTCACCGGCGACGCGGTGAACCCGGTGTCCGTCGGGGAGGCGAAGGTCTCGTCTCTCGGAGTGAGGTCGGCGCCCGCGCAGAATGCCGGCGGCGTCCCGGTGAGCACGACGACGCGGACCGTGTCGTCGGCATCGAGTTCGCCGTACAGATCGCCGAGACGACGGCCCATCTCGCCGGTGAACGCGTTGCGCTTCTCGGGCCGGTTGAGCGTGAGAACGGCTACGCCGCGGTCGATCTCGACGAGCACGTCGGTCACGACGTCAGCTCCTTCACGGCCGCGACCAGATCGGCGATGTGCTCGTCCCGCACCGGGTAGCCCGGGAAGTAGCAGCACACTCGGTCGCTGTATCCGCCGAAACGCTCGACGATCTCGGCCGCGCACTCCTCGGGTGTTCCGTGCACCGCGAGGGTGGCGAGCATCTTGTCGTCGATCAGATCCGCCATCGCGGCGTACCCCCCGATCTTGGAGAGCGCGTTGAGTTCCGGTTGCAGGTCACCCCAGCCCTCGACGTCGAGGACGGGATGGTAGGCGGGCGTGGATCCGTAGAACGCGAGCAGGCCCCGCACGCCGCGCGATGCGGCAGCCAGCTCCTCCGGCGTGCGGCCCGTCCCCACGATGACCTGCGGGTAGATCGCGAGATCCGCGGCCTGACGGCCGGACCGCGCGAGCCCCTCCTCGATCGCCGGCAGCGTGCGCTCACGGTAGTGCCGAACGCTGTTGAACGGCATGACGAGCAGCCCGTCCGCCACCTCTGCGGCCGTGCGGGTCATCACCGGCCCGAGCGCGCCGAGGCAGATCGGCGGCGGGCCGTACGGATTGGGGCCCGGATCGAACGTGGGCGGCATCAGCGTGTGTGTCGTGAACTCGCCCTCGAAGCGCAGGCGCGAATTGCCCTCCCACGCATCGAAGATCGCCTTGATCGCGAGGACGATCTCACGCATCCGGGCGGCCGGGCGCGACCACTCGGTGCCGTAGCGCTTCTCGATGTGCGGCCGGATCTGCGACCCGAGCCCCAGTCGGAACCGGCCGCGGCTGAGCGTCTGCAGGTCGTACGCGGTGTGCGCGAGGTGCATCGGGCTGCGCGGCAACGCGATCGCGACGTTCGTCATGAGATCGGCGTCGACGGCGCCCGCGGCTGCCACCAACGGGAGGAAGACGTCGTGCGGTCCCTCGAAGGTGAACAGTCCGTCCACACCGAGGTCGGCGAGTTCCCGCGCCCGCGCCGCCGCGTTCTCCGGGCGTCCGTCGAGTTGGACATCGATCTTCACGATCCGCTCCCCTTCACCTCTGCCGCCATTTCGTCGCCGTGCACAGCCAGCACGTACAGCGCAGCGGCGAGTGCGCTCACGAAACTGTCGGCGCCGGCACCGCCCTGGGTGAGTCCCCGGATCGATGTCGTGCCGGTGAGGATCTCGAACAGTGTCCCCGCATCCACGGGACCCCGGACCTCTCCCCTCTCCACCGCGAGATCGATTCGCGCGCAGAAGGCGTCGTGAATCGGCTCCTGCAGCGAGAGCAACCGCGCACGATCGGCGTCCGACCGGATGTCCCCCAGTAGCCCCGGAACACCCGCTCGGGCAGCGGGGCTCGCCGAACGGAGCAGGAAGATTCGCACCCACGTGGCCAGGTCCGCGCGCAGATCGTCGGTGGCCGCCGGCAGGTCGTGGGCACCCGGTCCGTGGACCGCGTCCTCGAGGAGCGCCTCCCGGGTGGGCCACCGTCGGTAGATCGCCGGCGCACTCACGTTGGCGCGGCGCGCGATCGCCGAGATCGTCGTCTGCTGGTAGCCGACCTCGCGGAGTAGTCGCCGGGCCGCGACGAGGACCGCATGGTCCTTTCCGGGATCACGCGGGCGGCCGAGTCGGGGCGAGGTCTCCGTCATTACGTTTCACGTTAATACGTTATGTTTCGGCCCGGGCCCGATTCGCGATACTCCCAGCGCCCCTGACCTGCGACCGCCTCGGGTGTGCCGACGCAGACCTGGGACAATGGACCCCGTGACTGCAACACTGCGTATCTCCGGCCTCTCCGCGTCCCGGGGCGAGCGCACGCTCTTCTCCGACCTCGACCTGACCGTCGCGCCCGGCGACGTGATCGGCCTGGTCGGCGCCAACGGTGCCGGGAAGTCGACGCTGCTCACGACGCTCGCCGGCGTCGGGAGCGCGGACGTCGAGGGCACGGTCACGCTCAGCCCGCCCGACGCGACCGTCGGCTACCTCGCGCAGGAACCCGACCGGATCCCGGGTGAGACGGTGCTGGCGTTCCTCGGCCGCCGGACCGGCGTCACCGCCGCCGAGACCGCGATGAACGCCGCGGCCGAGTCCCTCGCGGACGGTGGCGAGGATCTCTACTCCCCCGCCCTGGACCGGTGGCTCGCGCTCGGCGGCGCCGATCTCGTCGAGCGCGCCGAGAAGGTCCTCGCCGACCTCGGCCTCGACGTGACCGGCGACGCCCACATGACGGATCTGTCCGGCGGGCAGGCCGCGCGGGCGGGCCTGGCGTCGCTACTGCTGTCGCGCTACGACGTCCTGCTGCTCGACGAGCCCACCAACGACCTCGACCTGCCCGGACTCGAGCAGCTCGAGCAGTTCGTCGCCGAGACCCGCACCGCACTGGTGGTCGTGAGCCACGACCGGGAGTTCCTGGCGCGCACCGTAACCGGGATCGTCGAGCTCGATCTCGCACAGCAGCAGATCGCGGTGTACGACGGCGGGTACGAGTCGTACCTCGCCGAGCGGGAGGTGGCCCGGCGGCACGCACGCGAGGCCTACGACGAGTACGCGGGCAACCTCTCGGCGCTCGAGGATCGCGCGCAGATGCAGCGCAACTGGCTCGAGCACGGTGTTCGCAACGCGCGCCGCAAGGCCAAGGGCGGGGACTCGGACAAGATGGGCCGCAAGGCGCGTGCCGAGTCCACCGAGAAGCAGGCCGCGAAGGCCCGTCAGACGCAGCGCCGGATCGAGCGGCTCGACGTGGTCGAGGAGCCCCGCAAGGAGTGGGAGCTGCGAATGGAGATCGCCGCGGCGCCCCGCAGCGGCGCCGTCGTGTCCACGGTCAGCGGCGCCGTGGTCCGCCGCGACGGCTTCACGTTCGGCCCTGTGACCGCTCAGATCGATTGGGGCGACAGGATTCTCGTGACCGGCCCGAACGGGTCCGGCAAGTCGACACTGCTGAAGGTCCTGCTCGGCAAGCTGCCGCCGGACGAGGGCACCGCGACCCTCGGTTCGGGCGTCGCCGTGGGCGAGATCGACCAGACACGTGGCCTTTTCGAGGGCGACGAGCCGCTGTCGGACGCGTTCGGCGCGCAGATCCCGGACTGGCCCGAGGCGGACGTCCGCACACTGTTGGCGAAGTTCGGGCTCAAGGGTCACCACGTGCTGCGGCCCGCGTCGTCGCTGTCGCCGGGCGAACGCACCCGCGCGGCCCTGGCGCTGCTGCAGGCCCGCGGGGTCAACCTGCTGGTTCTCGACGAGCCCACCAACCACCTCGACCTGCCGGCCATCGAGCAGCTCGAGCAGGCGATGGAGTCGTTCACCGGCACGCTGCTGCTGGTCACCCACGACCGCCGGATGCTGGGCACCATGCGGCACACCCGGCGCTGGCGGATGGAGGACGGCCGGCTCAGCGAGAGCTGAGCGACCGCCCTCCGACGTCAGCCGAGCAGTCCCTGACCCAGGTACTCGCCCTTGCGGCAACCCGGCAGGATCGCGAACACCGCGGAGCCGATCGGCGTCGACCACCGGTTGAACATGTCGCCCTCGGCGAGACGCTGCTGTACCGGCACGTACTGGGCATCGACGTCGGCCTGGTAGGCGACGAAGATCAGCCCCGAGTCGGACACCCCTACGCCGTCGGGGGCCTCGTCGTAGTTGTACGCCCGCCGCTGGAACCGCTCCCGCGGCGCCATCGGCCGAGCCCGCGCGACGTGCGAGAACTCGGGAATGATCCGCAGCCCGCCGGGCCCGGTCGCCTCGAAATCCGGTGCGTCGTGCTCGGATTCGCCGGTCAGCGGAGCGCCGTCCGACATCCGCCGGCCCATCACCTCGTCCCGGCCGGGCCGGTCGAGTTCGTCCCACCCGTCGAGGTCGAGGTGGATGCGGCGGATCACCACAGAGGTGCCGCCCGCGAACCACGGCTGCTCGGCGCCGTCGTTCCACACCACCTGTGCGAAGTCGTCGCTGCCGGACGTCGGGTTGACGGTGCCGTCCACCTGACCCATGAGGTTCCGCATCGTGGTGCCCTCGGGTTCGCTCCCCCGGGCCCGGCGGAACCCGCGCTGCACCCAGCGCACCGTCGCAGTGCCCCGCGCGGCCTTGAGCAGCACCCGCAGCGCGTGCGCCACGGTGACCGGGTCGTCCGAACCGACGTGCAGCAGCAGGTCGCCGTCGTTCCAGCGGTCCTCGAGCTTGTCGATCTCGAACGGCGGCAACGGCCTGCACCACGACGGCCGCTTGTCGTCGAGGCCCGCGGCCCGGAACGCACCCGGCCCGAAGCCGACGGTGACGGTGAGCCGCGCCGGTGCGGTCGCGAGGTCGGGTTCGGTGTCGGCGAGAGCGCCGCGCCCCTCGGTGAGGCGCGCGGCGTCGTCGGTCCACACCCGCATCAGCCGGACGAGGGCCGCCCGGTCGACGCCGGGACGCAGGTCCAGGCCCACGAACGTGGCGTGTGCCTGCGGGGTGGTCTCGATCCCGGCCTGGTGTTCGCCGTGGAACGGGACAGTCTCCGCGACGACGTCGGCCTTCGCGGGGCGCGCGGCCACCGTGCCGGCGCCCAGGCCGAGGCCGACGCCGCCGACAGCGGCGGCGGCACCGACCCCGAACAGTCGACGACGGCTGAGATCAGCCACCGTGCGCCTCGCCGCTGTAGTCCTCACGAGCGCCGGTGAAGTCGCGGACCTGCGCCGTGAACTGCGCGGTGGCGCCGTCGGAGAACGTGAACGTGAACGGGACGTCGCTGCCGGCCTGGACCGGGGCCGGCAGGTCGAACAGCATGATGTGGTCGCCGCCCGGCGCCAGCTCGTACGAGCTGTTCGCCTTGACGACCACGCCGCCGTCCTTCTCTCGCATCTTCATCGCACCGGTGCCGTCGGGGGCCATCTCGTGCAGTTCGACGCGCGGCGAGACACCGGTGGTGACCGAGGTGAGGGTGACGTCGGAGCCCGAGTCGTTGACGATCGTGCCGAACATCGCGGTCATGCCGGTGTCGGCGGCCTTGACCCAGGAATCCTCGAACGAGATCGCCGAGGTGTCGGTGGTCGATCCCGATTCCTCGGAGTTGCTGCAGCCGGTGAGGACGAGCGCGGTGGCCGCGGTCACGCCGATCGCGAGGGTGCGGGCGCGGGTGAATGCCTTCATGTACGTGTGCCTTTCGAGAGCGGGCGCGCGACAGCCGTCGAGGGCGCGCAGCCCGCAGGGTGTGGGGGGACGCGCGTCGGCGACCGCAATGCGGCCGGACGCGGTGAAGTGGGGAATCAGTAGCAGGCGGGTGGACCGCGGCGCGCGATGGGCCCGGCCCACACGGACGAGCGCGCAGGGCGGATATCCGCGACGACGTGCGGCAGCGCCGGTTCCAGGTGGACCGGCAGGATCGCGAGGATGCGCGGCAGGATCCGGCGCAGCGCGGCGGCGGCGCGGGGACCGACGAGTTCGGCGCCGGCGATCAGGACGGCGCACGCGACGACGGCGGCCGAGTGGGCGATCAGCATCGGCACCGTCAGGTGTGAACCCGAGTGCATCGCGCCGTGCGCGTCGCCGAGGGACAGCGCGGTGTGCGAGAGCACCTGCCCTGTCGCGAGCACGGGAACGAGCCATCGACGTCGGGTGGCGAGGGCGGGCACCGCGATCACGGCGGCGGCAAGGACCGCGGCCACACCGCCGAGCAGCAGCAGGGTCGTCCCCTGCGGGGCACCTCCACCGGCCAGTCCGTGCGCACCGATCGCGAGAGCGACGACGGATGCGGCGACGGCGAGGCCACGCACCTCGCGTGCGAGCTCCTCACCTGGGCCGATCCGCATGCCCCGAGGTTACTACAGGCCGTCGTACGGACCTTGTGTGAGCATCGCCGAACATTTGCCCAATTTGACAGATTGTTGGGTTTTTACAACGATCGATTGCATGAGCCCGGTGCGTCGTGGGGTGAGTCTCCCCATCTTCAATCGCATCGCCGTGCTGCGCGCCGAACGCAAGATGAGTCGCGCGCAGCTCGCCGAGCTGATCGAAGTGAATCCACAGACCGTCGGCGCGCTCGAACGTGGCGACCACTACCCCAGCCTCGACCTCGCGCTGCGGATCTGCGCGGTGTTCGAACTGCCGGTGGAGGCCGTGTTCTCCCGCACCGAGTTCGGACCGCTCAGTACCGAGTTGTACCGATCCGACCGATTACGAGGAGTCGACGACGATGGCTGACCCGGGCCTACTCGAGCGGTACCAGGATTTCCGAACCCGGCGGTTCCTGAAGAACGAGGAGCAGTTCAAGCACTGGCTGCCCAGGTGGCGGACACGGGCACGACGCCGCGTCCTCGTCGTCACCCTGGCAGTGGTTCTGGGATGCATGGTCGCCGTCGGCGCCGTCTGTCTGACGAACATGCGGATCGGCCCACTGTTGTGGGTGCCCGCCTGCCTCGCCTTCATGGCGGCCTGGACCGTCCTGCAGATCGTCTCGGGCCGCCAGGGTGACGCGCCTCGCGACGCGCTCGACGAGTGGGAGGTCCAGCAACGCGACAGCGCACGCTCCATCGGACTCACCGTCACCCAGGTCCTGACCTTCGTCCCAGCGATGTTCCTGATCATCGGCGGCTCACTGGACGTCGATATCGACCGGTCCAACCTCGCCTACTCAGCCGGACTGTTCGTCCTCACCACGCTGATCATCGGCGCATGCTCGCCCGCGATGATCCTGGCGTGGACCCGCCCAGACCCCGACACCGACGACCACGAGGAGACCCAATGACCGGCCAGACCCTCACCTTCGACGGGATCGCCAAACGCTACGGCGACGTCGTCGCGCTCGAGAGCCTGAGTTTCGACGTCCGCCCCGGCGAGATCTTCGGCTTCGTCGGCAGCAACGGCGCCGGCAAGACCACCGCGATGCGCATCGCTCTCGGGGTGCTCGCCGCCGACAGCGGCGAGGTGCGCCTCGGCGGCAAGCCCGTCGACCTCGAGGTCCGCCGCTCGATCGGCTACATGCCCGAGGAACGCGGCCTCTACCCCAAGATGAAGGTCGGCCGGCAGCTCACGTATCTGGCGGAACTGCACGGGCTTTCGCGGGCCGAAGCGGCCGACGCCGCAAGCCGGTGGACCGAGCGTCTCGGCATCGCCGCGCGGGTGAACGACGCCGTCGACGCGCTCAGCCTGGGCAACCAGCAACGCGTGCAGCTCGCGGCGGCACTGGTGCACGACCCGGCCGTCCTCATCCTCGACGAGCCGTTCTCGGGCCTCGACCCGGTGGCGGTCGACGTCATGAGTGACGTGCTGGTGGAGAAGGCGAACTCGGGTGTGCCCGTGATCTTCTCGAGTCATCAGCTCGACCTGGTGCAGCGTCTGTGCGACCGGGTCGGGATCATCGCGAAGGGCCGGATGAACTCCATCGGCACCGTCGACGAACTCCGCGGCAGCGGCGACGTTCTCCTCGACGTCCACGCCCCGGCCGCGCCGGCCGGGTGGGCCGACCACCTGTTCGGGGTGCGGACCGTCAGCCACGCCGACGGCCGCACGGTGCTCTCGCTCGGCGCGGGCGCCGACGACCAGGCCGTCCTGCACGCCGCACTGAAGACCGGACCCGTGCACGAGTTCGCGGTCCGCAAGCCGTCCCTGACCGAACTGTTCCGAGAGGTGGTGTCCGCGTGAGCGAGCGCAGCGGGCTGAACCCGACCCGCGCCATCGCCCTGGTGGCCCGGCGCGAATTCCTGACCCAGGTGCAGAAGAAGAGCTTCCTGGTCAGCAACGTGATCGTTCTGATCGCGATCATCGGCGGCATCGTCGCCGCGTCGATCTTCTCCGGGATGGACGACGACTCCCGCTCCAAGGTTGGGCTCGTCGGCGACCAGTCGCTGAGCGCGGTCCTCGTCGCGACCGGTGTCGCGGCCGGCAACCCGGTCGAGGTGACCGAGATCGCGGACGAGCAGACCGCCCGCACCCAGGTCGAGAACGGCGACCTCGACGTCGCCGTGGTGCCGGGCAACGGCGGCGCCGTCACCGCGATCACGAAGTCGGAGATCGACACCTCGCTCCGCGTGGTGCTCGACGGCGCAGTGGCCGCGCAGGCCCAGAGCGCCGCGCTGGCCGCGCAGGGCGTCGACGCCGCACAGCTAGCCGAGAACACCAAGTCGGCCGTGGTCACCGTCGACGCGATCGACCCGCCGGATCCCGAACGCGGACAGCGCATCGCGCTCTCCACCGCCGTCGTGATCCTGCTGTACATGCAGATCCTGGCGTTCGGCATGTACGTCGCGATGGGTGTCGTCGAGGAGAAGTCGTCCCGCGTCGTCGAGCTGCTGCTGTCGACGCTGCGTCCGCTGCAGCTGCTGTGGGGCAAGGTGATCGGCATCGGTGCGGTCGGTCTCGCGCAGCTGACCGTGTACGGCGTGGTCGGCGTCGGCGCCGGTGTCGCGACCGGCGTGCTCACCCTGGGCGGCACCGCGTGGGGCACCCTGGTCGGCACGCTCGGCTGGTTCATCCTCGGCTTCGCGTTCTTCGCGGTGCTCTACGCCGCGACCGGATCGATGGTCTCGCGTCAGGAGGACGTCAACTCCACCGCGATGCCGCTGACCATCCTGATCATGGCGATGTTCTTCGCGGCGTTCAGCGCCGTGCAGAACCCGGAGGGCACGCTGTCCAACGTGCTCAGCTGGATCCCGCCGTTCTCGGCGATCCTCATGCCGCTGCGCATCGCGGCGGGTGTCGCGAGCGTGACGCAGATCGTCGCCACCGTCGTGCTGATGCTGGTCGTCACCATCGCGATGTCCGCGATCGCGGCCCGCATCTACCAGCGCTCGATCCTGCGGATGGGCAAGACGGTCTCGTGGCGTGAGGCGCTCGCGCGGTAACTAGGCTGGAGCCGTGCCGGCCGCCGTCGTCTCCGGACGACGGCGGCCTTTCGGTAGAGAAGTGGAGGAAGGCCCGTGCCCGCGAAGAAGGTTTCGGCTCGCGAACTGATCGGTCAGGTGTTCGACGCCGACAGCTTCGTCTCGTGGGACACCGAGCCGCTCGAGATCGGCCCCGACCCGAAGTACCGGGCGGAACTCGATGCGGCCGCCGCGAAGTCGGGCGTCGACGAGTCCGTGCTCACCGGCACCGCACTGCTCGGCGGCCGCCGCGTCGCCGTCATCGCGTGCGAGTTCTCCTTCCTCGCCGGCTCCATCGGGGTGGCCGCCGCCGAGCGGATCGTCACCGCGATCGAGCGCGCCACCGCCGAGGGGCTGCCCCTGCTCGCCTCGCCCACCTCCGGCGGCACCCGCATGCAGGAGGGCACCGTCGCGTTCGTGCAGATGGTGAAGATCGCCGCCGCGATCGCCGCCCACAAGTCCGCCCACCTGCCGTACCTGGTGTACCTGCGCAACCCCACCACCGGCGGCGTGTTCGCGTCGTGGGGATCGCTCGGCCACGTCACGATCGCCGAGCCCGGCGCGCTCGTCGGCTTCCTCGGCCCGCGCGTGTACGAGGCGCTCTACGGCGACAAGTTCCCCGAGGGCGTGCAGACGTCCGAGAACCTGTACCGCAACGGCGTGATCGACGGGGTGGCGTCGACGGCGCAGCTGCGCGACCTGGTCGACCGGGCACTCCACGTGCTCGTCGATCCCGCGGGTGACGACACCTCGATTCCGGAAGCGGCTGATGTGCAGGACATTCCGGACGTTCCGGCCTGGCAGTCGGTGATCACGTCGCGGCGCGACGACCGTCCCGGCGTCCGCGAACTCGTCCGGCACGCGTCGTCGACCCGGGTGCCCCTCAGCGGCACCGGTCAGGGCGAGGTGGACTCCACCGTGCTGCTCTCGCTGGCTCGGTTCCACGGTCAGCCGTGCGTGCTGTTCGGTCAGGATCGCGCCGGCCAGTCGGCCCTCAACACGATGGGGCCGGCCGCGCTGCGGGAGGCCCGGCGCGGCATGCGGATGGCCGCCGAACTCCGGCTTCCGCTCGTGCTGGTGATCGACACCCTCGGGGCGGCACTGTCCAAGGAGGCCGAGGAACGCGGCCTGGCCCCCGAGATCGCCCGCTGCATCTCCGACCTCGTCACGCTGCGCACCCCGACGGTGTCGGTGCTGCTCGGTCAGGGTACCGGCGGCGGCGCGCTGGCGCTGCTGCCGGCCGACCGCGTCCTGGCCGCCCAGAACGGCTGGCTCGCACCGCTTCCGCCGGAGGGCGCCAGCGCCATCGTGCACCGCGACACCAGCCACGCACCCGAAATGGCGGCGGCGCAGGGCATCCAGTCGCTCGACCTTCTGCGCGACGGCGTCGTCGACGCCGTCATTCCCGAAATGCCCGACGCGGCGATCGAGCCCGTCGATTTCTCCCGACGCGTCGGTGCGGCCATCGCGCGCGAGCTGGTCGGGCTGCAAGGGCTGTCCGGCGACGACCGGATGACCGCGCGTCTGGCGCGCTACCGGACCCTGGGGTTGCCCGCGCACTGACCCGCGGCGGAGCGCACTCGTTATCGAGGCGTGATCACGTGGTGGTTCGCTGATTCCTGGCGGCGGACCACTCCGCCAACTGGTCCAGCGCGGTTCGTGCGAGGGCCGCGGCCTCGTCCCGGTTGACGCGGGACAGCAGCAGCGCACTGATCGACAGCGACGTCAGGAGACGGGTGCGATGGACGATCCGGTCGGCCGAGGTCTCGGGGTCGAGGGCCCGCAGCGCGTGTGCGAGCGCCGCCGCCAACTCCGATCGGTACGCGTCGACCGCGGCGCGCTGGACGTCGTCGTGCGCCGCGAAGCCGGCCGCGCTGTTGAGGAGCAGGCAGCCGCGGCCCGGATAGTCGGCGGGGAGCGACTCGATCGCCTCGAGGACACCGCGGTAGTAGCGCATTGCGGCATCGGGCGCGGTGGGCTCATCGGTGAGGATCCGCAGTCGCGGGCGCACCACACGGTCCAGGTAGTCCTGGACGGCGGCGTCGAACAGTCCGCGCTTGCTACCGAAGGCGTTGTACAGGCTGGACCGGTTCAACCCCGTCGCACGCTCGAGGTCCGGGACGGACGTCGCCTCGAACCCGCGGTCCCAGAAGAGATCCCGGGCATGGCCCACCACGGCGTCGGTGTCGAACTCCTGCACTCGTGGCATGACGGCCCTCACTTCTCGTTGTGGAACGACCATTGCAGTATATATTGAAACGATCAGTTCAAAATGAGGAGGAGTGACCATGGTCGTCGCGGGACTGATCTTCGCCGCACTCGCCGGCGTGCTGCACGTCTACATCTTCTTCCTCGAATCCCTGGCCTGGACCGCACCGCGCACCCGCGCGACGTTCGGCACCAGCGCCGAGGAGGCTGCAGCAACCAGGGAACTGGCCTTCAACCAGGGCTTCTACAACCTCTTCCTGGCGATCGTCACGGCCGCGGGCATCATCGGCGTCGCGATCGGCGCGACCGCGGTCGGGTCGGCACTGGTGTTCGCCGGCGCCGGATCGATGGTCCTCGCGGCGCTCGTGCTGCTGCTGTCGTCGCCGGACAAGGCCCGGGCGGCCCTCACCCAGGGCACGCTTCCCCTCGTCGCCGTCGTCCTCCTCGCACTCGGACTGATCTTCTGAACCCCGCACCCCCGAAGGGACGAACCATGTCGACCAGCACCCAGATCCAGCTCACCGCCCGCCCGGTGGGTTGGCCCACGCCCGACAACTTCCGCACCGTCACCGTCGACCTGCCCGATCTCGCACCCAACCAGGTCCGGGTGGCCAACGAATTCGTCTCCGTCGACCCCTACATGCGCGGCCGGATGAACGACGTGAAGTCGTACGTGCCGCCGTTCGTCCTCGGCGAGACCATGACCGGAGGCGCGGTGGGCCGGATCGTCGAGTCGACCTCGCCCTCCCACCCTGTCGGCGCCGTCGTCGTGCACGATTTCGGATGGCGCGACGTCGCGCAGGGTGATGCCGCGAGCTTCCGTGTGGTGGAGGAGATTCCGGGCGTGCCGGTCTCCGCGTACCTCGGCATTCTCGGCCTCACCGGACTGACCGCGTACGTCGGGCTGATGCACATCGCCCAGCTGAAGCCGGGCGAGTCCGTGTTCATCTCCGGCGCCGCAGGTGCGGTGGGTACGGCCGCCGGACAAATCGCCCGACTCGAGGGCGCCGCCCGGATCATCGGTTCCGCCGGGACCGCCGAGAAGGTGGAACTGCTCACCGACCGCTACGGGTACAGCGCGGCATTCGACTACAAGCAGGCCCCCGTGCGGACGCAACTGCGGGCGATCGCCGGCGACGGCATCGACGTCTACTTCGACAACGTCGGCGGCGACCATCTCGAGGCCGCCCTGGACGTGATGCGGGACGGCGGCCGGGCCGCGCTGTGCGGAGCCATCGCCGCCTACAACGCGACCGAGCGCACCCCCGGCCCTGACAACATGGCCAACATCATCACCCGCGGACTGACGCTGAAGGGCTTCACGCTCGGCCACTACACGCACTTCTTCCCCGAGTTCGCCGCCAAGATGGGCCCGTGGCTCGCGTCCGGCGATGTGGTGTACGACGAGACGATCGTCGACGGCATCGACAACTCCGTCGACGCCTTCCTCCAGCTCATGCGCGGTGGCAACGTCGGGAAGATGCTCGTCCGGATCTGAATCGTCCTGCTTGACCGAATGTCACATGCGTCCAGTTCGACTGGACGCATGTGACATTCGGCCGGGTTGCGATTTTCCTGCACCCGGGGAGTGCTTGCCTGTAACCTGCCTGTCACGTCACCGATGCAGTCGACGGGCTACGAATTCCACTTCGTGGTGAGGGATTTCGGATCCCGGGGACGGTGACGACTTCGCGCAGAAACCTGTCTGTCTTCGGAATGTCGGGGTTGCCCGGTCCGTACCCGCTCGTCACGGCTGGGTGAATCGTTCTGTCCTCGAACATGGCTCGCCCACTCGGACAAAGGACCTCTCATGCAACCGAATGCACGTATCACCACTCGCAGATTCGCCTCCCGCGCCGGCGCCGTCTGTCTGGCCGCACTCGCCGCCACCCTCGTCGCGGCTCCACCGTCCGGCGCCGACGTCGTGATCCGCACGGTCGGTGCGGGAGACCGTCCGCACGAGGTGGCGTTCACGCCGGACGGCTCGCGCGCCTACGTCACCGGTAGCGAGAGCTTCAACGTGATTCCCATCGACACAACTTTCGCCGACGAACCGCACGGCATCAACCTGGATCAGAAGCCCTACGGTCTGGCGATCACCCCGAACGGCACTCGCGCATACGTAGCGCAGATGTTCGGCGGCAGCGTCGCGGTGATCGACACCGACACCGACACCGTGATCACCACAGTCGACGTCGGCGAGGAGTCCGGTCCGATTTCCGTGGCCGCCGCCCCGGACGGCTCCCATGTCTACGTCGCCAACCGGAGCAGTGACGAGATCGCGGTAATCAGCACAGCGACGAACACCGTGACGGGCACGATCCCGGTGGGCGACGGCCCGTTCGCGATCGCGTTCACGCCGGACGGCAGCCGCGCCTACGTGGCTCATCAGCTCGACGGAACCGTCAAGGTGGTCGACACGTCGAACAACTCGGTCGTGGCATCGATCCCGGCGGGCACAGCGATGGTCGGAATCGCGATCGCACCGGATGGCAAGCACGCCTACGTTTCCGACAACGAGACCGACGCCGTGCTCGTCATCGACACCTCCAGCAATACGGTCACCAAGACCGTCCCTGTCGGAGAGGGACCGGCCGGCCTCGCCGTCACCCCCGACGGACGCCGTGTCTACGTGGCGATCAGCGGCGAAGCGAGGCTGGCGTCGATCGAAACGGCCGACGACACCCTCGGCCCCGCCGTCGCGGTCGGACTCCTCCCGGTAGGCGTCGCGATCAAGCCCGACGGCAGCGAGGCCTGGGTGACGGGCACCAACAGCGGCACGGTGTCGGTCGTCCGGATCGACTACCCCACGCCGGCAGGCTCGCTCGGCTCGCTCGGAAGCCTCTTCGGCAGCTGATGCCCGTGGCCGAATGTCACACACGTTCAGTCGAACTGAACGTGTGTGACATTCGGCCGGTCCGTCAGGAACTCCCGGCCGCCACCGCCGGAACCATCACGGCCACGAAGACGGCGGTGTTGATCGCGTCGACCGCCTTCCGTACCGCGGCGCCGGCCCACTCCCCCTCCGCGATGTCCTTGGCACGCTTGCGGATCGCCTTGCGGTCGGCCTCGGGGAAGGCCTTCGCAGCGGCGTCCACCGCGGACAGCAGGGAGATCAGGGCCGCGGCGCGCGGGGCCGGGGCGAGCCCCTCGATCAGCACACCGGACAGTTCGTGGCGCACCTCGCGCTCGTGGCTCTCGTCGACCGGCGGCCACGTCTTCGCCGGGAAGATGCCGAGCACCTTGCGTCGGCTCTCGCGCACCCAGCCGCGGTCGATCACCCGCTCGAAGACCGCGGTCCGCAGCTCGCTGTCGAGCTTCTCGATCACGGCCTCGGGCTTCATCGGCCGGCGGGCATCGCGGATCACGTCGAGGGTGCGGGCGAGGATGGGGTCGTCGGGCGTCCCGTCGAGTCGCACCACGAGCCGACCCTTCTTGACGTCCTCGCCCTCGTCGGCCGGTGTCACGTACCCGTCGAGCGCCAGTTCGAGCAGCACGGCGCCGGCCAACACTCGGGGCAGTTTGGTGCCGTCCGTGAGGGGATCCCCGGACTCGTCGTCGAGCAGCAACAACAGCAGGTCTTCAGCGATGAGTGGAGCCATGTCCTCAACCGTACGGGCGGGACGTCAGGAGTTCGAGGGCGTGAACTCTCCGAACAGGGTCCCGCCGTCCGTCCACCAGTCCGAGGATCGCAGCGTGGCGATCACCGCGTCGAACGCATCGACGAGCCACTCGCCGTCGGCCTCGGCAAGCACTTCGCCACTGCGGCCGCACAATCGGACGGTCCAGCTGCCGTCGCCGCCGTCGGTCGACAGATCGCCGCCGTCGTTGGTGGCCAGCAGGTGTCGCCCCAGTTCGAACTCGACGCGGATCGCGTACGTCTCACCCAGGTTGACGATGTTCGCGGGACGATGCGTAGCGGCGGCCAGCGCGACGAGAGCGTCGGCGTAGCGCCGGGTGTGTTCACCAGTCAGCGGCACGATGCACCCACCAGTAACGAGGCTCCGGCATCGACCCCTCGAACGATGCTGCGCACCTGATCGATTGGCGTGCCTATCGGCCTTTTCCCAACGCTCTCACCTTCTCACGAAACCGACGCTGTGTACCTGCTCTCCCACACCGTTAGACGGTTCGAGATCACCGAACCGAACACCCGATTGCTGTGATGTGCCGCACACCTGAGCGCTGTTGCGCCGGCGCCCTGCGGATTGGCCGGACGGGGAGAGACTCGGTGTACAGTCTGCGTGCCTCACTCCCGCGACGGCTTCGACGGGAGGAGTGTATTCAGTGACCGAACGGGCCGTGGGCGTGCCGCCGAGGCCTGCCCATGCCGCGCGCCGGGCCGATCACCCCGACGCCACTTTCGCGGGATTCGTGGACCGCTACGGCCCCGAACTGCGCCGATACTGCCGGTCGCTGACCTCCGACGAGGACACCGCCGACGACGTCGTGCAGGAGACGTTCATCGCCGCCTGGCACCAGTTGGGCTCGTTCCGCGGCGACGCGTCGATCGGCACGTGGCTGTATGCGATCTGCAACCGCAAGATCTTCGACCTGCACCGCCGCCGCCGGCCCGACGTCGTGGACGACGAGATCCTGCACGGGGTACCCGAGCGACCGGCGCTGGAACCCCACGTGGCGGTCTCGAGCAGCGCCTTCCTGACCGCCCTCGACCGGGCGTTACGTGAACTTCCGGCACGTCAGCGCGCATCATGGGTGATGAGAGAGGTGGACGCGATGACGTATCCCGAGATCGGCGCGGCGCTGGGCCTGAGCCCGGACGCCGCCCGAGGGCAGCATCGTCGCGCCACCGCGGCACTGGCGACGCGACTGCAGGAGTGGCGATGAGTTCGACGTACCTGCCGCGAACCGAAGGAGGTCGGCAAGTTGTCCCAGAGTGAGCAGTGGCCCGACGACGGAGCCTTCGACGGCGCGGCACCCGCCCCACTGCACGACGTCGCCGACGTCGTGGCGGTCGCCGAGCAGTCCGATCTGTCGCCGACCGCGCTGGCGTCGCTGCTGTTGTCGCTGGGCGAGAGCATCACCGACGAGGACGACCTGGCCGACCTGCTGCAGCGGGTGACGGAGGTGGCCCACGACGTCATCGACGGCGCGGACAGCACCGGCGTGACGGTGGACTTCGGCGGGCGTACCTACACCGCCGCGTACACGGACGGCCGCACCCTGCGAGTCGACCACGAGCAGTACGCCGCCGGCGAGGGTCCGTGTCTGGAGGCGTCCCGAACCCGCGAGACGGTCCTGGTGGACCTCGACGAGGCGACGGACCGGTGGCCCGCGTTCACGGAATCGGCTCGTGCGCAGGGAATTCGCAGTTTCCTGGCCGCTCCCCTGTTCGTCGACGACCACACCCTCGGCGCGCTCAACCTGTACGGCCGCGGGCCCGCGGCCTTCGACGAGGTGGACGCCGACGTCCTCGAGTTGCTCACCGGCACCGTCTCCCGCGCGATCGGCGAGTTCGCGCGGTTCAAGTCCGCGCGCGACGCCGCGGACGCCCTGCAACGCGCACTGGAGACCCGGGCGCCCATCGAGCAGGCGAAGGGCATGCTGATGGCACTCCACCGAATCGACGCGCACCAGGCCTTCCAACTGCTGCGCAGGCAGTCGCAGACGACCAACACGCGCCTTCGTGACGTCGCCGTCGACCTCGTCGAACGACTCAGCGCAGCAAACGGATCCGCGTCCGACGAGACCGCATCGTGAGGTCTGTCGGCGCCGCGGAGGAGGTGATCGCCGCGTTGACGGAGGTCGCCGACGCGGACGACGCCGAGCACCTCCAGCGGTTCTTCAAGACCGGTCCTGGCGAGTACGGCGAGGGCGACGTGTTCGTCGGCGTCCGGGTACCGGCGACCCGCGCGATCGCCAAGCGGTTCGCGGCGTTGCCGCTCGACGACGTCGACGCACTGCTCGACAGCCCGGTGCACGAGCATCGCCTCGCCGGCCTGCTGATCCTCGTCGACCAGTTCGCCAGGGCGAGTCGCGCACGGAACCGCGACGACGACGCCCGCAAGCAGATCGCCGACCACTATCTCGCGGCCGTCCTCCGCGGCCGGGTGAACAACTGGGACCTGGTGGATCTGTCCGCGCTGTACATCCTCGGCGACTGGCTGTTCGACAGGCCGCGGGATCTCGTGTTCGAACTCGGCGCCGACGACGACCTGTGGCGGCGGCGCGTCGCGCTGCTCACGACGTTCGGGTTCATCCGGCGCGGCGACGCGTCCACGACGCTGGAGCTGGCGGCCGGCGTCCTCGACGACCGGCGCGACCTGACGCAGAAGGCGACCGGCTGGATGCTCCGCGAGGTCGGCAAGCGGGTGGACCGCGCGCTGCTGCTCGGCTTTCTCGACCGCCACGCCGCCGAGATGGGCGCGACCGCGCTGAGCTACGCCACCGAACACCTCGACGCGGACACCCGCGCGACCTACCGGCTACTGCGCGGTAACCGGACAAGGAGCCGATGAGCGCCGTTCATCGACCGGCAGGCGCCGTCCGTCGCACAGACGCGCGGCGACCGGTCCACTGCGACGGCGGGGGCCAGGTCGTCCAATAAGGTGTTGTGCATCACAGCTGCAAGGTCACGCGTGCGTCTCCGACGCAGTGTCAGGACCCGAGAGGACACGAATCGATGAGCACCGCCGAGCACGCAACCGGCGCCTACGCCGAGGCCTTCCGTCAGAGCGTGGACGATCCGGACGGCTTCTGGCTCGCGGCCGCCGACGCCGTCGAGTGGGACACCGCGCCGACGCGCGCGCTGGACGATTCGAACGCCCCGATGTACCGCTGGTTCCCCGACGCCACCCTCAACACGTGCTTCAACGCGCTCGACCGGCACGTCCGCGACGGCCGCGGCGACCAGGCCGCGCTGATCTGGGACTCGGCGATGGTGCCCGCGCAGCGGACGTACACGTACGCCGAACTGCTCGCGGAGGTCGCCCGGTTCGCGGGTGTGCTGTCCGAGCAGGGCGTCGTCGCCGGCGACCGCGTCGTGATCTACATGCCGATGATCCCCGAGGCCGCGATCGCGATGCTCGCGTGCGCCCGCATCGGCGCCGTGCACTCGGTGGTGTTCGGTGGCTTCGCCGCCAAGGAACTCGCCACCCGCATCGACGACGCGCAGCCCGTCGTGCTGGTCACCGCGTCGGGCGGTCTCGAGCCCGGACGCACCATCGAGTACCTGCCGATGGTCGACCAGGCGCTCGACCTGTCGGCCACCCCGCCGCACACCGTGATCGTGAAGAACCGCGAGACCATCCCCGGCTCCGCCGCCGACTACCGCGACCGCGGCGCCGCGTGGTTCGACTGGGACGAGCTGGCCGCCGACGCGCAGGACGCGGCCCCGGTCTCGGTGGCCGCGACCGATCCGCTGTACATCCTGTACACCTCGGGCACCACCGGGAAGCCGAAGGGCGTGGTCCGCGACAACGGCGGTCACGCCGTCGCGCTGACGTGGTCGATGCGCAACATCTACGACCTCGGCCCCGGCCAGGTCATGTGGACCGCGTCGGACGTCGGCTGGGTCGTGGGCCACTCGTACATCGTGTACGCGCCGCTGCTCGCGGGCGCGACCACGGTGATGTACGAGGGCAAGCCGGTGGGCACGCCCGACGCGGGCGCGTTCTGGCGAGTGATCCAGGAACACAACGTCTCCGCGCTGTTCACCGCACCCACCGCGATCCGCGCGATCCGCAAGGCGGACCCGGAGGCCGCCGAACTCGCGAAGTACGACATCTCGTCGATGACGACGCTGTTCGCCGCGGGCGAGCGCCTCGACCCCGACACCTATGTGTGGGCCACCGAGAAGCTCGGCGTCCCGGTGATCGACCATTGGTGGCAGACGGAGACCGGCTGGGCCATCTGCGCGAATCTGCGTGGGCTGGAACCCATGCCGATCAAGGCCGGCTCCCCCACCGTCCCCGTGCCCGGCTACCGCGTCGACATCGTCGACGGCGAGGGCACTCCGGTCGAGGCGGGCACCGAGGGCAACATCGTGATCGCGCTGCCGCTGCCGCCCGGCACCCTGGCCGGGCTGTGGCGCGACGAGGACCGGTACACGAAGTCCTACCTGTCGACGTTCGACGGCTACTACCTCACCGGCGACTCCGGCTACATCGACGAGGACGGCTACGTGTTCGTCCTGGGCCGCAGCGACGACGTCATCAACGTTGCCGGACACCGGCTTTCGACCGGAAGCATGGAGGCGGTCGTCGCGTCGCACACCGCGGTCGCCGAGTGCGCGGTGATCGGCATCCACGACGAACTCAAGGGCCAGCGCCCGAGCGGCTACGTGGTGCTCAAGGCCGGCGTCGAGATCGAGGACGACGTCCTCCGCAAGGAACTGATCGCGATGGTGCGTGAGCAGATCGGCGCGGTCGCCACGTTCCGCGACGTGACCGTCGTGCAGGCCCTCCCGAAGACGCGCTCGGGCAAGATCCTGCGCAAGACGATGCGCCAGATCGCCGACAACGACGAGTACACCGTGCCGTCGACCATCGAGGACCCGTCCGTCATCGACGCCCTCGAGAAGCTGCTGCGCGGATAGCGGGCACCCACCGGAAAGGCCCCGCCCCGCACAGGGTCGGGGCCTTTCTTTTCGGATAAATCGGATATTCGGCACTAACTAGTACCAAACGACAATTTAGCTTAAACATCCAAAAGGGCAGGTCAGACCCACATAAGGGTTGACCATCACGGTTCGATCACGGTATGTTTACGAACAGGATCCAAGCGATCATCGGATTCGACACCATCAATTCGCAATCGCCCGAGGGGGAGAATTGTCCGTAGTCGCCACGCCATCCGTCCACGCTCTTCTGCGCGATCTCGTCGCGAACTGCACGCGACGCCATTTCCTGCACGACCCGGAGGGCATCGAACTCTCGAACCAGGCCGCCCTCATGCGTGAGGTCGTCGTCACCGTGCAGGCCTGCCTGGCCCCCGACCTGGACGCGACCCGGGAGGCCGAGCGCCGGGACGCGGCGGCGGACCCGTTCTGGTCCGACAGCCCCGGACTGCGCCTGATCGCCGCGATCGCGCAGTACGAGGAGATCCTGTCGACGCTGCTCGACGCGGCCGCACTGATCGAGTCCGGACGGATGAGCACCGCCTGGACACTGCTCGGATCGGCGGCGGACCGCCTCCGGATCCTCGGAGCCCTCGAATCACCTGCCGGCGACGACGTCGCCCGGCAGGTGGCCGCCACGTCGGCGCACGCCCGCGCGCGATTCACGGCCGCGGCCGAAGCCGACGGCGTCGACCTCGGGCTGCCCGCGCCGATCGAGTCGGCGGCGAACGTGGTGACGGCACCCGCCGCGCTCACACTGCCCGAACCGGCACCGGCGATCGCCCAGGTGCTCGAGCTCGCCACCCTGGGCGCCGCGACCAGCCGCGACGGTGGACCGCTCGACACGGCATCGCTGCACCACTCCCCGCAGCAGACCGACTACGGCCACCTCGCGACCGTCGGCGGCTACCAGTTCCACCTCGTACTCGACATCGTCCGCGCCGCAACCGATTCCCTGTGCGGCGTCGCCGGTCTCCTCACCGCCGAGCAGGTCTGGGCGGAGTGGGCCGACGACGTCCGCGAGGCGATCGAATTCGCCTGGGACTGCATCTAGGACGCAACATCCAGGACGCGACGGCGTCAGCCGCCGATGCGCACCGGCCCCGGGTCGACCAGCACGCAGCGGGCGCCCGAGAAGATCGTCGGCATGCACTTGTTGCAGTGGATGCACAGCGACCGCGTGCGGGACTCGGCCTGGATCCGGTTGATCAGGTCGGGCTCCCGCAGCAGCGCGCGGGCCATCGCGACGAACTCGAACCCCTCCTCCATCGCGGTGTCCATGCCGGCCTTGTCGGTGACACCGCCGAGCAGCACCAGCGGCATCTTCACGGCCGCGCGGATCTGTCGGGCCTCCTCGAGCATGAACAGCGGCTCGTAGGGGTAGGTCTTGATGAACGCCTTGCCGACCAACTGCACACCGAGCTTGACCGGCTGCGGCATCGCGGCCGCGAAGTCGCGGACCGGGGCGTCGCCCTTGAACAGGTACATCGGGTTGAGCAGCGAGCTACCCATGGTCAGTTCGAGCGCGTCGAGGCTGCCGTCGGCCTCGAGCCACTGCGCCACCTGGATCGCCTCGTCCACCCAGAATCCGCCGGGCACGCCGTCGTCCATGTTGAGCTTGGCGAGGATCGCGATCCGGTCGCCGACCGCCTCCCGCACGGCGCGCGCCGTCTCCAGCACGATGCGGGCCCGGTTCGCGAGCGATCCGCCGTAGTTGTCCTTGCGCTTGTTCAGCTTGGGGCTCAGGAAAGAACTCGCGAAGTAGTTGTGGCCGAAGTGGATCTCGACGGCGTCGAAGCCGCCCTCGATCGCGAACGTGGCCGCGTCGGCGTGCGCCTGCGTGATCCGGGCGATGTCGGCGGCGGTCGCGGCATGGATCTTCTTCATGCTCATCGGGTTGAACGACATCGACGGTGCCAGGGCAGGCAGCCCGTTCGACTTCTCGTTCGCGACGGGACCGGCGTGCCCGATCTGCGCCGACGCCGCCGCACCCTCGGCGTGGATCGCATCGGTGAGCTTCCGGAGGCCGGGCACCACCTCGGGCCGCATCCACAGCTGACCGCGCTCGGTGCGCCCCTCGGGCTGCACGGCGCAGTACGCAACGGTGGTCATGCCGACACCGCCGGCCGCGGGCTGACGGTGGAACTCGATCAATTCGTCCGTGACCAGTGCCTTAGGGGTGCGCCCCTCGAACGTCGCGGACTTGATGATCCGATTGCGCAGCGTGATCGGGCCGAGCTTGGCAGGCGCGAACACATCAAGGGGAGTGATCTGGGACACTGCGAATCCTTCCGTCGGGAGCGGCCCGAGGGTATACCGATGCCAGCGGTCTCGAAAGTGGGGGTGTCCACTGGGTGGGACGTTCGAATCCGTGCTCACCCGGCCACGCTGCGCACCGCAATGCCCAGATACACGAGCATCAGGACGAACAGAAACCAGCCCGCTGCCTGCCAGACCGGCCACGTCCCGTTGCGCCGCCACACACGGTAGGCCTGGACGAAAGCAACGATTCCGCCGAGCAGCAGCAGAGCCGACGGCACCACCACCACGACGATGCGTGCGCTGTCGGTGCACAGTCGTCCCTCGTCGGGAGTGCAGTCCCCCGCCCCGGACCCCACCGAGATCGTGACGGCCATCGCGATCAGGGCGAGAACAATCGTGGCCGCGTCGAACAGCGCCGCCCGCCGAAAGGTCTCCGGGTCCGACCACCGCTTCTCCACGTCGCGCGTCATGTGCCTCCTTCCACGTCACTTCTTCCGCTCATCTACCCGAACCCGAGCGGAACGAAACCGACCCTCACCCTCTACGGATGAGGCCGGCGGCGCGGCGGTGCGGTTCATTCGTGAGACACGACCGAACGCCCGCCGAGCGAAGGATCTGCGATGACGACTCCGGACCCGACGACCGATGCCCCGTACGACCTCCCCGGCGGGTACCCGACGGCGGAGTCCGCTGCCCGCGCACGGGACGACGCCGACTTCCAGCGGGCGGTGACGGCCTACCGGTTCTGGTACCCCACGGTGTCCGTCGAGGGGATCTTCAACGGCAACCGGGAGATCGGCATCGCCGACAACGAGGCGGTGGGGATCGCGTCGACCGGACCGCTGCAGGTCGGTTTCACGCTCAACTCCGACACGCCGTACGGTGCCGCCGCCCTCGATCTGACGGACGGGCCGATGGTGATCGAACTCCCGGCCGGCCCGTACATCGGCCTGGTCGACGATCACCACCAGCGGTGGATCATGGACATGGGCATCCCCGGCCCCGACGAGGGGAAGGGCGGACGGCACGTGGTGCTGCCCCCGGGGTACGACGGCGACGTCCCGTCCGGTCACCACATCGGCCGGTCCAACTCGTTCACGGTGTTGATGGCACTGCGTGCGCTGCCGGTCGGCGGGGACATCGCCGGTGCGCTGAAAGCGTTGCGCGAGGTGAAGATCCATCGCCTGGGCGCCGACACCGAGTGCCTCGACTTCGTCGACTTCACCGAGAAGGCCCTCGACAGCACGTGCCTGCGCTGGGAGGACAGCATCGAGTTCTGGAAGGTGCTGCACGGCATCCTCGACCGGGAACCGGTGGTGGACGAGTTCCGGCCCATGTACGGATTGCTCGGCGCACTCGGGATCCGGAAGGGCGAGCCGTTCGCACCCGACGCGCGAACCACCCGGATCCTCGAACGCGCGGCCCGGGCCGGCCGGGATCAGATGCTGGTCTCCGCCTTCGCCGGCACCCGCCCCGACCGGATCGCGTGGCCGGACCGTGCGTGGGAATGGGTGGGATTGGTCCCGGACAACGCCGACTTCGAGACGCCCACCGGACTCGATCTCGAGGCCCGCGACCGCTGGTTCGCGCAGGCGATCGTCGCGTCCCCGGCGATGTTCCGAAGGCAGGTCGGGGGCGGTTCCCTGTACTGGCTCGGGACACGGGACTCGCGAGGCGACTACCTCGACGGCGGCGCCGAATACACGCTGACGGTGCCCACCCCCGTTCCCGCCGCCCTGTTCTGGTCGATCACCGTCTACGACGCCCAGACCCGGTCACAGGTACAGGCTCCGCTGGGCCGGGCTGCCCTGCGCTCGCTCTTCGAACTGCCACAGGACGACTCGGGCTCGATCGACCTGTACTTCGGCCCGAATGCCCCGGTCGGCGTGGAGAACCTGTGGGTCGAGACGCTCCCCGGCCGCTCCTGGTTCGCGTACCTGCGGATCTACGGTCCGCAGGAGAGCGCATTCGACGGCACGTGGCGGCCGGGTGATTTCGTCCGGATGCCCCCGCTCAGCTGAGCTCGCCGTACCGTGCCAGCGCCTCGCGCCGCTCCTCGGCGTGGTCGACGATCGGGTCCGGATACGCCTCCGGCCGAGCGTCTTTCAGGGTGTGCACCGCCTTGCCGCTCACCCCGCGCAACTCCGGCACCCAGCGCCGCACGTAATCGCCGGTGGGGTCGAACTTCTCGCCCTGCCCGGTCGGGTTGAACACCCGGAAGTACGGTGCGGCGTCGGTGCCGGATCCGGCCGTCCACTGCCAGCCGTGCTGGTTCGACGCCAGATCACCGTCGACCAGGTGCTGCATGAAGAACCGCGCCCCGCGCCACCACGGCAGGTGCAGGTCCTTCACGAGGAACGACGCGACGATCATCCGCACCCGGTTGTGCATCCAGCCCTCGGCCGCCAACTGCCGCATGCCGGCGTCGACGATCGGAAAGCCGGTGCGGCCCTCGCACCACGCCGCGAACAGCGCGTCGGCGTCGCGTCCGGTGTCGTGGCGGATCGCGTCGAACTTGGCGTCGTAGTTGCGTCGGGCGCTGTCCGGACGCTGGAACAGGATGTCGGCGTAGAAGTCTCGCCACGCCACCTGCCGCCGGTACTGCTCGGCGCCGTGACTGCGCTTGCGGGCCAGATCGGCGAGCATCGTGCGCGGGTGGATGTTGCCGAACTTGAGATACACCGACATCCGACTGGTGGTGTCCAGGTCCGGGCGGTCGCGTTCGTCGTCGTAGCGGATCAGGTCGTCGCCGCAGAACTCGCGCCAGCGTCCCAGCGCCGCATCCTCACCCGCCGGGAGACCGGGCCCGTCGGGGTCGGGAATCACGGTGCGCGCCTTCGACACGTCGACGTCGTCGGGGTCGATCCAGTCGAGCGTGTCCGCGCCGGTGCGGGCCGGTCCGCGCCACCCGTGGTCGAGCCAGCGCTTGAACCACGGCGTGAACACCTTGTACGGGCTGCCGTCGTCCTTCGTCACCCGGCCCGGTGCGATCGCGTACGGCGAACCGGTGGCCACCAGATCGACATGTTCCGCGACGGCCGCGTCGCGCTCGACCCCGTACGGTCCGTAGTCCGCACTCACGTGCACTTCCCGCGCGTCGACCGCTTTCGCGACCCGGGGCACCACCTCGACCGGATCCCCGCGCACCACCAGCAGGCGGCCACCGAGTTGCTCGTCGAGCGCGGACAGGCTGCGGTACAGGAAGTCTCGTCGCGGGCCGCCCGACGGGCCGAGCAGCCGGTCGTCGAGCACGAACAGCCCCAGCGCCCGCTCCCCCGCCGCGCTCAGCGTCGGCAGATCCCCCACGCGCAGATCACGCCGGAACCAGACCAACGACTCAGGCATCGCGGGTCGCCCCCTGCCCGGCGATCAGCAACTCCGTCGTCAGTTCGATGTGCCGCCGCAGCTCGTCCACCGCGCGGTCGGCGTCCCGGTCCACGGTGGCCGCGGCGATGCGGTCGTGCTCGGCGCCGACGTCGCGGGCCGTGGACTCGGGGCTGCGCACGCTCCAGCAGCGGTACACCTCCGAGACGTCCCGCAGCGATTCGGCGATGTGCACGAGCCGGGTGTTGGGGCAGGCCTGCAGCAGGGTGCCGTGGAAGGCGCTGTGCGCCGCGAGCCACGCCTCGGAGACCCGGCCGTCGGCGTCCACGGACGCGGTCCGCGACAGCCGGTGCCGCGCCGCGAGAACCGCCGACTCCCATTCGACGTCGCCGTGCGCGATCGACCGGCGCAGCGCCTCGGACTCGACGAACACGCGGGTGTCGGTCAGCTCCACCAGGTCCGGCACCGACACCGGGACCACCCGGAACCCCAACTGCGCCTCCGACACCGCGAGTCCCTGCTCGACCAGCCGGGGCAGCACCTCGCGCAGCACGCCGGTGCTGACGTCGTAGCGGGCCTGCAGTTGTCCGAAGGCGAGCTTCTCCCCCGGCGCGAGGACGCCGCCGAGGATGTCGGCGCGCAGCCGCGCGTGGATCTCGTCGGCGCGGGTACCGGTCGCTCTGGCCATGCCGCCAGTACAGGCCGTTCCGAATCGAGAGTCAAGTTTCGAAATTATATTGCGTTTCCGATATTTCTCGGGTCTACTGGGCCTCGCTTCTCCTATTACTCATCCACAGACAGGAACGACCGTCATGCGCGTGGCCAACCTCTCCGGACGCACCGTCCTGATCGATGGCGACCGGGCCGTCGACGTCCACACCGCCAGTTCCGGCCGCTTCGGCCCCGCCCCGGCGGCGGTCTACGCCGAGTGGGCGGCGTTCACCGACTGGGCCCGCACGCTGCCCGGCACCACCGGCGAGACGTTCGACCGCCGCGACCTCGGCGCCCCGTCCCCGGCGCCGAGCCAGGTGTTCGCGATCGGCCTCAACTACCGCGACCACGCGGCCGAGACCGGGCTGGACGCGCCGGACGCGCCGCCCACGTTCACCAAGTTCGCGAGCTGCCTCACCGGTCCCGAGACCGATCTGACGCTGCCCACCGACACCGTCGACTGGGAGGTGGAACTGGTGGCCGTCATCGGCCGCGAGGCGACGAACGTCGCGGCCGCCGACGCGTGGTCGTACGTCGCGGGACTGACCGTGGGACAGGACTTCTCGGAGCGGACGTCGCAGATGGCCGGGCCGGCGCCGCAGTTCTCGCTGGCCAAGTCGTTCCCCGGCTTCGGCGCGACCGGGCCGTGGCTGGTGACGCCCGACGAGTTCGCCGACCGGAACGACCTCGCGATCGAGTGCGACATCGACGGCGAGACGGTCCAGTCCGGCCGCACCGCGCAGATGATGTTCCCCGTTGCCGAACTGATCGCGCACCTGTCTGCGGTGTGCACACTGCGGCCGGGCGACCTGATCTTCACGGGCACCCCGGCCGGGGTGGGCGTCGGCCGCAGCCCGCAACGCTTCCTGATCCCCGGCAACGTCGTGACCAGCAGCATCGAGGGCATCGGATCGCTCGTCCAGCGCTGCGTGGCCGGGGCGAAGTAGGCAGGAAGTAGGCAATTCGCGTAAACCTCCGCACGGCCGGGAACCGAAAACTAGAATTATTTCCAATTCTGGACTGTTCCGGTTCCCGGCCGACAGGAGTTGCCCGTGAGTGATCGTCCCCTGTTCGCCGTCGCCGGCCTGCCGTCCAACGCCCCGGGCGGGGTGCTCGACACCGCACAGCAGATCGTCTTCGAGACCGCGGTCAACGAGGTTGTCGCCCTGCCCGCCGTGCAGGCCGCGCGCCGGGACGTCGTCGAGATGTACCGGGCCGATCCGCAGGGACGCACCGCCGCCGGCGCCGCGACCCTCGAGGCCGCGGCCGACGCGATCACCGTGGCCGCGGCCCAGATGATCGTCAACGACGACCCCTCCCGGCCGCAGTTCTCGTGGGAGGCGAACGCCGCCCACCAGTGGCACGCGCTCGACGTCCCCGCCTCCGGCTATGGGATCGACAACCCCGACAACGTGCACCGGCACGCCGCGGTCGACGGCGCGTCCACCTACGTGGTGCACGGCCGGATGCCCGCAGGCAGCCCGTCCCAGCTGTCGTTCGTCCTGTACGGCGAGATCCCCGGCACCGGCGCGGTCACCAGGGAGGGCGCGCCGATCCTCGGGTTCCTCACCAGCGACCGCATGCACATCGAGCCCGACGGCTCCTTCACGATCACGGTTTCCCCCGAACCCGCCGACGGCGGCGCCAACCACATCCGGACCGCCGCCGGCGCCCGACTGCTCATCGCGCGCGATTCGCTCGACGACTGGTCGGCGCAGACGCCGTCGGAGTTGTCGATCGAACGAATCGCCGGCCCGCCGCTCGACGCGCCGCGCAGCACCGAGGACCTGGCCGACCGCACCGCCGACCTGCTGCGCCGGGTCGGGCGCTACTGGCTCGACTACGACAACGCGTTCGTCTACGCCAAGCCCGCGAACACCGTGCAGCCCCCGCCCGGGCTGCGGGCGTCCGGTTTCGGCTTCGCGACGAGCGGGCACTTCGCGCTCGGGCCGGGGCAGGCCCTGGTCGTCACCCTCGACCCGGTCGGCGCGAAGTACCTGGGCTTCGAACTCACCGACCCGTGGGGCGTCGCGCGCGAGTACGTGCGCCGGACCGGGAGCCTCAATCAGGCCCAGGCCGAACCCAATCCCGACGGCACCATCACCTACGTCGTGGCCGCCGAGGATCCCGGTACCGCGAACTGGCTCGACACCGACGGCATCGACGCCGGGCTGTTCGCCATCCGCTGGCAGTCGGTGCCCGCCGGCGCCGACGTGAGCGGCGCGGTCGGAGCGGTGGACCTGGTGGCCGTCGTGGACCTGCCCACAGAACTCGCCGCACGCGGCGCGCTCGTCGGCGCGGTGACGCCCACCCAGCGGAGCGCCCGACTGGACCGCCGGGTCATGGACTACCTGCAGCGACTGTCGAGCCCGCCGATTTAGTGAACAGCATTCACAATGAACTAGCATCACCGCCGTGCCCGACCACCACGACGCCGCCGACGCGCTCGGTCGCGCCTACGTGCTCGCGGAGAATCTGTCGGCATCGCTGCAGTCGGGTACCCGCGATTTCGGGCTGACGACCGCGCGGACCCGCGCCCTGCTGTGCGTCCTCGAGAATCCGCCGATGACGCAGCGCGATCTCGCGGGCGCGCTGCGCTGCAGCACCCGACAGGTGACCGCGCTGGTCGATGCTCTCGAGAAGTCCGGGCACCTGCGCCGGGACCCGCACCCGACGGATCGGCGCGCCCATCTCGTCGCGCTCACCGACCGCGGTCTCCGCGACGCCGACCGGGTCCGGCACCTGCGGGCGAGCACCGCGCAGCACCTGTTCGACGGCGTCGACCCACACGATCTCGACGCGTTCGTCCGGGTCGCCGACACCCTGATCGCACGTTCCGACCGAGTGCGCCCGCGGCCGGAGGAGTGACGAAGATGAGGGGAAACGCCGCGGCCGCCGGGCACAATGCTCAGGTGACCGCCACTGCAACCGTCCTGGTCGTCGACGACGACCCGGACGTGCTCGCCTCGCTCGAGCGTGGGCTCCGCCTGTCCGGCTTCACCGTCCTCACCGCGTCGGACGGGGCGATCGCCCTGAAGGTGGTCGCGACCGCGGCACCCGACGCCGTCGTGCTCGACATGAACATGCCCGTGCTCGACGGCACCGGTGTGGTCACCGCGCTGCGCCGGGAGGGCAACGAGGTCCCGATCTGTGTGCTCAGCGCCCGCAGTTCGGTCGATGACCGCATCGCCGGCCTCGAGTCCGGCGCCGACGACTACCTCGTCAAGCCGTTCGTGCTCGCCGAACTCGTCGCCCGGATCCGGGCGATGCTGCGCCGCCGCTCGGCGGCCGTCGCCGCGGCCGACACCGATCCCCCGATCACCGTCGGCCCCCTGGCGGTCGACGTCGCGGGCCGACGCGTCTGGCTGAACGACACCGAACTCACCCTCACCAAGCGGGAATTCGAGCTGACCGAGGTGCTGGCCCGCAACGCCGGGGTGGTGCTGAGCCGGGAACGACTGCTGGATCTGGTGTGGGGCTACGACTTCGTCGCCGACACCAACGTGGTCGACGTGTTCGTCGGGTATCTGCGCCGCAAGTTCGAGATCGACGGCACCCCGCGGCTCGTGCACACCGTGCGCGGAGTGGGATTCGTGCTGCGGGAACCGACGTGAGGCCGCAGTCGCTGCGGGCGCGCGTCGCCGCGGCCACCGCACTCGGGGCGACGATCATCGTCGCCGCGGTCGGCGTGTATCTGGCCCTCGCGATCGCCCGCAACAACCTGCAGCAACTCGACCGGCGGCTCGAGACCGCGTCGCGGGTGCTGATCGTCAATGCCGGTGCCGCGGCGCCGTTCCTGAACGTCCTCGGTGACGGCGGCGCGTTCGCGGTGACGATCCGGTCGGGCGACAAGGTCGTCTCGAGCACGTCCAGTCGGCTGCCCGAACTCGATCTCGGATCGCACACCGTCGATGTCGCCGGCACCCCGTTCCGTGCGTTCACCGCGCCGCTGAGTCCCGGCTCCACGTCCCTGCTGTCGGTGGCCGTCCCGCTCGCCGAGGCGAAGGACCCCACCACCGATCAGCAGCAGCAGGTCGCGCTCGTCGGTGTAGGCGCGATCGTCGCCGCCACCGGCCTCGGCTGGGTGTTCGGCGGCCGGGCCGTCCGCCCGCTCGTCGAGCTCACCCAGCGTGTCGGCCGCCGCGACCGCGACCTCGCCACCGCGGCGTCCGGGGTCCGCGAGGCCGACGAACTCGCCGCCGCGGCCGGCGCCATGCTGCAGGACGTCTCCGACGCGCAGGAACGCACCGCGGCCGCACTCGACACCGCCCGCGACTTCGCGGCCGCGTCCGCGCACGAACTGCGGACCCCGCTCACCGCGATGCGCACCGACCTCGAGGTCCTCACGACCCTCGACCTGTCCGACGCCCAGCGCGCCGAGATCCTCGCCGACCTCGCCCGCACGCAGGGCCGGCTCGAGGCCACCCTCACCGCGCTGGAACGGCTCGCATCCGGTGAACTGTCCAGCGAGAAGGACCACGTCGACCTCGATCTGACGGAACTGTGCGACCTCGCCGCCGAGGACGCGCAGCGCCTGCACCCGGGCCTCACCGTCACCGTCGACGCCCCGCCCGGACTCGTCGTGCGCGGCCTGCCGGTGGGCCTGCGGCTCTCGATCGACAACGCGATCAGCAACGCCGTCCGGCACGGCGGCGCACGGCACGTGTCCGTCGGTGCACGCCGCGACGACGCCGGGACCGTCACGGTCACCGTCGACGACGACGGCGACGGCATCCCGCACGAGGAGAGGGTCGCGGTGTTCGAGCGCTTCCGGCGCGGCAGCAGTGCCGCCAAGGGCGGCTCCGGGCTGGGGCTGGCGCTCGTGGCGCAGCAGGCCGGACTGCACGGGGGCACGGCCCACATCGCGGACAGTCCCCTCGGCGGTGCCCGACTGGTGGTGACCCTTGAAAGTTGACGGACGCGAGATCCCGGTCAGCGGCAGCCTGCTGCCGCCGCTGATCCGACGCACCAGCGACATCCTGCGGGTCGTCGTCGCGCTGATCCTGCTCGGCGCGGTCATCGCCGGCTCGGTGATCACCCGCAGCGAGTGGGACGCCCTCGAGACCTCGGTGTCCGACATCGTCGGCATCCTGTCGCCGGGCGTCTCGGACACCGTCTACCTGCTGTACGGCGTCGCTATCCTCGCGCTGCCGTTCGCGATCCTGATCCAGCTGATCGTGGGCCGCCGCTGGAAGCTGCTCGCCGGGTACGCGGCCGCCGGTCTCATCGCCGGCGTGGCGCTGTCGTTCACCGGATCCGGGCTGGCGGCCCCGCGCTGGCACCTCGACGTCTCCGACCGCCTCAACACGTTCCTGTCGCAGTTCCTCGACGATCCACGCTGGATCGCGATGCTCGCGGCAGTCCTGACGGTGTCCGGACCGTGGCTACCGAAGCGCTGGCGACGCCTGTGGTGGGCACTGCTGCTGCTGTTCGCACCGATCCATCTGGTCGTCAGCTCGATCGTGCCGGCCCGCTCGATGCTCGGCCTGGCCGTCGGCTATCTCGTCGGCGCGGTCATCGTGCTGGTGGTGGGCACCCCCGCGCTGGAGGTGCCGCTCGAGTCCGCGGTGGAGGCGCTGCAGCGCCTGGGCCACCGGATCACCGCGTTCCGGGTCATCACCACGGCGGGCAGCGGACCGCTGATCCTCGGCGCGTCCCGCGACGGCGAGCCCGAGATGATCGTCGAAATGTACGGGCAGAACCAGCGCAGCAGCGGCGCGATCCGCCAGGTGTCCAAGTGGCTCACCCTCCGCAGCAGCGAGAGCGCGCCCGCGCACGCCTCGTTGGCGCGGGCCGTCGAGCATCGGGCGCTGATGGGGATCGCCGTCGCCGACCTGGGGCTCGCGGCATCCAAGCCGATGGCCGTCACCACCCTGGACCGCGGTTGGCAGCTCTACGCCCGGCCGCTCTCGCACGGTGCCCCCGTCGCGACGCTCCGCACGGACAACCCGCATCCCCGCGACACGCTGCTCGAGATGCTGTGGGACTCGCTCGGCGAACTGCACGCCCGTCAGATCACGCACGGCGACCTGCGGGCGTCGGAGATCCGGATCGACGACGGCCAGGCCCTGTTCGATGGCTTCACCTACGCCGAACTCGGGTCGTCGGAGGCGCAGATCCAGTCCGACACCGCACAGCTCCTCCTGACCACCGCGGCGCTGTTCGGGGAGGAGCCGGCGGTCCGCGCCGCGCTCACCGCGCGCGGCCGCGACCGGATCCTCGCCGCGTCGGGCCGGCTCACGAAGTCGGCGATGCCGTCGCGGCTGCGCAAACAGGCTCCCGACTCGTCCGCGCTGCTCGGCGCGATCCGCGACGAGGTGAGCAACCAGACCGACATCGAGAAGATCGCGCCGGAACAGGTCACCCGGTTCACCCGGAACCAGATCATCCAGCTGGTGCTGCTGATCGGTCTGGTCTACGTGGCCTACCCGTTCATCAGCCAGGTCCCCACGTTCGTCACCGAACTGAAGACGGCGAACTGGTGGTGGGCGCTGGCCGGCCTGATCGTCTCCGCGCTCACGTACTTCGGCGCCGCGGCCTCGCTGTGGGCGTGCGCCTCCGAGCTGGTGCGCTATCGGCACCTGGTGATCATGCAGGTCGCCAACACGTTCGCCGCCACCACCACCCCGGCCGGCGTCGGCGGCCTCGCGCTGAGCGTGCGGTTCCTCCAGAAGGGCGGTCTCGGCACCGTCCGGGCGACGGCCGCGGTGGCCCTGCAGCAGACCGTGCAGGTGGTCACCCACGTGGCGCTGCTGATCTTCTTCAGCGTCGCGGCCGGACGCGACGCCGATCTGTCGCACTTCGTCCCCAAGGGCACGACGCTCTATCTCATCGCGGGCATCGCGTTGGGCGCGATCGGCACCTTCACGTTCCTCCCCAAGGCCAGGCGGTGGCTGAACAACGAAGTCCGGCCGCAGCTGACCGAGGTGCTCGGATCCCTCGCGCAACTGGCCCGCAACCCGGGCCGCTTCATGCTGATCGTCCTCGGCAGCGCCGGCACCACCTTGGGGGCCGCGCTCGCGCTGTGGGCGAGCATCGAGGCGTTCGGCGGCGGCACCACGTTCGTCACGGTCACGATCGTCACGATGATCGGCGGCACCCTCGCGTCGGCCGCGCCCACCCCCGGTGGTGTGGGCGCGGTGGAGGCCGCCCTCATCGGTGGCCTGACCGCCTTCGGGCTGCCGGTGGGCATCGCGGTACCGTCGGTGCTGCTGTACCGCGTCCTGACCTGCTGGCTGCCGGTGTTCTGCGGCTGGCCGACCTTGCGCTGGTTGCAGAAAAACGACATGGTCTGATGGTTTGTGACCGATAATTCTGGAACGCCGGAAGAATTTTCCGGCAACCAGTAGCAAATCGAGACGTAGTCCCGATAGCGAAAGTGATATACACCTGTTCAGAACCGCGGAGCTGATCCTTGCTCCCGGCCGACCACCGAAGCGGAGAAAGCATGCGCGTAACCCAGAAGTCCCGCCGGCTCAAAGCACTGATCGGCGCCACGACTGCGGCGGTCGCCGCACTGCCCGTCTTCGTCGGAGCCGGAGTGGCCACCGCCGCGACACCGGGTGCGACGGACGCCGCGAACGTCCAGTCCGCGGCCCGCGCGAACGGCGGCACCAAGCTCGTCTCGGCGACGTCGACCGGCCCGAACAAGCTCCGCCTGGTGGTCCGCTCGGAGTCGATGGGGCGCGACATCCCGCTCGACGTCATCCGCCCGGCCGACACGTCCAAGGCCGCCCCCACGCTGTACCTGCTCAACGGTGCCGGCGGCGGCGAGGACTCGGCGTCGTGGCAGAAGCAGGCCGACATCGGCACCTTCTTCCAGGGCAAGCAGGTCAACGTGGTCACCCCGATGCAGGGCGCGTTCACCTACTACACCGACTGGCAGAAGGCCGACGACGCCCTGCACGGCGTCAACAAGTGGGAGACGTTCCTGACGCAGGAACTGCCGCCGGTCGTCGACTCCGCGCTCGGCACCACCAAGGTCAACTCGCTGGCCGGCATCTCGACGTCGGGCACCTCGGTGTTCAACCTCGCGCTCAAGGATCCGCAGCTGTACAAGGCCGTCGGCGCGTACAGCGGCTGCGCGGACACCGTGACCCCGATGGGCCAGACCTACATCCAGATCGTCATCGCGGCCCGCGGCTCGGCTGACGTCGAGAACATGTGGGGCCCGGTCGGCAGCCCGGACTGGCAGGCACACGACCCGATCTACAACATCGGCAAGCTCAAGGGCGGCCCGAAGCTGTACGTCGCCAACGCGTCCGGCCTGCCGGGCCCGCACGACACGCTCGACAGCCAGGGCATCAACGGCAATGTCGGGACGCTGGCCAACCAGATCATCGTCGGCGGCATCATCGAGGCGGCCACCAACGAGTGCACCCACCGACTGTTCGACGCCGTCAACTTCAACGGCATGGGCGACCAGGCGCACTTCGACTTCAAGCCGGCCGGCACCCACTCGTGGGGCTACTGGCGTGACGACCTGAACAACTCGTGGCCGATGCTGGCCGACGCCATGGGCACCCCCCGGGGATAGTCCGGCACCAGCAGCACCACGCTGAGCAGAGGGCGCTCCGACTTCGGTCGGGGCGCCCTTTCTCGTCCCGCAACTCCCTGAGGCGGCTCATACTGTTGACGTCGGAAGCCGACGACGACGGGACCGGTCATGACCTTCAGCAATCCCCAGGGCACTCGCGGACCGAAACCCCCGCACGGGCGGATGGTGCGCTGGGTCAACAAGTTCGCGATGGGCCGCGTCCGCCGTGGCGGCAAGTTCATGGGCATGGACACCCTCGTGCTCACCACCGTCGGCCGCAAGAGCGGGGAGCCTCGCTCCACGCCGGTCGGCTGGTTCGCGGGACCGGACGGCACGTGGTTCATCGTGGCGTCGGCGGCCGGTGCCCGCGCCAATCCGGCCTGGTATCTCAATCTGGCCGCGCACCCCGACCAGGTGACGATCGAGGTGGGCGGTGACTCGATTCCGGTGACGGCCCGCGAACTCCACGACACCGAGCGCGCCGACGCCTGGGCGACGATCACGGCGGCGGCCCCGCAGTTCACCAAGTACGAACAGAAGACCGACCGGGAGTTGCCGGTGATAGAACTCAGGCCCCGCACCGACTGAACGGTGCAGGGCCTGAGTTCTGTTGCTCTACAGGACTACTGGGTACCCAGCAGGTCGATGATGAACACCAGCGTCTTGCCCGACAGCTGGTGGCCGCCACCGGCCGGACCGTACGCGAGCTCCGGCGGAACCGTGAGCTTGCGGCGGCCGCCGACCTTCATGCCGGGGATGCCTTCCTGCCAGCCCGGGATCAGCCGGTTGAGCGGGAAAGCGACGGACTCGCCACGCAGGAACGACGAGTCGAACACCTCGTTCGAGTCGTACTCGACACCGTGGTAGTGCACATCCACGACGCCGCCCGGCTGGGCCTCCGCGCCGTCGCCGACCGTGATGTCCTCGATGACCAGCTCGGCCGGGGCCGGGCCATCGGCGGGCTCGATGACCGGCGGCTTCGGCGGCACGACGACGTCGAGCAGGTCGATGACGAACACGAGGGTCTTGCCGGACAGCTGGTGACCGCTGCCGGCCGGACCGTACGCAAGCTCCGGCGGGATGGTCAGCTGACGCCGGCCGCCCACCTTCATGCCCGGGATGCCTTCCTGCCAGCCTGCGATCAGGCCCTGCAGCGGAAAGGTGATGGACTCGCCGCGGCCCCACGAGGAGTCGAACTCCTCGCCGGAGTCGAACTCGACGCCCACGTAGTGGACCTCGACCTTGGCGCCGGGGGTGGCCTCCGGGCCGTCACCGACGACGATGTCCTTGATGACGAGTTCGGTGGGCGCGGGGCCTTCCTGGAACTCGATCTCGGGCTTGGTGCTCATGATGTTGTCCGATCAGTAGTAGTCGGGCAGAAACAGGTCAGCGTGCGGACAGGTCCACGTAGTCGCGCTGCGTGTAGCCGGTGTAGATCTGACGCGGACGACCGATCTTGGTGGCCGGATCCTCGTGCATCTCACGCCAGTGCGCGATCCAGCCGGGCAGCCGACCCATCGCGAACAGCACGGTGAACATCCGGGTCGGGAAGCCCATCGCGCGGTAGATCAGGCCCGTGTAGAAGTCCACGTTCGGGTACAGCTTGCGCTCGATGAAGTACTCATCGGTGAGCGCGGCTTCCTCGAGCGACTTCGCGATCTGGAGCAGCTCGTCGTCGCCGCCGAGCTTGCCGAGGATCGTGTCCGCGGCCTTCTTGGCGATCGCAGCGCGCGGATCGTAGTTGCGGTAGACGCGGTGCCCGAAGCCCATGAGCTTCACGCCGTCTTCCTTGTTCTTGACCTTGCGGACGAACTCCTTGACGTCGCCGCCGCCGGCCTTGATCTCGTCGAGCATCTCGAGCACGGCCTGGTTGGCGCCGCCGTGCAGCGGGCCCCACAGCGCGTTGATACCGGCGGAGACCGACGTGAACAGGTTCGCGTCCGACGAGCCGACCATGCGGACGGTCGACGTCGAGCAGTTCTGCTCGTGGTCGGCGTGCAGGATCAGCAGCATGTCGAGCGCCTTGGCGACCTCGGGATCGACCTCGTACGGCTCGGCCGGGAAGCCGAACGTCATCCGGAGGAAGTTCTCGACCAGCGAGAGCGAGTTGTCCGGGTACAGGAACGGCTGTCCGACGGACTTCTTGTACGCGTACGCCGCGATGGTCGGCATCTTCGCCAGCAGGCGGGTGGTGGACAGCTCGACCTGCTCCGGATCATCCGGGTCCAGCGAGTCCTGGTAGTACGCGGACAGCGCGTTGACCGCGGAGGAGAGCACCGGCATCGGGTGCGCGTTGCGCGGGAAGCCGTCGAAGAACCGCTTGAGGTCCTCGTGCAGGAGGGTGTGGCGACGGATCTTGTCCGTGAACACCTCGAGCTGGGCTTCGGTGGGCAGCTCCCCGTAGATCAGCAGGTAGCTGACCTCGATGAACGTCGAGCGCTCCGCGAGCTCCTCGATCGGGTACCCGCGGTAACGCAGGATGCCCTTGTCGCCGTCGATGTAGGTAATAGCGGAACTGGTGGACGCGGTATTGACGAAGCCCGGGTCGAGCGTCGTGTAACCAGTGTTGGCAAGGAGCTTGCCCAGCTCGATGCCGTCGTTGCCTTCAGTCGCCTTGGCGATGGACATCGTGTGCTCGCCACCGGGGTAGCTGAGTGTGGGTTTGTTGTCATTCTCAGCGGGCACGGAAGGATCCCTCTCAAACTCAGACCAGTGAGTAACTTCGTAACATTCAAGTAGAAACTAGCCGCCCGTCAGGCGCGCTGCCCACGGAGGGTCCGCACCGGCCCGCGAAACGGTGATCGCCGCCGCGCGTGCCGCGAATTCCAGGGCGTCCTGCCATTGTCCCCCGTCGAGCCCCGTTACCGAATTCCGACCGAGGAGTCCACGGCGGTCGAGCCGGTGGAGAAGCGCCGCCTGAACGGTGTCACCTGCACCGATGGTGTCGACGACGGAAACCGGAACGCCCGGCACGCGCACGGTCAGCGACCGCGTCCGCACGCTCAGCCCGTCCGCCCCGTGTGTGGTGACGACGGCGGCCACTCCCCGGTCGAGCCACTGCTCCGGCGTCGTGCCGTCCACACCGCGTCCCAGCCACTGGACATCGTCGTCGGAGACCTTCACGACATCGACCCACGGCAGCAGTTCGGTGAAACGGCGGCGATAGTCGTCGGGAAAGACGGCCGGACGGATATTGGGGTCGAGGACCGTCAGCCGCCCCTCGTCGTGGCAGCGGCGGAGCAGATCCGTGTAGACGCTCGCGCCGGGTTCGAACACGAGCGACAGCGTCCCGAAGGACGCCGCCGCGACCGAGTCCGGGAGACGGCCGGGATCTTCGACGAGCCGGTCGGCGGTGCCGTCGGCGTAGAAGGTGTAGCGCGCACCGCCGTCCGGTCCGATGCCCGCGACCGCGAGGGTGGTGGGCTCGGGCCCGCGCTGGACGGTCCCGGTGTCGACGCCCGACGCGGTGAGCGCCGCGAGCAACCGGTCGCCGAACGCGTCGGTGGAGAGACGCGAACAGAACGCCACCGGACTGCCGAGACGTCCGAGCGCGACGGCGACGTTGAACGGCCCGCCGCCGAGCCGTGCGTCGAACGACTCGGCGCCGGCCGGGACGAGGTCGACGAGCGCCTCGCCGCACACCAGGATTCGCGGGTCAGACATGTTCGGGCTGTCCCGTCCGGCTGACCCGGTATCGCATGAATGCCGGGAAGGCCACGATCGAGGCGACGACGCCGACCACCACCAGGATTCCGCCGCCGGCCGACGCGACGGCCGTGCCGAAGTAGTACGCCGCGGCGCCGTGCAGGACGTCGCCGATTCGCGGCCCGCCAGCCACGACGACGGTGAACACACCCTGCAGTCGTCCGCGCATGTCGTCGGTGGCCACCTGCTGCAGCATCGTGCTGCGCAGCGCCGCGGAGACCATGTCGACGGCGCCGCCGAACGCGAGGAACGCGAGCGCGAGCCACAACAGGAACGCCGGACTGTCCGGGTTCGCGACGCCGATGACCACACCGAACCCGACCATCGCCAGGCCCCACAGCACGATGCAGATCACGACGGCGCGCCCCTGGAACCGGATCCGGGGCAGCCACCCGGAGAACACCCCACCGAGCACGGCGCCCGCCGACATCGCCGCGAACAGCAGGCCGAGGGCGACACCGCCGTCGAGCGGGTCGCCGAACGATTCGTGCGCGATCTCCGGGAACAGCGCCCGCGGCATACCGAACACCATCGCGATGATGTCGACGACGAACGACGCCAGCAGCACCTTCTGGGTGGCGAGGTACGCGAAGCCCTCCCCCACGGCTCGCAGTCCGGCGCGGCGGGCGGGACCGGTCGGCGGCAGCGCCGGCAGCTTGATCACCGCCCACAGCGTCGCGAGCAGCGCGATCGAGTCGAGCAGGTACACCGTGGACAGCCCGGCCGCGGGGATGAGGACGCCCGCGAGCAGCGGCCCGGCGATGGCGCCGAACTGCATCACCGTCATGTTGAGCGAGTTCGCCGCGGGCAGGTCGTTCATCGGCAGCAGGCGCGGGATGATCGCGCTGCGGGTGGGCGAGTTCACCGCGAAGAACACCTGTTGCAGCGAGAACAGGCATAGCAGCAGCCACACGTTGTTCGTGTTCGCGGCGGCCTGCAGCCACAGCAGCAGCGACGTGCCGATCATGCCCAGCGTCGTGATGATGATCAGCTTGCGGCGATCCATGACGTCCGCGAGCGCACCGCCCCACAGCCCGAACACCACCAGCGGCACGAGCCCGAAGATGCCGGCGAGTCCGACGTAGGCCGAGTTCTGGGTGATCGCGAAGATCTGCAGCGGCACCGCGACGACGGTGAGCTGGCCTCCGATGACGGTGACGATGCCGCTGGTCCACAGGCGCCGGTAGTCCTGGTTTCGGAGCGGGGTGACGTCGGCGAGCAGTCCTCTCATCACGGCTGCAGACGCTCGACGGTCCAGGCGCCGTCGACGAAACGCGTACGGATCCGGTTGTGCATGCGGTTGGGCCGCCCCTGCCAGAACTCGACCGATTCGGGCCGGATCCGGAAACCGCCCCAGTGCGGAGGCAGCGGAATGTCGCCGTCGACGCCGAAACGTCGCCCCGCGTCGACGAGTTGAGCTTCGAGGTCCGCGCGCGTGTCGATCGGACGGGACTGGTTCGACGCCCACGCGCCGAGCCGGGAGCCTCGCGGACGGCTGTTCCAGTACTCGGTCGTCGTGTTCTCGCTGGTTTTCTCCACGGGGCCGCGAACCGTGAGCTGGTGCGCCAGCGGCATCCACGTGAACGTCACCGACGCGTACGGCGTGGCCGCAAGCTGGCGGCCCTTGTCGGAGTCGTAGTTGGTGAAGAACTGAACGCCGTCCGCGTCGAATCCCTTGCACAGCACCGTCCGGGTGCACGGGTGCCCATCCGCGTCTACGGTGCCGAGCACCATCGCGTTCGGCTCCGGCAGTCCGGCCTCGACGGCCTCCTCGACCCACCGTCGTGCCAATGCGACCCATCCGTCGTCGAGCCAGGACGGTTCCAGATCGGGTTCGACGACGGGTCGCTGCGGCCCGATTTCGCCGTAGCTCACCCTCATCGCGGAGAGATCGGAATTCCGGGGATCCCGGCGGCGGGAATCTGACGACACAGCCCCTGACGCTACCCCTGGGTAGTCGCTGGCCGGGTGACCGGTGACACCGGCTAGAGTTTGATTAGCACCAGGCCCGACGGAGTATCTCGACCCCCCATTACGCAGTAGTCGAAGGCTGACATAGGCAGTGCAGCTCGCACGGGCGGCACTCGGATGAGGAGAGTCCAGGAGCAATGGCACCCAGCGCTGTAGTACCCGAGGATTTCGTCAGCGGCCTCGAAGGCGTCGTCGCCTTCACCACCGACATCGCCGAGCCCGACAAGGACGGCGGCGCGCTGCGCTACCGCGGTGTCGACATCGAGGACCTGGTCGCCCGCCGCGTCACGTTCGGCAACGTGTGGGCGCTGCTCGTGGACGGCCGTTTCGGCCCCGGTCTGCCGCCGGCCGAGCCGTTCCCGCTGCCCATCCACACCGGCGACGTCCGCGTCGACGTGCAGGCCGGCCTCGCGATGCTCGCCCCGATCTGGGGCTACCAGCCGCTGCTCGACATCGACGACGAGACCGCCCGCGAGAACCTTGCGCGTGCCTCGGTGATGGCGCTGTCGTACGTCGCGCAGTCCGCGCGCGGCATCTACCAGCCGGCCGTGCCGCAGAAGCTCATCGACGAATGCCCCACCGTCACCTCCCGTTTCATGACGCGCTGGAAGGGTGACCCGGACCCGGCGCACGTCGAGGCCATCGACGCGTACTGGGTGTCGGCGGCCGAGCACGGCATGAACGCCTCCACCTTCACCGCCCGCGTCATCGCCTCCACGGGCGCCGACGTCGCGGCGTCGCTGTCCGGCGCGATCGGCGCGATGTCCGGCCCGCTGCACGGCGGCGCCCCCGCCCGCGTCCTGCCGATGATCGAGGAGACCGAGCGCACCGGCGATGCCCGCGCGCTGGTCAAGGGCATCCTCGACCGCAAGGAAAAGCTCATGGGCTTCGGGCACCGGGTGTACCGGGCCGAGGACCCGCGGGCCCGGGTGCTTCGCGCTACTGCCAAGCGCCTCAACGCTCCTCGCTTCGAGGTCGCCGCGGCGCTCGAGCAGGCCGCGCTCGCCGAACTCCGTGAGCGTCGCCCCGATCGTGCGATCGAGACGAACGTCGAGTTCTGGGCGGCGGTGATCCTCGATTTCGCCGAGGTTCCCGCGCACATGATGCCCGCGATGTTCACGTGTGGCCGCACCGCCGGCTGGTGCGCGCACATCATGGAGCAGAAGCGGCTGGACAAGCTCGTCCGCCCCGCCGCGATCTACACCGGCCCCGCACCCCGCACCCCCGAGTCGGTCGAGGGCTGGGACCAGATTTCGCACAGCTAGAAACAGCTGGACATCACCACAACCGAGAAGGACACCTCGCACCGATGAGCACTCCGATCATCCCCGCCGACCTCAAGCCCGTCGACGGCCGCTTCGGTTGCGGACCCTCGAAGGTCCGCCCGGAGCAGCTGCAGTCCCTGGTCGACGTCGGCGCCTCGGTGTTCGGCACCAGCCACCGGCAGAAGCCCGTCAAGGACGTCGTCGCGCGCGTGCGTTCGGGTCTGCGCGACCTGTTCTCGCTGCCCGAGGGCTACGAGGTCGTCCTCGGCAACGGCGGCTCCACCGCGTTCTGGGATGCGGCCGCGTTCGGTCTGATCCGTGAGCGCTCGCAGCACTTCACGTACGGCGAGTTCTCGTCGAAGTTCGCGTCGGTCGCCAAGGGCAACCCGTTCATCGGCGACCCGATCGTCGTGTCGAGCGATCCGGGCACCGCGCCGGCGATCGTCGCCGACGGTTCCGTCGACCTCATCGGCTGGGCGCACAACGAGACCTCGACGGGTGTCGCCGTGCCGGTCACTCGCCCGGCGGGCTCGGAGAACGCGCTCATCGCGATCGACGCCACCTCGGGTGCCGGCGGTCTGCCGGTCAACGCCGCCGACGCGGACGTCTACTACTTCGCGCCGCAGAAGTGCTTCGCCGCCGACGGTGGCCTGTGGATCGCGCTGATGAGCCCGGCCGCGCTCGAGCGCGTCGCCGAGATCAAGGCGTCGGGCCGCTGGACCCCGGAGTTCCTGTCGCTGCCCATCGCGGTCGACAACTCCACCAAGGACCAGACGTACAACACCCCGGCGCTCGCAACGCTGCTCATGTTCGAGAACCAGATCGCGTGGATGAACTCCAACGGCGGCCTGGACTGGACCACCGCGCGCACCAAGGATTCGTCGGATCGCCTGTACTCGTGGGCCGAGGCCTCGGAGTACGCGACGCCGTTCGTCACCGATCCGGCCAACCGCTCGCAGGTCGTCGGCACCATCGACTTCGCCGACTCGGTCGACGCGGCCGCGGTCGCGAAGATCCTGCGCGCCAACGGCATCGTCGACACCGAGCCGTACCGCAAGCTGGGCCGCAACCAGCTGCGCATCGGCATGTTCCCGGCGATCGATCCCGAGGACATCTCGCAGCTGACCAAGAGCATCGACTGGGTCGTCTCGCAGCTCGGCTGATTTCCGCCGGGTCGTAGGGCTTTCCGCTGACGAGGGCGGGCACGCGCAAGCGTGCCCGCCCTCTCCGCATCTCGCCTCTGCATCTCCCCCGGTCCACCCCGCCTCCCGCGCTTTGCGCACTTGTCGCGCTCATCACACCCGCGACGCGTCGATAAGTGCGCAAAACGCCCGGGGAGAGTGATATACGGCGCGCGTGTCTTTCCTGCGCGCGGGTCACGGATGAATTACAGTCGATCTTGACGTGATCGCGAGTCGGCGCGATGAGGAGGACGAACGTGCGGGAGCTGCGAGTAATTGGTCTCGAGCCTGGCGGCGCGCACGTGGTGTGTTCTGATCCAGACACCGGCGAGAAGTTCCGGCTACCAGCCGATGACAAGCTCCGCGCGGCCTCCCGCGGGGACATCGCTCGACTCGGCCAGATTGAGATCGAAATGGACAGTCAGCTCCGCCCCCGTGAGATCCAGGCCCGCATCCGTGCCGGCGCGTCCGTCGAACAGGTCGCCGAGCAGGCGGGTATCCCACACGCCAAGGTGGACCGATTCGCGTACCCCGTGCTGCTCGAGCGCGCGCGGGCCGCGGAGATGGCGCAGGCCGGACATCCGGTGCGCCCGGACGGCCCCGCCGTCCACACCCTTTCGGAGATCGTGACGCTGGCGTTCAAGGCCCGCGGCCACGAGAACAGCGCCATCGCGTGGGACGCGTGGAAGGACGAGGACGGCTTCTGGGTCGCCCAACTGCAGTGGCAGACCGGCCGCACGACCAACACTGCGCACTGGCGGTACCAGCCGGACGCGCACGGCGGCACCATCACCGCGCTCGACGACACCGCGGTCCAGCTCGTCGACCCCGATTTCGGTCGACGCGGGCTCGCGCCGGTGCCGACCAACCCGGTCTACGGGCCGGCGGATTTCGAGCAGGATCACGAGCACGAGACCGCAGAGCAGTCCGTGCAGTCCGTGGAGCCCCCGATCACGTTGGCGGACAACGAGTCCGACGACGTCGAAGTTGTTGTCGCGGACGAGGCCGAGCACGATCATCCCAAGGTTGCGCCGCAGCAGACGCCGGGTAAGGACAAGCGCGGCAAGCCCGCCCTGCCGTCCTGGGACGACGTTCTGCTGGGCGTGCGGAGCAACGGGCGCGGCTGACGCCGGTGCTGGGGGTCACCTCCTCGACGATCTGGTACGTCGACGCCACCGAACCCGTCGCGGTAGTGCGCGGGACGACGCCGGACCGGGAGGCCGCCCGCGAACTCGCCGCGGCGCTCCACCCGGGACTCGACATCGCCTACCTCGGCGACGAGCAACTGTCCGACGCCGTGAAACCCGAACCCGGCGAGGTGGTCGTCGGCTGCTATCCGGGCGTCGCCGTGGTTCGCACGGGCGAGGCATTGCCGCCGACGCCGTCGACGCTCGTCGAGCACTGGATCCGTCCGACGGGGGCCGCGCACACGTACCTGAGTTCGTCGACCACGCACATGGCGGCCGGGTCGTGGGGTGCGTTCGCGCACTGGGAGAACGACGAACTCAAGCGTTCGTTCAGCGCGACCCCGGTGCACATCATCGAGGATCTCGGTCTGCCGCAGGTGTGGGAGCGACCGTACTGGGCCGGCGAGCATCCGGCACCGCCGATGATGGACGTGTTGCCGGATCCGCAGACGCTGCCGTTCGATCCGGGCGCGTTCGCGGAGGCGGCACCGGCCGCGTGGCTCGGGGACGCCCTGGACCTGTCGTCGATCACGGTGTGCCGCTTCGCCGTCCACCCGCCCGGTCAGGTTCCGGAATCGGTGCGGCGGGTGCAGGAGAAGCTACGCGCCGAGCAGGCACGGGCCGAGCAGGCGGCCCGGCCGCCGCGGCGATCGCTGTTCGCGCGACTGTTCCGACGCGAGAGCTGACGCCCGCTAGAGGATCTCGAAAAGCAGTGTGATCCAACCGGATACGACACCAGCAGTTACCCCGTACACCACCCAGCGCCACACCGGCAGGTTCCGCCACCGCCACACGGTGGGTGCGGCGCCGCCGACCGCCACCAGGTTGAACCCCACCGTGAGCAGCGGATGGATGTGCGCGAGGGTGACGCCGAACGCCACCACCCCGACCAGCGTCACGACCGCGGCGAACGCACTGACCAGCAGACCCGTCGCCCACGGGGTCGGATCCACGGACGCCGTCACGATCCGGCCCGGATGCGCTCGTAGAACGCCATCGCCGCCGCAGTCGCCACGTTGAGCGAGTCGGTGCCCCGGGCCATCGGGATGCGGGCGCGAACGTCGGTGGCGCGCATGGCCTCCTCCGTCAGGCCAGGCCCCTCGGCGCCGAGCAGCAGGGCAACCTTGTCGCCCGTCATCGCCTCCGCGAGTGTCGGCGCGGACGGGTTGGGGGTGAGCGATACCAGCTGGAAGCCCCTGTCGCGCAGAATGTTCAACCCGCGTGGCCATTCCGGGATCTGCGCGAACGGCACCCGCAGCGCATGCCCCATCGACACCCGCACCGCGCGCCGGTACAGCGGGTCGGCGACGGATGCCCCGAACAGAATGGCGTCCACCCCGAGGCCGGCCGCGTTGCGGAACATCGAGCCGATGTTCTCGTGGTCGTTGACGCCCTCGAGCACCGCGACGGTGCGGGCGCCGCGCAGCACGTCCTCGACATCAAGCTCGGGCGGGCGGTTCGCGGCGGCGAGCACACCGCGGTTGAGGTGGAAGCCCACCACCTGCGCCATGACGTCGGCGGTGGTCCGGTAGAACGGCACGTCCACGCCCGCGAGGTCCGCCGACAGCTCCCCCAACCGGCGATCGACACCCAGCAGGCTGTTCGGCGCGAAGCGGGAGCCGAGCATGCGCTGGACCACCAGCACGCCCTCCGCGATGACCAGCCCCTTGCCGCCGGGCAGGTCAGGGCGGCGATCCGACGAGTTCAGATCGCGGTAGTCGCCCAACCGCGGGTCGTCGGGGTCTGCAATGTCGATGACGTGAACCACGGATCCATCGTGCCGTACCGGACCCGACGTTCGGCTACACGGTGCCCCGACCCCCGAAAAGCGCCGCGAAATGGGCGTCGAGGACGGCATGGATGCGGTCGGCGTTCATCCGGCGGGGGTGGTTGACGCCGTGCGCGGCGAGACCGTCGACCAGGGCGTGCAACCGCATCGCCTCCACCTCCGCCGACGCACCCGGCACGAGCAGCCCCGCGTCCTGCAGCGGGCCCACGATCCGCAGGAACCCCTCGTACATCTCCCGGTCGGTGCGGTCGCGCACCTCGGCGAGGGCGGGATCCGTCCGCGCCGCCACCACGAACGCCTGCCAGACGTCCATCTCGCCGCGCCGGTCGTCGTCGAGCGGGACGAACTGTTCGGCCAGTAGTCGGGCGTCGGCGCGCAGGTCTCCGGTGAACCCGATCGCGGCGAGGCGTTCGTAGACCCGTTTGGTGATCAGTTCCATGGCGAACAGCAGCAGGTCGGACTGGGTTCCGAAGAAGTGCCGCAGCGAACCGGTGGACAACCCGGCCTCGTCGGCGATCGTCCGCACGCTGGCGGCGCCGATGCCGTCGCGGCGGATCACCCGAAGGACCGCGTCGGCTATCTCCTCGCGCCGGGCCTCGGTACTGGTTCGCTTCACCACATCGCCAAACTAACACAGTCGTGCTAGTTTCGAACCGACTAACACAGTCGTACTAGAAATGGGGCGGACATGATCGTGCAGCTGATCGTCGCGTGCGAGATCCTCTTCTGGGTGTTCCTCGGCGCCGGCCTGACGGCCCGCTACCTCCTGCGCCGCCCCACGCTCGGCGCGGTACTGCTCGTCGGCGCTCCCCTGGTGGACGTGGTGCTGCTGGTTGCCACCACGATCGACCTGCGCGGCGGGGCCGAGGCGTCGTGGAGCCACGGCCTGGCCGCCGCGTACATCGGCTTCTCGGTCGCGTTCGGGCACAGCATCATCCGCTGGGCCGACGCCCGCTTCGCCCACCGCTTCGCGGGCGGGCCCGCACCGGTACGTCCACCGCGCCACGGGAAGGCGCGGGCGATCCGCGAGTGGCGCGAATTCGGCAAGGCCCTGGTGGCGTGGGGCATCGCGAGCGGTCTACTGCTCGGCGCGATCGCGATGGTCGGCGATCCGGCCCGCACCGCGGCGCTGTCCGACTGGATCCGCACGCTCACCGCCGTGCTCGGCATCTGGGGCGTGATCGCGCTCAGTTACACGCTGTTTCCCGCCCGCCCGAAGGTGGCCGAGCGCCGCACGTAGACCGCGGCGGCCAGGCCCGCGACCAGCGAGACGACGCCGCCGATCACCAGCGGGGCGCGGGGGTCGACGGCGTCGGCGAGCCAGCCCAGCACCGGACTGCCCAGCGGGGTGCCGCCGAGGAACGCGAGCATGTACATGCCCATCACCCGGCCCCGCATCTCGGCGGGCACCGACATCTGCAGGATGCTCATCGCGGCCGTCGAGAACGTGAGGACGAGCGCGCCGGTGGGCACCAGCAGCACGATGACCGCGACGTACGACGGCACCAGGCCGATGGCGGTCTCGAGGACGCCGAATCCGACGGCGGCGCCGAGACACCAGCCGACGGTGGGGGTCGACGCCCGCCGCGCGGCGAGGGTGGCGCCGGCGAGCATGCCGACCGCCAGCATCGTCGAGAGCAGGCCGAAGGCGTCGGCGCCCTTGTCGAAGGTGTTGCGGGCCAGGACCGCCAGCGTGAGCGAGAAGTTGAGCCCGAACGTGGAGACCACGAACACGGTGAGGAGGACGACGGTGAGGTCCGCTCTGCCGCGGACGTACTGGAAACCTTCACGCACCTGGCCTTTGGCGCGCGGCGCGGGCGCGGACCGGGTGAGTTCGTCCACCCGCATCCACAGCAACGACGCGAAGACGGCGACGAACGACACGGAGTTCACGAGGAACACCGGGCCGGTGCCGATCAGCGTGATGAGCACGCCGGCGATCGCCGGCCCGACGATGCGGGCGGCGTTGAACATCATGGAGTTCAACGCGATTGCGTTGGCCAATCGGTCGGGGCCGACCATCTCGATCGTGAACGACTGGCGCACCGGGGTTTCGAGGGCCGTGACGCAGCCGAGCGCGAACGCCAGCACGTACACGTGCCACAACTGCACCACACCGCCGACGTCGAGGAGTCCGAGGATCAACCCGAACGACGCCATCGCGACCAGCGAGATCATCAGGATGCGCCGCTTGTCGTAGCGGTCGGCGAGCACCCCGCCGTACATCGACAGGAACAGCGTCGGCCCGAACTGCAGGGCCATCACGACGCCCACCGCGAAACCGTCTCCGCCGGAGAGGGTCAGGACCAGCCAGTCCTGCGCGATCCGCTGCATCCAGGTCCCGACGAGGGACACGATCTGACCGGCCGTCCAGTACCGGTAGTTGCGGGAGCGCAGCGCGGCGAACATCGACGGCGCGAGATCGGTTGGCACCCCGCGATCTTGCACACGCGAAACCGGTCAGCGGGGAATACATCCCGCTGACCGGTTTCGGGTGGAGAGGTCAGTCGTTCTCGGAGACCAGGGAACTGATGATCGTGACGGCGTCGCGCAGGGTGTCCAGCTGGGCGGCATCGAGGCCGGACAGCTTCTCGGTCATCCACGCCTCACGGGCCTGGGTCTCGCCCTCGATGAGGGCGTGCCCGGCATCCGACAGCGACACGATGATCTGCCGGCCGTCGGTGGGATGCGGTGTGCGGTCGACCAGTCCGACGTCCGCGAGGGAGGCGATGACCCGGGTCATCGACGGCGGCTGGACCTTCTCCCGGGCCGCGAGGGCGCCCGGGGTCATGGGGCCTTCGGCGCTGAGCGTGACGAGCGCGGACAGCTGCGTCAGCGTCACCTGTGCGTCCGCCCGCCGTCCCCGTAGGTGGCGCGTGAGGCGCACCACCGCTAGGGAAAGGTCGCTGGCAAGGGCGCGAGTATCCGTTGTCACAACTTCGAACAATACGGGAACTCGCGCCCCGCCAATCACGTAACGGCGTCAGTGATGGGGCCGACCGCGAAGTATGCGACGAACAGTGCGGCGACGATCCACAGCAGCGGATGGATCTTCTTGGCGTTGCCACCCGCGGCCGCGAGGACGACGTAGGAGATGAAGCCGATGCCGATGCCGTTGGCGATCGAGTAGGTGAACGGCATCGTGACGACGGTGAGGAACGCCGGCAGGGCGATCGAGAACTTGCTGAAGTCGATCTCGCGCAGCTGACCGATCATCAACGCGCCCACCACGACCAGGGCCGGTGCGGCCGCCTCGATCGGGACCACCGAGTACAGCGGGGTCAGGAACATCGCGGCCAGGAACAGCGTGCCGGTGACGACGTTGGCGAGGCCGGTGCGAGCGCCCTCGGCGATGCCGGACGCGGACTCGACGAACACCGTGTTGGACGACGCGGACGCGCCACCACCGACGACGGCGCCGGCGCCCTCGACGATCAGGGCCTTGCCGATACCGGGCAGGTTGCCGTCCTTGTCGGCCAGCTTCGCTTCCTTGCCGAGGCCGGTCATGGTGCCCATGGCGTCGAAGAAGTTGGCGAGCACCAGCGTGAACACGAGCAGGCTGGCGGCGATGACACCGATGCGGGTGAACGCGCCGAACAGGCTGACATCGCCGACCAGGCTCAGGTCGGGCATCTGCGCGAAGACGTCGGGCATCGTGGGAACGCTGAGGTTCCAGCCCTGGGGGTCGACGCCCTTCGAGGCGCCGATGTCGAAGACGGCCTCGAGGATCGCGGCGAGCACGGTGGTGACGACGATGCCGATCAGCAGACCGCCGCGGACCTTGCGCACGACGAGGATGCCCATGAGCAGGACGCCGAAGATGAACACGACCGTCGGCCACGCCGAGATCGAGCCGTTGATGCCGAGGCCGACGGGGACCGTGGTGCCGGCGGCGTCGGGGATGCGGCGGACGAAACCGGCGTCGACGAGGCCGATGAAGGCGATGAACATGCCGATGCCGGCGGCGATCGCGGCCTTGAGTTCACGCGGGATCGCGTTGAACACCGCGGTGCGGAAGCCGGTCGCGGCCAGCGCGACGATGATGATGCCGTCGATGACGACCAGACCCATCGCCTCGGGCCACGTCACCTGCGGGGCGATCGTGACGGCGAGCAGGCTGTTGATGCCGAGGCCCGCGGCGATACCGAACGGATAGTTCGCGATGATGCCGAAGGCGATGCTCATCAGGCCCGCGACGAGCGCGGTGACGGCGGCGACCTGGCTGACGGGAAGGATGTTGCCGAGCACGTCGGTCTTGGCGACGGCGTCGTCGGCCGAGAAGCTACCGAGGATCAGCGGGTTGAGGACCACGATGTAGGCCATGGCCACGAACGTGACCAGGCCGCCGCGGACCTCGGTGCTGATGGTCGAGCCCCGCTCGCTGATCTTGAAATAGGTGTCGAGCATCCGCGAGGGTGCCGACGGCCGCGTGGGCTCGGTGGTTTTGTCGGTAACCGCCATGTCGTGTTTCGGTCCAATCGCCGGGAAGTGGGGTTTCGCACCTGGCAGATTAGGGCACCGACGCACGGGTAACTTAATCGTGTGACCGAAATCCATAGCACGCCGACGCTCGTGGAGCGCCTGTCCGACCCGCGCCCGGTACTGGCGGTGGGAACCCTCGCGTGGATCGTGGCGACCGTCGTGGTGCTCGCGGCCGGCGACCGATGGAGTGCAGCGCTACCGGTCTGTTATGCCGGAATCGCGCTGGGCCTCCTCGGATTCGGCTTGTTCCTCGTCCAACGCGGCGCGGCACGGCGCGGCCGGCGTGGCGCGCAGCAGGGACTCGTCTGACCGGCCGGGCCCGTTCTGCCGCAACCTGTTTACCCGGTGACTGATCTCACAGGGCATCCGCGCGTGTCCGGCCGCGGCTGCGGCGGCTGATCGCCCAGATCCACAGCGCGGCCCACGCGATCCCGAACGCCCATCCGGCCAGCACATCGGTGAGCCAGTGCGCGGCCAGGTAGACGCGGGAAAGTCCGACGGCGAGCGTGTAGCAGCCGAGCAGCACGAGCAGTCCGATCCGCCGGACGCCGGGCGCGACGAGACGCACGACGACGGCGCCGAGCACGCACGCGAGGATCGCCGACATCATCGCGTGCCCCGACGGGAACGAGTAGCTGTCGAGTTCGACGAGACGCTCCGGCACCGGCGGACGTTCACGCCCGAACAATAGTTTGAGCAGGCTCATCGCCGCCCACCCGGACAGCATCGCGCCCGCGACCATCACCGCCTCCGCGGTGTACCGGCGGAGCAGCAGCGCGACCGTCACGACCGTCGAGATCACGAACGCGGCGACGGTGCCGCCGCTGTGGGTGATCACGGTGACCACGTCCGTCAGGCCGGGGGTGCGGATGTCGAGCATCCAGTTCAGTACCGACTGGTCCATGTCCGTCATCGCCGCTCCCCCGCCGGCCGGCGCCGGAAGTGGGCGCGGCCGTCGTCGTCGATCCAGAACGGCACCGCGACGTCGCCGTCGAGCGCGCCGCCCAGCCGCACCACGAGATCGTCGTGCACCACGACGTCACCGGTCGGCAGCGGCAGGCCCAGCGCCGTGCACGCGAGCACCGCGCCGGGCTCCCGGTCCCACGTGCTCGGCCGGCCGTCGCCGACGACGCGCGCCTCGAGCGCGGCCGACGCGAGCGGCAGGTCGAGCAGGTCGGCGAGGGCCGCGGCGGTGTCGAGCGCGCCGAGCACCAGCCGCTCCGGCGGGACGACGGCCGCGAGGTGCGCGCGGTCGAGCACGAGCGCGACGTCGGGGTCGACGACGGCGCCGGTGAGGCTGCGGACCTGCGCGGGCAGGTCCAGGTCGTCGAGGTCGAGCACGCCGCGCCCGGCGGCGTCGGCGAGCAGGCGGTGGGCGCGGGTCGTGACGTCGGGGGTGGGCGTGCGGGCGGCGTCGGCGAGGCGGTCGAGCAGGACTACGGCGAGCGCGTTGTCGTCGACTGTCCGCGGGGCCAGCGCGGCCGCCAGGGCCGGGGCGTCGGGATGGTCGAGGACGTCGAGCAGCCCGGCGAAGGTGTCGTCGTCGGCGGCGCGGAGCAGTCCCAGCGGACGGCCGTCGATCTCGGCGTGGGTGCGCAGCCACCACGCGGTGTAGCCGGCACGGTCGGTGAGCGCGGCCGCGGTGTCGGGCTCCGCGGCGAGCAAGGTCAGCGCCCTCGGCCAGCGGTCCGGGTCGACCAGGTCGAGGTCACGGACCGCGATCAGGGTCTCGGGGTCGTCGGCGAGGGTGTCCCACCAGGCGTCCTCGTCGTCGAGGTCGTGTTCGGGTCCGGTGGGCAGTTCGGCGCGCAGCACCGTGAAACCCCAGCCGACGCCCACGGCGCGCAGCGCCTCCGCGCCCACCCGGTCGACGAGCGCGGCGTCGACGGTCGCGAACGGCGAGTCGTCGTCCAGCACGTCGGCCAGCGGCGCGCCGGGCAGCAGCAGTTGGTCGGCCGGCACCAGTTCGCCGTCGGCGTCGGGCAGCGGCAGTTCGCCGAGCCACGGCGGCCGGGCGTCGGGCGCGGTGAGCGTCACGAGCGCGAGCACGGCCGACGCGAGTTCGGTTGTCTCGCCGGGATCGTCGTAGTCGAGGTCCTCGATCCGGGCCTGCAGCGCGGGATCCGACAGCAGGTCGCCGGCGGTGGCGCGCTGCGCGCCCAACCGGTTCAGCAGCGGGTGCGCGGCGTCCGGGTGCACCAACCGCACCCAGTCCAGGGCGGACGCGGCATCGCCCAGCGCGTGCCCCAGGTCGGTGCCGGTGACGACGGTGCGCGGGCCGGTGACGGTGCGGCCGTCCGCGAGCGGAACGGGAACGGCGGCAAGCTCTTCCACCGCCAGCGCGTCCACCACCAGCGGCTCGAGCGCGTCGTAGACGGCGTGCCACCACGACGGTTCGCGGCTGTGCCCGCCGAGCAGTTCCGCGATGCGCGCCAGCCCGAAGCGGTGCACGTCGACCGCGGCCAGCGCCGCAGCGTGCCGCGGGCCGGACAGGTCCGGATCCACCAGGCCGGGCACGACGTCGGCGAGCGCGTCGGCCAGTTCCCGGGTGAGCCCGGACAGCACGCTCGCCCGATTGGGAACGAGATCCTTTGCATCGGAGCCGGTTTCGGCGGGCGGCACCCACGGCTGGGTCCGCAGATCGGCCAGCACTGCCTCCCGCAGGGCCGCGTCGGCCTCGCTGCGGGCGAACCCGGGCAGCGGCACCAGATCCAGACGCTGGTCGCGGGGCAGCGCGGCGACGAACCGCGCGTAGCCGTCCGCGACGCGGGCGAGCGGCGCACCGGGCAGCAGGCGTCGGCGGTCGGGCTGCATCGGGACGTCGGCGATGAGCAGCGCGGGCAGCGACAGTTCCTCGTCGGACCGGGTGGGCGCGCGCAGCACGTCCTCGGCGACGGGGCGGACGCGGCCGTCCACCACGGGCACCAGCCAGCGCGCGGTGTCGGTGGCGTACTGCCACCAGGTGCGGTCGCCGACGGTGACCTCGGTGAGTCCGCCGTCGAGATCGCGGCTCGTGCGGTGCAGCGTGCGCTCACCCACCGTGATCGTCTCGAGCGCGGGCAGTTCCAGCAGCAGGTCGAGCGCCTCGGCGGCGAAGCCGGACAGCAACGCGGCGCCGTCGACGTCGGGGCGTAGGTGCAGCACCACCTCGGAGTCGAACCCGGCGGCCGGGGTCTCGTCGGTGGCCCACACCAGGCGCAGCACCGGGATGCCCGACGTCGGCGGCTCCAGGCCCGCCTCGGCGATCTCGGCGCGGGTGCGTACGGCGGAGAACTGCAGCGACCCGCTGGTGGAGCGGAGTTCGATCTCGTCGCTCACCGAGCGGACGGCGGTGAAGCCGACGCCGAACCGTCCCACCCCGGTGGACTTCCCGGAGGCCCGCAACGCGGCGAGCGCCTGCACGCCTTCGACGTCGAGGGGGGCGCCGGTGTTCGCGATCCGCAGCACGTCGCCGTGCAGTTCGACGCGCAGCGTCCCGGGCACGCCGGCCCGGGCGGCCGCGTCGGCGGCGTTCTGCGCGAGTTCGGTCAGCAGCCGGTCGCGGTATCCGGCCCGGACGAGGTCTGCCTCCGCGGCGGCATCCTCACGCAGCCGCGTCGGGGAGTTGCGCCACGCGAGGAGCGTGCCCTCGCGCAGCGCGTCGGTACCGAAGGGGTCGGTCAATCGGTTGAGGTCGTGTCCGAGGGAGCGTCCGAAGACTCGGCGGCCTCGACGGCCGGCTCGACACGCTCGATCTGCACCATCTCGACGGCGCCGTCGTCGTAGGCGTCGTAGCGCGGGGACCCGGCGCCGGTGGGCAGCGTGGTGTCGGAGTGCGCGCCGCAGCCGTGCGCGGCGTGCACGACGTGCCCGTCGGCGGCCATCTCGTTGCCGCACACGCCGAACGCGGCGTGCAGCGAACCGGACAGCGGCAGGTAGAAGCCGCACAGGTCGCACGTCGAGGGCGCGGCCTTGGCCATCTCGGAGTCGGGGCCGAAGTCGCCGTCGTGCCAGCGGGCAGCGCAGTCGAGGCGGCCCTCGCGGCTCATGACCTGCTTGCGTCCCAGGCCCACCTCGAACGCGACGTCGTCGATCTCGGGGTCGCCGGTGGCGACGTAGCCGGGCACCAGCCGCGGGTCGTTCTCCCGCGGCGCCAGCAGGTCGCCGGGAGAGAGATCGCCGGGGCGGATCCGCTCGTCCCACGGCAGCCACTCGGGCGCGACGAGCGCGTCCGGCCCGGGCAGCAGCGCGAGTTCGCTGACGGTGACGTGATCGGAGTCCGGCACCGCGGCCACCACCACGGCCCACTGCCAGCCGCGGTAGCCGGGAAGTTCGGCGTCGAAGCGGTGAGTGGCGGCGCAGTCGTCCTCGGCGGTCACGCCGAGGTATCTGCCCACTCCTCCCTCTCCGAGGTCGACCAGTGCCGTGCGAGCAAGCTCGACGGCATCGGCGAGGACGGGGCGCACGACGGCGCTCTCGGGAGACGACGTAACACTCACGGTGTCCATCTTGCCGCACTCGGTCCCGTCTGTGCTCGTGTGGGCTGCCATGCTGGGCGAGTGAATCTGCGTAGCACCCCCGCCCGGGCCGCGATTGCGGTGTCCGCGGCGGCCGTCGCTCTGCTCACCGGGTGCTCGGGCAGCACCCCGCCGGCGGGCGCGACGATCGCCGAACGGATGCATCCGGAGATCGTCCGGGAACTCCCGCACGATCCGTCCGCGTTCACGCAAGGCCTGGAGATCTCCGACGGCACGCTGTTCGAGAGCACCGGGCGGGTGGGGCAGTCGTGGGTGCGGGCGACCGCGCTCGACACCGGCGCCGAGCAGGCCCGCGCCGACCTCCCGCGGCCGATGTTCGGCGAGGGCATCACCGTCGTCGGCGACACGGTGTGGCAGATCACGTGGAAGGACGGGGTGGCGATCGAGCGCGACCGCGACACCCTCGCGCAGCGCCGGACCGTCGACTACGACGGCGAGGGCTGGGGGCTGTGCACGCAGCCCGACCGGCTGGTGATGAGCAACGGTTCCGACGCGCTCACCTTCCGTGACCCCGAGACGTTCGCGGAGATCGGTTCGGTCGACGTCACGCTCGACGGCCGGCCGATCGACAAGCTCAACGAACTCGAGTGCGCGAGCGACGGTTCGGTGTACGCGAACGTGTGGACCACCGACACCATCGTGCGGATCGACCCGGCGACCGGCATCGTGACCGGCCGGATCGATGCGGCGGCGTTGAAGGACGCACTGCCGTCCGGCGAGCGGGGCGGCATCGACGTGCTCAACGGCATCGCGCAGATCCCCGGCACCGACCGGTTCCTCGTGACGGGGAAGCTGTGGCCGCGGATGTTCGAGGTCCGCTTCGTCGGCTGAGTGCGTCTCGCCGGGCTCCGACACGTCCGAGCGAGCAGGAACGGACCGCCCGTGTCGTGCAATGTCCGGGGACTAGGACAGAATTGAGGGGTGACCGGACCCCGCGACCCCCACGACGCCTCTCGGCGTGGGCCTCACCCGCAGGATCCTTCGCCGCGACGTCACCCCGGCTTCGAGAACTATCCGCCGTCGCAGCGGGTCAACGGGCGTAAGGCGCCGTTGCCGCCGCTGCACCCGGTGGACCGGTCGGCGCGCACCGAACGCATCGAGCAGCCCACCGAGCGTTTCGCGTCGCGGCCGGCGGAGGAGACCCGCCGGATCGACGCCGAGGCGGACGGCGCGGGCCCCGAACGTCCTGAGTCCCCCGAGGCCGACGCCCCCAAGCCGCGCCCCATGCCGCGCAAGCTGACGGTCACCCGGGTGGCCGCGATGCGGGGCCGCGAGCTCACCAACAAGGGCATCGCCACGTTCCGGCGGGCCGCGACCGCGGACGGCGCCGACAAGTCGGGGCTGACCGCGATGACGTACGCGGTGATGGCGAACTTCGCGACCGACGCGACCGTCGCGGTCGCGCTCGCGAACACCCTCTTCTTCTCCGCGGCGACGGGCGAGGACAAGACCAAGGTTGCGCTGTACCTCCTGATCACGATCGCGCCGTTCGCGGTGATCGCGCCGCTGATCGGGCCGGCGCTCGACCGTCTGCAGCGGGGCCGCCGGATCGCGCTGGCGTCGTCGTTCGCGCTGCGGACCCAGCTGGCGATCGTGCTGATCTTCAACTTCGACAGCTGGGCGTTGTACCCGTGTGCGCTGGGCATGATGGTGCTCAGCAAGTCGTTCGCCGTACTCAAGAGCGCGGTGACGCCACGCGTGCTACCACCGGAGATCGACCTGGTGCGAGTCAATTCGCGGCTGACGGTGTTCGGCCTGATCGGCGGCACCATCGGTGCCGGCGCGCTGGCGGGCGCGCTCGCGTTCCTCACCGGTTCCACGGGCGCTCTGTGCCTGACCGCCGTGATCACCGTGTTCGGCGCCTACCTGAGCATGCGGATCCCGGCGTGGGTCGAGGTCACCGAGGGCGAGGTGCCGGCCAAACTCGCCTTCCACGGGGACGACTCCCCCACCGAACTGATCGACGCCGCCGCCGTCGCGGGCGTCAAACCCGACAAGCGCCGCCAACCCCTCGGCCGCACGGTCGTCACCGGGCTGTGGGGCAACGGCACCATCCGGGTGCTCACCGGCTTCCTCACGCTCTACATCGCGTTCGTCGCCAAGGCCAACACCGAACACGAGGCGATCATGCAGGCCGCGATGCTGGGTCTGGTCGGCGCCGCCGCCGGCATCGGCAACTTCGCCGGCAACGCCGCCGGCGCCCGCCTCGAACTGGGCCGACCGGCGATGATGGTCGTGCGGTGCACCATCGCCGTCACGGTCGTCGCGATCCTCGCCGCGATCACCGGCAACCTGCTCACCGCGGCGCTGGCCGCGCTGGTGGCGTCCGCGGCCAGCGCGCTCGCGAAGGTCTCGCTCGACGCGTCGCTGCAGCAGGACCTGCCCGAGGAGTCCATCGCGTCCGGCTTCGGCCGGTCCGAGACCGTGCTGCAGCTCAGCTGGGTCATCGGCGGCGCGATGGGCGTCCTGCTGCCCACCGAACTGTGGATCGGTTTCACCGTCGTCTCGGTGGTGCTTACGATCGGGCTGGTGCAGACCGTGCTGACGTATCGCGGTGGCTCGCTGCTGCCCGGCCTCGGCGGCAAGCGTCCCGAGCACGTGAACCAGGAGACCACCGTCGGCCACAGCCCTCGTGCCGACTGATACACCGAACGAGAAATGGATTTCATGATGCAGGACCGGACGAAGAAGATTCTTGCGCTGATCGCCGCGGTGGTGATCGTGGCGGCTGCAGGTCTGGCCGGAGTCGTGGCATACCTCGTCGGACAGTCGGAGGAGAAGCTGCCGACCATCACCGCGTACTCCAAGCAGGAGACCGTCAGCGTGGCGCCCGGTTTCTGCGACCCGTCGCTGCAGTGCGAGGGCCTCGAGATCGTCGAACTGCACGTGCCCGAGGGCTACCCGCTGCAGCTGTCGCTGCCCAAGGAGATCGCCGACTCGGATTGGCGCCTGAACGTGCAGATCGGCAACCCGAAGACCGGTGAGATCTACGAGGGCTACCGCGACTACAAGCCCGGCGACGCCTGGGCCGTGACCGTGCCCGGCGCCCCCGGCGAGCAGCTGATCAGCGCCATCATCCAGCTTCCCGCGCAGGGCGGGCTGGCCCCGGTGTGGGCGCTGCAGACGATGCCGCTGCCCGGTGGCGGTGTGGTCGCTCCCGCTTCCTGATTCGACGCAACGACCGAAACGGGCGCCCTCCGGTGATCTTCACCGGAGGGCGCCCGTTTCGTGTCGTGGTCGACTAGCTGTCGAGCTCGCGCGCGACGGCGCGTACCACCTCGGAGATCCGCTGCGCGGTCTTGCGGTCCGGGTACTTGCCCTTGCGCAGGTCCGGCTGGATCTTGGCCTCGAGCAGCGTGATCATGTCCTCGACCATGCCGTGCAGCTCGTCGGGCGAGTGCTTGCGGGCCACGGCCTCCTTGCGGGCGCCGCCGCCCTGACGCAGCGTCGGGGCCGGCTCGAGCACCTGGACCTTGAGCGCCTGCGGGCCGCGGCGGCCGGCGGCCATGTCGAACTCGACGCGCTGGCCGGCCTTGAGTCCCTCGACGTCGCCGGGCAGCGCGGACGCGCGGACGTAGACGTCCTCGCCCTCGTCCTGGGACAGGAAGCCGAAGCCCTTCTCGACGTCGTACCACTTCACCTTGCCGCTAGGCACCGTGTTCACCTGCTCATCTGCCTGCCGCGCTCCTCGTTGAGCGCGCGCGTGTATCTATGCAAAACAACGCGCCCCACTCGGAGTGCGGGACGCGTGAATGCCCGAGTGTACCCGTCTGGCCCGGTCACAGGCATCCTCGTTTCCCGCCGCGTGACGCGTAGCCGATGTCGGTTTCAGCAGTCGTGAAGCTCCGGGCCCTGCAGGCAACTGGACGCGGACTATGCTGCTGGGCGATGCCTGTCACCATGCCGCGCGATCTTCCCGCCAGGGCCATCCTGGAGGCGGAGCGAGTCTTCGTAATGTCCGACGAGCGTGCCGGACATCAGGATATTCGCCCTATGCGGATCGCCATCTTGAATCTGATGCCGACGAAGGTCAGCACCGAGACGCAGCTGCTGCGGTTGCTCAGCAATAGTCCGCTGCAGATCGAGATCACCCTGCTGCACATGGCCAGCCATGTCTCGCGTAACACCTCTGCAGAGCATCTCGAAGCGTTCTACTCGACTTTCGATGACGTGGCCCACATGCACTTCGACGGCCTCATCATCACCGGGGCGCCCATCGAGAAGCTCGACTTCGAGGACGTCGACTACTGGCCGGAGATGACCAAGATCCTCGACTGGGCCCGCAGCGCCGTGCAGTCGACCCTGCACGTCTGTTGGGGTGCGCAGGCAGCCCTCTACCACCACTACGGTGTCCGCAAACACGAAGTCCCACAGAAGATCTCCGGCGTTTTCTCCCATCGGCTCACCGGGGCGCCATCTCCGATCGTCACCGGGTTCGACGACGAGTTCCTGGCGCCGCACTCACGGCACACCGATATCCACGCCGCCGACATCGAGGCCACCGGCAAGGTCGACGTGTTGGCGGTGAGCGAGGAGGCCGGGGTCTACCTGGCAGCCACCGCGGACGGCCGCCAGGTCTTCGTGACCGGCCACCCGGAGTACGACGCGGACACCCTGGCGCGTGAATACCTCCGCGACAGCGAGCAGGGACTGCCGGTCCCACCGCCGGCGCACTACTTCCCCGGCGACGACCCCGCCGCCGCCCCGCTCAACCGATGGCGCGGCCACGGACACCTGCTGTACTCCAACTGGCTGAACTACTGCGTCTACCAGGAGACACCGTTCATTCCGGACCAGGTCTGACCGGCTGAGCCGGTCCCGTCGACAAGGAAGCAGTCCTACCCGTAGTTCTTGCGACCAGGCGGTCGGTCCGTGCGCGGCGTGCCCGATACTGGTGCGCACGGACTTTCGACGACAGTGAGGACCACGCCGTGACGACGCTGAACGACCTGCTCACCAAGATCGGCTCCAAGAGCATCGAGGTGCTCGACCTCACCGCGCCGCTGAGCTCGGAGACGCCCGTGCTGCATCTGCCGGAGCCGTTCGCGAACACCATTCCGGCACGGCTGGAGACGGTCAGCAACTTCGACGACGACGGCCCGGCGTGGGCGTGGAACAACCTGCACACCGGCGAGCACACCGGCACCCACCTGGATGCGCCGACGCACTGGATCACCGGACGCGACGGCGCCAGCGTCGACCAGATCCCGCCGGAGCGGCTGATCGGCCCGGTCGCGGTCGTCGACGTCACCGCCGAGGTGGAGGCGAACCCGGACTTCGTGCTCGAGGTGGAGCACCTGGAGGCATGGCAGGCGGAGAACGGGCCGCTGCCGGACGGCGCCTGGCTGATCCTGCGCACCGGGTGGGCCGAGCGCGGCAGCGATCCGGTGCGGTTCGCGAACGCCGACGCCGACGGCCCGCACACCCCCGGCGTCTCGGCGGCGGCCGCGAAGTGGCTGGCCGAGCAGAGCCCCATCACCGGTCTCGGGGTGGAGACGGTGGGCATCGACGCGGGCATCGCGGGCGGCTTCGACCCAATGTTCCCGGCGCACTACTACCTGCTCGGCAACGACAAGTACGGCCTGACGCAGCTGCGCAACGTCGACAAGCTGCCGACGCTGGGCGCGGTGCTGGTGGCGTCGCCGCTGCCGATCGTCGGCGGCACCGGCAGCCCGGCCCGCGTGTTCGCACTGGTCGAACAGGCATGAGTTCCACTGCTTCCAGATTCACCGTCGCGCAGCTGGTCGGCGCCACCCTCGCCGAGCTCGGCGTCGGGCACGCGTTCGGGGTGGTGGGCAGCGGCAACTTCGCGGTCACCAACGCGCTGATCGCGGCCGGGGTGCCGTTCGTCGCGGCCCGGCACGAGGGCGGCGCGGCGACGATGGCCGACGCCTACTCGCGGCTGTCGGCACTGCCGGCGGTGGTCACCACCCATCAGGGCTGCGGGCTCACCAACGCGATCACCGGCATCGGCGAGGCCGCGAAGAGCCGCACCCCGCTGATCGTGCTCACCGCGGACACCGCGGGTTCGGCGGTGCGGTCGAACTTCCGGATCGACCAGGATGCGTTGGCACGCAGCGTCGGTGCGGTGGCCGAGCGGGTGCATTCGGCGGCGTCGGCGGTGGCCGACACCGTCCGCGCCTACCGCACCGCGGTGCGCGAGCGGCGGACGGTCGTTCTGAGTCTGCCGCTGGACGTGCAGGAGCAGGCCGTCCCCGACTCGTGGGCGGTGCCGCTGCTGCCACCGATCCAGCGGGTGCGCCCGGACGCGGGCGCACTGACGTCACTGGTGGCGCTGCTCGAGCGCGCCGAGCGGCCGGTGTTCGTGGCCGGTCGCGGTGCCCGCGACGCGGGCCCGCAGCTCGCGGCGCTGGCCGAGCGCACCGGCGCGCTGGTGGCGACGTCGGCGGTGGCCAACGGTTTGTTCGAGGGGAATCCGTTCTCACTGGGCATCTCCGGCGGCTTCTCCTGCCCGCTCACGGCGGAGCTGATCGCCGGCGCCGACCTGATCGTCGGCTGGGGCTGCGCGCTGAACATGTGGACGATGCGGCACGGCTGGCTGATCGGCGCCGACGCCACCGTCGTGCAGGTGGACGTCGAGGACGAGGCGCTGGGCGCGAACCGGCCAATCGACCTGGGTGTGCTCGGCGACTGCCGCGAGACCGCGGTCGCGGCGCTCGACGCCGTCGGCCCCGCGCGGGCCGGCTACCGCAGCGATGAGGTGCGGGGCCGCATTGCGGCGCAGGGCCGTTGGAACGACGTTGCTTTCGACGATCTGTCGACGGAGACGACGATCGACCCGCGCCTGCTCTCCCGGGAGCTGGACGCGATCCTGCCGCGGGAGCGGACCGTGTCGGTGGACTCGGGCAACTTCATGGGCTACCCCAGCGCGTACCTGGGCGTGCCGGACGAGTTCGGCTTCAACTTCACCCAGGCGTTCCAGTCGATCGGGCTGGGCCTGGCGACGGCGATCGGAACCGCGCTGGCGCAACCGGATCGGCTGCCGGTCGCGGCGCTGGGCGACGGCGGGTTCCTGATGGGGATCTCCGAGCTGGAGACCGTCGTGAGGCTGGGTCTGCCGATGGTGCTGGTGGTCTACAACGACAGCGCGTACGGCGCGGAGGTCCACCACTTCGACGCCCCCGGCACCGATCATTCGGCAGTCACGTTCCCGGACACCGACATTGCGGCGATAGCCCGGGGGTACGGAGCCGAGGCCGTCACGGTACGCTCGGTCGCCGACCTTGATGCCGCGCGCGCGTGGGTCGCGGGTCCGAGGGTTCGGCCGTTGCTCATCGATGCGAAGGTGAGCTCCGACGGGGGCGCGTGGTGGCTGGCGGAGGCGTTCAAGGGGCACTGACTCGACGATCCGTCTTGTTCTCGGCTGAAGAATGCGCAACAGCGAGACAAGCGGCATCGGCTGACCTGCTCGACTTCCACATCAGCCGAACAGATTCGGGCGGATTCCAGTGACCGTGAGGTGCACCGGAATCCGCCTGAAGAGGTTTGGTCAGCTGATCGCGCAGTTGGCGGTGTCGACGTAGCGGACACCGTCGTCGCTGCCGCCAACAGCGATTCTGCCGTCGCCGTGGTCGGCGATCTTCTCCGCGCCACTAACGCTCGCACTGCACTGTTCCAAACCGGCAGCGAGGATGACGAGATTGCCGTCGATCAGCTTCGCCGACAGTCCATCGCCCAAATCGATCGTGCTTGCAGCCGGACGAGGTTGCGCCGTCGTGGTGGTCGGCGCTGCTGTCGTACTCAGCGTGGTTGTCAGCTCCGTCGTTGTAGATTCCGTCGTTGCAGATTCCGTCGTTGTCGGAGTTGATGTCGTGGGCGGCGCAGCCGTCGTCGATTCCGTCGTTGTCGGAGTTGATGTCGTGGTCGGCGCAGCCGTCGTCGATTCCGCCGTTGTGGGCGCGCCCCGGTCGAAGTTGACCATCTCGCTAGCGCTGGTCACTCCAGGCGGCAATCCCGTACCGGAAGTAGCCGAACCACTGCAATTGACTCGATAAACAGTTGGCTGGTGCAAAGTCCAGCCAATCCAGTCCGCTGACATCTCACCGCTAATTCGATTCACCGCATAAATTCGGACATAGTAGTTCTTATTGGTGCGTCGACCAACAGTATTTCCACTCACTCCGTCGAAATAGATTCGAGTGCCCACACTGAGTCCCGATGTATCCTTGTTGGCCTGCGTCTGCGCAACTGAGCCGTCATATAGCACGTACATCCTATAGTTGAACGCCTGATTGATGTGCGTCAAACTCACCTGCGAATCATAATTGTCGAGCAAGGCATGTGTGCCGTTCTTGTAGGTGTCGCACCATGCCTCTGTGGCCCGGGGTAGCACGTTCGCGGCCGCGGACAGCGATCCCGATGTCGCGTTCACCGTATCGGTGCTGGCAGCGCTTGTTTCCACCGCTTGTGAGACGCCAAGGACTGTCAGGGCGGCCGCGCATCCGACGAGAATCGTGCGCACGGGACGACGCTTGAAATGGTCAGACATGGCTGCCCTCCTGTGGCGGCGAGAGTTCATCGGCCGCGGCATCGCCGGCCGGCATTTCATCGTTGGTCGCTTGCGTTGTATCGCTGATAGATCGGTTCGGGCCGAACGCGAGCATCATCAAGACACCCGCCAGAACCCCTCCGATAAAGATCGCCACTCGACTGGACATCCACGACACGACGTAGCCCAGCGTCGGAACATGGACGAACACCTTCTTGACTTCGGTGATCGAGTACGGCAGTGGGTCCGCTTGCATGTTGGCGTCACCTTTGAGGATCACCGTCGCGGCATCATCGCCCGAGGGATCGATCGAAACCACACGGTGTGTGATCGACACTCCTTCTGCGTTCTCGACACTGATGATGTCGCCCTCCTGAACATCCGAGGCAGGGACTGTCTTCGCAAAGGCAAGGGCACCAGTGCCGATCGTCGGCGACATCGACCCAGAGCGGAAGATCAGTGGCGTGATACCGAAGAAGATCGATACCGCGGCCAGGACAATGCACACGACGCCGGCAGCGGCGCCAAAATTCAGTGCGATCTCACGCCAACCCCGCCGACGCAGGGGCGCGCCAGGCACATCGTGGTTCGACGTCGAGGACATGACTACGTACCGATCGCGTTGAACTCGATGATGGCGGTGGCCGACTTACCGTTGGTGGCCTTGGTGACTCCACCGGAAAGTTGGATCTGGAAGCACAGCGTTTCCGATGGTGCGCTTCCGCCGAGCGCACGCGCGGTCGTGATCAGCGGCTTCGAGGTACCGACGGCCAGGGTGGTCGAGCCGATGTTCGAACCGTTCGAGCAGGTCTTCGCGTTGCCCGTTCCGGCCACGGTTGCACCACTGAAAGCGGTCAGCGTGAGGAACCCGGCCATACCCGCGTCGCCCGTCGCTGAGGCCTTGGCGGTGTATGTGAAACTGCCTGGCCCGGTGTTCTTTACGACGAGGGTTGCCGCCGTCGTCTCCAGGGGCATCAGTCCCGTTGCAGCAAGCGTGGTGAACGCTGCATTGGGACGATCATCGTTCACCTTCATCTCGATCGGGATGGAACCAACGCTGAAAACGCCAGTCGTCGCGGTCGCACTGCTCGACCATGCCGCCATCGTGCCGACCGCGCCGAGGCCGAAAACCATGCCTAGGGACAGCACCGCGCGCGTGCGAGTCCACGCGGACTTCCCCATCCGCAGACTCATCCGCGCTCCCCTCCGTTGGTCCTGCTGTCGAGACATTGTGCTGCCCTATTTCGTTTCTGTGGTTGATGTCAGGCCCGGGTCCGCGGGACCGTCCGCCGGACCGCCGTTGCCGCTACTGCTGTCGCCGCTGCCCGCGGGGCGGCTATTCCGGTCTCTGAACGAGCCGCCGAACATCCAGAGTGCATAGCCCGCCAGCGCCACCCCGACGACCGTGACAAGCACCGAGCGGGACTTGCCGCTCAGCAGTGAGTTCACCCGCCCCAGTTGCGGCACCGAGTACCAGACGCGGCCGCGAACCTGTTCCGGCACAAGCACCCAATCGTCAGCAACATTGTTGGCGTCGCCCTTGGTGTAGATCCGCATCTGGCTCTGCGCGTCGTAGTAGATCCCTTCGACGCGATGGGTGACCACCGCCGGGTTCCCCGAGTACGGCTGGAATGTGATGACATCGCCGGCGCTCAAGTCCGCTGCCGGAGTCGGCTTTACGACCACCAGCGTGCCTGGCGGCAGGCCGGGCTCCATCGAACCGGTGAGCACCGTGTAGGGGGTTGCCCCCGACAGTCGCGGTACGACCACCATCGCCAGCAGCACGGCCCCCACCGCCAGCAACAACACCCACGAGACGATGTTGCGCACCCACCACCACACCGAGGTCGCGTCCGAATCTCCGGACGCCACCTTCTCGAGAGCATGGCGGGCGCCGTCTGAAGTGGGATCGGCTGCTTCGACGGACGTCATCGATCTACTACCGCTCCGAACGTGAACTTGGCGGTGGCGCTCTGGCCGCTGGTCGCAGTCGAACCCAGCGTGGCCCGCAGGCAGAGTACCTCGGACGCACCCGACGCCACCTGTCTCTGTGGTGTCGTGGCGCCGCTCATGGCTCCGGTCTCGTAAAGCGTGGTACCCGTGAGAGTTCCCGAACTGCACGCAGCCGCCGACGCGACCTTGACGATCTTCAGGTCGATCGGGGGTGCAGTCTTTGTCGGCGATGGCGTGACAACCACCGACTGCAACTTGTAGCCCATCTGCACGTTGCCGGTGTTGAACACCTCAAGGGGCTTCGAGACGCTCTCGCCAGGCTGCTTGTCCTGCAGCTTGAAGTCGGACAGATCGAACGCCTTGTCGTTGATCTGGCCGGCCGAGATATCTAGTCTGCCGGTGTGAATCGTGGTGGGCGCAGTTGTCTTGGAATCACTCCAGGCGGCGCCGGTCGCCTGCACTGAGGCGAACCCCAGAGCCAGGACCGACGCCGCCGCGAGCGCCCACTTGTAGTGAGACTTCACAGGGTTCCTTTACGGAGTAGCAGCCGCCGGAGCCGTCTGCTTCAGGGTGACCGCAACATCGCTGATGTCAATCGTCTTGTTCATCGAACCGGTCTCGGTCCCAGCGAAAGTGAGCGTTCCGGTGACGGTGACCTCGGTGCCATCGTCTTCCTCGTCGAGACCAGTCAGGTTCCCTGCGGAACCGTCGGTGCTGAAAGTAAGGCCAGAGGGCAGCGCGCCGCCGCTCAAAGTACCGACAGTGAGATTGGCCGTAAGGTTCGTACCCTCAATACCGAGAACGTAGGTCCCCGTGTAGGTCACGGAGTCGCCGGGGACGAGAGTCTGCGTCGCGGGATCGAAGGTGCCGGTCTTACCCGGGGTGCTCCACTCCCATCCCGCAGTCGTTCCGGACTTCTGCGTGACGGTCAGGTGGCCGGACTTGATGTCGGCTCCAGTCACGGACTCGGAAGCCGTCCACGCCGCCATCGTGCCCGCACCACCAGCAAGGAGCACGGCGGCAGCACCGGCCGCGATTGCGCCCTTGGTCTTCTTGTTCATGTCGCACGTTCTTTCTGTCGAGACACCGCCCCGCCGCGTGTCAGGTTGTCGCACCGCCACAGTGTGGCTGTTCGTAGCCGACTGTTTGTTTCGCACAGCCGTTTTGGCGCGCAGAGGCACACCCCCTGCGTTAACCGAGTGTCGAACTTCGGCACCCACCCCACACTCCGCCTGACCAGGCCATGGGCATGGACAACGCCGCGAGCAGAACTGGTGGATCCCGCATTTCCACGGCACCCCGACACCAACCGACGAGTCGGACGTCCGTTCAGGAAGGAAGATATGGCACCAACTGCACCCCTGTCCAAGGATTGGCCAAATCTCCGTTAATTCTTCAACCGGACGGTCGCCACTTTAGCGACACGACTGCCATCCACCCGACGCCCACCCTGCCGCCGGACCCAGCAATGCCACACCGCGCCACCTTCGTTCAACGCCGATCGTGCCGGCGAAGCTGAACAGCCACGCGCCGAGATCAATTCGCCACCACCGACCCCAACAGCCAGCTCCGAGCCGAAGGGTTCATCCGAATATGGACGATTGACCAGTTCTTGTTACAGATGAGCCGCTCGGGTGCTAGAAATAGCTGCGCAAGAACCGGAGGGTTCGGACAGCGGTCGGCCAAGCGCGCCTACACAGCGACCGCAGCGCGCGCCAAGCATGACCCAACGTGTAGGACTTCATCGACAACATTCGGCCGCCATCGTCCTGCGGTGCGGTCCGCAATGTTTGTCGGTACCAGAGGGGGAGCTCGACAGGTGACGCAAGCGCCAGCAGGCGGGCGAGACTCTCACCGAGAACCCGACCGATCCAATCGAATCAGCGGCGAGTGCCTGAACCGAGACAACTGAGAGAACCGATGCAGACATACAAGAAGGCCCTGGCTGCCGGTGTTGCGATCAGCGCCGCGCTGTTGACCTCCGCGTGCGATCCGACCGGCAGCCTCGGCAGCGGAAGTGCCGGTGGCGCAACCACCACCACGCCGGCCGGACCCACTACGACGGCACCCCCGACGACGATCGGTGGAGGCGGCAACGGGTCGGGCTCGCTCTCGATCACACAGGTCACCGCACCCACGTGGAGCGATCAGAACGGCCCGATCAACATTTCGACTTTCCGCATCGTTCCCGGTGACGTCCTCACATACAAGGGCAGCTACCGGATCAACCTCTCCGGGACCGACCTGAAGGCGAAGCTCACCGTCGACGACATCACTTTCACCGGCGGCGGCCAGCTCAAGGGCAAGCTGCAGCCCCAGGTGACCGCGACCATCGGCGGCAACGTCGTCCCCGGCGGGCCCACGGGCATCGTCGTCACCCCCACCCAGAACAACGCGATCGTCGACGTGGCAGCCAAGTTCACGTTCGATCCGCAGACCTCCGGCATTGTCGGACAGGCCGACTCGGCGAACTTCGCGGACTTCCGCGTCCGACTCGAGCAGGTCATCTCCTAGTTCCCGAACAGACTCGAGGCCACCGGCGGACCCCCTCCCAGCCGGTGGCCTCAATTCTCATTCCCGCGCCCTCCCGATCCGGCACCGGAGTCGGGTGAACGACGTTGCGCGGGAATGGGCCGCGTGCGCGCCCCTGTCGCACGCCACGCAGCGCCGGTTCATCACCCCCCATGAACCGGCGCTGCGTCATATCCGCCTTGCCGAGACACCGAACCTGCCTAGCCGACCCGAAAATGGCGAACGGGCGGTTGTCCGGCTATCGGCCGAGGGCCGTGCCGAACAACCGCCCGTTCAGGGTCGGTAGGACGAAATTAAGACGCGAGGCTGCCCGAGCTACCTGCGCCGGCGAAGAGGCAGGACAGCGAGCCCAAGGAACCGCTCGGGACACAGCCCGGATCGGGCAGTTCTTCAGGGGTGAAGCCGACGGCCCACATCGGGTTGGCATGACCGTTCTGGGTGCCGTTGTTGGCGTCGGCCGGCATGCCGACGACGAGGTCGATGTTCGCAGTGGCACCGGGCTCGAGATGGACCGAGCGGACCTCCGCACCCGGCGCCACGGCGCCACCGTCGGTCAGCGTCACCGACGTTCCGGCGTTCCCGTCGACGTCCACCCGCACGCTGGCGATCATCCCGGGCGACACCGTGTACTTGCCCACCGCGAAACCGACCCAGCCCGCGACACCGGAGGCGTTGCGCACCTGGAAGGTGGTCTTCAGCTCCTCGCCGGGCACCAGCAGGCCGTTGTTCCACGAGATCTTCTCGGTGCCGCCCCACGTGGCGCCGTTGTCGGACGAGTACTCGACCGTCGCGGGCTCGTCGGCGCGCGCGACGGACGGCACGGCGATCACGGCGAGGGCCGAGAGGAACAGCGCAAGCAGCAAGGCGCCCAGGAGCTTGCCCGGCAGCGACAGCGCCCCGGACACACGGGTGATAGCGGTCATTTCGCGGAGCCTAGAGCAGCAAACCTGGCCAAGCGTCCAATTCGGCGATATTGGATGCGTCACGCGAGTCGAACTGGCGTGCACCGCCCCGCCACGAGTGGCCTACCGTGGTGTTGTGACGAAAGAATCGAACCGCAACACCGCCGGCGCCTCCACCGAGCCCGGCAAGGGACTGTTTTATGCGGCAGTCGTCAGCTTCCTGATCGGTATCGCGGCCATCGTCGCCATCTTCTTCGTCCACTCGCTCTCCGAGGGCGACCCCGGTCTGGTTCTCTACTTCATGACGCTGGCGTGCCCGCTCGGCTTCGTGCTCGCCATCGCATACGCCCTCCGCTCCGGCCGCCGGAGTCACTGAAAGGAACGACCATGAGGATCCTGCTGAACATCATCTGGCTGATCTTCGGCGGCCTGTGGCTGGCGCTGGGCTACTTCCTGGCCGGCGTCGTCATGTGCATCCTCATCATCACGATCCCATTCGGTATCGCGGCGTTCCGCATCGGCGTCTACGCGCTGTGGCCGTTCGGCAAGACCGTCGTCGACAAGCCGACCGCGGGCGTGGGCTCGCTCATCGGCAACGTCATCTGGCTGATCCTCGCGGGCATCTGGCTCGCGATCGGCCACATCGTGTCCGCCATCGCGATGGCCATCACGATCATCGGCATCCCGTTGGCGATCGCGAACCTCAAGATGATCCCGATCTCGCTGATGCCGCTCGGCAAGGAGATCGTCGACGTCGGGTCCCGCGATCAGGCGCAGTGGTCCCCCGCCTGATCCGCCCCGAACCGTTCCGGATCCGTTCCGGATTCTGAGACAGACCACCCTGTATACCTGTGATCTCGATCACATTACGCGTCGATAACGGAGCGGTGTCGACCCGTGACCATCCGAACCCCGGCGCGACTAGCTGGGGATAAGCCGTCTTAGTCGAATCCCGCACGCGAACAACACAAGACGCGCCGCGTTATCAACCAGTGACGTTCGGCGGCGGATTCTCGTACCGTCGTTTTCGGCCGCAACCTCGGCCACACCGGGCCCGCCGCGCCAAACCCCGTCCAGTGGGCCCGGAAGCACCCACGAACCATCCATGGACGGGGACGGGGGACCCAAGGTCCTCCGGGGAAACAAGTCCCGAACGAGGGACTACCCCGCAGGCATCGGGAGAGCAATCTCCCTGGGGGTGAAGCCAGACCCGCTCCAACCAGGAGTGGCGAGGCCGGGCGACCTCTCAGTCCGAACCCGACAGCTGACCTCGCAGGCGCGTGCGGAGAGGAAACGACCGACATGAGCGGACGCCATCGCAAGCCGACTACCACCGGCCGTACCGTCGCCAAGGTCGCCGTCACCGGCGCCATCATGGGCGTGGGCGGCGTTGCCTTCGCCGGCACCGCCAACGCGGCCCCCGATTCCGACTGGGATCGCCTGGCGCAGTGCGAGGCCAGCGGCAACTGGGGCATCAACACCGGCAACGGCTACCAGGGCGGGCTGCAGTTCTCGCCCAGCACCTGGACCGGCCACGGCGGCGGCCAGTTCGCCTCCACCGCGGACAAGGCCACCCGTGAGCAGCAGATCGTCGTCGCCGAGCGTGTGCTCGCGTCGCAGGGCTGGGGCGCCTGGCCGTCCTGCTCCTCCAAGCTCGGCCTGAGCAGCGCGCCGTCGCAGCGCAGCGTCCCGGCCACCCCCGCGCCGGCCCCGGTCGCCCCGGCCCCCGTCGCCGCCGCCCCGGCTCCGGCCGCACCGTCGGCCGTGCAGGCCGCGTTCGCCGGTATCGACGCGCTGATCGACGCCGCCGAGGACAACGGCATCGTCATCCACCAGGACGTGCTCAACGCCTACGACGCGGCGAAGTCGTTCGACTTCAACCAGGCGGCCATGCAGAACATCGCCGGTGTCGCGAACCAGTCGCAGAGCTGATCGCCCCACCCGGAACAGCAAACGGGCCCCTCGCCATCGGCGAGGGGCCCGTTTCGTTGTGTGTGCGCGTCAGCGGTTGATCACGGTGTGCGGGTGCACGTAGGGCAGAGAATCCACCGGAAGGGGGAACTCCGTCTCCTCGCCGAACGGCGAGAGGTTGCCTGCACGGCTGGAAGACAACTCGGTAACCGCGTGATCTCCATCCGCAGTTTCCGGCCACCCTGGATCGACATAGCGCTTCTTCGAATTGTTAGCCACGCGCCCATTTTGACAGGAGTGCGAAGCGCGGTACAGCCCAGGTCACTAATCTCATACTCGATGACCCCCACGCCAGGCACCGAGGGCGCCGCCCAGACCGCGTCGACCGCACCGACACCGACCCTGACCAGCTGGTTGGGCGACCGCAAGGATGCGGCGCTCACCGAGCTGCTGCGGCTGCGTCCCGACCTCGCGGTGCCCCCGCCCGCCACCTCCGCCGTCCTCGCCGCCCGCGCCGAGCAGCGCGCGTCGGTCATGCGGGCCGCCGACCTGCTCGATTCCCTCGAGTTCACGATCCTCGAGATCCTTGCGCTCGAGCAGGCCGACCAGATGCCGGTGGCCCGGCAGCACGTCGACGAGGCGCTGGCGGGCCGGGTACCGCAGCGCACGCTGGACCGGGCGCTGACCCGGCTGCGCGCGCTGGCGCTGGTGTGGGGCGACGACGAGCACCTGCGCATCGTGCGCGCCGCGGTGGAGGCGATCCCGTGGCGGGTGGGCCGGATCAACGCCGAACCCGACGAGCTGAGCGAGGACGAGATCCGCGCCGCGCTCGACGCCAGCGAACCGAACGAGCGCGACCTGCTGACCACGCTGGCCCGGTCGTCGCCGATCGGACGCACCCGCGACGCCGCGCCCGGCACGTCCCCGGACCGGCCCGTGCAGCGGCTGCTGTCCCGCGGACTACTGCGCTGGATCGACGCCGAGACCGTGGAGCTGCCGTCCGGGGTGGGCCAGGTGCTGCGCGGCGAGGCCGTGTTCGACCCGTCCTCCCCCACCCCGCCGCCGCTGTCCGGCCGCAAACGCAAGCCCGCCGACGTCAACGCCGCCGCGGCCGGTGAGGCCCTCGAGCTCGTCCGGCACTGCGAGGACCTCGTCGCCGCGCTCGGCGACGCCCCCGCACCGGCCCTCAAGGCCGGCGGGGTGGGCGTGCGCGAGGTGCGCCGGCTGTCCAAGGCCACCGGCGTCGACGAGGCCCGCGTCGGCCTGCTGCTCGAACTGCTCGCCGCGGCCGGCCTGATCGCGCGCGGCATCCCCGATCCGGCGCCGCTCACCGACGTCGACGACTACTGGGCGCCCACCGTCGCCGTCGACGGCTGGCTCACCGCCGGCACCGCCCGCCGCTGGGCCACCGTCGCCGGCGCGTGGCTGACGCTGCCGCGGCGGCCCTGGATCATCGGCAGCCGCGACGCCACCGACAAGCCGATCTCGGCGCTCTCGGAGGAGGTGCGCGCGCCCGGCGCCGCGCACGAACGCCGGCTGCTGCTCGAGCTGCTCGCCGAGACCGGCGGCAAGGAGGTCTCCGCGACCGAGGCCGCCCGCCTGCTCGCCTGGCGGCGCCCCCGCTGGGCCGGGCGGCTGGGCCCGCACGTCGTCGAACGCACGCTCGGCGAGGCCCGCACGCTCGGACTGGTGGCGCACGGCGCGCTCAGCTCCCCCGGCAAGGCGCTGCTGCACGGCGGCGACCCGGAGGCCGAGATGGACGCGGCCCTGCCCGAGCCCATCGACTACGTGCTGGTGCAGGCCGACCTCACCGTGGTCGCCCCCGGGCCGCTGATCCCGGAACTGCTCGAGCAGATCACGCTCGTCGCCGACATCGAGTCGGCCGGCGCCGCGACGATGTACCGGATCAGCGAGGCCAGCATCCGACGCGCGCTCGACGCCGGACTCACCGCGTCCGAGCTGCAGACGCTGTTCGCGACCCGCTCCAAGACCCCGGTACCGCAGTCGCTGACCTACCTGATCGACGACGTCGCCCGCCGGCACGGCCGCCTCCGGGCCGGGGTCGCCGCGTCGTTCATCCGCTGCGAGGACCCGGCGCTGCTCGCCGAGGTGCTGTCCTCGCCGGTGGCCGAGCACCTGGCACTGCGCGCGCTCGCCCCCACCGTCGTGATCTCGCAGGCACCGCTCAAGGAGGTGCTCACCGAACTGCGCGGCGCCGGGTTCGCGCCGGCCGGAGAGGACTCGAGCGGCGCGATCGTCGACCTGCGCCCGCGCGGGGCCCGCGTGTCCGCCGCCCGGGCCGCGCGCACGCGTGTCCCGGCGGTGCCCACCGACGAACAGCTCGCGGCGCTGGTGCGGTCGCTGCGCTCCGGCGACAAGGCGGCGGCGTCGTCCGGGCTGGGGCTGCGCAGCGACGGCACCCGCGCCTCCACGGCCGCGACCATGACGCTGCTGCAGACCGCCGCGCAGGTGCGGCGGTCGGTCACCATCGGCTACGTCGATGCGCAGGGCGTCGCGTCGCACCGGATCGTGCAGCCCGTCAGCGTGGGCGGCGGACAACTGGACGCACTCGATCAGGCGTCCGGCGAGGTGCGCCGGTTCACCCTGCACCGGATCACGTCCGTCGCGTTCGCAGACTGAACAGGGCTCGCCTCCAACGGCATTGGTGCCGGTATCCGTGCTCGGACACGCTCACGCCGCTCTGCGACATTTGAGCTGAACCACCCGTTTCGGTCGCTAGTGTTCCGCAGTGAAGTGCCCGGGGTCGGTGCCGCCGCCGAGCCCAGGGAGTCGGGGCTTCCGCGGCGATTCCGTGCCGGGGCTGTCCGACGACGTGTCGAGGCGGTCCAGTCCCGGAAGGAAATTCGCACATGGTTCTGTTCCACCCGCCCGGCTCACGGCGCGACACGCGCCGTCGGACCGGCCGATTCCACACCGCCCTCGCGGCACTCGCTGCGGCGGGGATCGTCCTGTCGGGTGCCGCGACCGCGGCCGCGGCACCCGTCGGCGTCCCGGTCCCGCCCGGCGGAGAGGTGGCCGCCTGGGGATCCGACGGCTACGGCCAGACCGCCGTGCCGGCACCGCCCGCCGGACAGTCCTACACCGCTGTCGCCGCGGGCACCCACCATTCGCTGGCGCTGACCTCCGACGGGCAGATCGTCGCCTGGGGTGCCGACCGGTACGGACAGAGCCAGGTTCCGGTCCCGCCCACCGGCCAGACCTACACCGCCGTCTCGGCCGGTGAAGCCCATTCGCTCGCACTGACTTCGGCCGGACGGGTCGTCGCCTGGGGCGACAACCGGGACGGGCAGACCGAGGTCCCTGCGGCGCCTGCCGGGCAGACCTACACCGCGGTCTCCGCCGGCTTCAACTATTCGCTGGCGCTGACCTCCGCCGGGCAGATCGTCGCGTGGGGATCCAACGGCTTCGGGCAGGCCGACGTCCCCGAACCGCCTGCGGGACAGACATTCACCGCCGTCGCCGGCGGTGAACACCATGCGCTGGCGCTGACCTCCGCCGGACAGATCGTCGGCTGGGGCGACAGCGACTACGAGAAGCTCGATGTGCCCGCGCTGCCGACCGGGCAGACGTACACCGCCGTCGCCGCGGGCCGTGGTCACTCGCTGGCGCTGACCTCCGCCGGACAGGTCGTCGCCTGGGGATCGAACAGCGACGGCCAGACCGACGCGCTGCCGCCGCCGTCCGGGCAGACCTACACCGCGATCGCCGCCGGCTACTACCACTCGCTGGCGCTGACCTCCGCCGGGCAGATCGTCGCCTGGGGATACAACGGCGACGGGCAGATCGACGTGCCGACGTTGCCCGCGTGGCAGTCCTACGCCGCCGTCGCCGCCGGCGCCTCCCATTCACTCGCCCTCGTGACGCCGCCGGGGCAGGCCCCTTCGATCACCGGCACCGCCCCGGCCGCCGTCACCGGCCGGCCCTACACCCACGTGTTCACCGTCACCGGCACCCCCGCCCCCACCGCGGCCGTATCCGCCGGCGAGTTGCCCGACGGGCTGACGCTGTCCTCGGACGGGATCCTGTCGGGCACGCCCACCGCCGCCGGGCAGTTCGGCTTCACCGTGACCGTGTCCAACGGCATCGGTGACCCCGCGGACCTGTCGGTCGTCCTTCAGGTCACCGACCCGGAGCCGAGCGCCACGGGATCGATCGGGAGCCTCGGTTCCCTGAATTGGACCTCCTGACCCGTCGACTCCGCTACGAGTGGTCATGCGGGCCACGCCGCCCACATGACCACTCGTAGAGCCCCGAACTGCACGACTGGCTTTTTCCTGGAAAACGGCTATGGTCTCGGTCAAGTGATTGCCACTTCGAATTCAGGAGCGACAATGGCAGACCGAAAACCCGGTAAGAGTCTGAAAAAGTCCGGACAGTCCATCAAGGAAAAGCGGGCGGAAAAGCGCGAGCGCGCCGCTGATGCCGGTGAGTTGATCAAAAAGCGGAAGCGCCACTGACGGATCTCGCCATGACCCGCGAGGCCCCGGCGCCCGACGCGCCGGACGTCCTGGACCACCTGCACCGGAAACTGGACCTGCTGCTGGGCGACGACGCCCCCGGGCAACCCCGCCCGACCGGCTTCCGGTCCGCGATCGCGTCGGCGAAATTGTTCGTCCTCGACGAACGTGCACAAAATTCTGGTTTTCACAAATTTGCCGACGCCGAAAAAAGAGGATCCTGACGTGAAGCGGACCCTGCTCGCCCTGGACAGAATTCAGACGCGACTGGAAAACGAACTCGACACCACCGAAGTCCGCTCCGAACGGGACGCCGGATATCGCGCCGGAATTTCCGAGGCGCTGGTGCAGGTGATGGAGACAAGAAAAACGCTCACCGCCGAACGCTGACCCGATCGTGAAGGATTTCCGTCGGCTACCGACGGAAATCCTTCACGATCATCGCGGGCGGGCGCCGTCGAGGAACAGCGCGACGATCCGGCGCATGTCGTCCGGCGCGGACGCCAGATCGCCGGCACGCACCAGGTGGAGGAACGCGTTCATCAGGAACTGCGGATCGCCCGCGATGTCTCCCTCGGCGACCGCGGCCGCGAACAGCGCCGCGACAGGGTCGAGGATCTCGGCCACGTACAGCCGCGAGATGCGATCCTTCGTCTCGGCACCGACGTGATCGAGCGCGTCGTAGACCCGCTGCTCGAACGAGATCGTCGCCCCACCGTGCTCGGCGGCGGCCGTCGCCAACGCGACCAGCCGCTCCTCGAGCGTGCCGCCGTGCACGAGCGCCTGCCCGATCCCGTCGTGCAGCGTGTCGATGTAGCGCACCGCGACCGCGGCGTACAGGTCCTCCTTGCCACCCGGAAAGTGGTGGTAGATCGACGGTTTCCGGATCCCGACCGTGCGGGCCACCTCGACGAGCGAGATGCCCGGATAGCCCGTGGCCGACAGCTGGTCGCCGAACGCGTCCATGATCTGCGTCCGGGTGTCTGCCCCAGCGGTCATCGGTTCCTCCGTGCGTGGTCGAGCGCGACGGCACAGGCGGTCAGCCCGGCCGCGACGAGCGTAACGAGGACGACGGCGGCGACCGGTGCCGCGTCGAGCGCACTGCCGCTCTCGAGTTGACGCGCGACGTCGACGACGTAGGTGAGCGGATTGACGGTGGCGACCGCACCCATCCATCCGGAGAGTTTGTCGACGGGCGCGAAGACGCCGGTGAAGAACGACAGGCCGAACACGACCAGCGTCACGACGTTCACCGTCGACTCGGACGCCGCCCGCAGCGCGACCGCGATGCTGACGAGCGCGACGGCGACGCCCAGGACCAGCAGCACTGCGAGCATGCCGGCGGTGCCCGCCCAGGTGGTCGGCCGGTAGCCGAACAGCACCGCGCCGCCGACCGTGGCGACCAGCAGCAGTGTCATCCCGAGGAGGGTCGCGACGAGCGCCCCGACGAGGAACGGCGTGGTGGTGCCGTGCGCCATGCGGAGCCGGTCGAGATAGCCGCTGGTGGCGTCCCGGAACACGAGGGTGCCCGCCGACCCGGCGCCGGTGGCGACGGCGGTCAGCAGGATCAGCGGCAGGATGAAGGCGATGAAACTGCCGCCGGACAGGTAGGACGCACCGACGTTGCCGAGCTGCCCGTTGTAGACGAGCAGGAAGAACAGCGACTGCGCGAGCGGGCTGAGCAGCAGTGCCGGCGACCGCAACACCGTGCGGGTCGATCGGCGCATCGCGGCGACGGTGACGGCGAGCGCGGGCGTCCGGGACGAGGTCGGGCGGGTTGGGGTCGGGCGGGGCGTGGCGGTCAGGGTTCGTGTGGTCACGGCGGGATTCCTTTCCATGTCGGGGTGGCCGGGTCAGGCGGTGGCCAGGGCGACGAAGACGTCGTCGAGGGACGGCTCGGTGAGCCGGATCTCCTCGACGTCGCGTGCGACGGCGCCGATCTCACGCAGGGCCGCCTCGAGCGCCGCCGACTCGCGGGGCAGCGCCAGCCGGACGGTGCCGGACGCGTCGGGCACGGCGTGGAATCCGGCGCGGGTGCCGGCGACCAGCCGGTCTGCGGCCGCCGCGTCCGCCAGGCCCAGCGTCAGGGTGCGGTCGCCGACCCGGCGTTTGAGGGTGTCCGGCGCGTCGTGGGCCGCGACCCGACCGGCCCGCAGCACCACGATGTCGGTGGCGAGCACCTCGGCCTCGTGCAGATCCTGCGTCGAGATCAGCAGCGTCCGGCCGTCGTCGTTGAGTCGCTTCAGCTCGTCCCAGAACTCCATCCGGCTCAGCGGGTCGAGGCCCGTGGTCGGTTCGTCGAGGATGACGACGGGCGGCTCCCCGACCAGCGCGACGGCCAGGTCGACCTTGCGGCGGGTGCCGCCGGACAGCTTGTCGATGCGGGTGTTCCGGTGCTCGCCGAGGCCGAACAGTTCCACCAGTTCGCGGGTGCGGGTCCGCGCCGCGGCCCGGCCCGCGCCCAGCGCCGCGGCCTGGAAGTCGAGGACCTCGACCGGGGTGGCCATGGGATCGAGGGCGTTCGACTGCGGGGTCAGCCCAATCAGGCGGCGCACGTCCCGGCCGTGGACGGCGGCGTCGAGGCCGTCTACCCGGACGGTGCCCGACGTCGGCGTCCGCAGTGTGCAGATGACCTCGAGCAGGGTGGACTTCCCGGCGCCGTTGGGCCCGAGCACGAGCGTCCGGCTCCCCCGGCGCACCGACAGCGAGACATCGTCGAGCACCCGCCGGTCGCCGTAGGACTTCGTCAGAGCGGTCACCTCGACCGCGAGATTCGTGTTCGTGCGCATTTCCTCAGCCTACCTACCGGTAGGGCGGCCCGCGTAAGGGGGCGCCACATGGCGGGACGACGCCGACGTCTGGACAATGGTCTGGTTACCGTTCCGCTGCTAGGAGGCGCACGTGACCGACGGCCCGCTGATCGTCCAGTCCGACAAGACCCTGTTGCTCGAGGTCGACCACGAGCGCGCGAACGACGCACGGCAGGCGATCGCACCGTTCGCGGAACTGGAGCGCGCCCCCGAGCACGTGCACACCTACCGGATCACCCCGCTCGCGCTGTGGAACGCGCGCGCGGCCGGGCACGACGCCGAGCAGGTCGTCGACGCGCTGGTCTCGTTCTCCCGGTTCGCGGTGCCGCAGCCGCTGCTGGTCGACATCGTCGACACGATGGCCCGCTACGGCCGCCTGCAGCTGGTGAAGAGCCCGGTGCACGGGTTGACGCTGGTCAGCCTGGACCGCGCGGTGCTCACCGAGGTGATGCGGCACAAGAAGATCGCCCCCATGCTCGGCGCCAAGGTCGACGACGACACCGTGATCGTGCACCCCAGCGAGCGCGGACACCTCAAGCAGATGCTGCTCAAGATCGGCTGGCCGGCCGAGGACCTCGCCGGCTACGTCGACGGCGAGGCGCACCCGATCGACCTCGCGTTCGAGGAGGGCCACTGGCACCTGCGCGACTACCAGGAGATGGCGGCCGACTCGTTCTGGGCCGGCGGGTCCGGCGTCGTCGTGCTGCCCTGCGGCGCCGGTAAGACGATGGTCGGCGCGGCCGCGATGGCGAAGGCCAAGGCGACGACGCTGATCCTGGTCACCAACACCGTCGCCGGACGGCAGTGGAAGCGCGAGCTGATCGCGCGCACGTCGCTCACCGAGGAGGAGATCGGCGAGTACTCGGGCGAGAAGAAGGAGATCCGCCCGGTCACCATCGCCACCTATCAGGTGATCACCCGCAAGTCGAAGGGCGAGTACAAGCACCTCGAGCTGTTCGACTCCCGCGACTGGGGCCTGGTGATCTACGACGAGGTGCACCTGCTGCCCGCGCCGGTGTTCCGGATGACCGCCGACCTGCAGTCCCGCCGCCGCCTCGGGCTCACCGCCACGCTGGTCCGCGAGGACGGCCGCGAGGGCGACGTGTTCTCGCTGATCGGCCCCAAGCGCTACGACGCGCCGTGGAAGGACATCGAGGCGCAGGGCTGGATCGCGCCCGCCGACTGCGTCGAGGTGCGGGTGACGCTCACCGACGCCGAGCGGATGGCGTACGCGACGGCCGAACCGGAGGAGCGCTACAAGCTGTGCTCGACGGCCCGGACCAAGCACGCCGTGGTGAAGTCGATCCTGGACAAGCACCCCGGCGCGCCGACGCTGGTGATCGGCGCCTACCTGGACCAGCTCGAGGAACTCGGCGAGGAACTGGGCGCCCCCGTCATCCAGGGTTCCACGCGAAACAAGGAACGTGAGCTGCTCTTCGACCAGTTCCGCAACGGCGAGATCCAGACCCTCGTGGTCAGCAAGGTCGCGAACTTCTCGATCGACCTGCCCGAGGCGTCGGTGGCGGTCCAGGTGTCCGGCACCTTCGGCTCCCGGCAGGAGGAGGCGCAGCGTCTGGGCCGACTCCTGCGTCCCAAGCACGACGGCGGTCAGGCACACTTCTACTCGGTGGTCGCTCGGGACACGCTCGACGCCGAGTACGCCGCCCACCGTCAACGCTTCCTCGCCGAACAGGGCTACGCGTACCGGATCACGGACGCCGACGACCTGCTCGGCCCGGCCATCGGATAGGACCCCTCACCCGTGCGACGCTTCGAGTTCCCGGTCGACAAACTTCACGCCAAGGCCGTCAACGAGACCCTCGGCGACCTGCGGCGGCTGCAGTGGTCGGCCGCGCTGATGGCGGTCCTCCTCGGCGCCGGCGCGGCCTGGATGTTCGTGCTGGCCCATCCGTGGTCGTACATCCTCGGCGTGGTGCTGGCGATCTGCGCGCTGACCTCGCTGTTCATGGTCGTGTGGACGCCCCGCAAGGTGGGCAGCATCGAGGACCTGTACGCGAAGGGCGACCTGGTGCCGGCGGTGGTGTCCGAGGTGCATCCGCGCGGCTACACGCTGCTGTCGCTGGTCGACATCGCCAAGCCCGGAGCGACCAGGCCGCACTACGCGCTGGCCGCCCGCACCGTGCGCACGCTGCCCGGCAAGGCCTACGCGGTGGGCGCGAAGCTGCCGTCGGTGTCGGTGCTCGGTGACCGGGGTTCGCGCTCCGACGGCGAGACGTGGCAGATGGTCAGCTTCATGCCGGTCTCCTGGGGCACCCGCGACAGCAAGGTGCTCACCAAGGCGTCGGCCGCGATCGGCGACGCCGAGTGGAAACTGCTGAACAAGAGCATCGCGAAGTCGGAGAAGGTGCGCGGATCGGAAGGTCAGTTCGTGCTGCTCGATCCGGCGGATCTGCCCGACGAACTGCGCTGACGCACAGCGAATTACAACGACGGGATTCACCCCGGTCCCACTCCCCTGGGGCCGGGGTGTCAGATCATCAGGGCCGCAAGGCCGACGCCACCGACCGCGACGAGCGCGATCGTGAGGGCGAGGGTGACGGACCCCATCAGCACCACTGTCGCGAGGGCCGGCACGGCCGCGACCATGATCAGCAGGGCGACCCACCACAGCGCCGTCCCGACGGAATTGGATCTGTCGAATTCCAAGTCTTGCAACATGTTCGGCCGGACAGCGCCGGTCATCGGCCGGGGAAAGGACCCGTTGGTTCGGAGTTCCATAGAGGTGACCTCCTTCAGGGGGTCAGCTCAGTCTCTCGCACTTCGGTCGATTTCGCAGCCGTGTCGGCAGACCGATCGACATTGACCACTGTGTCGCGTTCGCTTGAACGCGTTCCGGGCCACCGAACCTGTTGAACGCTGAACGTTTTTCGGATGAACGTCAATTGAACTGAAGTGCAGCAACTTCGATGATCAACGCACCGGAAGCAGCCCCATCACCGCCGCGAGTTGCGTCGCAATCGGGTTGAGGTTCAACGCATCCGGGGCCACCTTCGGCTTGCCGTCCCACGGCTGCGCGACGCTCGGATCGGCCAGCGCCGCACGCTCGGCACTGCGCACACCGGTGACGCTGCCCTGCGGCGCGAGGCACCGGACGTCGGACGCGAACGGGAAGTCGTCGCGGGTGTCGTCGAAGTCGGGGTCGCGTCGCTTCATCTCGGCCAGGATCTCGTGCGTGCTCTCGTAGCCGATCGTGCACGCGGGCGGATTGTTGGTCTCGAGGATGATCCCGAAGTGGATGGTGCCGTCGCCGGGCGCGACGGCCCGGGCCGCCACCGGCAACGCGGGCAGCAGTTGCAGCATCGAGCGCAGGTAGGGCTCACGGCCGGGCGCCAGCGACGTGACCTGCTGCGTGTTCGCCAGCACCTCGGTGAGGTCGGCGCCGCTCTCCCGGACCAGCGCACCCACCTGGTCGCTCGCCGCCGCGCCCGTGCCGATCAGCTTGCGGACGTCCGGGTCGCTGGACCGCAGCTGGGCGGCGAGCGCGTCGAGGTCGGTGCTGAACGAGCGGATCGACGACGCCTGGTCGGCCTGGCTGTCGAGCACGGTGCGACCGTCGCCGATCAGGTCCAGGGTTTGCGGCAGCGCGGCGGCCGCCTCGCGAGTGAAGGCATTGAGCGAGTCGACGACGGTCTGCAGGTTGTCGCCCTGCCCGTCGAAGGCCCTGCCGAGTTCGGTCGCGACGGTGTGCAGCCCGTCGGCGGGCACGGACCGGGCGAACGCGTCCACCGAGGCCACGAGGTCCTCGACCGGGGTCGGGACGGCCGTGTTCTTCCGGTCGATGACCGACCCCTCCGCCAGGTACGGCCCGTCGTCGGCGGTGGGCTGCAGGTCGACGTACTGCTCGCCGATCGCCGACCGGTTCGCGACGATGGCCGCCGCGGACGCCGGCACCTGCGGGCCGCCGTCGTCGAGGCGCAGTTCCACGCGGACGCCGTCGGCGGTGAGCTGCAGGTCCCCCACCCGCCCCACCGGAACACCCCGGTAGGTGACCTCGGCGTTGGTGAAGATGCCGCCCGAGGTCGGCAGGTCGACGAACACCGAGTACTGCCCGAAGCCGAGGAGGTTGTCGATGCGGGCATACTTGCCGCCGACGAAGACGATGCTCAGGACGGCCAGGATCAGAAAGGCCGCGATCTGGCCCTTCGCCAGCTTCGAGATCATGTTCATCGCCGCCGGTCCTCCATGCTCGCCCCGAAGAGAATGTCGGCGAGATCACCCGAACCGCCCCACTGTTACGCAGGCAACACGCTACAGCTATCCGTTACCTGGGGTCACATTCATGTGATCGGGGTTACAAAGTGGACAAATGTCCGGCCGGCGCTGCCCCTTCCCCTCCCGCGTTTTGCGCACTTATCGCGGGGATCCGGGGGCCCGGAGTCGCGATAAGTGCGCAAAGCGCGAGGGGAGGCCGGGCGGGAGGGGGCGTCGTAGGATCGCGGCATGAGCGCTCCGACTCTCGCGGACTCGTTCGAATCCCATCGCGGCCACCTGCTGTCGGCGGCGTATCGCCTCACCGGCAGCGTCAGCGACGCCGAGGACGCCGTGCAGGAGGCGTGGCTGCGTCTCGCGGGCGCCGACGCCGACCGGATCGACGACCTGCGGGCGTGGCTCACCACCGTCGTCGGACGCCTCTGCCTCGACCGCCTGCGCTCGGCGACGGCCCGCCGCGAGCGCTACGTCGGCCAGTGGCTGCCCGAGCCGATCGTCACGGACCTGACGCCGTCGGCGATGCCCGACCCGCTGGAGTCGGTGGTCCGGCAGGAGGACAACCGCCTGGCCGCGCTGATCGTGCTCGACACCCTCACCCCCGACCAGCGGGTGGCGTTCGTGCTGCACGACGGGTTCGGGGTGCCGTTCGGGGAGATCGCCGGCGTGCTGTCGGTGAGTGTCACCTCCGCCCGTCAGCTCGCGTCCCGGGCCCGACACGCCGTCGCCGACGCCCCGCCGCCGGTGCCGGACGCCGAGCACACCGAGGCGGTCACTCGTTTGATGGCCGCGATGGCCCGCGGCGACCTGGACGCCGTCCTGGACGCGCTGCACCCGGACGCGATCACCATCGGCGACGCGAACGGCACCACCCGCACCGCCGTCAACGTCATCACCGGCGCCGACCACACCGCCCGGTTCTTCCTCGGGCTGGCGCACAAGTACGGTCTCGAGGAGTTCCTGGCCGCCGCGCAACCGGCGCTGGTCAACGGCCAGCTCGGCTTCGTCAGCCACGGCTCCCCCGGCGACGACACCCACCCCGGCTTCCCGGGGCGGGTCACCGGCTTCACCGTCCGCGACGGCCGGGTGTGGGCCGCCTACGACATCGCCAACCCCGAGAAGCACGGCGGGATCAGGCTTTCCGCTCCTCCTGCGTCCCCGACTCCTCCGTCGCCCACGGCACCCGGCACGCGTCGCCCGAGTTGAAGCCCTGGTCGTGGATGCCGAGCGCCGAGTTCATCCGCGAGCGCATGTTCTCCAGCGCGATCTGGTAGGTCAGCTCGACGACGCCGTCGCGGCCGAACCGCCGCTCGAGGTCGGTCACTTGTTCGTCCGTGGCGGTCGTGGGTGTCTCGGTCATCGCGTCCGCGTAGGCGATCGCGGCCCGCTCGTCGTCGCTGTACAGCGGCGAGGTGTCGTAGTCGCCGATGTGCTGCAGCCGGTCGATGTCGAGGCCCTCGAGTCGCTGCAGCATGGTGCCGAAGTCGACGCACCACGAGCATCCGACGGTCCACGCGACGCGGTAGACGGCGATGTCGCGGACGTTCGGCGGCAGCACCGTCGACGCCTTCTGCGCGCCCATCTCGTGCCGCGCCGACACCGTGAACAGCCTGCGGTGGTTGGCCAGCACCGCGAACGGTTCCGGTACCTCGCCGAACCGGCGACCGGCGTACCAGTAGGCGGCCTTCACCAACGGACCGGCCTCCTGCGGTGTCACTGCGTGAATGCGAGCCATGAGGTCCTCCTGCTCGTCGGGGCGCCGTTTTGCGCCCGTTCACCCTGTGGACGAGACAGCGCCCGCAAACGTGACACGGCCGGGTTCGGACGACGGCGCCCACGCCGCTACGCTGGACAAATGCCCGCAGCGCCACGATCCCGCACCGTCTCGCGACTGCAACCGTTCGCGTCCACGATCTTCGCCGAGATGACGGCGCTGGCCACCGAGCACGACGCGATCAACCTGGGCCAGGGCTTTCCCGACACCGACGGTCCCGCGGCGATGCTCGAGGTCGCGCGGCAGGCGATCGCGGACGGCCTCAACCAGTACCCGCCGGGGCCGGGCATGCCGGTGCTGCGGCAGGCGATCGTGACCGATCGCGCGCTGCGCTACGGGATCTCGCACGACCCCAACTCGGAGGTCCTGGTCACCGTCGGCGCCACCGAGGCGATCAGCGCGGCGATCCTCGGCCTGGTCGAGCCCGGCGAGGAGGTGGTGCTGATCGAGCCGTACTACGACTCGTACGCCGCCGCCGTCGCGCTGGCCGGCGCGGTCCGGCGCACGGTACCGCTGGTACGCGACGGTGACCGGTTCGCCCTGGACCTCGACGGTCTGCGGGCCGCGATCACCCCGAACACCAAGATGCTCGTGGTCAACTCGCCGCACAACCCCACCGGCACGGTGTTCACCGAGGCCGAACTGCTGGCGGTCGCCGAACTGGCGTGCGAACACGATCTGCTGGTGCTCAGCGACGAGGTGTACGAGCACCTGGTGTTCGACGGCCTCAGCCACACCCCGCTCGCGGCGCTGCCCGGCATGTACGAGCGCACGATCACCGTGTCGAGTGCGGCCAAGACGTTCAACGTCACCGGATGGAAGACCGGATGGGCTTGCGGCCCTGCGGAACTGGTCGACGCCGTCCGCGCCGCGAAGCAGTTCATGTCGTTCGTGGCGGGCGGCCCGTTCCAGCCCGCCGTCGCGCACGCCCTCGAACACGAGCAGCCGTGGGTGCAGCAGATGCGAAACGAGTTGCAGGGCAAGCGGGATCTGCTCGCAACGGCGCTGCGGGACGCGGGGTTCGACGTCTACTCCGGCGGCGGCACGTACTTCCTGCTCGCCGACATCTCCGCGTTCGGCACGCGGGACGGCATCGAGTTCTGCCGGCGCCTGCCCCGGGAGGTCGGGGTGGCTGCGGTGCCGGTGAGTGTGTTCACCGACCACCCGGAGCAGTGGAATCATCTGGTGCGCTTCGCGTTCTGCAAGCGTGACGAGATCCTCGCGGAGGCGGCGTCCCGGCTGAGGCGACTGGGGGTGCCCGGGTGAGCCTGGCGACGGTCCCCGCCGACTTCCTCAAGCGGGCGCTGCGACTGGCCGAGACCGCCGGCGCGGACCTGGCGTCGACGCTCGAGGCGTCGGGCATCGACGTCGAGTCGCTCGACGATCCCCGCGCCCGGCTCACCCCCGAGCAGGTCACCGCGTTCACGCAGGCCACGTGGCAGCTCACCGACGACGAACTGTTCGGCATCGGTGCGTCCCCGGTCCCGCGCGGGACGTTCCGGCTGATCTGCCTGTCGCTGATCCATCGCCCGGATCTCGGCAGCGCGCTCGAGCGGATGGCCGACGTCACCCGCGCGCTGCCGGTGCCGCCGCTCACGCTGATCCAAGGCGAGCGGTCGACACGGCTCGAGGTGCGGGTCGACGTCCGCGACGACGCCTACTCCCCCGAGTTCGTCGACGAGGCGTTCCGTCTGGTCACCGATTTCGAGCTGATCCTGTTGCACCGCTTCGCCGCCTGGCTGGTGGGCCGCCGGGTCAGACTGCAGGCGGTGCTCATCCCGTACCCGGAGCCCGAGGCCCGGTTCGCCAAGCACTACGACGCCATCTTCGGTGTCCCGGTCACCTTCGGGGCGAGCGTGGCGACGCTCGAGTTCGACAACGCGATCCTGCGGGCACCGATCATCCAGAACGAGGGCACCCTCGCCGAGTACCTGCGCGAGTCTCCGAATCTTCTTCTCTCCGAACGTGATTACGACAGCACCGCCGCGGCCCAGGTGCGCCGGGTGCTCGAGATGGGCGCGCGCGGACGCACCTGCACCGCCGACGAGATCGCCGAGATGCTCTCGATCAGCGTGCCGCACCTGCGCCGACTGCTGCGACAGGAGGGCACCTCGCTCAATGCGCTCCGCGAGGAGGTGCTGCGCGACGCCGCCGTCGCCGCACTCCGCCGGGGCGAACCGGTGGACGAACTGTCCGCCCGACTGGGGTTCTCCGAGGCGAGCGCCTTCCGGCGCGCGTTCAAACGGTGGACCGGCGCGACGCCCGGGGCGTATCGCTAGGACACCACCGCCCGGCAGGACCCCGCCGTCGAGCGGGGCCGCCCCCTCAGACGCTTCCGGGCGACGACGACGCCGCGGTGCAGGATCTCGCCACCCCACACGCCCCACGGCTCGGCCCGTTCCAGCGCCTCGGCCAGACAGCGCGACCGGATCGGGCACCCGCCGCACTGCCGTTTGGCGCGTTCGAGGTCGGCGGGGACGGGTGAGAACCACAGCTCAGGGTCGCCGGTGCGGCACGGCGTCGTCTGTTCCTCGATGACTCTCACGCAGCCCGACATCCCGATGGCCCCCTCGTCTCCCCGTGGCCGAGCGAATCCCGCGCCATGAGTACAGACCCGAGTCGGGTCGAAAACTCATCGCACGATCGTGAACGGGATCGCACCGGTCGAAGGGGTGGGCGGCCACCGGGCCGCTCTGGTGCCCTTGGCGGGTCAGGAGGTCCAGGTCAGCGAGCCGAGGCTGCCGAGCGATCCGAGGGAACCGGTTGCGGGTGGGGTGACCTCGAGGATCACCGGGAGGACCGCGTCATTGCCGATGCCGTTCGACGCGGTGAGGGTGAACTCGAATCGCCCAGCGGTGGTGGGGGTTCCGGACAGCACCCCACCCGTCGAAAGGGTGAGGCCGTCGGGCAGGACACCGGCGGCAGTCACCGTGGGGGCAGGTTTGCCGGTGACGGTGAAGGCGTAGGTGTAGGACTGGCCCACGGCCCCCGCGGCAGGGGCTCCGGTGAGGGTCGGCGCGTTCGTTCCGATCGCGATCACCGACACCGAGTCGCTACCCCAGTTGGTGATGTAGGCGTGAGCGCCGTCCGGGGTGATCGCCAACTCTTCCGGCTGCGAGCCGACCGTCACGGGTGCGCCGACCGTGTTCGTGGCGGTGTCGATCACCGACACCGAGTCGCTGTCGTGGTTGGTGACGTAGGCGCGGGCGCCGTCCGGGGTGATCGCCACCGCGATCGGTTCCGAGCCGACCGTCACGGGTGCGCCGACGACGGTGTTCGTGGCGGTGTCGATCACCGACACCGAGCCGCTGCCGTGGTTGGTGACGTAGACGCGGGACCCGTCCGGGGCGATCGCCACCCCGATCGGCACCGAGCCGACCGCCGCGGTCCCGGCGACCGTGTTCGTGACGGTGTCGATCACCGACACCGAGTCGCTGCCGACGTTGGTGACATAGACGCGGGACCCGTCCCGGGTGATCGCCACCCCGACCGGATTCACGCCGACCCTCACTGGTGCGCCGACGACAGTGTCGGTCGCGGTCTCGATCACCGACACCGAGTCGCTGCCCCGGTTGGCGACGTAGACGCGGGAGCCGTCCGGGGCGATCGCCACCCCGGACGGATTCTTGCCGACCGTGATCGGGTCGCCGACGACGGTATCGGTCGCGGTCTCGATCACCGACACCGTGCCGCCGCCCCAGTTGGTGACGTAGACACGGGACCCGTCCGGCGTGATCGCCACCCCGGACGGATTCTTGCCGACCGTGATGGGGTCGCCGACGACGGTGTTCGTGGCGGTCTCGATCACCGACACCGAGTCGCTCATCTGGTTGGCGACGTAGGCGTGGGCGCCGTCCGGGGTGATCGCCACCGCGATCGGTTCCGAGCCGACCGGGACGGTCGCGGTGACGGTGTCCGCCGATGCCGGGCCGGCCGCAGTGAAGAGGGTCGTGACCGCGACCGCGGCCGCGCCGACACTCGCGAACAGTCGAGCGCGGCGCGTCGGCGGGTGCGATCGGTCGAGGATGATCATGAGAAGTGCGCCTTCCGGGGTGCAGTCCGCACCCTCCCCGGGGCGCGCAGCAGCCACGGGGAAGCAGCCACCGCACCAGAACATAACGGACATTCGTCCAAAAGTGGCTACATCGTGCAGCGATCCGGCACCGCGAAGATTTGCGCCCCTCGAGCGGCGCCGGCAGAGGGCAGGACCACCGCGGAGCATGTGCGATGCGGTCGGGGCGTCGCCCGAACTGCGTCGAACACGAGGTCGAGCGCGTCGACCAACCACTCGTCCGTGGCCTCGGCGAGCACGCCCGCCGACGGGTCCAGCTCGTCGTGGACGGTCACGGTCCACCGTCCGCTGGCGTCGGGATCGGTGGTGACGCCGGTGTCGTCGTTCCTCGCGAGAAGGTACCGCCCGAACTCGAAGTCCACCCGGACCACGTGGCGGCCCTGGTGCAGGACGACACGGACGGGACGGTGGGTCGCCGCAGCCAGCACCGTGACGGCATCGGTGTAGCGCTGATCCGGCGTGTCCAGCCATCCCATGCTGAGGTCCTTTCCCGACAACTTCTCCGCCGACGGCAGCTGCCGACAACGCACTTCTCCGCTCTTACCCCAGGACGACGGCGGCTATACCTCCGATGTCACACACGTCACCGAAATCTTCCGAATCGGCCGGACGGACACCGATCGACCAGGTATTTCGAATTCGGAGGTATAGGCCGTCGGGAGTGTGGGTACAGACCTGGAGATCGCATCGAAATCTCTCACCGGGAGTTCCACTCATGTCGTTGTTCTCGAGGACCGCCGTTCGCGTCACCTGCGTCAAGAGCGTCTACTCGTGGTGCGGCGTGCCGTACTTCGGCGCGCGCAGTGATCGCACAGTCCGCACCTCCCCGACCCCGTTGTCGGTGCTGTCGGCGGCACGGGCGTAGGGCCCGCCGAGTGAGCACCGACCGTATATTCACACCCATGGAGATGTCCGGATCTGCCGCCGAACCCGCCCTGTCGCTCGACGTCGAACTGATCGAGGGCGTCGTCGTCCTGCGTGCCCGCGGCGAGATCGATGTCCTCACCGCGCAGATGTTCGAGGACGCGCTCGACGACGCCGTGTCGCGTCTGGACGGCTCGGTACTGATCGCGGACCTGTCCGGCGTGACGTTCCTCGCGTCGGCCGGCCTGGCCGTGCTGGTCCGGTGCAGCGACGACGTCCCCGACGGCAACAGGTTCATCGTGGTAGCCCACGGCCCCACCACGATCCGACCACTCGAGCTGACCGGACTGACCGAGGTGCTCGAGGTGCATCCGTCCGTCGAAGCGGCCCTGTCGACGGTGTGATCCTCGTGGCCGACAGAACGGTGATGCCGGCCTCCCCGGCACAGGAACCGGTCGCCGACGCGACGCGGGGCGACGACAGGTTGTCGCTGATCGAACTCCGCGCCGAACCGGCAGTGCTCGCCCCCGCTCGCAACGCGCTCGCAGAATTCCTGCGGCAGAACAGGTTTCCCGACGACCGGGCTTACGACGTGCTGTTGGCCTGCTACGAGGCGATGGCGAATACCGTCGAGCACGCATACCCCAGCGGAACCGACGGCACCTTCGACCTGTCGGCGACGTGCGACCGCACCGGAACCCTCACGGTGACGATCACCGATCGTGGCGAATGGAAGACCGGCGGACCGGATCCCGCGTCGCGTCGGGGCCGCGGTCTGCAATTGGTCCGCGCGTGCGCCGACCGATCCGAGGTCGTCTCCGGTGACACCGGGACGCGGGTACACCTCCAGTGGCTCGGCGCTCCGAGCAGCGCCGCGCCGTACGACGAACAGGGTGGCTAGAACACGATGCAGACCGACCCCACTCCCGAAGTCTCCCAACGACAGAGCGACACCGCTCCCGCCGTCACGGTGTCCGTGGCTGCACGGCACGACCAGCTCCCCATCCTGCGGATGCTGACCGAGGTCGTGGCGATGCGCAACAACTGCACGCTCGACCAGTCGGCCGATCTCAAGTTGGCCGTCGACCAGATCTGCACCCTGCTGATCTCTTCCGCCGCCCCGGACACCGAGGTGACCTGTCGGTACACCACGGTGGACGACACGTTCCGCATCGTGCTGACCGCGTTCACGGTCGCCGAGTGGTACCCCGAACGCGGCAGCCTCGAGTGGCGCATCCTCAGTGCACTGGCCGATTCGATCGCGATCGACCAGCAGCCCGACGCCTCCGGCCACACCACCGAATCGACCGTCACGATCTGCACCCGAAAGCTGGTGTGACGGGTGGTTGCTCAGGCCGACACCCCGTCGTCGCAGTCCTCGGGCGACCTCGACGGGGTGGCCGAGCTCTTCGCCGAGCTGGCGGAGTGCGACCCCGGTGACGACCGGGGCAACGCGCTCCGCGACCGGATCGTCGCACAATCACTTCCTCTGGCGCGCAACATCGCTCGACGATTCGCCAGCCGCGGCGAGGAGATGGACGACCTCTACCAGGTCGCCTGTGTCGGGCTCATCAACGCCGTCGACCGTTTCGACCCCGCGCAGGGGAACTTCGCCGCCTACGCGATCCCGACCATCATGGGCGAGGTCCGACGCTACTTCCGCGATCATGTGTGGGCGGCGCGGGTTCCGCGCCGAGTCAAGGATCTGACGCTCGACGTCGGCAAGGCCACCGAGACACTGTCACAGCGCCTCGGACGCTCCCCCACCGCAACCGAACTGGCCGTCGAACTCGGCACCGACCCGGACTCGGTCATCGAGGCGATCGCCGCCGCCGGTGCGTACCAGACGCATTCGCTCGACAGCCCCGTCGGCCGGGACGGTGAGAGCGCGACCCTCGCAGACACCCTCGCGACCGACGACGCGGAACTCGAGCAGACCGAACTCCAGCTCGCGTTGAAGCCCGTCATCGACCAGCTCGAGCCGCGCGAGAAGCGCATCGTCGTGATGCGCTTCTTCGAGGAGAAGACCCAGACCGAGATCGCGCGTGAGATCGGCGTCTCGCAGGTCCAGATCTCCCGACTGCTGTCGAAGATCCTCACCCGGATCCGCACGAACCTGGGCGAGTGAGACGGGCTCAGTAGGCGCGTCGCAACCGCATGCGGAAGGGCCTGCCATCGGGGTCGACGACGAGTCGATAGACGAGGGCGGCGGCGCGCTGCTGCCACAGCGGCGGCACGTCGATGTGGTGTCGCCGCAACCGACCCGCCGGCCTGGTACCGGCCGAGGGAGCCTCGTGCCACCGGTCCAACTCGTCGACACTGCTTCTGACCGCATCGAAGAAGCGCTCCGGGTCGATCAGGTCGGCGTCGTCACCGTCACGCCTCCCGAGGTGTTCCCGGGCCAGTTCGAGTCGTAGGTCGCGCGCGAAGCGGCGAGCCCCGTCGCCCAACCCGGCAGGGTCGACCGGCGCACGAACATCGCGTTCGGTGTCCACCACCGCGGCGGTCAACTCCGAATCATGGGTCCAGGAACGCCGATTGAAGTTGTCGCTGCCGACAGCCGCCCACGTGTCGTCGACGACACACACCTTCGAGTGCACGTACACGGGAATGCCGCGATCATTCTCGAGGTCGAGCACCAGCACCCGATCGCCACCGGCGTCGCGGATCGTCTCCAGCGCCGACGAATGACCGAGCAGCGCGGACGGGATGGTGATCGGACTGTCGTCGTCGAGGTACTTCGGCACGACCGCGACCAGTCGCAGCCGGGGTTCGCGGCGTAGCGCTTCCGCGAACACACGCGCGACGTCCACCGACCACAGGTACTGATCCTCGACGTACACCAGGGTTCTCGCTCGATGCAGGACCTTTGCGTAGGCCTTGGCAGCACTCCGTTCCCCTTCCCGCGCAAAGGGGTACGCAGGCCGGCGCCGCGGGTAGGTTCGCAGCAATTGCACCGAACACGTACCGCAGGCCGCGGGTGGTGGTGTGGGAGAGGGCAGTTCGGACGGAGATCGAGTCAGGCCCCGCAGAATGTCCGGCAAGGCGTGCCACGGCAGCCGGGACAGGGCCGACGGGTCTTCCCACCGCTCCCGGAACACGTCCTCGACGTCGCGGACGGCGGGGCCGCGAATCTGCAACTGCGCGTCGTGCCAGGCCGGGGTCTCACCGTATTCGGGCGGGAACGGCCGGCTGCGCGGATCACCGAAGTGGTCGGCGTCGTCGCGCCGGGCGCGTGCGAGATCGATACCGCCGACGAATGCGACGTCTGCGATGGACGGGTCGGCGTAACGCACCACGACGAACTTCTGATGATGGCTGCCGAGTGCGGGTACCCGCTGATCGAGGATCACCTCGCCGCCCGCGGCCTCGAGAGCCTCCGCGAGTCTGCGGTTGCGGCGTCCGGGGAAGCCCAGCGTCTCGATGTGCGAGCGCCACATCATGCCCTTGACTGTCGCTCCCCGACGGGCCGCGCCGGCGAACGCGTCGGCCACCGTCACGCCGTCGACGAGCTGTTGATCGGCATCACCGCGCCAATCCGTGAACAGCACGAGGTCGTTCGCTCCGGCGCGGGCCAACGCCTCGGCCAACGCCGCGAAGTAGACCTTGCCGTGGATCAGCGGCGTGATGTCGTTGCCGTCGGTCCAATCCCGGATCCGGGTGTCGCTGTTGCCTCGTTCGTCGCTGCTGAGGAACCAGGGATGTGCCGGATCGAACTGCTCCCGGCGCCCCGTCAGCGCGAGACTGGATCGTCCGAACAGCGACGACGCCCGCCCGGCGAACACACGACACCGACACACCACGGTTGCGACCAACGTTCGAATCCGCTTCGGGAACACACCGCGATGATCCCAGTAGGTATATCCATCGGGCGTGCGGGGTATGTGACTGGGGATCGCGTCACCGTATCGAGCTGGGGAGAGAAGCCATGTCACGGCCGCCGAGACAGCGCCCGACCGACGGCGGCCTGTCGCTGACGGGCATCCGCGCCGTCCCTGCCGAGCTGGCACCGGCCCGCGCCAGCCTGTCGTCGTACATGCGCGGTCTCGGCCTATCCGCGATCCAGGCGCAGGACGCGGTGCTGGCCGGCTACGAGGCGATGGCGAACAGCGTCGAACACGCCTACCCGCCCGGCGGCGCAGGAACATTCGACCTGCACGCGACCCACGGACGCGACGGAGTCCTCACCGTCACGGTCACCGACCACGGGACGTGGAAGAGCGCCGGCACGGATCCGCACGCCAAGCGGGGACGAGGTCTGCAGTTGATGAACGCGTGCAGCGACCGCACCGAAGTAGTCGGCAGCCGCAACGGGACGCGGGTCCGGTTGCAGTGGACGACTCTTACCGCGGCATGACCGCCACGGAACCGAACAGCGGGCTCAGCGCCGTCCGGGGAGACGGACCACCTGCACCCAGAAGTCGTCGATCTGCCGAACGGCAGCGATGAACTGATCCAGATCCACGGGCTTGGTGACGTACGCGTTGGCGTGCAGCTTGTAACTGCGCACGATGTCCTCCTCGGCGCCCGACGTCGTCAGGATCACCACGGGGATGTCGGCCAGGTCCTGATCGGACTTGATCGTCTCGAGGACCTGGCGCCCGTCGTACTTGGGCAGGTTGAGGTCGAGCAGGATCAGGTCGGGCCGGATCGCGTCCGCGTACTCCCCGCGCCGGTAGAGGAAGTCCAGCGCCTGCTCGCCGTCCCGGACGACGTGCAGATTGTTGCCGACCTTGTTGAACTCGAACGCTTCCCGCGTCATCAGCTCGTCGCCGGGATCGTCCTCGACGAGGAGGACGTCGATTGCCTTGCCTGCAGCGCTCATGTGAGGGCTCCCTCTCTGGTGTCGGCGCCGGCGCCGGCACCCCTGTCTGCTTCACCTGTCACGGGCAACGTGAACTCGAACCGGGCCCCGCCGGTGTAGGTCGTGTCGAGCCAGATCTGTCCGCCGTGGTACTCGACGATCTTCTTGCACAGCGCGAGCCCGATCCCGGTACCTGTGTACTCGTCGCGGGCGTGCAGGCGCTGGAAGATGACGAAGATCTTGTCGGCGAACTGTTCGCCGATTCCGATCCCGTTGTCCTGCACGCTCACCAGCCACATGCCGTCGGGCCGGTGCTCGACACTGATCGAGATCTCGGGTGCCGTGTCGGGGCGCGCAAACTTGATTGCGTTGCCGATCAGGTTCTGCCACAGCATCGTCAGCAACGTCGAATCGCCCTCGACGTCGGGCAGCCGGTCCGGCCGGTCGATCCGCACACCCGATTCGTCGACAGAGGCCGCCAGATTCGACAACGCCTTGTCGACCGCGTGGTCCAGCGGCACCGGGCCGAAGCCGTCGCTCATCCGGCCGACCCGGGAGAACGTGAGCAGGTCGTTGATCAGGACCTGCATCCGCTTCGCGCCGTCGACCGCGAAGTCGATGTACTGAAGACCGCGCTCGTCGAGCACGTCCCCGTACCGCTTCTCGAGAAGCTGACAGAAGGAGGCGACCTTGCGCAGGGGCTCCTGCAGATCGTGCGACGTCACATAGGCGAACTGTTCGAGTTCGGCGTTGGAGCGTCGCAGCTCCACCGTCTGGGCGTCGAGCTTGGCGGTCTGCACCTCGAGCCGGGACTGCCGGTCCCGCACGATCTCGAGTTCCGCGACGATCCGTCGCCGCATACCCTCGATGTCCTCGGCGAGAGCCCGGATGTCGGCCGGCCCGTTGCCCGCGTCGACCTGCTGCCCGAAGTTGCCCTGCACCACACGCCGCGACGATGCCGACAGCCGCCGCAGAGGGTTGATGATCGCCTTGCGGATCAGCACCGCGATGACGACACACGCCGCCAGCAGCACGAAGAACAACGAGGAGAAGACGATCGAACGCATCGTCCGCGCATGCGCGAGGGTTTCCCGGGCGTCGGCACCGGCCTGGGCGAGGTGCTGATCGAGCGCGCCGAGGTCGGCACGCAACTCGTCGAAGGCGTTCTTGCCGCGATCGAAGACGACCGGGTCCAGGGGGCGGCCCCCGGTGTCGGGTGTGACGGCGAGGATCGGCTCGACGAAGACCGCGTGCCAGTCGGCAGCGCCCTGCTCGATGCCGTCGAGGTCCGCAATCAAATCGGACCGCGGGCTGATGAGCCCGCGTAGCTCCGCGGTGGCCTCCTCCTGCAGCTGCAGGCCTGCGGTGTACGGCTCGAGCGCCGCGTCGTCACCGCTGAGTGCGTAACCGCGAACGCCGGTCTCCTGATTGAGGAATGCGGCCCGGAGCTGGGACGCCGCAGCGTCGGCCGGCGACAGCCGGTCGATCAGGTCGTCGGTGGCAGTCTGGGTCCGGTTCAACGACACGGCCGCAGTCACCCCACCGGCACAGATCAGAACCACCAGGACTGCCAGGATCACGTTGAACCAGGCCTGGACCGTCAGGCCCTTGCCGAGGGTCCGTCGTGATTGCGAGCTCATCGACGAGCACCTTCCTTCGTCATCCGTACGTGTACGACGGCGATGTCGTCGGTGAGGCCGCCGTGGTCGGCCGCGAGACTCTCCGCGTGGCCGATCAACGCGTCGACGAAGTCGTCCGGGGACGCATCGCCGCGCGTGCGCGCGTATTCCAGCAGGCGTTCCTCGCCCAACCGTTCGGTCGTACCGATGCGGCTCTCGAACAGTCCGTCGGTGAAGAGCACGATCGAGGTCCGGTCGTCGACGGCCAGCTCCTGGACCGTCCAGTTTCCCGGTTCCCGGCGCAGCCCCAGCGCGGGGCCGCCCGGAACCTCGAGCCACTGCACCTCGGAACCGCTGCGCAGCATCATTCCGGGGTGTCCGGCGCGGATCACGCGCATCGTGGACCGATCGGGGGCGAGCACGACGCAGGTCATCGTCGCGAAGATGTGGCGCCGGGGCCGCTCCGCGATCAGGATCTCCTCGAGCGTCCGCATCGCGGATTCGGTGGGTACGCCGCCGACCACCAGCGTGCGCCAGGCGATCCTGAGGCTCACCCCGAGGGCGGCCTCGTCCGGGCCGTGCCCGCAGATGTCACCGATGAGGATGTGCACCGCGCCGTCACAAGACTCGACGACGTCGTAGAAGTCGCCTCCGAGCAGGCCGTGTTCACGTCCGGCGCGGTAGCGCGCAACCACCTCGACATGGTCACCGCGCAGCAGCGGGATCGGCAGCAGGCCCCGCTCGAGCCGGGCGTTCTCGCGAGAGCGCTGCTCGCTGGCCTGCAACGCCGCCGCGTTGTTCTCGGTCCGCTTGCGCTCTACTGCGTACAGCACCGAACGGGTCAGCAGGTCGGCGTCGACGCGCCCCTTGACCAGATAGTCCTGAGCGCCTGCCGCCACAGCAGCGAGTCCGGTCCGGTCCTCGGCGAGCCCCGTCATCACCACGACGGGCACGCCGTTCGCGCAGCGTTGCACGGTCGCGAGCGCGTCGAGGCCCTGGGCGTCCGGCAGGTGCAGATCCAGCAGAATGCAATCCGGCCTGTCGGTTTCGAGTAGCGCCTGTGCCTGGCTGAGCGACTTGGTCCAGACGAGCTCGAACTCGGACATCGACTCGAGGGCCATCTCCTCCACGAGGAGGGCGTCGCCCGGGTCGTCCTCGATCAGCAGGATCGACAGTCTGCCCCCGCCCACACTTTCCATACCGGTGGGAACCGACTCGATGCCGTTCACGCCCGGCGGGCCGGCGACTCTGCCGACAGGGTCATGACCGACTCCCATCACGTAAGGGCAGTAGATCTGCCGACCACAACCCTAACGGACGCTTGGACCACAGTTCACACGCTGTGAGCGCACGCACGCGCTGTCGTTCCCTATGCGGCAGCCACCGGGACGGCGACGGCGAGCCCGGCGAACATCTTCGAGAACGACCCGAGTGACGCCTCCACCTCGTCGGCCCGCCCGTCGGCGAGCCAACCGAGGATGAGGCCGTCGATGGCCGTGGTGACCATGCGGCTGAGCACCGGGATCGGCACGGTCCATTCGATTCCGGCCGTCTCGGCCAGCCGGGTCAGGAACTGGCCGGTGGAGGCGTAGTACTCGCGGTACTGCCACTCGGCGATGTCGCTGCGTTCGGGCGCGCGCAGCGCCCCGACCGTCAGTTCGTAGAAGACCAATTGCTTCTCGGGTTGGACGCGGACGGTGTCCCACAGCGTCATGAGCCCCTTGAAGATCGACTGCTCGACATCAGCCCCGGGAGTCAGGCTGCCCACCGCCTTCTCGACGAACCCCGCGACCACCTCGCGGGTAAGTTCGCGCAGCAACTCCTCCTTGGAACTGAAGCAGTAGTGGAAGACGCTCTGTTGCACTCCGGCCTCGGCGCAGATCGCCCGCGTGCTCGCTGCTGCGAGTCCCACCTCGGAGCTCACCCGGATGGCTGCATCGAGCAAGTCCCTGCGTCGTTGTTCCGCCGAAACGTAAGGCATTGCAACCTTTCCCGAACATCACCCCAGTGTTGTCGGCAGCGTAGTGTGCGGCCGCGCCGGTGACCAGGGTTAAACGCAGTGAATGTACCGCGGTGCACGATGTCCGATTTCACCCTTGTTTCCAAGCTGGTCGGTTGACAAACTTCGGGGACCCGGCGGCGCGACGCTCGGGTCCCGCGGCGAGAGGACGAACCGATGAGAACGACGCTGGAATCGATGCTCGAGTCGGTGGTGCGGACTGCGGCCACGATCGCCGGATCGCTGCCGACCCCGATCCAGCGGGCACTCGGCGGCAGGCCGGTCCGCGTCGACGGGCAGGAACTGAACACCGAGATCCAGTTGATGCTGCGCATGCTGGCTCTGCTGCCGGACTCCGACTTCGAACAACTCCCGATCGCGAAGTCGCGGGCGCAGATCGACATGGAGGCCCGCCTGGTGAGCGGACGCCCGATTCCGATGGCATCGGTCGAGTCGCTGGCGATTCCGGGGCCGGCCGGCACGATCCCGGCGCGACTGTTCCGCCCCGAGAGCCTGCCGGCGACCGCCCCGCTGCTCGTCTACTTCCACGGCGGCGGTTTCGTGCTCGGCAGCCTCGACAGCCACGACTCGCTGTGTCGGTTCCTCGCCCGGCACGCCGAGGTGGCGGTGCTGGCAGTGGACTACCGGCTCGCACCCGAGCACGCGTTCCCCGCCGCGGCGGACGACGCGGTCGCCGCGTTCCACTACGCCGTCGCGAATGCCGCGTCACTCGGCATCGATCCGGATCGGGTGGCCGTCGCCGGAGACAGCGCGGGCGGCAACCTCGCCGCGGTCGTCTCGCAGCTCACCCGGGACGGCGGCCCGCGTCCCGCGTTCCAGATGTTGTTCTTCCCGTGGCTCGACATGACCGCGAAACGCCGCTCGTATCAGCTGTTCAGCGACGGCTTCTTCCTCACCGAGGCCCAGATGGACTGGTACACCAACCATTACGTGCCGGCCGCCGAGGATCGCACCGACCCGCGGGCATCCCCGATCCTCGCTGAGGATCTCACCGGTCTGCCACCGGCCTACGTCGCGATCTCCGGATTCGACGTGCTGCGCGACGAGGGCATCGAGTATGCCGAGCGCCTACGGGCCGCGGGCGTCCCGACGACGCTGCGCGTCCACGACGACCTGGTGCATGCATTCGTGAACCTCACCGGTTACGGACGGGCCGGTGTCGATGCGCTACTCGAGGCCGTGGGCGCACTGCGCGTGGGACTTTCGTTCGCGCCCCGCTGCGTGTCCGAGCCGGGACTCGAGATCGCCGAACGGGCGGAGTGACCGCTCAGCCCACGCAGAACTCGTTGCCCTCGGGGTCGGTCATCGTGATCCAGATGCTGGGCCCCTGCTGCCCACGATGCAGAATCGTGGCGCCCGCGGCGACGAGGTCGGCGGCCACCTCCTCACGACGATCCCCCACCCGGACGTCGAAGTGCAGCCGGTTCTTGACGACCTTTTCTTCGGGCACCAACTGGAAGAGCACTCTGGGGCTCTGCGGATGCTCGGGGTCCCGGATGGCCGCCCCCTCCCGCCAGACGAGGACGCCCTCGAACACCAGGGTGTCCGATTCCTGGGCGTGCCCCGCTGCGACGAGACCCCGGATGAACTGTTCGTCGCTGGGCTCCATCTCCCAGCCCAGGGCCTGCGCCCACCACTTCGCCTGCAGGTGAGGATTCTTCGCGTCGACGGTGATCTGAATTTCGTATCCCATGTGCCGACGCTACTGCCGGACACCGACAGGTCCCGTGCGCATTCAGAAATGGTGCGGCCCCGCGGTTACTGCACCGCGGGGCCGCACCCGAGAGCTTCCGGTGACACGGAGTCAGCTGCCCACCGATCCGGACGACGAGCCGAGCGAACCGAATACGTGCTCGATCGACCCGCTCACCGAGCCGAACACGTGCTCGAGCGACCCACCGATCGAGCCCAGCGAGCCCGACGACTCCGGCGTGAGTGCGAAGTTCACGTCGTTCGCATCACCGGTGCTCAGGTCCACCGTCTGGGTCAGCGGATCACCGGTGCAGCCTTGCGGCGGCATTACCTCGACGACGTATCCGGACTGCGCGGGCTTCCACTGGAAGAAGTACCAGCCGTTGGGGTTGGTCGTGGTCGTTGCGATCACGGCGTTCGTGTTGTCCCTGAGATTGACGGTGACGTCCTCGGTGGGGGCATCGGCGTCCGCAGGACACCCGGTGACGAAGCCGAAGATGCTGAACACCTTGACCATGGCGAAGCTGAGCCCTGTGACGGGATTCCCGCTGGTCGTGTCGGCCGGAAGTTTGCCGGGCACGGAGCCGCAACCCGCCGGCGGATACAGATTGACGGAGTAGTTTCCGGGCTCGATGTTCTGGAATTCGAAAACTCCACCCGGCCCGGTGGTCACCGAGGCCACGCCCGCATTTGTGACGGCATCGTGAAGTTCGACCCAGGCACCGACCGGATTCCCGTCGTCGGCGCAGGTGTTGGTCATCGTTCCCGAAATTACCGGGAACGGATCTGCACTTGCCACTCCAGGAAGACCGATCACGGCGAGCATTAGTCCTGCGAACAACGTTACTGCAGCTGAAAGCCTTCGTTTCACGTCGAACCCCCTAGGTTCCGCGGACATTTACCGAGGGGATGGTAAGCACACTCATTAGAGGGACTCGCCGCATTCGAATCAATTCGGCGTCATTTACAACCTTTGTCAGAATCTATTCTACGTCATCCAAACAATAGCAATGTCGTAATACCAAAGGATGTAATTCAACTAAAATGTACTGCAGTACATTTTCGGCCCCGGCGGGGGCGTGCCGCCCCGAGGTGAGGACACGCCCCGCCGGCCGACGTCGGTCAGCCGCGGCGAGTGGCGACCGCAGCGGCGAGACGATCGAGCGTCGCAGCGGTGGTCTCCCAGTCGATGCAGGCGTCGGTGATCGACTGGCCGTAGGTCAGCTCGTCGGACTTGCCCAGCGTCAGATCCTGACGTCCCGCCTCGATGAAGCTCTCGAGCATGATGCCGACGATGCCCTTCTCGCCGCCCTCGATGCGCGCGGCGATGTCGGTGACCACGTCGACCTGCTTGTTGTGGTCCTTGCGGCTGTTGCCGTGACTCGCGTCGACGACGACCCGCTCCGGCAGACCCGACTTCGCAAGGCGCGCAAGGGTGTCGGAGACAGTCTCGGCGTCGTAGTTCGGCCCGTCGGTGCCGCCGCGCAGGATCACGTGGCAGTCCGGGTTACCGACCGTGTGGATCAGCGCGGCCTGGCCCTCGAGGTCGGTGCCCGGGAAGACGTGGCTCGCGGCGGCGGCGCGGGTGCCGTCGACCGCCACCTGGACGTCGCCCTCGGTGGAGTTCTTGATGCCCACCGGCATCGACAGCGCGCTGCACAGCTGACGGTGCACCTGGCTCGCGGCGGTGCGGGCGCCGATCGCGCCGTAGGTGACCAGGTCGGCGATGTACTGCGGGATTATCGGGTCGAGGAACTCGCAACCGACCGGGAGGCCGAGGCGCGAGATGTCGAGCAGCAGCTTGCGACCCATCCGCAGACCGGTGTTGATGTCGTAGGTGCCGTCGAGGTGCGGGTCGTTGAGCAGACCCTTCCAGCCCAGCGTCGTGCGCGGCTTCTCGAAGTAGACGCGCATGACGATCTGCAGGTCGTCGCGCAGTTCCTCGGCCTTGGCGGCGAGACGACGCGCGTAGTCCATGGCAGCCTCGGGATCGTGGACCGAGCACGGGCCGACCACGACGACGAGACGGTCGTCGTCGCCATTGAGGATGTTCACGGTGTCGGCACGACCCGAGCGGACGGTGGCCGCGGCCACCTCGTCGGGGGTGTGCTCGGCGCGCACGACGGACGGCGCCACCAGCGGGCTGATGCTGACCGTGCGCTGCTCGTCGAGGCGCTGGTCGTTTGCGATAGCGGTCATGGGGTTCGGTTTCCTGTTCTCAGGCCGACCCTCGAAGACTGAAGAATCCCAGTGAGCCGGTCTGTCATCCGGCTCTGGGGTGGAAGATTGTCAGCGCGTGGTTACGCTGACCGACCCACCCGGGGCCGGCCTGCTAAACCAGAAATAGGTCGCTGACACGCCGACCAGAGTAGCGCGGACCGCACGGTCGCGCAGCAGTGCCCCCGCGAACGAGACGACGATCACACCGCGGACACCCGGCCCTCCACCTGGATCGACGCGCCGAACCTTGACGTACAACCAATTGGTTGTACGTTTGTAGACGTGAGTGGAGACGACGAGGACCGGGCAGACGCCCTGTTCCACGCGCTCGCCGACCGCACCCGGCGCGACATCATGCGCCGCGTACTGGCAGGCGAGCACTCGGTCTCCGCGCTCGCGGAGAAGTACGACATGAGCTTCGCCGCGGTGCAGAAGCACGTCTCCGTGCTGGAGAACGCGGGTCTGCTCACCAAGCGGCGCAGCGGCCGGGAACAGCTGGCCAGCGGCGACGTGGCCGCGGTGCGGTCGGTGGCATCCATGCTCACCGAGTTGGAGCAGGTATGGCGCGGGCGCATCGCACGGATCGACGATCTCATCGCACTCGACTCGACCAAGGAGGACTGAGCAATGCCTGTCACCGATGTGAAGCACGATCTCGAGACTCGCACCCTGACGATCACCGCCGAGTTCGCGGCGCCGGTGGAGCGGATCTGGCAGGTCTACGCCGACCCGCGTCAACTGGAGAAGGTGTGGGGTCCGCCCGAATGCCCCGCGACGGTGGTCGACCACGAGCTCACGCGGGTGGACGCGTCACGTACTTCATGACCGGCCCGGACGGCGAGAAGTACGCCGGCTACTGGGAGGTCACGACCGTCGACGAGCCGCGGAGCTTCTCGTTCTCCGACGGCTTCGCCGATGAGGACTTCAATCCGAATCCCGAACTGCCGGTGTCGAAGAACGTCTACACCTTCACCGAGCACGACGGAGGTACACGGGCCACCTACACCAGCACCTTCGAGTCCGCGGAGGGACTGCAGAAGGTCCTGGACATGGGCGTGATCGAGGGGGCGACGGCGGCAATCAACCAGATCGACGAGTTTCTCGCGCCCTGACCTCACCCGGCCGGGCGGAGCCGCCTCTGGCAAAACTGAAATCAATTCCATAATGTGTGACGCGCGACACCCGCGCGACGGGCGCCGCCCCGCCCGTCCGCCGTCGTCAGGAGTGCCAACGTGACCGAATCGCCCACCTCGAACGCCGATCTGCGCTCTCTGCTCGACACCCGCAGCAGTTGCCGCGCGTTCCGGCCGGATCCCGTGCCGCGCGCGACGATCGAGCAGATCCTCGAGACGGCACAGCGCACGCCGTCGTGGTGCAACACCCAGCCGTGGCAGGTCGCGATCACCGAGGGCGAGGGCACCGAGCGCTTCCGAAAGGGCCTCGTCGAGGCGGTGCGCACCTCGCCGCACGAGCCGGACTTCGCCTTCCCCACCGAGTACCGGGGCGCCTACCAGGAACGCCGCAAGGAATGCGCGATGCAGTTGTACGCGAGCGTGGGCATCGCGCCCGGCGATCGGCAGGCGTCGGCCCAGCAGACGATGAAGAACTTCGACCTGTTCGGCGCGCCCCACGTCGCGATCGTCACCACCGACGCCGCGCTCGGCGTCTACGGCGCCGTGGACTGCGGCCTCTACGTCAACACCTTCCTGCTCGCCGCGCAGAGCCTCGGCGTCGCGGCGATCCCGCAGGCTGCACTGGCCGGCAGTGCCGCGTACCTCCGCAGCTTCTTCGACCTGCCCGAGGACCGGAAGGTGGTGTGCGCCATCTCGTTCGGTTACGCCGACGAGTCCCATCCCGCGAACGGCTTCCGCACCACGCGTGCCGACATCGGTACCGTCGCCACCTGGGTGTCCTGAGCCCAAGCCCCATCCGAAACCCCTGACAAATGTCACGGCAGGTTCGTGACGGACGTGTGAGGGCCGAGCGGGTTCGCCCGGGCAGATTGGGGGTATGACCACAGCGCAGCCCCTCCCCTCGCTCCGGCAGGACCCGTCCACCGGCGACGCGGTGCGCCTGACCGGCGTGCACAAGCACTTCGGTCGGGTGCACGCCGTCCGCGGCCTGGATCTGACGATCCGCGCCGGCGAAGTGGTGGCGTTCCTCGGCCCCAACGGCGCCGGCAAGACCACCACCGTGGACCTGATCCTCGGTCTCTCGCAGCCCGGTTCGGGCGCCGTCGAGGTGTTCGGGATGCCCCCGCGCGATGCCATCGCGCGGGGGCTGGTGTCGGCGGTGATGCAGACCGGTGGGCTGCTCCCCGAACTGACGGTGGGTGAGACCGTCCAACTCACCGCGAGCCTGTACCCGCGGTCACGGCCCGTCGACGAGGTGCTCACCCGCGCCGGTATCCGCGAGATCGCCGATCGCCCGGTCCGCAAGTGTTCGGGCGGACAACAGCAGCGCCTACGGTTCGCGATGGCGCTGCTCCCGGACCCGGCGCTGCTCCTGCTCGACGAACCGACCGCGGGCATGGACGTCGAGGGACGACGCGAGTTCTGGTCGGCCATCCGCGCCGACGCCGCCGCAGGTCGAACCGTCGTGTTCGCGACCCACTATCTCGAAGAGGCAGACGCCTACGCCGACCGCGTCGTACTGGTCCGCCACGGACAGGTCGTGGCCGACGGCACCGCCGCCGAGGTCAAGGCGACGGCCACCGGTCGCACCCTGCGCGCCACCGTGCCCGGAGCGGACGCCGCACTGCTGCAGTCCATTCCGCACGCCGACGCCGTCGAACTGCGCGGCGAGACGCTCGTCGTGCATTCGTCGGACACCGACGCTGTGGCCCGCCACCTGCTCACCCACACCGGCGCACGGGACCTCGAAATCGTCTCGCGTGGACTCGAAGATGCCTTCATCGCGCTCACCACCGACCACATCGAAGGACAGGCCCGATGACCACACTCATGCCTTCCCACGCGACCGTCCGCCTCACCGGATTCAACGCCACACTGCTCCGACTGGAACTGCGCCGACTGCTCCGCAACCGGCGGACCGCGATCTTCACGCTCGTGATGCCCGCGGTGTTCTTCCTCGTCTTCGGTCTCGGCCAGGGCTACGCCGACGAGAGCGCCGGCCGTGGCAACGTCACCGCGTACGTCATGATCAGCATGGCGCTGTACGGCGCGATGATCGCGACCACGAGCACCGGGGCTGCGGTATCTGTCGAGCGGGCGTCCGGGTGGAGCCGGCAACTGCGGCTCACCCCACTGTCACCGCTCGCGTACATCGCGGTGAAGTTGGTCGTCGCGATGACGCTCGGCCTCGCCGCGCTGGTGGTCGTGTACACCGTCGGCGCGTTCACGTCCGCGGACATGGACGGATCACTGTGGGTGAGCACCGCGGTCATCGCGTGGCTCGGGTCCTCGATCTTCGCAGCCTTCGGCCTGTTCATGGGATACCTGCTGCCCAGCGAGAACGTCATGCAGGTCCTCGGACCCGGGCTGGCGCTGCTGGCGTTCGGCGGCGGACTGTTCGTCCCGCTGCAGGACGGCTCGGTGTGGGCCACGATCGCGCAGTTCACCCCCACGTACGGCATCGGGAACCTCGTGCACGCGCCGCTCACCGGTGACGCCGTCCAATGGACCTGGATCGTGAACGTCGTGGTGTGGCTCGCGATCTTCGTCGGCGGCGCCGTGTGGCGGTTCCGGCGCGACACCGCGCGCGTCTAACGTGGTCGCCGTGAGCACTCCCGAACGCCCCACCGTCGTGCAGCGGTGGGGCCGGTTCGGCATCGTCTTCGCCGCCGTGTGGCTGGTGTTCCTCGTCGAACCCCTCCAGCACGGGTGGGACGAGCGCGACCGACCGAGCGCCTGGATCGGAATCGCCGCCACGCTCGCGTTCGGCGTCGTGTTCCTGTGGGTGTTCTCGGATTCGCGGCGCGCCCGCCTCCAGCGGCGTGAGACCCGGCCGCCACTCCCCCGAGCGTTCCTCGAACTCGGCGCCCTCACCGGACTCGCGGTCGTGATGACTGTGACGCTCGGCGAATCCGGCCTCGCCGCGTCCGTGTTCCTGGCCGTCGCCGGGGTGACCCTGTTGCCATTGATCGCCGGCGGCACGTTCGCGCTCGCCGTCGCGGGCGTCGTGGAGTTGCTCGCGACCCGCGCCGGGTGGAACGTGTCGAGCCTGCCGCTCGCGGTGTGCGCGGCGGCCTTCGCGATGGCCGGTGTCATCGCGCTGATGAACCGCAACATCGCACTGCTCGACCGCCGGGAGGAGGACGAGCGGCGTGCCGTCCAGGAGGAACGCGGCCGCATCGCGCGCGATCTCCACGACATCCTCGGCCACTCCCTCACCGTCATCACGGTCAAGGCCCAGCTCGCGAACCGACTTGTCGACGTCGACACCGACCGGGCCCGAGGCGAGCTCGACGATCTCGAGCGACTGTCCCGGGATGCCCTCGCCGATGTCCGCTCGGCCGTCGAGGGGTTCCGCGGCGTCTCCCTGCCGGTCGAGATCGCCCGCGCCCGAGAGGCGCTGCGCGCCGCCGGCATCGAGGCCGACCTGCCGAACAGTACCGACACCGTCCCCACCCGGCTGCGCGAGCTGTTCGCCTGGTCGGTGCGGGAGGGCGTCACGAACGTCGTGCGGCACAGCCGGGCCCGGCACTGCACCGTGACGGTCGACGATCGGCAGGTGTCCGTGGTCGACGACGGCGTCGGCACCGATGCACTGCAGGCGGGCAACGGCCTCACCGGTCTGCGCGAGCGGGCGGCGGCGGCCGGCGCCCGAGTGGTCGTCACCCATCCACGCCCACAAGGATTCTCGTTGCAGGTGATCGCGGAGGGGACGGCATGACGATCCGGCTACTGCTCGCGGACGATCAGGCACTGGTCCGTGGCGCGCTCGCCGCGCTGCTCGATCTCGAAGCGGACCTCCAGGTGGTGGCCGAGGTAGGCCGCGGCGACGAGGTGGTGGCGGCCGCGCTCGAACACCGCCCGGACGTCGCGCTGCTCGATGTGGAAATGCCCGGCCTGGACGGCATCTCGGCCACCGCGGCACTACGGGAGGCTGCGCCGTCCATCCGCGTGCTGATCGTGACGACCTTCGGCCGTCCCGGATACCTGCGCCGCGCGCTGCAGGCCGGTGCGTCCGGGTTCGTCGTGAAGGACACTCCCGCAAGACAACTGGCCGATGCCGTCCGCCGGGTCCAGCAGGGACTGCGCGTGGTCGATCCCACCCTGGCCGCGGACAGCCTCGTCAGCGGCGAATCCCCGCTCACCGAGCGGGAGACCGACGTGCTGCGCGCGGCGCGGGACGGCGCCTCGGTCGCGACCATCGCCGCGACCCTGTTCCTGTCGGCCGGCACCGTCCGCAACCATCTGTCGTCGGCGATCGGCAAGACCGGCGCGGAGAACCGGACGGAAGCCGTGCGGATCGCGGAGTCGAACGGCTGGCTCTAGAAGGAATCCAGCGTCGTCACCGACAATTCGGCCAGGCTCCCGAGTGTCCCCATCTCGATGAGATTGACGACGAAGGTGTCGTGGTCGAGCGGGAGTTCGCCACCACCGTCGACGGACCGTGCCCGCGATGCCAGTGCCGAGACGAGAAAATTGGTCGTCAGCCGGATCCGCTCCTCCCGGAGCGCTTCACTCATGCCCGACATGGATTGACGGACCACATCCTTCGCAACCGCACTCGCGGGCGAGTACTGGGCGTCGGCAAGGCCGCCGTACCGCTCGTACACCTCCGACATGATCTGCACGAAGTCCCGTCCACGCTCGTCGAGCAACTTCTCCGCCAGCGGAATCGTCATCGCGGCGATGGCATCGCGGAGCGCCTCGCGCGACGGCTCCCGCCCCACACACAGTCGCCGGACGAGTTCGTCCATGCGCGTACTGACGTCGACCATGTGCTGCACGACGATGGCCTCGAGCAGCCCCTCGCGGGACCCGAAGTAGTAGTGCACCGCCGAGTCGTTCCGCACCTCGGCCATCGCGTTGAGATCACGGATCCGCACTCGCGCAATTCCTTCGCGCGCGAACAGGTACTCCCCCGCCCGCAGCAATCGCTCCCTCGCGGGGAGATTCGCCACCATGGCTTGACAGCCTAACAAACATGATTAATGTGTTCCGCATCACTATTAACGACCCTCGTTAACTGTTTCTTTCTTTACGGATCGCGGCCTCACGTGCGCCCCGGTCCGAGCTGGACACTGCCCGGTGTCAGGACTGCCGGATCCCGATGTGCGGAGGGAATTTCCATGGCTGTACCCGAAGGAATCGACGTCACCGACGCCTCGACATTCGAGGACGGGATCCCCCACGAGCTCTTCGCCGAGTTGCGGCGAACCGCTCCGATCTGGTGGAACCCGCAGCGGCGCGGCGCCGCCGGCTACGACGACGAGGGCTTCTGGGTGGTGTCGACGCACGAACTCGTGCAGGAGGTCTCCCGGCGCAGCGATGTGTTCTCCTCGTGGGAGAACACCGTGATGGTGCGTAACGCGGACGACGCGCCGCGCGAGCAGATCGAGGCCCAACGAGCGACGATGCTCAACAAGGACGAGCCGGAACACACGGCACTGCGCCGCATCGTCACGATGGGTTTCACGCCCCGAGCCGTCAACGGACTGCGTTCGGCACTGGCCGAACGGGCCCAGGACATCGCCCGGAGTGCGGCCGCCCGGGGCCGCGGCGACTTCGTCGACGAGGCCGCGTGCGAACTGCCTCTCCAGGCGATCGCCGATCTCCTCGGTGTACCGCAGGAGGATCGGCGCAAACTCTTCGACTGGTCCAACCGAATGACCAGCCGGGACGAAACCGACGTCCAGGATGATCCGCTCGTCGCGGTCGGCGAGATCATGGGTTACGCGTACGCCATGGCGACCGAGCGCCGCACGTGCCCCGCCGACGACATCGTGACGAAACTGGTGCAGGCACAGGTGGGGGACGGCGCGCTCAGCCCCGAAGAGTTCGCCTACTTCGTGATCCTGCTGGTCGTGGCCGGCAGCGAAACCACGCGGAACTCGATAACGCACGGGCTGATCGCCTTCCACGACCACCCCGACCAGTGGGAGCTGTACAAGCGCGAACGGCCGACCACCGCGGTCGACGAGATCATCCGCTGGGCGAGCCCGGTCCTTTCGTTCCAACGAACCGCGATCTGCGACACCGAACTCGGTGGCGTGACGGTACGCAAGGGCGATCGGGTCGTGATGCTCTACGCGTCGGCGAACTTCGACGAGAACGTCTTCGACGAACCACAGCGGTTCGACATCACCCGATCGCCCAATCCGCACCTGGCGTTCGGGGGTACCGGAGCGCACTACTGCCTCGGTGCCAACCTCGCACGCCTCGAGATCGACCTGATGTTCGGGGCGATCGCCGACCACCTCCCCGACATCACGATCCTCGGACCTCCTGTCCGGTCGCGGTCGGCGTGGCTCAACAGCATCAAGGCACTCCCGGTCGACTACGGAATGTGCCCCGTCTCCCACTGACAGCTACCCACCACGGCAGAAGGAAGGCGATGACCACCAGTTCCGCTGTGCCACATGGAGTGAACACCGACGTCACGACCACCGCCACCGACGTCACGACCCTCCACGACAACCTCGAGCACTGGATCCGCACCCGGCTCGCGGCGCCGATGGCGCAGGTCTCCGACCTGCGCAAACCGTCTGAGTCCGGGATGTCGAGCATCTCGGTGCTGTTCACCGTCGAATGGGACGAGGGCGGGACGTCACACCGGGCCGACCTCGTCGCGCGGCTGGCACCCGAGACCAGCGCACTCCCCGTGTTTCCCGGCTACGATCTCGAACGCCAGGCTGCCGTCATGCGTGCCGTGGCCGCCCACAGCACGGTGCCGGTGCCCCGAGTCCGATGGATCGAACCGTCACCCGATGTCCTGGGGCGACCGTTCGTCGTGATGGACCGGGTCGAGCGCCTGGTCCCGGTCGACAATCCCCCGTACGTGTTCGGCGGCTGGATGCACGAGGCCACCCCGGGGCAGCAGGATGCCCTGCAACGCGGCTCCGTGGAGGCGCTGGCGGGTATCCATTCAATTCCCGATCCGCTGGCGCTGCTGCCGGAACTGGGTGGCGGTACAGCCGGCGATGCGCTGCGCCGCCACGTCGACAACGAGCGCGCGTACTACGAGTGGACGAGGCAGGAGGACGGGCTGCGGATCCCGTTGCTGGAGCGAGGGTTCGAGTGGCTCGAGGATCACTGGCCGGACGCCCCTTCGGAGCCCGTGCTGTGCTGGGGCGACTCCCGCATCGGCAACATCATGTTCCGCGACTTCGTCCCCGCCGCGGTCCTCGACTGGGAGCTCGCGGCACTCGCTCCCCGCGAAGTGGACGTCGGTTGGTTCATCTTCTTCCACAGGATGTTCCAGGACATGGCGGAACAATTCGACCAGCCGGGGCTGCCCCACTGGTTCCGCCGTGAGGACGTGGTGGCCCGGTACGAGGCGTCGACCGGCGTGGAACTGCGCGATCTCGACTTCTACCTCGTGTACGCGGCGGTCCGCCACGGCATCATCATGTCCCGCATCAAGCGCCGGTCCATCCACTTCGGTGACAGCGCGGCCCCGGCCGATCCCGACGAGTACGTCCTGCACCATCACATGCTCCGCAGCTTGATAGATGGCGAATACTCATGGGAGGCAAAGTGAACCCGGATCCGCTCGACGAGTACCCCATCCACCAGTCGCCGCTGTCCATGGCGCGCGTCGCCAGCAGTGACCGGAACTTCTACGACCGGTACTACTTCAACGGACACGATCGCACCGGCGACATCTTCCTGGTCAGCGGGTTCGGCGTATACCCGAACCTCGGGGTGCGCGACGCGTTCGTCACCGTGCGGCGTGGCCGGAGCCAGCGGTCCGTGCGGTTCTCGGATGCCCTCGACGCCCGCTCCTTCGATGTCGCAGTGGGCGGGTACCGGCTCGAAGTCGTCAAGCCGCTGCAGACGCTCCGCTTGATCTGCGACCACCCGGATCTGTCGGCCGACCTCGTATGGGAGGGCGCTTTCCCGTCGGTCCTCGAGGAACACCACGAACTGATGGCCGGCCCACGACCCTCGCTCGACGCGAGTCGTTTCGCCCAGGTCGGCAGCTGGTCCGGAACCCTGAGCGTCGACGGCACGGAGTTCGCTGTCGACCCCGCGGTGTGGACGGGCGCCCGGGACCGGTCGTGGGGAATCCGCCCCGTGGGTGAGCGCGAACCGCTCGGGCGGATGGCCGACGAACCGGTCGGCGGATTCTGGTGGGCCTACGTCCCGCTGAGGTTCGACGACTACGCGCTGATGATCATCGCCCAGGAGGGCCCGGACGGTCACCGGACGCTCAACCACGCGACCCGCACCTTCTCCGACGGCCGGGTCGAGCAGCTCGGCTGGCCGCGGTTCGAGATCACATACCGCAGCGGAACCCGCACCCCCGAAGCGATTCGCATCCACCTGACCACCGCAACCGGTGATCCGCTCGTGGTCGACATCGAACCGCGCGGTTTCGTCGTCCTGCAGATCGGATCGGGCTACGGCAGCGATCCGGACTGGAATCACGGGCAGTGGAAGGGGCGGGGATGGAGCGCCTCCTCGCTCTACGACCTGACCGATCCCGCACTCGCACCCCGGATTCCGCACGGAACCGTCGAGCACATCGCCCGAGCGACGTGCAACGGCGACGAAGGGTGGGGCATGTTCGAGCACGGCGTCGCCGGCCGTCACGATCCGTCCGGCTTCACCGACGGACGGGCGATGGCGCCGTAGTACCACTTCCCCCAATCACACAGTCTCGGAACGGAAGAAGGATCGAATGACACGATCGTCACTTGCCCGGTTCGGCAGAGTATTCACAGCGCTGGCCGCGGCGACGGTGCTGGTTGCCGGATGCGCGGGCGAGAGCTCCACCTCGGCGACCGACGCCTCCGACGTCACGACGGGCCTGGTCGGCGAGCAGGCCGACGGCGGCGACGCCGTGTCCGGTGGCACGCTGTCGTATGCGACGTACAACGCGGTGAGCAGCCTGGACCCGGCCGATCGGCAGGACGGCGGCGCGACCGGCGGCACCGAGATGGCGGCGATCTACGACGTGCTGATGCGCTACGACACCGCGACCAAGGAGTACCAGCCGCAGCTGGCGCAGTCGCTGACACCCAGCGGCGACAACACCGTCTGGACGCTGAAGCTGCGCGACGGGGTGAAGTTCAGCGACGGCACCGCGGTGGACGCGGCTGCGGTGCGCTGGAGCATCGACCACTACCTCGAGAAGAAGGGCACCCACACGCAGGTGTGGAAGGTCTCCGTCGACAAGGTGGAATCACCCGATCCGTCCACGCTGGTGTTCACGCTGAAGCAGCCGTGGAACGAGTTCCCGATCATGTTCACCACCGGACCGGGCATGATCGTGGCCCCGTCGTCGATGGCGAGCGGCACCTTCGCACCCATCGGCGCCGGCCCGTTCACGGTGGAGAAGTTCGCTTCCCAGAACGAACTCTTGTTGGCAGCCAACCCGAACTACTGGGACGGGAAGCCGAACCTGGACAAGCTGCGGTTCCCGGCGATCGTCGGCGAGCAGGCCAAGCTCGACGCGCTGCACAGTGGCGGCATCCAGGCCGCCTACCTGCGTGCCGCGGACGTCGTCAACAACGCCCTCGAAGCCGGGGACGTCGGCTACGTCTACACCGCCAGCATGGGCAGCGTGCAGGCACTGAATCAGCGTGAGGGACGGGCCGCGTCGGATCCGCGGGTGCGCGAGGCCATCGTCAAGTCGTTGAATCCCCAGACGTTCACCGATCGCGGTGAGGGCGGGTTCGGTATGCCCGGCACCGACATGTTCCAGTCGTGGTCGCAGTGGCACGGTGACGTGGCCGGACCGGGATTCGACCCCGAGGCGGCCAAGAAGCTGCTGGCCGAGGCCAAGGCCGACGGCTACGACGGCAAGCTCACCTACGCCGGATTGAACGAGCCCGGCGCCCAACGACGAGCGCTCGCGATCCAGTCGATGCTGCAGGCCGTCGGCTTCAGCGTCGACATCGTCTACAACAGCGGCATCAACGACCTCGTCAAGATGATGTACGCCAAGCACGACTTCGACCTGGGCGAGTCCGGATTCAACGTCCTCGACGAATCGCCGTTCATGCGCATGTACGGCAACCTGGCGAGCACCTCGACGTCCAACGTCCTCGGCTACCAGAACCCCGAGATGGACGTCCTGCTCGGCAAGCTGCAGTCCGCGTCGAGCGACGACGACCGCCGCAAGGTCCTCGAGGACATCCAGACCCTCGTGAACGAGACGAACCCGATGATGGTCCTGGGCGCCGGCAAGTACTTCATCCCGTGGAGCAAGAACGCGCACGGCATCACCCCCAACGCCGACGGCATCATGCTGTTCGGAAATGCTTGGCTCACTCCGGATTCGGCGTCGTAGAACCGGCCGAACCCGAGCTCACTCGATCCTCGATCGGGCGGACCCCACCGCAGGGTCCGCCCGATCGGCGTTTCCGAGGGGCCTATGCTGGACGGTGGGCGGGCGCACACCCAGGGCTCGTTTACGTTCTCGTCTGCCGGCGGTGACCATCCGCGCTGTGAGCAACTGGAGAACGACGTGACATTCGTTTTCACCGCAACCGTGCTGGGCTCCCCGCGCATCGGGCCCCGCCGCGAGCTGAAGAGGGCCGTCGAGGCCTACTGGGCCGGGAACCTCGACGCCGCCGCACTCGAGGCGGTCGGCAAGGAGCTGCGCCGGCAGACCTGGGCCGAACTGACCTCGGCCGGGATCGATTCCGTTCCGGTCAACACCTTCTCGTACTACGACCAGATGCTCGACACCGCCGTCATGCTGGGCGCACTGCCCGAGCGGGTCGCCGGGATCGGGAACGACCTGGACCGCTACTTCGCGGCCGCCCGCGGCACCGCCGACGTGACGCCGCTCGAGATGACGAAGTGGTTCGACACCAACTACCACTACTTGGTCCCCGAGATCACCGCCGCGACGACGTTCGCGCTGAACCCGGCGAAGGTGCTGGCCGAGGTCGCGGAGGCCCGCGCCCTCGGTGTCCCGGCCCGCCCGGTGGTGATCGGGCCGGTCACCTTCCTGCTGCTGTCGAAGTTCGACGACGGCGCGCCCCTGGATCGCCTGGACGGGATCGTGCCGCTGTACGCGGATCTGCTCGCCCAACTCGCCGACGCGGGCGTCGAATGGGTGCAGATCGACGAACCGGCACTGGTCGCCGACCGCACCGATGCCGAACTGGCGGCGACGCGGTCGGTGTACGACCGCCTGGCCGCGCTGAACCACCGCCCGGCGATCCTGGCCGCGTCGTACTTCGGCGACCTCGGCCCGGCACTGCCGGTGCTCACCTCGACCGGAGTCGAGGGCATCGCCGTCGACCTGGTCGCGGGCAGTCTCGACAACGTCGTCGCGACACCGGGCATCGAGCGCAAGCACGTCGTCGCCGGTGTGGTCGACGGCCGCAACATCTGGCGCAACGGGCTCGACCGTTCGCTCGACTCCCTCGAAACCCTGAGGGAGCGTGCGGGTTCGGTGGCGGTGTCGACGTCGTGCTCGCTGCTGCATGTCCCGTACACGCTCGACGGCGAGGACGGAATCGACCGCGCGCTGGGCTCGTGGCTGGCGTTCGGTTCCGAGAAGATCGGCGAGGTCGCCACCCTCGCGACCGGCCTGCGTGCGGCACGCGACGCGATCGCCGCCGAGCTGTCCGAGACACGCGCGGCAGCGGCCAGCCGCGCCGCGGACCCGCGCCTGCACGACGACGCGATTCGTGACCGCCTCGCGGCCCTGACCGCAGCCGACCGCACGCGTATCCCCGCCGCGGAGCGTCGCGTCGTACAGGCGAACGAGCTGCACCTGCCGCCGCTGCCGACCACCACGATCGGCTCGTACCCACAGACCACCGCGATCCGGGTGGCCCGCGCCGCGCTGCGCAAGGGCGAGATCGACCAGGCCGAGTACACCCGCCGCATGCGCGCCGAAATCGCCGATGTCGTTGCACTGCAGGAGGAGCTGGGCATCGACGTACTGGTCCACGGCGAGCCCGAACGCAACGACATGGTGCAGTACTTCGCCGAGCAGCTGGACGGTTTCGTCGCCACCGCGAACGGCTGGGTGCAGTCGTACGGCTCCCGCTGCGTCCGTCCGCCGATCCTGTTCGGCGACGTGCGCCGAACGAAGCCTATGACGGTCGAATGGTTCTCGTACGCACAGTCGCTCACCGACAGGCCGGTCAAGGGCATGCTCACCGGACCGGTCACGATCCTGGCGTGGTCGTTCGTGCGTGACGACCAGCCGCTCGCCGAGTCGGCCGATCAGGTCGCGCTCGCGATCCGGGACGAGACGATCGATCTGGAGGCCGCCGGCGCGAAGATCATCCAGGTGGACGAGCCGGCGCTGCGCGAGCTGCTGCCGCTGCGTAAGGCCGACCAGCCGGCGTACCTGGACTGGGCGGTGGGCGCCTTCCGGCTGTCGACGTCGGGCATCGCCGACTCCACCGCGATCCACACTCACCTGTGCTACTCCGAGTTCGGTGAGGTGATCGGGGCGATCGCCGGGCTGGACGCCGACGTGACGTCGATCGAGGCGGCCCGTTCGCACATGGAGGTGCTCGACGACCTGAACGCCGTCGGCTTCGACCTCGGTGTCGGGCCGGGTGTCTACGACATCCACTCGCCGCGGGTGCCGTCCGTCGACGAGATCGCCACGTCGCTGCGCGCGGCCCTGAAGGCCGTTCCCTCCGAGCGACTCTGGGTCAACCCGGACTGCGGCCTCAAGACCCGCGGCCCGGTCGAGGTGGAGGCGTCGCTGCGCAACCTCGTCGAGGCGGCCCGCGGGGTGCGTGCGGAGATCTAGGAGACCGAGTCCGGTATCGCGGCCGTTGTCGGGCCGGGATACCGGACTTCGCCCCCGATCCGAGCGGTTCGTCGGGCGAATTTCGAGCGAATTCGGGTCCGTATCCGAGTCTGATGCCGTAGCGTCGGCCGAGATCTCGTCTTGGATATGTGTCCACCTGACGGCCCGGGGTATCTGAGAAGGAGTTCGACAGTGTCGAGGAACAACACCTTACGACGACTGGCAGCGGGCGCCGGCACCGCGCTGCTCGGCATCGGCTTCGCCGCCGCGTTCGGAGTCACCACCGCCCAGGCGGCACCGGTCAGCAAGTCGACGAACTCCGGCGACTGGACGTTCAATCGAACGATCAGCAACGGCACCCCGGCCCCGGGCGAGACGATCACCGTCACCAATGACATCCGCTGGAACGGTGGCCTCGCCCCCACCATCAGCGCACTCAAGGACATCCACCCCGCCTGCCTGACCTACGTCCCCAACTCCTCACGAGTCGAAGGCAAGGGCACCGGAACCACCACCCCCAACGCGACCACGGTGAGCATGAACGGATCCTGGATCCGCAGCGCCGTCGACCGCAACATCAGCTACACCGTCCAGTACACCGTCGGCGCGGACTGTGCCCGCGACACCGCCCTGATCACCGGCGCCGGAGTGAACTCCAACCAGGGCCTCGGCTCGACCAACACCAACACCGGACCCAACGTGTCGGTGACCAAGGACGCGACCCAGACCACCGTCGCGGTCGCACCCGCGCCCCAGGCGACTCGGGCCTCCACCCTGACGGCGACCGTGTCGAACAACGCGACCGGCGCAGTCGAGTTCTACAACAACGGTGCCGTTGTCGGTACCAGCAACGTGGCGAACGGCACCGCCGTCTACTCCTGGATTCCCGCAGCCGGCCAGGGCGGGGAGGCCTACTCGATCACCGCCAAGTACCTCGGCGACGCCACCAACGCCGTGTCGACGTCGACCGCGAAGACCGGCATCATCGCCGCTGCGCCCACTCCACCGGCCGCTCCGACGAACGTCACCGCCACCCCAGGGTCGGTCATCGCGGGCAACGAGGTCACCGTCTCCGGCAGCGCCGAACCCGGCTCGACCGTGAAGGTCACCGCGGGCGACAAGACCTGCACCGCGACGGCCAACCAGTCCGGGGCATTCCACTGCAACATCATCACCACCACTGTCGGCACCATGAGCATCACTGCGGTGGCGACCAACGCCGTCGGCCCGTCCCCCGCCTCGGCTGCGGCGACGGTGACGGTCACCGCTCCGCCGGTCGGCAATTCGGCCCTCGTCGTCGACCCGATCTCGCCGACTGCGGGTACCCCCGCGACGATCTCCGTCGTCGGTGCCGACGCCAACTCTCATGTGGTGATCAAGAACGGCGGCGACACCGTCTGCACCGCGACCGCCGATGCGCACGGGACGGCCAGCTGCACCTGGACACCGACCGAGGGCACCCACACCCTGACCGCCGAGACGACCAGCAACAGCGTCTCGACCACCATCACGAAGACTGTCACCGTCGGTGCCCCGTCCAACCCGGGCGGCCCCGATGACGGAGGCAACGGCCCCGACGACGGCGGGAACGGCCCCTCGAGCGGTTCACTCGGTTCGCTGTCCGGCCTCTTCGGATCTCTCTGACCCCAGGACCCGCGCGAAGCGAGCCCCCACCGAGACACATCTCGGTGGGGGCTCCGCTCGTTCGCAAGGGTCTGCACCTCCGGCCCATGAGGCCGGGGTGCGATCGAACCGTTTGTTATGGCAGGCTCACCTAATCAGTTCTGTCCGTTCGGGAGGAGTGCCATGACCGCGCCACTGGAGTTCCAGCTCGTCGAGGTGAAGTCGACGCGCCTGATCACGCCGCACATGGCCCGCATCACCTTCGTCGGCCCCGACCTCCACCGCTTCGTGTCGGTCTCCCCCGACCAGCAGGTCAAGCTCTTCTTCTCCCGCACCGACGACGCCCCGGAGGTCCCGCCGCGCCCCGAGGACGGCGACATCATGACGTGGCACCGCGCCTACCTCGCGATGCCCGACGACATCCGACCGTGGCTGCGCGCCTACACGATCCGCGCCCACCGCCCCGACGTCGCCGAGATCGACATCGACTTCGTCCTGCACGGTGACGAGGGCCCGGCGTCGGCGTGGGCGGGGCAGGCACGGCCCGGACAGCTGATCGGCATGCTCGGGCCGTCGCCCAGCCACTACGCGACCGTCGGCGAACACGACTGGCAGTTGCTGGTCGGCGACGAGACGGCACTCCCGGCAATCGCAGCGAATCTCGAGGCGCTGCCGGACGGTGCGCGCGCCCTCGCTTACATCGTGGTCCCGAACGCCGACGAGGAGCAGGACCTCGTCACCTCCGCCGGCATCCGGGTGCGGTGGATCCACCGCGACAACCAGGGGTCGGACGCGCTGCTCGACGCGCTGCGGGCCTCGGACCTGCCCGACGGGCGGGCCTTCGCCTGGATCGCGGGCGAGGCCGGGATGGTCCGGGAGGTCCGCCGGCACCTGGTGAACGAGCGCGGCATCGACAAGAAGGCCATCGCCTTCACCGGGTACTGGCGCCGCGACCTCACCCAGGACGCCGCCCCGACCGCGGACGACGTGGCCGACGTGCAGGAGGCCCAGGCCGCGGCCGTGGGCTGACGGCTACTCCCCGGCCAGTCCGGCCCGCCGCCGGGTGGCCTCGGTGATCGCGGACCAGTCCTGGTCGGCCTGCCCGTGGGCGAGCGCGTCGAGGAACAGGTCCTCGAGCACGCTGCCGAACGGCAGGCCGACGTTCGCGTCGTGCGCCTGCGCCAGCGCGAGCCGGACGTCCTTGAGTCCCAGCGGAAGCCGGAAACCGGCGGGCTCGTAGCGGCGCTGCGCGATCATCTTGCCGTAGCCCTGGTAAACACCTCCGGGGAACAGGCTGTCGTTCATGATCTCCATCAACAGTTCGGGTGAACCGCCGACCTTCTCGGCCACCGTCGTGGCCTCTGCCATCGCCTGGATTGCGTTGGCGATCAGATAGTTTCCGAGAATCTTGACGACGTTGGCCTGCTTGGGGTCGTCACCGATCCGCCACGTGCGACGCCCGATCACCTCGAGCAGCGGCGCCACCCCGTCGACCGCGCCCGGGTCCCCCGCGGCGAGCACGGTCAGTTGTCCGGCCTCCGCCACCTCCGCCCGCCCGAACACCGGGGCGGCAACGTAGAAGATGCCGCGCTCGCTCAGCGCCGCCTCCGCCTGTCCGGACATTCCGGGGCTGACCGTGGCCAGATTGACATGCACCGAGCCGGGTTTCGCGGCCTGCAGCGACGGCGCCGACAGCACCGAGTCCGCGAAGGCGCGGTCATCGGCCAGCGAACTGAACACGACGGACCGGTGCAGCACACCTGCGAGGTCGGACGCCTCGGACGCCCCGTAGTCGACGACGTCGGCCGCCTTGCCCGGACTGCGATTCCACACCGTCACGTTGTAGCCGGCGCGGGCGAGATTGCGCGCCATCGGGCGCCCCATCGTGCCCATGCCCAGAAATCCGATGTCCACGTCAGGCTCCTCGCGGTCGGGAACGCGGTCACACGGTTCGATCCACTGTAACGCGCTGCCACCGGCATGAACGCGCCGTGACGCGTTTGACCGACAATCCCGGTTTGTCGGTTACGGTCGACCGATGCTGCCTCGCCTGAAGGAACACTGGAAGCTCGTGGCGCTCGGGGTCGCACTGTCCGTCGCGCTCGGGACGATCGCGGCCAGCGTTCTCGTGAACCGTTCGAGCACAGAGCCTTCCGAGCACGAGCAGAACACGGTCGACATGTCATTGAAGGAGCGGCCCGAGCCCGCATGGGCGCTCGACATCCCTCGACTCACCGGCAACCCCGGCGACGTGCTGCTCGCGATACCGCAGACCCTCGACTCCTACTACGGCTATGGCGGACTGTTCGATGCCGGAGACATCCTGCTCGCGGCGACCGCCTACCCACTCCCCGCCGAGGAAGGGCGTTCCGGCCGCCCCGTCGGCGCGGTCACATTGACAGGGCTCGATCCGGTGACTGGTTCCGCCAGATGGAGTACCCGAGTCGGCAACGTCGGACAGTGTCTCCAGGAGACGGGGCAACCTGTCATCGCCTGCTGGGAACGGCGGCGGGTCACCTTCGTGGACATCGCCACCGGCACTCTGTTGTCCGAGATCGGGACAGATTTCGATCTGGGCGGCGCCCGGGTGTACGGGGAGACCGTCTATGTGTCGGGTTCCACCACGGTTGGCGGGGCGACGACATCGGTACTGACCAGTGGAACCGTCACCGACATCTCGGCGAACTTCCGGCGCACATTCGATGTTCACGGTGACGGCGGGACTGCCTACGCGACCCCGGACACCGGCACGATCATCACACTCGAGCGCGGACGTCCGGGAGACGCCCAGTACACATACACGGTCTACGACCTCGAATCCGGCACAGAGCGATTCGCATTCGCAGGGGACTCACTACAGCAAGTAGGTGACGGGCTCTTCCTGACCAGTACGGGCGCGCGTTCCGGGACGGTAGGCACGCAGGAACTCCGCGCCGCCGACGGAACCGTGATCCGTGCAGTCCCCATTCCGGTGTACGTTCCGTCCGACTACCCGAGCAAGACGTCGGCGACGCTGCCGCTCTTCCTCGGCGACGGCGCGTACGACCCCGCCACCGGTGCGGAACTGTGGCGTAATCGGGCTCTCGTCGACGAGGGGTCCGTCCAACGGAGTTCCACGCTGTCCGCCGTTGTCGGGCACACCGTGGTGGTCACCTCGGCGGACTCACGCACGATCACGGGACTCGATCTGGAATCCGGCCGACAACTGTGGCAGACCCCGTGGCAGGACGCGTACTGGGTGCGGGGCGGGACAACCGACGGTGAGTACTTCGTCTTCGGCGACAACACCGGCACGCACTCGATCCGGTCGAGCGACGGAAAGATCATGTGGTCCATGCCGCTGCCCGAAGGCGCAGACCCGCGGGAAGTCGTCGTGTCGAATGCCGCAGGGAGCCTGATGGTGTCGTGGCGCGACCAGTTCACGATCTGGCGATGACTGCCGTCACGACGCCGGCGGATACGGCAGCCGACTGCTGAAGTCGACGTCCACGCGGACCGGGCGGCCGATCTGCGGAAATGCCCGCTGCGCGCAGGTCGTCCGCTCGCAGATCTTGCACCCGGCGCCGATGGGCACCGGGGACATCTGCTCATCGAGACGGAGGCCGCGCGAGTAGACGAGTCGATCGGCATGGGTGATGTCGCAACCGAGACCGATAGCGAAGCTACGTTCCGGCGTCCCGTACGGGCGGGCGCCGTCGTCGGTGGTGCGGGCGATCCACAGGTAGGTGCGGCCGTCCGGCATCTGCGCCACCTGGGTGACGATGCGCCCCGGGGTGCCGAAGGCGTCGTGCACCACCCACAGCGGGCAGCTGCCGCCGACGCGGGAGAAGTGGAATGCCGTGGCGGACTGCCGCTTCGAGATGTTCCCCGCCCGATCGGTACGGACGAGGAAGAACGGCACCCCGCGCCGGTTCGGACGCTGCAGCGTCGAGAGCCGGTGGCAGACCGTCTCGAAGCCCACCTCGAACTGCAACGCGAGCATCTCGATGTCGTAGTGCAACCGCTCCGCCGCATCGAGGAACTCGGTGTACGGCAGCAGCAGCGCCCCCGCGAAGTAGTTCGCCAGGCCGATCTTCGCCAGTTCCCGCGCGTTCTCGCTGAGCCCGGTCGCCGCCTCGAGCTGCCGCTCGATCACCGCCGACTGTGTGAGAAACGCCAACTGCGTGGCGATCTGGAAGGCGCGCTGCCCCGGCGACAGGTGCCGCGACAGCGTGAGGACCCGATCGGTCGCGTCGTACACCCGTTTGGGCCCGGGCCGGTCCGGCGGATCGGTGCGCAACCGGACGACGATGTCGTGCTCGGATTCGAGCAGCGCGGTCAACTGCGCGTCCAGCGAACCGACGCGAAGACCGCCCTCGACGAACAGCCGCTCCGCGGCGTCGTCCAGCTCCGCGATGTGATTGTGCTTGTCGTAGAAGAAGTCTCGCACCTCCTCGAACGGCATCGGCGTCCCGTCGCCGACGCCCGCAGCCGCGGGTGTCGCCAGGTGGGCGCTGAACTGCTCGAGCTGCTCGGTCGCGGCCTGCAGCCTGCGGTGGACGCCGACCAGCGCGTGCCCGATTTCCGGCATGCGGGCGACGAACTCCTCGATGGTCGACGCGGACGGCGTCGGAGTGCCGAGGGTCGTCAACACGTCCTGCAGGTCGGCTGCCAGGCGCGCATCGGACTCCGCGGCGAAGAAGTGGGCGTCGAGGTCGAATGTCGTATTGAGCTTGAGCAGCACGGGCACCGTCAACGGCCGCTGGTCGTTCTCGAGCTGATTCACGTAGCTCGCCGACAGATCCAGGATGCGTGCGAGCGCGAGCTGCGTCAGACCACGCTCCTCACGTAGCCGGCGCAAGCGCGGACCGCCGTAGATCTTCTGCACCCTCGTGTCCTTCCACTCGTCCCCACTCAAGCACAGCCGACGCCATTCGCACCATTCGCAAACCGGGCCGATTCACACCACAAAAGTACGCATATTCAGGCTCTTTACCGTCGATACGGGCGTGCATACGCTGCGAACACAGCAGCACCGGCTACATCGGAGGACACAGCGTTGAAGACACATCCCGTTCGTACCCGCCTCTCTGCGGAGAACTTCCCCAAGCACGAACACCTCGCGTGGAAGATCGCCGAGATCGCGACCGACCCGGTCGAGGTGCCGGCCGACACCTCGGAGATGATCGTCAACCGGATCATCGACAACGCGGCCGTCGCGGCCGCGTCGGTGACCCGTCGTCCCGTCGCGAACGCCCGCGCCCAGGCGCTGGCTCACCCGTACGGCCCGGGTTCGACGGTATTCGGTGTCGGTGGCACCTACTCGCCCGAGTGGGCTGCGTGGGCCAACGGTGTCGCCGTCCGCGAGCTCGACTTCCACGACACGTTCCTCGCCGCCGAGTACTCGCATCCGGGTGACAACATCCCGTCGATCCTCGCGGTCGCGCAGCACACCGGCCGCGGCGGCGCCGACCTGATCCGCGGTCTGGCCACCGGCTACGAGGTCCAGGTGGACCTGGTGCGCGCAATCTGCCTGCACGAGCACAAGATCGACCACGTCGCCCACCTCGGCCCGTCCGCAGCGGCCGGCATCGGCACGCTGCTCGGCCTCGACACCGAGACGGTCTACCAGGCCATCGGTCAGGCTCTGCACACCACCACGGCGACGCGTCAGTCCCGCAAGGGCGAGATCTCCAGCTGGAAGGCGTACGCACCGGCGTTCGCGGGCAAGATGGCCGTCGAGGCCGTGGACCGCGCGATGCGCGGCGAGGGCGCTCCGTCCCCCATCTGGGAGGGCGAGGACGGCGTCATCGCGTGGCTGCTCGGCGGCCCGAACGCGGAATACGCTGTGCCGCTTCCCGGCCCGGGCGAAGCGAAGCGTGCGATCCTCGACACCTACACCAAGGAGCACTCCGCGGAGTACCAGAGCCAGGCTCCCATCGACCTGGCCCGCCGGATGCGCGAGCGCATCGGCGACCTGGACCAGATCGCGTCGATCGTGCTGCACACCAGCCACCACACCCACGTCGTGATCGGCACCGGCTCGAACGACCCGCAGAAGTTCGATCCGTCCGCAAGCCGTGAGACGCTCGACCACTCGGTGATGTACATCTTCGCCGTCGCGCTGCAGGACGGCACGTGGCACCACGAGCGCTCGTACGCCCCGGAACGCGCGCAGCGCCCCGACACGATCGAGCTGTGGAAGAAGATCTCCACCGCCGAGGACCCGGAGTGGACCCGCCGCTACCACTCGACCGACCCGGACGAGAAGGCGTTCGGTGCCCGCGCCGAGGTCACCCTGAAAAACGGCGAGGTGATCGTCGACGAGCTCGCGATCGCCGACGCCCACCCGCTCGGTGCCCGGCCCTTCGCTCGCGACCAGTACATCGCGAAGTTCCGCACCCTCGCCGAGGGCGTCGTCGCCCAGGCCGAGCAGGACCGCTTCCTCGACGCGGCACAGCGCACCCCCGAGCTGAAGGCCGGCGAGCTGAACCAGCTGACCTTCACGGTTTCGGACGACGTTCTCGCCCGCTCCCCCAAGTCGCCGAAGGGACTGTTCTGACATGACCGGTCTCATCGCCGCTTCCACCTCCGCAGCCGACAAGCGCATCGCTTTCCGCGCGGGCCTGTCGTCGGGCAAGATCCAGCGCCTGCCCGGTGCGATCAACCCGTTGACAGCCAAGCTGATCCAGGAGATCGGTTTCGAGGGCGTCTACGTATCCGGTGGCGCGTTCTCCGCCGGTCTGGGACTGCCCGACATCGGACTGACCACGCTCACCGAGGTCGTCTCCCACAGCCGGCAGATCGCCGGCGTCACCGACCTGCCGGTACTCATCGACGCCGACACCGGTTTCGGTGAGCCCATGTCGGCGGCCCGCACCGTCCTGGCCGCCGAGGACGCCGGCATCGCCGGTCTGCACCTCGAGGACCAGGTCAACCCCAAGCGCTGCGGCCACCTCGACGGCAAGGCGATCGTGCCGACCGACGAGATGGTCCGTCGCCTGCGCGCCGCCGTGACGGCTCGGCGGGACCCGAACTTCGTGATCTGCGCCCGCACCGACGCCGCCGGTATCGGTGACATTGATGCCTCCGGCAAGGTCGGCATCGACGCTGCGATCGAGCGGGCCAAGGCCTACGCGGACGCCGGTGCCGACATGATCTTCACCGAAGCCCTGCACACCGAGGCGGACTTCGCGAAGTTCCGCGCCGCCGTCGACATCCCGCTGCTCGCGAACATGACCGAGTTCGGCAAGTCCCAGCTGATTCCCGCGCAGACGCTCGAGGAGATCGGCTACAACGCGGTGATCTACCCGGTCACCACGCTGCGGCTGGCGATGGGTGCAATCGAGCGCGGTCTGCGCGAGATCCACGAGACGGGCACGCAGGAGGGTCAGCTCGACCAGATGCAGACCCGCTCGCGGCTGTACGAACTGCTCGAGTACGAGCGCTACAACGAGTTCGATTCCGGAGTCTTCAATTTCACGCTCGGAGGGAACCAATGACCAATGCAGTCCCGACGATCTACAAGGGCCTGGCCGGCGTCGTCGTCGATACCACCGCGATCTCGAAGGTCGTCCCCGAGACCAACTCGCTGACCTACCGCGGCTACGCGGTCCAGGACCTGGCGGCGAACTGTAGCTTCGAGCAGGTCGCGTACCTTCTGTGGAACGGCGAACTGCCCTCGGACGCACAGCTCGAGCTCTTCTGCCAGCGTGAGCGGGCCGGCCGCCGTGCGGACCGGTCGTTGCTCTCGCTGGTGGCGAAGATGCCGGACAACTGCCATCCGATGGACGTGGTCCGCACCGCGATCAGCTTCCTCGGCGCCGAGGATCCCGAGGAGGCGAACAACTCTCCGAAGGCCAACCGCGAGAAGGCGCTTCGAATGATGTCGGTGCTACCGACGATCGTCGCCGCCGATCATCGCCGACGCCACGGCCTGGACCCCATCGCGCCGCACAGCCACCTCGGGTTCGCCGAGAACTTCCTGAACATGTGCTTCGGCGAGATCCCTGATCCGGAGATCGTCAAGGCCTTCGAGGTGTCGCTGATCCTGTACGCGGAGCACAGCTTCAACGCATCCACCTTCGCCGCCCGCGTGGTGACCTCGACGCTGTCGGACATCTACAGCGCCGTCACCGCCGCAATCGGAACCCTCAAGGGACCGCTGCACGGCGGCGCCAACGAGGCGGTCATGCACGACATGATCGAGATCGGCGAACCCGAGCGCGCCGAGTCCTGGATGAAGGACAAACTGGCCCGGAAGGAAAAGGTGATGGGCTTCGGGCACCGGGTCTACAAGAACGGCGACTCGCGCGTCCCGACGATGCGCCAGGCCTTCTTCGACGTCGCCGCGAAGACCGGTGGCGAGAAGTGGGTCCGGATGTACGAGATCCTCGAGCGCACCATGAACGAGGCCACGGGCATCAAGCCCAACCTCGACTTCCCCACCGGGCCCGCGTACTACCTGATGGGCTTCGACATCGAGGTCTTCACACCCATCTTCGTGATGAGCCGCATCACCGGATGGACCGCGCACATCATCGAACAGGGCGAGTCCAACGCCCTGATCCGACCGCTCAGCGAGTACACCGGAGTGCCCCAGCGCTCGGTGGTGGCCTGAGCCCACGATCAGCGCCCCGGGGTTTGGTCATTGGCATCACCGTCTCCTGCACCCCGGGGCGCTCCCCTTTCTGAATCACCCGACAGTGCGGTTCACAGTGCTGTCCCGCGGGTGGCGTAGCCGAGATTGGTGAACACCTCAGGGGGTCACTCACGACTTTTCCGGGCCCGGGGATAACCCCGCAGTGGCGATGTCACACGTTCCCGGGTGCCGCCGAGGCGGCGCAGTCGCTAGGACAACTCACTTCGCAGAAGTTCGGCCCCAGCAGCGAGCGCGACCATCTTGTCTCGTGCGACGCGTCGGCCCAGCGGCGCCATACCGCAATTGGTACTCGGGTAGAGCTTGTCGGAGTCAACGAACGGGAGAGCGCGACGAAGGGTTGCGGCGACCTCTTCGGGCGTTTCGATGGCGTCGCTCGCCACATCGATCGCTCCCAGCATGACCTTCTTGCCCCGAAGCAGTTCGATCAGGTCGCCAGGTACCCGCGAATTGTGACTCTCCAGCGACACGATGTCGATCGACGACTGCTGCAGCAGTGGAAACGACTCTTCGTACTGGCGCCACTCGGCCCCGAGCGTTGCCTTCCAGTCGGTGTTGGCTTTGATGCCGTAGCCGTAACAGATGTGGACGGCAGTTTCGCAGCTCAGCCCTTCGGTCGCACGCTCGAGCGCCGCCACGCCCCAGTCCTTCAGTTCGTCGAAGAACACGTTGAACGCGGGCTCATCGATCTGGATGATGTCGACGCCGGCCGCTTCCAAGTCCTTTGCTTCTTGGTTCAGGATGGTCGCGAACTCCCATGCGAGCTTTTCGCGACTCTTGTAGTGGTCGTCGTAGAGGGTGTCGATCATCGTCATTGGGCCCGGGAGGGCCCATTTGATCGGCTGGTCGGTCGCTGCTCGAAGGCGCGTCGCATCTGCTGCGAACACTGACTTTTCGCGGCTCACCGCGCCGACAACCGTAGGGACACTCGCGTCATAGCGGTCACGAATTCGGACCGTCTCGCGCCGGTCGAAGTCGACGCCGCTGAGGTGCTCGATGAACGTGGTCACGAAATGCTGACGCGTCTGTTCACCGTCGCTGATGATGTCGAGCCCGGCACGACGCTGCTCATGTGCTGCGAGCGTCTGGGCGTCGAGCTTCCCTTCGCGTAGTTCGTCGTCTCGCAACTTCCACGGAGACCAGAGCTTCTCTGGCTCCGAGAGCCACGAGGGCTTGGGCAGGCTACCGACAATCGAGGTGGGCAGGAGTGTGTTCATCTCTGGAACCTTTCGGTCTCGTACGGTCAGGCGGATTGCTTGGTAGCCCACTGTTCGAGAACAGCGCCATACGGTTTCAAGAGATTCACCTCGGTGAACTTTCCCTGTGTGGTCGCGAGTTGTGTGCGTTCAACACGGTCGTAGCTCACCTGCGGAAGTGAGTAGTTGCCGTTGTCGAGACTCGGCTGGTACACCTCCGACGCCCCAGTGTTCGCGTTGTAGATCTCGGGACGATAGATCTTCTGAAACGTCTCCATCGTCGCGATCGTTCCCGCGAGAGCGAGGAACGAATAGTCGTTGAGCAAGTCACCGCGGTGGTAGAAGGCCAATGGAGCGACGGATCCCCGAGGCATGAAATAGCGAACCCTGAGCCCCATCTTCCCGAAGTACTGATCGGTGAGCGACTTCTCATCCGCCACGTACTCCACCCCTAGAATCGGGTGGAAATTCGTGAGCCGGCGGTACGTCCTGGACGTCGAAACACTGATGCAGATCACTGGTGGCTGCGAGAAGCGTTCGCGATACTCGTCCGATTCAACGAAACGCTGAAAGACCTGTCCGTGCAGATCGCCGAAGTCGCTGGGGATTCCCGTCGCTTGATGCCCCGGGAGTCGAACGCTGAAATCGTAGTCGCGAATGTACGAGGAGAAGTTGTTTCCGACGATGCCCTCCGTGCGGGCGCCCGTGGTGGTGTCGACGATGTCGACGTCGAGCACCTCGATCACCGGGAACGCGGCATCTTCCCCGACCGACGCGAGATGCAGGTCCACAGAGACGATGTCGAGTTCGAGTGCGTAGCGGTCACCACGCGGATTGTCCCAGTGCACCAACTCGTTGACACGGGTGTTCATCATCGTCACCGCGTTGCGCAGATTCTGCCGGCGATCCTCGCCGCGTGCGAGATTCGCGAAGTTCGTCGTGCTGCGCGAATTGGTTGACGGGGTGTAGTCCTCATCAAAGCGCGTCGTGTCAATGCTGAAGACACAGTCGTTCGTCATGCTGACAGTTGCCCCAATCATGTGCGGTGAGTGCAGCGACGAGCGCGTCACCGCGCGGTTCACTGCCTGAGTTCTCGCAGCACTTCGGGCCGAATATCCCGATGGTCCACGGCCGATCTTTCAGGCCGAGAACACCCGGGAGGCGATTATCCGAAGTGGCGTGGAAGTCAGTGTAAGTAGACCCGCAGCCATAGCCTAATTACCTAATTTGATGGCTGGACATAGCCACTGCCTATGCCAGCAGATCGACTCCGAACCCCGAAACGACGTCGCGCATCTCCGCCACGAATCGCTGAGCCTGGGCGGTCAAGGGCGTCGAGGCATGACCGATCCAACCGATCTCGATGCGCTCGTCCACGTCGAGCGGCACAGCGACGATGGACGGATCGAGATCGTCCGAGATGATGCCGGTAGAGATGGTGTACCCGCCCAGACCGATCATGAGGTTGAAGATGGTCGCTCGATCGCTCACCCGAATGTCCTGCTTCGACGACCGGGTGGAGAGGATCTCTTCAGCGAGGTAGAAGGAGTTGTTCACGCCCTGGTCGAACGTGAGCCGGGGCAAGTCTTCAAGATCACTCAGCGTCACACTCTTTCGCCCTGCGAGAGGGTTCGTGCGGGCGATGAAGATGTGCGGCGACGCCAGGAACAGCGGCGTGAAGACCAACCCTGCTTCGCGAATCAGCTTGTTGATCACATTTGCGTTGAACTCGTTGCGATAGAGCACACCGAGCTCACTTCGCAGCGTGCGAACATCCTCGATGATGTCCCACGTGCGGGTCTCTCGAAGACTGAACGCATACTCCGCGGCCTCGGACCCCTTCACCATGCGGGCGAAGGCGTCGACGACGAATGAGTAGTGCTGAGTTGACACGGCCAGGAGCCGGCGCGAGGGCCCGCGGCCCAGATACCGCTGTTCCAGGAGTTCTGCTTGCTCGACCACCTGGCGCGCGTAGCCCAGAAATTCCACCCCGTCTTCGGTGAGCGTCACCCCCCGGGTCGAGCGAACGAAGAGCGTTCGTCCCAAGCGACTTTCGAGGTCCTTCAGCGCGGCCGACAGGGTCGGTTGCGCGACATAGAGCAGGTCCGCCGCGGCACTGATGGATCCTTCGGCGGCCACCTCCACGAAGTATCGCAACTGCTGAATGGTGATTCCCCGCACCGTTCCCGCGATGTCCCGTGCCATTGCAAAAACCTATCGCATTTGTACACCTCGCCGACGCTGCGGATGACAGAACCCGCTCCGACTTTCAGTCGATCCGAGCGGCACCCCGCGGACGTGCTCATCCACGAAGCCCCGCGGAGATGCCACGAGAGCACGCGGCCGGCTGGTGCTTACCGGTGAACCGAGTGCGAGACCGTCACGTCGTCCGTCCGCGCGAGGCCGCGAGATGCCCAGGACTCCTGTGGAACTGGACGGACGGCACTCGGTCCGGCCCCGCGGAGACCGTGGCGTGGACGTTGTAGACGTCACTCACGAGATCCTCGGTGAGGACGTCCACCGGCCTGCCTGCCGCGACGATCCGCCCCGCCTGCAGCACCACCAGCCGATCGCAATACATCCCGGCGAGATTGAGGTCGTGCAGCGCGATGTAGCTCGTCATCGGCAGCCCAGCAACAAGTTCCAGGATCTCGAGCTGGTGCTGGATGTCGAGGTGATTGGTCGGTTCGTCGAGCAGTAGGTGTTCGGGTTCCTGCGCGAGCGCTCGGGCGATCTGCGCGCGCTGACGCTCGCCTCCGGAGAGCGTGTGCCACGCGCGACGACGCTTCCCGAGCATGCCCGTGCCGGCCAACGCCTTCTCGATCGCCGCGTCGTCGGAGGCCGGATCGGATCCGAATACTCCGCGATGAGGAATCCGGCCGAGCCGGACCACGTCGAGTACCGTGACGTCGACATCGGTGTGGGCGTGTTGATCGACCATCGCAACTCGGCGGGCGACGTGCCGGCGTCGCACGGCTCGGATGTCCGCATCATCGAGGGTCACCCTGCCGGCATCCGGCGTCGCGATCCCCGCGAGAAGACGCAGCAGCGACGACTTGCCCGATCCGTTGGGGCCGAGGAGCCCGATGGTCTCCCCGGGTTCCGCGACGACGGTGACGCCGTCCAGCACGAGGTTGCCACCCCGACTCCAGCCGACATCTCTCGCGGACAGAGTCATTCGGTTCTCCTCATCCGGAACAGGATCAACGCGAAGGCCGGAACGCCGATCAGCGCGGTCACCACGCCGACCGGAATCTCCTGCGGCGCGAACAGTGTGCGAGCAATCGCATCCACCCACACCATGAAGATCGCACCGATGAGCGCTGTCGCCGGAAGAAGGCGACTGTGCCTGGGGCCAACCAGGAATCGTGCCGCGTGCGGAAGGACGAGCCCGACGAATCCGATCGCTCCGGCCGCACTCACCAGCGCCGCCGTGATCAACGCCGTCACGGTCAACAGCAGTATGCGAACGCGGCGTACCGAGATGCCCAGTGTCGCTGCGGAGTCGTTCCCGAAGGTGAACGCATCCAGCGCTGGGGCGTGGAACAGACACACGACGACGCCGATCAGACACGCTGCCGAACACAGCAGCACGTCGGTCCAACCGACACCGCTGAGAGAACCCAGCAGCCAGAACAGCACACCCCGTGTCTGCTCGGCATCGGCCGACGAGATGACTATGAACGAGGTCAGCGCCGAGAACAGCTGCGTCCCGGCCACACCCGCCAGTACGACCCGCGCGGTACCGCCGCCGGCACCTGCCGCCAGCAGCATCACCAGCGCGAACGACACGACCGCGCCGAGGAACGCACCCGCCGACAGCGAGACGATGCCGCCGCCGATGCCGAGAACCACGACCGACACCGCGCCGGTCGAGGCACCCGAGGAGATACCGAGCACAAAAGGGTCGGCCAACGGATTGCGCAGCAGCGACTGCATGATCGCGCCGCACAGTGCGAGACCCGCACCGCACACCGCGGCCAACACCGTGCGCGGAAGCCTCAGTTCCCACACGATGCCGTCCTTGATCCGGCTCAGCCCCGACTCGCCGATTCCCCAGTGCTCGAACACGACTGCATACACGTCACGCACGGAGAGATCGGCGGGGCCCAGCGTGATCGCGAGGGCGATCGACAGTGCCAACACCACCACCCCGGCGCCGTAGACGGCGCCGAGGAGTGGACGGGAATCGAGCCGGGCCGTCCGGGCCGTCAATTGGTCAGACCCCAACCGCGTAGCGCGTTCGAGACCTTCTCGATGCCGTCGACCGTGCGGATCGACGGATTCATGTCGGCGCCGTTGACCACGATGTACCGTTGGTCGCGCACCGCATCGGTGTTCCGGGTGACAGGGTTCGACTCGAGGAATGCGATCTTGCTGTCGAGGGCGTCGCCGTCGATGCTGCGTCGGCTCAGGTCGCCGAGTACGAGCGCCGTCGGATTGCGGTCTGCGACCGACTCCCAACTCACCTGCGGCCATTCGTCGGTCGTGTCGGCGAAGACGTTGGTCGCCCCGACCGCGCCGGAGATGATGCCCGACGATCCACAGCACCCCGCCATGTACGGCGTCTGGGTGTCGGCGAACCAGAACGCGAGCGAGACACCCGACGCCTTCACATCGGCGGACGCCTCGTCGAAGCGCTGCTGTAGTTCCGCAACGAAAGCCTCGCCACGTTCCCGGACGTCGAAGATCGCGGCCAGGTCCCGGATTTCCTGGTAGATCGATTCGATCTTCAGCGGCTCGGTGCGGGCACCATCCGCGTTGGACGCCGACGACGCGGCGCCGTCACAGCCGTTGTCGGTGGGAGAGAGATAGGTGGGCACGCCGAGGGTCTCGAACCTGTCGCGTCCCGCATCGCCGCCGTCGGCGAACGTCGAGGCGAAGGACGCTGAAACGAAGTCGGGTTCGGCATCGAGCACGACCTCGAGTGACGGCTTGTTGTCGGCCAGACGCGGGACCTTCGCGTTGTCGGCGGCGAGGTTCTCGCGGACGGGATCGGTCCAGGTGGCGGTGCCGACCATCCGGTGGGCGAGACCGAGCGACAGCAGGATCTCGGTGGACCCCTGGTTGAGGGATACCGCGCGCTGCGGGGGCGCGTCGATCGTCACCTCGCGGCCGCAGTTCTCGATCGTCAACGGGAAGGTGGACGCCGTGGACGCCGATTCCGTGGACGCGATGCTGTCGGTGGGTGAGGTACAACCGGCGAGGGCAATCGTGCCGACGGCAGCGAGGGCGGCGCCGATGCACCGAACGGTGGAACGCATGAAGAGACGAAACTCCTAGCTCGAGGCTCGCATTCGTGCGAACCGAGGATTCACGGGAACACGTGGTCCCGTCAGACGACGCCGTAGACGACGTAGTCGTCGAAGAGTTGCCACACGGTGCCGGACTCGGTGAACCCAGCCTGTCGGAGCGCTGCCAACTGGAACTCCACGGTGGTCGTGGGTGACGCGTCCCGCCCGGCGAACCGACGATCCCGCTCTTCCCGCAGGGAACCGATGTGCGGATGCGAGTCCAGCAGAGCCCACCAGGCGTCCCACTCGTCGGCGCCCTCGGTGAAACTGCGCTGCTGCGTTGCACTGTCGTGCCGCTTCGACCAGGAGGCGATGTGCCGCGTGCGTTCGTCGAACCGGAAGTGGTCGCCGTTGAGCAGGACGCCGCCCGGGGCCAGGAGGGACTTGGCCTGGCCGTACACGTCGACCAGTTCGGAGGGCGCGAGCCAGTGCAGCGCGGTCGTCGAGACCACCGCCTGAGGACGCTCGTCGAGGTGGTCGGCGACCCGGGTGGTCCACTGTGGGTCGACGAGGTCCGCGTCGACGAACCTGACCCGGTCGCCGTGCACGGCAAGGTGTTCGCGTGCGAGCGCGAGCAGCATCGGGTCGTAGTCGAGCGCCACGACACGGGCGTCCGGGAACCGCGACAGTATCCGCGCAGCGAGAGAGCCTGGGCCGCACGCGAGGTCGACAACAGTGAAGGCTGTTCCGACCGCGAGTTCGAGTGCGTCGAGTATCGCCGCGAACCTGCCCTCGCGGTGCGCGATGTAGGCAGCCTGTTGACGATCCCAACGCTCGACCAGTTCGGTGTGGTTCATCGGACCACGCCCAGGTCACGAAGCCCCGCGGCGAGCTGCTCGACCCCCTGGATGTTCCTGATCGAGGGATCCATCGCGGTACCGCCGATGACGATGTAGCGCTTGTTGCGGACGGCAGTCAACCGGCTCGCCACCGGGTCGGATTCGAGGAACCTGATCTTCTCCTCGGCGCTGTCACCATCGCCACCACGGCCTAGATCCGCGAGTACCAGCACCGTCGGATCACGGTCGAGCACACTCTCCCAACCTATTTCGGGCCACAGCTGACGATTGTCCGCGAAAGCATTCTGTGCTCCGATCTCCCGGGTCATGATCCCGGGCGCACCACAGCACCCCGCAATGTACGGAGTCTTGGTGCCTGCATACCACCACGCCAACGTCACGTTCGACGCGTCGAGTCCACCGGCCGCCGTCTGCGCACGCCCTCGCAGCTCCGCGATCAGATCGTCACCGCGGTCTTGCACGTCGAAGAGGGTCGAGACGTCTTCGATCTCCTCGTACAGATCGTCGAGGGTCAACTCGGCCGCCTGGACGGCGTCTTGGCCTCCGCATTCGCTCGGGGACTGATAGGTCGCGATACCCATGTCGGTGAACCGCTTCCGGTCGGCAATCCCCTCACCGGTGAAGGTGTAGTCGAACGTGCTGTAGACGAAATCGGGCTCACGGTCGAGAACTGCTTCGAACGACGGGAACTCGACGTCGAATCTGTGCACCCGCGACGCTGCCTGTTCCAGTTCGGGAAGCACGGAATCGTCGCTGTAGGCGAGGCCCGCCATCCGATCCTCGAGCCCCAGGCTCAGCAGCAGCTCCACGGCAGGTTGATTCACGGCGATGGCCCGCTGGATCGGCTCGTCGACGGTCACCGTCGTCTCACAGTTGGTCAGGCCCACGGGCGCCTGCGTCGAGTGCTGTGCCTCGACATCCGACCCGCCGCATCCTGCGGCGCCGAACACGGCCAATACCGCTGTCGCTCCGGCGATTCTCCGGACACGTCTATGCATCACACATCAGCTTCCTGCGGACGCTGCACGCGAGCGGTCCGCACGATCATGCCGGGGACGAAGCGTCTCCCAGCCCAGCAGGTCGTCGGACTCGAGGCGATGCTGCCTCATACCGTTGCGCGTCAGTTCCGGATTCGCACCGGATTCCACCTGATCCCGATTGTCGGGATTGCCTGGTAGCGCGAAAATCTAGCAGTACTTTTCGGAGTCGCGAAAGCCGGGTCCGGGCTACCGAAACGCCTCGGGGCCTGCACCGGATCACGGTGCAGGCCCCGAGGCGTCGAATTATGGTGCGGGACTATCCCTCGCCGCGGCGTCCGACGGTGATGCCGAAGGCCAGGACGGCGCCCACCAGGGCGGCACCGGCGGCCACCATGAAGCCGACGAAGAAGCCGTCCGAGCTGTAGACGGGGCCGGCCGGGCCCACCGACATGATGTGCTGCGCCAGCAGCGCGAAGCCCACCGAGGACAGCATGCCGCCGAACATCGACTGCGACAGACCCGTGAAGTTGGCGCCGATCGCGCGCTGATCCTCGGGCAGCGCCATCATCACCAGGTTCGGGATCGCGGCGTAGATCATCGAGCCGAAGCCGATGAGGCCGTACGCGCACACGACCTGCCAGGCCTCGGCCGGCGTCGTCGCCAGCCACGCGGCACCCAGTGCGATCAGGACCGCGCCGAGGATCAGGTGCTGACGGAAGCCGATCCGCCTCGACGTCGCACCGACGAAGACGCCGCCGAGGACGATCAGGATGCCGCCGGGGAGCATCCACAGGGCCATGTCGGTGACCGTGAGGCCGAAGCCGTAGTCGGCCGCTTCCTTCGGGGTCTGCAGCAGCATCGGGATCAGCGTCGCGGTGAGCGTCGTCGCGCCGTAGGCGATACCGCCGGCGAGCAGCGTGATGCCGACCTTGCGGCTGGCGAGGACGTCGATGCTGATGAGCGGTTCGGGAACGCGACGTTCCCAGACGACCCAGGCGACCGCGAAGATCACGGTGACGGCCAGCGTGCCGAGCGTCTTGCCGCTCAGCCAGCCCCAGCCGGCACCCATCGACAGCGCGAGCATGACGGTGAACAGTGCGACGGTCAGCAGGAAGGCGCCCAGCCAGTCGACGGAAACCTTCGCGCGCACAGGCGTCTCGGGAACGAAGAACAGGGTCAGCAGGCCGCCGACTGCGCACAGGCCGAACGAGAACCAGAACACCGACGAGACACCGGTGTGATCGAGCATGTAACCCGAGATCAGCGGAGCGATGACGGTGACGACACCGACGCCGGTGTTCGCGATCGAGATCGACATGGCCTGCAGGCGTGCCGGGAACACGTCACGGATCAACGAGTAGCCGAGCGCGGTGAAGGCGAAGCCGACACCGGACAGGAAGCGGCCGACCAGAAGGATCGAAAAGGTCGGCGCGACCGCGGAGATGAGCGCACCGAGGCTCGCGATCGCGGCGGTGATCACCAGGATGCGCTTCTTGCCGTAGACGTCGGCCAGCTTGCCGAGGATCGGCGATGCGATCGCGGCGGCCAGGACGAGCGCCGTCATGACCCAGACCACCTGGGTGGTCTTGTACTCGGCGGCGATCTTCGGGAGCGCGGGCGTGAAGAGGGCAAATGCCAGCGCCGCCTGCTCGGTGAGCAGAACGAGGATCAACAGGACGCGGATCCAGTACCCGGTCGAGCCGCCGGCATCGCCGGCACCCCGCACGGGGGCTGCGTCGCCCTGAGAGACGGTGACTGCCATTTCCTACCTACACATTCCGGTCATGGGTCGAACAGTGACCGGACGCACATTAGGAGGTGAGACGCGACTCACCTTCATCGTTTCCCGATGAGCGGAAAGATGCTTCGAACCGAAAGACGCACCTCCGGGCCCCCGCCGCGCCGACGACACCCGGCGCACCCGCCGCCGATTCCAATCCGCGGTAATCCAATTGCGGCATAACAGCTTTCACAGTCGGGGCGAATTGTTCCGCTGAGCTGAAGCCGGTTGCACGGTTCCCCGACCCCTGCCATGTAATGGGCGCCACAGTGGGGGCTGGATGGATGCGTGAATCACAGAGAGGCATGACGATGTCGGAACTCACAGGCGGCGGCGCGAAGGCGACCGACTCCGGATGGACACCGAGACTGGCGATGTCGTTGATCGCGATGACCCTGGTTCTCGAGGTCATTTCGATCAGCTCGTACATGACCGGCACCGCGCTCATGCCGATCGGCGAGCATTTCAAGACCGACCAGCTCGCGTGGGTGATGACCGCCTTCCTGCTCGTAGGGGCAATCGCATCCCCGCTGGCCGGGAAACTCGCCGACGTCTACGGCAAGCGACGACTCTTCCTGTCCTGCTTGACCATCGCGATCGTCGGCGCACTCATGTCCGCGCTCGCACCGACCTACTTGGTACTGGTCATCGGCCGAGGCCTGTTCGGATGCCTGATCCCGTGCATGTTCCTGGCCTACTCGCTGATGCGCGACATCTTCCCGCCGTCGACGCTCGCCCTCGCGGTCAGCATCACCGCGGCCGGGATGGGCCTGATGTCCGTGCCGTCGCCGTTCATCGCCGGCATGCTGCTCGACGCGTTCTCGTTCCGCAGCCTGTTCTGGTTCTACGGAATCACCCTGATCATCCTGCTGCCGCTGATCCTGCTCACGACCGCCGAGTCGCCCGTACGGACCCCGGCCCGTGTCGATTTCGCCGGCGCGATCCTGCTGGGCGCCGGACTGGCGGCCGTGCTGATGGGCGTCAGCTTCGGACCGACGTGGGGTTGGGGTGCGGCCAGCACGCTCGCACTGCTCGTCGGCGGCGTCGCCGCACTGGCCGTCTGGGTAGTGTCCAGCCTGCGCAGCCGCGAACCGCTGATCGATCTCCGCTTCTTCCGTGACGGCCCGATGCTGAAGATCTGCTCGGCAGCAGGCATGGGCTACGGCACGATGACGCTGTACACGACGATGCTCCCGATCATGTGCATGGCGCCCGCGACGCTCGCACTGGGTTACGGATTCGGCATCGACGCGAAGGAGTTCGCAATCCTGCAGGCCCCCATCGGGGTCGGCAGCGTTATCGGCGGTCTCGCCGTCGGTCGCCTGATCCGCACCGTCAACCCGGCTCTGACCAAGATCACCGGCGTCTCTCTCATGCTGGCGGCCTCGATCCTCACCGCGTTCTGGCACACCGACAAGGCACCTCTACTGGCCTGGGTCCTGATCTTCGGCCTCGGCATGGGCACGTTCACCGCGTCGATCCCCAACCTGGTGATCGCGTCCGTCCCGGCATCGGTGCAGGCGTCGATGTCGTCGATGGTCCAGGTGTCGCAGTCACTGATCTCGTCGGTGTTCCCGGTCGTCGCGTTCGCGATGCTCAACTCGCACGTCGCGACGGTCGTCGAGGGCTACGCCTTCTACACCGACGGCGGGATCACCCTGTCGTTCCTGCTGGCCGCGGCGGGCGCGGTGGTGTCGATCCTGGTCGCCACGACGCTGCTGCGCCGTCGCCGCACCGGATCGTCGGACTCCGCCGTCACCACTCCCTCTCAGGACGTCATCTCGGTCTGATCTGCACGAATGCCACTAGGAGGCCGGGTCGCGAGTCCGCGAACCCGGCCTCCTCGCGTCCGAAGCGGACACCGAAATCGAAACGAATCCTCAGTGCTGGTGGAGCGACGCGGCTCACGCTGATACAGTTCGCACCACTTGATTGAACGCTTGCTCAATCAGCCTGGAATGCGAGCACCCTGGAGGTTCAGAACGTCATGACGACGACAGACGCTAGCTCCCCCATCGCAGTCATCGACCGCGTCGCGGTCCTGCTGGACGCATTCCGGGAAGCCGAACGGCTGACCCTGTCGGAGCTGTCCCGACGCACCGGGTTCCCCCGGTCGTCCACGCACCGCATGCTGCTGCAGCTCGTCCGAATCGGCTGGATCCGGCGGCACGGCCACGCCTACGAACTCGGCATGAAGATGCTCGAGCTCGGCTCGCTCGCACAGCACCACGACCGCGTGCACCAGGCGGCCCTGCCCGTGATGCACGAACTGCACAACGCCACCGGCCTCGTCGTCCACCTCGCGGTCCTCGACGGACCCGACGTGCTGTACCTGGAGAAGATCGGCGGCCGCTTCACGCTGTCGGTCCCGTCCCGCGTCGGCGGTCGCCAGCCGGCCCACCGCACCGCGATCGGCAAGGCGCTGCTCGCCAGCTCCCGGATCGACGCCGAAACCGTTATGCCGCAGCCGGTCGCGGGCCCCACCCCGAACTCGATCGGCGATCCGTCGCGACTGCGGGTCGAGCTGGCCCGCATCCGCGACCAGAGCATCGCGCACGACCGGGACGAGACGACCGTCGGCGTCTCCTGCGTCGCGGCCGCGATCGGCGACGGCAAGAACACGGTCGGCGCCATCTCCGTGTGCGGACCGACCAAGAGCATGAACAGCTCGGCGCTGGTCGCGCCGGTCCGGATGGCCGCGCTCGCGACGTGGCGGCACATGACGAGTAGCCGCACGCTGCGCCCCATCCCCGCCTGACACCGGTACGAACGACAAGAGGTGGCCCCGCCGATCGGCGGGGCCACCTCTTGTCGTTGCGCGCCCGATCGCATTCGCGCCCGATCGCATTGCTCGTGCGAGGAGCGAAAACACTTGACAGACAACTGTGCCCCTGCCGAATCATCGGCAGGGGCACAGTCGGTGCAGTCTGAGGACTTAGACGTCCGCAACCAGCTCGACGGGCTTGACACCCTTCGCCACGTTGTCCGCGACGATGCCGCGCCAGTTCTCCTGGGCGCGGGTCGTGTCGACCTCGAACTCGAAGCGCTTGGTCATGTCCTCCGTGACGTCAGCGACGTCGACGTAGAACTGCTGGTACCAGCGACGCAGCTGGTAGACCGGGCCGTCTTCCTCGGTCAGCAGCGGGTTCTCGATCCGGCTCTTGTGGTTCCAGATCGCGATGTCCTGCTTGAACTGGTGCTCGACACCCTCGGTGAACTGATCCGCCATCGCCTTGGCGTCCTCGTCCGACAGACCCTCGGTCCGCTTGACGATGGTGCCCCACTGCAGGACGAACGAGTTGTTCGTGATCGGGTAGTGGCAGTTGGCCAGGTTGGTCTCGACCTTGATGTCACCCGCGACCGTGTAGACGGTGTCGAGCATGAAGGACGGACCGAAGTACGACGCGTCCGAGATCGTCTCGGCCTCCGCCATACCCAGCTGAACGCCGGTCTGGATGTCGTCACGACCACCCGAGCGCATCACCTGGGTCGCGACGTGACCCTCGAAGACGTTCTTGAAGTAGGTCGGGATCTGGAAGTGCACGTAGAAGAAGTGCGCCATGTCCACCACGTTGTCGACGATCTCGCGGCAGTGCGAGCCCTCGACGACGTAGGTGTTCCAGCTCCACTCGCTCCAGCCACCCTCGTCGTAGCCCTCGATCTGCGGGATCGTGACGTCGGCCGGCGGCGGGTTGCCCTCCGGGTCGTTGTAGACGAAGAACAGGCCGTTGCGCTCGAGCTTGACCCATGCCTTGGTCTTGGCGACCGGGGGAACACGACGAGCGTAGGGAATCTCGGTGCACTTGCCCTTGCCGTTCCAGCGCCAGTCGTGGAACGGGCAGGCGATGGTGTCGCCCTTGATCTCGCCCATCGCGAGGTTGCCACCCATGTGACGACAGAACGCGTCGAGGACCTGCAGCTCACCCTTGCTGTCCTCGAACACGACCAGGTCGGTGCCGAAGATCTTGACCTGGTGCGGCTTTCCGTCACGGAAGTCCTGCGCACGGCCGATGCAGTGCCAGCCACGAGCGAAGCGGTCGGGGTTGGCGCCCGCCACGATCTCCCGGACCTCGACGTCGTCGGAAATCTCGGTCATCTTGCCTCCTTCGAAGAAAGAAACGCTTCCCGCCCAAGTGCGAGCAGCGTCGAAAAATTCGGAACTCCAGAGAATCTGGTTCCGGTGCTTATGAGTAGGGACGAACTTCCTCAGTCGACCCCGAGACCGGCACGGTCCGGTACGACTCGCCCAGTCGCCCCTCCGCGACGGCCTCGTCGATGCTCTTGTTCAGGGCGCCACACGTCCGCACGTACATGCTGTGCGTCCCGTTGGCCGCGGCCTCACGGAACTCGGCGCATGCCGTCTCCGCATCCTCGACCCACTGAGTGCTGGTGTGCGTCGAGCTGTACTTCTCGACGAGTACGCGGTTACCGCACGCTCCGCATTCGACCGGCTGCATTGCGCGATCCTTCCGTAGGAACTGTATTCGTCCAGCGTACGAGCAGCGAGCTTGCTCTTTGCTGTCGATTTCCGTTGAGCGGTAAAGAATTCGGGGCCCGACTACCTCAGGAAAGCCTGTCCTCCGTCGACCGGCAGCGAATGACCGGTTATGTACCGCGCGGCGGGGCTGCACAGGAACACCACGGCCGGTCCGATGTCCGACTCGGCATCGCCGAGGCGTCCGAGCGGCACGCTCCGCAGGTACTCCCCGTACGCCTCCGGATTGAGTTCGGCCCATTCGTCCATCAGCGGCGTCGACGCCAGCGGCAGGACCGCGTTCACGCGGATCCCGTCGGCGCCCCACTCGCAGGCCGCGGTGCGCGTGAGCACCCGCACGGCCTCCTTGGCGGCGGCATAGGCGCCCGTACCCGTCGGGTCCCACTTGAGCCCGGCCGCGGAACCGAGGTTGACGATCGAACCATTGCTCTTCAGGTGCGGGTGGCACGCGCGCATCAGGCGGAGCGTCGCCAGCGGGCCGGAATCCATGCTGCCCTGATAGTCGTCCTCGCTGACATCCAGGAGCATGCCGTGAGCGGGGGTCTGCGCGTTGTTCACCAGGATCGACAGGCTGCCGTAGCGCTCGACCACCTCGGCGACCACGGCGTCGATCCGGGCGGGGTCGGTCACGTCGCACTGCAGCGCGACGGCTTCGCCGCCCCGACGGACGATCTCGTCGGCGGTGTCGACGACCTTCGACAGCGTGCGCCCGACGACCGCGACGCGCGCGCCCTCGGCAGCCAGCGCCAACGCGATTCCACGTCCGATCCCCTGGCCGGCACCCGTCACCAGCGCGACGTCGCCCTCGAGTACACCCATTTACTGCTCCCCACTTCTGATCTCTCGGCCACAACTCGGGGACCATTGTGATCCAAGCCACCAGATTGAGCAAACGATCAATCAATGTAGGATTGCCTTGCCAGGTTGGGCGGGAGCTGTGCGGCCGCAGGTAGCATTGGGCGCCTCGACCGACAACTGATCGACCCAGTTACAGGGGGAACAACCGCGATGGATCCGCAGGAACGTCGGCGCCAGATACTCGACCGTTCCGGCGAGATCTTCGCGACCAAGGGCATCTCCGCCACGACGGTCCGGGAGATCGCCGACGCCTGTGGCGTCTACTCGGGCACGCTCTACCACTACTTCCCATCCAAGGACGCGATCGTCACCGAGATCATTCGGGTCTACGTCGAGGAGCTGTACGAAAAGTGCAGCGAGGTAATCCTTCGGGCCCTGCCGCCGATCGAACGGCTGGAAGCACTCGTGCTCGTCGCGATCGAGTCGGCCGAGAATCACCGCCACGCGACCGCGATCTGGCAGGTCGAGACGGACTACATGCGAAGCCAGATGCTCGAGGCGAGCCTCGAGGAGAAGGGCGACTTCCCGGCCACCCTGTGGACGCAATGCATCGAAGAGGCACAGGAGTCGGGCGAACTGCGCAGCGACGTCGACTCGGCCACCTTCTACCAGCTGATGCGGGACTCGGTGTGGCTCACCAGCCGGTGGTTCCGTGCGTCACCGCAGAAGTCCAACGCCGACTTCGCACGCGAGATCACGTCGATCTACATCGACGGACTCCGCATTCGCTGACGCCACGCACCTCGATACGCCGAAGGGCGGGACAGGTTTTCACCTGTCCCGCCCTTCTCGTTCGCTACCGGTCAGCTGACGACGAGGTCCAGTTCGTCGTCGGTGACCCTGACCATGATCCGGCCGCCCGCGTCCAGGACGTCGTCGAGCAGCAGATCGGCGATCCGGTCGTCGACCTCACGCGCGATGGTTCGGCGCAGTGGCCGCGCCCCGAACTCGGGCTGGTGCCCGTGCTCGGCGATCCAGTCCACCGCATCGGGAGTGAACTCGATGTCGATGTCCTGCGCGCGCAGCCGGTCCCGGCTCTCGCTCAGCAGCAGATCGGTGATCCGGTGCAGCTGCTCGGCCTCGAGCTTGCGGAAGATCACGATCTCGTCGATCCGGTTGAGGAACTCCGGCCGGAACGACTCCCGCAGACGGCCCATCACCCTGTCGCGCAACGGCTTCTCGGCCGCCGTGGCGTCACCGGTGGTGAAGCCCAGCGCCCCGCCCTTGCTCGAGATGATGTCCGACCCGAGGTTGCTGGTCATGATCAGCACGGTGTTCTTGAAGTCCACCGTTCGGCCCTGACCGTCGGTCAACCGGCCGTCGTCGAGCACCTGCAGCAGCACGTTGAACACGTCCGGGTGTGCCTTCTCGATCTCGTCGAGCAGGATCACCGAGTACGGGTGTCGCCGCACCTGTTCGGTGAGCTGACCGGCCTCGCCGTAGCCGACGTAACCCGGGGGCGCCCCGACCAGCCGGCTCGCGGTGTGCCGCTCGCCGAACTCACTCATGTCGAGCCGCAGCATCTTGCTCTCGTCACCGAACAGCGACTGCGCCAACGCCTTCGCCAGTTCCGTCTTGCCGACACCGGTCGGTCCGAGGAACAGGAAGCTGCCGACCGGGCGACGGGGGTCACCCATGCCGGTCCGGCTCCGCCGCACCGCTCGTGCGATCGCCTTGACCGCGTCCTCCTGGCCGACGACCCGCTGGTGCAGTTCGTCCTCCAGCCGGCGCAGACGCTCCTTGTCCTTCTGCGTCATCTGGCTGGCCGGGATCCCCGTGGACCGCGCGACGATCTCCGCGATGTCCTCGGCGGTCACCGACGGCGTCTCCACGACCGCGGGTTCACCCGCGCGAGCCTCGGCGAGCCGCTTCTCGGCGCCCGCGATCTCGTCCCGCAGCTGCGACGCCCGCTCGTAATCCTCCGCGGACACCGCATCCTCCTTGGCCTTCTCCAGTCGCGCGATCCGCTGCTGGAGTGCCTTGACATCCGGGCTGGATGCCCCGAGCTGCAGTCGCTTTCGCGCACCGGCCTGGTCGAGCAGGTCGATCGCCTTGTCCGGCAGGTACCGGTCGGCGATGTACCGCGACGACAGTTCGACGGCAGCAGAGATCGCCTCGTCGGTGTAGCTGACGCGGTGGTGATCCTCGTACCGCTCGCGCAGTCCACTCAGGATGGCCTTGGCGTCGTCCTGGCTGGGTTCGTTCACCGTCACCGGCTGGAACCGCCGCTCCAGCGCCGGATCCTTCTCGATGTGCTTGCGATACTCGTCGAGCGTGGTCGCACCGACGACCCGCAGGTCGCCGCGAGCCAGCTTGGGCTTGAGGATGTTTCCGGCATCCATCGCACCCTCGCCACCGGCGCCCGCACCGACGATGGTGTGGAGTTCGTCGATGAACACGATGAGTCGGCCGTCCTGCGCGACGATCTCGTCGACCGCCTTGGTCAGACGCTCCTCGAAGTCGCCGCGGTAGCGGGCGCCGGACAGCATCGCAGGGAGATCCAGCTGGACGATCTTCTTGTCCGCCAGCACCTCCGGGACGTCGCCGTCCACGATGCGCTGCGCCAGACCCTCGACGACGGCCGTCTTGCCGACGCCGGCCTCGCCGACCAGAACCGGGTTGTTCTTGGTACGGCGGGCCAGGATCTCGATGGCCTGGTCGATCTCGTCGCCACGTCCGATGACCGGGTCGACACCGCCGGAGCGGGCTCGTTCGGTCAGGTCCGTGCCGTACTTGTCGAGCGTCGGCGTGGCCGATTCCTGCTGCGGCTCGGCAGAACTCGCGTTCACCGCGGACTGCATCGACTCCGGGGTGACGCCTGCCGACGCGAGGATGCGTCCGGTCGTCGAGTCACCGTTCGAGACGAGCGATAGGAAGATGTGCTCGGGGTCGATGTAGGTCGAACCGAGTGCGCGCGCGATCTGGTGCGCGTCGAGCAGCGCCCGGCGCCCGGCGGCCGTGACCGTCGGAGAGGTCGAGACAGCCTCCCGGCCGCGGGGCAGGTGCGCCTCCGCGTCCTTCGAGATCGCCTCCGGGTCCCCACCCACTCGCTTGACCATGTCGCGCACCGGGTCCTTGACCGCGGCCACGTGCAGGATGTGCAGTGCGTCCAGGCCCGTGTCACCCCGGCCGGCCGCGAACTGCGCGGCCTCCGCCATGAGCAACTGAGTGTCGTTGCTCATGAGACGGGTGATATCGATGCGCCCGGGCCCCTCGGGCCCGAAGAATGCCGGCATTCGCAGCCTCCTCCAAAGTTGAGTCTTACTGACTCATGGAACATGCCTCGAGGAGATTCAATTCCCGACCGTCCAGGATCTTTGGACCTCCGTCGGCATCCGCCCACTACGAGCACCCCGCATACGCCCGTGACCTGGACGTCCTTCGTGCGTGACGCCCCCGAGACATGCGACTGTGACAACGGACACAGCACCGGCTGCGGGGTCCTACCGCCTTGACCTCGAGCGCACTCGAGCTTCTACCTTCGGGTCCATGACCACCCGAACCGAGGCCTCCGGCACCTGGCGTCAACTGCTGACCGGTCGGCATCTCGGCGTCGCCGCGGTGTTGGCCGGGGGCGAGGCGCTGTACGCGATCAACGTCTATCTCACGAGCAGCCTGCTGCCCACCGCGATCGCCGACATCGGCGGGCTCCGCTACTACGCCTGGACGTCGACCGTCTTCCTCGTCGCGTCGGTCATGTCCTCGATGATCGTCGGCCGGACGCTCGTCTCCCGCGGCCCCCGCGGCGCCTACCTGATCGGTCTCGCGCTCTTCGCGTTCGGGACCGCGGTGTGTGCGCTGAGCCCCACGATGGAACTACTGCTGGTCGGGCGTGCCGCGCAGGGATTCGGCGGCGGTCTGCTCGCCGGTCTCGGCTACGCGGTGATCAACTCCGCACTGCCCCGGCACCTCTGGACGCGCGCGACCGCCCTGGTCTCCACCATGTGGGGTGTCGGGATCCTGGTGGGCCCCGCCGTCGGCGGGGTGTTCGCGCAGTTCGACGCGTGGCGCTGGGCCTTCGCCGTGCTGATCGTGTGCACAGCCGCCGTCAGCGTCCTCGTACCGATGGTCCTTCCGCCGCGCACCGGCGCACGCGACCGCGTCGACGCACCGGTGCCCGTCGTCCCGCTCACCCTGCTCACTGCCGCAACCCTGCTCGTGAGCGTCGGCAGCCTGTTGTCCGACGCCAGGGTCGCCGGCGCCGCCGTGGTCGGCGCGGGGGCGCTGGTCGTGTGGTTCGTCGCGGCGGATCGGCGCAGCCCGCACGGAGTGCTGCCACCGTCGACGTTCACCCGATCACCCCTGAAGTGGGTGTACCTGACCATCGCGATCCTCGCGGCGGCGTCGACGGTCGAGATGTTCGTACCGCTGTTCGGGCAGCGACTCGCGGGGCTCGCCCCCGTGGTGGCCGGATTCCTCGGTGCCGCACTGGCACTCGGGTGGACGGCGGGCGAGGTTCCGAGCGCATCGGCCACCGCAACGCGGTCGGTCCGACGAATCGTGACCACCGGACCGATCCTCGTCGCGGGCGGACTGACGCTCATGGCAGTGGTTCTCGCCGAGCAGGCCGGCGGCGGACGCGTCGCGCTCTGGGCGGCCGGACTGATCCTCGCCGGCGCGGGCATCGGCATCGCGTGGCCACACCTCGCGGTCGGCGCCATGAACACGGTGGCCGAACCCGGCGAGGGCGCCCGCGCCGCTGCGGCGATCAACACGGTGCAGCTGATCGCCAACGCGTTCGGGGCGGCCCTGGCAGGCGTGCTGGTGAATCTCGGCGGACCGACCGAACTGCGCTCGGCACAGCTCTTGTTGTTCGGCTTCGCGGCCCTGGCGCTCGTCGGCGGCTGGACGGCACGGCGGGCGGCGACTCGAAACACCCGGAACACCCGGCAGAACCGGGTGTCCCCTCACGACGTCGAGACGCTCGCGGGCTAGCTCAGCCCCGCGCGCGGGCCGCGAACACGCGCTCCCACAGGTGCCGGTCGGTACGCGGACCGCCGTGGGTGTCGGCCCCGTAGCGGGCGATCTCCGCGGCGATGTCGAGCGGACGCGTCGGCGGCTGCGCGGGAACGAGTTCGTCGATCGCGAGCTCGTCCGGCACCAGCCAGCACACCTCGAACTCGATGCCGTCCGGGTCGGCGGCGTACAGCGCTTTGGTGGAGCAGTGGTTGCTGGCGCCGGTCAGCGCGCCGGCCGCGAGCAGCCGGTCCCGCATCTCGGCGAGCCCGGCGAGCGTGTCGACCTCCCAGGCCAGGTGGTACAGCCCGACATTGCCCGGCGTCACCCGGCTCACCGGGTTGGGGCTCTGGAACAGGCCCAGGTCGTGGTCGTTCGCCGAGTCCGGCGCCTGCAGGAACGCCGCACCGGGAAACCCACCCGGCAGTGCCTTGAACCCGAGCACATCCTGGTAGAACGCCAGGCTGCGCTGCAGGTCCGACACGAACAGGACGGCGTGGTTGAGTCGCTCGATCGCCAACGCGGTCAGCCTCCGAAGTCGTAGGTGACGCCGGTGAGTTGCTCCGACGCCGACCACAATTGTCGCGCAACGCTCCGGTCGTGCGACTTCCGGTTCGACGAAACCACTTTCGGGTAGCCCCGCGTCTCGAACATCGACGACGGACCGAGGTAGCTGCCGCCGATCGCGTCGGGCACGGTCGCGGCGTAGAGCATGGGCAGCGCGCCCATTTCCGCCGACTGCGCGATGAACGGGTTGGCCAGGGCCATGACCTTGCTCGAGATCGACTCGGTGTGCGACTGCAGGTTGGTCGCGGCGTACCCGGGATGCGACGCGAGCGCCTTCACCGTCGACCCGGCCGCGGACAGCTTGCGCTGCAACTCGTACGTGAACAACAGATTCGCGAGCTTGGATTGCCCGTACGCCGGCCAACGGCGGTACGTGCGGCGCTCCCAGTTCAGGTCGTCGAGGTCGATACTGCCGATCTTGTGCATCGTGCTCGACATCGTCACGACGCGGTCGGTGACCTTGCCCAGCAGCAGGCCGGTGAGCGCGAAGTGTCCCAGATGGTTGGTGCCGATCTGCATCTCGAAGCCGTCGGCTGTGCGACTGAGCGGCACCGCCATCACACCCGCATTGTTGACGAGCACGTCCACCGCGTCGACGGAGTCCGCGAACTCCCGCACGGACGCCAGATCCGCGAGGTCCAGGCGACGCACCTCCGCCCGCTCCCCCAGCGGAGCCGCGACGGCCTTCCCCTTGTCGACGTTGCGGCATGCCAGGATCACGTGCGCGCCGGCCTTCACGAGCGCCTTCGCCGCCTCGGCCCCGAGTCCGCTGTTCGCCCCCGTCACGACGAACGTGCGGCCCTGCTGATCGACGATGTCCCGCGCATCCCATGTGGTCATGGCCACAGACTACGGAAACCTGGTCGGCGGAAGTGTGGATGCGCGCAAGACGTCTTCACCACGCGTTCAACGCGTTCAGGATCTGTGGTCGCGCCTGCCACAGCTCGCCCGACCAGTACGGCCACGCGTGGGTGCCGGTGCCGCGGAACTGGAAGTTCGCGGGAATTCCCAGGGTGTGCAGACGAAACTCGAAGGCCCGCGTGGTGACCATCGACAGGAACTCGAGGCCCATCGCCATCGTCGTGTTCCAGTAGCCGACCAGGTCTGTGGGCCGGTCGTACATGCCAGGTATCCCGTTGCCCGCGGAAACGTACATCGACAAGCCCTGCAGTTGCGGCGCCGAGACGAACGGATCGTTCCGCATCCAGGCCGGATCCCACGGGAAACCCCACATCGAATCGGCGTTGTAGCGGCCCGCGTCGTACATCGCGATACGGATCGCTTCCCGCATGCCCGGCGCCGTCGTGTTCAGGTAGCCGGACAGCGAACCCGCGAATCGGAACTGGTCACGATGGTAGGCGGCGAGCGTCATTGCGGCCGTTCCACCCATCGACAGACCGACGACGCCGGTATTCGTCCGGTCGACGCCGAAATTAGCGAGATAGTCGGGCAGTTCCCGCGTAAGAAATGTCTCCCACCTGTAGGTGATCGGCTGAGAATTGAAATTACTCGGGTTGTACCAGTCCGAATAGAAGCTCGCCTCCCCTCCGACGGGCATCACGAGGGTGACGTTGTCGAGGGCGAACTGTTCCATCGCATTCGTCTCGAAGCTCCACGCGTTGCGATCGTTGCGTGCCCGCATACCGTCCAGCAGATACAGCGACGCGCTGCCGCCCCGCGATGCCCACTGCACCTGAACCTTGATGTCCCCCATGGAGGAAGGAACCCACAACTCCTGGTAGCCACCCCGCGGGACCTGGCGCGCAGTACCCGCAGCGGCATCCGGCGCGGTAGCGAGCACACAGCCCACGCAAGTGATCAACGCGACGAGAACAGCCACCAGTCGAAGCCGCCAGGCCCTCTCCCAATTTCCGGAGTAATACATCGAAACCGCTTCCTGCCACCTGCCGCCGAACTCGACGAACACCGAACACGATCATCAGTTGATCACCGATTCACGCTCAGCCGTTAACGTTCCGAAATGTGGCAAAACTCTCGCAACACAAATTCTTGAGAGTTCTCTGAGAGTTTCCGAGGATTCACCGAATTCGTGGTAGTCGATTTGCGGAACCCCGACGTGCGGCGCGATCAGCAGGAACGGCGACTCCGGAACGGGCAACTCGCGCCTCTCGCGCGCCGCCGGGGGTCGCATCTCGACGAGACTCCCTGCGGCGCGAGCATCCTCGCCGCGAAACGGACCACGCGCGTTGTTGACGAACCACTTCGATCGTGCGTCCGGACGAGCGAGAGAAGTAGGCAGCGCCACCACCCACCCCTCGAGAGTGGCGGACGCCGCAACTTACCGAAGGGTAAGGTAAGGGTGTCCGTACGTCAATGACCTGCGCGAAACCCTGACCCGACGTCGGCCGGTACCGTCGATGCGTGCCCGCCGCTCCCCTGCCCGTCCGCGACGGACTGAACCCCACCCGACTGCGCCTGCCCGACGACGGCGCGTGGCCCACCGCGCTCGCCTACCTGCTGGCCCGATTCCCGTCCGATGCGGCGAGACTGCGCGAGAAGGTGGACGCCGGCGAGGTGGTCGACGAGCACGGCGCCCCGATCGACGACGCCACCGCGTACCGGCCCCGGGCGTTCCTCTATCTCTACCGCGATCCGCCGATCGAGAAGCGCGTCCCGTTCGAGGTCGAGATCCTGCACCGCGACGAGAACCTGCTCGTCGTCGACAAGCCCCACTTCCTCGCGAGCACGCCGCGCGGCGCGTACGTCGTCGAATCGACGCTGGTCCGGTTGCGCCGCGACCTCGATCTGCCCGAACTCACCCCGGCGCATCGGCTGGACCGGATCACCGCCGGCGTCCTGCTGTTCACGGTCCGCCGGGAGGCGCGCCGGGCGTACCAGTCGCTGTTCGACGAACGACGGGCGACCAAGGTGTACGAGGCACTCGCCCCGCACGATCCGACGCTCGCGCTTCCGGTCACGGTGCGGAGCCGAATCATCAAGGAACGAGGCGTGTTACAGGCCCGCGAGGTGGACGGCGAGCCGAACGCCGAGAGCCGCATCGAGCTGATCGACGTGCACGACGACGTCGGCCGCTACCGACTGTTGCCGCGCACCGGAAAGACCCACCAGTTGCGACTGCACATGTGCGCGCTGGGCATCCCGATCATCGGCGACAACTTCTATCCACGGTTCTACGACGTGGCCCCCGACGACTACTCGGATCCGCTGCGCCTGCTGGCCCGCAGCCTCGAGTTCGACGATCCCTACACCGGCGTCCGCCGTCGCTTCGAGAGCCGACGCACGCTCACCGACTGAAGTTCCGAGCGGTGATTTCCCGTTGTGTGGGCCGAACCGAACCGTCCGAAACCAAGCAAGTGCTAGGTTGCCTGACATCTCGCAAGGAACGACGGAACCAGGGAGCACACCAGTGAGCAGCACATCCTCGAGTTCGACGACGACCACCGCCCTCGTCACCGGCGGCACCGGCGGGATCGGAGCCGCGATCGTCCGGCAACTCGCCGCCGAGGGACACAATGTCGTCCTGACCTACCGGTCCAACGCCGACGCCGCCGCCAAGGTGGTCGCCGAGGCCGAGGAACTCGGCGTCCGCGCCGCCGCACACGCCGTCGACCTGACCGACGCCCAGCAGTTGGCCGACCTGGTCGCGGCGGTCACCGCCGACTTCGGCGACCTGTCGATCCTGGTCCACGCGGCCGGCCCGCACGTGCCGATGGTGCACCTGTCGAAGGTCGAGCCGTCCACGTACGCAGCGCATCTCAACGACGAGGCAACCGCGTTCTTCACCGTGGTGCAGGCCTGCCTGCACGCACTCCGTGAGGCGTCGGGGTCGGTGGTCGCCGTCACCTCCGCGGCCACCGACCGCTACCCTGTCCGGGACGGACTGTCGGCCGGAACCAAGGGCGCGATCGAGGCGCTCGTTCGCGGGTTCGCCGCGGAGGAGGGCCGTTTCGGCGTCCGCTTCAACTCGGTCGGCCCCGGCATGCTCACCGACGGCATGGCCGAACGCCTCATCAGCTCCCAGAGCCTGGACCAGCGGGCGCTCGACGTCACGATGAGCCGGATCCCGCTGCAGAAGTTCGGAACCGCGGTCGACATCGCCGAGGCCGTCTGCTTCCTCGCGAGCTCCAAGGCCGGTTTCGTGACGGGCCAGAAGCTCAACGTCGACGGCGGCTACACCGTCTGAGCCGCACCCCGTCGGCTCGAGATCACGGCAGCAGCATCCGCGCCGAGATCTCGAGCCGGTCGGCGATGTGCCCGTACGAGTCGTAGCCCATACCGGCCCGCAGCAGCGCGCCCGCGTACAGCATCTCGAGCGCCTCGAGGAGATCGTCGTCGGGTTCGTCGCCCATCGCGTCGAGCAGCCGCTTGCGGATCTCGAGCCCGATGCGCGCCCGCAGGTGCACGACGTCGGGGTCGCGGCCGAGCAGCGCGGTCGTGACCGCGGCCGCCAGTTCGGGCTCGTCCGAGACCAGCAGCGCGACACTGCGCAGCACCTCGACGATGCGGGTGGTCCGGTCGTCGGAGACCGGTTCATCCGTCGGCATCACGGACAGCCTGCGCCAGAACACCTCCGCGACCAGGTGCTCCTTCGACGAGAAGTAGGTGTACGCGGTGGCGGGCGCCACCCCGGCCTGCTTCGCCACCAAACGAACGGTCAATCCGGCGAACCCGTTCTCGCGTAACACCTCCACGGCACAGCGAGTCAGCCGAGACACCGTCTCGGCCTGCTTGGTCGTCAGCCGACGACGGGTCGATTCGAAATCGCCAGACACATGTCCGGAGGCTACGCGAGCCTCCCGGCCCGTGCCACGACGGCCCCCGCCCGACGCCCCGAGTACACGCAGTCGGCGATGGACAGGCCGCTGACGTAGGACTCCGAGCACACCCCGACCGCGGTGCGCCCGGCGGCGTACAGGCCCGAGATCGGAGCGCCGTCCGCCCCGGTCACCGCCCCGGTCCACTCGTCGACCGTCAGACCGCCGAGCGTGAGCACCGGGCACGGGAACCCGGCCTGCACCCGGATCGAGCAGTCGAACGCATAGAACGGACCATCCACGAGCGGCGTGACGTGGGCAGGGTCCTTGCCCATCGCGTCGGGCGCCCCCGCCCGACGGTCCGCGTTGTACCGCTCGAGCGTCCGCGCCAGACCCGCCGGGTCGATGCCGGTGCGGCGCGCGAGCTCCTCCGCCGTCGCGCCCTTCTTGTGGCCCACGGTGTAGAGGTACGTCGTCTGCAGGCGCTGGAACCACAGCGTCTGCTCCGGAACCTGACGCTTCGCGTCGGCAAGTACCCGGGAATCGACGACCAGGTACGCCGAGACGTCGGTCTGCTCGGCGATGTGCTCGCCGACCTTCGCGCCGTAGAACAGTTCGTTGCAGATGCGCTCGCCCTCCTTGTTGACGAGCACCCCCTCGGTCATCGCGATCGGCGGATTGATGAAGCGCCACGCCGACACCCGTTCCATCCGGTCGGTGGCGCCGCCGGCCGACTGCCCCAGCCGGATACCGCTGCCGTCGTCGCCGATCGTCCCGAGCCCGGTGCCACCGAGGTAACGCGGCGCGTGCTCGCCGAGCATCTCCCGGTTGAAGACGAAGCCGCCGGCCGCGAGGATCACGCCCTTGCGCGCCCGGTACCGGCGCACCACCGAGTGCTTTTCCTCGATGCGGCGGATCGGCCCGTCCATGAGGCGGCCGATCGGACGGTAGTAGAGGTTCCACTTCCGGTTCTGCGACCCGAGCACCCGGTGCAGGAGGCGGCGCCCGCGGGCCCGCGGATCCACCTCACGACACTCGATGCCGATCACCGCGCCGGCGTCGTCGGTGATCAGCGACGTCACCGTCGTCTGGCAGCGCACGTCGATGCGACGCTTGCGGGCCGACTTCGCCATCGCGGAGAAGAACACCTTGCCCGACGTTCCCTTGCCCTTGGTCCGGTGACCGCGCGGGGCCGGTGTCGCCGCGTCCTTGTAGGGCGGCGCCAGCTCGTTGCCCGAGTAGTACAGGTAGTAGTCGTTGGTGGGGTACGACGTCTTCCGCGGCGCCATGCTGCCCTCGAACGGCACTCCCAACCGCTCGAGCCACTGCAGGTTCTCGACGCTGCGCCCACAGAAGTCCTCGAGCAGTTCGTCGGAGACCACGCCCGCCGTCTCGAGCTTCAGGTAGTCGAACATCGCCGACGTGGTGTCGTCGAAGCCGGCCTCCTTCTGCTGCGCGGTTCCGCCGCCCGCGTAGTAGATTCCGCCGCTGATCGCGGTCGCGCCGCCGCCCTGGAACCGCTCCACGACGAGCACGTCTGCGCCCAGGTCGGCCGCCTCGATCGCGGCGCTGGCACCGGCCGCACCGAACCCGACCACCACGACGTCCGCCTCGCCGTCCCACTTCTCGGATCCACCGTACGACTGCATGTTTCGCCTCCCACTACTTCTTGCGGCCTGAAGAATCACACCCACGCGTCGTGGATGTCCCGACCGAGTTCGTTGCGCCCGAACAACACCAGCGGCTGGTACGGGTCGTTGATCACGTGCGCCCGGCCCGCGTGGGCGTCGCGCCAGAAACGCTGGATGGGGGTGTCGGTGCGCAGGCCACCCCCGCCGGTGTGGTCGAACAGACGGTCGATCGCCCGGACCGCCATGCCCGACGCGCTCACCTGGTCGCGACGGGTCTTGACGCGCAACGACACCGGGATGCGGACGTCGGCGTGCGCGAAGTCCAGCATCTCGGAGAGGTTGCGCTCCAACTGCATCCCGGCCAGTTCGATGTCGCGCGCAGACTCGGCGAGCGCGGCCTGCATGAACTGGTCGTCGGTGAACCGCAGCGGACTCACGGCGGCCGTTCGCCCGGCCTGGAACGCGGTGAACGCGGAGTACGCCCCGTCGGCCATGCCGACGATGGGGGCGGTGATCGTCGTCGAGAAGACCGCGGAGAACGGCAACCGGTAGAGCGGAGCGGTGTTGACCGCCTGCCCCGGTCCGCTGCACCGGACGGTGGACGTGAAGCTCAGCGTCCGATAGTCGGGCACGAAGACGTCCTCGATCACGATGTCGTTGCTGCCGGTACCGCGCAGCCCGACGGTGTGCCACACGTCGTCGATGCGGTAGTCGCCGGCCGGGACCAGGAAGGTACGGAAATCGATGGGCTCGTCCTCGTCGTCGACGACGAGACCACCGACCAGCACCCAGTCGGCATGCGCCGACCCGGACGAGTAGCTCCATCGTCCCGAGAAGAAGAAGCCGCCGTCGGACGGGATCGCCCGTCCCATCGGGGCGTACGCAGACGACATCAGGGTGTCCGGGTTCGCGCCCCAGACGTCCTGCTGGGCCTGCAGATCGAACAGCGCCAGCTGCCAGGGATGCACACCGATCACCGACGCCACCCAGCCCGTGGACCCACACGCGCCGGCTAGAGAGCGGACCGCCGCATAGTAGTCACGGGGATCCGCCTCGAATCCACCGAAGGCGTCGGGCTGCAGGAGGCGGAAGTAGCCGATCTCGGCGAGCCTGGCGATCACCTCCGCGGAGATCTGCCGGTCCGTCTCGACCTGCCCGGCCCGCTCACGCAGCATCGGCAGCAGGTCCCTGATGTCGTCGAAGACGTCGACGACCTGACGGTCACCCATCGAACCCCTATCCGAGCCGAGGGCACCCTCCACGGCCGCATCCGAACCGACCGAACCCTCGGGCGATCACCTCCATCGCGCTGAGATTAGAACAGGGTCCATAATTTGTCGACGATTCACGACAGATGTCGAGGCCAGAATCCCGAAACGCCTGGAATTGCCAACTAGAATCTGTTCCAGTTCACGAGGCCGCCGCACGCTCAGGCATGGTCGGCCAGCACCAGACGGACCACGTCCTCGACGTTTCGCACAGCCTGCGCGTAACTGATGCGACCCGCCGTCCAGAACGACAGCGCCGCGAGCATCGTTCCGTCGACGGCCAGCATCACGACCCGGGACACCTCGTCGGGGACCCCCTCCATCAGCGCGATGGTCGCGGCATGGTTGCCCTGGGCGCGACGCTGCATCGACTGCCTGACGTAGGGATCGGACGACGCCGTCAACTCCAGGTCGAGCCGAGCGAAGTTCGGGCCCCGCTGGAACGCCCTCAACTGGCGGCGGTAGAGCGCCAGCACCCGCTCGCACACGCTGCGATCGTCGGACTCGCCGGTGACCTCGGCCTTGCTGCGTTCCGCCTCGAGTTTGCGGGACAACCTGTCGTTCCATGCCTCCATCGAGGCCGCCATCAGGTGTTCCTTCGTGGGGAAATAGCGATAAAGCGTGCCCAGCGCCACGCCGGACCGCTCGGACACCTCACGCATCTGGATCCGGTCGGGCTCCATCTCCTGCAGGAGTTCGATCACCGCCTCGGTGAGGGCCGCGCGGCGCCCACGCTGACTCGCCGTCATGTCCGCCGTCGACATCGGCGCGTCACAGTCACCTCGCATTGCGCCACGATAACTCAGGCGATCGCACGATTTGAAACACCGTTCTCACTTCTCGTGAAAGATGTACCATCGAAATAGCTTTCGAATACCCACCGTACTCATGGGTAGCTCAACGCGGCGACGGAAATCTGCGCGCTCGGCTTGTTGCGCAGCGCCGCGGTGGGTATAACGAATGGACCGGTAGTCGATCGCGCCGGGGATTGGAGGAGCCGTGACCGTCATCGACGACGAAGTGAGGACCGCGGTCGCGGACGTCCCCCCGACGATGGCCGAGCGCATCACCTTGATCCTCGACCAGTTCGACGGCGCCGGCACCCGGCTCACCGCGGAGGATCTCGTCCAGCTCACGAGCATCCCGCGATCCACCACGCACCGCATCCTCGACCAGTTGACGCAGCTGAACTGGCTACGGCACAACCGGACGGGCTACCGACTGGGATGGCGCGCGATCGCACTGGGGCGCAGCAACGAGCGCGACGAACTCCGCGCTGCCGCCGCCCCGCACCTGCACCAGCTGCACCTGCACACCCGCATGATCACGCACCTGTCGGTTCTCGACGGTCGCGACGTCGTGTGGCTGGACAAGATCGGCGGTCGCTGCGCCGACACCATCGCGACGCGGGTCGGTGGGCGCAGCCGGGCCGATCTCACCAGCGAGGGACGGGCCATGTTGTCCCTGCTTCCCCCGGAACACGTCGACGTCCTGTACGGCGACATCCTCTCGGCGGAATCGCTCCGCGATCTGCACGGGCGCATCGGCGTCATCCGCACTCGCTACGGCCGCACCTGGGAGACCGACACCCAGGGCGTGTCGTCGGTGAGCGCCGCGCTGCTCACCGGCGAATCCGATCACGTTCAGCCCAGCTGCATCTCGCTGCGCGGGCGGGTGCATCAGAATCAACTACAGGGCGCGATTCCGCTGCTGGCCGCGACGGTGCGGCGGGTGTCCGAGCGGATCGCGGAAGACTGACGGGAAGGGCCCCTCCACCCGAGGGGCTCCATGAGAGCCCGGAAAGGGCCCCGCAAAGCACGAAGTCCCTGGCACCCAAAGGTGACCAGGGACTGGATCGCACTGCATCGTCGCCGATACAGAAGAGCGACCCTGACGGGACTCGAACCCGCGACCTCCGCCGTGACAGGGCGGCGCGCTAACCAACTGCGCCACAGGGCCTTGCTGTGCTCCTTGCGGAGCGGTACTACATTTTCACCGAAGTCCGAAGACTTCATGTGGTGGCCAGAGCCGGGATCGAACCGGCGACCTTCCGCTTTTCAGGCGGACGCTCGTACCAACTGAGCTACCTGGCCGTACGGCACCCGAACCGAATGCCTATCGCGCCCCACCGTTTCCGATGGAACAAGCGACCCTGACGGGACTCGAACCCGCGACCTCCGCCGTGACAGGGCGGCGCGCTAACCAACTGCGCCACAGGGCCTTGCTGTGTAGTGCTATTCAACTGTACTTCCCCACTAGTGGGTGAAGCGTACCCCCTACGGGATTCGAACCCGCGCTACCGCCTTGAAAGGGCGGCGTCCTAGGCCGCTAGACGAAGGGGGCCCGTCGGATTGCTCCGACCAGTACCTCCAACGGCGTTCCGTTGGGAGCTTGGATAGCTTAGGGCACCGATTTCGCAATCCACAAATCGCCTGATCAAACCGCGCAAACGCCAGGTCGTCACGCCTCCGTGGACACCGGAACGTCGGCCGGCCAACCCTTGGCCCGCCACCTCGCGAGCCACGCGTCCGATGCCATCCCCGCAAGGATCACCTCGAGCGACTCCTCGAACCGGGCTCGCAGGTCCACCTCGGCCGCCGTCAGATCCGACATGTAGCGCTGCCCCGCGAGGCTGGCCGCGAGCACTCGGGTGAACTTCTCGGTGTCGGCGCCGTCCCGAACCAGACCCTCGCGCTGCGCCCGCGCGATCAGATCGCGGGCCGACGACCCCCACACCCGCGCGCCGCCGTTCTGCACATCCGAGTAGAACTCCGGCTCGATGATCAGACGGAACTCGGCCCGCACGATTGGATCCGTCAGGAACATCTGCGCCACCCGGTCGATGAGTCCGTGCAGGATCTCGAACGGATCCAGGTCGCTGCGGGACACCCACTGCTCGGTGGTCTCCTTGAATTTCTCGAGCGCGGCAGCGAGCACCGCGCGCCCGAGTTCCTCCTTCGATTCGAAGTGGAAGTACATCGCGCCCTTGGTCGCGTTGGATCCCTCCAGGATCGCGTTGACCGAAGCTGCCGCGTAACCGCGCTTCCCGAACTCGACTGCAGCCGCTTCCACGATCGCAGCGCGGGTCCGCCGCGCACGTTCCTGTTGACGTGCCATGCGCTACTCGCCTCCGAAAGCCGTAACGCTCGCCGGTCTGCCGACGAGCTGCCACCCGCCCGAAAACCAGACTAGTCCGCTTGTCGGCGGGGCCGAAACCGTAAACCCTGAACAGGCGGTTTGCGTCCTTCGTCCATAAACACACCAAGTGGTATCATTTTTCCGGCTCGGGTGTGCCGCAGGGGGTGCGCACCCGAGCCGTTCCATGTTCCGGCCGCGGGCCGGCAAGCGCGCCTCGCCTACAGCCAACCGCGCCGCTTGAAACTCACCCACAGCCCGGACGCCAAACCCACCAGCAGGACCGCGCTGAGCCAGAAGCCCAGTGGTTCGGAGTAGCCGGGGAACGGAATGTTCTGCCCGAAGTATCCGGTGACCCCGGTGGGGATCGCGATGATCGCCGCCCACGCCGTGAGCTTCTTCATGATCTCGTTGAGGGCGTTTCCCTGCATCGCCAGACTCGTCGAGAGAATCGACTCGATCGTGTCCCGCAACCCGTCGATCCGTTCGGTCGCGCGCAACGCGTGGTCGTAGACGTCCTGGTAGTACGGCACGATCTCGACCGACGTCGTGTGCACGCCGGCACGCAGCAGCGCGCTCAACGCCTGGTTCATCGGCAACACGACCCGCGACATCATCACCACGTCCTTGCGCAGCGAAAAGCTCTGCAACTGGATCGATCTGACGGGGCCGGAGCCCTCCAACAACTCGTCCTCGACCGCTTGGATTCGTTCATCGACGTCGTCGAGTGCGTCGAAGTAGCCGTCCACCAACTGGTCGAGCAGTGCGTGGACCAGGAAGCCGACTCCGTGCTCGCTGAGTGCCCCCAAGTCGTCCCACGCGTCGAGCAGCGGATCGACCGGGAACCCGTCGTCCGAACGGATCGTGATCAGCGCCCGGGCAAGGATGAACGCGGCGACCCGCGTCGACCCCAGCGCGCCGGTGTCCGGATCGACGTGGAGTGCGCGAGCGTGCAACAGGCTGTGATCGCGGTAGCGCACCAGCCGAGGCCGCTGGCTGCGCGACGCGGCGTTTTCGAGGGCCAGCGGATGCAACTCCACCTCGCCGCCGATCAGTGGGGCCAGCGCCACCAGATCGGACAGGGTCGGTGCCGCCAGATCCACCCAGATCACGGTGTCCGGGTCGGCACGGTGGGCGGCAACCTCCGTCAGCGACAGATCGGACGCGATCAGCACCCCGTTCCGATACACCCGACTCCGGTGCTTGCACGTCACCTGCACGCCCGGTTCCGCGCCCGCGATATCGCGGGCCTCCTGCTCCGCCGTCTCGTCCACGCCCTCGATCATCACCCATGTCCCGACAAGGCGCCCCAGCACAGTCGCCTTCGCTTGCCGAACGCCCTCCGGATTACCGCTCGGGCGTTTGTTTCGAATTTGCTTTCCTTTCATATCAGCCAAGTAAAAAATCGCCACACTGATCGGATAACAACGGTTTACCCACCGCCCGGTGCGGACCCCGTCCAAAGCTCGCCGGTACCGGACCGTGATCGGATACTCCCCGTCGATCACGCAATCCCGATCCAGTCTTTCGTACCTGCAATTCGCCAATAGGCGCGGGCACACAGGCAACGCCCACACAAACGATCCGTGGGGACCTGCTCGCACAGGTCCGCAC
>NZ_JAIVAH010000005.1 GCF_020171745.1 Prescottella equi
TTCCTCAGCCTCGGCTGGTTCACCAAGGCGGGTTGCATCCAGCAGGCCCCCGTGGGCGAGAACGGCGTCCTCAGCACAGGTCCCCACGGATCGTTTCCGCCACCAGGCGGGTCAGCGCTCGACGACCCGGCCAAACAGCGGGATCACCTTGCGCCGCAAGAGAGCCCCCTACACCGGCAAGGTGCTGCCACCGAAGGTACTGCCGCTGATGTTGCTGCCACTGTTCTCAGACCCGAAGCCCAGTTCGGAGCTGAAGGCATTCTCGTTGAACAGTTTGAAGAACAGATCGAAGATGCTGCCCATTCGAGCCTCCTGAATAGGAATTCCATGAATGATGACGACGTCACAGTAACAGGACAACAGACCCCCCGTTGTGTTCTTCCATAACGGATTGATAAATGCACCACAGGTCGATACGTGCACAGGAATACACTGATTTAACAATGCTTACAAAATGGACCTTCCCGCCATTGTGGATATACCCGCGCATTTCCCCGGTCCCGCTCCGCCCACGAGGGCAGGGACCCGCAGTTTCCGACCGTCACCGAGCGCCGGTGGGCGGGATACCGGCAGAAACGTGTCAGCGGCCCGCTCCGGAGTCCGGAGCGGGCCGCTGAACTGCGGCGGAATCAACCGCCTGCACGTGCTCCCAGTAGGGCTCGAACCATCTCAACAGTGCAGGTGAAGGGCTCGGACCGCCGATGAGCTGCAGATTCGATCCGAGCGAACCCGCGTCGTTCTGATCGTTTCGAAGTGGAGTGTGGGCAAAATGTGGGCACACGCGGCGCGACAGCCTCTCGGCACGCTCCACAGAACATCACGCGACGAGCGTTAGTCGTTCCGGGCAAAAAGGTCCGATCGGTCTGGTTCAATCTCGAGATATGACCGTCAATCAACGTGCGCTCTTCCGCGGGCTGTCCACCTGGCTCTGGCTGTCCCTTGCACTCGGGGGCGTTGTCCAGATGATCGAGATCGCGAATGCCCCCGAGTCTTGCGTCCCGAATCCGTTCAGCGACCTCGGGCTGGAGGTGTGCACGACGAGTTCGCCCACTGCGTATGGAGGCGGGCTCGTCGTGATGGCGATTATCGGTCTGATTAGCGTCGCATCTGCCAAGGGCGTACTGCAGCGTTCAACTACAGCCGCGAGTGACGCCGCAGCGGCACCTCAACCGTCGGTCGTCACCCCCTCGGCCGATCAGGCTCTGCAACCTGCCAGCCCGTCGGCATCGAGCCATCCGGCTGAAATCCACGAGGCTCCAAAGTCGCACGGCCTGCGGAAGCCACCCGCTGTGTAGCCGCGTCCGTCTTGTCACACCCCGCTCGTACATTCCTCCACGCGGGCCGCGACTGAGGGAAGAGTCAGGAGGGTGGGGGTCCGAATTTTCTCCGCCCCCCCGATCACCAGCCCATCGTGTTGGTCCCACCGGCCCCACAGACGAGGCAGTGGGCCGCGTGTGGTCTCGCGAGCCATCCCCGCGCGACCGGTTGCAGTGCCCGTGGAGCAGTCGGTCGGCCTTGGTACCGCCGTGCGCCCGAGCGAGCACGACATCCATGCCCGGGTCGACGGTGACGACGTCGGCGCCGAGTCCGCGGTAGTGGTCGAGCAGCGCGGCCGACGGCGTCGAGTGGAGCACGTACACGTCGACGTCGGTCATGCTGAGCGCCTTGTCGATTGCCGCCCGCCGTGCCGCCTTCGCGACGGTCTTCACCGCGGTTGCGTGCTTGTGGAACTCGCCCTCGCGTGGGCCGCTCAGTGCGTTGGCGATCAGGTCGAAGTCGATGACGACGTCGGCGGGCCCGGCGTGCTCACGAACCCAGGTACTCTTGCCCCCGGCCGGCGGGCCGGTCACGACGTAGAGCATCGGTCAGCGGCGAACGAAGCGGAGCCGATCACGCAGCCCCACGCGCTCGGCCTTCTCGACAACCTCGGGCGCGGGTGCAGTGACGTGCACGACCTCGGCGTGAATCACGATCCCGCCACGGTCAACCCGCTGCTGCTCGGTAAGCAGTACCTCGCCGATGCCGATGAACAGATCGGCCAGCCACTTCGTCACAACGCTCCACCGAGGGTGAGGGGCGGCACGGACGCGATGACAGCCTGCTTCAGCTTGAACTGGTCGTACTCGATGACCTTCGCACTCATCACCGCCGACACCTGCTTCTGCGCGCACGCGGGCTGGTCACCGCACGGGGTGTGTCCTGCTGTGCCGCAGAGGGCTTCGAGGACACGAGACTCAGTGTCGGCGGGAATGGTGATCGTCAGGTTCATCGGGTCTCCGTTCTCAGACCCACAGGGTGGGCAGATGCCACGTGACGGTTCCATCAGCAGCGCGCACCATATAGAGCACGCCCGGATCCGGGCTCGGTGGCAGTTCGGTCACAAGTTGGATGGTCTGCTCGTACGAGAGCTCCAACGAGATGGCGATGGCGTACTGCGAGATCCTGTAGGCGGTCAGGAATGTCTCATCGAGGCCCTGTTGGATCGGCAGCCCAGTCTCAACGGGGTGATCCCAACTGCCACCGAAGATGTCGAGGATGGATGACCACCCTGCCGGAGCCTTGCCCGCCAGCTCGTCCGACGTCCTCTGCGACGACCAGGTGGTGTCGGTGCCGGCGGTGGTGTCGTCGATATCCGCACCACCACCGCCGGACGGGAGGTCGTCGATCTCGGATGCGTTGTGCCGGTGCGCCTCAGCAAGGAAGGCGGCGGGTGCGTCGATAATCGACTCCCACCGGATCTCGCGGGGATCGCCGCCCAGCTCGGCGACGACCTTCGCCGTCACCTCGCGCACGATCGACGCGATCTGCGCGGGCGTCAGGCTGCCCTGCGCCGGGGAGCGTCACGCCATCGGGCGACGGCAGCGGCGGCGGCGACACGGTCGGCACGCGAGGCGGGATCGGCACCGCGACGGTCGTACCGTTGCGCAGGTCAATCGTCACGGTCGACAACGCCTTTCAGCCACGAGACCGGCGCGGGCAGGTCGGACGAGCACCTCGGCGCCGCAAGGGATCACGGCGGCCTCTGCGGGCAGGATCTGCCACAAGATCCGGTCACCGACGAACACCGCGTCGAAGGACCACTCGGACTCTCCGTACGTGATGACCATCGGGACGGTCGTGCCCTCGGGAAGTTGACCGGCGCGAAGCCTGCCTCCGTCGTCGAGGAGGACCACGACGCGCTGGGGTAGGAGGCCGAGGAGGATCGAATCGGACACGGTCACCTCTTGACGTTGAGCCCGCCCGGGCAGTGGCACCACCGCCCCCTGTGAGGTGAGGCGGATCAGCCGAGAGTGCGCGCGCTTCGAGTCCGGCACTGCGCTGACGCGGCGCGGCCAGGGTGCGTGAACCAGGGCGGGAGTTCGTGGAGTGGGCGAAACCGTAGAGTAGACACACTGGCTCCCCCTGCAGGGGATGCAGTGGGAGCAGGTAAGGAGGCTGTCAATTCTTGGCTGCCGCACTTTCCGGGCTGAAGGGTTCCACGCCGAGCGTGTTGAGATGGGCGACGACGAAGTCCGTCGTCCTCAGGTATCGGTCTACCGTCTTGCTGTCGACCTCGAAGTTGGCCAGATGGGACACATCTCTACCGAGCGCGATCACTTCAGGGATGAGCGTCTCAGCCTGGTCGGGAAGTGCGTAGTGCGCCGCGATCCTCGCTGCCAACTGCTCAGGATCCAGGGTGAGGTAAGCGGTGCCCTCCGCGGGGAACAGGCGCTCGTACGCGGCACGCAGGGCGACTTCGAGATTCGCACCTGCCCCCACAACTGCCGCACGAGGGTCGCTCGCAGCCATCGAGCGCAAGGCTAGCTTGCGGCGGTCCCGATCTCCGAGCACCCACGCGCCGCCGAGCATCCACTCATTGATTGGCGAGGCCGTCTCCTGTGTGGCACCCATCGCTCCAAGTTGGCCGGAAGGTGTTGGCGGCGCCGCCTCGGATGTGGCTGCCTCCACCTGCTCACCTGTCGAGGCCGCAGCGGCCATGCGTTCAGTGAATTCAGCACCACCACCCGGAACCGTGAACGACTTCAGGTCTCGCATTCGATTGCGAAGGGCCTCAAGAATCGACCTAATCTGTCCACGGAACGTGAGGATCGCGACCACCGCAACGATCGGCCAGACGAGTGAATCCACCAACGACGCGGCCAGGTCAGTCCCGCCCATGCTCCATCCTTCGACTCAAGTTCATCTAGGTAATCGTAGTGAGGACCGCCGACACTTCTGCTCGACTCCGGGGTGACGCCGACACGCCGGAGGCGTTGGGTCGGCAGAGTCTTCCTTCCAGATCGCTTCAAGTTGCCACGCGAGCATGTCCGATTCGGGCAGGATGTCGCCCGTGATCCTCGCAAGCGATGCGGTCGATGCTGCCGCCGATACCGCGGCCCAGACCCCCTGGTGGCAAGGCGCGCTCGGGCCTGCCGCGATCATCGTCGCGGCCGGCATCGCCGCATGGGTCGCGACCCGCAACAACCGAAAGTCCCCCCACGAGAACCTCAAGATGCTCATCGACATTCGAGGTGAAATCATGACCGTGGACGCCCAGAGGCTCGTGCCTCTCGATCTCAATGGGGCGATCGAAATGTCGATCCGGCACGAGATTGCGAACCTCGAGAAGCTGAACGCTGCGCGATCCCGAGGTCGATTAGCGGTGGCACGTGAACGTATTCGGCAGTTCGATTTGCTCGACACCGTCGCGGCAGGATTCCTCGGAGTCGGCGCCGTGACGGCACTCGCCGGTGTACTGCTGTCCCTGTCGGGCGCGCTCGTCGGGTAGCAGACCCGGACCACTCGATCCCGTACCCGCCAGATCAACAGCACCCCAGCTAGTTCCACGACGGGAATTAGCTGGGGTGCTTTTACATTCAGACCTCGGCCCCACGGATGCGCTTGGGTGGATTGCGAGGAGCTCGGGGGTGAGAGCCGACTAGGGGTTCAGCGTCAGGACGTAGAAGTTGCTGGCCCCGATCGGGTCACAGAGGAATTCGTTCGCGACATGACCCGGGCGGGTGACTTCCATGCGGCCGAAGCTCTCACACTCACCCCAGCTGTTGAACGTGCCGGGAAAACGCCATCCGTTGCACTCCGGCGCGAGACCGGAGCTACCCAAATCGCCCAAGTAGCCGCATACGAATGCGTGCCGCGCGTGGTTGAACGGGTCAAATGCTGCCGCGACGCCGGTGCCTGCGATGGAAGCGGCGACGACGGTGCCGGCAACGACAGCAGTGGCGAGAAGTGGCTTACGCACGAGAGAGTTTCCCCCAGATCTATGTCCGCTTGTTCGGATTCGCGAACTATAGACACAAAGTGAGTATTTACGGAAAATTATGGCCGGATGGTGGACAATGCGGCCGATTCGCGAGTTCGAGCACATCGGCCAGCCGGTACACCGGCGGGTCATTCCGATGGATCCAGTGATCTGTGATCCGCCCGTTTCTCCTCCATCCACGTGGATGGAGCTGTCGCCGCGAGGCCCAGGACCAGATCGTGCCCTTTGGCACCGGCGAGCCGAGCTCCTCGAGCAGCCCGTGAAGTTCAGTCGCAGTGAACAGCATGTCCACGACGTGCTCGCGCGCGGCCCGGTTGATCTCGCGCACATCATGGTTCGAGCCGCAGCGTCGACACTTCACCCAGTCCTGCCCCTTCTCGGCGTACAAGTCTGCGCCGCAATGCCGGACGGCGTGCTCGCGTGCGTCGTCGACGAGCGCAGGACACGGTCCCTTGTACGCGAGCTCGGGCAGCCGGTCGACGGCCATGCGGACACTCGCGACGACGTCGGTGATCTCGTCGTGGCGATCGTCGATCGCGGGGTGCCGGGTTCTCGATGATGGCGTCGAGATCGCCGTCGTAGAGATAGGCGGTCACGCGCCACCACCAGTGGTATCCGACTCGGGAGTATTGAGGGCCACTCCCGAGTCGGTCCGCTCCCCTACGGTGAGGTCGCCACAACCATCAACCGAAGGGGAAGTCTCAATATGGAAGCTGGCGAGTGGATTCTCGGCATCATCGGCGCGATCGCTGGGCTCGGCGGACTCGCACTCGGTCTCGTCAGCCTGTCGATCGCCCGCGGTGCCCGACAGGATGCTCAAACGTCGAACGCTCTCGCGAAGCAGGGGAACGAGTCGGCGATTGACGCTGTCCGGAAGGCCGGCGAGGCAAATCGCATCGCAGAGGATGCGAACGACTTGGCAGGCGACGCGAATGTGGTCGCCCGGCGTGCCCTCGCTGTAGCCGAGGACAGTGTTGAGTACGCCTGGGTTCTCAAGGTTGATGACGACGGGACTGCGAGGGTGGTCAATGACGGCGCCCATGACGCTCACCACGTGACCGCAGTCGTCGATGTGCGTAGCAACCGCGTAGCGGACGCGACTGCCGAGCACATACCCGCGTTCGGCGAGCTCCGTCTCGACGTCACGACTGCACTCGAGGAGCACTTCGAAGAGGTGCGAAAGAACCCCGCCTACCGAGGGTCGAACAACCGGGACATCTTCATCATGCCGAGCGAAGGCGCGGCAGTGTCGACCACATTCCGCGCCAGCATCATGTGGCGGACCGTTGAGGATGTCCCGCGTCACACGACCGTGAATGAGATCGTGCGCCACCGCATGGGGTTCGAGGGGATGCGCCGGTTGGATACGGCCGCCGGCTGACAAGCCAGATGGGGTCGTAGACTGCGACATCGGATTCCTTTCGTGGGGATCGATGCCCGTAAGGTGTGCGAGACCTGGCGGGCTCTTTCATTGGGATCAGGAAGCGAGTGCTGGGGCTCCGGTACGTCGCGGAACCAGCTCCGGAGCGTCTCGCGGCTGACGATCACGCCCGTGAGGTCTCGAACCTCATCGGCGATCGCCTGCCAGCTACGACCGGAACGGCGTGCGCTGACAACCAGGCCCTTGAGCGTCTTCCCCTTGAGCTGAACCTCGATGAGGTGTCGGGTAGCTGTGGCCATGGCCGAAAGCTTGCAATGCAAGTTGTTGAGTGTCATCGATGTCATACAGAACGCATTACATGCGCAGCAGGTCAGGTTGCCAAATTGTTTGTGAATGCAACTCAGGGCGTGTAATCATTCGTTGCATGACCGCTGCACTTAACAGTTCGTGGCGACCGGCCGATTCGCTCGCCAACCGCATGAAGCTCGTGCGCGCAGAGCTCGGTATGTCGCAGCGCGAGTTCGGCGCCAAGTGTGGAATCCCGGCGTCGCAGATCCAGAGCATCGAGGACGGCAAAAGCCCCCGTGGCCTGGACGTGAAGGTGAAGAAGATCTCACTCGCGTTCGGCGTCGATCGCGACTGGCTGATGTGGGGCGGCCCCCTGAACGACGAAACGCCCCCGCCCACCGGTGCGGTGGACGAGGGCGACTCGAGCGGTGCCCCCAGTAGGGCTCGAACCTACGACCTGCGGATTAAAAGTCCGTAGCTCTACCAACTGAGCTATAGGGGCGTGCGGGCAGAGTCTAGTGGGATCGACCGGCGGGAGGAAACTGCGCCCCGACACGGAATCTCCCGTGCTGCATTCGAGCAGCCCAGTGGCACTCGGTCGTCGGCGCGCGGTGAAGGAGAGTGTGCCCCACCGGCGCCGACGACCGCCCTCCCCCGAGGGTTCGACGAAGGCCCCTCGAAAGGGAGGAAGACTGTGAACGCCCCGCCTCCAGACAGACGGGGCGTTCAGCGGACTGTCGACAGCACCCGTAGCCGACGGCCGGCCCCCGCGCGAGGAGGCATCAACAGATCACCACACCGTGGCATCTGCCGGAAGGCCTGAAGGCGAGAACGGGCGCAACGGCCCACCGATCAGGGACCAAGGACCCACTCCCGGGGCCGGTTTCAGCCGCGGACCCGCTGCAGTTCGGCATCCAGCCGGTCGTCGTAGGCGGCCGCGAGTTCACGCAGCGCCGTGGAGCAGGGGCCCCGGTAGGCAGGACCGTGCATCAAGCCGAGCACCGCCGGCTCCAGATCTGCGAGCCCGCGCAGCGTCGCCCCCAGCGCCGGCGTCAGCGCCGTCGCGTGCCCGAGATCCTCCGCGGCCAGTGCGGGCTCGACGATGTCGTGGTCGGTCTCGGCCACCGGCCTACCGAACGCGGTGAAGAAGTCGCCACACAGCAGCGTCGAGGTGGTCTCCTCGAACATCAGTCCGGCATCCCAGCCGTGCGGGACGTGCGGGGTCTCTATTCGACGCACCCGACGGCCACCGATGTCGATGACCTCACTGTCCTCGAGCGGTCGCGGCGCGCGGTCGGCGAGGTACCCGATCTGCACGAAGCAGCCCATCGCCCCGTGCGCCACCTGCGCACGCGGGGCGGCTGCGAGCCAGCGGTTCATCGACCCGCTCTCATCGGCCTCGACATGACCGAACGTGATCCAGCGCAACGTCTCCAGCGACAGCAGCTTGGAGGCGGCGGCGGAAACGGACGGGAACAGCATCGGCATCCCGGTGTGGAACAGCAGCGGCTCGTCGCCGAGGATCAGGAACTGGTTCATCGGAAGGTCGGCCTCGTCGACGAACGTCGAGAGCCGGAAGATGTCGGCGGCGATCTCGGTGACCTCGGTGTCCATGTCCGGCCTCGGAGCAACTCGTCCCCCGGCTGACGGCCCCTGCTTCAGCCTTCGCCGACGACGCCGCCGATGCAAGGCCCGGGCGGGGTGCCCGGCTCACATCTCGGGTGCCGGCGACTCTCCCGGTGACTGCGGTTCACGCTGGTGGAGGTCGCCGCGCAGCTTCGCCAGCTCGTTCCCGCGCTTGCGGTACCGGATGTGGAGGAACACCGCCGCCGCGGACAACAGCGCACCGATGATCGCTCCCCACAACGACGCGCCCCGGAACCCGGGGGCGTCGACGTCGAACGTCCGTTCCCCCGCGTGCGCGGCGCTGCTGTTGCCGAGCACGACGGACAGGGTCAGCAGGTTCGGGATGGCGACGACCACCCCGAGGACGAGGAGGGAGATGACCCAGACCCGAGCGTGTGTGCGGTGGCGCGATCGCCACGCGGAATAGAACAGCAGCAACGGAACTGCCGTGCACACCACCCCGTACAGCAGGCCCCACATGATGCCGCGGGAGAAGCTGCCCGACGCCAGCGAACCCACACTCTGCGCCCACCATCGGGGTAGGAACGCGGCGAGGATGAAGTAGAGGGCGATGAGCGCCACCACGATCACGGCAGCCCAGATCGCCTTCCGCGCCCAGGGCGGCAGTCCGGACTTCGCGGGCGCGGTCGTGGAAGCGTCGCTCACGATCAACCTCCTGTCGTCGGCGCGTCGTCCTCGGCGAGGACGACGCGCGCCAGGGTCTTCGGTGCGATCAGGGTGTAGGACGTGCGTACCCACTCCCGCAGCTGATCCCACCAGTCGTCGCGGCCGGACGGCGGCACGGTCAGCGAGATCCAGCCGTGCCGGCCGAGCCCGTACCCGGCCGGCTCCGCACCCGTTTCGGTGGCGACCACGGCGGCGGCTTCGTCGTGAGGCAGTTTGAGCGACAGGCTCGACGCGTCCGGGTCGCTGAACACGAAATTCTTGCCGCGCACGCGGAACGTGGGATGTCCGCCCCACTCCTCGATGTCGACGCGCACGGCCTCGGGCAGCTCGTCGACGATCCGCTGCAGCCGAGTCATGTTCGCGACCATGGCGCGATTCTGTGCCCCCGCGCCCCGTGCCGCAAGGTTTTCGGCGAGACGATGTCGGCGAGGGATGTTTCAATCTGCGGGTGACTCAGGTTGCTGCCGCCACGAACAACCGCACCCGCGGAATCACGGCCGTCATCGAGGGATTCTTCGCGTTCATGTGGTTCGGCTGGGGATCAGCCGACGCTCCGAGCTGGCTTGCCGGTCCGCTGATCGCCGGGCAGGTGGTTGCCGGACTGCTGGTGATCGCCGGCGTCGTGACCGCGATCCGGAGCACCGGGGAGCGCACTCCGATGGCCGACCCCCTCGTACGGCGGCGGTACAACATCGTGGTCGCGGCCGAATTCGGCATCCTTTTCGCCGGGTCGGCGCTGATGGGGGCGGTCGGACTCGGTACCTGGATCCCGGTGTGGATCTGCGCGGGCGTCGGCATCCATTTCCTACCGCTGGCCCGCCTGTTCGACGACCTGTGGCTCGTCCCTCTCGGCGTTGCCGTGACGGCAGTCGCGGCCGCCGCGCTCGCCGTCGGGCTCGCAACCGACGTCGCGCCCAGCACGGTCACGGGACTCGGCGCCGGGATGCTCCTGGTCGCAGCCGGGATCGCGGCCCTCGCCGGGGCCCGGCACGGTGTCGGACGCGGAGACGCGGCGACGCGACTGCTGGAACATCGCTGACGCCGCCGCCAGCGCAACCACCAGCAGTGTGCCGACGAACCCCACCGTCGCCGGCCAGCCGCCGTGCGCGTAGGCGATCCCCGCCGCGGCACCGGCGACGCTCGAACCCAGGTAGTACGCGAAGAGATACATCGACGACGCCTCCGCCCGGTGCTCGGTGGCGAGCAGTCCCACCCAACCGCTGGCCACCGAGTGGGCGGCGAAGAATCCGCCGGTGAACAGCAGCATCCCGGCCAGGACGAGCGGGAGCACCGCCCACAACGTGATCGCCAGACCGACGGACATCGCGAGCACCGCGCCGAGCAGGACCACGGCACGGCCGAACCGGTCCGCGGCCGCCCCCGCCGCGGCCGACGTGTACGTCCCGGACAGATACAGCAGGAACACCAGGCCGACGAGCGCCTCTGGCAGCGAGAACGGGGCATCGAGCAACCGGAACCCGAGGAAGTTGTAGACGGAGACGAAGCCGCCCATCAGCAGGAAGCCCAGCGCGAACAGCAGCGCGAGCGCCGGATTGCGAAGGTGCCCGGCCAGATTCGACAGCACGATCCGCGGGCTCACCCGCTGCGGACAGAAGTGTCGCGACGGCGGGAGTTTGCGGGTCATCACGACGGCCAGGGCGAGCGCCAGGAGTGAGGCCGCCTCCATCGCCCAGCGCCACGACGCGACGTCGAGCACCCCCGACGGCACCAGGCGTCCGATCAGACCACCAATCGTGGTGCCAGCGACGTACCGGCCCATCGCCGCGCCGAGGTCACGGGTGTGGATCTCCTCGGCCAGGTAGGCCATCGCGACTGCGGGGATTCCCGCCAGCGCGACGCCCTGCAGGGCGCGCCCGATCAGCAGCACCTCGATGCTCGGACTGAACGGCAGCAGCACGCCGAGCACGCTCGACACCGCTGCCGACGTCACCATCACCCGGGTACGCCCGAATCGTTCGGACAGCGCGCTCGCCGGAATGATCGCGAGCGCGACCATGCCGGTCGTGACCGACACCGCGAGCGCGGCAACGGCCGGCGACACCCCGAACTCGTCCGTCAATGCCGGCAGCAGGGCCTGCGCCGAGTACATCGAGACGAAGGTCGTCAGCCCGGCCGCGAACAGCGCGACGGTGACCGCGCGGTACCCGCGGGTGCCCCGGGTCGGCCGGGCGCCGGGCGGGCTCGTCGACTCCGACGGCGTATCGCTCGCCAACGTGTGATCCATGCATCTTCCTCCGTGAACCATCCTGTCGAGGTCACCGATACAAAGGAAATACATCTATCAACAGTTGTTGATGCATCTTGTGCATAAGCTTGGGCGGTGGAATTGATCGAGGGCCTGCGCTGGTTCATAGCGCTGGCCGAGACCGAGCAGGTGACGGCCGCGTCGGACATGCTGCGCATCTCCCAGCCGACGCTGTCGCGCCGCCTGGCCCGGCTCGAGCGGGACATCGGCGCGGAACTGTTCGACCGGCACGGCCGGCGCCTCGAACTCAACGACCGCGGACGGGTGCTGCTCGATCACGCCCGCCGCGCCGCCACCGAGCTCGCCGCCGCCCAGCGCGAGATCGACGCGTTCGACAGCCCGGATCGGGGCACCGTCCGGCTGAGCTTCCTGCACTCGTTCGGCACCTGGCTGGTCCCGGACGTGCTGCGCGCCTACCGCGCGCAGCACCCGAGGGTGTCGTTCACGCTGTACCAGGACGCCGCCCAGACGCTGGTGGATCGGGTAGTGGAGGGCCGCGACGACCTCGCCTTCGTCTCCCCCCGGCCGCGCACGCCGCAAGTGCACTGGACGCCGGTGACGTACCAGCGGCTCGCCCTCGCCGTGCCGTCCGGACACCCGCTGAGCACCCGCGCCGACCTCGACCTCGGGGCTGCGGCGGGCGAACAGTTCATCGGGATGCACGAGGACTACGGGATGCGCCGCATCTTCGACGAACTGTGCGCGGAGGCCGGCGTCGTGCCGGACGTGGTGTTCGAGTCGAGTGAACTGGCGACCATCGGGGGCCTGGTGTCGGCGTCGCTCGGGGTCGCGGTGATGCCGTGGCAGGAACCCCGCTCGTGGCCCGACGGCGTCACCCTCGTCCCGTTGCGCGGCGCCGGTCGGGAGATCGGCATGATCCGGGCGCAGGGCCGTCCACTGCCACCCGCGGCGGATCGATTCCTGCGTTTCACAGCCGATTCGCAGCGGGAGGAACCGCCGAAAACGGGTCCCGGCCTGGTCACCGACGTGTAACGTTCGCCACACGGGAGACGGTGCATTTCGCAACGGGCGGGGAACGTGCGTGAAAACCGGTGCGGGGGCATCCGGGAGACACCGATCGGTTTGTTCCGAACTCCGTCCCGGCCTCGAACCTACGGTACCGTAGGTTGTCAGCACGATCCTGAAGTACAGCGCCACAGGCATTCAGCGTCAACAACTTTCACGGAGGCAGATACCGATGTCGAGAGACCTCACTCAGCTCGAGCTGCTGCAGGAGCTGCAGCCGGTCGCCGAAGAGAACGTCAATCGGCATCTCGCCATGGCCAAGGATTGGCATCCGCACGATTACGTTCCGTGGGACGAGGGCCGCAACTTCGCCGCGATGGGCGGTGAGGACTGGGATCCCGAGCAGTCCCGCCTCGACGAGGTCGCCAAGGCCGCGATGATCACCAACCTGCTGACCGAGGACAACCTGCCCTCGTACCACCGGGAGATCGCGGAGAACTTCTCCCGCGACGGCGCCTGGGGCACGTGGGTGGGCCGGTGGACTGCCGAGGAGAACCGGCACGGCATCGTGATGCGCGACTACCTCGTGGTCACCCGCGGCGTCGATCCCGTCGAACTCGAGAACGCCCGCATGATCCACATGACCAACGGCTACAGCTCCCCCGCCGGCGACAGCGTGGGCCTGCTGCACTCGGTCTCGTACGTGACGTTCCAGGAACTCGCGACCCGCGTCTCGCACCGGAACACCGGCAAGGCGTGCCAGGACCCGGTCGCCGACAAGATGCTCCAGCGCATCGCGGCCGACGAGAACCTGCACATGATCTTCTACCGGAACATCTGCGGCGCCGCGATGGACATCGCGCCGGACCAGACGCTCAAGGCCGTGACCGACATCATCATGAACTTCCAGATGCCCGGCGCCGGGATGCCGAACTTCCGGCGCAACGGTGTGCTGATGGCCAAGCACGGCATCTACGACCTGCGTCAGCACCTCGAAGAGGTCGTGATGCCGGTCCTGCGGAAGTGGAACGTCTTCGACCGCACCGACTTCACCGCCCGCGGCGAGGACACCCGCGAAGAACTCGCCACGTTCCTCGAGACCCTCGAGAAGCAGGCCACCAAGTTCGAGGAGATGCGCGACCGCTCGCTCGCGCGGGACGCCGCTCGCGCCGAGAAGGCCTCCTGACAGGTCGCCACCTGCCTCGTTGCAGCTATCCTGTGCCCGGTACCGGATTCGGTACCGGGCACAGTCTTTTCTCCCGAAGAATTATCCCGAGGTCTCCATGTCACCCCTTCGCATCGGTTCGCTCGAGCTGGGCAGCCCCGTCGTTCTCGCCCCCATGGCGGGCATCACGAACGTCGCGTTCCGCACGCTGTGCCGCGAACTCGAGCTCGAGCGCGCCGGCAGCACGTCGGGTCTGTACGTGTGCGAGATGGTGACCGCCCGCGCACTCGTCGAACGCCACCCGGTGACGATGCACATGACCACCTTCGGCCCCACCGAGACGCCGCGCTCGCTGCAGCTGTACACGGTCGACCCGGAGATCACCTACGCCGCGGCGAAGATGATCGTCGACGAGAACCTCGCCGACCACATCGACATGAACTTCGGCTGCCCCGTCCCCAAGGTCACCCGCAAGGGTGGCGGATCGGCCCTGCCGTACAAGCGCCGCCTGTTCGGGCAGATCGTCGCGGCGGCGGTGAAGGCGACCGAGGGCACCGACATCCCCGTCACCGTGAAGATGCGCGTCGGTATCGACGCCGAGCACCACACCCACCTCGACGCGGGACGGATCGCCGCCGCGGAGGGTGCCGCCGCCGTCGCGCTGCACGGGCGCACCGCCTCCCAGCGCTACTCGGGCCAGGCCGACTGGTCCGAGATCGCCCGCCTCAAGGAGCACGTCACCGACATCCCGGTGCTCGGCAACGGCGACATCTTCGCCGCCGAGGACGCGGAGAAGATGATGTCCCAGACCGGCTGCGACGGCGTCGTCGTCGGACGCGGTTGCCTGGGCCGGCCGTGGCTGTTCGCCGAGCTCAGTGCCGCGCTCAACGGCACCGAGGTGCCGACGCCGCCGACGCTCGGCGAGGTCGCCGCGATCATGATGCGGCACGGCCGTCTGCTCGCCGATCACCACGGCGAGGACAAGGGCATGCGCGAGATGCGCAAGCACATCGCCTGGTACATGCGCGGCTTCCCGGCCGGCTCCGAACTGCGCAACGGCATGGCCCGAGTGTCGTCACTGGCCGAACTCGAGGGCTTCCTCGGCCAGCTCGATCCGACGGTCCCGTTCCCCAAGGACGCCGAGGGTCCGCGCGGCCGCCAGGGTTCGCCCGGCACCGTCGCACTGCCCGACGGCTGGCTCGACGACCCGGAGGACACCCTCGTCCCGGCCGGCGCCGACATCATGCATTCCGGCGGATAGCCCCGGCCGCTCGCGCCCCGCGCCTACACTCCGAAGAAGCCTGCAGTTCCTCGAGGATTTCTTCCGGAGGTAGACGTCGTGGCCGCTTCACCAGCAGATTCGGACCCGTGGCCCGCGCTGCGGGTCGACGACTGGCAACCCACCCGCGACACCCTGCACATGTGGACGCAGATCGTCGGGAAGGTCCGGATGGCGCACACCCCGCTGGTCAACCACTGGTGGCAGGTGCCGCTGTACGTGAGCGCGCGGGGGCTGACGACGTCGGCGATCCCGTACCGCACCCGGGTGTTCGAGATCGAGTTCGACCTGTCGGGCCACCAACTGGTGATCCGCGACAGCAACGGCGCGCACCGCGAGTTCCCGCTCCAGCCGATGCCGGTGGCCGATTTCTACACCCGCGTCATGCGGGCCCTCGACGAGTTGGGCATCGAGACGCAGATCCAGCCGACGCCCAACGAGGTGCCCGACGCCATCCCGTTCGCCGAGGACACCGTCCACGATTCGTACGACCCGGCCGCCGCGAGCCTGTTCTGGAAGCAGCTCATCCAGGCCGACCGCGGCCTGCACACGTTCCGGTCGTACTTCATGGGCAAGGTCAGCCCCGTGCACTTCTTCTGGGGCTCGTTCGACCTGGCGTGCACCCGGTTCTCCGGGCGGACCGCTCCCCCACATCCCGGCGGCGCCCCCAACTGCGGTGACTGGGTGATGGTCGAGGGCTACTCGCGGGAACTGTCGAGCTGCGGGTTCTGGCCCGGCGGCGGCGAGGAGGGCGCCTTCTACGCGTACGCGTATCCCGAGCCCGACGGCTTCGCGAGCCACCCCGTCGAGCCCGAACAAGCGTTCTACAGCCCCGAGTTCCGGCAGTTCCTGCTGCCGTACGAGGTGGTCCGCACCGCCGCCGACCCGGATGCCACGCTGCAGCGATTCCTGCAGACCACGTACGTCGCGGCCGCCGACAACGGTGAGTGGGACCGCACCGCACTCGAGTGCGATCCGCACCGCTGGGACGGCGTCCGCTGACCTCCCCGGCAACCGGGACAACGGATCTCCCCGCCGCGCACTGATGCCCCAGCGGGCATCAATCAGTATCATTGCGACGTCGTCGAGCGACGGTATCTATTTGGAGGCGGGAAGGTCAGGGCGAATAGGTGGGTGACGAGCACAATCCCGGTCACGCCGCGCCGGAAGGCCGGGCCCCCTGGGAACGCCCCATCGCCGATCCCGACTATCGCGAAGCGCACAGCCACCGCCGCAGTCGCCACGACGGCGACACCGGTCGCCGGGCTCTGGACGACGAACCCAGCGAGCAGCTGTCCGTCGCCGACCTGATGCAGAAGATGGGCCACTCGGCGCCCGCCGCATCGGGACGCCGCCGAGCGCGGCCGGACGAGCCCGACGAAATCGGCGAGTCCGACGAAGTCGACGAGTCCCCGGCGGTCGACGAGCCGGATGCCGGCTTCCGTCCCGTCCCCGATGTCGAGGCCACCGAAGTCATTCCCGTTGTCACCGACGTGCCACCCGCCGATTCCTGGCCTGAGCCGGCGCCGGCCGAACCCAACTGGGTCGAGGAGGCGGTGACCACTGCTTCCCCGCAGGCCGTCGGCACCCCGAACCGGAGTCGTCTCGCCGCGAACAAGAGCCGTAAGCGCCGCAAGGCGCTGGTGGTCGGGCGCTCGATGGTCGCCTTCGTCGCCGTCATGGCGCTGCTCGCCACCGGAACGGTGTGGGGCTACCTCCGCTCCGCCGAGGGCCGCTTCTCGCAGATCGCCGCACTCGACACCAACTCGGCGGACATCGTCGATCCCGGCGGCCAGATGGGCGACGAGAACTACCTCATCGTCGGCACCGACACGCGTGCCGGTGCGTCCGGCGCGATCGGCGCCGGCACCGTCGAGGACGCCGAGGGCGCCCGTTCCGACACCGTGATGCTGGTCCACGTGCCCGCCGACCGCAGCCGCGTCGTCGCGGTCTCGTTCCCCCGCGACCTCGACGTCGAGCGACCGGTGTGCCAGGCCTGGGACAACGACACCGGCACCTACTCCAGCGAGAAGTACCCGGCCGCGGACGGCGACAAGCTCAACGCGACGTACGCGCTCGGCGGCCCGAAGTGCCTGGTGAAGGTCATCCAGAAGATGTCCGGCCTGCAGATCAAGCACTTCGTCGGCATGGACTTCGCGGGCTTCGAGAGCATGGTCGACACGGTGGGCGGCGTGAACGTGTGCGTCCCGCAGCCGCTGATCGACGGCGAACTCGGCACCGTCCTGGCCACCGCCGGCAATCAGACCCTCGACGGCCGCAAGGCCCTCGACTACGTCCGCGCCCGCCACGTCGAGGCCGAGGGCAACGGCGACTACGGCCGGATCAAGCGTCAGCAGCTGTTCCTGTCCGCGCTGCTGCGCGAGGCCATGTCGAGCAAGGTGCTGTTCGATCCGGGCAAGCTCAACGGCTTCATCAACGCGTTCACCCGCGCCACGTTCGTCGAGGGCGTCGACACCCGGTCGCTGCTCACGCTCGGCCAGTCCCTGCGCAACGTCGACGCCGGAGCGGTCACGTTCATCACCGTCCCCACCGCCGGCACCAACGACTGGGGCAACGAGATTCCGCGCCTCGACGACATCAAGGCGATCTTCCAGGCCATCATCGACGACCAGCCGCTGCCCGGTGAGGAACGCTCGACCGGCGACAAGAAGGACTCCACGCCGGCCCCCGCGCCGGAGGTCACCGAGGTCGCGACCACCCCAGAGGAACTGTCGCTGCAGATCTCCAACGGCTCCGGCGTGTCCGGCCTGGCCGCCGGCACGGCCGACCGACTCGCCGCCTACGGCTTCGGCATCTACAGCGTCGGCAACTACAGCTCGACGAGCCGGCAGACGATCGTGCGCTTCGCCCCGGGCCTCGAGGCCGAGGCCGCCACGGTCGCGTCGGCGATTCCGGGCGCCGTACTCGAGTCCACGTCGGGGCTGGGCAGCATCGTCGAGGTGGTTCTCGGTACCGAGTTCGACGGCACGCTCACCGCACCCGCTGCGCCCGGCACGCCCGTCGACTCCGGCCCCACGCGCATCTACGCCGACGAGGACGCGGAACTGCCCGCCGACCTCGCCGTCACGAACGCCACCGACAACCCCTGCGCCTGAGCCCGGAACTGCCCCGGTCATTCACTCTCCGTTCACCCGACCGTGGTGACTTGGTTTCCGGCACGCCGTAGGCTGTGACCTCATGCGCGTGGCTTACAACGAACAGATGACCGAGCTCGCCGACACCCTCGGCGAGATGGCGGGCTTGGCCGGTGCGGCCATGGAGAAGGCAACCCAGGCACTGCTGCAGGCGGATCTCGGACTCGCCGAGCAGGTCATCGGCGAGCACGAGAAGATCACCGAGCTGAGCGTCGTCGCCGAGGAGCGGGCGTTCGCGCTGCTCGCGCTGCAGGCCCCGGTGGCCGGCGATCTCCGTTCGGTGGTGAGCGGCATCCAGATCGTCTCCGACATCGACCGGATGGGCGCCCTCGCGCTGCACGTCGCCAAGATCACCCGCCGCCGCCACCCCAACCACGTCCTCCCCGAGGAGGTCAACGGCTACTTCGCGGAGATGGGCCGGATCGCCGTCGCCCTCGGCGCGGGTGCCAAGGAGGTCCTCGAGACCCGCGATCCCGAGCGCGCCGCGAAGATGCACGAAGAGGACGACGCGATGGACGACCTCCATCGCCACCTGTTCAGCGTGCTCATGGACCGCGAGTGGAGTCACGGCGTCGCCGCCGCCGTCGACGTCACCCTCCTCGGCCGCTTCTACGAGCGCTTCGCCGACCACACCGTCGAGGTCGCGCGCCGCGTGATCTTCCTCGTCACCGGCAAGATGCCCGTCGAGCCCAGCACCGAGTCCGACGACCTCACCACGTACCCCGAGCTGTAGCGCACCGACTCCGAAGCGCCCGCCGGGTTTCCCGGCGGGCGCTTCGCGTCGAAAGACAGGCATGATCGACACGTGCGCCTGCCCCGACACCTCGAACGAGCGACCGGCATCGTCGGTGCGCTGTGCGCCGGGTACGGGGCGGTGGGACTGCTCGCCTCGACCGTGCCGGTGGAGAATCGGTTCGTCGTGCTACTGGCGGGCCGGACGCCGTCCCTGCTTCTGCTGACGCTGTTCGGCGCGATCGTCGCCACGCTCGGCCGCCGCTGGTTCGCGGCCGCCTCGTGCCTCGTCGTCTGCGCGCTGGGCACATGGCTGCTCGCACCGCTCTACATCCCCGGGGCCGACGGCATCTCCCCCGACACGGCCACCGGCCCCACCGTCCGCGTCATGCAGGCCAACATCAAAGTGGGGCAGGCCGATCCGGACGCGCTGGTCCGTACCGCCCGCGACCGGGACGTCGACATCCTGACCGTGCAGGAGCTGACCGACGAGTCGATCGAGGCACTGGACGCGGCCGGTCTCGACGACGTCCTCCCCCACAGGTTCGTGATGTCGTACGGCCCGGGTGGACAGGGCGGCGGTGTCTACAGCCGGTTCCCGCTGTCGAACACCCACAACCTGCCCGACTTCTTCTCGGTGAATCTCACCGCCGACATCGACGTGGGACTTCGGGAACCGCTGGCGCTGTTAGCAGTTCACCCCGCGCCCGCGTATCTGTTCCCGGCCCAGTTGTGGGCGGCGGAACTGGGCTGGATCCACGACGAGATGCGCGCACTTGCCGGTCGCGACAACGTCGTCGTCAGCGGGGACTTCAACGCGAGCTACACCCAGCCGCAGTACCGGGCACTGCTCACCGACGGCTACGCCGACGCCGCCGATCAGGTGGGCGCCGGTCTGGTGCCGACGATGCCGGCCGCGCGGTGGTACCCCGCCATCACCGGCATCGATCGGGTCGTCACGAAGGGTGCCGCGGCGACAGACCTCGAGCGCATCGACATCGTCGGATCCGACCATCACGGTCTGCTGGTCGACGTCCGACTGCGCCCCGACGGCTCGTAACACCTAGCTTCATCGCCCAACCAGATCCCCTATGCACCAAAGCAATCAGAAGAAGCGGCCGACGCACAGCGAAGGCCTCACGCACCTCAGCGCGTGACGGTTTCGTCCAGACATGTCTACCTCCGCCGGCGTCGCAGATTTCGTTGACACGCCGTCCAGCGAGTGCCATTGTGTGAGCAATCCGAGCCGAGATCGTTTACGACTCGACCACTGATCCATGTGCAGTACTCACTTCGAAGTCCGTCATCACAACGTCGTCTCGTAGAGGGGAATCCGCAGCATGAAGACCAAGGGTGCAATCCTGTGGGGTATCGACGAGCCGTGGTCGGTCGAAGAGATCGAACTCGGTGATCCGCGCGAAGGCGAGGTCCAGGTCGAACTCGCGGCGTCGGGACTGTGCCACTCGGATCACCACCTCGTCACCGGCGACATCGCCTTGCCGAGTTTCCCGGCGCTCGGTGGCCACGAGGGCGCCGGCGTGATCAGCAAGGTCGGCCCGGGCGTGAAGGGTCTGGCCGAGGGCGATCACGTCGTGCTGTCGTTCATCCCGGCCTGCGGCCAGTGCGTCCAATGTTCGACCGGCCACCAGAATCTCTGTGACCTCGGCATGTATCTGCTCACCGGCCAGGCGATTTCCGACGGCACCCACCGCGTGCAGGCGCGCGGGAAGGACGTCATCCCGATGTGTCTGCTGGGCACCTTCGCGCCGTACGTGACCGTGAACCAGTACTCGGTGGTGAAGATCGAGCCGTACATCTCGTTGGAGGCGGCCGCGCTCGTCGGCTGCGGTGTGACGACGGGCTGGGGGTCGGCCACCAACATCGCCGAGGTGCGCCCGGGCGAGAACGTGATCGTCGTCGGCATCGGCGGCATCGGCATCAACGCGGTGCAGGCGGCCGCGGCGTCCGGCGCCGAGCGGATCATCGCGATCGACCCGGTCGAGTTCCATCGCGACCAGGCCAAGCGTTTCGGCGCCACCCACACCTTCGCCTCGATGGAGGAGGCGATCGAACCGGTCATGGAGATCACCTGGGGTCGGATGGCCGACAAGGTGATGCTGGCGATGGGTGTGGTGCACGGCGAGGACATCGAGCCCGCGATGATCCTGACCGCCAAGGGCGGCAAGTGCGTCGTCATCGGCCTCGCCTCGGTGACGGACATGGACACCCGGCTCAGCCTGTTCCAGCTGTCGATGCTGCAGAAGCAGCTGTGCGGCACGATCTTCGGCGGAGCCAACCCCCGCAAGGACATCCCGTCGCTGCTGTCGATGTACCACTCCGGCAAGTTGAACCTCGACGACCTCATCACCAAGACCTACAGCCTCGAGGCGATCAACGACGGCTACCAGGACATGCTGGACGGCAGAAACATTCGTGGCGTGATCCGCTACACCGACGCCGACCGGATCTGAGCCTGCGGCCGCAGCCGAATACGACGAGACCCGGCGCGACGGTCGTGGCACCGGGTCTCGTCGTGTCGAAAGGCGATCAGCCGAAGCGGCCCGAGATGTAGTCCTCGGTGGCCTTCTGGGTGGGGTTGGAGAAAATCTTCTCGGTGTCGTCGATCTCGATCAGCTTGCCGGGCTTGCCGGTGGCCTCGAGGTTGAAGAACGCCGTCTGGTCGCTCACGCGCGCGGCCTGCTGCATGTTGTGCGTGACGATGACGATCGTGAAGTCCTTCTTCAGCTCGGTGATGAGGTCCTCGATCGCGAGCGTCGAGATCGGGTCCAGCGCCGAACACGGCTCGTCCATCAGCAGCACGTCGGGCGAGACCGCGATCGCCCGGGCGATGCACAGACGCTGCTGCTGACCACCGGAGAGGCCGCCGCCCGGCTTGTCGAGGCGGTCCTTGACCTCGTTCCACAGGTTCGCGCCGCGCAGCGACTGCTCGGCGATCTCGTCGAGCTTCTTCTTGTCGCGCATGCCCTGCAGCTTGAGGCCGGCCACCACGTTGTCGCGGATCGACATCGTGGGGAACGGGTTGGGCCGCTGGAACACCATGCCGATGGTCTTGCGGACGCCGACCGGGTCGACCGAGGAGCCGTAGATGTCCTCGCCGTCGAGCAGCACCGAGCCCTCGACGCGCGCGCCCGGGGTCACCTCGTGCATGCGGTTGAGCGACCGCAGCACCGTCGACTTACCGCAGCCCGACGGGCCGATGAACGCGGTGACACTGCGCGGAGGTACCGACAGCCCCACATCGGCGACGGCGTGGAACTTGCCGTAGTAGATGTTGACGTCCTTGAGATCCAGACGCTTGGCCATTCATCGGCTCCCTACTGGTGCGAGCGACAGCTCGAGTATGTGCTTACGAGGTTCGGGGGTTGCGGTGATTGCGTCGATCGCCGCGTGTTCGGTGCTCACTTGTTGCGCACCGTGGTGAAGTGACCGATCGCCTTCGCGACGATGTTGAGGACCGCGATGAGGAGGATCAGGGTCAGCGCGGCACCCCAGATCCGGTTGGAGCCGGCGTCCGTGGGGTTGTTCATCTCCGCGACCATCACGCCCGGCAGCGTGCCCATCTCTCCACCGAACAGGTTGAAGTTGATGAACGGCGCGTAGCCCACCAGGATCAGCAGCGGCGCGGTCTCGCCGAGCACGCGGGCCAGGGCCAGCATGACGCCGGTGATGATGCCGGGCAGCGCGGTCGGAACCACGATGCGCGCGATGGTCTTCCACTTGGGTACGCCCAGCGCGTACGACGCCTCCCGCAGATCGTTCGGCACGATGCGCAGCATCTCCTCGGTGCTGCGGACCACGACCGGGACCATCAGCAGCACCAGCGCGAGCGACACCGCGAAGGCCGACTTGGGGAAGCCGAACGTCGCGATCCACAGCGCGTAGATGAACAGGGCCGCGACGATCGACGGGACACCGGAGAGGATGTCGACCATGAACGTGGTGAGCTTGCCGAGCCGCGAATTGCCCGCGTACTCCACGAGATAGACGGCGACGAACAGACCGAGCGGAACCGACAGCGCGGCGCACACGAGTCCCTGCATGAGGGTGCCGATGAGGGCGTGGTAGATGCCGCCGCCGTCGGCCGACGCGGACAGTCCGCTGAGTGAGTGGGTGAACCACGTCTGCGACGTGATCGCGCCGATGCCCTTGACCACCACCGTCCACAGCACCCACACGAGCGGCACGAGCGCGACGAGGACGGAGAGGGTGACCAGCACCGTGGCGGTGAGATCGGTGATGCGGCGACGGAGTCCGACGCCCTGGAAGGCGGGCGCCTTGATCGGCTTGTCGAGGACGCTGGTCATCGGTCAGTCCCGCTTTCCGGCGATCGCGGCACGCGCTGCCGCGTTGACCACGAAGGTGAGCACGAACAGGACCAGGCCGGCGGCGATGTAGGCGCCCGCCTGGATGTTGTTGTTGAACTCGGCGTATCCGAGCGCGATCTTCGACGCGATCGTCGAGCCGCTGTCGAAGAGCGATCCGCTGAACGCCTGCGACGTCGTGCGCAGGATCATGTACAGCGCCATCGTCTCGCCCAGCGCGCGACCCAGGCCGAGCATCGAACCGCTGATGTAGCCGGACTTGCCGAACGGAATGACCGTGGTGCGCACCACTTCCCAGCGCGTGGCGCCGAGCGCGAGTGCGGCCTCGACGTGCGCCTTGGGCGTCTGGGCGAACACCTCGCGGGTCACGGCCGTGATCACCGGCAGGATCATCACGGCGAGCACGATGCCGGCGGTGAAGATGGTGCCGCCACCGCGGATGGAGCCGCTGCCGTCGGCGAAGATCGGAATCCAGCCGAGGTGCTCGTTGAGCCACACCGCGAACGGTGCGATCGCCGGCGCGAACACCAGCAGACCCCACAGGCCGTACACGATCGACGGCACCGCAGCGAGCAGATCGATCACGTAGGCCAGCGGCCGGGACAACTTCTTGGGCGCGTACTCGGTGAGGAAGATCGCGATGCCGAGCGCCACCGGCATGGCCAGCACCAGCGCGAACACCGAGACCATCACCGTGACCGACAGCAGGTCCAGGACACCGAACGCCATCGCGTTGATGTTGTCGGTGTCCCACACCCGACTGGTGAGGAAGTTGACCTCGTTGCGCTGCAGCGCCGGGACCGCGCGCCAGATCAGGAAGATGCCGACGGCAGCGACCAGCAGCGTGATGAAGACCGCCGATCCCGACGCCAGCGATCCGAAGATCCGGTCGCCGGGACGGGTGACCGTCTTGTTCTTCGTGGCCTGTGGGGTAGTGATCGGGGCCTCCGGGGTACCGTGCGGACCGCCCACCCCGGCCCCGCCGTCCGCGGGGTCGGAGGCGCGTGGTGTCGACCTTGTGCTCGCGTCAGTCATCTGCGCTCACATTCTCCGTCTGAATATAGATGGGCGGTCCGTCGAACGATCGTTCCGATCAGGCGATCGCGGAGATCGACTCGTTGATCTTGGCGCGGAACGACTCCGGCAGCGGCACGTAGCCCTGGTCGGCCAGCGTCTGCTGTCCCTCGTTCGCGGCGCTGGTGAGGAACGACTTCACCGCGTTGCCCGTGGCCTCGTCGTAGCCCTTGGAGCAGACGATCTCGTAGGTCGCCAGAACCAGCGGGTAGGCGCCGGCTTCCTTGGTGCCGTAGATCGACTTCAGATCGAGCGTGAGGTCACCGGTCCCGGAGCCCTTGAACGACGCATTCGCGATGGCCTTCGACGCCGTCTCCTGGGTCAGCTTCACCGGGCCGGCGCCGGTGTCGATCTGCGCGGAGGGCAGCTTCTGCTGATCCGCGAAGGACTTCTCCACGTACGTGATCGAACCGGGCGCGGTCGCAACGGCCTGCGCGACACCGGCCGAGCCCTTCGCCCCCTCGCCGACGCCGCCCTTGAAGTCGGAGCCGGTGCCCTGGGTCCAGGCGCCGTTCGAGGAAGCCTCGAGGTACTGCTGGAAGTTGTCGCTGGTGCCGGACGAGTCCGAGCGCACGATCGGGCTGATCTTCTCGTCGGGCAGCTTCACGCCGGAGTTGAGCGCGGCGATGGCCGGGTCGTTCCAGTTGGTGATGCCGCCGTTGAAGATCTTGGCGATAGTCTCGCCGTTGAGCACCAGGTTGTCGACACCGTCGACGTTGTAGGCGATCGAGACGGGACCGAACACGAGCGGCAGGTTCCACGCGTCGTTGCCCTGGCAGCGCTGCTTGGCCTGCTCGGCCTGCTCGCCCTTGATGGCGGAGTCGGAGCCCGCGAAGTCGATGTTGTTCGCAATGAACTGCGTGCGGCCGTCACCGGAGCCGCTGGGGTTGTACGCGACGTTGACGCTCTTGCCCTTCTGCTGGCAGGCCGCGATGTAGGTCGAGGTGAACTCGTCCATCGCGTTCTTCTGCGCAGACGATCCGGCGCCGGAGAGCTTGTCCTTGCCGTCACACAGGGCCGTGGACGCCGACGTGTCGACGGTCGACGACGCGGCGTTGTTGTCGCTGCCGCACGCGGTCAGCGACATCGCCGTCACGGCACCCACAGCTACCACTCCGAGCAGTGCGCCCTTGCGGTCGAGATTCACCCTGGTCCTCCGCTGGTCTAGCGTCACGCCCACGGTCGGGCGGCACGGTAGGCGCGGGACGCAGGCGACCCGCACCGGGTGACGTTTCGCCACCCAGGCCAGAAAGGTAGGGGCACCCGGTAGCCAACGGGACCCGGTTCGGTGAACGGAAGATGAACACCCGCCGGAAATCAGCCGAGACGTGGGTCACACCGCCCGAACAGCCCGGTCAGGGCTGTGCGGCGTACGCGACGTCCACGTGGAATCGATCGAATCCGAGGCGCTCGTACGTGTGCAGCGCGGCAGTGTTGTCGCCCTCGACGTACAGCAGCACCGTGCCCAGTCCGCGGTCCCGCAGATAGTGCAGTCCCGCCAGCGTGAGCACCCGGCCCAGCCCGCGGCCCTGCGCGTCGGGATCGATGCCGACCACGTACACCTCACCGAGCGCGGGGTTGCCGTTCTCGGGCGCGTGCACCTTGGTCCAGTGGAAGCCGAGGAGTCGGTTCGTGTCCCCCGCGGCGTCGTCGGACGGGAACGCCAGGAACAGCCCTGCGGGGTCGAACCAGGACTCGGAGCGGCGTTCGTCGATCTCGTGCTGCGTCCACGAACCCTGCTCCGGGTGCCACGCGAACGCGGCCGCGTTGACGCGCAGCAGTTCTGCGTCGTCCTCGGGTCCGCGGTACGTCCGCAGCGTGATTCCCTCCGGCACGACGACGTCGGGCAGTTCCGGGGTGGTGAGCGAGCGACGCAGCTGCAGCAGTTCGCGCGCGCCCGTCAGGCCGAGCCGTCGCGCGACCGCGACGGCGGCGGGCAGATTGCCGTGCGCCCACACCCGGGTGCCGGGCCCGCCCGCCTCGAGAACCCCGGCCACCAGACGTCCGCCGACACCGGCACCGCGCTCGGCCGGGTCAACGACGACCTCCGCCATCGCGGGATGGTCGCCGTGCCCGGACTCGAGATGTGCGTAGCCGACCACGCGGTCGTCGACCGTGCAGACCAGGTGCCGGGCCGGCCCCTCGGCGGTCAGTGCGTGCACCGCCTGTTCGGAGATCGGCGCGGTCCCGTCGGCCACCGTGGCCCGGGCGATCATCGCGCGAACCGCCTCGACCGGCGGTGAATCGATCCAGTCGAGCTGCTGCACGGTCATCTAATACGCCGATCCGTTGGTAGGTGTCAGGTCTGTGTCGTCGGCGTCCTCGGGTTCACCGGGATCGCCGACGGGGCCACCGCGGCCCGAGCTCCGTGCCGGGCGGACGGCCTTGTAGCCGACGTTGCGGACGGTGCCGATCAGCGACTCGTACTCGGAGCCGAGCTTGGCGCGCAGCCGTCGCACGTGGACGTCGACGGTGCGGGTGCCGCCGAAGAAGTCGTAACCCCACACCTCCTGCAACAACTGGGCGCGGGTGAACACCCGGCCGGCGTGCTGCGCGAGGTACTTGAGGAGCTCGAACTCCTTGTAAGTCAAATCGAGGGGACGTCCCCGCAGTCGCGCGGTGTACGTCCCCTCGTCGATCACCAGCTCGCCGAGCGTGATCTTTCCGGCTGCTTCGGGGCTTGCCACCCCGCCGTTGCGGCCGACCAGCAACCGCAGCCGCGCGTCGAGTTCCGCGGGGCCGGTCGACGGCAACAGGATGTCGTCGAGCCCCCAGTCGGAGTTCACCGCGACCAGGCCGCCTTCGGTGAGTACGGCCACGACCGGAATCGCCGATCCAGTGCTGCCGAGCAGTCGGCACAGGCCGCGTGCCGCGGCGAGGTCACTGCGGGCGTCGACGAGCGCCACATCCGCAGCGCCGGCCTCGAGCAGCGACGAAACCTCTGTCGGAGCTGGGCGCACGGAATGGGACAGCAATGCCAACGAGGGCAGCACCGTATCGGGATTGGGGTCGGAGGTCAGAAGCAGTAGCTCCACTCAACCTCCCTCTCTGCGTCGCGAGTGCCGACGCAGGGGCCGACACCGAGTGGACCGACGTTCATGTTTCGGGGACAGATTAGCGCGAGTTCGACCAGGACCGTCGCACCGGTGCCCGACGGACTCGGTAAGAATGATGAGGTGCGCAAACTCATCATCGGCCTGGTGTGCCTCGTCGGACTCGTCGTCGTCGTCGATTTCGGCGCCGCTGCCTACTCCGAGTTCCGGGTTTCGCGTGCGCTGAGAGAGGGCGGGTCGCTCAACGCGGATCCCGAGGTGACCATCCACGGATTCCCGTTCCTCACGCAGGCGTGGAACGGGAAGTACGACAACGTCGAGATCCGGGCCCAGCAGGTCGAGGCCGACATGATCGGCGAGGTCACGATCGAGGCGTCGCTGAAGGGGGTCACCGTCCCGGCGTCCGCGCTGCTCGACGGCTCGGTCCACACGGTCCCCGTGGACTACCTCGACGGCCGCATGAAGATCGACGCCACCGACCTCGGCAAGTTCCTCGGCATCCCCGACCTGCAGGTTTCCGCGCCGCCGGCGAGCAAGTCGGACGGCACCGGAGGATCGGGCGGATCGGGTTCCACCACCGACGACGGCGGCATCGTGCTCACCGGCACCGTTCCGGTCGGGCCGCTGCAGACCACGGTGAGTGTGCAGGCCGACCTGGTCCTGCGCGGCGAGCAGCTGATGATCGTCGCCACCGACTTCAATTTCGGTCCCGAGGGCGACGCCGAGTTCACGGTGCCGGCCCCGCTGCGCCAGCAGGTCCTCGACCGCTTCACCAAGACGATCGACCCGCAGTCGCTGCCGTTCGGGATCATGCCGACGGAGGTGTACGCGCAGGGTTCGCAGATCGTGATCGAGGGCACCGGCGAGAACCTCATCATCAACCTCGACGAATTGCAGGCCCAGCTGTGACCGCGCTGATCATTCTCGTCGTGGCCATCGCCGCGACCGTGGCCGTCGGGCTGGTCCTGCAGTCGCGCGCCGGCAAGGTGCGCGCCACCGCCCCTGCCGCCACCGCAGCCGTCGACGACGAGCGTTCGACGCAACTCGTGGCCGCCGGCGTCACCGCCACCGGACGCCCGATCGTGCTGCATTTCTCGGCCGACTGGTGCGGTCCGTGCGCCGCGGTCCGCCGCGTGATCGGACAGGTCCTCACCCGACTCGGCGCCGACGACGACGGCACCCCCGCCGCCACAGAGGTGGAACTCGACATCGACGAACACCCCTCGCTGGCAAAGACTCTCGGCGTTCTTTCACTGCCCACCACGTTCATCCTCGACGGCGCGCTCACCGAGCGCTTCCGGATCTCCGGTGTGCCGTCCGCCGCGGACCTCGAGACCGCGCTGGCACCCCTCCTCGAAACCGGGCGCCCCAATTCCTGAAAAACCGGGTACGCTGCACCACGTGTACGCCAACCACGAGCTGATGCTCACCCGTCGCCGCGCAGTCGACCTGTGCCGCCTCGGTGGTTGTTGCTGTCCCTGCTGCTGATCCCGCAGACGGCTGTCTCCTCTCTTCGCCCAGCGTCTTCCCGCTGAGAACACCGTCCGCGATCGGTGAATCCCCCGAGTCCGGTCCCTGCCGCATCTCCACGTCGGCACGTCAACAATCGGTAGCCCGCAGGAGCACTCCACAATGGCAACTCCCACGTCCACACTCCAGACCCAGCAGGTCGACGTCCGCGGTCCGCGCTTCGCCGCGTGGGTCACGAGCGCGGTCCTCGTCGTCGTGCTGCTGCTCTCGACCGTCTCCATCCTCGCCGCCGGCCTGCTGCTCACCGCGCAGGCCGTGGTGTTCGGGATCGGCGCCGTCGCCGGCCCTCGCCGCAGCCCGTACGGCCGGCTGTTCGCGGCTTTCGTCGCGCCGCGCCTGAGCCCCACCGTCGAACGCGAGCCTGTCGCCCCGCTGCGGTTCGCGCAGGGCGTCGGCCTGGCCTTCGCCGTCGTCGGCGCGGTCGCGTTCCTGCTCGGCGCGGGCATCGTCGGCGGCATCGCGACCGGGTTCGCCCTGTTCGCGGCCCTGCTCAACGCCGCCTTCGGCATCTGCCTCGGCTGCCAGATCTACCCGCTCGTCGCGCGGCTGCGCGGCGCCGGCACCCCCAGCGCAGCCTGACCCCGCAGCACCGTCTCCACCCGTGCGGGCCGATGCCCGCACCGGTCCCGCTCGCTTCGCTCCACGCATTCACACCCGCGTTCCATCATCGAAAGGACACTTCATGGCTCGCTCCGACGTCCTGGTCTCCGCAGACTGGGCCGAGCAGAACCTCGGCGCCCCCAAGACCGTCTTCATCGAGGTCGACGAGGACACCGCCGCCTACGACGCCAGCCACATCGAGGGCGCGATCAAGCTCGACTGGCGCAAGGATCTGCAGGACGGCGTCCGTCGCGACTTCCTGAACCAGGAGCAGTTCTCCGCGCTGCTGTCCGCCAAGGGCGTCGCGAACGACGACACCGTGGTCCTCTACGGCGGCAACAACAACTGGTTCGCGGCCTACGCGTACTGGTACTTCAAGCTGTACGGCCACCAGGACATCAAGCTGATCGACGGCGGCCGCAAGAAGTGGGAACTCGACGGCCGTCCGCTGTCGAAGGAGACCGTCACCCGCCCGGCCACCGAGTACAAGGCCGCCGCCGCCGACACCTCGATCCGCGCCTTCCGTGACGACGTGATCGCCGCGATCGGTTCCGCGAACCTGGTCGACGTCCGCTCCCCCGACGAGTACTCGGGCAAGATCCTCGCCCCGGCGCACCTGCCGCAGGAGCAGGCGCAGCAGCGCGGCCACGTCCCCGGCGCCATCAACATCCCGTGGAGCACCACCGCCAACGAGGACGGCACCTTCAAGTCGGACGCAGACCTCGCGAAGCTGTACGCGGACAAGGGCTTCGACGAGACCAAGGACACCATCGCCTACTGCCGCATCGGCGAGCGCTCGAGCCACACCTGGTTCGTGCTGCAGGAGATCCTCGGCAAGCAGAACGTGAAGAACTACGACGGCAGCTGGGTCGAGTACGGCTCGCTGGTCGGCGCACCGATCGAGTTGGGAGCATAAGGAAAATGTGCGGAGCACCTGTTCAGACCCAGACCCTGCCCGCGGGCGTGAACGTCGAGAAGGAGACCGTCATCACCGGCCGCGTCCTGGCCGCTGACGGCCAGCCGGTGGGTGGCGCGTTCGTCCGCCTGCTCGACGGCACCGACGAGTTCACGGCCGAGGTCGTCGCGTCCGCGACCGGCGACTTCCGCTTCTTCGCCGCGCCCGGCACGTGGAAGGTCCGCGCCCTGTCGAGCACCGGCAACGGCGACGTGACGATCAACCCGGACAGCGCCGGCGTCTACGCCGTCGACGTGACGGTCGCGAAGTAGGTTCGGACACCAGACCGAGAAGGGCGCCACTCCTGTTGGAGTGGCGCCCTTTTCGTTGCCTAAGCCCCGCCGCGCGGGAGTCCGTCGATCCAGTCCGCCACCCGCCCACTGTCCCCGAGGAGCGAGGCGGGGCCGTCGAACCAGTACAGGACGTGCTGGAGCGGGCCCAGGACTATGTACGGCTTCAGGATCAGGTCGACGATGCCGCGGTTGTCCTCGAGGAACCCCGCCGATTCGGCCTGCGCCTTCGCACGCACGACGTCCGCGCCCGGCCCGCGCGCCCAGGCATCCAGCGCGGCAACGCGTTCCGGCGTCGCGGCGGCCATCGCCGCGTCGTCGCGGTTGGTCTGGTCGGCAACGGTGCGCAGCACATCGAGCAGCGACTCGTCGGAGGTGAACCAGTCCTCGCGGGTGACGATGTGGGCGATCGCGCGAGCCGACATGTCGGATGCGACGCGACCGAAGTCGGCGAACGTCTGCACCGGGTTGAGGATCGTGAACCGCACCTGCCCCAGCACGCCGAGCGCGAGTTCGAGCAGCGCGATGTCCGGCGGGGCGTCGCACGCGATGTCCATCGGTCGGCAGTCGTAGAGGATCCGGCCCTCGAGCGCGCCGTAGTCGGCCGGTTCGGACGCCATGAATCCGCCGCCGGCCGGTCCGGGCTCGCCGAGCGACGGCGTCCCGGCGGGCCGGTAGGGATCACCGACGAGCGCGACCCCGGCGATGTCGGCGGCGGTCACGGTGGCCGAGGCGTCCCGGTGGCCGATGTCGCGCGCCACCCGCTCGGTGACCTCGGCGCCGACGCTGTAGCCGAGCAGGACGAACCGGGTCGCGGCGCCGCACTGCGCCTTCTTCTCGTCGAGGATCCGGTTCTCCGACGCCACACCGGCGGCCACCGAGTCCTGGTACGTCGGCACGTCGGACAGCAGCCCGAGGCCGTACGTCGACGGGTAGGGCACGTACATCCACCCGACCGTGCCCGGCTGGTCCCGGTTCGCCTGTCCCAGCGGAACCGTGATCCGGTTCAGCCAGTTCGCCCCCGGCAGCTGGTTCTTGTCGTCGAACGGGTCGCGGTCCACGGTCGAATCGCCGGCACCGGACACCGCGACCACCAGGATGTCCGGGCACCCGGCGCCGTTGTTGTTCGGATCCACGGCGGGCGAACCCGTCGAACCCACCCCCGCCGACCCTTCCGCCGCGGCGACACCACCGGAGACGAGCAGCGCCACCACCGTGACCAGTCCGCCGAGAGCTGACCCGACCACCCGCCGACCCCTGCGTCCCATCGACACCTCCGACCGTTCGCACACAGTGCTGATCTTGTTCCGTTGGCGATCCGGGAGCACCGTACTCCCGCAAAACGGGCGCCGAGCGGGATTCGGCCGGATCGATTCACCCGGCGGCACGGTCCCGTCCGATTTCGAAGGCTGCGGGGGCGCGGTCTAAGATGAGCCCGTGGTCATCTTCTTCGAGGTTCTCCTGGTTCTTGCCGCCATCCTGATCACCTGGTTCTCGCTGTACGTCGTGTACCGGCTGGTCACCGACAAGCCGTGAATCAGGATCCGGACGCAGGCGGTTCGCAGCCTGACGACACCGAGTCGCACGTAGTTCGTGGTAGCGGCGACCGGGCGGTCGCGGCTGCCGAAGAGCGTGCGAAGGATACGGCGGGACGCAACATCCCGACGCTGCCCGATCTCCCCCTGCCCGAGGACACCGCGAATCTGCGACTCGGGCCGGACCTGCACCCCGGTCTGCTCGCGCTCCTGCCGCTCGTCGGCGTGTGGCGCGGCGAGGGCGAGGGGCACGATCCGGAGACCGGCGACTACCCGTTCGGCCAGCAGATCGTCGTGTCGCACGACGGCGAGAACTACCTGGCCTGGGAGTCCCGCACGTGGCGCCTGGACGCCGACGGCGGATACGTCGGCCCCGATCAGCGTGAGAGCGGCTACTGGCGCGTCGCCGGCGACGGCATCCCCGGCAGCACCAACGAGGAGGTCATCGAACTCCTCCTCACGCACGCGTCCGGTGTCGTCGAAATGTTCTACGGGCAGGCGCTGACGCAGTCGTCGTGGGAACTCGCGACCGACGTCGTGATCCGCAGCCAGTCCGGTGAGCTCATCGGCGGAGCCAAGCGCCTGTACGGCATCGTCGAGGGCGGCGATCTGGCGTACGTCGAGGAGCGCGTCGTCGCCGACGGCCCCCTCGAGCCGCGGTACTCCGCGCGCCTCCAGCGCTACATCGGCTGACACGTCCTCGAACAAGCAGCGACCCCCGGGCCCGTCCACGTGACGAGGCCCGGGGGTTTCGTCATTCGTGGGTTCCGGTCTGGACGCACCGGAGGGCTCGGGGGTCGGGTAGCTGCCTGGGATTCGCCAGCCGCGCTGCGGTCAGAGAAACCCGAGAGCATCGTGGCTAGCTGACAGCCACCTCACGTGTCCGTTTGTCATTCAACTTCAGACCACCTCCTTCCTCGTGTAAGCCCGAAGCTACGCCCGACTCGGGCACTCGGCAACGGATTATTCGGCGAGGAGGTTCGCGCAACGCGCGAGCCCCGCCCCGGACGGATCCGGGACGGGGCTCGTGTGTGGTGCAGGTCGAACGGGAACTCACGGCACGGGTTCACGCGGAAAGCGTGCCGTGGTGTCCCATTCGGGGGGAACTAGCTCATGTTGCCGAGCACGTTGCCCAGGATTCCGCCGATCACGTTGGACATCGAACCCTGCGGGTCGGTCAGCGACCCGAAGACCTGACCATCAACGCCCATGCCCTCGAGGCTGCCCGTACCGGCCTCGACGGCGTTCTTGTCGCGGACCTTGACGCACACGCCGATCGGGTTCCACTTCTGCTCACCCCACATGTCCGGGGTCATGGACGCACCACTGTCGATGACAGTGCCGACTGCAACGTTGTCCGGGACCTTGTACGTGGTGACGTAGGTCGCAGTGTTGCCGCCGTTGATCAGCCACCCGCCGCCGGAGTACACCGATGCAGCGCCCGTGTTGGTGTCGACCGCCGGAGTCGTCGCGTTGCCGTTGACAGTCGCCGACTGGAGGGTGAAGCCGGCGGGGAAGTAGTCGGCCATCGCACGAAGCAGCGGCGGCACGCCCTTGGCGCTGGAAACGGTCGTCTTGTACGTGACAGTCCCACCAGGGGCCACAGAGGCACTGCCGACGACCTCCTTGGTCAAGCGGATGCCGACGATGTTCGCCGAGCCATACTGAACCTTGGTCGCCTTTGTGCCGCACTCGGCCGCGGAAGCGACTCCCGCGCCGGCACCGACGCCGAAAACGGTTCCGCCCGCGACGACAGCGGCAGCGGCAACGGAGGCCGCGATGCGGCGGCTGACAGTTCGAGACATGGACATGCTCCTTCGTTCGGGCCTGAGGGGGAAGGTAGAACGCGTTTCAGTATCGAGAGTGCAACTTGGCCGAGTTGCCCATTTCGTCGTGAAGTCGATCACATACTAGCTACGGAATCGGACGTACGTCCAGAAATCTAGCACCGAGGTCGCGAGCACTTTTCGACGATTCGACGAGCGTAACGCGACAGCCCCCGTGAACGATCGCGTCAAAACTGGAACCTGTTACAACACTGCCGGTGGAGATGCCTGGTTCACATAGTCCGTGGTCAGGGCCGCCGCGACGCACCGAGCGGTTCGCCGGGACTGACACCGTCTCCAATTCCGACCGGTCCCTCCCCCACGGTAACGATGCGGTCCGGCCGCGCGTCGACGGGCAACTGGTGCGTGACGAGCACCACGGTCCGAGTGGGATCGACGAGGGTGCCGCGGCGGTCGAGTAGCTCGCGCAGGATCTGTGCGCCGTCGGCCGCGTCCAGGTGCTCGGTCGGCTCGTCGAGCAGCAGCACTCGGGCCGGTGAGACGAGTGCCCGGGCGAGAAGCAGGCGTCGGCGCTGGCCACCCGAGATGGCCCGCGCTCCACCGCCCAACGACGTGTGGACGCCGCGCGGCAACCGCGTCACCCACTCCCCCAGGCCCACGGTCCGCAGGGCCGCCAGCGCCTCGTCCTCGGTCAGGTCACCGCGGGCCACCCGCAGGTTCTCGAGCACCGACGTGTCGAACAGGTGCGCGTCCTCGGCAAAGAACCCGATCTCCCGGCGGAGGTCGTCCGGCCGGAAGTCCGTGAGGGCGTCGCCGTCGACGGTGACGCTTCCGCTCACCGACGGCAGCAGTCCCGCCATCGTCATCAACAGTGTGGTCTTGCCGGCGCCGCTGCCACCGACCACCGCGACACGCGCGCCCGGCGGCAGATCCAGGTCGAGCGGTGCGGTCACCTTGTCGCCGCCGGGCCAGCCGCAGCGCAGATCCTGCGCCCGGACGTGCGCCGGGTCGGGCGGCGTGCGGGTGCCGCCGGGCTGCGGCTCGCCCGCGCGGTCGAGCAGCGCCAGGATCCGGGTGGACGCGATCCGGGCCCGGGTCAGCGCGACGGCCGCGGCGGGCAGCGCGCCGGCCGCCTCGAATGCCGCGAGCGGCACCAGCACGAGGATCGCCAGCGACATCGGCGTCATACCGCCCGGCGCCCCGCCGTCCGCCCCGTACAGCGTGATGCCGATCAGCAGCGAACCGAGCACGCTCGCACCGATCGCGAGTGGGGTGGCGGCCGCGGCGAACGCGGCGGGCATCGCCGCGCGGTCGGCGGCGCGGACGGCCGCGTCGTCGGCGGCCTCCGCGCGGGCGACGACGTCGTCGAGGCGTCCGGCCACGCGCAGCTCGGCTGCGTGATCCAACGCGGTGACGGCAGTCTCGCTGAACAGGGCCGTCGCGGCGGCACTCTCGGATTCCGCGAGACGCGCCGCACGGGCCGACAGCCACGGGGCCAGTATCCCGGACACCGCGAGCGCGACCGCGAGCACCAGCGCGGCGGCCGGGGAGATCAGCCCCAGCAGGACCACCGCGGACAGTGCCATGACGACGGCGACCGCGATCGGCACCAGCGCCCGGATGACGACGTCGCCGAGCGCGTCGACGTCGGCTCCGGTGCGGGCGAGCAGATCACCGCGGCGCAGCCCCGCGGCGGCCGCGGGGTCGCCGTCGGCGAGACGCCGGTAGATCATGGTCCGCGCCGAGGTCGTGCCGCGCAGCGCGGCGTCGTGCGTCGCGAGCCGCTCGAGGTAGCGGAAGAGGCCCCGGGAGATGCCCAGCGCCCGTACCGCGACCACCGCGACGGTCAGGTCCAGCACCGGCGGCATCTGCCACGCCTTGGTGATCAACCACGCCGACAACGCGGCCAGCGCGAGCGCACTGCCCAGCGTCGCCACGCCGGCCGCGATCGCGGCAAGCACGCGTCGCGGCTCGAGGTCGAGCAGGCGGATCGCCCGCACCAGATCACGATTCATGTTGCTGCGCCCCGACTTCCTGCTGGGCCTCCACCCGGACCACCCGATCACCCGCCGCGAGCACCGTCGGGCGGTGGCCCACCACCACGACGGTCCGGCCCTCCCGGGCGAGGTCGCGCAGCGAGTTCAGCACGGTGCGTTCGGTGTCGTCGTCGAGGTGCGCGGTTGGCTCGTCGAGCAGCAGCACCGGACGCGGCGACACCAGCAGCCGGGTCAGCGCGAGACGCTGCCGCTGACCGAGCGACAGGCCCGTTCCACCGGTACCGACGACGGTGTCCCACCCCCGCGGGAGTTCGGTGAGAACCTCGTCGAATCCGGTTGCCCGGCAGGCCCGGCGGACCTCGTCGGAGTCGGGATCCACCGGGCCGACGAGTGCGAGGTTCTCGGCGAGGGTGCCCGGCAGGAGGACCGGGTGCTGTGGGAGCCAGGCAATCCGGTCCCACCACCGCGTCCGGTCCAGGTCGGCGACATCGACGCCGCCGACGCGCACCTCACCCTCGACGGGTTCGGCGAGGCCCAGGATCACCTGCAGCGCCGTCGATTTCCCGGAGCCGTTGGCCCCGGTCAGCACCGTCACCGCACCGGGCGGGCACGACACGTCCAGCCGGTGCGGTGCGAGACCGGACCGGGAGTGCACGCTGACGCCCACCAGGTCGACGGAGTTGTCGGCGGGCACCTCGGAACCGGTTGCGGACGATCGGCGCTCGGGCGCCTCGTCGATCACCGCGAACGCCTTGTTCGCGGCGGCGAGACCGTCCTCGGCAGCATGGAACTGCATACCGACCATGCGCAGCGGCAGATACACCTCGGGGGCGAGGATGAGCGCCACGATGCCGGGTTCGAGTTCCATGTTGCCGAACACCAACCGCAGGCCGATGCTCACCGCGATCAGCGCGACCGACAGCGTCGCGAGCATCTCGAGCACCATCGACGACAGGAACGCGACCCGCAGCGACGACATCGTCGTCTTGCGGTGCGCGTCGCCCAGTTCCCGGACCCGGGCGGCCGGACCGTGCTCGCGACCCAGGGCACGCAGGGTCGGCAGACCCGCGAGCAGATCCATCAGCTGACCCGAGAGTCGGGTCATCGCACCGAGGTTCGCCTCCGACTTCCCCTTGGTGAGCAGTCCGATGAGGATCATGAACACCGGAATCAGCGGCAGCGTGATCACGACGATCATCGCCGCCGTCAGATCCTGCAGGGCGATCACGACGAACGTCGCGGGCGTGAGCGTCGCCGCCAGGATCAGCGCCGGCAGGTAGCCGGTGAGATACGGCGCGAGGCCCCGGATCCCGCGGGTGAGGACCGTCGCGATCTCGTCGCGCCGCGGATCGAGCTCCCGCGGCGACATCCGGGTCGCGGACTCGAGTACCTCGACCTCGAGCTCGGCGACCACCCGATTCGCGGCGCGGTGCGCGTAGCGGGCGTGCAGCCACGCCGCCAGCACCCGGACCGCGATCGCGGCGGCCAGCCACATCAAGTCGGTGCGCCAGTCCGCGATGTCGCGCCGGTCCGACGTGATGACACCGGCGAGGATCGTGCCGATCAGCACCGCCGACACGATCACCATCGCGACGTTCACCGCGGACAGCACGACCGTGAGGATCAGGTAGCCGCGGGCCGACGCCGAGTACTTCCACAGCCGGGGATCGACGGGACCGCTACGCCCACCTTCCCGGCGCCCCGCCCGTCGTCGCGATCGGGCGGGGCGTTCGACCTCTGTACTCATCAGACCTTCGTGGATCCGGCCTTGCGAGGCAGCCCGATCGACGGCGGAATGTGCTTGGTGGAGATCCGCTTACGGAACACCCAGTACGTCCAGCCCTGGTAGATGAGCACGATCGGGGTGAGGATCACCGCCGCCCAGCTCATCACCTTCAGCGTGTACGGACTCGACGACGCGTTCTCGATCGTGAGGGTGTACGCGTCGCTCGTGGTCGACGGCATCACGTTCGGGTACAGCGACGCGAACAGCAGCACCACCGTGGCGATCACCGCGAGCGTCGTGAACGCGAACGCCCAGCCCTCGCTCTCGGCGCGGGTGAGGAACACGACCGCGATCACCGCGATTGCCGCTAGCGCCACCAGGATCCACGTCCAACCCTTGCCGTGCGCCAGCTGGGTCCACAGCACGAACCCGCCGGCGATCGGCACGGTCGGAATGGCCAGCTTCTTCGCCAGTTCCGCAGCGTCGATCCGCACGTCGTCGGCCGTCTTGAGCGCGATGAACACCGCGCCGTGCAGCGCGAACACCAGTGCGGTGGTGATACCGCCCAGCAGCGCATACGGATTGAGCAGATCGAAGAAGCTCGACGTCACCTTCTTGTCGGCGTTGATCGCGACACCTCGGACGATGTTCGCGAAGGCCACGCCCCACAGCACCGCCGGCACCCACGAGCCGATCATGATGCCCCAGTCGGCGCGGGCCCTCCACTTGTCGTCGTCGATCTTGCCGCGCCATTCGATCGCGACGATCCGCAGGATCAACGCCACCAGGATTATCAGCAACGGTAGATAGAACCCTGAGAACAGGGTCGCGTACCAGTCCGGAAACGCCGCGAACAGCGCACCGCCACCGACGATCAACCACACTTCGTTGCCGTCCCACACCGGTCCGATGGTGTTGAGCAGCACGCGGCGACGGTTCTCCGTCTTGCCCAGCACCGGCATCAGCATGCCGACGCCGAAGTCGAATCCCTCGAGGACGAAGTATCCGACGAAGAGCACCGCGATGAGAATGAACCAGAACTCCTGCAGTCCCATGACGGTCTCCTAGTAGGCGAACGAAAGTTGTTCGTCGGCTTCCGGTTCACCCGGTTCGCCCGGGCCACCGGCCTTCGGTTTCGGACCCTCGCCCGGCGGATGCAGATCGTGTGGCGACGGGCCTTCGATCGCGTACCGGCGGATCAGGTAGAACCACACGACACCCAGTGCGCCGTACAGCAGCGTGAACACGATCAGCGACGTCCACACCAGCCCGACGGAATGATCCGAGACGCCCTGGTCGACGGTGAGCCGGATCAGGTCGACGCCCGTCGGATTCGGGTGCACCACCCACGGCTGACGGCCCATCTCGGTGAAGATCCAGCCCGCGCTGTTCGCGAGGAACGGCGTCGGAATCGCGATGAGGCACAACCACTTGAACCAGTTCTGGTCCGGGACGCGCCCCTTCCGGGTGACCCACAGTCCGGCCAGTGCCAGTGCGAGCGCACCGGCGCCGAGGCCGATCATCGCGCGGAAGGACCAGTACGTGACGAACAGGTTCGGGCGGTAGTTGCCGGGTCCGAACTGCTGCTCGTACTGCGCCTGCAGGTCCTCGACGCCCTGCAGCGTGACGCCGCTGAACTTGCCCTCGGCCAACCACGGCAGCACGGCGGGCACCTTCAAGACGTGCGTGACGCTGTCACAGTTGTTGTGGGTGCCGACGGTGAGGATCGAGAAGTCCGGATCGGTCTCGGTGTGACACAACGACTCCGCAGACGCCATCTTCATCGGCTGCTGCTGGAACATCAGCTTGCCCTGCACGTCACCGGTGTAGATGACGGCGATGCCGGCGATGATCATCACCAGCATGCCCATCCGGGCCGCGGGCCGGAACATCTCGCGCGCGTCCTTGACCAGGCCCTCGGACTCCTCGCCGGTGACGGTCTTGGACTTGCGCATGTTGCGCACCATCCACCAACCGGCGATGCCGACGACGAACGTCGCTGCGGTGAGGAACCCGCCCGCGACCGCGTGGAAGTACGCGGCGATCGCGGTGTTGTTGGACAGCAGCGCCCAGATGCTCTCGAGCTCGGCACGTCCGGTGTCCGGGTTGAAGCGTGCACCGACCGGATGCTGCATGAACGAGTTCGCGACGATGATGAAGTACGCCGACGCGTTCACACCGATCGCGGCCAGCCAGATCGTCGCGAGGTGAACACCCTTCGGCAACCGGGTCCACCCGAAGATCCACAGGCCCAGGAAGGTCGATTCCAGGAAGAACGCGACGAGACCCTCCAGAGCCAGTGGCGCACCGAAGACGTCACCGACGAAGCGGGAGTACTCGCTCCAGTTCATGCCGAACTGGAATTCCTGGACGATGCCTGTCGCGACACCGATCGCGAAGTTGATGAGGAAGAACTTGCCGAAGAACTTGGTGAGGCGGTACCAGTGGTCCTTCTTCGTCACCACCCACATGGTCTGCATGATCGCGACCAGCGGCGCCAGTCCGATCGTGAGCGGAACGAAGATGAAGTGGTAGACGGTGGTGATTCCGAACTGCCACCGCGAGACATCCAAGACATCCATGGCTACTCCGAAAACTCGGCCCGTAGGACAGGCTTCGGGGTCGAGACGTGGGCGTCCGCTCGATCCCTGTTCACAAAGTTACTGCGCCGTGAAGCTCAGCGCAGCTATTTGCTACTACGGAATGTAGTAGACCCGTCGGTACAAACCTAGCCGGGGTCAGTCCGAACCGACCGTTTCCACCGCCAGATCGATCAGGGAGGCGACGTCCTCGGCGGCCGGGGACTCCGGCAGCGCCAGCCCGTCGAGGGTGTGGATCCGGGCCGCGAGCGTGACACTCGAGACCAGCCAGACACCTTCTGCCGCAATGAGATCGGAGGGAAACAGGGGGGCGTATTCGCACGCGTACCCCTTGTCCGGGGCCACCTCGAAGAGCGCCTTCTGCGTGGTGCCCGGGAGGATGCCCTGCTCCGGCGGCGGAGTGATCAAGGTCTTACCGCGGGCGATCACCACCGTCGAGCGCGGCCCCTCGAGGACCCTGCCCTCGCTGCTGGTGAAGACGACGTCGTCGGCGCCCTGCGCCTGCGCGTGCCGCAGCGCCGCCATGTTCGTCGCGTACGACAACGTCTTCGCGCCCAACAGTTGCCACGGCGCCGACGCGGACAGATCGACCGAATAGCCGCGCGGCAGCGTCAGCGCCGACACCCCGTCCTGGCGCGCCCGCAGCACCCGTTCCGCTACCGCCCCGACGGTCACGAACGCCGTCGGCGGCCCGCCGGCCTCCCGGCCACGGCTGAGCACCAGGCGCATCCAGCCCTCGCGGTCACCGCCCCACTCGCGGGCGGCCGTCTCGACGGCCCGGGTCCACAGGCCGCGCCCGGGCCACGGCAGGTCCAGGGCCCGCGCCGACGCCTCCAACCGATCGAGGTGCAGGGCCGGCTTGCAGGCCCGCCCGTCGCGCACCAGCAGCGTCTCGAAGACGCCGTCGCCGCGGACCACCGCGAGGTCGTCCACGTGCAGCAGGGGCGTGCCGGCATCCCGGACCTGCCCGTCGAGCGTCACCAGAACCTGCTCAGCCATGCGCCCACCATAACCAGAACCGCGCGCGACCAGCAGTTCCGCACCCGCCCACCCCTGCCCGACGGGCCCACGCTCCTAGAATGGGCCCGTGTCCGACACCCCGCTCGCCGCGCCCAGTCCGCTCCTCTCCTCCCCCGGCGCCGTGCCGCCGCTCGACGGATCACCCGACGCCGGCGTCGCGTGGCACCACGGCGATCCGTTCGCCGAACAGCGCGCCGCGATCCGGTCGGCCGCCGTCGTCGACCGCTCCCACCGGTTCGTCATCGCGATCTCCGGGGAGGAACGACTCACCTGGCTGCACACCATCTCGAGCCAGCACGTGGCCGCGCTGCCCGACCGCGCGAGCGCCGAGAACCTGAGCCTGGACCTCAACGGCCGCGTCGAACACCACTTCGTGATGACCGACATCGACGGCGTGACGTGGATCGACACCGAGGCCGACCGCGGGCCCGACCTGCTCGGCTTCCTGCAGAAGATGGTGTTCTGGTCCAAGGCCGAACCCCGCGACGGCAACGAGATGGCCGTACTGAGCCTGATCGGCCCCGACGTCGCAACCTCCTCCGCGTTCGCCGAGGCACTCGGTGTGCCCGCGCTGCCCGGCGTGTACGAGGCCGTGCCGCTCGACGGCGGCGGGTTCGTCCGGCGCATGCCGTGGCCCACCGACACCTCGTTCGACCTGCTCGTCCCGCGCGCCGACCTGCCCCGGTGGTGGTCCCGGCTGACCGCGGCCGGTGCCCGCCCGGCCGGCACGTGGGCGTTCGAGGCGCTGCGGGTGGCCGCGCACCGTCCCCGGATCGGACTCGACACCGACGACCGCACCATCCCCCACGAGGTCGGCTGGATCGGCGGCCCCGCCGAGCACGGCGCCGTGCACCTCGAGAAGGGCTGCTACCGCGGTCAGGAGACCGTCGCGCGCGTCCACAACCTCGGCAAGCCGCCGCGCCACATGGTGCTGCTGCACCTCGACGGCTCGGCCGAGGGCCGCCCCGAGGTGGGCGAGGCCCTGACCGCCGACGGACGGACCGTCGGCCGCGTCGGCACCGTCGTGGACCACTTCGAGGAGGGCCCGATCGCCCTGGCCCTCGTCAAGCGTTCCGTGCCGGCCGACACCGCGCTCGTCGCCGGACCGTGCGCCGCCGCGATCGACGCCGACTCGGTGCCGCGACACGACGAGGTCCAGGCGGGCCGGGCGGCCGTCGACAAGTTGCGCGGGCGCGGGTGACCGGGCGGGTCGAGGCGGTGTGCGTCGTGTTCGCCGAACTCGACGCCCCCAGCCGCCGCTCCCCGCGCACGGCCATCGACAAGCGGCCCGTGCCGGGTCCCGTGCGCGTCGAGACCGGCGGGGTGACCGGCGACCACGTGTGCGACACGAAGTTCCACGGCGGCCTCGACAAGGCCGTCTACGCGTACTCCGCGGAGGCGGCCGGGCGGTGGGGCGCCGAGCTCGGACGGGAGCTGGTGCCGGGCTGGTTCGGCGAGAACCTCCGGGTGGCCGGCGTCGCGACGACCGACGCCGTGATCGGCACCCGCTGGCGGATCGGGACCACCGAACTCGAGGTCACCGAGCCGCGCGTCCCGTGCGGCACCTTCGCGCATTGGACCGGCGAGCCGCAGTGGGTCAAGCGCTTCACCGAGCGCGCCGACGTCGGGGCGTATCTGCGGGTGCTCGCCCCCGGCCACCTGCAGGCCGGCGATCCGGTGGAGATCCTGTCGGTGCCGGCGCACGGGGTGACGATCCGCGACGTCTTCACGGGCGACGACCCGGACAAGCTGCGCGCCCTTCTCGCCGCCCAACCCGATCTCGCGGACGGGGCCGAGTCCCGCGCCCGCAAGTTCTTGAACCGTCTAGAGGAACAGGTGCCGTCGTGAGCGTCGAACTGGTGGAAGTCGTCCGATCCGGGTTCCGCGAATGCGTGCACCGCGGGTCGCTCGTCGTACTGGCGCCGGACGGCACGGCGAGCGTGGAACTCGGCGAGGTCCACACCCCGATCTACCCGCGCTCGTCGAACAAGCCGATGCAGGCGGTCGCGCTGCTGCGCGCCGGCTTCGTGCCGCGCTCGACCGAGGAACTGGCGATCGCGTCGGCGTCGCACGAGGGCGAGGCCGCGCACGTCGAACTGGTCGAGCGACTCCTCGGGCACACCGGCCTCGACGAACGCCGGTTGCTGTGCCCGCCCGACCTACCCGGCAACGAGCAGGCCCGCGCCGAGGTCCTCGCGGCCCGCGCCCCGCGCCGCCCGGTCTACATGAACTGCTCCGGCAAGCACGCCGCGATGCTCGCCGCGTGCGTCGCGAACGACTGGCCGCTCGACACGTACCTCGATCCGGCGCACCCGCTGCAGCAGATCGTGATCGAGACGATCGCGGACCTCACCGGCGAACCGGAGACCGAACTCGGCATCGACGGCTGCGGCCTGCCGATCGTCCCGGTGTCGCTCACCAACCTCGCGCGCGCGTTCGGTCGTCTCGTCACCGCCGACCCCGGAACCCCCGAACGGTCCGTCGCCGACGCGATCCGCGCGCACCCGCACGTGATCTCCGGGACCGGACGCGACGACGCCCGACTGATGCCCGCGGTGCCCGGACTGCTGTGCAAGGCGGGAGCCGACGGCGTCCATGCCGGCGCGCTGCCCGACGGCACCGCCTTCGCCTTCAAGATCGACGACGGGCACGAGCGGGCCCGGCTGCCGCTGACCGCCGCGCTGCTGCATCGCCTCGGCGTGGGCTGGTCCGAGGACCACGCCGCACTGGCCTCTCAGCCGGTCCTCGGCGGGAGCAACCGGGTCGGCACGATCCGCGCCGTTCCGGGCGTGTTCTAGCCTGCACGAATCGGGCATAGAGGCAGCTCACAGGCCCGGTGAGACTAATCAGACACCGCTGGGGACCATACGTGGAGGCGGAAGCGAGATTTGCACGCTAGAGTGTGGGTCAGGAAAACATCAACACTCAACGCGGGGCCGCCAAATTCCCCAGGCCGCCCCGCGAAAGCGCGAGGGGGTCAGCCATGGGCCGCGGCCGGGCTAAGGCAAAGCAGACCAAGGTTGCACGGGAGCTCAAATACAGCTCGCCGTCCACGGATTTCGACAGCTTGCAACGAGAGCTCTCGACTGGCGGAGCGCCGAGCTCGCCCCGCAATGGCGGAGTGATCGCGGACAAGCGCGCCGACGAGGATTCTCGCTCGCGCTGGGACGAGGACGACTACGACGACTGGCGTCGTTGACTGTCGTACTGACGTCACCTGACACACCTCGAAATGAGGGGGAGCCCGACGGCTCCCCCTCATTTCGTGGTATCCGGCGCCGGCTGTAGCGCTCCGGAATCTGCGCCCGAAACACGACGTCCCCGGCACCTCTTTGCGAGGTACCGGGGACGTGCGCGATGTAAGGGTGCGTCAGAAGCGCGGGTGATCGCCCAGGAGCAGCGCGCGCGCGGCGTCGCCGTCCGATGCCTTCTTGACGGTGCCGAGCGTCCAGCAGTCGATGTGGCGGGCCGTGAGCACCGCGAGGGCGCGGTCGACGTCCTCGGGCGCGACGATCGCGACCATGCCGACGCCCATGTTGAACGTCTGCTCCATCTCGGCGCGCTCGACACGGCCGCGCTGCCCGATCATCGTGAAGATCGGGGCCGGGCTCCAGGTGCCGCGGTCCAGCTCGGCGACGAGGCCCTTCGGCATGACCCGCGCGAGGTTGTTCGCGAGACCGCCACCGGTGACGTGGCAGAAGGTGCGCACGTCCGTCTCGGCCGCGAGGGCCAGGCAGTCCTTGGCGTAGATCTTGGTGGGCTCGAGCAGTTCCTCACCGAGGGTGCGGCCGAACTCGTCGACGTGGCCGGTCAGCGACATGCGGTCGATCTCGAGCAGCACCTTGCGGGCCAGCGAGTAGCCGTTGGAGTGCAGACCCGACGCGCCCATGCCGATGACGACGTCGCCCGGACGGACACGGTCGGGGCCGAGGACCTGATCGGCCTCGACGACACCGACACCGGTCGCGGACAGGTCGTAGTCGCCGTCCGCCATCACACCGGGGTGCTCGGCCGTCTCGCCACCGAGCAGCGCGCAGCCGGCCTGGATGCAGCCCTCGGCGATGCCGCCGACGATCTCCGCGACCCGCTCCGGCACGACGCGGCCGACAGCGATGTAGTCCTGCAGGAACAGCGGCTCGGCGCCACACACGACGAGGTCGTCGACGACCATCGCGACCAGGTCGAGGCCGACCGTGTCGTGCTTGTCCATCGCCTGCGCGACGGCCAGCTTGGTGCCGACACCGTCGGTGGAGGCGGCGAGCAGCGGCTCCTTGTAGTCGCCCTTGAGCGAGAACAGGCCGGCGAACCCGCCGAGGCCACCCATCACCTCGGGGCGGCTGGCCTTCTTCGCCAGGGGGGCGAACAGCTCGACTGCCCGGTCGCCCGCTTCGATGTCCACTCCGGCGGCGGCGTACGAAGCGCCCTGCGTGCGGGTACTGTCCTCGGTCATCGGTTTCTGGCTCCAGCCTTGATCTCGGTGAATGTCGACTTCGGCGCCAGCCGTCGTCGGGCATACGGGTACAGCGCAATCACCTCGATTGCGCCCTAACGCTACCGGAGTGCCCACGGCACCCCGGCAGCGTCCTGCGAACTAGGGGCGAGACAGCGCGTCCGCGTTGTCGTTGTCATGGCTGACCGCGGCGCCCGCGGCCGACTCCAACATCCCCTCGAGGACGTTTTTGCCGATGCCACCCTCCGGCAGCGCGATCGGGTAGGTGCCGTCGAAGCACGCCGCACACAGCCGCGAACGGGGCTGCTCGGTGGCCGCGACCATGCCGTCGATCGAGATGTAGCCGAGCGAGTCGGCACCGATCGACCGGCGGACGCCGTCGAGCATCTCGTCGAACGTGGCGTTGACGCCGCTGCCCTCGGCACCGTTCGCGATCAGCTCGGCAGGCGACGCGAAGTCGATGCCGTAGAAGCACGGCCACTTGACCGGCGGCGACGCGATACGGACGTGGATCTCGAGCGCACCCGCCTCGCGGAGCATCCGGATCAGCGCGCGCTGGGTGTTGCCGCGCACGATCGAGTCGTCGACCACGACGAGGCGCTTGCCGCGGATGACTTCCTTGAGCGGGTTGAGCTTGAGCCGGATGCCGAGCTGACGGATGGTCTGCGACGGCTGGATGAACGTGCGGCCCACGTAGGCGTTCTTCATCAGGCCCTGGCCGTAGGGAATCCCCGAACCCTGCGCGTAGCCGACCGCGGCCGGGGTGCCGGACTCCGGCACCGGGATGACCAGGTCACCCTCGGCGGGGTGCTCCTTGGCGAGGCGTCGACCGATCTCGACGCGCGTCGAGTGCACCGACCGGCCGGAGATCACGCTGTCCGGGCGGGCCAGGTAGACGTACTCGAACACGCAGCCCTTGGGCTCCGGGTTCGCGAACCGCGACGACCGGACGCCGTCGGCGTCGATCGCGAGCAGCTCACCGGGCTCGATCTCGCGCACGAACGACGCGCCGACGATGTCGAGAGCGGCGGTCTCGCTCGCGACCACCCAGCCGCGGTCGAGGCGACCCAGGCAGAGCGGGCGGATGCCGTGCGGGTCACGCGCCGCGTACAGCGTGTGCTCGTCCATGAAGGTCAGGCAGAACGCACCGCGCAGCGTCGGCAGCAGCTTCATCGCGGCCTGCTCGAGCGTGCTGTCGGCGGCGGCGTGCGCGAGCAGCGCACCCACGATGTCCGAGTCCGACGTCGCGGCGCCCGGCCGCTTCTCGTCGACCAGGCCGGCATCCCGCGCGCGCTGCGCGAGTTCGGCCGTGTTGACCAGGTTGCCGTTGTGACCGAGCGCGACACCGGTGCCGGCGGCGGTGGTGCGGAAGATCGGCTGCGCGTTCTCCCACGTGGTGGAGCCGGTGGTCGAGTAACGGCAGTGGCCGATGGCGACGTGTCCCGGCATGGCGCCGAGGGTCTGCTCGTCGAACACTTGACTGACCAGACCGAGGTCCTTGAAGACCAGCACCTGCGAGCCGTCGGCGACGGCGATGCCGGCAGCCTCCTGGCCACGATGCTGGAGGGCGTAGAGCCCGTAGTACGTCAGCTTGGCAACATCCTCGCCCGGCGCCCAGACACCGAAGACGCCACACTCTTCGCGAGGTTCGTTCTCGTCCTCGTCTGGTGCGGTCGTAGCGAGAAGATTCCGACTGTTGACCGACAGTTCGGCACGAGTCACGGCAAGCGCTCCCTTAGGGGATTCGGTGCGGGGGGCGTGCCCCATTCTAACGACCAGCTCGCGCAGATTCGACGGTCGGTGTACCTGATCACGCCGATGCGACCCATGTCACAGGCGCATCACAGGCGTAGCAGCGGCAACCAGTGCGCGATCTCCCCGGCCCGCCCACCGGAAGCGGTCAGTGAACCGCCCGCGACCGCGGCGTCGAATCCGAGCAGTCCGGTCGCCAGAGACAGCCAGGTCCGGGGGTCCGTCTCGACCACGTTCGGCGGCGTGCCGCGGGTGTGCCGGGGCCCCTCGATGCACTGCACCGCCACGAACGGCGGCACCCGCACCTCGACGCTCGACCCGGGCGCGATCTGCTCGAGTGTGCGGGCGCTGAGACGGACCGCGGCGGCGAGTTCGGCGCGGGCCGGCTTGTCCTCGACCTCACCGCGCAGCCACGGGCCGACCGCGAGCAGGGCGCTGCGGAGTTCGGCGGGATCGACGGCACGACGGGCTGGCATGGGCACCGAATCTACCGACCGGAAGGAACAAGCCCTCCGACGCCGCGGTTGCACGAGTCATGAGCACCGACGTCGACGCGCAACGCCCGCTTCTCGATCTCGTTGCGTCGCAGAACAAGGCCGCCCTCGCGACCGTGAAGCGGGACGGCCGTCCGCAGCTGTCCAACGTCCTGTACGCGTGGGATCCGGGCACCCGCACCGCCCGGGTCTCGGTCACCGCCGATCGCGCGAAGACCCGCAACGCCGCACGCGACCCCCGGGTGTCCCTGCACGTGAGCGCGCCGGACTTCTGGAGCTATGCCGTCCTCGAGGCCGACGCCGAACTCTCCGCGGTGGCCGCCGACCCGCACGACGCCGCAGTGGACGAACTCGTCGACGTCTACCGGGCGGCGACGGGGCGCGAGCACGAGGACTGGGAGGAGTTCCGTCGCGCGATGGTCGAGGAGCGCCGCCTGGTGCTGCGCGTCCGCGCCGACCGCGTGTACGGCATGGCCGCACTGCCCTGACGTCGCGTCACACCGGCGGCAGCGGCGCCTCGTCGGCCCCGGTGGTTACTTGGATACGGCGCAGGAACAGCGCGCCCCCGACGTTGACGGCCAGGTGCAGCAGCGCGGGTGCGAGCAGGCTGCCGCTGCGGGCCCGCAACCAGTCGAACACGAGCGACGCCGACGCCGTGAACGCGACGGTGCCGGGCACAGAGTCGTCGGCGACGTGCGCGGGGTGCACGTGCCACAGCCCGAACGCCGCCGCCCGCACCGTGGTGGCCGCCGGCGCCGGCCATGCCCGATCGGTGAGCGCGGTCAGCACGCCGCGGAAGAGCAACTCCTCGGTGATCACCGTGCCGAACGGGATGTGCGCGGCCACCCATTCGACGAAGTCGTGCCGCACGTCGTCGGGCACGGCGAACCTGCTGTGCAGCGACGGCATCGCCAGCGCGACCGCGTAACCGGCGACGGGGACGGCCGCCGCCGCGCTCCCCCACAGCAGCCCGGCGCGAATGTTGCCGAGCCCCAACTCGTCCGGGCGTAGGCCGCCGGCCAGGGCCGTACCGGTCGCCCCGAGTGCGACGACGGTGCCGGCGGTCGCCCGATGCCGCGACGACAGCCGCAGCGCGGGCAGCACGCCGTTGTTCCAGGCGACGAGCGCCGACCCGAAACCCAGCGCCGTCGCCCGGCTCACTTCTCGGGCCCGTCGTGCCCGCGCAACTCCTCGAGCACGCCCCGCACCCGTTCGGTGTCGGCGGGCGTCCAGCCGTCCGGGGCGGTGACGGCGACCCAGCCGTCGAGGATCACGGTGCCGTAGTTGTGACCGTGCCCGTCCGGCACGCCCGCCGCGTTCGCGAGGTCCGCGCTCACCTGCCAGAACGTGACGAACGGGAACCACTTCATCGATGGGAGCCGGTCGAATCCCGGTGGCTCCGAGAGCCAGTCGGGCCGGGCGAACGCCAGATCCGGCGACCACCACACGACCGGGTCGGACGGGTGCTGGATGTAGAGCACCCGGGGTTCGAGCCACGGACCGGGACCGCCGGGGATCGCGCCCGCGTCGTCGGCGAACCGCACGACGAGGCCGTCCGCGTACACCGGCTGGATCTCGGGGGTGCCGGGATCGCGGCGCTCGGTGAGTGCGCGCCACAGCGGGTTCGAGTTGGGCGGGCCCACCCACAGCACACCGTCGACGTCCTCGCGAATGTCGGCGAGGCCGTCGAAGGCGCCCTCGCCGGCCTGCGTTCCGAGGCTCTCGCCGTACACGTACAGCTTGGGCCGCGTGGCCTCGGGTTTCGTGAGCCACCGGTCGTGGACCGCCTGGATCAGTGCCTTACCGGCGACCGCGGCCCGCCCGCGGTCGGCGACGAACGAGATCCAGCTCGGCAGGTACGAGTACTGGGCCGCGACGAGCGCGCTGTCGCCGTTCTCGACGAGTTCGATCGCCTGCGCGGCGGTGGGGTTGACCCAGCCGGTGCCGGTGGTCGGGATGATGACGAGCGTCTTGCGTTCGAAGGCCTTGGTCCGCTCGAGTTCGTCCAGCACGACGTTCATACGGGCGGCGGTGTCGTCGGCGGTCTCGAGGCCCGCGTACACCCGGATCGGTTCCTTGGCGGGCGCGCCGTTCGCGGCGGTGAGTCCATCGGCGTGGATGCCGCCGGAGACGAAATTGCGGCCCTCGAACCCGAGGGTGTCCCACGGCGCCGCCGACGCCGGGCTGCCCGACTTCTCGGGCAGCATCGGCTGCACGGCGCCGGGACGGGTCTCGCTGTTCTGCAGACTGAAGATCGAGTTGACGACCCCGTAGCCGACCCGCAGCAGGATGCCGTCGACGAGCATGAACACGAGCACGAGCACGACGGCGAACCCGGCCGCCGACGCGGCGGGACGCGGGATCTTGAGCCACTTGTTGAGCTGCCGGGCGACCCAGCGGACGATGTCGCGCAGCACCCGCCACAGCGAGATCAGGGCGGCCGCCACCAGCAGGCTCAGCCCTCCGGTGCGGATATAGCCGGTGGTGGTGGTGCCCTCGGCGTTCATCAGCGCCGACAGCTCCCGCTGCCAGCCGGCGGCGTACACCAGCATGATGACCGCGGCCAGCGCCGACAGCACCGGTACCGCGACCTTGATCGCCCGCATGTACCGGTCCGGCAGCGGCCACCACGTCCGGCGGGCAAGCCCGAACTCGTAGACGACCCAGCCGATCGCGGTGCCCACCGCGTAACCGAACGCGGCGTTGATGCCGCCGATCAGGCCCTGGAACAGCCAGTCACGCGGCAGCAGCGACGGCGTCAGCGACCAGCAGAAGAACAGCGACGCGAACGCGATGCCGGTGAAGTCGAGCTTCAGCAGGCCCCAGGCCCAGAGGACGAACGGGTGCCGCTGATCGAACCCGGGGACGGCAGGGGTCGTCGGCTGCGGGTCCTCCCGCAGCTCAGCGACCGCCTCCCGTTCGATCCCCGAGTCCGTCACGCATCACCCAAACAATGCCGGGAGGGTCGCCTCGTGCGTCTCACGCAGCTCGGCCATCGTGACCGAGAACTGACCCTGCACCTCGACGGAGTCGGAGCCCTCGTCGACGACACCGATCCGGGTCCACGGAAGACCACGGGCCGAGCACATCCCGGTGAAACGGGTCTCCTCGGTGCGCGGCACCGCGACCAGCACGCGGCCGGCCGACTCGGAGAACAGCGTCACGAACGGGTCCTCGCCCTCCGGCAGCAGGATCCGGCAGCCGGTCTCGCCGGCCAGCGCCGCCTCGACGACGGCCTGCGCGAGGCCACCCTCGGACAGGTCGTGCGCGGCGGAGATCAGGCCGTCACGCGAACCCGCGAGCAGGATGTCGGCGAGCAGGCGCTCACGCTCGAGGTCGACCTTCGGCGGGACGCCGCCGAGGTGACCGTGCTCGACCTGGGCCCAGATCGAGCCGTCGAACTCGTCACGGGTCTCGCCCAGCAGGATCAACGTCTCGCCCGGCTCGAGGCCGAGACCGGTGGGGATGCGACGGTGCACGTCGTCGATCACGCCGAGGACGGCGACGACCGGCGTCGGCAGGATCGCGGTGGATCCGGTCTGGTTGTAGAAGCTGACGTTGCCGCCGGTGACCGGGATGCCGAGCTGCGCGCAGCCGTCCGCCAGGCCGCGCACGGCCTGCTGGAACTGCCACATGACGCCCGGATCCTCCGGCGAACCGAAGTTGAGGCAGTTGGAGACGGCCTTCGGGGTGGCGCCGGTGACGGCGACGTTGCGGTACGCCTCGGCGAGCGCGAGCTGCGCACCGGCGTACGGGTCGAGCATCGTGTAGCGGCCCGACGCGTCGGTCGCGAGCGCGATGCCGCGGCCGGTCTCCTCGTCGATGCGCACGACGCCGCCGTCGGCGTTCTCGGCGAGCACGGTGTTGCCGCGCACGTAGCGGTCGTACTGCTCGGTGATCCACTTGCGGCTGCACAGCGCCGGCGAGGAGATCATCTTCAGCAGCGTCGCCTTCAGCTCGTCCGCGGTCTCGGGACGCTGCAGGTTCGCGGTTGTGTCGGCGATCAGCGCGTCCTGCGTGTCGGGGCGCGCGACGGGACGCTCGTACACCGGGCCCTCGTGGGCGATGGTGTTGGCCGGGGCGTCGACGACGGTCTCGCCGTGCCAGTCGATGACGAGGTGCTCGCCGTCGGTGACCTCACCGATCACGGTGGCCAGGACGTCCCACTTCTTGCAGACCTCCATGAACGCGTCGACGTTCTCGGGGGTGACGACCGCGCACATGCGCTCCTGCGACTCGCTCGAGAGCACCTCGGCGGGGGTCATCCCGGTCGCACGCGTCGGGACCAGGTCGAGGTCGATGTGCATGCCGCCGTCACCGGCCGCCGCCAGCTCGGAGGTGGCGCAGGACAGACCGGCGCCGCCGAGGTCCTGGATGCCGACGACCAGCTTCTCGCGGTACAGGTCGAGGCAGCACTCGATGAGCACCTTCTCGGTGAACGGGTCGCCGACCTGGACGGCGGGCAGCTTCTTGGGGCGGCCACCGGCGCTGTCGTCGAACGTCTCGGACGCGAGGACGGACACGCCGCCGATGCCGTCGAGGCCGGTGCGCGCACCGAACAGGATGATCTTGTTGCCGGCGCCGGACGCGAACGCCAGGTGCAGGTCCTCGACGCGCATCGCGCCCGCGCACAGCGCGTTCACGAGCGGGTTGCCCTGGTAGGAGGCGTCGAACACGGTCTCGCCGCCGACGTTGGGCAGGCCGAGGGAGTTGCCGTAGCCGCCGACGCCGCGCACGACACCGTCGACGACGCGGCGGGTGTCGGCGTGGTCCGCAGCGCCGAAGCGCAGCTGGTCCATGACCGCGATCGGACGCGCACCCATCGCCATGATGTCGCGGACGATGCCGCCGACGCCGGTGGCCGCGCCCTGGTAGGGCTCGATGTACGACGGGTGGTTGTGCGACTCGACCTTGAAGGTGACCGCCCAGCCGTCTCCGATGTCGACGACGCCCGCGTTCTCGCCGATGCCGGCGAGCATCGAGGCGCGCATCTCGTCGGTGGTGGTCTCACCGAAGTACTTCAGGTGGACCTTGGAGGACTTGTAGGAGCAGTGCTCGCTCCACATCACCGAGTACATCGCGAGCTCGGCGTCGGTGGGACGGCGGCCGAGAATCTCCTTGATGCGGGCGTACTCGTCGTCCTTGAGGCCCAGCTCCTTGAACGGCTGAGCGACGTCGGGAGTCGCGGAAGCGTTGGTGACGGTATCTACCTGCGGAGACACGGGGCGTGTGGTCCCTTCCCTCTGGGATCGAATCGGCAGGCCGGACGGCGGGCTGCCAGCCCAAAGTCTAGCCGGGGGCGCCGACACACTGCGCACCCCGTCGCCGGACCGGCCGACTACCGCACCGGCGTCAGGAAAGCCGCGAGCGCGTCCGCGTACATGCCGACGTCCCGGGCACCCATCAGCTCGCGCGCCGAATGCATCGCCAACTGCGGTGCGCCGACGTCGACGGTCGACAGACCGGTCCGCGACGCGGTGATGGGACCGATGGTCGAGCCACACGGCAGGTCGGCGCGGTGCACGTACCGCTGCAGCGGCACCCCGGCACGGTCGCAGGCCAGCGCGAACTCGGCGGCGCCGGCGGCGTCGGACGCGTACCGCAGGTTCTGGTTGACCTTGAGGACCGGTCCGCCGTTGATCGTGATCCGATGCGCGGGCTCGTGCCGGTCCGGGTAGTTGGGGTGCGTCGCGTGCGCCATGTCGCCGGACGCGCACACCGACCCGGACATCGCCCGCAGGAAGTCCTCGCGGCCGCCGCCGCGCAGCAGCACGATCCGCTCGAGCACCGAGTTCAGCAGGTCCGAGAAGGCGCCGCGGTCGGACATGCTGCCGACCTCCTCGTGGTCGAACAGCGCCAGCACCGGTGTGCAGTCGCCGGGCTCGGCGACTGCCGCGAGCAGCGCCTGCGTCCCCGCGTAGCAGGTGCCCTGGTTGTCGAGCCGCGGCGCGCTCACCAGCGACGCGTCCTCCCCCACCACCGCAGACGGGGCGAGGTCGTGGGTCATCAGCTCCCAGCCGAGGACCGCGTCGGCGGCCACCCCGGCCTCACCGGCGAGGAAGCCGATGAACGAGCGTGGTTCGGTGCCCGTCCCCCACACCGCGTTGACGTGCCGCTGCGGGTCCAGCTGCACACCCTTGCGTTCCTCGGACAGGTGGATCGCCAGCTGCGGCACCCGCAGGATGGGCCGGTCGACGCGGACGAGGACCTCCTCGACCGCGTCCCCGGCACGGACGCTCAGTCGCCCGGAGATGCCGAGGTCGCGGTCGAGCCACGAGTTGAGCCACGCGCCGCCGTACGGCTCGAGGCCGACCAGCTGCCAGCCCGCGGAGACGAGATCGGGGTGCTGCTTGACCCGCAGGTTGGGGCTGTCGGTGTGCCCGCCGACGATGCGGAACGGCGACGCGGGGCCGCCGTCCGGGACGCCCTCGGTGCTCCACGCGATGAGCGAGCCCCCACGGATCAGGTAGTACCGGCCGGGCGCCGACGGCCAGGCGTCGGTCTCGCGCAGTTCGGTGAAACCGTTCTCGGTGAGCTCCGCCGCGACCGTCGCACACACGTGGAACGGCGACGGCGAAGCGTCGACGAACGAACACAATCCCTGGGCGTCGGCCTGCGTCATCGATGGCATACCGACAATCATGCAGTACCGCGTGCCCGACTCAGTGGGCTCCCGAGACGCAGAACTGGTTGCCCTGCGGGTCCGCGAACGTGACCCAGCGGAAGCCGTCCATGTTCTCGCGGTGCACCTCGGTGCCGCCGGCCGCCAGGACGCGCTCGACCTCCGCGTCGAGATCCTCCGACCCGAGGTCCATGTGCTGACGGTTCTTCCCGGGGGTGGGATCGCCCACCTTCTGGAAGCCCAGCTTGTGGCCCCAGCCGGGGACCCCGACCATGTAGAACCAGCCGTCGTTCTCCTGCTCGATGGTGCCGCCGGTCAGGTCCGCCCACCACTGCGCGAGCGGTCCCGGATCGGTGGAGTCGATCGTGATCATGCCGAGTGTGAGTGCCATGACCGGACGCTAGCGCAGGGGTCCGACAGCCGTCAGAGTTCCGGCAGCGCGCACACCGTGTCGAGTCCGAGGACGTGGTTGAGCCGCCCGGAGACGATCCACGAGCCGATGCTCATGGTCAGTTCGACGATCTCGCGCTGGCTGTAGTGCTCGGCGATCCGCGCCCAGAACTCGTCGTCGAGGTTGTGGTGGTCGAGCGCGTACCGTTCGGCGTACTCCGCGGCCAGGCGGGTCCGGTCGTCGAAAGCGTCTGTGGTGCGCCAGTTCTCGACGGCCTCGAAGAACCCGTCCTCGACCTTCTCGCCGTCGCGTTCGGTACGCCAGTCCATGCAGACGATGCAGCCGTTGATCTGGGCGATGCGCAGCCGGGCGGCCTCGAACTCACGTAGCGCCAGCGTGGACTGCGAGTAGACGGCGAGCGACAACTTGGACGCCGCGATCCCGATGCCGGGCACCATCTCGCCCCACACGTAGCCGACGGGGTCCTTGCCCTCGGGGATGTCGATTCTCATTGCTCGGTCCTTCCGGTTGTCCCCAGTGTGCCCGCCGCGGCCGTGGCTGTCGCCGAGAATCCCAGTGCCGGCGACGGCCGCAGCGGCACTTCGAGGGCGTCGTACAGTCCCGGTTCGGCCTCGACGAGCCAGTCGATCGCGTTCACGAGACGTCCGACGGCGGTCGCGTTGCCACCCGCGGCCCGGCTGCCGCCCTCGTCGGTCGCCTCCACCGAGACCTCGATCCGCGGGCGACCCTCGACGATCACGCGGTGCGCCCCGGCACCGCCGTCGGGCGGCATCGGCCAGTCCGTCGCGCACGACGGATGGATGCGGGTGACGTGCTCGACGACGATCCGCGGCACTCCCCCGACGATGCCCTGCACCTCGAACCGCAGCGCGCCCTGGGTTCCGGCCGCGAAGTCGCCCATCGTCGCGGTGGTCACGTCCGCCTCGAGGGTGCGCCGCTGCACGGTCTCGCGGATGTCGTCGAGGTCGACGCCGAGCGCCCGCGCCATGAGCCGGATCTGCCCGCCCCACACCATCGTCGGCACGGTCGGCGCGATCATCGGCGGTTCGTAGTCCATCGGCTGCCCCATGCCGACGAGGTAACGCACCGAGTCGGGCTGGTCGTACGTGGAGTAGTCGAAGATCTCCTGGCAGCGGAGGACGTCCACGACGGATCCCAGACCGCTGAGCAGCAGCGGCAGCACGTCGTTGCCCCAGCCCGGGTCGACACCGGAGACGAACAGCGACCCGCCGGCCGTATTGATCGCGTCGAGCACCGGTTGCCGGATCTCCGGGGGTGCACTGCGGTGGTCGTACAGCGCGTACAGCGACGGCGTCACCACCACCGCACCGGTGCGCAGGATCCGCACGATGTCGGCGAGCGCGTCGTCGGGACGGATGTCGCCGGATGCCGCGTACACGACCGCGTCGGGCCGGGACGCGAGAACCGCGTCGGCGTCGTCGGTGGCCGGCACCCCGACGTCCGCGCCGACGTCGCCGAGAACGCCCGCGTCACGGCCCACCTTGGCGGGATCGTGGACGACGACCGCGGACAGTTCCAGGCGGGGGTTGGCGTGCACCGCGCGGATCGCCGCGCGTCCGACGTTGCCGGTGCCCCAGACGACGGTGGTGATCATGCGCCGCACGCTAGCGAAAACCGTTGCTCCGCGTATGCGGTTCGGGCATACGTCAGGCGCTCGCGAGCTCCCGATCGGAGCCGGTGGCGGGCACGACCGTCGGCCGGGCCGGAGCCTCGTCCGCCGACGGCCCGGTCTCGTGATCGTCGACCATGGTCGACTCGTCGAACGGAATCTCGCCGTCGAGGACGGCCCGGACCCGCTCGGTGTCCACCGACTTGGTCCAGGTTCCGACCAACAGGGTCGCGACGGCGTTGCCGGAGAAGTTGGTGACCGCGCGGGCCTCCGACATGAACCGGTCGATGCCGACGATCAGGCCGACGCCGTCGAGCAGTTCGGGCCGGTGGCTCTGCAGACCGCCCGCGAGGGTGGCCAGTCCGGCGCCGCTGACGCCGGCCGCACCCTTCGAGGCGATGATCATGAACACCAGCAGCGACAGCTGCTCCGGCAGCGCCAGCGGCTGCCCCATCGCGTCGGCGATGAAGATCGACGCCATCGTCAGGTAGATCGCGGTGCCGTCGAGATTGAACGAGTAGCCGGTCGGCACGACGACGCCGACCGTGGTCCGCTCGACGCCGACGTGCTCCATCTTCGCGATGAGGCGCGGCAGCGCCGACTCCGACGACGACGTCGCGAAGATCAGCAGGTACTCGCGGGCGAGGTAGCGGACGAGCTTGAAGATCGAGACACCGGCGAACGCCCGCAGGATGCTGCCGAGCACACCGAATACGAAGATCAGGCAGGTGAGGTAGAACCCGAGCATGAGGGCGCCGAGCTGGACCACTGCCCCGAGACCGGTCTGCCCGACGACGCTGGCGATGGCGCCGAACGCACCGATCGGCGCGAGCCACAGGATCATCGACAGCACCTTGAACACGAGCTTCTGCACGTAGCCGACGCCGCGGAGCACGGGCTCGCCCTGCTTGCCCATTGCCTGCAGCCCGAAGCCGACCAGCAGCGCCACGAACAGGGTCTGCAGCACGCTGCCCGCGGTGAGCGACGACAGCAGCGACGTCGGGATGATCGACGCGATGAAGTCCATCGTGCCGCCCGCCGCGTGCGCCTTCTCGGCGAGTGCCGCACCGGTGCTCACGGTGTCGGGCGTGATGTCGAGGCCACTTCCGGGGTTGAGCAGGTTGCCGACGACCAGACCGATGCCGAGCGCGACCGTCGACATGCCGATGAAGTACGCGAGCGCGAGACCGCCGACCTTGCCGACGCTCGCGGCCGCGCGCACCGAGCCGATGCCGAGCACGATGGTGCAGAAGATGACGGGGCTGATCATCATCTTGATCAGGTCCACGAACATCGTGCCGAGCACGCCGAGCGACTTGCCTGCGTCGGGCGCGAGCCAGCCGACCAGCACGCCGGCGACGACGGCGACCACGACGCCGACGTAGAGCCAGTGCGTACGATCACGCGTCTTCTTGCTCTCGACGGGTTGCGCCGGCCCCAGCGTCCCTGCTGCACTCGTGCTCATGCGGAGTCCTCTTGATTCGGATGGATACGCGACGAGTCGGCTCGTTGATCTTCGAGTGATCGGGGTCACGCCGGCTCGCCTGTGAATGCTGGTACCCGCAGAGGCCCCGGTGAAGTTTGTGTTCATTAGTTTCACGAGAGGATCGACGTGCCCCTCGGCACCTCCCGCCGACCGATGAGCGTCGCGCGTCAGCTGCTGATCCTGCAGTTGGCGGTGTTGGCGCTGGTAATCGGCGCCGTGTCCGCGTTCGCGATCGTCAACGAACGGCGGGATTCCGATGCCGCGACGCGGCGCGAGGTGACGGACGTCGCACAGGCGGTGGCGTTGTCGGACTCGACGATCGCCGCCCTCCGCGGCCCCGATCCCACGGCCGCCCTCCAGCCCGAGGTCGAACGCGTCCGAGAGGCCACCGGCACGGACTTCATCGTCGTCATGGCGCCCGATCGCACGCGCTACACCCACCCGGATCCGACACTGATCGGGCAGCGCTTCGAGGGACACATCGAGCGGGCGCTGGCAGGTGAGACGTTCACCGAGACGTACTCGGGTTCACTCGGGCCGTCGATTCGCGCGGTCGCCCCGGTCGAGTCCGACGGGCAGCTGGTGGGCCTGGTGTCGGTGGGGGTGACGCGCGAGCGGGTCGGTGAACAGTTCGCGCAGGGGTTGCCCTCGCTGCTCGGGATCGCCGCGATCGCGGTCGTGATCGCGACGGTCGGGGCGACGCTGGTGAGCCGACGACTGCGCCGGCAGACGCTGGGACTCGACCCCGACCGGTTGCGCCGACTGTACGAACACCACGACGCCGTGCTCCGGTCGATCGGCGAGGGGCTGATCGTGTTCGGCCGCGACCGCGACGGGCGGGTCCGGGTGGATGTCGTGAACGACGAGGCACGACGCCTGCTCTGGCTGCCCGACGGCCCGATCACGCCGGACCAGCTGCCCGAGACACTGCGGCGCATCGGTCCCGACGCCGACGGCGAACAGGACGAGGTGCACGTGACGGCCGATCGGATCCTGGTGGTCGGCCGAGCCCCCGTCCTGTGGGAGGGCCGGCGGATCGGAACCGTCGTGACGCTCCGAGATCACACCGAATTACAGAGCGCCCTCGGCGAACTCGATTCCGCGCGTAGCGTCGCCGAGTCGCTGCGCGCGCAGGCCCACGAGTACGCCAACCGTCTGCATACGATCGTGACGATGGTCGAACTGGGCCGCAACGACGACGCCGTCGCGTTCACGACCGCCGAACTCGCGACCTCGCAGCACCTGATCGATCGGCTGACGGCGGCCGTACACGAGCCCGCACTCGCGGCGCTGCTGCTGGGGAAGGTGACCGAGGCGGCGCAGCACGGCGTCGAACTGACGGTCACCGAGGACACCGCGTTGGGGCCGGCGACGGCGCTCAGCCCGCTCGAACTCGTGACTGTGGTCGGGAATCTGGTCGACAACGCGATCGACGCCGCGCGATCCGAGGACGACGCCCAGCCCTGGGTGGAGGTGACGGTGACGGAGGAGGATTCGATGCTCGTGATCCGGGTGGCCGACAGCGGTCCCGGCATGGATCCCGAAGCACTCACGCGGGCGACGACCCGCGGATACTCGACCAAACCGGTGGACGGGCGGCCCGCGCGTCAACGCGGCCTGGGGCTGGCCCTCGTCGCGCAGATCGTCGCGCGACACGGTGGGCGTCTGCACACCGAACCCTCACTCGCAGGCATGCTCGTGGTCGAGATCCCGCTGCCCGGGGTGGCGCGACGTCGTGCTTCCGGGGAGGTCGGGGACCGGTGATCCGGGTGCTGATCGTCGAGGACGAACCGTTGATCGCCGAGGCGCACCGCGCGTACGTGCAACGTGTCGAGGGCTTCGAGGTTCACACGGTGGCGCACACCGCGGCCGCCGCGATGCGGGCCGTTGCCGAGGCCGCGTCCTCCGGCGAGCCGATCGACCTGGTCCTGCTCGACATCGGTCTCCCCGACGCAAGCGGTCTCGATCTGGCCGTCGCGCTGGGCGGCCTGCGTCCCAGTCCGGGGATCATCGCCGTCACCTCTGCCCGCGACCTCGACGTCGTGCGGACCGCGGTGGCCCGCGGCGTCGTGCTGTATCTGCTCAAGCCGTTCACGTTCGCGGCGCTCCGCGACAAGCTCGAGCACTATCGCGAGTTCCGCGCCGCCCTGCCCGCGGGCGGAACGGCCGTCAGTCAGCACGACATCGATCGGGCCATCGCCGTACTGCGAACCACGGACCCACGCGCGACCGCGCCGAAGGGCGTCGCCCCGCACACCGCAGATCTCATCAGTGCGTGCGTGCACGACGCCGACCGGCCGCTGACGGCCGCGGAAGTCGCCGGCACCGTCGGGGTCTCCCGCGTCACGGCGTGGCGCTATCTCGAGCGCTTCGCCGACGACGGCGTGCTCACCCGGGAGACCGAGTACGGCCGTGCCGGGCGTCCTCAGGTGCGGTACACGTGGGCTGCGGATTCCCGCCCTGATCGGTAGGGAGACCCCCGGAAACGACACGGCCGCCGCAGCGACTCCCGGAATCGGGAGTGCCGCGACGGCCGCGCGAACCCGTGGGTCCCTCGAACGTGGTACCGGATCAGGCCGTCAGGACGCTCTCCAGGACGGAGTAGAACATGCCCAGTCCGTCGTCGCTCGGGCCGGTGAGGGCCTCGGTGGCGTGCTCCGGGTGCGGCATGAGACCGACGACGCGGCCGTTGGCCGATGCGACACCGGCGATACCGCGCTGCGAGCCGTTCGGGTTGTCGCCGACGTAGCGGAACACCACGCGGCCATCACCCTCGAGCTCGTCGAGCACCTGCTCGGACGCCTGGTAGCGGCCCTCGCCGGACTTGAGCGGGACCAGGATCTCGGCGCCCGACTCGTAGCGCGACGACCATGCCGTCGAGTTGGACTCGACCTTGAGCCACTGGTCGCGGCACACGAAGTGCAGACCGGCGTTGCGGGTCAGCGCGCCCGGCAGCAGACCGGCCTCGCACAGGACCTGGAAGCCGTTGCAGATGCCGAGGACCGGCATGCCACCCTCGGCGGCCTTGACGACCTCGCCCATGACCGGCGCGAAGCGGGCGATGGCACCGCAGCGCAGGTAGTCGCCGTAGGAGAAGCCACCGGGAACGATGACCGCGTCGACACCCTTGAGGTCGGCGTCGCCGTGCCACAGGCTGACGGCCTCGCCGCCGGCGAGACGAACCGCGCGGGCCGCGTCGACGTCGTCGAGCGTGCCCGGGAACGTGATGACTCCGATGCGTGCACTCACTGGACTCGGGTGACCTTCCAGTCCTCGATCACCGTGTTCGCCAGCAGCGACTCGGCGATGGTGGCGAGCTCGTCGTCGCTGACGGTGTCGTCGACCTCGAGTTCGAATCGCTTACCCTGGCGGACCTCCGACACACCGGGATGGCCGAGTCGGGACAGCGCCCCGACAATGGCCTGCCCCTGCGGGTCGAGAATTTCGGCCTTGGGCATGACATCGACAACGACACGGGCCACGTGCTGCTCCTCGCTATGGCTGGTTTCCGCCCGGGATCGCACCGGGCATCCAGGAGTTTACCGGGCTGCTCGCGTCGCTCCCGCATCGAGTGAAGGTCCGACGCCACCCCACCCGTGAGTGTGATCCCGCATACTCGTCTCATGCGACTGACGCACTTCGGCCATTCCTGTGTCCTGGTGGAGCTCGACGGCGCAAAGATCCTGTTCGACCCGGGCAACTTCTCGCACGGGTTCGAGGGCATCACGGGTCTCGACGCCATCCTGATCACCCATCAGCATCCCGATCATGCCGATCCCGCACGGCTGCCCGCGCTGGTCGACGCGAACCCCGGCGCCGGGCTGTACGCGGATCCGCAGACGACGGCGCTGCTCGGCGACGCGTGGACGGCGGTGTACCCGGGCGACGTCTTCAACGTCGGCGAGGTGCAGGTGACCGGCACCGGCGGCACGCACGCGGTGATCCATCCGGAGATCCCGCTGATCGACAACACCGCGTACCTGCTCGGCGACGCCGAGAACCCGGCCAAGCTGATGCACCCGGGCGACTCGCTGTTCGTCCCGGAGCAGAAGGTCGACGTCCTCGCGGTCCCGGCCGCGGCGCCGTGGCTGAAGATCTCCGAGTCCGTCGACTACCTGCGCGCGGTGCACCCGCGGGTCGCGGTCCCGATCCACCAGGGCGTGGTGGCCAAGGAGGCCCGCGGCATCTACTACGGCCGGCTCACCGAAATGGGCCCGGGTGGAACGGAATTCCGCGTGCTTCCCGAGGAGTCGAGCGTCGAGGTGTCCTGATCGCGCTGGAGCCCGGCCAACATCAGATCGAAAACCGCTGACGCGCGGGCATCGAGCTCGGCGACATCGATGCCCAGTTCACGTGCCATCGTCTCCCGGAAGACGCCGTACCCGAGATAGGTCGCGGCCGTGAGCGCGTGCATCACCTCACCGTCCGCATCGGGCGGCAGGAAGCCGCCTTCCTTGTCACGTTCGAGCGCCGTCCGAGTCGCCTCGAGGGCGGGAAAGATCTGCAGGTCCGGATCCTCGTCGAGAGCGAGCAGAGCCTCGAGTTTCGCGAAATCGCTCCGGTAGAGCGCCATTTGCCACAGAGCGCGCCGACGGTCCGCGAACGGGCGGTCCCAGTGCGTCGTCGGATCCGGGCGATTCTCGTCGAGCAGTCGGGTGATCGCCGAACGCAGCAAACCCCGGCGCGTCCCGAAATAGTGATAGATCTGGCCGTGATTGACCCCGGCCTCTTTCGCGACCTCACGCAACGTGATCCCGGCGAGCACGCCGTCGCGTTCGAGTAGACGCAGAACCGCGTCGATCAACTCGTTCTCGGTCTCCTCGCGGGTCCCCCTCCGGCGCCGCGGCCGGACCGAGCCCTCCTCCTCGGTCGCATTCGTCATGCCCTCAACCTTCCTCGAAACGCTCTCGAACCACCTCTTGCCGTGACCCACTTCACAGGATACAGTCCCGACCTACCAAACGTTAATAACTAACCGTTAGTAGGTGAGGCGATGACGGATACCGAACTTCCGCTACAAGGCGTCCGGGTACTGGACATGGCGACCGTGCTGGCCGCCCCCGTGACTGCCACGTGTCTCGGCGACTTCGGCGCCGATGTGGTCAAGGTCGAGGAACCCGGTGTCGGCGACTTCATTCGAGCTGGCAGTACCGGCGAATCGCGGCGGTCGCTGCAATGGGTCCAGGAGGGCCGGAACAAGAAGTCCGTGACCATCGACCTACGTACCGACCGTGGACGCCAGCTGATTCGCGACCTGATCGGGCACTTCGACGTCGTGGTGACGAACTACCGCCCGCCGACGCTGGAGTCGTGGGGATTGAGCCCCGAGGCGATGGCCGAGATCAATCCTCGCGCGGTCATCGTGTGCATCACCGGCTACGGCTTGACCGGCCCCTATCGGGATCGGGGCGCCTTCGACCGCGTCGCCAGCGCCTTCTCCGGCCTCACCTACGTCACCGGCGAACCCGATCGAGACCCGGTGCGTTCCGGCTACTCGGTGATCGACTACATGTCGGCCTATCTGGCCGCGTTCGCCACCGTGACCGCCCTCTATCACCGCGACCAACGCGGCGGCAACGGACAGATCATCGATCTCGGCCTGTACGAGGCGGGATTCCGCGCGAGCGAGAACGCATTGCTGACCTACGGCGCCGAAGGGCAGGTGCGTGAGCGCGTCGGCAACCGCAACCTCGGCATCGTGCCGGCGAGCGACTTCGACACCGCCGACGGCCGTCGCATATCACTGCACGCCGGCACCGACGCCCTCTTCCGGAGGTTCACCGTGGCGATCGGACGATCCGAGCTGGCAACCGATCCACGGTTCGCGACGCGGGCCGCCCGAGTGTCCAACCAGCTCGAGCTGTACCCGATCATCGCAGACTGGGTCGCGGGCCAAACGGCCGACGACGCGGTGAAACTACTCAGTGCCGCAGAAGTTCCCGCGGCTCCGGTGATGAACGTGGCCGACATCGCCACGGACCCGCAATATCTCGAACGCGGCACCGTCGTGACCGTGGACGACGTCGAACACGGACGGCTACCGATGGCAGCCCCCCTGCCCCGGATGAGCGCGACTCCGGGCGCGATCCGCACTCTCGGCCCGGCCCTCGGCGAGCACACCGACGAGATCCTGACTCAGCTACTGAAACTTGACGAGAACGAACTCGCCGAGCTCCGCGCAGACCGGATCATCTGACGGCCATTCACAAGCTATTGCTCCACAACATGATTCGACCGAAGAGTCGATGTACAGAAAGTTGGTTCGATGACCAGCATCTCCACCGCCCGTGATGTGTTGCGGGTGATCAATCCGGCTACCGAAGAGCAGGTCGCCGAGATCGCGATCGCAGGCGAGGCCGACTGTGCCGCCGCGGTCGAGCGCGCGACCGCGGCGCAGCGGACCTGGGCCGCCCTGCCCGGTGAGCGACGCAGTGAACTTCTGTGGCGTTGGGCCCAACTGGTCGAGGACGACTTCGACGAACTCGGCCGACTCGACACGGAAGACACCGGCAAGGTCCTCACCGACGCCCGCATGCAGGCCCGCCGCGGAGCCCGCCACGCCCGATACTGGGCAGGCAAGGCGGACAAGCTCTTCGGTCAGCAGTTCGCCGACGTCCCCGGACAGCTCTCGTACACGCGACTCGAAGCTCTCGGCACGTATGTGGTGATCCTTCCGTGGAACGCCCCGGCGCATTCGTTCATGGCACGGGTCAGCCCGCCGCTCGCCTGCGGGAACTCGGTCATCGTCAAGCCGTCCGAACTGTCGCCGCGGTCCGCGGTCCGGCTGGCCGAACTCGCGGCACAGGCCGGCATCCCCGAGGGCGTCCTCCAGGTGGCCGTCGGAGACGGTCGCACCGGCGCCGCACTCTGCGCTCACCCGAGCGTGGCGGGGGTTTCGTTCACCGGGTCGGTCCCGACCGGACGCCACATCGCCCGCTCGGCCGCCGACACGTTCAAGAAGCTCACCCTCGAGATGGGCGGGAAATCGCCGATCATCGTGTTCGACGACGCAGATCTCGACTCTGCCGCTCGTGCAACGGTTCTCGGCATCCTGAACAATGCAGGGCAGGTCTGCGCCGCTGGTAGCCGGCTCCTCGTCCACGCCTCGATCGCAGAGGACTTCGTGTCCGAAGTCGCTGCGCGGATGAGCCGGGTGCGGGTCGGCGATCCACTCGATCCGAAAACTCAGGTCGGTCCGGTGGTCAGCTGCGGTCAGCACGAGAAGATCCTCGGCTTCCTCGACGGCGCACGCCGTGAGGGCGCACGGGTCGTGCTCGGTGGCGGCGCGCCGGCAACACCGCAACGCGGGTACTACATCGCCCCGACCCTGATCGATCAGGTCGACCCGAGCATGGCCGTGGCGAGTGAGGAGATCTTCGGCCCGGTCCTCAGCGTGTTGACCTTCGAGACCGAGGAGCAGGCACTGGAGCTGGCCAACAACACCGAATTCGGACTCACGTCCTACGTGTGGACCCGCGACCTGGGACGAATGATCCGCATGACTGAGGGAATCGAATCCGGTGTCGTGCATGGCAATTCCAACCTCGCTCTCGACTCGGCGCTGCCGTTCGGCGGCTTCAAGCAGAGTGGGCTGGGCGGCGCCTACGGCGACGACGCGGTGGCCGGATGCACCCGCACGAAACGCGTCACCCTGCGGATCGCCGACACGCCACTGCCCGGACCCTGGCCCGGAATCTGACCACCCCTGACTTCTTTGGAGTAAACGAATGCCCATCGACACTCGCATCGTCGTCCAGGACGTGACCGACGGCCCCCTGGCTGTACGAGAGGTGACGCTGCCCGACCCCGGCCCTCATGACGTTCTCGTCCAGATCCATGCCACCGGAGTCTGTCAGAGCCAGCTGTACTGGATGCACGCCAACCATCCCGACCCGATGTTGTTCGGGCACGAGGGGTTCGGCACAGTGCTCGCCACCGGAACGGCCGTGACCCACATCGCCGTCGGCGATGCCGCGATGATCACCTGGGTGCCGCGCACGGACGGCCGCGCCCCTGCCCGCGCCTCGATCGACCTGCCCGACGGTCGCACGGCTCACTCGCCCAACGTCTACACCTGGGCCGAGCACGCACTCGTCGACGAACTCTACGTCATGCCTCTGGCACCCGAATCCAGCAAGGACGTGGTCTCGATCGTGGGCTGTGCGGTCGTCACGGGTGCCGGCGCCCTCTGCCATGCCGCGCCGGTGAAGGCCGGTGATACCGTCGCGGTGTTCGGTGTCGGCGGAGTCGGCCTGTCCGCTGTCGCTGCAGCATCCATCCGGGGCGCCACCCGCATCGTTGCAGTCGATCTGGACGCCGAAAAACTGGCCTTCGCCAAGCGATTCGGCGCCACCGACACGATTGACGCATCCCTGACGGACAATCCCGCCGCCGCGATCCTGGAGCTGACCGGGGGTGTGGACATCGCCGTGGACTGCGTCGGTCACGCTTCCACCACGGTGCAGGCCGTCGACAGTGTTCGTGCGGGCCGGGTCGGTGGACCTCACGGCGGAACCGCAGTGCTGGTGGGACTGCCCAAGGGCCCCACCGAACTCAACCTCGCCGGTCTCATCGGCGGCCAGAAGCGACTCGTCGGCACCAGCGCCGGCGGCTGCCGACAGGACCACATCGACACCTTCCTCGACTGGCACACCGATGGCCTCCTCGACCTCGACGCCCTGGTCACCAATCGCTACACGCTCGACGAAATCGACCGTGCTGTCACCGACCTCGCGGCCGGACAGGTCCTCGGCCGCGCCATCGTCACCATGTGATGCCCACACGAACCGATCGAGTTCGATACATCGCGAAATTCCCTGTTGCTCCACAACTGTCATGAAGAAAGGTTGACGATGAGGCGATCTTCCCTCGCCCGAGCCGGAACCCTGTTCACTGCCTTGGCCACGGCTACGATGCTGCTGGCCGGATGCGCCGGCGGGTCCGGTTCGACGATCGACGCGTCGCAGGTGACGACAGGTATGGTCGGCGAGCAGCCAGACGGCGGTGATCCCACCTCCGGTGGCACGCTCTCGTACGCCACGCTCTCCGGCATCAGCAGTCTGGACCCGGCCTCCCGCCAGGACAGCGGAGCGACCGGCGGTAGCGAGATGGCCGCGATCTACGACCTGTTGATTCGCTACGACACCGAGGCGAAGAAGTACCTCCCGCAGTTGGCGCAGTCGCTGGATGCCAACGGGGACAACACAGTCTGGACGTTGAAGCTGCGTCCGGGCGTGACCTTCAGCGACGGTAGCCCCGTCGATGCGGCCGCCGTGCAGTGGAGCATCAAGCGGTACGTGGAGAAGAACGGGCTGCAGACGCAGGTGTGGAAGGCCTCCGTCGCGGACATGATGTCACCGGATCCCTCCACGGTGGTGTTCACGCTGAACCAGCCGTGGAACGAGTTCCCGATTCTCTTCACCACCGGCCCGGGCATGGTCGTCGCGCCGTCGTCGATGGCGAGCGGCACCTTCTCCGCTGTCGGAGCCGGTCCCTTCGTCGTGGAGAAGTTCGCATCCCAGGAGGAACTGGTCCTCGGTGCGAGTGGCACGTACTGGAACGGTCGGCCGCGCCTGGACAAGCTGCGTTTCCCGGTGATCCAGGGCGAGCAGGCCAAGCTGGAAGCCCTGCACAGTGGCGGCATCGACGCCGCCTACGTGCGGCGCGCGGAGGTCGTCCAGAGCGCACTCGCCGCCGGCGACATCGGCTACGTCCACACCGTCAGTCTGGGGACGGTCGGGCTTGTCAATCAGCGCGAGGGCCGGGCCGCGTCCGACGAGCGGGTGCGCAAGGCCATCGTTGCCGCGATCAACCCCGACATCTACAACGACCGGGTCGAGGACGGCTTCGGCATGCCGGGCAGCGACATGTTCCAGCCCTGGTCCACGTGGCACGGCAACGTCGCCGCGAATGGCTACGACCCGGAGTCGGCGAAGAGGTATCTCGCCGAGGCCAAGGCCGACGGCTACGACGGCAAGCTCACCTACGTCGGATCGAACACTCCCGAAACCCAGCGCAACGCGCTCGCCTACCAGTCGATGTTGCAGGCCGTCGGGTTCACCGTCGAGATCTCGTACGCCCCCAGCATCAACGACCTGGTGCGGCGACTGTTCGTCGAGCACGACTACGACGTCGCGCACTCGGGACTGAGTGTGCTCGAGGAATCACCGTTCATGCGGCTGTACGTCAACTTCCACAGCAGCTCGCCGTCGAACGTGCTCGGCTACAAGAATCCCGAGATGGACCAGTTGCTGACCCAATTGCAGACGGCACCCACCGACGACGATCGACGCGCCGTCCTGGAGAGAGTTCAGACGCTCGTCAACGACACGGCACCGCTGGCAGTCATCGGGGCGGGCAAGGTCCTCGTCACATGGCGGAACAACGTGCACGGGATCACCCCGAGCGCGGACGGGATCATGCTCTTCGGGGACGCTTGGCTCGCAACCGACGCGGCTTCGTGAACGGCCGGCCGTCACGGCGGGAATGAACGGACGTCACGCCACCCGATGGCGTGGCTGCGCGCGGTGCACCCGCGGGTCGCGGTCCCGATCCACCAGGGCGTGGTGGCCGAGGAGGCCCGCGGTGTCTACTACGGCCGGCTCACCGAAATGGGCCCGGGCGGAACCGATTCCGCGTGCTCCCGGAGGAGTCGAGCGTCGAGGTGTCCTGACATCGGGCACCTCGACGCCCGATTCACCGCTCGCTCAGCGGATCAGTCGTCGGGGATGCCGGCCCCGCTCAGCGCCGGCACGATCGGTTCGCGACGCCGCACCGATCGCACCGCGGCCTTGAACTGAGCCAGTTTGCCGACAACGGTCCGTCCCTCCGGGGTGTGACCCCAGATGCTGATGCCGCTGTGCGTCGCGGGTTCCCAGGTCGACTCGTCGACGACGAGGGGGTTCCAGCCGACCTCCCACTCGAATCCCGACGGGCTCACGGCGTAGTACGACAGCTCCCGGTCGTTGGTGTGCTGGCCGACGCCGAGGGCCAAGCCGAATCCCAACTCCCTGACCCGTTGGTACGAGGAGGTCATGTCGTCGAGTTCGGCGACCTGGATGTTGAGGTGCTGGATCCGAGTACGGATGGGGTCGACCCGCAGGCCACGTACCGCCGCGATCGCGACCGAGTGGTGTCGCGCGTCGACCCGCAGGAATCGAATCTTCAGTTTCGCGCCGCTGATGGTCTCGTCGATGTAGTCGGAGAGCCTGGCGTCGAAGACAGTGTCGTAGTAACCGCGCATCAGGTGCGGTTCGGTCGACGTGATCGCGACGTGCCCCATTCCGGGATCGGTCACGAAGCCGCTGCCGACCGTGACGAGCGGTGCGGCGGCGATCCGGGCCCTCGTGAAGACCTCCTGGTCGATTCCCTTGGGACCGGGAAACCGCAGTAGTCGTTCCACCCCCCGCATCGCGGCCTCCTCGTCGGTCCCTTCGACGACCGGTACGCCGCGATCGTGGACACGGGCCACGACCCGGTCGAGCGACTCGTGGTCGTCCATCTGCCAACCGAGTGCCGTCACGTCCTCCGCGTCGCCGTGCTGCAACAGGAACCGGCAGTCGTGGTCGTCGAGTCGAAACCGCATCGCCCGCGGCGAAAGGTCCTCGACGTGCAGCCCGATCGCGTCCTGCCCGAATCGACGCCAATCGGCGAACCTCGCGGTCTCGATGACGACGTAGCCGAGGTGAACCGCGCCGAAGACGGACGTCGTGGTGTCGTTCATCGCGCGGGTCCGTTCAGGAAAGCCGCGGTGACGTCGTTGAAGAAGTCCGCACGTTCCCACTGCACCCAGTGACCGGTCCGCGCGGTGACGAGGAGGTCGCAGTTCGGCATGATCCCGGCGAGCATCCGCCCACCACTGGGCCGATTGACCCTGTCGTCGGCGCCCCAGATCACCAGCGTGGGAACGTCGAGACGGCGCAGGCGCCGGTCCCTGGTGAGATCCATCCGCAACAGTGTCCGCAGCGCTCCCGGACCGGACGGACGCTGCAGCGGCGGGTCGGCGACGACCTCCGGGTCGATGCTCGCCCGGTACCGCTCGTCGATCGCCGCTGCCGGAACCGCGGACCCGTCGTGGACAAGGTACTCGCGGATGAAGCTCTCGAGCTTCGCGTGGGAGGGGCCGTCGCCGGTGTAGTACGACAGCAACGCGTCGAGCCCCTTGGTGGGCAGTCGGCGCGTGGTGCCGATACCGCCAGGGCCCATGAGCACCATCCGGTCGACCCGGTCCGGCGTGTCGAGCGCCAGGCGCAACGCGCAGGCACCGCCGTACGAGTTGCCGACCAGACTTGCCCGCTCGATGCCGAGTCGGTCGAGCACGCCGCGGATTCCGGCGGCGAGACAGCCGAACGGATCCGACTGATCGACGCCCTTGGCGGATCGACCGTATCCGGGAAGGTCGGGCACGATCACGCGGAAACGCTCGGCGAGCGCGTCTATGTTGCGGACGTAGTTCGCGACGCCGGATGCGCCGGGCCCGCCACCGTGCAGCAGCACCACGGGCGGACCCTCACCGGCCTCGGCGACGAAGATGTCCCTGCCGCCGACGGACAGGGTGCGTTCGTTCAGGATCGAGTGGGCCATGGAGAGCCTCCTGTCGAGTCGGGTGTCAGGACGATGCAGCGAGATCTGCCGGGGGCGGAGCGAGGAGTTCGCCCGCACCGGCAGCGGCATAGACGACGCCGTCCGGCCGCACCGCAAGGACGGTGGCGTTCTTCGCCCGCATCCACCGGACGAGTGTGTCGTCGACATCGACAACGGTGTCCGCTGCGGGCGACGAACCGGCCGTGGCCACCCGGACAGCAGGCACGCCGGCAGCGGACCAGGCCGACGAGTCGACCGAATCCAGTTGCAGCAGGGCCCATCTGCCGCCCAGGACGTCGTCGAGCCGCCCCCGGACTCCCTTGGCGTCCAACACCCACGGCTGCGGGATCAGCCAACCGACCGCAGCGGGCCTCCCCTGCCGACCCACCGGAGCCAGCAACCCGTCCGCTGTGAAGGCGTCCGGGATCCAGCGGGTCTTCAGGAGAAGCGCCGGGAAGCGCCGGGAGCGCATCCCGATGCGGAAGGCGAAGTTCCGAACTTCGGCCACCACGCGTCGACGCTCGGTGATGATCCGTCCCACCTTCACGGCGCGCTTCGTCACCTCACGCACGTGCGGAAGCCGTTCCACCTGATAGGTATCGAGGATCGAGTCAGGCAGTGATCCGGACAGCACCGCCTCGATCTTCCAGCACAGGTTTGCCGCATCCCGTACTCCGGCGGACATTCCCTGACCGATCCAGGGCGGCATCGCGTGTGCCGCATCCCCGGCGAGGAATATCCGTCCCACCCGCCACCGATCCGCGAAGCGCACATGATGGCTGTAGACCACGGACCTCAGGATCCGCACGTGTGACGCGGTGATGCCCTGAGAGTTCAGCACCCGCCAGATCGCCTCGTCCGTGACGAGTTCCCGCGCTTCTTCACCTGCGCCCACCGGGAATTCCCACCGATGATGCCCCAGTGGCGTGGGACAGTCGACGGTGGGGCGAGCCGGATCGCAGTGGAATCGCAAGCGGTCGTGGCCGGGCCACTCCTTCAGCACCTCGGTGTCGATGACGACCCATCTCTCCGCGAAGGTCTCTCCCTCGTAGCCGATTCCGAGTTGGCCACGAATGGGGCTCGAGCCGCCGTCCGCCGCGACGACGTAGGCGGCCCGGATCCGCCGGAATTCGTCCGTCCGCAGGTCCGCGAGCATCAGCTCGACGCCGGTCTCGTCCTGTACCAATCGCAGACACTCGTGTTCGAGCAACACCTCCACGTTCGGGAAGCGCTCGACCCCCTCGCGGAGCACTTGCTCCATCGCCGGTTGATAGATGAACTGCTGCGCCGGGTGCCCGGAACCGTGCGGTCTCGCCTCCAATTCGGCGATCGGCCTTCCCGCAGCATCCACGAAGGCGACCGTTCCGCCGGGCAGCATGTCCGCGGTGAGTCGTTCGGCGAGGCCGACCCGTTGCCAGATCCGCAGCACCTCCTCGTCGGTCGAGATTGCACGCGCTCGGCCGTAGATGTCGGGATCACGTTCGACCACGAGAACCTTCAGCCCGGCCCTGCCGAGGAGGTTCGCCGCGGTCACACCGGTGGGCCCGTAGCCGACAACAGCCACGTCGTAGGTCGGATGTTCGCTCACATCAGTGTCTTTCGTTCGAGGAGTCGCGTCGGTGCGTGTCGCGCGACGCGAACCGAGGGAAGAGAATCTCGGCATTGCGGTGGTCGATGCCGGCGCGCAGCCCGGCGGGCAGGTCCATGTCCTCGTACTCGGCGCGCATGTACTTGACGGCGGCTGCGGGCGCGAACGGGAAGTCCGAACCGAAGACGATCCGACTCGGATCCGCAACCGCCAGAAGGCTCGGGAAGGCGGCCGCCGTACTGGACAACGCGGTGTCGTACCAGAAGCGCTGAAAGACCTTCATGCGCTGAGCCACTGCCTTCTCCCGTCGCAGAGCGAGGCCGGCGAGTTTCCACTTGGGTTCGTCGCGCAGCGCGGTGAGCAGGATTCGATGGGAGATGTACGGAACGAAGCCGCCGGCGTGGGCGAGAACCCATCGGATCCGCGGATACTTCTCCAAGGCCCCGGACAGGATCAGATTCGTGACCGCCCGCGTGGTGTCGAGCAGGAAGTCTGCTGTGAACGTCGGGATTCCGGGTACGGGGTCTGCCGGCAGTTCCCCGGGGTGCACGAACACGACAGCTGCCCGTTCGTCGAGGAATCCGAGCAGACGATCGAACTCTGGGGCGCCGAGGTAGATGCCGGCGTTGTTGGCGAGCAACACTATTCCGTCGGCGTTGAGCACGTCGAGGGCGTACGCAGCCTCGACGAGGGCCCCGTCGACGTCCGGCAGAGTGAGTGTCGCGAAGAATCCGAAACGGTCGGGTCGGCGCTCGACCACCGCCGCCGCGTGCTCGTTCACCCGGCGCGCCCACCTACGCGCCTCCGGCACCTCCCCGAACCACACTCCCGGTGTCGACACGGAGAGGACCGCAGCCGCGATCCCGTTGGCGTCCATGATCTTCGAGGCCATCGGCGCAGCCCAGTCGGGGAGCGGGATCCCACCGGGCCGAATCCCCTTGTCACGCAGCAGCCGCGCATAGTCCGGCGGAACGATGTGATGGTGGACGTCGATGCGATGTGGCGGCGTCACGACAGATCCGTGCAGGCCGGACAGGAGAACCAAGTACCGAACACGTCGAAACCTCTCGATCTCTGTGCACGCAAACGAGCGAGCACGAATCCCTTCCCGTAGCGATCACTACAGCAAGGCGCTCGACGGTGTGCGTCAATGCACTTCGACCCACGGGGTGGGCGCAGGGGATGATGGCGGGAGACGACAACCCAGGAGAGGTCGATCATGGCCGAGGCAACCCCACTCCGCCGACGTCGGGCAAACGGCGAGGAATCACGGCGGCGCATTCTCGACGCGGCCGTTGAAGTGGCATCCGAGCGCGGCTACGAGGGCACCAGCATCGCGTTGGTGAGCAAGAAGTGCGGACTGCCCGCGAGTTCCATCTACTGGCACTTCCAGGACAAGGACGAACTGATCGCGGCGGTCATCGAACGCAGTTTCGGGTCGTGGCTCGACGCGTGGACGATCCCCGACGACGGACCGATGGCCGAACGCCTCACGACACTCGCGATACAGGTGGCCGAGGCACTGTTGGAATCGCCGGACTTCCTGCGTCTGGGACTCATGCTGGCGCTCGAGCGGAGACCGATCGAACCGAGTGCGCGGACGAAGTTCCTGGCGGTGCGTGAACAGGCCTGCGAGCGGATCGCCGCCCTGGCCCACGATTTCGCACCCGACCTCGGCGACGACGCGGTGCGCCTACTGACCACCTATGCGATGGCGTCCGCCGACGGCCTGTTCATCGCTCACGAGATCGGCGGCGACAGCGTCGACCTGGTCGCCCTGTTCCGGCTGCATGCCCAGGCGCTTCGCATGCTCGCCGAACAGTTGGTCATCACCGACGCCTGAGCGCGGCGCGGTCAGGCCGCCCCGCGCACACCCTCGACGAGCGGCCACCGGTAGACGGTGGCCGCTGCGCCGTGGTGCAGCGCCAGGTCGACGGCGTCGAGCACGGCCTGACGCGGCCCGGTCTTGCCGAGTTGCTTCGCCGAGACGGCGAGCCGCACCACTCGCCCGCGCCGGGCACCGCGGGACGCGCCGAGCACCATTGCCCGGCACCGCCACGGCTCGGCGCGGAACCCGTCGCCCACCCCGATGACGTGGCTGCGCACGCTGGTGTCGTGTGCGAGGTCGCGGACCGTGGTCATGCCGGCGAGTAGCCGGAAGCCGACGCTCGGCAGCACCGCGACCGCGCCCGGGGAGGCGACCCAGCGGGGCGGCGCGAACAGCCGCGTCCGCAGGCCGACCTCCTCGAGCACCCGGTCGGCGGCGAGCAGGCGCAGCCGCGCCTCGTGTTCGGGCAGCAGCGCGAACTCGGCGCGGCGGCGCTTGGTGGCGGCCTGGTCGTAGCCGTGCAGGACGATCGAGTCACCGCGGTCGCGCCGGTCGCGCAACCAGTCCTGGGTGACCGTGTCCGAGACCAGCCGGTATTTTTCCTTGAGTCGCGGCGCCACGAGCAGCGACAGCGGGACCGATCGGCGGTCCATCTCGGCCGCGAAGTCCGCGACCACCTGGACCGTCTCGTCCCTGATCCCCGACACCGACACGATCACCTGTCCGGTCATGTCCCCGAGGGTGGCAGCCGCAGGTGAACGCCGGACGGCGGCGAGTGGTCTATCGGGGCAACACGGCCTCGATCGCCGCGATCACCTCGGGGGCGTCGGGTTCGGTGCGGGGACGGAACCGGTTCGCGACGGTGCCGTCGGGCGCGATCAGGAACTTCTCGAAGTTCCACTGGATGTCGCCGGCCTCACCGTCGGCGTCCGCGGCCTTGGTCAGCTCGGCGTACAGCGGATGCCGATTCTCGCCGTTGACGTCGACCTTCTCCGTGAGGGGGAAGGTGACGCCGTACGTGGTGGAGCAGAAGGTCTGGATCTCCTCGGGAGTGCCCGGTTCCTGGCCCATGAACTGGTTGCACGGGACGCCGATGACGGTGAGACCGCGCTCGGCATACTCCGACGCCAGCTTTTCGAGCGCCGCGTACTGCGGGGTGAGACCGCACTTGGAGGCCACGTTGACCACGAGGACCGCGCGGCCGCCGTACTCACCGAGGCTGGTCGGCACGCCGCCGAGGGTGTCGATTTCGAGGTTCTGCAACGGAGTCGTCATGGCCCCCAACCTAGCGAACTCCGGACACCGGAGACGGAAGCGTACTGGGCGGTGCCGAATGTCGGAAGTGTCCGTTCCGGCAGGTGGCAAACGAGACCGTGCCGTCCTACGGAACGCGTGATTGATGTGACACACGCCGCAATCGACGCTTTCAGCCGTCGACCGACGTGGTCGCCTGCCGAAGGAGCGCAATGCAACCCCAAGACACGACGTATACGGAGCCCGCTCCGAAGGACTCGCGCCGTGCCCTCGTCTCCAGCTTCCTGGGATCGACAGTCGAGTACTACGACTTCCTTCTCTACGGAGCGGCAGCGGGCCTGGTGTTCCCGAAGCTGTTCTTCCCGGACTCGATGGATCCGGTCCTGGGATCGACCCTCTCGTTCGTCATCCTGCTGGCCGGCTACATCTCGCGGCCCATCGGTGGTGTCCTGTTCGGCCACTTCGGCGACAAGTTCGGCCGCAAGAACATCCTGGTCATCACGCTGCTGATGATGGGCCTGGTGTCGGTCGCGATCGGCCTGATGCCGACCTACGAGACGATCGGCGTGGCCGCACCGCTGATCCTCGTCGCGCTGCGCGTGATCCAGGGCCTCGCGGTCGGCGGTGAGTGGGCCGGCGCGACGCTCATGGCGGCGGAGCACGTCAGCGAGGGCAAGCGCGGCTTCGCCGCGTCGATCGCGGTCACCGGCGGCCCCACCGGGTCCGTCCTCGCGACGCTGGTACTGGCCCTCTTCTCGGGTCTGCCGGACGACGCGTTCTTCAGTTGGGGCTGGCGTGTTCCGTTCCTGCTGTCCGCGGTGCTCGTGATCGTCGGCCTGTTCATGCGCTACCGGGTCACCGAGTCGCCCGACTTCGCGAGGGCCCGGGATGCGGGCGAGGTGCACACCGGCACGCCGATCCTGCGCGTCCTGAAGAAGTATCCCGCTTCGACCGTGTACGGCATTCTCGCCTCCGCCGGACCGCTGTTCATGCAGGCGATGCTGGCCGTGTGGATGGTGCCGCACATCGCCGCCCAGGGCACGATGCCGCGCCAGGACGCGCTGTACATGCTCACCTTCTCGAGCGTCGTGCACATCTTCGCGATTCCGTTCTTCGCGTGGCTGTCGGACCGCCACGGTCGCCGCAAGGTGATGCTCTCCGGCGCGGTCGTCTCGATTGCCCTGGTGTTCCCGATGTTCGCGCTGTTCAACTCCGGTAGCTACTGGCTTGTCGCGGTCGGCTTCCTGGTCGGTAACCCGATCATCCAGGCGTCGATGTACGGCCCGATCGGCGCGTTCCTCGCCGAGAAGTTCGACACCGCCGACCGCTACACGGGCGTCTCGCTGACCTTCCAGATGGGCTCGGTCCTCGGTGCCGGCACCGCGCCGCTGATGTGCAACTGGCTGTTCGGTCTCGGTAACGACGGCGGCACGAGCAACATCGCGTGGTACTTCGTCGCGCTCACCGCGCTGTCCGCCATCGCCGTCTACCTGTCGAAGGAGACGCTGGCCAAGAAGCGTGCTGCGGCGGTCGACGCCGACCAGGATCTCGTCACGAACAGCTGACGCCTCCGCGCCACAGCAGAAGGGCGGTGCCACCCGGTTCGGGTGGCACCGCCCTTTCATTGTCCGAAGACCGTCACACCGGCGCGTCGGCCGACGCATCCTGGCCGGCGTGCGCGTGTTCGTCGAAGCGCCGCAACCGCTTCAGCACGACGAAGAGTACGACGGTGGCCACCAGTCCGGTACCGCCGTAGACCGCGAGCGCGCCCTCGATCGGGACCAGCGCCGCGACGACGCCGGCGACGACGGCACCCACCGACGCGCCCGCGGTCACCTGTGCCGACCACACGCCGGCAATACGCGCCCCGTACTCCTCGGCGGTGTGCTTCTGGACGATCGCGTAGCGCAGGATGTCGGCTACGGCCTCACCGAAACCGTGGGCCGCCAGACCGATCACCGTGACGACGACGGCCGCGGTCGCGCCGGCCCCGATGAGACCGGCGGCCGAGAGCAGCATGCCCACGAACACCGCCCGACCGGACCAGCGCACCGTCCCGGTCCACCCGCTGGTGAGGGCACCGAGCACGGCACCGACAGCGGGCGCGGCGTACAGCAGACCGGTCACCGACGCACCGACACCGAGGACCTCGGCCGCGTACTCCGGGATCAGAACCGACCAACCGGCCAGCAGCATGGTGACGAATCCGCACACCAGCACGCCGCCGATCACACGTTGACCGGCCGCGTACCGGAATCCGCTGACGACGGCGCGCAACGGCGACTCGTCGGCGGCGCGGGGCGGCGGCAACGCCGGCAGTCGGGTGATGCAGAACGTCGTCACCGCCGTGGTGACCGCCGCCAGCGCGAACGCGAGTCCCACACCGCCGGAGGCGATCACGACGCCGCCGAGGGCAGGCCCGATCATCGCGCCCAGATCACCGGTGAGCGCCATGAGCGCGCCCGCGGCCGCCATCTTGCTGCGCGGCAGCAGCGTCGGGGTGACCGACATCAGCACGGTCGCCGAGATGCCGCCGCAGATCCCGTCGATGATCGCGGCGAGATACACCACCCACAGCCTCGGATCGGGCAGGAACGCGTTGACCGCGAGCACCGCGAACGCGATGCCCGCGCAGCCACGGGCGAGGGCGATGACGCGGCGCCGGTCGTACCGGTCGGCGAGGATGCCGCCCGCGAAGGTGGCACCGAACGTCGTGAGCCCCAACACCGTCGACACGGCCGCGACGTGTGCGGTGGACGCGGTGATCTCGTACACCTGCAACGGCACCGCGACGATGAGGAAGCCGAGACCGAACAGCGACACCACGCGAGCGGTGAAGATGTACCGGAACTCGCGACTCGTGCGCAGCGGGTCGAGGTCGAGGGTCAGCTTCTCCAGGAGCGCCACGGTCCGGTCACCGCGGCTCGAGCAGCGTGATCCACTGCTCGAGGTCGGGTTCGGCAGCGAGCGAGACGAAGTCGACGTCGGCACCGCTGTCTCGCCAGCGCTCGACGAGCGCCATCAGCCGCACCGAGTCGAGGCCCTGGTCCACCAGGCTCACCGACGGATCGATCTCGGTGACGTCCACCTCCAGGATCTGCGCCGTGTCGGCGAGGATCGTGTCGCGGTCGAGTGACATGTTCTATCTCCCTTGTTTACTGAGGTCTGTCGGGTCACCGCAGCGCCGGCACTGCGGCGTCGAGCAGGGCCGTCACAGCCCGCTCCCAGGCGGACGCGATCGCGTCGAGGGTGACGTCGTCCAGCACACCGGACGCCGCGAACTCGCAGTCCAGGATCGGTCCGTCCGCGGTGTCCTCGACCACCGCGTCCACCTGCAGGACGTGGTCGAGGGGCGTCGCCGGATCGACCGAGCCACCGAGCGCGACGCCCTCCGGTGCGCCGGTCCACGGCCCGCCGTCGCTCTCCCCCAGTGTCATCCGGCCGAGGTAGTTGAAGACGATCTGCGGTCGCGTGTAGTCGCCGAAGCGGTTCTCGTCGGACAGGCGCCGCAGGACGCCGAAGCCGATCCCGTTGTCCGGCACCGCCCGCAGCGCGGCGCCGACCCGCTCGGCCGCCTCGTCCGCCGGAACGTGGCCCGCGAGCACGTCGTCGACATCGATGCCGCCGAGGTCGAATGCCACCGGGTACATCGAGGTGAACCAGCCGACGGTGCGGGTGACGTTCGCGCCGGGCACCACCTGCTCCTCGCGGCCGTGCCCCTCGAGTTCCACCCGGACCACGTCGCCGCCGCGGACCGACGCGACCGCGAGCGCGAGTGCCGCGAGGAGGATTTCGTCGACACTGCCGCCCAGGGCGCGTTCGGTGACCGGCACGGGCAGGACCCGCTTGACCGAGCGCGTCGCGGACACCGTGTCCAGCGTCGGGTCGAGAGGCCGGGTGCCGAGCAACGGTTCGTCGACCTCCGCGACGCGCAGCCAGTCAGACGCCGAAGCGGCGATCCGCTCGGTGCGGGCCGCGTCGGCGAGTCCGCGGGTCCAGGCTCGGAACGATGTTCCGGCGTCGGGCAGGGCGACGGGTTCACCGCGCTGCGCCTGCGCGACCGCGGTCGCGAGGTCCGGGACCAGGATCCGCCACGAGACGCCGTCGACCACCAGGTGGTTGACGGCCACGAACACCCGGTCCTGCCTGCCGGGACCGAAGTCGAACCACACCACCTGTGCCATCAGTCCGGCGTCCGGACGCAGTGCCGCGTAGGTGTTCTCGCGTTCGGCCGCGAACACCGCGCCCCACTCTTCGTCGGGGCACGCGGAGACGTCGACCCGTCGCACCACGCGCGAGGCGTCCGGCACCTGTTCGGACACCGACCACTCCGGGGCCTCGTCGACCACCGTGAATCGTGAGCGCAGCATGGGGTGCGTCGTGAGGAGCCCGGTGACCGCGGCCTCGAGCACCGGCACAGTCAGCCCGTCGGGTGCCACCAGCAGCCGCGCCTGCGAGAAGCGGCCGAGGTCGGTGCCCCAGCTCACCGCCTCCCACACGATCGGTGTCGGCAGCACGTCGCCGATCGCGGGGATCGCGGCGAGTGCCGCCGCCGCCGCGTCGAATTCGGGGTCCGGTGCCTGCTCGCACACCGCGGCCAGTGCCGCGACCGAGCGCAGCTCGAACACCTGACGTGCGGTCACCGTCAGACCCGCGGCGCGGCACCGGGACACCAGTTGGATCGACACGATCGAATCGCCGCCGAGCGCGAAGAAGTCGTCGTCGATGCCGATTCGGTCGAGTCCCAGCACGTCGGCGACCACCGCCGCGAGCATCGCCTCGGTGTCGGTGCGCGGCTCACCGGAGCCCACCAGCGCCGCGAAATCCGGTTCCGGCAGCGACTTCCGGTCGATCTTGCCGTTCGCGGTGACGGGGAACTCCGCCAGCACCAGAACGACCGCGGGGACCATGTAGTCGGGCAGGCGTTCCGCGACGACGGCGCGCGCCACCGCGGGATCGAGGTGCCCGTCCGGCGTGACGTAGCCGACGAGTCGCGTCACGCCCCGGGTGTCGGTGTGCGCGACGACGACCGCGTCCCGGACGCCGCGAACCGCAGCCAGCGCGGCCTCCACCTCCCCGAGTTCGACGCGGAAGCCGCGGATCTTCACCTGGTCGTCGCCGCGGCCCAGGAACTCGAGGGTTCCGGTGAGGCCGCGCCGCACCGTGTCACCGGTCCGGTACATCCGCTCCCCCGCGACACCGAACGGATCGGCGACGAACCGCGCGCCGGTCAGGTCGGGCCGGCCGAGGTAGCCGCGGGCGACGCCGGCACCGGCGATGTACAGCTCGCCGGTGCTGCCGGCCTGGACGGGCCGCAGCATCCGGTCCAGGACGTACGCCCGGCCGCCGTGGACGGCGCGGCCCAGGCACGGCTCGTCGGCCTCGGTGACCTGCCCGACGAGCGCGTCGACGGTGCACTCGGTGGGGCCGTACAGGTTGAACGCCCGGCCGTCGGTGAGGTCCCGCAGCCGGCGCCACGACGCCGGGTTGACGGCCGCGCCGCCGAATCCGACGGTGGCGGGACGATGTTCGCGTTCGAACAACCCGGCCGCGAGCATCCGGTCGAGGAACGACGGCGTGACCTCGAGGAAGTCGAGTTCATGGTCGACGACGTAGTCGGTCATCGCCTCCGGGTCGCGCATCGTGTCCTCGTCGAACACGTGCACGGTGTGCCCGTCGAGCAGCCACAGTGTGGGCTGCCACGATGCGTCGAAGCTGAACGACCACGCGTGGCCGACGCCGATCGATTCGCGCCCGGTGGCCGCGACCGTGGGACGGTACAGGTCGGCGCGATGACTCTCGAACAGGTTGAGCAGGTTCGCGTGCGTGACGGCGACACCCTTCGGAAGACCCGTCGACCCCGACGTGTAGATGACGTACACGGTGTGGCCGGGCCGCAGCGGGGCGAGCCGGCCCGCGTCGGTGACGGAGCCCGGCGGCAGAACGGCAAGCGCCGCTTCGATATCCGGTGCGTCGAGAACGGTGACGGCGGTTCCGCGCAGCACCGGTTCCAGCACAGCGTGCACGGTGCTGTCGGTGAGGACGACGGTCGGGGTCGCGTCGGCCACCATGTGCGCCAGACGATCCGCGGGATACGACGGGTCCATCGGCACGTACGTGCCGCCCGCGGCGATCACCGCGGCGATCGCCACCACCATCCGCTCCGAGCGCGGCAGCGCGAGACCGACGACGGTGTCGGGGCCGACGCCGGACGCGATCAGCAGGCGGGCCAGCCGCGACGACGCCGCCCCCAGTTCGTCGAACGTCAGACGGGCATCGCCGAACACGACCGCGTCGGTGCCCGGCGATGCCGCGACGCGGGCGGCGAGGAGGTCCGCGACGGTGCCGCAGCCCGCCGTGGGTGCCGGGGCGGTGGCGGCCCAGTCCCCCACGAGCAGCGCCCGTTCGGTGTCCGAGAGCGGGTCGACGCCGGCGACGGTGGGCGCGTCCGGTGCCGCGAGCTGTTCGAGCACCCGAACCAGGCGCTGGCCTAGTACGTCGACGTCGGCGCCGGTGAACAGCGACTGCTGGTACTCGAGGGTGAGGGCCAGTTCGTCGTCGAGCGCCGCGACCAGGACGAGCGGGAAGTTGGTGGCGTCGTGACCGCGCACGTCGCTCACCTCGAGCCCGCCGGATCGTTGCGCGCGGGCCAGGGCGTCGGTGTCGATCGGGTAGCTCTCGAACACCAGCAAGGTGTCGAACAGCTCACCGATCCCGACGCGACGCTGGATGTCGGCGAGGCCCACGTACTGATCGTCCAGGGTGCCGTTCTGGAGGTCCTGTGCGCGCCTGAGGAAGTCGTCGGTGCGCTCGCCGGGGCGCAGGCTCACCCGCACCGGCACGGTGTTGATGAACAGGCCGATCATCGTCTCGATTCCTGCCACGTGCGGCACCCGCCCGGACACGACGGCGCCGAACACGACGTCGTCGCGGTCGAGTCGGTGGCCGAGCAGCAGTCCCCACGCGGCCTGCACGACGGTGTTGACGGTGACCCCGAGGTCACGGCTGCGGCGTTGCAGGGCGGCGGCCAGTCCCGCGGGCACCGCGATCGAGTGTTCGCCGGGCAGATCCGCCCGCAGCGACGATCCGGCCGGCGCGACGAGCGTCGGTTCGGTGACGCCATCGAGAACGCCGCTCCACCGCTGCAATGCCGCCTCGGAGTCCTGCTCGGACAGCCAGGCCAGGTAGTCGGTGAACGGCTGGACGGGCGGCAGCACGGTGGCGTCCGCGCCAGCGCCGTAGAGCGCGAACAACTCCCGCATCAACAGCGGCGACGACCAACCGTCGAGGAGCAGGTGGTGCGCGGCGAACACGAGTCGGTGCAGACCGGGTGCGAGGCGGATCAGTGTGAACCGCAGCAGCGGGGCTGCGCCGACGTCGAAGCGGGTGACCCGATCGCGGGCCACCATCTCGGCGCTGCGATCGCGGGCCACGGCGTCCGGCAGGTCGGCGAGATCGATCTCGATCCACGGCAGTTCGGGTGCACCGAGCACCACACCCACCGGCTCGCCGGCCGCGGTGGTGCGGAATCCGGTGCGGAGCGTGGCGTGCCGGGCGAGCAGCGCGGCGGCGCTGCGGCGCATCGCTTCCCGGTCGAGATCGCCGCGCAGATCCAGCACCGTCTGCATCGCGTAGACGTCGCTGTCGGAGTCGAGTTCGGCCAGGAAGTACAGCCCACGCTGCAGCGGAGTCAGCGGGACGACGTCCTCGACCGAGCCGAGTTCGGCTGCGAGCGCGCACAGTTCCGGGTAGTCCAGACCGCGGTAGGTGAGGTCCGAGGCGGTCCGCACCGCGGTCGTGTGGGACGCCGTGTGTTCGGCGAGCGCGCGGAGGGCGTCGACCCAGCGTGCGGCGATCCGGGCCACGGTGTCGGCGTCGAGCATGCCGGCAGCCGCGGTGAACTCGCAGACAAGTTCGGGCCCGTCGGCGCCGTCCTCGGTGACGGCATTGACGTCGAGGATGTGCTCGAGCGGCGTCGCCGGATCGACGGCACCGCCGAGGGCCCCGGCCTCGGGTGCCCCGGACCAGGCACCACCGGACGCCTCACCGAGGGTGAGGCGTCCGAGGTAGTTGAACATGACGTCGGGCGCCCGGTAGTCGGCGAGATCGGCGCTGTCACCGAGACGGCGCAACATACCGAATCCGATGCCGCTGTCCGGGATCCGGCGCAGCGCGTCCTTGACCTGCGCCAGCGCGATGCCGGCGGCGTCGGTGCCGGACAGGGCGCCGGAGACGTCGACGCCGGTGAGGTCGAGGACCGCCGGGTACAGGGACGTGAACCAACCGACGGTGCGGGAGAGGTCGGCACCCGGAACGACGTGTTCCTCGCGGCCGTGGCCCTCGAGATGCACCCGGACCCGGTCGCCGCCGCGTTCGGCCGCGATGGCCAGGCCGAGCGCGGTGAGGAGCACGTCGGCGACGCCCGCGCGGTACGCGGCGGGCACGGTCGTCAGCACGCCCTCGGTGAGCGCGGTGGGCACCCGAACCTCGACGGATCGCGCCGACGCGACGGTGTCGAGCGCCGGATCGAGGGCGCGGGCGCCGAGTGCCGGTTCGTCAGCGCCGGAGATGTCCCGCCACAGCGGCAGTGCACCGAGCACCCGGTCCGATCCCGCGGCCTCCGCGAGTCCGACCGCCCAGTCCCGGAACGACGTCCCGGCGTCGGCCAGGGTCACGGTCTCACCGCGGGTCGCCTGCTCGACGGCCGAGGCGAGGTCCGGCACCAGGATTCTCCAGGACACCCCGTCGACCACCAGGTGGTGCACCGCGACGAACACCCGTCCGGGGCGCCCGGAGCCGAAGTCGAACCACACCGCCTGCAGCATCACACCCGCGTCGGGGCGCAGCGCCGCGTACGCCTTCTCGCGTTCGGCCGCGAACGTCTCCGGCCACGACTCGTCGGTCACCGCCACCCGGCGCACCAGATCACCGGTGCCCGGAACCTGCTCCGGAACAATCCATTCCGGCGTGCCATCGACCACGGTGAACACCGAGCGCAGCATGTGATGCGAGGTGAGCAACGCGGTCACGGCCGCGCGCAGGGCGGCCTCGGTCAGGGTGTCGGGGGCGATCAGCAGCCGGGACTGCGCGAAGCGGTCGAGCGGTGCGCCGTGGGCGACGGTGTCCCACACGATCGGGGTCGGCGGGACGGCGCCGGTGGCCGCCGCGGTGACCCGTGCGTCAGCCGTGTCGTCCGCCGGGGCGTCGTGCACCGCGGCGAGCGCCGCGACGGTCCGCAACTCGAACACCTGACGCGCGGTGATCCGGAGGTCCGCGGCGCGGGCCCGGGCGACGAGTTGGATCGAGACGATCGAGTCGCCACCGAGTGTGAAGAAGTCGTCGTCGATGCCCACCCGGTCGAGGCCGAGAACCTCGGCGACCACGGCCGCAAGCGTCGCCTCGGTGTCCGTGCGGGCCTCGCCCGAGCCGACGAGTACACCGAAGTCGGGTTCCGGCAGCGCCTTCCGGTCGACCTTGCCGTTCGCGGTCAACGGGAACCGGGGCAGCGGGACGATCACCGCGGGAACCATGTAATCCGGCAGCCGCTTGCCCACCGCGGTGCGGACCGCCCCCGGATCGACGTCACCGGTGACGTAGCCGACCAGCCGCGTCACGCCGCGTTCATCGGTGTGCGCCACGACGGCGGCCTCCCCGACGCCGGGCGCCTCGGCCAGCACGGATTCGATCTCGCCGAGTTCCACTCGGAAGCCGCGGACCTTGACCTGGTCGTCGGCGCGGCCCGCGAACTCGAGTGCACCGTCGGCGGTCCACCGGACCACGTCGCCGGTGCGGTACATACGCTCCCCTGCCGCCCCGAACGGGTCCGCGACGAAACGGGATCCGGTGAGCGCGGGTCGGTCGTGGTAGCCGCGCACCACGCCGCCGCCGGCCACGTACAGCTCGCCCGCAACGCCGGGCGGCGTCGGGCGCAGCCAGCGGTCGAGGACGTACACCCGCGTGCCCGGGGTGGGGCCGCCGATCACGACGACGTCGCCGGCGATCCGGGCTGCGGTGGCATCGACGGTGCACTCGGTGGGCCCGTAGCAGTTGAACGTCGTGACACCACGCTCGGTCGCGGCACCGAGCCTGTCCCACAGCGCCCGCGAGACGGCCTCGCCACCCACCGTGAGCTGAGCCGGGACGTGTTCGCCGGACTCGACCAGTCCGGCGTCGAGCAACTGGTTCATCAGGACCGGCACGCAGTCGACGTAGTCGATGCGATGGGTGCGCACGTAGTCGACGATGTACTCGACGTCGGTGCGCCGGTCGTCGGCGAGCAGGTGCAAGGTGTGGCCGTCGAACAGCCACGTGAGCGACGCGACGGCGGAGTCGAACGCGAACGGGTAGGTGAGCAGCACCCGGCGCGGGCTGTCCGGCACCACCGGCATCATCGTCTCGCGCTGCGCGGCATGCAGATCCGCCAGGTTCGCGCGGGTGACGACGACGCCCTTGGGCACACCCGTCGAACCTGACGTGTAGATGACGTAGGCGGCGTTCGCGGGGCGCAGCGGCGCGATCCGGTCGGCGTCGGTGACGGGCTCCGCGGACAGCTGCGACAGCTCCTCGCGCACCTTCGGATCGTCGAGAAGCAGGACCCGGGTCTGTGCGAGCACGGCGCCGAGTCCTTCCGCTACGTCGGCGGTCGCGAGCACGACGGCGGGCCGGGAGTCGGCGACCATGTGCGCCAGCCGATCCGCCGGGTACGAGGGGTCGAGCGGCAGGTAGGCGCCACCCGCCGCGAGCACCGCGGCGATCGCCTCCACCGCCGCCACCGACCGCGGCAGGGCCAGGCCCACCCGGACGTCCGGCCCCACACCGTGACCGATCAGCAGCCGCGCCAACTGCGCCGAGCCCGAGACCAGTTCGCCGAATGTGCACTGTTCGTCGGCGCAGATCACCGCGGGCAACGCGGAATCGTGTCCGGCGAGCAGGTCGGTGATCGTGCCGGTCGGGGGCGCGGCCGGGGTCGTCGACCACGCGTCCAGCATGCGGGTCTCGGACTCCGACAGCAGCGGAAGCGCCGCGATCCGTGTGTGCGGCCCGGCGGCGAGGGCTTCCAGGATCGCGACCAGGCGGGATCCCAGCACCACGACATCGTCCACACCGAACAGCGAAGGGCGGTAGTCGAGTTTGACGATCAGCCGGTCGGCGACGCCGGCGGTGAGCACCAGCGGATAGTTCGTCGCGTCGACAGCGTCCACGCCGGCGATCCCGACACCGCCCGCACGTTGTGCGCGTTCGAGTGCATCGCGGTCCACGGGGTAGGACTCGAAGATCGTCAGCGTGTCGAACAGTTCGCCCAGTCCGGTCTCGCGCTGGACCTCCGCGAGGCCGAGATACTGGTGGTCGAGGGTGCGGGCCTGTTCCGTCTGGACCCGGCGGAGCTGTTCGGAGACGGTCGCCGCGGGGTCGAGGCGCACCCGGACCGGGACGGTGTTGATGAACAGCCCGACCATCGACTCCACGCCCGGCAGGTCCGCGGGGCGCCCGGACACCGTCGCCCCGAAGACGACGTCGTCGCGGCCGACGAGACCGGCGAGCAGCAACCCCCACCCGGTCTGCAGCACGGTGTTGAGCGTGACGCCGGCGTCGCGCGCCAGTCCCGTCAACCGTTCGGTGAGGCCGGCGGGAATCTCGACGTCGATCGCCGCGGTGCCCTGCGCGTCGCGCGTGGTGCCCGGTGGGGTGACGAGCGTCGGCGCGTCCAGCCCGTCCAGCGACTCCCGCCAGAGTGCCCGCGCCGCATCGTGATCCTGGCGGCCCAGCCACGCGAGGTAGTCACGGTAGGGCCGGACGGCCGGCAGCGCGGCGGCACTGCCTCCGGCAGCGTAGATCTCGAGCAGTTCCCGCACCAGGATCGGGGTGGACCAGCCGTCGACGACGGTGTGGTGCGCGGTGAGCAACAGTCGCACGTCGTCGGCCGTGAGCCTGATCAGGACCCAACGGATCAGGGGTGGGGCGGTGAGGTCGAACCACGTCCGCAGGTCCGTGTCGAGCAGTTCCGCGAGGGCCCGTTCCGGGTCCACCGCATCGCGCAGATCCACACTGCGCCAGGGCACGTCGATGTCCTTGACGACGAGGCCGGCGACCCGCCCGTCCTTGCGCGGCCGGAAGCACGTGCGCAGCGCCGCGTGCCGGTCCAGGAGTGCCTGCGCGGAGGCGTGCAACCGCGGCTCGTCGACGTCACCGGTCAGGCGCAACACCGACTGCACGGTGTAGGCGTCCGGATCCACCCGCAACGCGTCTCGCTCTGTGTCGGTGGGCGCCGCGACGGTGCTGAGGTAGTGCAGCCCCTGCTGCAGGGGAGACAGCGGGACGACGTCTTCGAGCTTGGACATGCAGGGGATCTACTTCCGGTCGAAACGGGTTCGGATACGACCACGGCCCCCGAGTAGCGCTGTCGGGGGCCGTGATCGAGCCGCGGGTGGGACTACTGCTTCGCGGCGGGCAGTGCGCCGAGGCCCTCGTCGATCGAGTCGAGCGCGAGCAGCGCGGTCTGGTGGGTCGCCGCCTGGAAGTGCTTGACCGGAACAAGGTTTCCGGCCTTGACCGCGGGCAGGTTCTGCCACAGCGGCGATGCCATCAGTTCGGCCATCTCGGGGCTGGGTGAACCGTCGACCTCGACGCCGTAGACGATGACGTCGGCGTCACCGAGCTTGTCGGAGATCTTCTCGAGTGCGACGTACTCGCCGTGCTCGTCCTCCGGGTTCTCCGGCTGGCTGGGGATCTGCAGGCCCAGGTCGTCGAACAGGCTGGTGGTGTACGAGGACTTGTACTCGCGGTAGAACTCACCGGGCTCGGTGCCGCAGACGCTGCACACGCCCGCGAACTTCAGGCTGCCGAGCTTGTCCTGGTACTTCTTCGAGATCTCCTGGGTCCGTTCGTTGTACTGCTCGATGAACGCGCCGTACGAGTCGGAGACGTTCGCGGCGTCCGCGAACTGCTCGCCGAGCGTGCGCCAGTCCGCCGGCGTCGTGGGACCGAGGAAGACCACGGGCGCCAGCGCCTGCAGCTTGCCCATGTCGACCTGCGCCTGGGCGCGGGCCGGGACACCCAGGATGATCAGATCCGGCTTGGCCGCGGTGACCGCTTCGTAGTTCAGTTCGCTGATCGCGCCGTCGGGGCCGACCTTCGCGAGGGCGTCGTACGCCTTCTTGGTGTCGGCGTCCATGTTGTCTTCTTCGCGGTTCCACTCGCAGATGCCGGAGAGGTTGGCGCCGGACTGGATCAGCGGCAGCACGGCGTAACCACAGGCGACGATGCTCTTCGGGTCGCTCGGGATCTCCACCGCGCCGTTCTGGGCCTGGAACGTGCGGGTCGTGGCGGCGGCGGTGGTCTCGGCGTCCGAGCTCTTGTCGTCGTCGCTGCCACACGCCACGAGTCCTGCACTCAGCAGCGCGGCGGCGCCGATCACGGCGGCACGGCGGGCCCAGCCCATCTTCACCTGCATTGCGGTATCTCCCCTGGTTCCTTCGTCAGATTCCGAGCGGTCGCTCGAGTCGATTGGTTAGGCTAACCGAACTTAATCCCCGTTCCAAGGGCTTGCCCGGTCGGCGGCTCTACAGGAATTCCATTTCGAACTCGTCGATCTCGGACTGGTCCAGGTCCGCGAGGGTGAGGTCGGACGGCGTCAAACCGCCGGCGACGACACCGGTCGCGTGCCCGGACAGCGCCCGCAGTGCGTCGACCCACGCCGTTGCCAATTCCTCCACGGTCGCGGCGTCGACCACGTCCGGGCTGTAGCCCCACGTGGCACGGAGAGCGGCGCCGTCAACAGAATCCTCTGTGACGGAGCCGATCTCGATAGCGTGGCTGACGGGCATGTCCGCGTCGGTCGCACCGCCGAGCGTGCCCGACTCCGGCGCACTCGTCCAGGTTCCGCCCGCGCCCTCGCCCAACGTGAGCCGGCCGAGGTAGTTGAAGCCGATCTCGGGGGCTCGTCCCGTCGCCAACGTCGCCGCGGACGCCGGATCGAGGTACCGGAGCACGCCGAAACCTATCCCGTTGTCCGGGGTTCGACGCATCTGCTCCTTGACGGACTTGATTGCGGCACCGGCGGACTCGCCGCCGCCGAAGGCGTCCGGCAGATCCGTCCCGGCGATGTCGAGCAGGACGGGGTACAGCGTCGTGAACCATCCGACGGAGCGCGACAGATCGGCGCCGGGCACGGCCTGTTCCTCGCGGCCGTGACCCTCGAGGTCGATCGGCAGCGCGCCCGGGCCCTGTACCCGCGCGACGGCCAGCGCCAGCGCGGTGAGCAGCACGTCGTCGACGCGCGCATTGAACCGCTCGGGAACCGTCGTCAGCAGCGCCTCGGTCACGTCCGTCGGCACCGAGACCTCCACGGCCGCGGTCCCGGACATCCTGTCGCGCAGAGGGTCGACGGCTCGGCGGCCGATCGTCGCCCGATCCGACGGGTTGGTCGCCGCGCGCCACAGCGCGAGCTCGCCGCGGCGCTCCGACGCCGTCTCGACTAGTCCGCGGGCCCACGTGCGCAGCGACGTCCCGGCGAACGGCAGCGCTTCCCCGGCACACGCATCGGCCAGGTCCGGGACCAGGATGCGCCACGAGACGCCGTCGACCACGAGATGGTGGATCACCAGCAACACCAGCGACTCCGACCCGCCGGCGTCGAACAGCACCACCCGGATCATCGCGCCGGCCGCCGGGTCGAGCCGGCCGTACGCGTCGTCCGTCGCCGACCGGACGGCGGCGCTCCGCTCTTCTGCCCCCAGCCCTCGGATGTCGATGCGGGACAGCACGTCCTCGGCGCGCACCGCACCGGGCGGCGGGATCTCGAACAGTCGGTCGCGATCGTCGAACGAGGCCCGCAGGGCGTCGTGGGTGTCGAGCAGCGCCTGTACCCCGGCGGTGAGCGTCGTGAAGGTCAGGCCGTCCGGCGCGCGCAGCAGCCGGGACTGCGCGAACCGGGTGTACGGGCCGCCCCGGTCGAGGAGGTCGTGGACGATCGGGGTCGCGGGTACGAAGCCGAGTGCGGCCGTCGGGTCCACCGGCGCCGCGTCGGCGTCGGTCTCGGCGACCGCGGCCAGGCCCGCCACGGTGCGGTGTTCGAACACGTCGCGGGCGGTGAACCGGATCCCGGCCGCACGGGCACGGGAGACCAGCTGGATCGAGACGATGGAATCGCCGCCGAGCGAGAAGAAGTCGTCGCCCGGGCCCACGTCCCCCAGTCCCAGCACGTCGGCCACGACTGCGCACAGCCGACGTTCGAGATCGCTGCCGGCATCCTGCGCCGAGCCCGACGACGTGAAGTCCGGTGCGGGCAGGGCCTTGCGATCGACCTTGCCGTTCGGCGTGACCGGGAGGGCGTCGAGCACGACGATCGCGGCGGGCACCATGTGCGCGGGCAGGCGCGATGCCAGGTGCGCCCGCAGGCCGTCCCCGTCGACGGAGGCCGTCACAGAGACGTATCCGACGAGACGGCGTCGGCCCGGTTCGTCCTCGCGCACCACCACGGTCGCGGCGGCCACCGCCGGGTGGGACGCGAGCACCGATTCGATCTCGCCGAGTTCGATGCGGAAGCCGCGGATCTTCACCTGGTCGTCGGTGCGGCCCAGGTAGTCGAGCACCCCGTCGGCCGTCCAGCGCACCAGATCACCGGTGCGGTAGAGGCGCATCCCGGGTGCACCGTACGGGTCGGCGACGAAGCGTCCCGTGGTGAGGCCGGGACGGTTCAGATAGCCGCGGGTGACCCCCGGCCCGCCCACGTACAGCTCGCCCGGTACCCCGCTGGGCACCAACCGCATCCGTGCGTCGAGGACGTAGGCGCGGGCGCCGTCGACCGGTGCACCGATATGCACCCGCGATCCGGCGATGTCGCCGACCGTGGCGTCGACGGTGCACTCGGTGGGTCCGTACATGTTGGTGGCGCGGACACCGTCGGCGCCGGCGAGCGCGGACCACAGGTCAGTGGAGACGGCCTCGCCGCCCACCGCGAGCAGACCCGGCCGATGCGACGCATCGGGATCGAGCAGACCCTCGTGCAGCAGCTCCGCCATCAGCAGCGGCACACAGTCGACGGCGTCGATGTGGTGGCGGCGCACGTACTCGACGATGCCGGCCGCGTCCGCCGCGAGGTCCGCGTCCAGGACGTGCAGTGTGTGCCCGGACAGCATGGACAGCAGCGGGTCGATGGCCGAATCGAACGCCAGCGCGTACGTCAGCAGTACCCGCAGCGGCCGGTCGTCGGCGGACCCGAAGGTCCGACGACGCTGCGTCGCCAGCAGATTCACGACGCCGCGATGCGGGACCACGACGCCCTTGGGCACACCCGTGGAACCGGAGGTGTAGATGACGTACGCGGCGTTGTCCGCGGTGGGGGTCCCGAGCCGTTCGCCGGGTGCGAGCGGGTCCGACGCCAGCGCCGGGTCGACCGCGGCGAGCGCGTCCTCGTCCAGGACCAGGGCGGGCCCCGCGTCGGCAACCATGTGCGCGATCCGGTCGGCCGGGTAGGCCGGGTCGATCGGCAGGTAGGCGCCGCCCGCCTGCCACACCGCGAGCGCCGCGGTCACGGCGTCGATGCCGCGGGGAAGCCGCAGGCCCACCACCGTTTCCGGGCCCACCCCGTGCGCGACCAGGTGGCGCGCGAGCCGGTTGACCCGCCCGCTCAGCTCCGCGAAGGTGAGCTCGGTGCGCGCGTCGGCGAGGGCGATCGCGTCCGGCGTGCACTGCGCCCGGTCGTCGAACACTGTTGCGGCCGTCGGGAAGTCCACGGGTGCAGCAGGAGTGAGCGCGCCCCCGCTCAGGAGCGCACGCTCGTCGGCCGACAACAGGTCGACCGACGACAAGCGTGCCCCGGGTGTGCGCGCGAGCGCTTTCAAGGCACGCACTACCCGGTCCACGAAGGCGTCGGCGGTGGCCGCGTCGAACAGGTCCTGCGCGTACTCGATCCGCACCCGCAGGCCGTCGCCCGGCATCTCGACGACGTCGACAGTGAGGTCGAACATCGCGGCGCCGGTGTCGATCGTGACGACGCTCGGTTCGAACTCCGCGAACTCGGTGACCACGGGCGGCATCCGGTGCTGCACCAGCACCTGGAACAGCGGGTGCCGGGAGGCCGAACGCTCCGGGTTCAGCGCCTCCACCAGCCGGTCGAACGGAAGATCTTGATGGGCATAGGCTTCGAGGTCGTCGGCACGGACCCGGGCGACCACTTCGGCCAGCGTCGGATCCCCCGACAGATCGGTGCGCAGCACCACCAGGTTCACGAAGAAGCCGACGAGCTGGTCGAGTTCGGTGGCGGGACGTCCCGCGGTGGGCGTGCCGACCACGATGTCGTCACCGGCTCCGCTGCCCGCCAGCGCGACCGCGACCGCGGTGTGCGAGAGCATGAACATCGACGCGCCCGCCGATCGGGCCAGAGCCCGCAGGTCATCCGCGGTCTCGACGGTGACGGAGCGTTCGACGAGTCCACCGGCGAATGTCGCGACCGCGGGACGACGGCGGTCCGTCGGCAGCGCGATCTCCTCCGGCGCGCCGGCCATCCGGGCGCGCCAGAAGTCCTGCTGCGTGGTCGCGAGCGCATCGGGATCACTGTCGGTGCCGAGCAGGTCCCGCTGCCACAGTGCGTAGTCCGCGTACTGCACGGACAGGTCGGCGGCTCGGGGTTCCTCCCCCGCGGCCACCGCGCGGTACGCGGAGCCCAGGTCGCGCATCAGCACGGGTGTCGACAGCTCGTCGCTCGCGATGTGGTGGGTCAACACGAGGAGCACCGACTCCGCACCGGTCACGAACAGGCGCAACCGGATCGGGAATTCGTGGTCGAGGTCGAACGGATGGCGGGCCGCCTCCGCGAGCACCGCGTCCAGCGCATCGGGTTCGCAATGTTCCACGTCGAACGGGAGCGCGTCGGGGACGGGACACACCCGCTGCATGCCGACGCCGTCCACGTCCTCGAGCACGGTCCGCAGTACCTCGTGGCGACGCAGCAGCGCGCCGGTCGCGACACCCAGGGCGGCGGCGTCGGGCACACCGCGCAGACGCAACGCCACTGGGATGTTGTACGTGGAACTCGGTCCCTCGAGCCGGAACTGGAACCACAGTCGCTGCTGGGCAGCGGACAGCGGCGACACCGGGCCGCGCTCGACCGCGCGCACCGGCGGACGCTCTGCCGCTCCGGCCGCGACCGCGCACTGCTCGGCCAGTCCCAGCACGGTGGGGTTGTCGAACACGGCGCGGATGGCCAGTTCGACGCCCACCGCGTCGCGGACCCGCGCGATCAGCTTCGCGGCCGCCAACGAGTGGCCGCCGAGCAGGAAGAAGTCGTCGTCGACGCCCACCGCGTCCAGGCCGAGGACGTCGGCCATCAGCGCGCACAGCACCCGCTCCAGTTCGGTCGACGGCTCACGGATGGTGGCCACGGGCGCGAAGTCGGGCTCCGGCAACCGCTTCCGGTCGATCTTGCCGTTCGACGTCAACGGCAGCGCGTCGAGGAAGACGAACGCCGACGGCACCATGTACGCGGGCAGCCACGTCGCGATCCGCTCGCGGGCACCGACCGGGTCGCCGTCACCGCCGACGAGATACGCGACCAGGCGTGCGGATCCGGTGGTGTCGGGGCGCGTCGTCGCGACGGCCCGGGTCACGCCGGGCAGCCGCAGCAACGCGGATTCCACCTCGCCGAGTTCCACCCGGAAGCCGCGGATCTTGACCTGGTCGTCGGTGCGGCCGCGGTAGACGATCTGTCCGTCCGCCCTGCGCGCCACGATGTCCCCGGTCCGGTACATCCGAGAGAAGTCGCCAGCCGGATCTGCGCTGAACGGGTTCGCGACGAAGCGGGTCGCGGTCGCCGCCGCCGCGCCGAGGTAGCCGCGCACTACACCCGGACCGGCCACGTACAGTTCGCCGGGAACACCGTCCGGCACCGGATCGAGTCCCGAATCGAGTACGTAGGCAGACAGGTTCGCGACCGGGATCCCGATGACGGGTTCGTCGGCGTCGGAGATCTCGGCGACCACCACGTCGACGGTGCCCTCGGTGGGGCCGTAGAAGTTGAAGGCGGTGCCGCCCCGCTCACGCAGGCGACGCCACAGGTTCTCGCTCACCGCATCGCCACCGAAGCCCAGGGTGGGGACGGCGTCTGCGGGTAGCAGATCGGCGTCGACGATGTGCTCGAGCTGCGACGGCGAAAGCTCCACGAAGTGCCAGCCCTCGGCCCGGGCCTGCGCCGCCAGCCGCTCGGGATCGCGTTGCGTGTCCTCGTCCACCACCCGCAGTTCGTGGCCCGCGAGCATCCACAGGTGCGGACCCCACGACGCGTCGAACGCGAACGACCACGCATGCCCCACCCGCAGCCGGTCCCGTCCCGCGGCGGCACACGCACGCGAGAACACCCGATCCCGATGGCTGTGGAAGAGGTTCACGGCGCCGCGGTGCGGCACCTCGACGCCCTTGGGTCGTCCGGTCGATCCGGACGTGTGGATCACGTACGCGATGTCGAGGTCGCGCAGGCGGTGGCCGCGCTCGGCGGCGGTCAGCGGTGCGTCGTCGCCCCGACCCAGGTCCAGGTTCGCGATGTCGACGACACGGCTCGCGCCCGTGACACCGCGAAGTCGTTCCGCCACATCGAAGCTGGTGACGACGCATCCCGGCTCGGTCTCTGCCAGCACGTGGCCGATCCGGTCCGCCGGGTGGTCGGGGTCGATCGGCACGCACGTGCCACCGGCCTCGAGAACCGCGAACAGCGCGACGAGCGTGTCGACGCCGCGTGGCAGCGCAACCGCGACCCGGCGGTGCGGGCCGAGCCCGGCGGCGATCAGGATCCGGGCGAGCCGCCGCGCCCGGGACGCCAACTCCCCGAACGTCAGTGACGTCGTCCCGTTGCTCGCCGCAGGCGCGTCCGGGTCGCGGTCCACCTGCGCCTGCAGAAGGTCGGGCAGGGTCGACCCGGCCGGAACGGGCAGCGTCTTGCCCGCGGCGCGCTCGAGCAGGATCCGCCGCTCGTTCGAGGTCAGGATCGGCAGCCGGGCGAGCGCCACGGCGCCGGGATCGTCCAGCGCGGCGACCGAATCCAGCAGGTGCGCCAGTCGGTCGGCGTGCACGGCCAACTCGTCGGCGGTGTAGCGCTCGGCGTCCACGTCCACCCACACCTCGAGCCCGCCGACATGGTCGAGGGGTCGGGCGGTGACCATGAGGTCCTGCAGCGGGCCGCGGGCGATCGAGTGCACCGCGGCGTGCAGGTCGTCGAAGCGCAGGCGGTCGCCGAACGGTTTCACGTTCACCGACGGCCCCACGACGCCGCGAGATCCGGCGGGCAGACGCAGATCGTTCTGGATGTCCTCACCGCGGTAGCGGTAGTGGTCCCGGCACCGCGCGACGGCGTCCCGCACCTGTCCGACGAGGTCGACGACTGTCGCCGCCGGCGCCGGGTGCAGGCGCAGCGGCACGACGTTGACCGCGGACATCGGGACGGCGAGCGCCGCGCTACCCAGACGGTTCATCACCGGGAAGCCGACGACGATGTCGCCGCGCCCGCTCGCCCCGCGCAGGTAGGTCGCGACGGCCGCGGTGAGGACGTCACCCCAACTGGCCCGCGCCGCCTTGCCGACCGCGGACAGTCCCCGCTGCTGCTCCGCGCTGAGGATGAGCCGGAGTCCGCTTGACGTGCGGGCGATTCCGGCGCCGCTCGCGGACAGCGTGACGGCATCCGACGCGTCGTCGAGGTAGTCGGTCCAGAACGCACGATCGGCCTCGAACTGCGGCGACTCGCGGTAGGCCGCCTCCTCGGCAACGACGGGCGCGAGCGACGTGAACTTGCAGGCCGGACGCGCCTCACCGCGGACATCCGCGGTGTAGAGTTCCGCGATCCGCCGCATGAGCAGGCCGAATCCGTACGCGTCGATCACCAGGTGGTGAATACCCAAGTACAGCAGAACTATACGGTCGTCCAGTTGGAAAACCGTGGCGCGCACACAGGATTCGGAACGCGGATCGATGACCGTGCGGTGGTCGGCCTCCATCAGGGCCCGAGCGACCGCCTCCGGATCGTCGCGATCACGCAGATCGCGGACAACCACCGGGCCGAGACGATGCGCACCGGGTCGCAGGTACGCGGACCCGTCGGATGCGACCTCGACTGCGGCAGTGAGCACTTCGGCCTCGCCGACGGCGTCGCGCACCGCTCCGACGAGCACCGAGATGCTCACGTCGCCGCGAAGTTCGATACATTCGGCGGTGTTGAAGATCGGATTGTCCGGGTCCAGCTGCTGAGCGAACCACACGCCGGCCTGGGCTCGGGTCAGTGGAAATACCGAGGTCGACGGGCCGATCGAGGACACTGACCATCTCCTGTTCTGCGGGCGAATCCAATTGCGCCGTAACGCTTCACGCGACGGCTGTGAGAGCCGAACCAAGATCGAAGAGTACCAAAGGTTAGGCTAACCGTATATCGTCTATCCGGTCGGCGCATCTCCGCCGATTCGTTCCCACGTCACCGCTATCGAAAGGTGAGCGCTCATGCCTGCACCGGTCGTCGCAGCGATCACCCCAGCCCGTTCCGGGTCGACCGTCGCGAGCCCGTTCGTGCTCTCCCGGCCCCAGGGAAGCATTCGCGCCGAGGGTGTCCTTCGTCACTTCGACGACGCCCAGGAGGCTGCCGACGCACTGCGCGCCGGCGACGTCTCCGCCCTCACCGGCGCCCTGCCGTTCGATCCGGACACCCCTGCCGCCCTGGTGGAACCCGGGCTGCTGTGGCGCAGCGACAAGCCGTGGCGGAGCGTGCCGGCCGCCGATCTTCCGGACTGTGGCGTCGAACAGCGTCTCCCGGCCGAGGACGAGCACGTGGCCCGGGTCCGGACGGCGCTGTACCGCCTGCGCGACGACTCCGACCCGCTCCGCAAGGTGGTTCTCGCCCGGATGCTCCGCCTACGCTCGCAGGGACGGCTGGATCCGGAAGCCCTGCTGCAGAACCTGATCGCGAACGATCCGGCCGGCAACGGCTACTGCGTCGACCTCTCCGCCGCCGGGCCGGACAGCGCCGGACAGTGGCTGGTCGGGTCCAGTCCCGAGGTCCTGATCCGCAAGGAGGGGCGCACGATCAGCTGCCACCCGCTCGCCGGCTCGGCGCGACGCATCGACGATCCGATCGCTGACTGGGAGTCGGGCCGCGAACTCGGCGAGTCGGCGAAGAACCTGGACGAGCACCGGTACGTCGTCGACGCCATCCGGGACAGTCTCGCACCGCTGTGCACCGAGCTCGAGATCCCGGAGCGTCCGACACTCACCCACACCCCGCAGTTGTGGCATCTCGGCACCCCGATCCGAGGCGTGCTCGCCGACACGTCGATGACGGCGCTCGACCTGGCGCTGGCGGTGCATCCCACCCCCGCGATCTGTGGCACCCCCACCCGAGCCGCCTTCGAGACGATCAGCACGCTCGAGGGTGACCGCGGCTTCTACGCCGGTGCGGTCGGCTGGTGCGACGAACGCGGCGACGGCGAGTGGATGGTCACCATCCGTTGCGCGCGGATCGACGCCGACGGCACGGGACTGACCGCGTACGCCGGCGGCGGCATCGTCGCCGACTCCATCCCGGAGGACGAGTTGGCCGAGACCGCAACCAAGTTCACCACCATCCTCGACGCGCTCGGAGTGACCGCATGACCGCACCCCTCTGTCTCGTGACCGGCGCCGGACGGGGCATCGGCCGCACCACCGCGATCACGCTCGCGCGACGGGGGTGGCGGGTCGCGGTGCTCGACCGGGACGCCGGCGCCCTCGAGCGCACCGGGGAACTCGTCGGCGCAGCCTGCGTGGCCGCCCACGCCGTCGACATCCGGGATCCCGACGCCGTGGCCGACGCCGTCGCCACGATCGAGTCCCTCCACGGGCCGCTGGTCGGACTCGCCCACGTCGCGGGTGTGCTCGAGACCGGATCCGTGCTCGACAGCGAATCGGACTCCTGGCAGCGCGTGTTCGACGTCAACGTCACCGGCCTGCTCAACGTGCTCCGGTCCGTCGGACGCGCGATGCGGGAACGCGAGCGCGGCGCGATCGTCGTGGTGGGCTCGAACGCAGCCGGGGTCCCGCGGGCCGGGATGGGCGCGTACGGCGCGTCGAAGGCCGCGGCGACCATGATCGCAAGAGTCACCGGACTCGAATTGGCGCAGCACGGGATCCGGGTGAACGTCGTGGCGCCCGGTTCCACCGACACCGACATGCAGCGATCCCTGTGGCCCGACCCCGCCGACGACACCGGCGCCCGCGGCGCCATCGAGGGCAGCCTCGCCGACTTCAAGGTGGGAATCCCACTGGGCCGCATCGCCGCCGCCGAGGACATCGCCGACTCGGTCGAGTTCCTGCTGTCCGAGCGCGCCCGGCACATCACGATGCAAGCGCTCTACGTCGACGGCGGGGCGACGCTGCGGGCCTGACTCCCGTTGCCGCCCAGATGCCATCGACCGTCATTCGAAAGGAGCACGCCGTGACCACCGCCCTGCGGCGCAGTCCGCTGGTCCCCGCCGATCCGTACCCCGCCGAGCTCGCGCGGCGTTACCGGAACGCCGGGTATTGGACCGACGAGACGTTCGCCAGGTTCCTGCCCACCCGCGCCGAGCAGTTCGGCGACCGGATCGCCGTCACCGGGCTCGGTGAGGGCGGCGTCGAGCGCACCCTCACCTACCGGCAGCTGAGCGACAACGCCGACGTCCTCGCCGCGGGACTGCTCCGCCTGGGCGTGCGGCCCGGTGACCGGGTCGTGCTGCAGTTGCCGAACATGCCCGAGTACGTCGAGATGTTGTTCGCGGTCTTCGCGATCGGGGCCCTGCCGGTGTTCGCGCTGCCCGCGCACCGCCGCGCCGAGGTGGGCTACTTCTGCGAGTTCACCGACGCGGCCGCGTACGTGATCACGGACCGGCACGCCGGATTCGACTACCGGACACTGGCGCGCGAGATCGTCGCCGGATCCGAGCGTCCTCCCGTGGTGATCGTCGCCGGTGAGGCAGAAGAATTCGTGCCGCTGTCCCGACTGCGGACCGCCGAACCGACGCCGGGCGATCGAGCCGAACCCACACCGGATTCGGTGGCGTTCCTGCAACTCTCGGGCGGCACCACCGGACGCTCCAAGCTCATCCCCCGCACCCACACCGACTACCTGTACTCGGTACGCGCGTCCGCCGAGATCTGCGGTCTGGCCCCCGACAGCCGGATGCTCGTGAGCCTGCCTGCCGCGCACAACTTCCCGATGAGCTCCCCCGGGATCCTCGGCGTACTGCACGCGGGCGGTCGTGTGGTGATGGCGCCGGACCCGACGCCGTCGACCTCGTTCGAGTTGATCGAACGGGAGCGGATCACGATCGCGTCGCTCGTGCCGCCGCTGGCGCTGGGCTGGATGGCGTCGCCGGCGCGCGCCAAGCACGACCTGTCCAGTCTCGAACTGCTGCAAGTGGGCGGTGCGAAGTTCAGTGCCGAGGCGGCCCGACGGGTGCGCGACGAACTCGGATGCCGGCTGCAGCAGGTGTTCGGGATGGCAGAGGGCCTGGTCAACTACACCCGCGACGACGACCCCGACGACGTCGTGGTCACCACGCAGGGCCGGCCGATCAGCCCGGACGACGAGGTCCTCGTGGTCGACGACGACGACAGCCCGGTTCCGATCGGCACCGTCGGGAACCTGCTCACCCGCGGCCCCTACACGATCCGCGGCTACTACGCTGCGCCGGAACACAATCGGGCGTCATTCACCGCGAACGGCTTCTACCGCACCGGGGACCGGGTGCGGCTCACCGAGACCGGGCACCTGGTCGTCGAGGGACGTGCGAAGGACCAGATCAACCGCGGCGGCGAGAAGGTCGCGGCCGAAGAGGTGGAGAACCATCTACTCGCCCACCCCGGGGTACGGGACGTCGCGGTCGTCTCGAAGCCCGACGCCTACCTGGGCGAGCGCACGTTCGCGTTCGTGGTGGGCGAGGGCACCCCGCCCCGCGCCGTCGAACTGCGCGGGTTCCTGCGTGAGCGCGGCCTGGCCGCCTACAAGATCCCCGACGGCTTCCAGTTCGTCGACGAGTTCCCCGTCACCGGCGTCGGCAAGGTCAGCCGGACCGAGCTGCGCCGCGCCCTCGAATCCACCTTCACCGAGACCGTCACCGACAGTTAGGTATCCGATGTCCCTGCCCCGTTCCGTCGCCTATCCGATGCCCGCCGGGCTGCCCGAGAACCGGGCGCCGTGGCGCATCGACCCGGACCGCGCGGTGCTGCTGGTCCACGACGCGCAGGAGTACTTCATCCGCGCGTTCGACCGCACCGCCGACCCGATCCGATCCATGATCGCGAACGTCGACGCTATCCGCACCGCGTGCCGCGCCGCAGGTGTGCCGATCATGTACACCGCGCAGCCGGGCGACCAGACGCCCGAGCACCGGGCGCTGCTCACCGACTTCTGGGGCCCGGGTCTGTCGTCCGACCCCGCAGAGACCGCGATCATCACCGACCTCGCACCGGAGCCCGACGACGTCCTGCTCACCAAGTGGCGCTACAGCGCATTCGCGAAAACCGATCTGCGGCAGCGGCTGTCGGATCTGGGCCGGGATCAGCTGATCGTGACCGGCGTGTACGCCCACATCGGCTGCCTCACCACCGCACTGGACGGCTTCATGCAGGACGTCGAGATGTTCCTCGTCGCGGACGGTCTGGCCGACTTCTCCGAGGCCGAGCACCGGCAGGCTCTCGACTACGCCGCGGCGCGCTGCGCGGTGGTGGCGCCCACCGCGCACGTGCTGTCCGGCCTGGCGATGCCGGCTCTGGTGTGAGACGACCGCGGGGGGGGGGGGGGGGGGGGCACCTTCCGGTGCCCGCCCCGCGGTGGTTGTCGTGTCGCTACACGGCGCCGGCCGTGTCGAGCACCCACGCGTACTCGAACGCGACTTCCTTCCACTTCTCGTACCGCCCGCTGACGCCGCCGTGTCCGGCGCTCATCTCGGTCTTGAGCAGCAGCGGCGCGTCGCCGGTCTTCGTCGAGCGCAGGGCCGCCACCCACTTCGCGGGCTCGACGTAGAGGACCCGGGTGTCGTTGATGCTGGTGATCGCGAGGATCGCCGGGTAGTCCTTGGCCTCGACGTTCTCGTACGGGCTGTACGAGCGCATGTACTCGTACACCTGCGGATCCTCGAGCGGGTTGCCCCACTCGTCCCACTCGATCACCGTCAGCGGCAGATCCGGGTCGAGGATCGAGGTGAGCGGATCCACGAACGGCACGTTCGCGAGGATGCCCGCGAACAGTTCGGGGGCGAGATTCGCGACCGCACCCATCAGCAGACCGCCCGCGCTGCCGCCGTCGGCCACCAGCTGCCCCGGCGTCGTACGGCCCTCGTCGATGAGATGCCGTGCACACGCGACGAAGTCGGTGAAGGTGTTCTTCTTGGTGAGCGTCTTGCCGTTCTCGTACCAGTGCCGGCCCATCTCGCCGCCGCCGCGGACGTGCGCGACCGCGAAGACCATCCCGCGATCGAGCAGCGACAGCCGCGCCACCGAGAACGCCGGGTCCATGCTGGCCTCGTACGACCCGTAGCCGTACAGCAGCGTCGGGGCCGGGTCGCCGCCGATCCCCTTGCGCCGCACGATCGAGAGCGGGATGCGGGTGCCGTCGTCGGCGACCGCCCACTCGCGGTGCTGCTCGTAGTCGGCCGGGTCGAAACCGCCGAGCACGGGCTGCGACTTACGCAGCAGCAGTTCGCCGGTCGCGAGCTTGTAGTCGTACACGCGCGAGGGCGTGATGAACGACGTGTAGCCGATCCGCAGCGTCGGCTGGTCCCATTCCGGGTTGGAGCCGAGGCCCACCGAGAACAGTTCCTCGTCGAACTCCATCTCGGTGAGCTCGCCGTAGCCCTCGGGGGTGAGCGGCCAGATCGCCAGCCGGGTGAGCACGTCGCGCCGGTAGCTGAGCACGAGGTGATCGGCGAACGTGTCGATGTCCTCGAGTCGAACGTCGTGGCGATGCGGCACAAGGATTTCCATCGCGCTCGGATCGTCCACCGGCGCCTGCGCGAGCACGAAGTTCTCGGCCTTCTCGCCGTCGACCACGTCGTTGTGCAGGATGAGGAAGCGGTCCTCGCCGGCGATCACGGCGTGCTCGGCCGAGTACTCGACACCCTCGCGGCGCGGCAGGATCACCCGGAACTCGCCCTCGGGGTTCGCCGACTCGAGGATCCAGCCCTCGGTGGTCACCTTGGACCCGAGCCAGATCATCAGGTACTTCTCGCTGCGCGTCGAACCGACCGCCACCCAGTAGCGATCGTCCGGCTCGTGGAAGACCTGGACGTCCTCGTCCTGCCCGGTGCCGAGCTTGTGTCGCCACACCGTGTCCGGCCGCCACGACTCGTCGACGGTCAGGTAGAAGATGTGCTGGTGGTCGATCGCCCACGTCGCGCCGGGCGCGGTGTTCGGGATCTCGTCGGCCAGCAGTTCACCGGTGACCAGGTTCTTGAACCGCAGTGTGTAGCGCTCGTCGCCGATCACGTCCACCGAGTACGCCAGCAGCGTGCCGTCGTGGCTCAGCGAGAACGCGCCGACGGAGAAGAACTCGTGTCCCTCGGCCTCGACGTTGCCGTCGAGCAACACCTGCTCGCCCTCGATCGCGGTGTCCGCGGACAGTTCCGGCGGCGTCCAGTCGTCCGGTCCGGAGATGGGGCATCGGCAGTTGACGCCGTACTGCTTGCCCTCGATGGTGCGTGCGTAGTACCACCAGTCACCCAGTCGCGTCGGAACCGACATGTCGGTCTCCTGCGTACGCGACTTGATCTCCTGGAAGACCTTTTCCCGCAACGGCTCCAGGTGCTCGAGCTGCTGCGCGGTGTACGCGTTCTCCGCCTCGAGGTACTCGATGACCTCCGGGTCCTCCTTGGCCCGCAGCCACTCGTAGTGATCGACGAACGTGTCCCCGTGATGGGTCCGTTCGAGGGGCACCCGCTTGGCTACAGGCGGAGTCAGCGCGGTCATCTCAGCCCACCCAGTCCTCGAACGACAGGCCCGAGATGCGCTCGTACGCCTCGATGTAGCGGGCGCGGGTCGCGTCGACGATGTCCTGCGGCAGCGCCGGTGGCGGCGTGTCCGACGCGCGGTCCCACCCGGAGGCGGGGCTGGTGAGCCAGTTACGGACGAACTGCTTGTCGAAGCTGGGCTGCACCTTGCCGGGCTCGTAGCTGTCGGCCGGCCAGTAGCGCGACGAGTCGGGCGTCAGCACCTCGTCGGCGAGCACCAGGTTGCCGTCGGCGTCGAGACCGAACTCGAACTTGGTGTCGGCGAGGATGATCCCGCGGTCCCGCGCGAAGCTGGCGGCACGGAAGTAGATGTCGAGGGTGTCGTCGCGCAGCTTGACGGCGAGATCCTGACCGACCTTGTCGATCACGGTCTGGAAGTCGATGTTCTCGTCATGATCGCCGAGGTCGGCCTTGCTCGCGGGGGTGAAGATCGGGTCGGGCAGCTGGCTCGCCTCGACCAGGCCCTCGGGCAGTTCGACGCCGCACACCGCGCCGGTGCTGTTGTAGTCCGCCAGGCCCGAACCGGTGAGGTAGCCGCGGGCCACGCACTCGACCGGGAGCATGTTCAGCTTGCGCACGACCAGCGCGCGACCGAGGACCTCCTCGGGGATGCGCTCGTCGAGCGGATCGCCGGCGAGGTGGTTGGTGCCGCCGAGCTTCTCGAAGAAGAAGACGCTCATCGCGGTGAGCACGCGGCCCTTGTCCGGGATCGGCGTGCTGAGCACGTGGTCGTAGGCCGAGATCCGGTCACTGGCGACCAGCAGCAGGTGCTCGTCGTCGATCGTGTACAGATCGCGGACCTTGCCGCCGGCCAGGTGGGTGTAGGACTCGAGTGAAGGACGCACGTCCTCAACCCTATCGGTCCCCCGAATCGGCGCACCCCACCACACACGTCTGCTCCATTACTGTCTGCAGAACATGGCTTCTTATGATCAACTTCCCGCCACGATCGCGGTCGCGTCGGTGCGCGACATCACGCCGAACATGCGTCGCGTCACCTTCTCGGGAGCCGGCGTCGCTGCGTACGCCTCGGACGAGACTCGCGTTCCCAACATCAAGTTGATCTTCCCGAACCCCGAAACCGGTGTCCTCGACCTGCCCGTGGTGAACGACGACGGATCGCGCCTGCAGTGGCCCGACCCCGACGTCCGCGGACGGGTCCGCACCTACACGGTGCGCCGTCTCGACCCGGCCACCGCCGAGATGGACGTCGACTTCGTCCGGCACGGCGACGAGGGCCTGGCCAGTGCCTGGGCCGAGCGGGCGCGGCCCGGCGACACGATCGGCGCCGCCGCGGGTGGTGGAGTGACGGCCCCGGTCGCCGACCGGTACCTGATCGTCGGCGACGAGACCGCGCTGCCCGCGATCGGCCGCATGCTCGAGCGTCTGCCCGAGGCGGCCGTCGGCACCGTGTTCGTCGAGGTCGACGGTCCGGCCGAGGAGCAGGACCTGATCGCCCCGGCCGGACTGGAGCTCGTCTGGCTGCACCGCGGCGGTGCCCCCGCCGGCACCACGACGCTGCTCACCGACGCCGTCAAGAACCACACCTTCCCCGACGTGCCCGGTGAGAAGGTGTTCGCCTGGGTCTCGGCCGAGTCCGCCGTCGTGCTCGATCTGCGTCGGCACCTCCGTAACAACGTCGGCATGGACCGCAAGGCCACCCTCGTCATCGGGTACTGGAAGCGCGGCGTCAGCGAGACCGGCTACGGCAAGGCCGCCGACCACGACCGCGACTTCACCGAACACGACGACTGATCCCCTCCCTCCCGCGTTTTGCGCACTTATCGCGCAATTTCGGGCCCCGAAATCGCGATAAGTGCGCAAAACGCGAGGGTCGGCGGGGCCGGGAACGAGGCGGGAACGCCGCGGGAATAGGACCCCACCAGAGATCGTTAGCCATGTTTCGGACTTGACTATCGATCTTCAGGAGAGTGATGGCGACCGAGACCGCCGCGAGAGCATCGGTGGGACTGCGTTCGGAGCGCGGACCGATTCTGCTGTCGCTGATGCTCAGCACGTCACTGGTCGCGCTGGACAGCACGATCATCGCGACCGCGGTGCTCACGATCGTCGGCGACCTCGGCGGCTTCACCCAGTTCCCATGGCTGTTCTCGGTGTATCTGCTGGCGCAGGCCGTGTCGGTGCCGATCTACGGCAAGCTGGCCGACGTCTTCGGGCGCAAACCGATCATGTTGTTCGGCATCGCGGTGTTCGCGATCGGTTCGCTGCTGTGCGGTCTCGCATGGAGCATGCCGGCGCTGATCATCTTCCGCGCGATCCAGGGCCTGGGCGCCGGCGCGGTGCAGCCGATGAGCCTGACGATCGCCGGCGATATCTACACCGTCGCCGAGCGCGCCAAGGTCCAGGGCTACATCGCCAGCGTGTGGGGCGCGTCGGCGGTGCTCGGTCCGACGCTCGGCGGCGTGTTCTCCGAGTACCTGTCGTGGCGGTGGATCTTCCTGGTCAACCTGCCGCTGTGCGCGATCGCGGCGTGGATGTTGATGCGTAACTTCGCGGAGGAGAAGGTCACACGGCGCAGTCGCATCGACTACCCCGGCGCGATCCTGCTCACCGGCGGCGCGGCGCTGATGATCCTCGGCCTGCTCGAGGGCGGGCAGGCGTGGGAGTGGGTCTCCCCGGCCGGCATCGGCGTGTTCGCGGCCGGGGCGCTGCTGCTCGTCGCGTTCGTCGTCGTCGAACGCCGGGTGGCCGACCCGATCCTGCCGCTGCACATGCTCACCCGCCGGGTGCTGGTCGCGAGCAGCCTGGTCTCGCTGTCCGTCGGCGCGATCCTGATGGGCCTGACGTCGTACGTGCCGACGTTCGTGCAGGGCGTCCTCGGCACCGGCGCCCTGGTCGCGGGCTTCGCGCTCGCGGTCCTCACGATCGGCTGGCCCATCGCCGCGTCGCAGGCCGGACGGCTGTATCTGCGCGTCGGGTTCCGGACGACCGCGCTGATCGGCAGCGCCCTCGTGCTCGCCGGGTCGGCGCTGCTGTTGCTGCTCGCCGACGGCTCACCGGTGTGGCAGGTGGGCGCGACGTGCTTCGTGATCGGCTCCGGCATGGGCCTGATCGCGACGCCGACGCTCATCGCGGCGCAGTCCAGCGTGGACTGGAGCGAGCGCGGCGTGGTCACGTCCACCAACATGTTCGCGCGCTCGATCGGCAGTGCCGTCGGCGTCGCGGTGTTCGGTGCGCTCGTCAACTCCCGCGTCGGTGGCGCCGCCGAACCCGACCCGGCGGATCTCTCGGGCGCGATCCACCTCGTGTTCGTCGGCATCCTCGGTATCGCGGTGCTGCTGACGGTGTCGTCGGCGCTGATGCCGCGCGCGGAGAAGACGCGCGCGGACTGATCCGGCGGCTAGATTCGGGCGATGACGCTCACCGAGGCTTGGTCGGCCTACATGTCGGTGCTCCGAGAACTCGCTCCGGCGACCGCCGCATCGATTCGACCTCCTCGGTCCCCTCTGGATCGAGAAGACGCCGAACGCGCCACGACCACGTGGACGGACGAGGTGCGTGAGTTCTACGCCCTCCACGACGGACAGGACACGGACGGACAGGACACGGCAGGAACCGCGCTGCCGAACCTGATGCTCCTCTCGCTCGACGAGGTGGTGACCGCGCATCGACCGTGCCGGGAGTCCCTTCACGACACCGACGACCTCGATGCCGACTGGCCCGCAATTGCCCGCGGACAGCAGGCGGGCGAAATCGCCCACATGTTCCTCGATGCGTACGTTCCGTTCGCCGAGGACGGCGCCGGCGACTACCGGATCGTCGACACCCGTTCCGGTGAACACCGCGGCTGCGTCCGCGCGTTCGGGTGGGAGGGCGCCGACGAGGTGGGCCCGCAGTTCCCGTCACTGGCCGAGTACGTCGATTCCGTGCGCCGGAGCCTGGAGACCGGCGAGGAGCATTCGTATCTGGTTCCGAGAGTCGAGGACGGCGTCCTCTTCTGGGAGGTCGACGACTCCGGTCGCATCTGACGACCCTCGCGGGCATCGGCGACGACGAGAGCGTCCACGGCATTCCACTGGCGGATTCACCTTCGCTCTGGACAGCTGAACGGGATCAACCCGACAAGGCCGACCAAAGCCCGGATGTCGGTCGTCTATTCTTCACGATGTCGTCACGGTGTTCGGGAAGTCCGGTAGAAGCCGGCGCGGTACTCGCCACTGTGGGCAGGTACGTCGACTACTAGGGGTTCGACCCCAGCCACTGGGTGCACATGCATCCGGGAAGGCGTAGTCGGCGGTTATCCCTGCCGAGCCAGGAGACCGGCCGTGACGCATACCTGCACGTTTTCCACGAGTCATGGAAGGCGGGTCGCTTTGCGTACCCCTATCTCTCGCCGAGTCATCTCCACGGCAGCGGTGTCGATCGCCGCCGCTCTCACCCTCACCGCGTGTGGAGGATCGTCGAACGACGACGCCGACACCGCCGCGATCTCCCTGCAGAACTGCGGGCGCACCGTCACCCTCGGCGGTCCGGCCGAGCGGGCCGTCACCCTCAACCAGGGCGCCACCGAGTCGGCGCTGTCGATCGGTGCCGAGGGGCAGATGGCCGGCACCGCATACCTCGACGACACCATCGCCCCGCAGTGGCAGGCCGCGTACGCGCAGGTTCCGGCGCTGGACGAGAAGGACTACCCCAGCCGCGAGGCGCTGCTCGAGACCAAACCGGACCTGGTGTTCGCGTCCTACTCGAGCGCGTTCGACGACAAGGCCGTCGGCTCACAGGAATCGTTCGACGAACTGGGCATCGCCACGTACGTCTCGCCGTTCGGCTGCCAGGACAAGTCGAAGCGCCCGCCGGTCGCGTGGGATTCCATCGCCACCGAGATCACCGACTACGGCACCCTGTTCGGTCGCGAGACCGAGGCCGACGCCGTCGTCGCGCAGATGCGCGGCACCCTCACCGGCATCGAGTCCGCCGCCCCGGCGAAGGGCAAGACGATCTTCTGGTACGACAGCAACACCGACACCCCGTACGTCGGCGGCAACGCGGGCGGCCCGCAGCTGATCATCGACGCGGTCGGCGGCACCAACGTGTTCGCGAACTCCAATGGCGCCTGGCTGGACGGCAGCTGGGAGACGGTGCTGGCCGCGAACCCGGACGTCATCGTCCTGGCCGACGCGTCGTGGGACACCGCCGAGGAGAAGAAGAACTACCTCCGCAACGATCCCGCGCTGAAGGACCTGAAGGCGGTGCGCGACAACGCGTTCGTCGTGGTGCCGTTCTCGGCGAGCACGCCCGGTCCGCGCCTGATCGAGGGCGCGTCCCTCGTCAGCGAGCAGCTGGGCGGCGGCCGGGCATGAGCGTGACGACCCGGGTCCCCGCCCGGGTTCGCACGACGACGGCCACCGGTTGGTCGGCGACGCTGGCCGTGTTGCTCGTGCTGAGCTGCGCGGCCGGCGTCGCGATCGGCGCGGCCGACCTGTCGATCGGCACCGTGGTCGAAGCCATCGCCGGACGCCTCGGCATCGGACCCGGCACCGATCTGCTGACCACCCACATCGTCGTCGACCTGCGGCTGCCGAGAGTCCTCGCCGCAGCGCTGGTCGGCGCCGGGCTGGCGCTGTGCGGGGCGGTGTTGCAGTCGCTGACCGGCAATGCGCTGGCCGATCCCTACCTGCTGGGCATGTCCGGCGGCGCCTCGCTGGGCGCTGTGCTCGCACTGACCGCCGGTGTCGGGACGATCGGCTTCCTCGGCCTGAGCGCGGTGTCGGCGGCCGCGTTCGTGGCCGCACTCGGCAGTCTGCTGCTGGTGTTCCTCATCTCGACATCCCGCTCGGGTGCACTCTTGCCCGGACGTCTCGTCCTCGCCGGTATCGCGGTCGGGCAGTTCGCGGCGGCCGTGACGTCGGCGCTGGTGCTGCTCGGGGACCGCGACGCCGCGCACCGGGTGCTGCAGTGGACGCTCGGCTCGGTCGCCGGGGTCCGCTGGTCCGGGCTCGCCACCATCGCGGTGGTCGTCGCGGTCACCACCGTCGTGATGCTCGCGCACGCGCGAGTGCTGGACTCCTTCGCGTTCGGCGAGCGGGCCGCCGCGAGCCTGGGCACCGACGTCGAGCGCTCCCGCTGGGTGCTCTACGGCGTGGCCTCGCTGTGCACCGCGGCCCTCGTGGCGCAGGCCGGGGTGATCGGGTTCGTCGGACTCGTCGTCCCCCACGCCGCCCGAATGCTCGTCGGCCCGTTGCACGCTCGGCTGCTGCCCGTCGTGGCTCTGGTCGGCGCGGTGTTGCTGGTGTGGGCCGACATCGCGGCGCGCACCGTCCTGCCGGGACGCGAACTGCCGATCAGCATCGTCACCGCGGTCGTCGGCGTGCCGGTGTTCGTCCTGCTGCTACGGCGTCGAGGGGCCCGCGCATGAGCCACCACTCCCCCGAAATCCGCGCCGAGAACGTCACGTGGTCCGTGGACGGCACCACGATCCTCGACGGCGTCACCTGCCACGCGCCGTCGAGACGGGTCACCGGACTCATCGGCCCCAACGGCTCCGGAAAGACGTCGCTGCTGTCGGCGATGGCGCGGCTCGTCCGCCCCGACCGCGGACGCGTGATGGTCGGCGACGAACCCGCCGCCGACATCAATCGCCGCGAGTTCGCGCGGACCGTGGCTCTGGTGGAACAGCATTCGGCCACCGAACTGGAACTGACGGTGGAGCAGATCGTCGAACTCGGCGCGATCCCCCACCGCGGCGGCTGGGCCCGGCCCGCCGCCGTCGGGACCGCCGACGTGGTGACCGCGAGCCTGGCAATGGCCGGGATCACCGAACTACGACACCGCCTGTGGCAGAGCCTGTCCGGCGGCGAGAAGCAGAAGACCCAACTGGCGCGGGCGTTCGCGCAGTGCCCCTGCGTGGTCCTGCTCGACGAACCGACCAATCACCTCGACGTCTCCGCGTCGCTCGAACTGCTCGACCTGATCCGCGAGCGCGGATTGACGACCGTCGCGGCGATGCACGACCTCAACCTCGCCGCAATGTACTGCGACCACCTCGTGGTCCTGGACGGCGGCCGTGTCGTCACCGAGGGCGCGCCCGAGGAGGTCCTCACCGAAGAACTACTCGCCGACGTCTACGGGATCGACGCGATCGTCCAGCCGCACCCACGCACGGGACGACCGATGGTGGTGCTGTGCGGCACGACCGGTGCCGCAATCGAAAGGCTTTCCTCATGAACACCATTCAGCACAATCGCTGGGTGATCGTCACCGCCCCCACCGATCGCGGCGACGACCCGCGCGACCAGGTCAGCGCCGCACTGCGGGTGCTCGCGGAGCGCCACCCCGACACCGCCTTCCTCACCGCGGTGCTCGGCGGATCGGGGACGTCGGTCACCGGCGCCCTCGACGAGGCGGCCGCGTCCGGGGCCACCGAGATCGTGGTGGTGAGCGCGCAGACCGTACTGGACCGCAAGATCGACGCGTGGTTCCGCCGGGTCATCGGGCACTGGCTGCGCGAACGCGGCGCCGACGCGCCGGACGTGCGTCTGGCGCCGCCGTTGTCCGACACCACGAACTACGCCGATCTGCTCGACGCCGCGATCACCGCCCCGGCGACACCGGCCCGCACCACCACCGCGCCCCTGACCTCGCCGGCGTGGGACGAGGTGCCCGGGTTCGCGCGGCACGTGCTGGTGTGCCGCGGCCCGCGGTGCTCGGCGCGCGGCGGACCGGAAACCGCAGAGGCCCTGGACAACGCGCTCGAGGCCCGCGGCCTGGGTGACGACGACGTCCTCGTCACCCAGACCGGCTGCATGTTCCCGTGCTCGCAGTCGCCCGTCGTCGCGGTGTACCCGGACGACACGTGGTACGCCTCGTTGACCGCCGACCGCGTCGATCGGTTCGTCGACGAGCACCTCGTCGAGGGGCGACCGGTCACCGAGTGGCACGGTGTCCGACGCGAATCTGCGATCCTGGAGGCATGACCACCGCCGCCCGCGTCACCATCACGTACTGCACACAGTGCAACTGGCTGCTCCGTGCCGGATGGATGGCCCAGGAGTTGCTGAACACCTTCGGGACCGAACTGGGCGAGGTGGCAATGATTCCCGGTACCGGCGGGATCTTTGTGGTCACCGCCGGCGATACGGTTGTGTGGGATCGCAAGCGCGACGGCGGTTTTCCCGACATCGTGACGCTCAAGAAGTTGGTGCGCGACGCGGTCGTCCCGGACCGGGATCTCGGGCACGCGGACCGCGCGCGGGGCGACTGACCTCGAGGGGTTGACGGTCGCCCGCTCAGCGACCACGCTGGATCACAGGCATGTTCGGGCGCTCCACAACCCGTGAACCGGCCGACCCCCGTCGCGCGTCGGCCGCAGTGAGACAGCTGTGCATACGCACGATGGAGCTGAGGCAGTCATGACCACGCACCAGGTAGACACCGGCGCAATTGATTCGGACATCACGGACGCAGACGCAACCGCCGGAGTCGTCGACAGACTCCGAAAGGTGCACGCGAGCGGGCGCACCAGAAGCGCCGAGTGGCGGATCGAACAGCTGCGCGGCATCGAGCGCATGTTGGAAGAGCGCGAGGACGAAATCGTCCGGGCACTGGCGGAGGATCTCGGGCGCGACCCGTTCGAAGGCTGGATGACCGACATCCTCGACCTGAAGATCGAGGCCCGGCACGCCCGCAAACACCTGCGACGATGGATGCGCAACCGGCCACAACTGCTGCCGTTGGGACAAATGCCGGCGTTGGGATGGGTGCAGTACGAACCGCTGGGCGTCGTGCTCGTCATCGGAGCGTGGAACGTCCCGGTGCTGGTCACGCTCGGACCGCTGATCAATGCCGTGTCGGCGGGGAACTGTGTGGCGGTCAAGCCGTCGGAACTCGTCCCCGCCTCGTCGCGTCTGCTGGCCCGCCTGCTCCCCGAGTACCTCGACACCGAAGCTGTCGCGGTCGTCGAAGGTGACGGTCGCACCACGCAGGCCCTGCTCGCACAGGGTTTCGATCATGCGGTCTTCACCGGCGGCACCGAGATCGGCCGGAAGATCCTGGCCGGGGCCGCGCCGCACCTGACGCCGGTGACCCTCGAACTCGGCGGCAAGGACCCTGTGATCGTCATGGAGGACGCGGACCTCGCCGTCGCCGCCCGCCGGATCGCCTGGACCAAGGTTTTCGCCTCCGGGCAGGCCTGTCTCGAGGCCGACTACGTCTTGGCGGCGCGTACCATCCGGGACGAACTGGTCCAACAGTTGGTCCACAGCCTCGAGGAATTCCGTCCGGAGGGATCCCCGCCGGGCCTGCGCATCGTCAACGAGCGCCAGTTCGACCGACTGGCCGGGTACCTCGCCGGTACCGGGGCGAGGGTTGTGTACGGCGGCGGTTCCGATCGAGCCTCGCTGACGGTCGAGCCCACTGTTCTGGTGGACCCGAGCCCCGACGAACCGATCATGCGGGAGGAGATCTTCGGGCCGATCCTGCCGGTACTCGCTGTCGACTCGTTGGACGAGGCAATCGAATTCGTGACGGCACGACCGAAACCACTCGCCGCCTATATCTTCACGAAGTCGCCGCGGACTCGTCGCCGGTTCCTCTCCGAAATCAGCTCCGGCGCAGCGGTGGTCAATCATCTCGCCATCCACGTCGTGGCACCCCAGCTCCCACTCTGCGGCGTCGGATACAGCGGCATGGGCCGATACCACGGCCGGTGGGGTTTCGAGACCCTCAGCCACCGGAAGGCTGTGCTGGTCAAGCCGTTCCGCCCTGATCCCCGCTTCGCCTACCCGCCCTACGGCAACCTGGCGCGCAAACTGATACGGCGGCTGTACCGGGGCTGAGAAGTCCGACGTGGATCGCGTCGGGACTGACGACACTCGTTGTCCACCAAGTTGACACAGTCCGGTTCAAGCTGACCGATCGACCTCCTTTCGGTGTGCCATACGCTCGCTCGCGGGCAGCTGAGCTACGTACTGACCAACGCCGGGTATAGGGCAATGCCAATTGCCGGCTTCACGACTTGCCGATAGCTGACTTCATGTCTCCGTTGAGATTCCGCCAACTTGGCGAGTCGGCGAGGTCGTAGAACTGGCCGCCGATAGTCTCGCGCAGCGCGTCCTGGTCGCCGCCTCGGATGATCCCGTAGGACTTCCGAGTGCCCAACGCGCAGCGGCCGTCGACACCTATGGTTGGTGCGACTTGGTCAGCCTGCAGCGGGCGCTGGTGGACGTACAGCCGCGGTGAGGTCGACATCGTCAACCTTCGCCGCCGGAACCGTCAGTTGAACGATGTTGCGCGGGACAAGGAGTACCGCGATGAGGCTGGTGATCGCGATACCGGCAGACATGATCCATGCCAGGTGCATGCCCGTCGCCGAGTACAGCGGAACGCCGTCGGCAACCCGAGCAACGTTCGAATTCAAGACGATGAACACGACAACGGGCAGAATTGCACCCATCACGGATTGACTGGTTGCGACGATGCTTGCCGTAGACGCCTGCAGTTGCGGTGGCACGGTCTGGATCTGGAGGTTCGGAATGGAGCTGTAGGCCAGACCAGTTCCGAGGCCGGTGATGATTGCGCCCACCAGAACGATCCACCTGGTGTCCATCCCTGAAAGGACTACGAACGCACCCGTGGCCAGCAGCGTGGCACCCACTGCAAGGAGGATGCGCGGGGTGAGTCCGCGGCCGATCATCACACCGACGAGAACACCGCCGATGACTTGCGCGACACCGAGCGGCGATTGAATGAGCGCGAAGCCTCGGGCGTCGACACCGAAACCGTACCCGAGGCCCAAGGACGCGGATGTCATGCACATCAACGGAAGGATTGTCGAGCTCACCGTCGTGGAGCCGTACGCCGTACCTGCGGCGATCGCCGTCAGGCCGATTGACCGACGGGTCAGCAGTCGAAGATCGATCAGCGGCTCACTGATGACCGTCGCGGAGTAGATCCAGAGAGCGATCAGAACGGCGCCGAGGAGCAACAGGCCCAACGTTTTTCCCGATGTCCATCCCCAGTCCACACCGAAACTCACCGCAACCAGGATGGCTCCGATGGCACCACCCAGCAGCGCAGCACCGATCAGGTCGATCTTGGACCGAAGGCGGTACGTCGACTCGTCCGTCGAGAGCTTGATGCAGATTCCCGCCACGATCAGGATGATCGTGAAGAACCAGAAGAGCGACCGCCATCCGTAGTCGTCGATGAGCCAACCTGTCAGAAATGGCGTCGCGATGCTGACAATGCCCATGCCGCTGGTGGCGAGGGCAACCGACATGGCGACCGTCTTCGCCGGGTAGACGTCGCGAATGAGTGAGTATGTGAGGAACATGCACGATACGAGCAAGCTCGACATCGCTCGCCCGATGAGTAGCAGCGCGAAGTTCGGGGCCACTGCCGAGACGAACGAACCGGCGGCCGCGACGAAAACGCAGATGAGCAGGACGCGACGTTTGCCGACCATGTCGGCGACCTTTCCCAAGGTGGGACTGATCACCGCGGCAATCAGGAGGAAGGCGGTCTGGACCCAGCCTCCCTGATCGGTGTGAAAGTGAGTCATGATTGCCGGCAGCCCAGTCGAGATCATGCTGGCGTTCATGGTGAGTGCTTCGAGAAGTACGACGAGCGATATCAGAGACGAGATCAGTCGGAGAGACCAACCCTGTTCAAGGGCCTGGGGCTCGGGGGCGCCAGTTGATGCGCTGTGTGCCATCGATGTTCCTTACACTCGTAGGTGAAGTACCTCGTGAGAATCGCGTTGTGGATATGCCTCGGGCCGGCACGGTGAGAGAGCCTGGTGCGTCCCTGTCCATTCGGCGCAGCTCGACAGAACCGGCGGCCCTGTCCGTCCGAACGCCGTCGGGCCACTGATCGAGATCTCGGATGCGGCGTGTGAGTGAGACCATGACGGCAAGGGTGTCCATCGCGTCATGTTGCGCACCAGGAAAGTGCGAGAAATGAAATATGGTGATCGATTCGCGGCCGATGGCTTCCCGGGTCCCGTAATGCGACCGCCGCACTAGGGCTGTTCGGTGGCCTTGCCGGCTTCGATCGACCGGACGAACCGGGCACACGACTCGATGGAGGCGATGGAGACGCCTCGATCGGGGTAGATCAACGGCCACGTATGTCCCTGATCCGCAATCACTTCCAGCGTGCATGTGACGTTCACGGTCGCGAGCTTCCGCGTGAGTCCGAGAGCGTCGCCGACCAGCGCCTCGTGGCCGCCGACCTGGATCAAGGTGGGCGGGAAGCCGGTGTGGTCGGCCAGCAACGGTGAGACCAACGGGTCGCCCGCGGGGGCTCCCTGGAGATAGTCGTCCCGCGCCGACTCCGCGTTCGCCAGCGGAAAGAAGACGTCGGTCGCGGTCTCGTAGAACGGTGACGAGCAGTGCAGGTCGAGCCACGGCGACAGCAGCATCAACCCGTCGGGAGCGCGTACGTAGCCGGCGCCCACGGCGACGACCACCGCCGCGGCCAGACCGGCGCCCGCCGAATCTCCGGCGACGACGATCGGCCCGGACGTCGTCGACGCGATCTCCTCGTAGACCGCGAGGGCATCGCGCAGTCCGGCTGGGAACGGGTTCTCCGGCGCGAGCCGATACCGCGGTACGACAACCGTCGCCCCGGCGCCCGCCGCCAGCTCCGCGGCATAGGCGTTGTACGCCTCCGGACTGCCCATTCGGTATCCGCCCCCGTGAAGGTAGAGGACGGTGGCGCGGTCTCCGGCGCGGATGGTTCGGCACGGTACGCCGGCGAGGTCCGTATCACCCGCCGTGACCCCCAGCGCGGTGTCGATTTCGGTTGCGGCGAACTTCGCACGGCGTTCCAGCAGTTCGGGGCTCGCCGGTCTACCGCCCCGCTCGGCGGGCAGCGAATCGTGCAGTTTCGTCGGCATGTATTCTCCCGCAATTGTTTACGAAGCGATGATCACGAGGGCGCGATCTCGACGAGCTTGTCCGGATGGCGAACTGCGATTGTCCGGCGGAGACCCTCACGCCAGTCCACCGTGCACGGTCCCGTGATGGACAAGCGCCGACTCGTGTCCGCGATCGAACCCCGCAGTGTCCCCTCGATCGGAACCACGCCGACGGTCGCATCGACGCCCATCAACTCGCCGGCGTATGTCGCCCACTCCTGGACGCTGACCGGTTCGTCGCCGGCCCAGTTGACGATGGTTGCGGGAACCGTCGCCGCTTGGAGCAGGCTGCTGACCTGGCTGTTGATATCGTCTTCGAAGATCGGGCTGTACATGCACGGGTCCCAGCGCGTGGTGACCTGTCGTCCGGCGGCGATCGCGTCGACGTGCAGGGCGGGCAGGCCGCCGTTCGGTCCATACGATGCGTTCATACGCGCAATCGTCACCGGCACTCCGAAAGCCCGCGCGGCGAGGCGCGCGGTCGCCTCTTGGCCGATCTTCGACACCGAGTAGGTGGGGCTGTGAGTGCTGTTGCACTCGCCGAGCGGCGATTCCTCGGTGAACACGTACATCGGGTCTTCCTGCGGGCGGTAGACGGAATGAGTCGACATCACCAGCGCGCCGCGCGCATTCCGGCAGTGCTGAAGCAGCAGCCCGGTGCCTTCGGCGTTGTCGCGCAGAGCCGTGTCGTAGTCCCAGCCCGGAGCTTGATTCGCCGCCAGGTGCACGACGTAAGTGAAGTCCGTTGGGAGGTCTGCGAAGTCGCCGCTGCCGACATCGCCCTTCACCGGGGTGATCCCCACGTCGACGAGCCGCTGCCGGTCTTCCGGCTTGCTGAACCGCGCCAGTCCCCAGACCTCGTTGTCCGCGCCCAGCTCGCGCGCGATCGGGAACGCGATCTGCCCGGCCGCTCCTGTCACCAGGATCTTCTCACCGCTCAGCATTCTTCACTGACCTCACAGATGTACGGGACGAGTACCGGCTCGTCGTGTCTCGGATTCGCCGCGCCCGATGATGAGCGCGAGTGCAGATACGGATGCGCGGGCACAACTGCGCCCGCGCATCCGCGATGATCACCAGAGTTGATCGGTGTACTTGTCTGTTCCGACCTCGGTCGGAACGAACGGCGACGCGAAGGTGACTCGCCCGGCACCGGACTCCTCGACGGCGGCGGCGTAGTCGACGATGTGCTGCCAGCTCTCGACCGGATCGCCCTCGAGGAAGCACAGCTGCATGATGCGCTCGGTGGTTCCGCCGTCGTTACCCATCTTCATCGGCACGTTGTGATCGGCGGGCCAGGGCTTCATCCGCCAGCTGCTCACCAGGTCGACAGCACCGGTGCCCAGTAGCGCCTTGACCGGTACGCCGTTGATGGTCTCGATGGCGGCAGTGCGATCGACGCCCTCGGCCGGCTCGATCATCACCGTGACGAGTCCGCGGTAGTTGTGGTCGAGCGCGAGTTCGAGGGGCACGCCGTCTGCCTGCGCCGAGACGTTCGAGTCCGGCAGATACTGGCTGGTGTGCACGTGCTCACGTTCGGGGAAACCACGGCCGGCGGCGTACAGCGCGCCGACCTGGGTGCGGGCCCATGCCTCGGCATCTTCCATCTCGGGCTCGTGGACCCAGTACGTCGCGAGGTACGAGCCGTCCTCGGTCTTGGTCGCGACCGGACCCGTCTCCGGGAAGCGCAGATCCTTGAGGTGCTTCGGCGCGACCCAACGGCGCCCGGCGAACCAGCCGGGGCCGATCATGCAGCCCGCGTAGATGTGATCCCGCTCGTACCAGCGGTTGTAGGCGACTTCGTGCCCGCGCGTGGGGTCGACCATCGTGAAGAGCATCTGGCCGATCTTGACCGGTGCCTCCGTCATCTTCTGTCTCCTTGGTAGTGATGAATGCTTGTCGGCAGCACGGACTCAGTGCGAAGTGACGAGGCCTTCGAGCCTGCCGTCCCCGCGCCATTTCTCGAGCAGTTCGAAGTACTGGAAGCCCGGCACGTAGACACCGGACACCAGCGGGTTTCGCGCGTCGGCGATCTTTCCTTCGTTGTTGTAGAGACCGGGAGTGCAGGTGAGCAGCCAGTCGGTGCGGGTCGCGGTCTGATCGCTCATGACCTTGCCCCACGCTTCCTCGGCTTCGGCCGTCGGCTCGATCGTCCGCGCGCCCGACGAGACGCACTGGTCGATCACGTACATCATGTGGGCCGCCTGCTCGTCGATCAGGTGGGCGATGTTCGTGATGGTCGCGGTCTGCGTGAAGCCGAGCAGGAACAGATTCGGGAAGTCCTTCGACAGGAATCCGTGCAACGTGCTGATGCCATCCGCGAATTTCTTGGAAAGCCGGTTTCCGTTGCGGCCGAGCACGTCATAGCCCGCCTTGTCCGTCCACGTGCGTCCGCCCTGGAAGCCGGTCGCGTAGACGATCAGGTCGAACTCGCGTTCCTGACCGTCCGCCACGATCCCGGTCTCGGTGATCCGCTCGATCGGAGTGCTCGCCGTGTCGACGATGTCGACCGAGTCCTTGTTGAACGCGAGCAGGTACTCGTCGCTGAAGCCCGGACGCTTGCACATCGTGCGGTAGTAGGTCTTGAGCTTCTCGGCCTTCGACTTGTCCTCGACGACGGCGTCGACCCGGTCGCGGAGCATCTCGTTCCACTCGTAGTCCGAGCGTTCCAACGCATCGACGTACTGCTCGAGGGTCGGATTGTCCCCGCCGGCCGAGTACACGGCGTCCATCTGGTACTTGGCGAACTTGACCCAGCCGTCGTCGACGTCGCTGACCGTGGCACGGTCCTGCACGCACTTGTCGAACGCCGCGCGGCGCTCCCGCTGCCATCCGGGCTCGAGCGACTTGAACCAATCGACGTCCGTCTGTGCGTTCTGACGCGGCATCACCTGCGTGGGCGTGCGCTGGTAGACGACGACTTCGTCGGCGTACTCCGCAAGCTGTGGGATCACCTGCAGGCCGGTAGCGCCGGTGCCGATGATCGCGACCTTCTTACCGCGCAGACGGTCGAGGTTTCCGCTGTCGTCGCCACCGGTGTACTCGTAGTCCCAGCGGCTCGTGTGGAAGCTGTGACCAGCGAAGGTTTCGATTCCGGGGATGCCGGGCAGATGCGGACGCATGAACAGACCGCTCTGAGTGGCGACGAAGCGCGCCCGGAACTCGTCGCCGTTGTCGGTCCGGACGATCCAACGAGCAGCGTCCTCGTCCCACTCCATGCCGGTGACACGCGTCTGGAACAGGGCGTGGTCGTACAGACCGTACTTCTGAGCCACTGACTGGCAGTAGGCGAAGATCTCGCTGCCCCGGACGTACCGCTCGGTGGGAACGTAGCCGGTCTCCTCCAGGTACGGCAGGTAGATGTACGACTCGACGTCGCATCGGACACCGGGATACCGGTTCCAGTACCAGGTTCCACCGAAATCGCCGGCGACGTCCAGGATCTTGTAGTTCGAGATCCCGATCTTCTCGAGCTCGATGCCTGCGGTCATCCCCATGAACCCGGCACCGACCACGAGCACGTCCAGATCGAGTGACATCGGACCCGACTCGCGCGGACCGTCGATGTGCGGATCGGCGTCGAACTCCGAGAACTTTCCGATGAAGTCGATCGCCTGGAACTGGTCGGCGCCGTCCTTCGTCAGCCGCTTGTCGCGCTCGGCCGCATACTTCTCGCGGAACAAGTCCAGCCGATCGACCTTGCGGGAGGGGACAAAGGAATGAGGATCGGAGATACCGACATTTCGTTCGTTCATGGGGTGAGTCCTAAAGGGAGTCTTTGTGCGTGGTGACGGAGCCGAGGTCTCGTTCGACGTGGACCGAGCTCACCAAGCAGTGCCTGCGGGGATGAACATGAACTCGACCCGGTTGCCATCGGGATCGGCGACGAAGACGTACTGCGCGGCCTGAGGATCGTCCAGCCCGACGCGAGTGTCGGGCACGAGCGTGCCGCCGAACTCCACCATCGCCTCGGCGGCGGCATCGATGTCGTCCGCGAAGAACGACAGATGGGTGAGTCCGAGATTGTTACGACGGTGGTGGGGCTTGCCGATCACGCCGGGCTTGCTGTACGCCAACAGCTCGAACCGCAGCCCGCCCTTCTCGATAATGGTCGCGGTGAGGCTGCACGGTGCGTCAACCTCGGGGATCTGCTCGTCGAGCTCGTAGTGAGCCACCTCGGTGAATCCGAGACCGTCGCGGTAGAAGCGCAGAGCGCGCTCCAGATCCGACACACAGAGGCCGACGTGCGACGAGCGGTAGGTACTGGCAGCTGCATTCTGAGTCATTGTGGCGATTCCTCTCGATCCGAATCAGTGGGTGGTCGGGGCGATCAGCCGACAGCGACCGGGGTGACGGGGCTTGCGGTACCGCCGGTGATGTCGAGCGCTCCGATGGTGAGCAGGAACTCGTGGCACTTGTCCGCCGCCAGTTCCTCGAGGTGAAGGTTCTCGACGAGATGGATTCCGTTGTCGACGAGCAGCACGATGTGTCCGCCGAGGTACACGTCCTGATCGAACGGGATCGCCTCGACGGCCGAGTTGTCCGACCCCACCAGCGCGACATCGCATTCGGCGAGGTACGTGGCCGCATCGATGCCGATCCCCGGCTGGGGAAGCAGCTCTCCCTGCGACTGCATGAAATCCGCGAGCCATCCGGTGCGGATCAGCACGAGGTCGCCCGGGGCGAGGGTGATGCCCTGCTGGTCGAGCGCCTGCGCCAGCTCCTCGCGGGTGATCACATGCCCGGCGGGTAGAACGTCGACGCCCTTCGACGCCGCGACGTCGATGAGCACACCGCGACCGACGATCGGATCGACATTCTCGATTCCGCACTTGTCGGCGCCGGAGTACGGGCTGACCCCGTCGTGCGGATGGCCGTTGTAGATCTTGTACTCGGAGTACACGTGGCACAGCGCGTCCATGTGAGTCGAGGTGTGCGAGGGCATGATCAGCTGATCCTCATGGGCGCCTACGCCCGGAACGCCGCCGTTCGCACGTGCCATCGCCTCGTCGCTGTGATTGGTCATCGTCAATCGCTGTGGAGTGCCGCGGTACTCCATGTTCGGAACGCCGGAGCGCTGGATCGGGATGCCGAGGCTGTATCGCTTGCCCGTCCGAGGGATTCGCAGAGCCGCCAGCACGGTTTCCTGCGTCAGCAGATTGAGCGCACCCTTCTCGTCCGATTCGCCCCATCGCCCCCAGTTCGACTTGCGTGCACTCACATTGGCTCCTTGTTCGTCGATCATGTCGATCTTCCCGGCGATTGTTTCCTGGCGAAGTTGGCGCCTTCACGCGCCTCTCGCACAGCGGGACTTTGATATGAGTGGGGACACCCGAGCGGGGTCACCGTGACCAGAGTCACTGTAGCCAGTGGCTACCGCTTCGTCAACAGTTTCGCAGCCCGCGCCGACGGGGACAGTGCAGCTCGACTGACAAGGACGGCCGGCACACCCGTTCCGGGGACATGAGCTCGCCGCATCCGTCGACGAACTCCTCTGCAGCCGCCAAGGATCACCTGAGTACTCAAGCGGGCCAACACGATTACGGATCCTCCGGCGGTAGTCATCGGCCTGCTCGTCCGACGCGCTCGGCCGCCGATTCAGGTACGAGCGAAATCGATCACGGCACGGCCGCGCAGTGAGCCGTCTCGAAGCTTGCCGTAGGCCGTCTCGATGTCGTCGGGTGAGAACACCTCGACCGGGCTCTGGATCATTCCACGCCGAGCCAGCGCCATCACCGATTCGAGATCGCTCACGGTCGATCCCTGATATGTGAATACCTCGCCGTCACGCGGCAGCAGGTGGAACCACTCGCCGGGCGTCGCGAGACGCCCGCCGCCCGCACCGACCAGACCATACTTGCCGCCGGGCCGCACGGCGGCAATGCCGGTCGCGATGGTCTGGTCGATCCCGACGAAGTCCAGGAGCGCGTCGGCCCCTCGGCCGTCGGTCAGCTCGCGGATCCGATCGAGAGTCGAGTCGTTCACGCCCTCGAACGTCTCGTGGGCACCGAGTTCTCGCGCCATTGCGAGCTTCTCCGTCGACATGTCGACGGAGACCACGAAGGCGGGACTCACGACGCGGAGGAACTGGATGGCAAAGGATCCCAACCCGCCCGCACCGAACACGACGACGGTCGACTCAGGCGTCAACGATCCCCGGATGCGGTCGACCCCGTGGTAGGCGGTGGAGCCCGCATCGCCGAGCGGAGCGGCGTGGATCGGGTCGAGCCCGCCGAGCGGCACGATGTCACGTGCATTCTTCACGAGCACGAAGTCGGCCAGTCCGCCGTCGTCGCCGAACCCACGGCCGGAGCCTGCCTTGCTGCAGTTGTTGGGGGCGCCGCGCAGGCAGTACCAGCACCGTCCGCAACTGCTCGCGGGCAGGACCACGACGGGCTCGCCCACGCTCAGATGATCGACGCCCTCACCCAGTACCGCAACCTCTCCAGCGATCTCGTGACCGAGACTGAACGGGAACTTCCACCCAGCCGGTTCGACCGCGGCCGCAGGCATCTCCTGCATGTCGAGATCGGAACGGCACAGTCCGACGGCGGACACCCGAAGCACCACCTCCCCCGGGCCCGGAGTCGGCTCGGGAGCGTCGTCCCATGTCGGTGCAGTCAACGGTGCCATTATCCGGAAAGCGCGCATTCCTCAATCCCTTTCATCGACGGTGATTTCCCATGTGGGGCCAGATCGCTGGCGGAGATCTCCGTCAAGGCCGACCGTTCGGGACGTCGGGCGCGCCCATCGGGCTATGAGTTGACGGTATCCGTCGATGAACTCCTCGGAAGCCGCCAACGACCTCGCGTCCGCGTGCACGCACAGTGACGTGGCGCCGGCATCTCGTAGCCGGTCGACGTCGCGATGCCACCGCGCCACCGACGCGGCGTCCTCGAGGTCTACGGCGGGCGCCTCGACCTGAATCTCGATCTCTAACAAGCTTCTACCCGCTCGCTCGAGCTGATCGCCGAGGTCGTCGACCGCGGCTCCGAACGCCTCGACGCCGTCGATCGCCGGAGTCCTGATCGCTTCGGACACAACAGGATCAGCGATGACCGGGCACCACCCGCTACCGAATCGCGCGACCCGCCGCCGCGCCGCCGCACCGTTCCCGCCGATCCACACCGGCGGATGCGGGCGTTGAACCGTCTCGCGCAACCGCATCTCACCTGTGCCGCCGAAGTTGGCGCCGACGACCGGGGTCGACGGATCTGTCCAGATTCGGCGCAGTGCGTCGATGGACTCGTCGAACAGCGCGGCGCGGCGATCGAAGTCGACCCCCAGGGCCGCGAACTCCGATCGCAGATAGCCGGCCCCTACGCCTGCGACCAACCTGCCTCCGGAGAGGGTGTCGAGGGTAGTGAGTTGCTTCGCCGCCAGATACGGGTTCCGGAACGGCAGGACGAACAGATTTGTCATGAGCGTCAAGGACGTCGTCGCCGCTGCTGCGAACGCCAGCGCCACCACAGGCTCGAACGTGTCGTGACCGCCGTTGCGATACCACTTCGCCGACGGCGCGGGATGATCCGCCAGACAGATCGCGTCGAACCCACAGACCTCGGCGCGCCGACTGATCCGGGCGAGCGACGCACCCGAGAACAGGCTCGGGTGCGCATGGGGGACGTCACTCGGGTACTCCAGTGTGAACTTCATGCCGCAGCTCCGTTCCCTCACATCTGCAACACGGCCGGCGGCTCGGCACGACCACGGAATGCCGTGCCCGCGAGGTGAGCGAGCTCGTGGTTGCCTCGCTCGCCTCGCCTCTGCGGATTTTCCTCTACTTCGCGCCCTCGATCGCGGGGCGTCCGGCCGTGGCACCGCCGTCCACGACCAGGTCGTGACCGGTCACGTAGTCGGCTTCATCGGATGCGAGATACAGGATGCCGGTCGCCATCTGCGCAGGATCTGCGGCGTAGCCGATCGGCTGGATCCCGTGAAGCACCTTGATGAACTCGGGGTCCGGCGGGACCATCCCGGACAGCATGGTGCCCGGCGAAAGGGTGTTGACGCGCACGCCCTTGGGAGCGAGCTCGATTGCACAGGCCTTCGACATCCCGATCACGGCGGCCTTGGAGCCGCTGTAGAAGGCCATACCCTCGGTCGGCAGCGAGCCGCCGTTCGAGGCCGTGTTCACGATGGCGCCCGAACCCTGCGCGGCCATCACTCGACCGGCTGCCCGGGTGCCGTAGAAGGCTCCGAGAATGTTCACTCCGACCATGCGGTCGACTTCCTCGTTGGGAGCGTCGATCAGCGGGCTGCCGCCGAACACCCCCGCGTTGTTGACCATCACGTCGAGCCGGCCGTAGCGCTCGACAACGCCGCTGACCAGACGGTCCACCGCAGCCGAGTCCGCGACGTCGGTCTGCACGAAGTCCGCACCCGCCGCAGCGGCGGCTGCGGCTCCGGCCTCGGCGTTGACGTCGGCGGCGACGACGGTGGCACCCTCCGCGACCATCAGCTCGACAGTGGCTCGTCCGAGACCCGACGCTGCACCGGTGACGATGACGATCTTGTCCTGCATTCGATTGCCCATGTGTGGCAAACCTCCTTCAGCGCGTGCGACGGTCGCACGACAAATCGGACTGAGCACTGCGGTCAGAACTCAATTTCAATCGGACTTTCGTCCGTCGAACTCCCTGCACCAGTGCTGATTTCACGGTGCACGGCCGGTTCGTCCCATACCGGGACGAGACCCGCTTCTCGGTGATCTACAGGTCCTCGCCGAGCGACGGCGTGCTCGAGAGCGAGTACGTCGCTGCGTTCCTACTCCGCGCTCGCGAAGTCGAAATCACTCAGACGCGGATGCACGCACATCGCGAAGTATTCTTCGCCGTCCCACGGAGCGCTGATTTGCAGGCGACCCCATTGGTTCACGTAGTAGTTCTTCCGCGTCGTGCTCGTCTGCGAGAGGTAGATCAGCCGGCAGGCCTCCTTGTGCAGCTGTTCGTTGTAGTGGTCGAACGCCTCTCGCCGGATCTCCATCGACGCGTACCCGTTGTCGAGCATCGCCAGGATCCCCTCGGCGATGTACCCGCACCAGGTCTCCAGCCAGATCGGCAGCCCCGCACCACTCGCGACCGGCTGGGAGTTGGGACCGTAGAGCATGAACAGGTTCGGGAAACCCGGCACGGTCATCCCGAGATGAGCCTGGGCCCCCTGGACCGTCCACACCTCCTCCAGGTTCGCCCCGTCCGCACCGACGTACTCGGTCGGCCACAGGAACTTCTCCGTCTGGAAGCCGACTGCAGCGATGATCAGATCGGCGTCGCGCACGGTGCCGTCGGAGGTCTGCACGGCGAAGGGGGTGAGGCGTTCGATGGGTGTCGTCACCAGTTCGACGTTGTCTCTGGTGAGCGAGGCGTACCACTGATTGTCGACGACGGGACGCCGGGTCATCGGGGGATAGTCCGGGACCAGCTTCTCGATCAAGTCCTCACGGTCGTTCACCTGGTCACGGATGTACCCGACCAGCATCTCCCGCATGGCATCGTTGCGCTTGTTCACAACGCCACCATCGGCGATCCACTGCTCGTCCGCGATGAGGAGCTCTCGAAGGTCGTTCGATGCGAAGCCGGCGATGTACTTGTTCCAGTTCCAGTAGAACGGCATCGTCTGGAAGAGCCACTGCAGCTCGTCGGAGATCGCTTCGCCGTACTTCGCGCGCGGCGAGATCCACTGCGGGGTCCGCTGATAGACCGTTACGGACGCGGCCTCGTTCGCAACCTTCGACAGCAACTGGACACCGGTCGAGCCGTTGCCGATGATGGCGACGTTCTTCCCGGCGTAGTCGATCGAGTCGTCCCACTCCGTGGTGTGCACGATCCGACCGGCGAACTCCGCGGCACCCTCGACCGGCAATTCGCGCGGTGTCGCAAAGATTCCGCTCGCGGCCACGACGACGTTGGCCACGACGGTCGTCGGCGACTGCTCCGCCTCCGCCACCGTCAGGGCCCACGTTCTCGCGACGTCGTCGAACCGCGCGGACGTCACGTCCGCGTCGAAGACGATGTGCTCGTATACGCCGTGCTTGCGTGCGACATGGTCGAGATACGCGCGTACCTCGGACTGGCTCGCGAAGAACTCCGTCCACGGGTACTTCTTCTCGAAGGAGTACTCGTACGACGCGCTGAGCGTGTCGACACGGACGTCGGGGTAGGTGTTGATGCTCCACACTCCCCCGATTTCCGAGCGCCGCTCGTAGATGGTGAACGGAATGTCCAGTCGGGCAAGCTGAACGCCCATGGCGATCCCGGAGAACCCGGCTCCGATGATCGCGACCGAGTAGCCGGCGGGGACACATTTCTCCCCCGTCCGCTCCCGTTGGAAGGGCCACTCGGGGAAGGACAGGATCCGGCGGCGCATGAGCAGATCGTCGGACGCCAAGTGTCGGGCCTCCGCCATGAGGATGAGATCGGTGATCTCATCGTCCGACGGCGTCCGATCAACATCGGCGAGATCGCCGGACATCAGGTACTCGACGGCCTTGGACCGGATCAGATCAGTATCGTCATCGGAGAACACCACGGTGTCCGCCACCAGGCCCGCGACACGCTCGGCGTGCACTGCGGCGATGTCGGGATCGCGGGTTACCTGGAACAGAGCCATTCGCAGGACGTTCACATCGGCGTCGGCGACTGCGCGCTCCACGAACTTACGGTCTGGCATTTGGGGCTTCATTCTCACTCCTGTACATGCCCTGGGCATGAACGCATAGGCGTCACTGTCGAGTTCTGGGACGGATCGTCCGCGCTGCCTACGACTGCGGGCAGATGGCTGTCAGGCACCGGTGTGCGCTGCGACCTGACGGTCGAGAATGCGCTCACGCAAGTTCTGTTTGCGGATCTTCATCGTCGGGGTCTTGGGCAGTTCCGTGACGAACTCGAGCTGCTCGGGGAACTTCGCGGGAGAGATGCCGGACACTCGGCAGTAGTCCCTCAGTTCGTCGAGTTCGAGGTTCTGTCGATGGTCGACCATCCGTACCACCGCGCAGATCCGTTCCCCGCGGACTTCGTCCGGGATCCCGATCACGGCGACTTCCTCGATTGCGGGGTGCTTACCCAGAACGTCTTCGATCTCGGACGGGCTGATCGATTCGCCCTTGCGGATGATCAGGTCCTTCTCGCGGCCGACGAGCGTGAGGTGGCCCTCACGTCCGAGCTTGCCGATGTCGCCGGTGAAGAACCATCCGTCGGCGTCGAACGGACGGACGACGCCGACGTCGGAGATGTAGTGCTTGAACAGAATCGGACCGCGTACCCACACTCGGCCGGTGTCGCCGACGGACAGCACCTCGTCGGACTCGGACCGGATCTGGATCTCGCAGTTCAGGACGGGACGCCCGGAGGTCGTCGCGAGCTGTTCGATGGTGTCGGTCGGACGGGCCGACGCGATCATCGGAGACTCCGTCATCCCGTATCCGTGCAGGATCGGTACGCCGATCTCGGTGGAGACCTCGTGGAACAGCTTCTCCGGCATCGGCGCACCGCCGCCGGTGAGCATCCGCAGGGTCGGAACCACCGGAACGCCCGGCGTCCTCCTCTGCTGTTGGAGGAGGAGGGAGTAGTGCGGGGTCGAGCCGCCGGTGAGTGTGACGCCGTGTCGACGCATCAGCCGGACCGCAGCCACTGGTTCGTAGACCGCCATCAGGACCAACGCCATGCCGCTCGACAGCGAGGCAATCAGCATGTCGGGTCCGCCGATGTGCGCGTAGGGGAAAAGAATCGTTCCGGTGTCGGCACGGGTCACCGCGAGGGCCTCGGCGATCCCGAGCCCTCCCGCAACGAGCGTGCTGTCGGTGTGGCAGACACCCTTCGGAGCCGATGTGGTTCCGGATGTCGTGTATATCCAACGGATCTCGTCCACACCGGACTCGACCTGCGCCAGTGCGGCCGGATCGCCCTCGGGCAGACTGTCGGCGAGGACCATGACCTGTAGCGGCGCGGTCACCGCCGCGCGGACCTCCTCGGCCATCCGACCGTGATCGTATCCGCGGAACTCGCCGACGGTGATGAGCCACTGCGATGCGCACTGCTCGACCATGGCCGTGACCTCGCGCCCACGGTAGAGCGGAATGATCGGGTTCTGTACGGCGCCGATCCTCGACAGCGCCAGGCTCAGAATGACGGCGTCGATGCTGGTGGGAAGCTGCCAGCTGACGACGGCGCCCGGCTCGATGCCCTTGGCGAGCAGACCGGCCGCCGTACGCTCAGCGGCTGCGAGCACACCGGCGAACGTCTCGCTGCGATCGTTCTCGTCGATCAGTGCGACAGCGTCGGGGGTCGCATCGACACGGCGGGTGAGCAGGGACCAGATCGACGTCGCGTCGCTGATCCGATCGGCCGCGTTCACGTACGGTCCTTCTTCGATTCCGCCGGCAGCGGATCCGGAGTGAGCAGCGGGTAGCCGGTGGTCAGCATGGAATTCGCGTGACCGAGCCAGTGCATGTCGAATGCCGACTGGAGTGCCGCCTGCTGACCCATGATGTCCAGGGTCTGGTTGACGGCGCGCTTGCCCTGCCGCAGCGCCCAGGCGTCCATCTGAGCGATCTCGCGGGCGAGATCCATCGTCCGGGCGTCGAGTTCGTCGACCGGCACGACGCGGTTGACCATGCCGGCCGCGAACGCCTCCTCCGCCGAGACGCTGCGCGCGGTGAAGAGCATCTCCTTCGCCCGGCGAGCGCCGAGTTCCCAGGTGTGCGCGTGGTATTCGACTCCGCCGATCCCGTACCTGGCGACCGGATCGCTGAAGAACGTGTTGTCGGCGGCGACGATGAGGTCGCACGGCCAGATGACGTTCAGTGCGCCCGCTATGCATGCACCCTTGACCGAGGCGATGGACGGCTTGGGCACATCGCGCCACCTACGCGAGAAGCCGAGGTAGTACTCGGTTTCCCATCCGTACGCGTTCTCCAGCTGGCTCTTGACTGCCGACGGTTCGTAGCCGGAGGTCGTCGACTTCAGGTCGTGTCCGGCTGAGAAGTTGTCGCCGTTGGCTCGCACGACGATGACCTTGACCGCATCATCGATCGCCGCAGCACGCCACGCAGCGTCGAGTTCCTCGAGCATCGGCTCATTCTGGGCATTGTGCCTCTCCGGACGGTTCAGAGTGATGACACCGACTGCGTCCTCGACCCTGTAATCGATCAGCGACATGGTCACGCTCCCTCGTAGATTCGGGTGATCGCCGAGACGATCGAGCGATTGACCTCAGCGGCGTCGCCGAAGTCGTACTGCCAGCGCTTGGCGGCATTGGTGAACAGGTGGACATTGGACTCGACCATGTAGCCGATGCCCGCATGGACCTCGTGCGCGCAGTGGACCATCTCGCGGGCAGTGAGCGCCGCTTGATTGCGCATCAGATCGACGTACGGCCGACCGTCACCGCCGGCGTCCAGCGCGGCTGCCGCAGCGCGGGTATGCGCTGAGGTGACGTGTGTGTGCACGGCGATGTCGGTGCACAGGTACTGAACCGCCTGGAAGCGTCCGATGGCGCCTCCGAACTGATGGCGCTGCTTGGCGTAGGCCACGGTCATGTCGAGCAGGCGCATGCCGGCGCCGTACACCTGCGCTGCCCGCAGGACGGCGCCGCGCTGGGACGCACGGTCGATCGCCCGGTCCGCGTCAGCCCCGCGAGCGAGGATCCGGTCATCGATGACGGTGACGCCGGCCAGCGTCACGCCGAACATCGGGTATCCGCCGACATTCGGCATCGGCTCGACCTTCGCGTCAGCCGCGTCGACCTGCAGAAGTAGGCTCTCACCTGCTTCGACGGCATGCACCAGGAAGCTGTCCGCCTGGTCTGCGTAGCCGACTCCCAGCACTCGACCGCTCACCGTTCCGCTGTCGACGGTGACCGCCGAACCCCAATTCCCGGTGAGGAAGGTCGGGATGACGACGGATTCGCCGTCACCGATGCGGTTCGCCAGCTCTGTGGCGGCCACGGTGTCGACCAGCGTCGCGGCGTCACGCGCGACGGTGAGGTCCAGCAGCGGTGTCTCGGCCAGAGCCCGACCCATCTCGACGAAGACTGCCGAGATCGTTCCGATGCCCGCTCCGTCCTCGTCGGTTCCGTTCGCGTCGCCGAGTTGCAACCAGCCCAGTTCCGCGAACTGGCGCACCTGATCGGCGAACGCGACGGTGTTCGAACGGTCTTCCAGCGGCGAGTAGCGCGCGAAGACCGACCTGCTTACATCGGTGAGGGCTGCGAAGTCCTCGCCCCATGTCAGTTCCATGATCTCTCCTATCGCGGCAGGCCGAGGCCCCGGGTCGCGAGCACCATCCGCTTGAGCTGGGACGTTCCTCCGGCGTGGTTCGCGAACGACTGCCGATACCACGCCTCGGGCTTTCCGTTGATCGGCGCGTCAGCCGACTCGCCACGGAGTTGACTCGTCGGTCCGAGGACACGGTCGAAGATCTGAGCGAAGACGGGCTCGTACTCCTTCGCGATGACCTGCTGGGCGCCTCCTGCCCATGCCGTCTGCCGTCCCGCGGCGTTGTCGCCGATGATCTCGTATGCGAGAAGTCGTTGCGTCTGGATCATCTCGGCGAGCTTCGCGAGATCCGCCTGCACGTGCGGATCGTCGAGCTTGCCGGGGATCGCCTTGCAGTGAGTGAGCAAGTCACGCAGTCGACTCTCCTGCATCGCATAGATCGGCTCGACGGTTCCCGACGCGTAGAAGGCGCGCATGATGTACTGCCAGCCCTTGCCCTCTTCGCCGATCAGTGCGTTCGCCGGCACCCGTACCTTGTCCAGGTATGTGCTCGACTGCACGCCGCCGCCGTAGTTGCGCATCGGGTGCAGGGTGACGCCCGGATCCTTCAGATCGACGACGAAGATGCTGATCGCGTCACGCGCGGCATTGTCGGTCGCCGTGCGGGCGGCCACGTACAGGACGTCGGACATCGGCCCCCACGACGTGAAAGCCTTCTCCCCGGTGATGATCCATTCGTCGCCGTCCCTGACTGCCTTCGTCCGGAGGGAGCCGAGGTCGGAACCCGCCTCCGGCTCGGTGAGACCTTCGGCCCAGAGGGTCCGCATGTTCGCGATATCCGGGAGCAGTCGCTTCTTCTGTTCCTCGGTGCCGCCCACCAGGATGGTTCCCGCGGCGAGGAAGATACCGACCGAGTTGATCATCGGCGCGTCGGCCGCGTACAGCTCCTCCAGGAGGATCTGATTCGCGATCGGCGCCAATCCCTTGCCGCCGTACTCCTTCGGCCAGGTCAGTCCGATCCACCCCTTGGCAGCAACCTTCTTGCTGAACTCGACGGCGATCGCCCACTGGTCCGGGGCGTCGTCGAATTCCGGGTTGAATGCGTTCTCCTCCGAGAGTTCGGCGTCGAGGAACTCGCGGATCTCGGCCCGCCAAGCCTCATGCTCTTGTGACAGTGCAGTTCTCATTACGTGTTTTCCGCCTGTAGTTCGTCCGTGCCTGCGGTCTGCTCGGCGGCGCCGTGGCCGAGGCTCCCCTCGGGGTAGAAGCGACGAGCCCACTTTCGGATGTCACGGAAACCGGCGGCCTCGGCAGTCGCCAGGCCGGGCGGCTCGGTGTATCGCTGGTGCTCCCAGATTGCGATGTCGGCCTTGACTTGCCCGATCGCGTTGCGCTGCCGCTTGGCCACTCGAGATTCGTCCTCGCCGTCTTCCTTGCTCGCCCAGGTGGAGAACCGCAGGACCGAGCGCTCGTCGTCGACGGGCGTCACTGCTGTCAGTGAGCAGATGGACCCGACGCCATCGGCGTGTGAATAGCCCAGCCCCACGCCCAGCAGCAAGGCCCTGGTGCGGCCCGGGACAACCTCGATCTCGCCATCGGCCCCGCGACGCTTGAAGTTCATGGCCAGCTCGGTCGTGAAGTCGTACTCACCGAATTCCCGGTTGACGACGGTCGGGATCTCGTCGGCACGGTGCACGTACTTGAAGTGCGCGAAGTCGACGCCGTTCTCGGCGGCGTACTGCGGATGGATCGGCAGCTCGACAGTCTCGAAGCGGCCGGCCTCCCCCAACTCGTGGTATTCGCTTGCCGAGCCGGAACCGGGAAACATCTCGAAGATGCTGGGCACGTCGTAGAGCGGGCCTCCGCCGTTGGCGTCGTGCCAGAGGTACATGATTCCGTCGCGCTCAGCGGTGTTCCAGGTTCCGATCCTGCGGACCCGGTTCGTCGCCTTCTGATACGGAATGCAGGTGTTACGCCCCTCCGGACTCCACTGCCAGCCGTGGAACGGGCACTGGATGTCGTCGCCGGCAACCGAGCCGCCATGCCCCAGGTGGGCGCCGAGGTGCTCGCAGTATGCGTTCAGAACCACCAGGCGGCCGCCCTCGGTGCGGTAGGCGACCAGATCTTGACCGAAGTAGTGCAGGGGTTTGACGTCGCCCACTTCGAGGTCGGCGGACCAACCGAGCTGGAACCACCCGGTCGGCCTCATCGATAACGCCATAGGTGACACTTCATCCTCCTGAACTGTTGCAACAGCGACGCTTTGGGAAAGTGTGCAGAAGCTGCTCTACGACAAGGGCTTTCACAGATCGCGACTGACGATGCGCGCCAGCACGACAACTCCACCGGAGCTCGATCACGTCCACGGATCACTTCGACAGCACACCGTGACTGCCATCACTGTAGCCAGTGGCTACGTGACCGTCAACAAGAGCGTGCGAGTTCGATCATCGTCACAGGTTGAACAGCTTTGGACGGCAACGTCTCCGCTCCAGGGGGACACCTGCACCACTGAGGCAACGCAGCCGGCATGCACCGCCGACCGGCCTCCAGGAAGCTTGACGGTGGGACTGTTGCGCCCCTAGCATCACCAAGGTTGAGACGAAAGCCGCAGTGCGGCCTGGTTTTTCCTCATCACCCTTCGGTTCCCGCTTCACTCTTCTGCGCTTGCGCGCAGTGTGCGCGTGGATTCTCCTAGAACAGCGAGGTCAGAGGTTGAAAGCAATTGTCTTCGACGGCACCGACGTCAAGCTGGTTGACGGCATCACCGTCCGCGACCCCGGCCCCGGTGAAGTCCAGGTCCGCATCGTCGCGAGCGGCCTGTGCCAGAGCGACCTGAGTGTGATAAACGGAAAGATTCCCTTCCCGGTCCCGGTGATCCTCGGACACGAGGGTGCAGGAATCGTCGAGGCCGTCGGGCCGGGCGTCACCATGCCAGCAGTCGGCGACCACGTGGTGCTGTCAACGCTGGCGACATGCGGCCAGTGCGCTTCGTGCACTTCCGGACATCCCACGATGTGCCGCGAGTCGTTCGGGAAGGCGACAACGCCTTTCGAGTTCGACGGCACCCCGATCCACAGCTTCGCGACGCTCTCGACCTTCAGCGAACGAATCGTCGTCCAGGCCGGGCAGGCGGTGTCGATCCCGAAGGACATTCCGCTGTCGACCGCATGTCTGGTCGGCTGCGGAGTACTGACCGGCGCCGGAGCGGTGTTGAACCGGGCCCGAGTGAACCCCGGCGACTCGGTGGTCGTCATCGGCGCCGGCGGAATCGGCCTCAACGTCATTCAGGCTGCTCGAGTCGCGGGCGCGGCAACAATCATCGCTATCGACACCAACTCCGACAAGGCGCCGAAGACGCGTCTCTTCGGCGCCAGCCACTTCATCGACGCAACCGCGGGAGACACGGTCGCCGCTGTCCGTGAGCTCACCGACGGCGGGGCCCATCACGTCTTCGACTGTGTGGGTGGCGAAGCGATCACCAGCGCCGCGATGGAGATGCTCGACTGGGGTGGACAGCTGATCATGCTCGGTGTCGCCGGCCCGGAGGCCAAACTGTCGGTCCCGGCCTCCACCTTCTACATGGACCGCTCGGTGCTGGGCTGCCGCTACGGCTCGTCGCGGCCGGGCGCTGACATCCCCAAGTACCTCGACCTGTACCGGTCCGGCCGGCTCCTCCTCGACGAACTCGTCACCAAGACCTACGAATTGGACGACTTCGAGTCCCTCATGGACGATGCCCGAAACGGAAAGCTCGACCGCGGAGTCCTGCTGATGCCGTCCTGACATCAACCGTCCCAGTTCGCCGGTGAACACGCGGGAGAGAGCCCTCACGGGCCTTCCGCGTGTTTTTCGGCTTCCCCGACCGCGTCGAGTCGCCTATCTGTTCGGCCGGGTCGCGTAAATGAGGACTTTGAGCATGTCGGTAACTTCCTGCCGGACATCTTCTCGGCTGCGATCCGGATTGTCGGCGAGCTCGGTGAGATACGGCTCGTAGAGATCCCACACCGCGCCGACGAGCGAGATCAGAGACGCCAGCACGTTCGAATCGAACTCGGCCCGCACTTGCGGCTCGACCGGGTTTTCCCACAGTGCGTCGATCTGTGAACGATAGCCACGTGAACGGACTCCGCCGAGCAGGCGATCGGGTCGGGTTCCCTCGAAGATCGACCACGTCAGCATACGACCGAACTGGCCCGCGTCGATATCGGCGCCGAACGAGTTCTCGATCGCCGCATAGGCGTCGTCCTCCTCGGACAGACGCTCGCCGCCGTAGGTGACCAGCAACTCCATCACCGCCACCAACAGGTTTTCCTTGGTTCGATAGAACCGATAGATCAGGCCGTACGACACATCCGCCGCGGCGGCGATCTCCCGCAGCGTCACCTTCGCCGGACCCTTGCGCGAGAAGAGATCCGCGGCAGCGAGAAGGATCGCGTGTTGCGCGCCGGTCGACCCCGCACGAGACGGCGTCCACTCTGCGATCTCCTTCCCCGCGCGCTCGGGGCTGGACTCGGCGTCCGGTGCGGACCTCTCGTCGACGGGACCGGCGACGTACTCGCCCGCCAAACGGAGCGCATCCTCCTTGGAATCCTGACTCAGCAGCAGGTCGACCGGCGTCCGCCCGGAACCGTCGATTCTCGTAATCGACCACCGCGCGATGGCGTGCGGTTCGATGTCCTTGTCAAACGCCGCGAGGAACTCGGGGACCTCCGAACGGACCCGGCCATTCTCCAAGTCGAACTGCCATACCGGGAAGATGGTCACTCCGTCGCCCGGATAGCCGAGCATCTTCCTGCTCTGAACACGCTTGTTGATCGCCTGACGACTGATATCCAGAAACTCGGCCACCTGCGGCGTGGTCCAGACGTCGGCGGCGGATGCAGCGAGCTCGCCAAGGTTTCCCATACGGCGCAAACATTATCATGCTCAGGGGCAAAGCGATTCGCGGTCAGCGTCGGCAGGCGGGCGGTTGGCACCTACCGTGGAAGAACGAATTGTTCCGGCCTCACCTCAGGTTCCTGTCGGAGCTTCTGGTCGTCACCACTTCAGCGTGGAACCGCTCGGAGCCGTCGTCACGGACGTGTTCGTGCCAGGGGTGCCGCCGAGGCCGTCCGGCACCGCGCAAACCGGAGGACGGTGACACCCACTCGCGCCTGTTGACGCACCCATGGCCACTGGCTACAGTGACGGGGGTCACCGCGCTTCGGTCGGTGGCCCGTGGGCATGAGCTCGATTCAGTCACCCACAAACCCGGACGAGCTCTCGCGGCGACGCCGCTCTGCACGTTCGCTGCAAACCGTGAAACTACTTGCCGTACATCAGATCCTGACTCTCTTCCGCAATCGGCGCGCCCGAGTCGGTGGAGACGAATGAAGCCTCGCCGGCGGCGGCATCGACGACCCTCCGCGGGTGGGCCCAGCAAAGAAGACTGGAAATGATGGTCATCGGCGTTGGAGGCGCTCGTCCGGCGCGCAGGAGTCGGCCCCGACCGTAACGAAGGGCACCGACCACGCAACCTCGCGAATGGGATGCGGCTGCTCGAATGCAGGATCGAACTTTCCCTGGTCATCACACGAACGTCACGTCGAACAGGATCAAAATGAGCTCATCTGAGAACACGCCATCACACGGCCTGGTTCGCAGGGCGTCGATGGCCGGCTTCTTCGGAACCGCCGTCGAAGCCTACGACTTCATGGTTTTCACCTTTCTCATCGCGTACCTGTCTCCCAAGTTCTTTCCCAGCGACGACCCTACGACCGGGATACTGAGCTCGCTCGCGGTCCTCGGCACCGGATTCCTCGCACGCCCGATCGGAGGCATCGTCTTCGGACGAATCGGGGACCGCTACGGTCGACGCTTCGCACTGATCCTCACTATCTCAGGCATGGGTGGCGCCACCATCCTGATGGGGCTGTTGCCGACGCACTCCGCCGTCGGAATTCTGGCTCCTGTCCTGCTCGTTCTCACGCGTCTGCTGCAGGGATTCTTCGCTGGCGGGGAACAGATGGGTTCGGCCACGTTCGTCACCGAACATGCGTCTACCAAGAACTACGGCTTCCTCAGCGCGATGACTCCGTCGGGATTCGCGTTCGGCGCCGCAGTCGCGCCGCTGGTCGTCGCCGTCACCACCTCCCTGTCGTCCGAGGACGCAATGGCCAGCTGGGGCTGGCGCATTCCCCTCCTCATGTCTCTGCCGCTCATGATGTACGTACTGCATCTGCGAACGCGGCTCGAGGAATCGCCTGAGTTCGAAAAGCTCGCCGGTAAGCACGAGGTCCAGTCCGCCCCGTTACGTTTGGTCGTCAAGCGGTATCCCGGGACGCTTTCGCGTGTGATCGCAATCAGCACATCGGTTCTCGCGATCGGCTACGTGATTCCTGCGTACATGCCGCTGTTCCTGCATCAGGAGGTCGGGATTCCCACCGGCACCACCGCTTGGCTGGCCACCGCCGGATCGACCTTCGCCATCGTCTTGGGATTCGCGGCCGGATTCATGATCGATCGGAACGGCCGGAGGAAGACCATGATGCTGGCGTTGGGCATCATCCTGGTGACCATGTTCCCGATCATGTACGTCATCAAGGCGACGGGCGGGAACCTGATCGTCACCGCGCTTGGTCACATGCTCCTCGTCGGCCTGGCTGGAGCCTCTGCTGTGCCCGTGTACGCGACACTCACGTCGGCCTTCCCTGCCGCGGTTCGCTACACCGGCGCTGCGATCGGATTCGGTCTCGGTTCGGCGCTCGGTGGCGGACTCGGGCCTTACCTGGCAGGAAAGCTCACCGCGGCGACAGGGAACCCCTATGCCGCCTCCATCGTCGTCGGCGGCGCGGCTCTGTTGGGCATGGTGGTGATTGCCACCATGCCCAACAGCAACAGCAGTGCTGCGCCCGCAAGAACGCTCATGACAGGCGACTGCGAGCCCGACAAGACGGATTCGGCAGGAGAGTCCCCGCTGCCTTCGAAGCCGGTGTGACATTCACTGTTCGTGGCCCGTATCTGTCAAGCCCGCGCCGTCATGGACATCGGCATCCGGATCAGCCGGCCGGCCCCGGAAGCCGCACCCCGCCCCAGATCGGAGTACGTATGACTCAGGACCCTGCCATGTCTGTCGACCGCTCCGACGGTGACCGGATCGTCGATTACCGCAACCGGTTCGACCTGTCGCAACGCCGATTCCTCGTACTCGGTGGCGGACAGGGAATGGGGCGGCAGACTTCTCATGCGCTCACTCAACTCGGCGCCTCCGTGATCGTCGTCGACGTCGATCGGAACCGCGCCGCCCAGGTGTGCGAAGAGATCGGTGCGGCGGCCACTGCCCTCCAGGTCGATGCCACCGACGACGCCGGCATGGCCGCGTTGGCCGAGCGTACGGGCGTGCTCGACGGCGTCGTCGATGTCATCGGCATGGCACGCTATGGTCCGCTGCTCGAGATCACCGACGACGACTGGCTTTGGGAGGAGGGCATCGTCCTGCGCCACGCGGTCCTCGCGCTTCGGCACTTCGGCACTCCGCTGCGTATCCGCGGCGACGGCTCCATCACCTTCGTCTCATCGGTGTCCGGAATCGGCAGCGCCCCGGTACACGCCGCCTACGGCGCGTACAAGGCGGCACTCGGGTCGTTGGTCCGCTCGGCGGCCATCGAGCTGGGCCCTTCCGGTATCCGTGTCAATGCGGTGGCTCCCGGATTCGTTCTAACGCCGCGGATCTCGACGATCCTCGACGCCGATGCGCTCGAGAACACCCGCACCCAGATACCGCTTCAACGGGTGACGATGCCCTCCGACGTCGCGAGCGCGCTCGCCTTCCTGGTGAGCGACCACGCCCGAACCATCACCGGACAGGTCATGGTCGTCGACGGCGGAGCCACCAACAAGTACCCGTACGACATGTCGGGCTTCTGAGTCCGCCCACACCGCCGAAGGTTACGCACTCGGACGCCTGCCGCGCCCGATCCGGGGCCCGTCGAGATCGAGAACCGGTGCCCCACTCGTCTGTGAACCACTTTTCAGAAGGAGACTGTGAATGACTCGGCTATTCGATCAATACCGGCTCGGCGACATCGTACTGGGGAACCGCGTAGTGATGGCCCCCATGACGCGCGCTCGCAGCGCCGACACCATTGCCGGCGCACATACTGCTGAGTACTACCGCCAGCGCGCAACCGCAGGGTTGATCGTCACCGAAGGCACGCCGATCTCCCCCGAAGGGCAAGGCTATGCGCTTGTTCCGGGAATCTGGTCCGGGGAACAGGTTGCCGGCTGGCGAACGGTGACCGACGCCGTCCACAAGGAAGGCGGCCGAATCTTCGCCCAACTGTGGCATGTCGGCAGACTGTCCCACACGTCGCTTCAGCCTGATCGGCAGCGACCCGTGAGTGCCGGAGCCGTAACTGCCCGCGAGTGCAAGACGTTCGCGTTCGTCGACGACGACACCATCGGTTTCGTGGACGTGAGCACGCCCCGGCCGTTGTCGACGGAAGAAGTGGACAGGGTGGTTCGTGACTTCGTCCGCGCCGCGAACAACGCGAAGGGCGCCGCTTTCGACGGTGTCGAATTGCACGGCGCCAACGGGTACCTCTTCGAGCAGTTCCTCAACCCTTCGGCCAACACGAGAACCGATCGCTACGGTGGTTCCGTTCGGAAGCGTGCTCGGTTCCTCCTCGAGACGGTCGATCGGGTGAGTGAGGCGATCGGGTCCACCCGCGTCGGGATAAGGCTTTCCCCGTTCAGCGAGCTGTTCGACATGCCTTCATACTCCGAAACCGCCGAGACCTACCTGTATCTGGCGTCCGAACTGTCCCGCCGGAACCTCGCCTACCTGCATCTCGCCGATCAGCGTCCGGCCGGCGGACGCACCGTCGGAATTGATTTTCTCACCGAGTTCCGAGCTGAGTACCCGGGAACGATCATCCTCGCGGGCGGCATGACACAAGAACTGGCAGAGGACTTGATGGAGAAGAACCTGATCGATCTCAGCGCGTTCGGGCAGCCGTTCATCGCCAATCCCGATCTCGTCGAGCGCATGCAGAACGGGTGGCCCCTGACGGAGCCCGATCCGGACTCGTACTACGGCGGTGGGGTCGAGGGCTATCTCGACTACCCGAGATTCGCCCCAACGACCGTGTGACCCTCGATTCCGAACGTGCATTCGGCACCGGTGTCGACTCGGCCGACGGGGCGAGTACCGAGATGCAGCCCGTCGAGATGCGGCAGACACTCGCCGAATGTGCTGCGACCCTGGGCCGGGTCCTCCGGAATGCACTGCATGACAACGCTTGCGAACCCGTGGACATCGCCCGGACGGGGCGATCGATGATGATCAAGATCACTCACTACTGGAGGTTGAATGTCTGAACTGCCGATCCCGGACTACGATCCGGCCACACTCGTCCGATCCATCGCGGTCGAGATCGAGGCGCCTGCGGCCCTCGTGTGGCAGGTTCTCACGGACCTCGACAACTATCCGGTCTGGAACCCCCTGTGTGTAGCGGTGAACTCGACGCTGGAAATCGGTGCGCCCGTGGAGATGACGCTGGCCGACTACACCGGCGGCGGCGGAACCTATCCATACACGGAGTACGTGTGTGCCGTCGTGCCGGAGCGTCTGCTGTCGTGGGAGCTCATACCGACCCCGGACTGCCGCGATGCCGCCCGACGCGACCAGATCATCGAGCACCTCGCGGAGGATCGTTGTCGCTACTACTCCACGGACGCCTTCCTCGGTGAGGTTGCGCACCAGATCATGGCAGAAAGCGGCGAGTGGGTGAAGCGTGCCTTCGACGAGACGGCCATGGCGCTGAAGGAACGATGCGAGAGCCTCCATCGCGATACGTTCCTCTCCAACGAGGTTCCTTCAGCCGAGTTCGGCAATATCGTCGGATGACAGACGCGTGACGGCCGAGGATGTCACTACTACCGGCATTCGCCTACCTGACGCTTCGAGTGTTTGGTCGTGAAACGGGAGTGCCCCGGTCGCCCAGGCCTTCTGGGCGACCAGGGCACTTGCCGATGCAGGTCGATCGTTACTGATCTCGGGTGCGCGGAAACGAACTACGTCAGGCCTTCCAGCACGGACGTGGCCAGCTCATCACGCAGTCAGCGAATTCACCATCGTCGCCAGCCGGAACCGCCGCTGAATGGATACTGGTCACGGATGACGAACGTCGAGGACGCCTGGATCGACGCACGGCATACTCTCATTGCCGGTCACTTTCGAAGTCAAGACTGTTGACGCTCATCAGGTTACACATAGGCGGCCGCACTTCCTGCGACAGAGCTGGATTCGAGGCCTCGACTGCGAGTTCTTCGATCTGGCGTTGTCGTTGGCCAGGCCGTACGCACCCTCCGGCAAAGCTGCTGACCGTCACGACCGGATCCACCTCGGGGCTGAAGTGGGAGACCATCGAATGAAATTGATTCCAGCCGCCGACAAGACGGGTGCCCGTCGCAGGCCGGGAAAAGACCCCTCGGAGAAGAGGGACGAACGAATCCAACGCCATCGTCTGATAGTCCGGGTCGAACGAAACCCGATCCCACGATCCGCAGCAATGTTCCGTCGCGTCAAAGTAGGGGCTATTGCGATGGCGCTCGAGCGCGTTGGGATCCAACCCAATCCGGGAACCGTCGGATCAGACCAGGCCCGGGACCAGCGCCTTGCGATCGCTCGGGTACTCGACGAACTTGTCCCGGTACCACTTGTGCGTGGCGATCGCGCGCGGGATCAGGTTGCCGGCCGTGATGAGGAAGATGACGACACCCGCAAGCGACCAGGTCAACAGTGCGAAGCCCGCCCACGCGATCAACTCACCGAGATAGGCAGGGCTGGAGACGAATCGGAATCCACCGCCCATCGGGATGCGGTATTCGGTCGCGCCGGGGTTGGCCTTGTCCCGTAGGTTGCGGACGATCGATTCGGAGTTGACCAGCAGCGCGAAGCCGCACAGGTAGACCGCCAGACCGATCAGGAACCTCGGGTCGGTGAGCCACGCGGTGTCGTACTGGTTCATGTAGTCGTGGCTGAAGAACGCGCCGTTGAGGTAGCCGTGCATAGACGTCACGATCACGCCCATCGCGATCACCGACACGTTGAACGTGCTGCGCTTGCCCGGGACCTGACGGATCGACAGCGGGAAGAACCAGCCGCGATTCGCGTAGTGCAGCAGCCACACCGCGGCGAGAACCAGCGACGTGGGCTCGAACCGATTGGGGCCGGTCAGGTAGAACACCGCGAAGACGACGGTCGCGGGGATCTCCATGAGCCACCACCCAAGCTTCGGGTTCAGGTTGAATCCGAGGTTGGTGGACGAGAAGCGGCCGTACGAACTCTGGGCGAAGAACCCGCCGACGATCACGAAGGCCGCGAAGGCGAACGCGCAGGTCAGGACGGTGTCATAAACGGTATTTCCGGTGTACCAGTGCATCGAATTCCTTCGGTGAGCGTGGCCGGCACAGCACCCGTCACTCGGCCACACCCGCCACGAACCAGTAGCAAACTGGAACATGTTCTACCACGCGGAAGAACCGGAGGTCGACACCATTCTGGACATGAGTCCATATTTGCCGATCTTGACCGAGACAGAAGGCTCGACGACTACGCGGCCGACGCCGCACCCAACTCGATCGCCAGCACCCCGGCGATGATGAGCGCGATACCGAGCCCCATCCGCGGAGTGAGCGGGTCACGGAAGATGACGCGACCCAGGATCGCGGTCAACGCGACGCCGCACGCCACCCAGATGCCGTACACGACGCCGACCGCCATCCCCCGATCGAGTACGACGGCGATGAGACCGAAGGCGGCGACGTAGGCAACGGCCGTCGGCAACAGCCACCACCGACGTCGGCCACCGTCGGAAGCCTTGAGGCACAACGTTCCCGCGACCTCGACGACGATCGCCGCAACGAGCAGAATCCAGGTCACTGCACCGGCTCCCGAAGCTCCGAATCGCCGGCGGCGCGCGCCTCTTCGGCCGCCTGCGCGCCCAGCTCGACGACCAGAACCCCCGCGATGACGAGGACGATCCCGAATCCCATGAGGCCGGTCAGCGCGTCCCCGAAGATGACCGCGGCCGCCACCGCCGTGATCGTGATTCCGCAGGCGCCCCAGATTCCGTACGCGACCCCGACTGCCATGCGCCTCAAAACCGCGGACAGGAACCCGAACGACGCGACGTAACCCGTCACCACCAGCGCGTACCACGCGGGATGGTCGGTAGCCGCACGCAGCGACAACGTCGCAACGACCTCACAGACGATCGCACCCGCCAGCAGCCACCACTTCATGGCCCCACCGTATCGGTCAGTCCGAACGCGGACCGAAGGTGTCGAGCATGACAATCGGCCCGTCCCCGTCAGGGCTGTGCGCATCGATCTCGAGCAGCCCGGCGAATGCCTTTGCGGTGTAGACGGGATCGAGCGGCATGCCGAACTCGTGACCGACGCGCTGCGCGGCCCGTCCCTCGGCGGTGGCGTATCCGTATCCTGGGCCGAGGTATTCGCGCGTCACGGTCAGCGGAGCCGACCGTAGGTCGACGTCACCGAGGTCGGCGCCACGTTGCCGCAGCAGCGATTCGGCCCTCCCTGCCAGATCGCGGATCTCGCGCTCGCCCAGCGGCAGGGTGTCGTTGACGACGACCGCGACGACCCCGGTGCGCAGCCCGGCGAGCCGCAGTCCCAGAAGCAGTCCCGCGACGGTGCCACCGGATCCGACCGGGGCGACGATGTGTGCCGGTTCGGGGATCTCCCCCGCCTCGACCTGTGCGGCCAGTTCCAGCGCGGCCTCGACGTAGCCGAGCGCACCGAGCGGCGAGGACCCGCCCGGCGGCAGGTAGTACGGCAACCGACCGCCCTTCATGTGCCGGAGCATGAGCCACGGCGCGCACGCGAACGTGCGGACCTTGGTCCGGGTGAAGTGCAGGACGGCACCGGAACGCTGCAACCGGGCGAGCTGTGCGCGAACGTGGTCGTCGACCGGCTGGTCGATCAGCGCGAGCGCGGTGTCGATCCCGAACTGCTTGGCGTACAACGCGGTCGCCAGGCCCCAGTTGGTTCCGAGCCCGCCGACGGTGATGATGCGCTTCGACTTGCGCGCGAGGACGTCGGGGATGATCCACTCGAGTTTGCGAACCTTGTTGCCGCCCCAGCCACCGGAGCCGAAGCGGCTGTCGTCCTTGAGCCAGATCCTGCCCCGCGTACCGAGGCCGTCCAGCTTGCGCACCGGTGTCGGAGACGCCCCCAGGCGCACATGCGGAAGTGATTCCGCCAGTTCGGGAAAACGCTGGTGCAGGTAAGGCGAGGCCGTCGTCACGTCAGGCATCGGCAGCGCCCAGTCGACCGCGGATCGATCCCGCGAGATAGTCGAGGTCCGGTCGCGGCGGCACGGTCGGGCGCCCGCGCAGGCCGAACCCGTCACCCGCCGTCCGGGGAACGACGTGAAGATGCACGTGGAACACCTCCTGACCAGCCACCACTCCGTCAGCGAGGAAAAAGTTCACTCCCTCTGCACCCACCGTACTTCCCCGCAGTGCAGCGGCGATCCGTTGCCCCACACGGAACAGGCGCGCCCCGTCCTCCGGATCCAACTCGGCGAGGTCCGCGGCGTGCACCCTGGGCACCACCAGCAGGTGGCCCGGCGTGAAGGGACGAATGTCCATGAACGCGATGGTGTGCTCGTCCTCGTATACGAGGCTCGATTCCGCCTTGCCGGCGACGATGGCGCAGAACACGCAGTGGCTCATGCTCGTCGATGTTATGTGGCGAACGCCGGGGCGACGAAGCGCCGCACCATGTGTCGTTCCGTGTCGTCGTCGGCGCCCGGCCACGCCAGCAATGTGAGGACCATCCGGACGATCCACTTCCCCGCCGCATCGTCGGCCGCGACACCCGTGAGCGTGGTCGCGAACCGTGCCAGGTCCGGGGAAGACGCGAGATAGCCATCGGCCACCCCGGTGCGGGTGTGCGCGAACCAGTACGAGAGCGTCGCGTTCGCCCGGACCGCCGCCACCGACGTCAGGATCGCCTCCACGATCCGGTCGGCGCCGTTCAGGTGCGCCACCGCGCGGGCCACGTCTTCCGCGACCGACGCTGCGGCCGCGGACACCACCGCCGAGACGATCGCGGGCTTGCCACCGACGTAGCGGTAGAGCGTCGCCCGCGAGCACCCCGCGCGCTCGGCGATGTCGAGCGCACCGACCTGATCGAACCCGCGCTCGAGGAACAGTTCCGTCGCAGCGGCGGTGATACGCGCGACCGCGAGTTCCCGTCGACTCCCACCGGCGAGCCAGTCGTCCGTGCGCGCCACGCCACCCTCCGATCACCGATGCCCAGTCGTCTCATTGTGAGACAGATAGTCAGATTCGTCTACAACACGAAACCGTCACCATCTGCAGCAACACCGCCGACCGAACAGGGCCTCGAGACACCCCGTTCACGCACGTCAAAAGTGTTTTCTCAGTTTACCGGCACCCCTTGACACCGGGTCGTCGCAGGCTGGACGGTGGCATCACCGCAACACGTTTCACCGCCGAAGGGACGGCATCCGTGACCGCGACGCCACTGGACGGCCTCGACATCTTCGACCCCGTCCACCTCGACGACCCGTACCGGCTGTACGCGACGCTGCGCGAGCACGACCCCGTGTACCGGGTCCCCGGGACCGAGTTCCACCTGGTGTCGTCGTGGGATCTGGTGACCGAGGCGCTGGGCCGTCCCGAGGACTTCTCGTCGAACCTCACCGGGGTGATGGTGCAGCAGGCCGACGGCCCGCCCGTGACGTTCGACATGGACGGCGGCGGTCGCGCGGTCCATGTGCTCGCCACCGCCGACGACCCCTCGCACGCCGTGCACCGCAAACTCGTTCTCGCGCAACTCGCCAAGCGGATCCGCACCCTCGGCCCGACGGTGCGGACGCTCATCGACGAACTCTGGGACGCGGAACTGCGCGCCGACGGCACCTTCGAGTGGGCGCGCGAGATGGCCGACGCACTGCCACTCGCTCTCGTCGCGAGCTTGATCGGGCTGCCGCAGAGCGACGTTCCGCAACTGCTGTCGTGGTCGTACGACAGCACCGAGATGCTCGGCGGGGTCGTGACCACGGACCGGCTCCCGACGTTGGTGTCCTCGGCGGCCGCGCTCACCGGCTATCTCTACACCGAATTCTCTGCCGCAAAGCAGGATCCGCAGACCGACCTGCTGAGCGTGCTGGCCCACGCCTGCAACGAGGGCAACCTCACCGACGACGTCGCCGTGCTCATCCTGGTGCAGTTGGTCGGCGCGGGCGGCGAGTCGACGGCCGGCCTGATCGCCAACGCGGCCCGGATCCTCGCGACGGATCCGGAACTGCAGGACCGGCTCCGGAACGACCCGCAGCTGATCGACGCCTTCCTCGACGAGGCGCTCCGGCTCGAGTCGCCGTTCCGCGGGCATCACCGGCACGTCGTCGCCGACACCACCCTCGGCGGCATCCCGCTGTCCGCCGGCAGCCACCTCCTGCTGCTGTGGGGCGCAGCGAACCGCGACCCGGCAGCATTCGCGGACCCGGACACCGTCCGTCTGGACCGACCGAACCTCAAGGGCCATCTGGCGTTCGGCAAGGGCATCCACTTCTGTGTCGGGTCGGCGCTGGCCCGGATGGAGGCGCTCGCGGCGCTGACGACTCTGCTCGAGCGGACCACGTCGTTCTCGATCGCCGACGACGGAGCCGAATGGGTGCCGAGCCTCATGGTGCGTCGTCACGCATCTCTGCCGCTGCGGATGACCCTTCGATAGCGCTACAGCCCAGGAGAATTGGAAACCCGTTTCGGCCCCGTTCCCGCTCACCGGAAAGGCACCTTCTCGGCCCGACATCGCGATCCTACTGTGACCGGCACCACAGTCATGTCAGTGTCACGACAGGAGAACCGGATGAGCGCACGCGTACCCGTCACCCCGATCGACGCCGCGGAGATAGCCGCCTACGACCACGAGACCGATGTACTGGTCATCGGTTACGGCTGCGCCGGCGCGTCGGCCGCACTCGAGGCGAACGCCGCGGGCGCCGAGGTGGTTCTGCTCGAGCGGCAGAGCGGTGGCGGCGGATCGTCGGCGCTGTCCGGCGGCGAGATGTACCTCGGCGGTGGCACCCCGATCCAGGAGGCGTGCGGCTTCACCGACACCGCCGAGGCGATGGAGAAGTTCCTCCTCGCCGCGCTCGGCCCGGACGCCGATCAGGAGAAGGTGGGCCTCTACAGCCGCGAGAGCGTCGCGCACTACCAGTGGCTCGTCGACCACGGTGTGCCGTTCAAGCCGTCGCTGTGGGATTCCCCCACCTGGGTGCCGCCCACCGACGACGGTCTGATGTGGATGGGCGAGAACTCCTATCCGTTCTACGAACTCGCCGAGCCGGCCCCGCGCGGGCACCGGGTCACCTCCGACGGTTTCGGCGGCAAGGTGCTCATGGCAGTGCTGAGCGAGGCGGTCGACAAGACCGACATCGCGATCCATGCCGACACCACCGCGCTGCGCCTGATCGTGGAGGAGGGCCGCGTCGTCGGCGTCGTCGCCCGGCACTTCAACGACACCGTCACCTACCGTGCCCGGCGCGGCGTGATCGTCACGACCGGGGGATTCGCCGACAACAAGGAGATGCTCGCGCAGCACGCGCCCCAATTGGTGGGTCTGGGCGTCAACAGCGACGGCGGTGACGACGGCCGCGGCATCGTGATGGCGCAGGCCGTCGGCGCGGCGGTCAAGCACATGTCCGCCGGTCAGGTGGGCATCTCGCTGGTGCCGGGAATGATGGTGCGCGGCATGATCGTCAACAGCGTCGGCCAGCGGTTCATCAACGAGGACGTCTACCCCGGCCTGGTGGGCCAGGCGGCACTGTTCAAGCACAACCTGAAGGTGTGGGTGATCCTCGACGAGCAGGCGTACGAGGAGGTTCCGGTCGACGAACGGTGGGGCGTGCAGCCGCATTTCGTCGCCGAGACGCTCGAGGAGCTCGAGCGCGAGATCGGCATGCCCGAGGGCGCACTGCAGAACACGGTCGGCGAGTACAACCGCTTCGCCGAGCACGGCGAGGATCCCTACTTCCGCAAGTCGGCGCGCTGGCTGCGTCCGCTGCAGTCGCCGTTCGCGGCCATCGACGTCCAGCGTGGCATGGCGCCGCCGGAGTACGGCGACGGCGGAACCGGCGGTGGCGGCGCCGAGGTGTTCACCATCGGTGGCCTGCGCACCACCGTCGACGGCCGGGTCCTAGACCTCGACGGGGACGCGATCCCCGGCCTCTTCGCTGCCGGACGCGCGACGTCGGGTCTGCACTCGTGGGGCTACATCAGCGGCACCTCGCTCGGTGACGGCACCTTCTTCGGCCGTCGGGCCGGCGTCGCGGCCTCGGGCGAGTAGCGACGCGTAGCGGCCGCCGAGCGCGCGCAACTCCTCGTGGGTGCCGCGCTCGGCGACCCGGCCGTGGTCGAGGACCGCGATCTGGTCGGCGTCCCGGATCGTCGAGAGCCGGTGCGCGATCGTGATCGTGGTCCGGCCGCGGCTGACGACGTCGAGCGCGGCCTGCACGGCCCGCTCGGTCTCGTTGTCGAGCGCACTGGTGGCCTCGTCGAGCACCAGGATCCGCGGGTCCCGCAACAGGGTTCGGGCGATCGCGATGCGCTGCTTCTCACCGCCGGAGAACCGGTGCCCGCGCGCGCCGACGACGGTGTCGTAGCCGTCGGGCAGCGACGAGATCAGCTCGTGCACCTGCGAGGCCTTCGCCGCGGCCTCTATCTCGGTGTCCGACGCCTCCGGCCGGGCGTGCCGCAGGTTCTCCCGAATCGTCGCGTGCAGCAGGTACGTCTCCTGCGAGACGACACCGACCAGTTCGGACAACTCCGCGAGCCGGATATCGCGCAGGTCCACGCCGTCGATCGTCACCGCACCCGACGTCGGATCGTGCAGGCGCGCGACGAGCGACGCCAGAGTGGTCTTGCCGGAACCGGTTTCGCCGACCAGCGCAAGCGACGAACCCGCCGGCACGTCGATCGTGACATCGGTGAGGGCGTCGCGGTCGGCATTCTCGTAGCGGAAGCCGACGCGCTCGAACCGCACCGCACCGTCGACCCTCTCCCGCGGCATCGGGACAGGCTTCTCCGGGTCGTCGATCTCCACCGGCAGGTCCAGGTACTGGAAGATCCGACTGAACAGCGCCAGCGAACTCGTCACGGACACACCGACGTCGAGCAGACCCATCAGCGGGCGGAACAACGTCGTCTGCAGTCCGGTGAACGCCACCAGGGTGCCGATCGTCATGCCGCCGGACGTCGCCGGCAGCCCCGCCGCGAGATACAGCAGCGCGGGGATCGCGGAGAAGATGATGCTCATCGTGGCCATCCGCCACCGCCCGGACAGCTGCGAGCGGACCTCGAGATCGACCAGGTGCGTCGACGTCTCGGAGAACCGCTCGGACAGTGCGGGCCCGGCGCCGAGCGTCTTGCCGAGTTGCACGCCACTGATCGACAGACTCTCCTCGATCTGAGTCTGCATGTCCGCCAGCGTCTTCTGCCGCTGCGCGGTGATCTCGCGCCGCATCAGCGCGACCCTGCGGGTGAGCCAGATGGCCGGCGGCAGCACGATCAGCGACAGCAGCGACAGCCGCCAGCTGAGCACCGCCATCGCGATCGCGGTACCGATCACCGTCGTCACGTTGGAGGCGATCGACGTCGCCGTGGACGTCACCACGGTCTGCATGCCGCCGATGTCGTTGGTGAGCCGCGACTGGATCTCGCCGCCGCGGGTACGGGTGAAGAACCCCAGCGACTGCCGCTGCAGGTGCGTGAACACCCGGGTGCGCAGGTTGTGCATGATCCGCTGCCCGACGGTCGTCGAGATCCACGTCTGCACCACCCCGAACACGGAACTGGCGACGGTGATCGCGAGCATCGCGACGACCGCCCACACCAGCAGGCTGACGTTCTGCTCCGGGATCGCGCGGTCGATGACCTCACGGACGAGGAACGGATTGGCCAACGAGATCGCCGACGACGCCACGATGAGCGCGACGACGACCGCGATCTGCCAGCGGTAGGGCGCAAACAGCGCGCCGATCCTACGCAGGCTGACGGGCGATTCCTCGAGCTGGGCACGGTCGGCGGGATCGACCTTGCGGGCACGCGTGGGACGACCACCGCCGGGTCCGCCGAATGGAGGGCTTGTCATTGCACCACCCCTCTCAGATGTCGGGGCAAGCCTTTACTGAGGTTGCCTCAACATGAGGTAGCTGTCAAGTGAGGTAGGCTCCGTCACCATGACGGACGTATCGGCCGAGCAGCTTCGCGACCTCGTGATGTCCACGTCGCGGGGGCTGCGCCGACGCTGGTTCTCGGCCCTCGAACCGTGGGGGTTGTCGCCGCACGAGTTCCGCGCGCTGCGCGTCATCGACCACGAGGCCGACGGCCGTCCCCGCCTCGGCGACGTCGCGAAGGCCCTGCGCATCGCGCCGCGCTCGGCCACCGAGGTCGTCGATCGGCTGCAGTCGCGTGACCTCGTCGAACGCGTCGCCGACGGCGCCGACCGCCGGGCGGTGTGCGTCCTGCTCACCGACGCCGGCCGCAAACTGCTCGACGAGATGTCCGCCGCCCGCGACGCCCAGGCCGCCGATTTCTTCGCCCCGCTCGACGCCCACGATCGCGCCGAGCTGAGCCGGATCCTCGACAAGCTGGCACCTGGTGACCACTGAGCCGTCCCGGCCATCCGAAACTGGAGTTCAGGGCATAAGGCGTCCCGATACCCTTCCGGCACCGCGCCGCATCCTGGTTCACCCCGAGTCGCGTGAACAAGTCCCACACTGCGGACAATGCTCGCAAGCCTGCACAAGATCGCCCAGTTCTGCCGCGATGTTGTCGAGTTGGTGCTCACAGCCCGCGACCGCGTAGTCGAGACCGAGGCGGGCATACACCTCCAGCGCCCGCCGGTAGTGCCGGCACGCCTGCACTAAATCACCCAAGCCTCTCACCACGTAGCCAAGGTTGTACTCGCAGTCGGCGGCCTCGCGATCGAGACCGAGACCGGCGAACACCCCCAACGCCCGCCTATAGCAGTCACACGCCTGCACGAAATCACCCAGGCGTGCCGCGACGTTGCCGAGGTTCAACTCACAGGAGGCGGCCTCACGATCGAGACCGAGACGGGTGAACACCTCCAGCGCCCGCTGGTGGTGCTCACACGCCTGCACGAAATCGCCCAGTTCTGCCGCGACGTTGCCGAGGTTCTGCTCGCAGCCGGCGGCCTCGTCGTCGAGACCGAGACGGGCATATACCCCCAGCGCCCGCCAATAGTGCTCACACGCCTCCGCGAAATCACCCAGGTCTACCGCGACGTTGCCGAGGTTCCGCTCACAGAGGGCAGCCTCGCGATCGAGACCGAGGCGGGTGTAGAGAGCGTGTGCTTTAACGAAAACCGCGACTGCCTGGTCGTATCGACGGCGCTGATGGTGCTCGTTGCCGGCGGCGAACAGGGTATCGGCATCGGTTTCGGTGCCTCCAGCATCAATCGGGGTGTCCATCGAGCGCTCCTGTCGGGGTAGTCGATGGTGGTGGTCTATCACAGGGGCAGGCTGTGGGGCGGGATCAGGCCGATCTCCGTGTGGGTGCCCGCGTGGGTGCGGAAGAATGGCCTACCGGGTGGCTACTTGCCGCCGACAGAGGCGAACTCGTCCGGGGAGAACGTGAAGACGAAGTAGTCCCGGCCGTCGAAGACGAAGGTCGCCGCCTCGTCCATCCCGTAGTGCCGATGCACGGCAAGCGACTTCGCGTTCGCGGCCTCGACGAAGGCCACTCCGAGGTCGAACCGATCCCGCAGCGCCCGGCTCAGTGTGGCCAGCAGCAAGGTCAGTACGCCCCGCCCCTGGAAGCGCGGGTCCACGGCCGCCGGCCCGTACAGGAACAAGCGGCCGTGTCCCTCCCCCACCGCGTCGACCGCCAACCGCGGAGGACCCGACGCCACCGCACCGGGCTCGGACGTCATCGCGAATCCGGCGAGGTCACCTTCATCCTCCGCGACGAAGACGCCGGTGCCCGCCTCGAACCGCGCGAGGACGTCCACGTCCATGCTTCCCTGCACGAAGCCGCGCTCTGCTCGTTCCTCGGCGGACAGGCCGTCGCCGCGCGATGCCGCCATCAGCGCGAGGATCGCCTCGCGGTCCTGCGGTCCGGAGCGGCGCACGGTGATCGTCATACCCCGATTATCCGACGCCCCCGGAGACGCCGAACGGGAATCCACTGCACACTCTCGATCCGAAAGCGTGCCGTGGATTCCCGTTGGAGGCCGAACTACTGGGCCAGCGTCGCCTTCGCGAAGGCCAGCGCCTGCGGCCAGGAGATCTCCCAGGCCACCTTGTTCACCGGATCGTCGTGGCGCGCACGGGCACTGAAGCCGTGCGCGGCACCGGGGTAGGCGTGCACGATGGTCGCGCCGGCCTCGCGGGACTGCAGCGCAGCCTGCAGGGCCTGGAAGCTCCCGGTCGACAGGATGGTGTCGGCACCGGCGTGCAGCACCATCACCGGGGCCGCGATCGACGGGGCCAGCGCGATCGCGTCGAGATCGTGGTTCGCGGCGGCCGGATCCCAGATCGACGGATGGTACGCAACGACATTCGCGAGATCGGCGTCGCGCGCGCCGAGCAGCAGCGCGAACCGCCCGCCCAGGCACCAGCCGATCACGCCGACGCGCCGGGCACCGAGTTCACCGCGCGCGTAGTCGAGCAACGCGGACATCTCGGCCAGGCACGTCTCGTCGTCGAGTTCGCCCATGAGCTCGAACAGACGCTCCTTGGCGGTGTCGTCGAGGCTCGGTCCGTGCCACGGATCCCACACCAGGGCGGTGGCCCCGGATGCGGCGACGTCGTCGGCGTACTCCCGAACCTGCGCGTCGATGCCGTTGATCATCGGCAGCAGCAGCATGACGGTGTCGCTGCCGCCCTCGGGCTGCGCGAGGTACGCGGTCAGGTCACCGACCGTGATGGAACCTGCTGTCACAGAATCGAACCCGGGGTGTAGCGGGCGGCGTCGGGGTTGGCGTCGACGAGCTTCTGCACCTCGGCGACCACCGAGTCGACCTGCGCGCCGGCGGCACCGACGAACGCGGAACGGTCGGCCAGCGCCTCGTCGAGCGCGGCGCGATCGAGCGGCAGTCGGTCGTCGGCGGCCAGACGATCGAGCAGGTCGGGCTCCTTGCCCTCCTCGCGCATCGCGAGCGCGACGGCGACGGCGTGCTCCTTGATGGCCTCGTGCGCGGTCTCGCGTCCGACACCCGCGCGCACCGCGGCCATGAGGACCTTGGTGGTGGCGAGGAACGGCAGGTAGCGGGTCAGCTCGTTCTCGATGACGGCCGGGTAGGCGCCGAACTCGGCGAGCACCGTCAGGAACGTCTCCATCTGGCCGTCGATCGCGAAGAACGCGTCGGGCAGCGCCACGCGGCGGACCACGGAGCAGAACACGTCGCCCTCGTTCCACTGCGCACCGGCCAGCTCCGAGGCCATCGACGCGTAGCCGCGCAGCACCACCTGCAGGCCGTTGACGCGCTCGCACGAGCGGGTGTTCATCTTGTGCGGCATCGCCGACGAGCCCACCTGGCCGGGCTGGAAGCCCTCGGTGACCAGCTCGTGGCCGGCCATCAAGCGGATGGTGTGTGCCATCGACGACGACGCTGCACCCACCTGGACCAGCGCGGACAGCACGTCGTGGTCGAGCGAGCGCGGGTACACCTGGCCGACGCTGGTGAACACGTGCGCGAAGCCGAGGTGCTCGGCGACCTTGGCCTCGAGCTGCTCGAGCTTGGCGGCGTCACCGTCGAGCAGGTCGAGCATGTCCTGCGCGGTGCCCATGGGGCCCTTGATGCCGCGCAGCGGGTAGCGGTCGATGAGCTCGCGGACGCGGGTGAGCCCGACCAGCATCTCGTCGGCGGCGGACGCGAAGCGCTTGCCGAGCGTGGTGGCCTGCGCGGCGACGTTGTGGGAGCGGCCGGCCATCACGATGCCGGTGTACTCGGCGGCGCGCTCGGCCAGGCGGGCGGCGATCGCGATGCCGTGGTCGTAGACGTGCTCGAGCGAGCGCAGCACCTGCAGCTGCTCGACGTTCTCGGTGAGGTCGCGGCTGGTCATGCCCTTGTGGACGTGCTCGTGGCCGGCGAGGGCGTTGAACTCCTCGATGCGGGCCTTCACGTCGTGGCGGGTGACGCGCTCACGATCGGCGATCGAGTCGAGGTCCACCTGGTGCAGCACGCGCGCGTAGTCGGCGACGGCCTCCTGCGGGACGTCGATGCCCAGCTCGGCCTGAGCCTGCAGCACCGCCAACCACAGCTGGCGCTCGAGCACGATCTTGTGCTCCGGCGACCACAGCTCCTTCAGAGCGGGGCTGGCGTAACGGTTGGCAAGGACGTTCGGGATGCGGCTCACGAGACCTCAGTCTAATGGCGCACCCGAACGCCCTCGTCAGCGCGTGCTGGGCGGCGCGAAGTCGTCGATCAGGTCCGACAGCATCGCCCGCGCCATCCCCCGCGGATCGGGGTCGACCTCGCTGAGCGCCCCCACCACCACCCCGTCGACGACGGCCACCAGCCGGCGCAGTTGCGGCTCGCGGACCTCGCGGCCGGACCGGCGCAGCACCTCGGTGAGCAGGTCGTCGACCTGGGCTCGCAGCCGCAGCTGCACCTCGCGCAGTTCGGGGTGCCGGGCGGACGCGACGAACCGTTCGTACCGCGCGATCAGCCGCTCCCGGGAGCCGTCGCCCGCGTCAGTGCTGTCTTCGGGGCCCACCAGCAGGTCCACGATCAGGTCGACCGTCGCCTCGACGCCCCGTCGGCGCTGGGTGACCTCGTCGATGCGCGCCCGCATCGCGTCCAGTTCCCGATTGCCGTTGTGCTCGACGGCCAGCGCGATCAGCTCGTCGAGCGACCCGAAGTAGTACGTGGTCGACGCGAGCGGAAGCCCGGCGCGCGACGCGACGGCACGATGCCGGACGGCGTCGAATCCGCCCTCGAGCAGGAGGTCCGCCGCCGCGGTGACGAGCGACTGCCGACGCCTCTCGCCTTTGGGCGTGGCGGCAGAGGTCATCCCCTCATCGTGCCAGTCGGCCACCGTCTACTGGGCGGATTGACGGAACACCGCGGCTATCGCGGCTCGGGCAGCCACCGTTCGAGCCGGACCAGCGCATCCCGGATCTCCGCGGTGGCCCCGGCGAACGACATCCGCACGGTGTGGTCGCCGTGCGCGGTGTCGAAGTCGATGCCCGGCGCGAGCGCGAGCCCGGTGTCGGCGAGCAACCGCGCACACCACGACGTCGAGTCGTCGGTGAGGTGCGCGATGTCGGCGTACACGTAGAACGCGCCGTCGGCGGGCGCGAGTTCGGTGAGACCCAGTTTCGGCAGGCCGGTGAGCAGCAGTTCCCGGTTGGCCGCGTACCGCTGGACGTGGCCGTCCAGCTCGGCGCGGGACTCGTCGCAGAACGCCGCGACGGCCGCGTACTGCGAGATCGCCGGCGGGCACACCGTCATGTTCGACGCGAGCCGCTGCAGCGCGCGGCGCAGGTGCTCGGGCACCAGCATCCAGCCCAGCCGCCACCCGGTCATCGAGAAGTACTTCGACACCGAGCCGATCACGACCGCCTCGCGCGAGGTCTCCCACGCCGACGCGGTCGGCTGGCCCCCGGCAAGCTCACCCGAGAACTCGATGCCGTGATAGATCTCGTCCGAGATCAGCAGCGTGTCGTGCTCCTCGCACCAGCGGGCCAGCGCGGCCAGTTCGGCCGGATCGATGACGGTGCCGGTCGGGTTGGCGGGGCTCGCGACGATGAGGCCCGCGGGCGGGGTGTCCATCTCCTCGAGCATCGCGACGGTCGGCTGGAACCGGGTCTCGGGTCCGCAGTCGATCTCGATGACGTTGCAGCCCAGCGCCGTCAGCGTGTTCCGGTACGCGGGGTAGCCGGGGCGTGCGACCACGACGGTGTCACCGGCGTCGAACGCGGCGAGGAACAGCAGCGTGAACGCGCCCGACGAACCGGTGGTCACGACCACCTCGTCGGGGTGGACGGCGTAGCCGGAGCGGCCGTGGTGGTAGTCGGCGATGGCCTGGCGCAGCGGCTCGATCCCGAACGTCTCGGTGTAGCCGAGCAAGTGGTTGTCCAGCGATTCGCGGGCCGCGCGCAGCACCGGCTGCGGTGCGGGCGTCGACGGCTGCCCGGCCGCGAGGGACAGCACGTCACCGTGCGTGCGCTGCCGCTCGTTGGCGGCCTTCCACACGTCCATGACGTGGAAGGCCGGGATGGTCGATCGCTGGGAGTCGGTACGCACGTCTTCGACGTTAGCGCGCAGAACAGTGGCGCCCGAATCCGGTGCCGGACCGTTGCCTCTCCGGAAACGGCGACGCCGCGCCCCCGATCGGGAGCGCGGCGTCGCGAAGAGTGGAGGGGCAGGTCAGATGGAGATCCGGCCCTCGACCGCGGCCAGGCCGATGTCGCTGCGGAAGTGTCCGCCCGGCAGCTTCACCTCGGCCAGACGCGCGTACGCGTCCTCGCGGGCCTCGGTGAGGTCGGCGCCGACACCGACCACGCTCAGCACGCGGCCGCCGGCGGAGACGATGGTCCCGTCCTCGCGGGCCGCGGTACCGGCGTGCAGGACGCCGTCGGCCTCGGAACCGGTGATGACGTCACCGGAGCGCGGGGTGGCCGGGTAGTTCTCGGCGGCCAGGACGACGGTGACCGCCGAGCCGTCGCGCCACTGCAGCGGCGGGATCGACGCGAGGGTGCCGGTCGCGGCGGCGTTCAGCACCTCACCGAGCGGGGACTCGAGCAGCGCCAGGACGGCCTGCGTCTCCGGGTCGCCGAAGCGGCAGTTGAACTCGACGACGGCCGGGCCGTTCTTGCCCATCGCCAGGCCGGCGTACAGCAGACCGGTGAACGGGCAACCGCGCTTGGCCATCTCGACCGCGACGGGCTTGACGACGTCGTCGACGATCTGGGTGACGGCGTCGGCCGGCAGCCACGGCAGCGGCGTGTAGGCGCCCATGCCACCGGTGTTGGGGCCGGTGTCGCCGTCGCCGACGCGCTTGTGGTCCTGCGCGGGCAGCAGCGGGACCACGGTCTCGCCGTCGACCAGGCAGAACAGGGACACCTCGGGGCCGTCGAGGAACGATTCGAGCAGCACGGGGTGCCCGATCTCGAGGCACTCGGCGGCGTGGTCGCGCGCGGCGCTGCGGTCGGTGGTGACGACGACGCCCTTGCCGGCGGCCAGTCCGTCGTCCTTGACGACCCAGTTGGGGCCGAAGCGATCGAGGGCGGCGTCGAGGTCGGCCGGGTTGTCGACGACCTCGCTGTGCGCGGTGCGGACACCGGCGGCGGCCATGACGTCCTTCGCGAACGCCTTGGAGCCCTCGATTCGGGCGGCTTCGGCGGACGGGCCGAAGCACGCGATGCCCGCGGCGCGGACGGCGTCGGCGACACCGAGCACCAGCGGCACCTCGGGGCCGATGACGACCAGGTCGGCGGCCTGCGACTTCGCCAGCGCGACGACGGCGTCACCGGACGCGACGTCGACCGCGTGGGTCTCGGCGATGCGGGCGATGCCGGCATTGCCGGGGGCACACATCAGCTTGTCGACGCCCGGGTCACGGGCGAGGGCCAACAGGAGGGCATGTTCACGGGCTCCGGAGCCGATCACGAGTACGCGCACGGGTGTCAGCCTACGGCCCGCCGACAACGCCCACGACCACCCACCTGCCCGTCCGGTCCGGCTCCACTTTGACTGAAAATTCAGTCAGGAATACGCTCGGCCGTGACAGCGCCACCGGACACCTCACGACACGGAGAAGACCCCGATGCGCAGACGCGAGTTCATCAAGGCCGGCCTGACGGTGACCGGCGGGCTCCTGCTGGCCGGCTGTGCCTCCGAAGACGACGCCGGCACCGACGATCGACAGTGGCGAATGCCCGACGAGGGTGCGCCCCACGCACGGACCTGGATGGCCTTCGGAGCGAGCGAGGCTGTCTGGGGTGCCGCGCTGCTTCCCGAGGTTCGCCGGAACCTGGCGACCATCGCGCAGACGATCGCCCGATTCGAGCCGGTGTCGATGCTGGTGCGCCCCGACGAGATGGCGCTCGCGCGAGACCTCGTCGGCCCGACGGTCGAACTGATCGAGGCGCCGCTCGACGACCTCTGGATGCGGGACACGGGGCCCGTCTTCGTGCTCGGCGACGGCACCATGGCCGGGATCGACTTCAACTTCAACGGGTGGGGCGAGAAGCAGGACTTCGACCACGACGCCGACGTCGCGTCGTTCGTCGCTACCCGGGCCGGGGTCGAGACACTGCACACCGATCTGGTCCTCGAGGGCGGCGCGATCGAGGTCGACGGCGACGGCACCGCGATCGTCACCGAGAGCTGCGTGCTCAACGCCAACCGCAATCCGGGCTGGTCGAAGGCAGACGTCGAGGCGGAGCTGGCCTACCTGCTCGGCCTCGAGAAGATCATCTGGCTCCCGGGTATCGCGGGAATGGACATCACAGACGGCCACACCGACTTCTACGCCCGCTTCGCGCGCCCCGGCGTGGTGGTCGCGGGGTTCGAGCCGGATCCCGAGTCGTTCGACCACGACGTCACCGCCCGACACCTCGAGATTCTCGAACAGGCGACCGACGCGAAGGGCCGGCCGCTCGAGGTCGTCGTCCTGAACGCACCCGATTCGGTGCGTCCGGAGTTCGAATCGGACGACTTCGCGGCCGGATACATCAACTTCTACGTCTGCAACGGCGCGGTGATCGGCCCGGAATTCGGCGACCCCGTGGCCGATCGGGCGGCCCGGGACACGATGGGACGGCTGTTCCCCGATCGCGAGGTCGTCCAGTTGAACATCGACGGCATCGCCGCCGGCGGCGGCGGAATCCACTGCACCACTCAGCAAGAGCCCGCACACCAGCGATGACACCCACTCGTACAGGAGGATCCGTGTCCGACCGCCGAAACCGGATTCTGGATGCCGCCGTTCGCGTGATCGCGCGGACCGGCGTGCGGGGGCTGCGGATCGAGACACTCGCGGCCGAGGCCGGTGTGTCCCCGGCCCTCATCTACTACCACTTCCAGGATCGGGCCGGCGTCCTCCGCTGCGCCCTCGAACACGTCGATCTCGGTGCCGAGCGGTACACCGAGGAAGCGTTCGACGCGGACGATCCACGGACACAGCTCGAGCAGATGCTTCTGCTCGAGATCCGGGACACTCCCCCGGTCCGGGAGAACAGCGTCGCGTGGAACGAACTGCGGGCGAGCGCCGTGTTCGCCGATGATCTGCGCGCGTCACTGCAGGAGACCACGCAGCGGTGGTCCGGCGAACTCGCGGAGCTCATCACGAGGGCACAGGACGCGGGCCTCGCGACTCCGGAGACCGATCCCGCCGACGCCGCGGAACGACTCACCGCGCTGGTCGAGGGTCTGAGCAGTCGCTGGCTCAGCGGATCCGTCACCCTCGACCGCGCTCGCGAACTCCTGGCCGGGGCGATCGCCGTGGAACTCGGGCCGGCCGCCGCGACCTGACTCGGGCTACTGCTTGTAGGACTCCACCTCGTCGACGGGTCGGGGCGTCGCCGCATCGGCGTCCTCCCCGAACTCCTCCCGCGCGCGTCGTTGCCGCAGCAGATCCCAGCACTGGTCGAGGCGTTCCTCGACCAGTGTGAGCCGGGCCCGGTCCTCGTCACCGAGGCCGTCGCCCGCCGCTCGAGCACGGAGTTCCTTCTCTTCGCGAACCAGTTCGTCGATGTGTGCGATGACGTCGTGATCGGTCATGATGCCTCCCTTCTTGGAGGGTAGGCCGGTCGACCGAGGCCCGTCACCGTTCCGCGGTGAGGTCGTAGACGGTGACCCCGTCGACGGTGGTCGACGTGAAGTTGGCCTGGACCCATTCGGAGATCTGCGACGCGGTGCCCTCGCCGCCGCGGCCGCCGCCCATCCCACCGGCGACGAAATAGTGGACCTTCCCGTCCGCGACGTACTGCTGGAACTGTTCGAGCGTCGGCGACGGGTCGCTGCCGTTGAATCCGCCGATCGGCATCACCGGGCGTTCGGTCGCCAGCTGGTAGCCCGACGCACTGTTGGATCCGATCGCCGCGGCCACCCAGGTGTAGTCGTCCGCGCGCTCGCGCAGCAGGGCGGTGAGTTCGTCGCCAGGTTTGCTGGCGTCCAGCAGGCCGCCGCCCGCGCCGCCACCGAAGCCGCCGGGCATGCCACCGAGAGTGCCTGGCGCCTCGAACGCGCCGGCTCCGGTTCCGCGGCCACCCGGCATCGGCATCCCATCGGCCATGGGCATGCCGCCAGGACGTTCCCCAGCGCCGCGCATGCCGCCCGGCCCGCCGCGACCCATCTCGCCCTCGACGCGCGGGCCGGCCGACGGGATCGACCCGGAATGGCCGGTGCCGATCGTGTTCACCGCGTAGGCAACCGGGCCGGCGAGTCCGGTGAAGAGAGCCGCCACGATCACGACGACGGCGGCACGCGCCCGCAGGACCGCGGGCACCAGCATCGCGACAGCCGCGAGAGCCCCCACGACGACCACCACCCAACGCAGCCACGGCACGAAATCCGGGCTGCGCCCCAACAGGATCCACGCGGTCGCAGCGGTCGCCACGATCGTGACGGCGGCGACGATCCGGACCCACAACAGGTCACGACGCCGCCACAGCGTCACCGCGCCCGCGCCGACGAGAGCCGCGACCGCGGGCGCCAGCGCGACCGTGTAGTACGCGTGGAAGATGCCCGCCATGAAACTGAACACCAGGCCGGTGACGAGCAGCCACGAACCGAACGCGATGAGCGAGGCACGCCGCACGTCGGTGCGGGCGGCGCGACCGCACAGCACGATTCCCGCGACCAGCAGGATCAACGCGGCCGGCAGCAGCCATGCGATCTGGCCGCCCTGCGCGGGCTCGAACAGTCGGGTGATGCCGGTACTCCCCCACATGCCGCCACCGGGCATTCCGTCGCCGCCGGGGAAGCCGCCCGGCGCACCCGCGGGCATCGCGTCCGCAGCAGACCCGCCCCGCATGCCGCCACCGCCGACACTGCCCCGCTCGTTGCCGTTCAACCGGCCGAACCCGTTGTAGCCCAGCGTCAGTTCCAGGATGGAGTTGTCCTGCGAGCCGCCGATCCACGGCCGCGAGCCGGCCGGCCACAGTTCGACCGTCAGCAACCACCAGCCGGCGGAGACGATCAGCCCGCCGAGGGCCGCGAACAACTGGAGGATCCGCTTGCCGAGCTTCGGCGGCCCGGCGATCAGGTACGTCAGCGCCAGCGGCGGCACCACGAGCATCACCTGCAGCTGCTTGGTGAGGAAGCCGAACCCGACGAACACCCCGGTCAGCACCAACCACCGGGTGCGGCCGTCCTCGACACCACGCAGCGTCGCCCACACGGCCGCGATCATCAGCAGCACCAGCAGCGCATCGGGGTTGTTGAACCGGAACATCAACACGGCCACCGGCGTCAGCGCCAGCACCAGTCCTGCCAACAGCCCGGCCGCGGCGCCGAAGTACCGGCGCACGGTCGCCCACAACAGCGCCACCGACGCCACGCCGATCAGCAGCTGCGGGACCAGGATGCTCCACGAGTTCAGCCCGAACGCCCGGACCGACAGCTCCATCACCCACAGCGACGCCGGCGGCTTGTCGACGGTGATCGAGTTCGCCGCATCCGACGAGCCGAAGAAGAACGCCTTCCACGACACCGATCCCGCCTGCACCGCCGCCGAGTAGAACGAGTTGGCCCAGCCGGAGGCACTCAGGTTCCACAGGTAGGCGAGGGCCGTGCCGACGAGCAACGCCGCCAGCGCCCAGTACTCGCGGGTGCGCTTCGGTGCGGCGGCCGGTTGCGGTGCCGCCACCGGTCGATCGATCGTGACGCTCATCGGGTGACTCCTTCCGCGGCACCGTGCCGGAACACCCAGCGCAGGCCGATGAAACGGGTAAGCGTGGCAACGAGATTCGCGGCCACAAGGACCGCGAGTTCGAGATGCGGCGAGGCACCCGGCGCGAACCGGTGCAGGACGGCCAGCGAACCGCTGGTGATGGCGAGGCCGAATCCGAACACGACCAGACCCTGCATCTGGTGCCGCGCGGCACCGCGGCGCCCGCGGACCCCGAATGTGAAGACCCGATTGGCCGCGGTGTTCGCCACCGCCGTGATCAGCAGCGCGAGGGCGTTGGCCCACTGTGCCCCGACGGCCCCCTGGAACGCGAGATACAGCAGGGCGTAGGCCGCGGTGCTGGCGACCCCGACGATCGCGAAGCGCACCAGTTGACCCAGCATCGCCGGCGACGACCCCCGCGTGAGCTCGCCCCGGCCGAGGCTGTCCCGCAGCGCCGCGAGCGGCAGCGCGCCGGTCACCAGCGCGCGCCCCACCCGCACGACACCACGCAGGTCCGCGAGCGCGGTCGCGACGATGTCGACGCGGCTGTCGGGGTCGTCGACCCAGTCGACGGGCACCTCGTGGATGCGCAGGCCGGCTCGCTCGGCCAGCACCAGCAGTTCGGTGTCGAAGAACCAATCGCCGTCCTCGACGAGCGGCAGCAGAGCGTGGGCCACGTCGGCGCGCACCGCCTTGAACCCGCACTGCGCGTCCGAGAACCGGGCATGCAGCGCGCTCTTCAAGATCAGGTTGTAGCTGCGGGAGATGAATTCGCGCTTCGGTCCGCGCACCACCCGCGACGACCGGGCCAGCCGGGAGCCGATCGCGACGTCCGAGTGCCCCGACAGCAGCGGGGCGACGAGCGGCATCAGCGCGTCCAGTCCGGTGGATAGGTCCACGTCCATGTAGACCAGGACCCGAGCGTCGGATCGACCCCACGCCGCGCGCAGCGCACGCCCGCGCCCCTTCTCGTCGAGATGGAGCACCCGGACGTCGGGGAACTCGTCGGCCAGTGCCCGCGCGATCTCGAGCGTGCGATCGCTACTGGCGTTGTCCGCGATGGTGATTCGGGCGGTATACGGCACTTCGGCAACGAGATAGCCGCGCAGTCGCCGCACGCACCCGTCGAGCGCCGCCTGCTCGTTGTACACGGGCACGACGATGTCGAGTGCGGGCGCCGCGGTGATCACCTCGGACCGCTGCGCACCCACCGAGAGCCGGGATTCGGTCGTCATGTCCCTCAGCGTGGGGAGCGCGCCTGCGGCCGGGCTGCAACGGAGCTGTGAGCTTCCTGGCAACTCGCCGCCCGAACACCTCAGATGTCCGCAAGATTACGAATAACAGTACATACGAACTCTTTCGGACATCAGAACGGTGCGACCACGCCCGCGATCGGGATGCGTCCCGCCACCGCGACGCGGAAATCGACCATCGCCCGCTGCAGGTGATCGGGACTGGTCACGACCACGGCACCACTCGCACCACGGTCCGCGAGGATCCGACTCGTGTTCGCGGCGTTCTCGACGGTCGACCGTGACGCGCCCTCCTCGGTGATCCGGAACGCCGGGATTCCGTTCGCGACGAGCCACTGCCGCATCGCCTGCGCCTCGGTGACACCGGACTGCGGGACACCACCCGTCACGATGATCGGGGACAGCGGAAACCGTTGCGCCAGTGCGAGTGCAGCCTGCAATCGGGACACCAGCAGCGGGCGCATCGTCCCGTCGGCGTACAGGCCGGCGCCGAGCACCACGATGTTGGTGGTGAGCGGACTGAACGCCAACATCACGGGAACCTGGGTCGTGAGGGTCTCCATTCGGGTGCACGCGACGATGCGGTCCCGATCGGGACTCTGGCATCCGCCCGCGACGGACAGCGCCCCGTTGACCAGCGTTGTCACCGACAGGGCGTCGACGACGTCGAGCGACGACTCGGCGGCGGCCTGGCCGGGTAGTGCGATCGCGGCGGCCGCCGCGGCGATCACGGCGGGAACGATGAGGCGACGGGGACGTAACGAACGTGGCGACATAGCACTCCTCGGTATCGGATCCCCCGACCGAACGTGGAAGTCGCGTATCAGTGTGACCCGCATCACGAGATCGCATGAGCCGTTCCGTGATAGTTCGCGGTCACGACGCGTGTCGCGCGATCACCCACGTGCACCGCGGCCGGAGTACCGACGACCGCCGCCGCCACCTATCCTCGCGGTATGCCTTCTGTGTTCAGCGCCATCATCGCCGGAGACCTGCCGGGCCGTTTCGTGTGGGAAGACGAGGACGTCGTCGCGTTCCTCACGATTGCCCCAGTTACCCAGGGCCACACCCTGATCGTGCCTCGCAAGGAGGTGGATCAGTGGCAGGACGTCGACGACGAACTGTTCGCCAAGTGCACCGCGGTCTCTCGCACGATCGCCCGTGCCGTCCGTCAGGCATTCGACGCGCCCCGCGCCGGCTTCCTGATCGCGGGGCTCGAGGTGCCGCACCTGCACATGCACGTCTTCCCGGCCTACAGCATGGGCAACTTCGACATCAGCGGCGCCGACCCCAACCCGTCGCCCGAATCGATGGACGAGGCCGCCACCAAGATCAAGACGGCGCTGCGCGAACTGGGCCACGGCGAGAACGTTCCCGCCTGACCCGTCACTCCCTCGGCAGGCGCACCCGGAAGGTCGCCCCCTTCCCGGGTGCGCTGTCGACGCCGACGGTCCCGCCGTGTGCGGCGACGATCGCCGCGACGATCGACAGTCCGAGACCGCTGCCGCCGCTCGTCCGCGTGCGCGACGCGTCGGCGCGGTAGAACCGTTCGAACACCCGCGCCGCGTCGTCGTCCGCGAGGCCCGGACCGGTGTCGGCCACCTCGACGACGGCGTCCGCGCCGTCGGTACCGACGCGCACCGTGACGTCGGCCGTCGCCGGCGTGTGATCGAGTGCATTCCCGATCAGGTTGCCGACCACCTGCCGCAGCCGGGCGTCGTCGCCCAACACCTCGGCGGGCGCGGAATCCGGCAAGACCTCCAATGTGATTCGTCGCTGCGAGGCGCGTGCCCGCGCGTCGTGCACGGCGTCCGCCGCGACCGCCAGCAGGTCCACGGGGGTTCGCTCGAACGGCCGCTGCGCGTCCATCCGCGCCAGCAGCAGCAGGTCCTCGACGAGCAGTCCCATCCGCTGCGCCTGGCCCTCGATCCTGCTCAGCACCATATCGGGGTCCGGCGCCGCGCCCTGCCGATACAGTTCCGCGAATCCGCGGATGGTCGCGAGCGGGGTCCGCAGTTCATGACTGGCGTCGGCCACGAAGCGGCGCATGCGTTCCTCCGATCGGCGGGCCGACTCCTCCGACGCCGCGGTCGCGGCGAACGCGGTCTGGATCTGCGCGAGCATCCCGTTGAGCGCCGTGGACAGGCGTCCCACCTCGGTGCGCTGGTCCCACTCCGGCACCCGGCGATGCAGATCCCCGGCGGCGATGGCGGCGGCGATCTCCTCCACCTCCCGCAGCGGACGCAGGCTGCGCCGCACCACGAGGTAGGTGGCGAAGCCGAGCGCGACGAGCACCACGGCACCGATGGCGATCTGCAGCACCACCAACCGCTCGACGGTCGCATCGATGTCGGCGAGCTTCACGGCGACGGTCGTCGTCCCGGCCGGGGTCGCCACCGTCAGCTCACGCCACCGGATGTCCTCGCCGCCCACCGAGCCCACCGTGACGGGACCCGGATCGTCGCTGATTTCCGGTGTGGCGTTGGTGCTCTCGTCGCGGACCTCCAGACGGACGGTGCCGTCGGGTTCCGTCGACCGCACATAGAACGCACTCGGCGGCCGGCCCGGCCCGGGCGCGGACACCGGCGGCGACAGCCACGGATCACGGGGCTTCGCCCAGCCGTGCGCGGCGTCGCGCAGTTGACGATCGGTGCGGTCGATCAGCGAGGACTCCATCGCGGACGTCACCGCGACGCCCGACGCCAGCAGTCCGGCCGCCGCCAACAGCAGCAGCGCCACGACCAGGGTGACCCGCAGCGGCAGTGCGCGCAGACGCCTCATCGGTCCGCCTACCGCGGTTCGCGCATCACGTAGCCGACACCGCGCAGCGTGTGGATCAGCCGCGGTTCGGTGGTGTCGATCTTGCGGCGCAGGTAGGAGACGTACGACTCGACGACACCGACCTCGCCGCCGAAGTCGTAGTTCCAGACGTGGTCGAGAATCCGCGGCTTGCTCAGCACGGTGCCGGCATTGACCATGAAGTACCGGAGCAGCGTGAACTCGGTGGGCGACAACGAGACCTGCTCGCCGGCCTTCCACACCTCACGGGTGTCGTCGTCGAGTTCCAGATCCGCGAACGTGACACGGGAGGACTGCTTGTCGTCGGAGTGACCGGCACGGCGCAGGATCACGCGCAGTCGGGCCACCACTTCCTCGAGACTGAACGGCTTGGTGACGTAGTCGTCGGCGCCGATGGTCAGCCCGGTCACCTTGTCCTCCAGCGCATCCCGGGCGGTGAGGAAGAGCACCGGCGCATCGACGCCGTCGGCGCGCAGCCGGCGCAGCATCCCGAAACCGTCCATGCCCGGCATCATCACGTCGAGGATCAGTGCGTCGGGCCGGAAGGCACGCGCCCGGTCGAGGCCCTCCGCGCCGTTCGTCGCGGTCTCCACCTCGAACCCCTGGAAGCGGAGACTCACGGACAGCAACTCGACGAGCGACGGCTCGTCGTCGACGATCAGCACCCGGACCTGCGGCAATTCACTCACTCCCCCAGAATCCCCGATCCACCTGGTCCTTGGCTGGACGTTCCCTGGGAGATTCCTGTGAATGCCACTCGGGATGGTGAGACCGGCCACCACGGGCGGAAACGGTGCACCAATTCGGTACCCTGGTACCAGTCACACGACATCCGGACGAGCACACCGTACCCGGCCAGCGACAAGACGGTGTTTGGAGAGTTGGAACCGTCATGGCCTGGATCGTGCTCGTAATCTCCGGTGTTCTCGAAGCCGTGTGGGCGACCGCCCTCGGCAAGTCCGAAGGCTTCACCCGCCTCACCCCGACGCTCGTCTTCGCCGGCGGTCTGGTGCTCAGCATGGCCGGACTGGCGTACGCGATGCGCACCCTGCCCATCGGTACCTCCTACGCGATCTGGGTGGGCATCGGCGCCGCGCTCACCGTCGGGTACGCGATGGCCACGGGGTCCGAGAGCGCCTCGCTCGTGAAGATCCTGCTCATCCTCGGGATCGTCGGCTGCGTGGTCGGGCTGAAGGTTCTGCACTGACGCCCGCCGTGTGATGCTGTGCCGATGGGGCGGCGGAATCTGGCAGTGACGGTGTCGACGATCATCGCGGCGACGGCTCTGGCTGCGTGCGCCACGACGACCGACCGCTATCCCGACGCCGATACCGCCGGCACCCGGACGACTCCGCCGCCGACCGACGTCGCCTACTTCGCCGGGTATCCGTCCGATGTCGACCTCGACCCGGACGCCACCTGCATCGACGCCGGGCTCCCGAACATCACGGTGGACGACGCCGTTGCCGCGACCGCGATCCTGTTCGGCGACCGACGCCGGCAGTACCCCGAGCAGTCGTCGCCGACGCCCGAGCAGCTCGAGCAGCAGAAGCGGGAGAGTTGGAACAGCCAACTCGCAGAGGCGGTTCCACCCGGCGGCGACGGCGCCTACGCACGCCAGGTGTGCGGACTCGCGAACCTGAACGGCTCGCTGTACTCGGGTACGCCCCTGCGCCGGATTCGCGGATACGTCGCCGAACAGGGTCGGCAGACGTGTTCGCAGATCGCCTCGATGGGGACCGCCGAGGTGTGGCAGGAGGTGCGCACCCTGGCAGGGAATGCGGCGGATGCCGCGGCGGGCGAGTACCGGGTCCGCGCCGCGATCGAACACGTCTGCCCGCAACTGGCCGACCTGACGGTGCCGGCGGACTCCCTGAGGCCGTGCGCGGACGTCACGCCGGATCCGTCCGCCCGCCCCGGCGAGGGCATCTTCTGCCGCGTCAACTGACCCGCGCGTCGACGAACCGAACGCCCCGATTGACTGTGTGGCGCAGGTTACAGTTATCGGATGAACCTGGTGTCAGCGATCATGTTCCCGGTCCGGGCGGGCCTCGCCGTCACGGACGCGGCGCTCGAGGTGGCCGAGACGGCACTGGCCACCACGCGGCTGGCACTGTCGAGCACCACGGTCACCAGTGTCAGCGCCGCCACCCTCGCCAATCCGCGCGGGCCGCTGCAACTGGTTCAGCAACTGGCCGCCCTCGCGTCCGACGACCGGCCGCTGGGTCAGGCGCTGCGCCCCGGCGGACCTCTCGATCGGCTGCTCGCACCCGGTGGCGTCGTCGACCGTCTCACCTCCGACGGCGGCACGCTCGAGCGTCTGTTCGAACCCGGCGGCGCGATCGAACGAGTCCTCGCCCCCGGCGGCCCACTCGAGCGGGTACTGGCCGAGGACGGGCCGGTGGATCGGATCCTGTCGCAGGACGGCCCCCTCGAACGCCTGCTCGCGCCGGGTGGCCTGCTCGATCGCCTCACCGCCGAGGACGGGCCGCTCGAGCGGCTCACCGCCGAGGACGGAGCCGTCGAACGTTTGACGAAGAAGGACGGCATCGTCGACAAGGCCCTGGCCGAGAACGGCATCCTCGACACGCTGCTCGCCGAGGACGGCGCGTTCGAACGACTGATCGCGGAGGGCGGTCCGCTCGACCAGATCGTCGCGCTGTCGGAGACGCTCACCGCGCTGGCCCCGAACCTGCAGCGGATGAGCGCGAGCATCGACCTGCTGCAGGAGACCGTCGGCGTGCTCAGTGCGGCCGTCGGCCCGCTCGGCGATCTCGCCGGACGCCTGCCCGGCCGCTGGCTCAAGGGCGGGCGCGGGCCCGATCTATCCCTCGGTCCCGCCTGACAGGCGCTCGTCGAAGAACGCGAACACCCGACGCCACGCGTCCTGCGACGCGTCGTGGTCGTAGCCCATGCCGACGATCCGCGCCAGCGCGTTGGCTCGACCCGAGACGATCCGGTTCGCGAAGCTGTGCCCCACGCCAGGGTAGGTCTGCACGTCGTGCGGGGCGCCCAGTCGGGTCAGGGTGGCGTCGAGTCTGCGGCCGGCACCCCACAGGATCGGATCGCGTGCCCCGTAGCTCCCGACGATCGGACACGCCCCGCCGAGCGCGTCCTCGATGTCCCGCGGCAGCGGACCGTAGAACGGCGCGGCCGCGTCGAACCCCTCGGGCGCCAGCACGAGCGCGAACCCGCCACCCATGCAGAAGCCGATCACGCCGACCGAGCCGGTGCAGTCGGGGCGGGCCGTCAGCAGGTCGCGGGCCGCGAGCAGGTCGTCGACGGCACGACCTCGACGCCGGATCAGGTCCCGGAACGTCCCGACCACACAACGGGTGCGCCCTCCGCGCGTGTACAGGTCCGGGGTGAGCGTGAGATACCCGTGCGCGGCGACGCGGGCGGTGATGTCGCGGATGTCCCGCCCGACGCCGAGCGCGTCGTGCACCACCACGACGCCGGGCCACGGGCCTGCGTCGGGAGGTGTCTCGAGAACCGCGTCGATCGATCCGTCGGGCGTCGGAACCTTCACCGTCGACATGGTCGAAGACTAGGGGCCTTCGTCCCGCGTTCGGCCCCGATTCGTAACGATTCGACCGTCTTTCGGGCCCGTTCATTCCGGTTGGGTAACCACTTCCGGGGAGCCCGCCCGGGCCGGGTTTTCGTCGCTAGCCTGGCCTTGGCGCCGATGGTCCACGACGGACACGGCGTCGCCGGTTACTCCAGTGCCGCAGGCGCTGGACGGCCCGAAGTACCTGAAAGGGCACGGAAGCAGTCGTATGAACACCATCTCCAACTCTCGTCAGACCACCGCGAGCGGAATCCGCACCGGATCGATCAGCACCGAAGAGATCAAGTCACGCATCGCGGCCATGTTCGGAGACGCCCCCGCCGCCCACCAGGACAAGTGAGGCCGGCCCCGGTTTCACTCCCCCGTCTCGTCGCGCGCCGGCCGCGCGCGGATGTGCGCGCGTTCGCCCTGGCGGCCGAACAACCCCAGGAACTCGACGGGCTCCTCGCCCGCCGACCCGAACCAGTGCGGCACGCGGGTGTCGAACTCCGCCGCCTCCCCCGGCAGCATCACGATGTCGCGTTCGCCGAGGACCAGTCGAAGCCTGCCGTTGAGGACGTAGAGCCACTCGTACCCGTCGTGCACCCGTAGGTCCGGGACCTGCGGGCCGCGTGCCCCCGGGATCACGTGCTTGTACGCCTGAATGCCTCCGGGCCTGCGGGTGAGCGGCACGATCGTCTTGCCGCCCCGGGTGATCGGTTTCAGGTGGATCCGCGGATCGCCGGTCTCCGGCGCCCCCACCAGCTCGTCGAGCGGCACGCCGTACGCCCTGGCCAGCGGCAACAGCAACTCCAGGTTCGGCTTCCGCTGGCCCGCTTCCAGCCGCGACAGCGTGCTCACCGAGATCCCGGTATCGGCCGCGAGGTCGGACAGCGTCGTGCCCCGTTGCTGGCGCAGGGCCCGCAGTCGCGGCCCCACCGCGTCGAGGATCCGGTCCATGTCGTCGGCGTCGTCCATGACACCAGCTTGCCACTTCGGCAACAAAGGTTGCGCGTTTCGGGGTGCCGTCGGCATCGTGGTGGCCGGACGAACGACGGGGAGGAAGAACATGACAGAGCAACTTTCGAACGGATACGACGTCGTCGTGATCGGCGGCGGTGCCGCGGGCCTCGAGGGCGCACTGATGCTGGCACGCTCGCGACGATCCGTGCTGGTGATCGACGCCGGCGAACCGCGCAACGCCCCGGCCGAGGGCGTGCACGGGTTCCTGTCCCGGGACGGCATCGCGCCCGCGGAGCTCACGCGGATCGGCGCCGACGAGGTCCGCCGCTACGGCGGCGAGATCGTCGACGGCAGGGTCTCCGACGTCCGACGCAGTAGCGACGGCTTCTCCGTCCTCCTCGCCGACGGCCGCAGCGTCGACGCCCGGCGGGTACTGGTGACCACCGGGTTGGTCGACGAACTGCCGGACGTCCCCGGCGTGCGCGAGCGGTGGGGACGCGACGTCCTGCACTGCCCGTACTGCCACGGCTGGGAGATCAACGACGCACCGGTCGGTGTCCTCGGGACGGGCCCGATGAGCGTGCACCAGGCGCTCATGTTCCGGCAGTGGACCGACGACGTCACGCTGTTTCTGCACACCGCCCCGGAGCCGACCGACGAGGAGCGCGAACAGCTTTCGGCCCGCGGCGTCCGCGTCGTCACCGGCCGGGTGGCGTCACTGGCGATCGACGACGACCGCCTCACCGGGGTGCGCCTCGACGACGGCACGGTCGTGGCCCGCCGGGCGCTGGTGGTGGCGCCGCGATTCGTGGCGCGCGTCGACGCGCTCACCTCGCTGGGCCTCGAGACCGAACTCGAACCGATGAGCGGCGGCCGGTTCGTACCGGCCGACTGGTCGGGGCTGACGAAGGTCCCGGGTGTGTGGGTGGCGGGCAACGTCACCGACGTCAAGGCGCAGGTTCTCGCGGCCGCCGCGAGCGCCGCGACCGCCGCCGTCGCCATCAACAACGACCTGATCGCCGAAGACACCGAACGCGCCGTGGCGGAACGCCGGGCGCAGAACCAGAAGGGAGCCCAGAAATGACCGACCTGCCAGAGGTGCTGGACAAGGAGTTCTGGGACGAGCGCTACCGCTCGAGCCATCGGCTGTGGAGCGGCAACCCCAACGCCAACCTGGTGAACGAGGCGTCGGAGCTGGCGCCCGGCACCGCGCTCGACGTGGGCTGCGGCGAGGGCGCCGACGCCATCTGGCTGGCCCGACGCGGCTGGACGGTGCACGCCATGGACCTGTCGAGCGTCGCGGTCGAGCGGGCCGCCGAGCACGCGGCCGAGGCCGGCGACGGCATCGCCGACCGGGTGACCTGGGAGGCGGCCGACCTGCTCGAGTGGGATCCGGGCACCACCCGGTACGACCTGGTGACCTCGCAGTACGTGCACCTGCCGTCGGGTGAGCGGGAGGTCCTCTACACCCGCCTCGCCGAGCTGGTCGCGCCCGGCGGCACGCTGCTGATCGTCGGACACCACCCGTCGGACCTGGACGCCGGCGTCCCGCGCCCGCCCCGACCGGAGCTGTTCTTCACCCCCGACGAGGTTGTGGCGCTGCTCGATCCGCAGAAGTGGACGGTCGACACGGCCGCGTCGGTGTCGCGCACCGTCACCCACGACGACCACGAGATGACCATCCACGACAGCGTGGTCCGCGCCCGCCTGACCGCCTGACGCGGTTACCCGGCCGACGCGTCGTCGAGCACCACGATCCGAGCCCCACCGCGCAGCAGCGCGGTGGGGCTCGCTGACCTGCGCGCGGGGCCGTGGAACAGGTAGTCGCCCGGGCCGAACACAGGTAGCCGAACAGGTAGTTCTGACGTGGCCCCCGCACCCCTCGGAGGGGGAACCTGGAGTTGTCACACCGACACGACCTTCCGAGGAGAACGGCTCATGATGCGTCGAGGACGCAAGACACTGATTTCGCTCGACAGCGGAAACTGGTGCTTCGGCCGCATCGTCGGAAAGCGCCGCTGCGAATCCGGTGTGCGGGTCCAACTCCTGAACCACGACGCCGGTGAGAAGTACCCGACGTTCACCGTCGCCGAGCAGACCGTGGGCGACGGCTTCGCCCTCTGAATCCGGCGCTGCCCGGCGGCGTGATCGTCACACCCGCTTGGGGCTGAGGATCACGAACGGAATCTGCCGACCGTGGGTGGTGGCCCGCTTCTGGTAGTGCGCCACGTTGGGCTTCTTCTCGACGATGAACGGAAACAGGTCGGCCCACTCCTCCTCGGACGCGACGCGCCCGGTCACCGCGATCCGCCGACGCTTGACGCGCAGTTCGATGTCCGGATGCTTCCGCACGTTGAAGACCCAACCCGGGTCGACCGGCCCGCCGGCGTTCGACCCGATGACGATGTAATCGTTCCCCCGGCGGAGGTACGGCAGCGCGACCGGCCGCGGCTGACCGGTCTTGGCTCCGGTGGTGGCCATGTACAGCGTCGGCGTGTACTTGTTGCCGCCAGCGAGGGCGTACTGCAGTGAGACGATCGACAACCCGGTCCACTTGACGAGCCAGCGGTCGAATGCCATGCCGCGCTTGCCCTTCAGCACGATGAGCCAGGTCCGCCCGTACGACGCGTACTTGACGTGCCCGTCACGAACGCGGTCCCACCGGAGAGAGCGCACGCGCGACCGACGACACGGCCTCGACCACATCGGAGGACGCGCGCTCGATCACCGCGGCCGAGACATGCCCCCGCAGGGACACACTGGCCACCAGCCCGGACTCCTCGCCGCGGAATCGCACCGCCATGCTCACCACGCTGTCCCTGGATCCACTTCCGACATCGATGGCCAGTCCGCGACGTGCCCGGATCCTGAACATGTCCCGCTGCAGGCGGGGAAGGCTGATCCCCGCGGACGCGCGGGTCGGATACAGCGACGCGAGCCTGTCGGGTGCGAGCATCGCGAGCATCGCCCGCCCCTCGGCGGTCCAGTGCGCCGGCACCCGGCCACCCACGCAGGTCGGGATCGTCGACGCACACCGCCCTCCGACCTTGTCGAGGTAGACCAGATCGGTGCCGTCGAGAACCGACAGGTGCGCGACCAACCTGGTCCGCAGGTACAACTCGTGCAGCAATGGCGCCGTGACCGCGCGCAGTTCGTCGCGGCCGTTGTCGCCGCCGAGGGCGAGCACACGCCAACCCAACCGGTAGCGCGCGTCCTCTCGCTCGAGCCAATTCAGTTGCGCGAGTTGATCGAGAATCCGATACGTCGTCGATCGCGGTAGATCCGTCAACGAGACCACGTCGTCTCCGGTCAGCAGCACCGACGGGCCGTCGAAGACCGCCATAATGAGCGTGATCCTCGCCGCCATCGACGGCGACTCCCCGGCAGCTGTCGTACCCCGGTTCGCGCCGGCACCGTTCAGCCTCGCTCCCGTCATGCATGCCCCTCCGAAGACTCTGGTGATACCGATCACTTCCCGCACAGGATGGTCGGCCCGCCGCCGGCCCGACTACGCCCTTCTCGCACAACGGGAAATGGCCAGAAGTTTCGTAATCGTCTGCACTGCAAGGGATCCAACGCACGACGTGGGCCCTCCCGCCCGAATCAGCGGAAGGGTCCACGCTCTCGAATCAACCCTCGGATGGGCCCTCAGCCCGTCACGACATACCCGTGGTCACCCGACCTCCAGCAGCGGAGCCAGGTCGGTTGCGACGTTCCCGAGCGAGTCGAGCTTGCGCACCGCCTCGGCGAGCTGCTCGATCCGCTCCACCGGCATGTAGTCGCCGCAGAAGTCGATTGCCTTGTCCAGCAGGCTGTCCCACGTCGCCTTGGTGTGCTCCGTCCACGGGTCACCCCGCGCATACTCGACGTCGGTGACGTACACCTGGCCGCGCGCGGTGATCGTCAGCGAACCTCGGGTGCGGCGGGGGCGGCCGATGTCCGACTCCGTCACGATGCTCTGCCACTCCCGATCGACTTCGGGATCGGGACTGGTCGTCACGCGCGATGCGATCGCCCACACGGCGGGGTCCTGCGTGTATTGCGGCTCGTACCACCGCGCCCCGGGGCGCACGCCGAGGGCCGTCAGCGCCAGCTGGTACGGAATGTTGAGGCAGCCGTTGAGCGGAGCGAGATGGTCCGGCTCGATGCTCTTCGCGGAATCGTTGAACACCCGCTGGCTGTAGGGAGCCGGGGGCAGTCGAACGTCGATGTGCTCGATGTCGTCTGCGGTCAGCCCCTCATCACGCATGAGGTCGGCGAGCGTGTCGATCGGCGCGCTGGTGTAGCGGCACGACGGGTAGTACTTGACCGCACTGTCCATGATCCACCAGTGCTCACCGATACCCTCGAGGATGAAGTCGCGCTTGACCGAGAGGAAACCCTGGGCCTCGAAGAACCCGGGCTGCACATCCATGAGGTCGACCTCGCCGCGATAGCCCGCCTCGGCGAGCAGCAGCGCCGTCATGCCGGACTGCACGATGTGCATGTTGGGGCACACCTTGTACGAGGCCAGGTCCATGCGCTCGGACATCTTCGGGTTACGGGCCGTGGGCGCGGTTCCTGCGGCGATGGCAAGCGCGTGCACCATCTTGTCCCGGCTCAGCCCGGAGACGAGCCCGGCCGAGACGACGGCACCGAGCGACGCGTAGCCGCTGCCCATCAGCTGCGACCACCGGAAGTTGCCGTCGACGTACTCCATGAACGAGCAGCCCAGGTTGAGTCGAGCGTTCACGTCGTAGCCGAGGATGGACGCGCGCAGCAGATCTGCGCCGCCGGCGCCGATCCGTTCGGCCTCCGCAAGGGCGGGCGCGACGACCATCGTCGCGAAGTGGGCCGAGTTGAAGAAGGTGTCGTCGACATCGAGGGCGTACATGATCTCGGAGTTGAAGGCGGCGGCGGTCGCTGCGGGGGCCTTCACCTTCGAGCCCAGAACCGTCGCCTCGGCCGGCCCACCGAGTCGCTCGACGACCTCGTGGGCCATCTTCGTCCGCTCCAGATGTGCGGCGCCGATGCCGGCCACCAACGTGTCGAAGATGATCAGCTTCGCGTACTCGACCACATCGCCAGGAATGTCCTCGAGCCGGAATCCCTGGGCGAAATCGGCGAGCTGTTCCGTCATCAACTTCACGTGCACTCCCTTCGAAGGTTGAATCGATGTTCCGACTCCGTCCGGACGCTTGCGCCGTTGACGGACCGAACAGTCGGTTGTTGTCGTGTCACTTCTACCGGCGCGTTCGTCCGATCGGCCCTGATTCTCAGTGAGCGAGAAAACCGCGGGACAGCTCCAGTTCAGAGCGCTTTCCGCGGGGATTCGAGGGTGCCCGGGGGTATCGAACACAGGTAGTCGAACGGGTAGTTCTCACGTGGCACTCACACCCCCCGGAGAGAGAACCTGGAGTTGTCACACCGGCACGACTTCCAAGGAGATCGACCATGATGCGTCGCGGACGCAAGACGCTCATCTCGCTCGACAGCGGAAACTGGTGCTTCGGCCGCATCGTCGGAAAGCGCCGCTGCGAATCCGGTGTGCGGGTCCAGCTCCTGAAGCACGACGCCGACGAGAAGATCCCGACGTTCACCGTGGCGGCCGCGGGCAGCGGAAACGGGTTCGCGCTCTGAGCGCGAGTACGAGAATTGCGCACAAACGAAAATCCCCTCACCGGTGAACGGCGAGGGGATTTGTCGTGGAGCCCCCTGTCGGGATTGAACCGACGACCTTTCGCTTACAAGGCGAGTGCTCTACCACTGAGCTAAGGAGGCAGTGGAGCGCGCCCATCATATCCATAGCCCACAGTGGTGCGCGTAACCGTGCCACGGCCGCCCGCTTTCGTTAGCGTTGTCTCATGCGTATCTCGGAGATCGCCACGATCCTGGCGTGGCACGACGCCCTCAACTCGTCCGATATCGACACGCTGCTGGCGGTCTCCAGCGACGACATCGAACTGGCCGGTTCGGAGGGGGCCGCGCAGGGGCTCACCGCTCTACGCGAGTGGGCCACGACGGCCGCCCCTACACTGGTTCCCGGCCGGATGTTCATGCACGACGGCGTCGTCGTCGTCGAGGAACAGGCCACCTGGTCGTCCGAACCGGACGTGACCAAAACCGTCGCCACCGCCTTCCGCGTGGTTCACGACCAGGTGACTGCCGTCTTCCGGCACGACACTCTCGAAGAGGCACTGGAGGCCACCGATCTCAGCGAGAAGGATCTCGTCACCGACGTCTGACATGCGCAGGTTCGCGGCATCGCTCGGCAGTCTCGTCAAGGACCGCCGGGCGACGGTCGACGCGGTCACCGCCGCGCCGACCCCGCTGCAGCCGATCGATCTCACCGACGACGCGCGGGTCGCCGAAGTTCTGGACCTCGCGGTCCGCGTCGGCGAGGTGTTGCTGGCGTCGGGCACGTCGGCGATCGACACCGCGACGCAGGTGAAGTTCATTGCCGCGACATACGGCCTGGCGCAGTGCGACGTGGACGTCACGTACAACTCGATCGTCGTGTCGGCGCATCGCGGGCCGTTGATTCCCCCGGCGAGCACGATGCGGATCGTGCACTACCGGTCGATGGACTTCACCCGCCTCGCGGCCGCGGACCGCCTCACCCGTCGCATCCGGCTCGAGGCGATCACGCCGGCGCAGGCGCACGCCGCACTCGACGCCATCGTCTCCGCCCCGCACCCCTACAACCGGTGGGTCGCGACGCTCGGCTGGGCCGGACTGGCCGCGGCGGTCGCGGTGCTGCTGGGCGGCGGCCCGCTGATCGTCGTCGTCTCGTTCCTCACCACCGTCGTGATCGACCGCGTCAACCGGGTACTCAACCGCTTCGGGCTGCCGTACTTCTTCCAGCAGATGATGGGCGGCCTGATCGCGGCCGCGCCGGCGACGGCGCTCTACATGTTCCAGGAACAGTTGGGCGTCGTGATCAGGCCGTCGCAGATCATCGCGGCGGGCGTCGTCGTGCTGCTGTCCGGGCTGTCACTGGTCGGTTCCGTGCAGGACGCGATCACCGGTGCCCCGATCACCGCGGCCGCCAGATTCTTCGAGGTCGTGATGATGACCGGCGGCATCATCGCCGGCGTCGCGCTGTCGCTGCGGGTCGCGTCGGCGCTGGGAGCAAACCTCCCGGTGATCAGCAACGACGCGCAACCCGACCTCACCCAGCTCCCGGTGAAGGTGATCGCCGGAGCGCTGGCCTCGATGTTCTACGCACTCGCCTGCTACGCCGAGCGGCGGGCGCTCACCGCGGCCGGTCTGGGCGGCGCCGCAGGTCTGCTGTTCTTCGTGCTGGCGCAGAGCCTGGGCATCGGGCCGGTGATCTCGTCGGCGATCGCCGCGACCGTGATCGGTTTCGCGGGTGGTCTGATGGCGCGCCGGGCGCTGACGCCGCCGCTCGTCGTGGCCGTCGCGGGCATCACACCGCTGCTGCCGGGCCTGTCCCTGTACCGCGGCCTGTACGCGATGTTGAACAACGAGGTGATCATCGGGCTGACGGCGCTGTTGGGCGCATTCGGCATCGGCTGCGCGCTGGCTGCCGGCGTCACCCTCGGTGAATGGGGTGCGCGGACGCTGCGTCGCCCGCCGCGGATGCGCCGAAACACGACGCTGCGCCGCCCGAGGTTCGGGCGGCGCAGCGTGGTGATGAGCAATTCTGCGGCCGACTCCGTCACTCCGAAAGTGGGTTAGTCGGCCGGGAAAGCTTATTCTGCGGCGTTCTTCTGGTCCTGCTCCATGGCCTCACGCAGGCTCTTCGGCCGCATGTCGGTCCAATTCTTCTCGACGTATTCCACGCATGCCTGGCGCGAATCCTCACCGAAAACGATCCTCCAGCCCTGCGGGACCTCGGAGAACGTAGGCCACAGGGAGTGCTGGTCCTCATCGTTGACCAGCACGTAGAAGCGGCCGTCTTCGTCGTCGAACGGATTGGTGCTCATCTAACCTCGCTTGTCGCGTACGGGTTGTCTGCAGTCAGCCTAGCAAGGCGACCGCTGATATCTCGGTGAGCGAGAATCGAATCGAGAATCTCTCCCGCGCGCACCGCGACATTGGACAGCAGTGATGCCGTCAGTCCGTGAGTCTTCTCCGTACCACCCTGCAGGTAGATGCCCCCGCGGACGCCCGGACCGGCCTCGAGTCGATAGTCGCGGCCCACACCGCGATCGTTACCGATGTCGGGCAGCGAGTCGCCGAAGAGGGAACCCAGCGGAGTCGGGACGAATCCGGTGGCCAGCACCAGCGCGTCGCACATCAGCGTGTCGGTGAGCCCGTCGAGCGTGCTGTACACCGACACCTCGATGCCCTCGTCGGCCTCCCGCACGCCGCTGACCTCGGACGCACGACGCATGAACAGGCGTCGCTCGCCGCGCACCCGCTCCTGGTACTCGGTGGCGTACAGCTCGTTGATCAGTTCGATGTCGACGCAGGAGTAGTTGGTGCTGCGATGCAGTTCGAGCAGCCGGGCCCGCTCCTCCGCGGGCGCGGCGTGCAGTTCGTCCACTGTGCCCGGATCGAAGATGCGGTTGGCATACGGGCTGTCGTCGGCCGGGCTGAACCCGAACCGTGAGAAGACGCTGTGCACCTCGGCCTGGGGGTACTTGGCGTGCAGGTACTGCACCACCTCGGCAGCGCTCTGGCCCGCGCCGACCACCGCGAACCGCTGGTGCACCGGCTCCGGCATCTCGGCGATGCGGAACAGGAACTGATGGTTGTGGAAGCACCGCGACGACGGAGTCGCCCACTCGGGCAGGCGTTCCCGCAGCCCGGCACCGACCACGACATTCCGGGCGCGCACGGTGCGGCCGTCCGCGAGCACGACCTCGAACCGCTCGACGACACCCTCGTCGTCGATGCCCTCGACCGCGGCGACAGTGGTGCCGTAGTCGACGTCGGCGTCGACCTTCGCGGCCGCCCACTGCAGGTAGTCCTGGAACTCCACCCGGGTGGGAAAGAAGGTCTGGTGGTTGACGAAGTCGACCAGGCGGCCGCGCTCGTGCAGGTAAGAGAAGAAGGTGTAGCCGCTGCGCGGGTTGCGGAAGGTGACCAGGTCCTTGGGGAACGCGATCTGCATGGTCGCACCGTCGAGCACCATGCCCTGGTGCCAGCCGAATGCCTGCTGCTTCTCGAAGAACCGGGCCCGGATCCGGTCGGCCGGCGCGCAGTCTGCGTTGTGCTCCTCGATCGCGATCGCGAGCGCGAGGTTCGACGGTCCGAACCCGATCCCGATCAGGTCGAGCGTCTCCTCCGACCCGAGCGAGTTCTCGCTCGCCGTCCGCTGACTTTCAGTCATCGCTCATGTCCGTCCTCGTGGCACCGACCCCGAACGGGTCCCGCAATGTTTCGTTGCCGAAGATAGCAAAGGCTAACCTTCTTCGGGACTCTACCAACCCCCGCGGCCGCGTGCGCCTCGTCACAGCGCGGACCGCAGCAGTGCCACCACCTCCCGCGCCCAGCCCGCGACGACGTCCTGGTCGAGGATTCCCGTCGAGAACTCGAAGTACGCGTGCACCGGACCGTCCCCGACCGGCTCGTAGAAGCTCAGCGTCAACTCCGCCGTGGACATCCCCACCGGAACCGGCAGGAAGCCGCCGAGAACGCCCTCGAGCGCATCGAACCGGGCCTGCTCGTGATGCACCAGCAGCACCTGCGGCAGCCGACCGGCGCGCAAGCCGATTTCGGCTGCGACATCGGCGAATCCGACATCCTGATGGTCGAGCGCCTCGAGGTTCGAGACCCGGATCCGCGCCAGCAATTCGTCGAAGTCCGGATCGCCGCTGGTGTCGGTGCGCATCACCACGACGTTGAAGAAGCATCCGATCATCGGCGCGAGCACGTCCTCCGCCCGGCCGGCCACGAGCGAACCGATCGGAATGTCCTTGCCCGCACCGCTTCTCGTCAGCACGGACGCGAGCGCCGCCTGCAGCACCATGAACATGCTGGTGCCGGTCCGGGCGGCGATCCGGTCGATACCCTCGTGCAGGTCGGCGCCGATCTCGATCGGGACCAGCTCGCGGCGCGCCTCGCGCACCCCGGCCGACGCCGGAAGGTGCAGACGGGACGGCATGTCCGCCAAGCGGTTCCGCCAGTAGGCGAGCTGACGAGCGTGCAGGCTCTCCGGATCGCCGGGGTCACCGAGCCGTCGTGTCTGCCAGCGCGCGTAGTCCGGATACTCCACCGCGAGCGGCGTCCACTCCGGTTCCGCCCCACCGGCACGAGCCACGTAGGCGGCGAGCAGGTCGCCGAGCAGCGGCACCACCGACCATTCGTCGACGGCCAGGTAGTGCATCGTCAGCAGCAGCACCTGCTGACCGGCGTCGTCGGACACCAGGTGCACCCGCAGCGGGGCCTCCTCGGTGAGGTCGATCCGCAACTGCGCGAGCTCGAACACCCGGCGATGCAGATCGTCGTCGCCGACGTCGATGACGTCGACACCCGGACGCGGCCCGTCCGACGTGTACACCTCGGTACCGTCCGGCGCGAACACCGTCCGCAGCGGCACGTGCCGGTCCACGACGTCGTCGAGGGCGAGCGCGAGGTGTCCGGCGTCGACCGGTTCCTGCAACTGCAGCGCCAGCGCATGATCGGACTGCGCCCGGGAGCGCGACGAGCGGTGCCGCTGCCAGTGCAGCCGCTGCGACGGCGCGAGCGGCACCGGTCCGGTCTCCCCCGTGACCGTGATCCCCGGATGCGCCGATCGTTCGCCGCTGCGGACGATCTCGGCCAGCTCGGCCACCGTCGGGGCGTCGAACACGTCGCGGATCGTGATGTCGACCTCGAAGACGCTCCGGACCCGTCCGACCAGCTTCATCGCCGCCATCGAGTGGCCACCGAGGTCGAAGAATCCGTCGTGGATGCCGACGGCCGGAAGGTGCAGGACCTCCGAGACCACCTCGCACAGTTCGGTTTCCACCTCGTCGCGCGGCGCCCCGTCACCGCCGAGCGTCGACCAGTCCGGCGCGGGCAGCGCCTTGCGGTCCAGCTTGCCGTTCGGGGTGAGCGGCAGCGCGCCGGCCAGCGCGACGACCAGCGTCGGCACCATGTAGTCCGGCAGCGTCTGCGCCGCGTGGGCCCGGACCTCGGTCGGGTCCACGACGGCGGCGGTGACGCCGTCGTCCTCGAACTCCGGTGACACGTAGCCGACGAGGCGGGTGATCCCGCCGTCCCGGTCGGCGACCACCGCGGCCTGACTCACCGCGGGATGGCTCGCGAGCGCGGCGATGATCTCGCCGAGCTCGATCCGGAAGCCGCGGATCTTCACCTGGTCGTCGACACGGCCGAGGAAGTCGATGTTCCCGTCGGTCCGCCACCGCGCCCGGTCGCCGGTGCGGTACATCCGCCCGGGCCCGAACGGGTTGGCGACGAAGCGACCCGCCGTGAGATCGGGCCGGCCCAGGTAGCCGCGGGCCAGTCCGCGTCCGGCGATGTACAGCTCGCCCGCGATGCCGGGCGGCACCGGGCGGAGGCGGTCGTCAAGCACGAACGCCTGCTCGTTGGGGTCGGGGATGCCGATCGGCACCGCCTGCGTCCACCCCGGCTGCGCCTGCCACAGCGTGTTGTTGACGGTCGCCTCGGTGAGCCCGTACGCGGCCAGCAGGTTCAGCCGCTCGGCCCAGCGGCCGATGAGGTCCGGCGGCACCGTCTCGGTGCCGACCAGTACGGTGCAGCCTTCCGGCACAGCGCATCCCGGGGGCAGCGCGGCCATCAACGACGGCGGCAGGATCGCGTGCGTCACCTTCCGCTCCTGCATGAAGTCGGTGAGTTCCGGGCCGGCCACGCGGGCCTCCTCCGGGATGATCACCAGCGTCGACCCCGTGCACAGCGCCATCGACAGCTCGAACACCGCGACGTCGAAGCCGACGGACGCGAACTGCATGACGACCGACCCGGTGGTCAGTTTCATCCGATCCTCGGCCGTGGCGACCAGGCTCATGATGCCCTCGTGCGGCAGCACCGCGCCCTTGGGTCGTCCCGTCGAACCGGACGTGTAGATCACGTACGCCGCGTGGTCGAGTCCCGCGGGTGGGGTGGTCAGTTCGTCGGCCGCGCGGCCGTAGAGCGCGGCGATCACCCGCGGATCGTCGAGCAGGATCCGGTCGAGGTTCTCCGCCACCACCCGCGGCGATTCGGCTTCCGTCGACAGCAGGATCTCGGCACCCGAGTCCTCGAGCATGTACGAGATGCGATCGGTCGGATGCGTCAGATCCAGGGGCAGGTACGCCGCCCCCAGACGCAGCACGCCCAGCACCGACGCCACCATGTCGATCGAGCGCGGAACCGCCAGGCCCACCACACTTTCGGCACGAACACCGCGGGTCGCGAGCACGGCCGCGATGCTCCGCGAACGCTTGTCGAGTTCGGCGAACGTGGCCTCGCCGTCCCGATCGGTGACCGCGATCGCACCCGGTGTCTCCCGCACCCACCGGTCGAACGCCTCCGGCAGCGTCAACTCCGCGACCGGTCGGGCCGTGTCGTTGAACTCCCGCAGTACCGCCTCGCGTTCGCCGTCCAGGAAGACGTCGACGTCGGACACCCGGGCCGCAGGGTTCGCCGCGACGGCACCGAGCACGGCCACCTGGCGGCGGGCCATGCGGTCGACGGTGTCCCGGTCGAACAGGTCGGCGCTGTACTCGAGCCGCAACTGCACCCGGTCCTCGTCCAGGAACTCGGTCCAGTTGAACACCAGGTCGAACTTGGCGGTGCGCTCCTCGATCGACACCGGTGCCAGCGTCAGATCGGACGACGGCGCCGGATCCGCGGTGCGACTGTGGTAGCCGACCATCACCTGGAACAGCGGGTTCCGGGCCAGCGTGCGCGCCGGGTTCAACCGTTCGACGACGGACTCGAACGGCACGTCCGCGTGCGAGAACGCCGCCAGGTCCAGCGTCTTCACCCGCGCCAGCAGTTCCGCGAACGTCGGATCGCCCGAGACGTCGGTGCGGAGCACGACGGTGTTGACGAAGAAGCCGACCAGGTCGTCGAGACCCTGCTCGGTCCGGCCAGCCACCGGCGCGCCGAGCGGCAGGTCGTCGCCGGCGCCCAGTCGCTGCAGCAGCGCCGCCGACGCCGCGTGCAGCACCATGAACATGCTGGCTCCGTACGCGCGGGCGACGGTCCGCAAGGCCCGGGTCGTCGCGGCGTCCAGGTCGAGTTCGATTGCGCCACCGACGAAGCTGGGCCGCGCCGGGCGGGTGCGGTCGACCGGGAGGACCAGTTCCTCCGGCGCGCCGTCGAGGACACCGTGCCAGTAGTCCAGCTGCCGGGTGAGCAGCGAGTCGGCGTCCGACGGGTCGCCGAGCAGCGCCCGCTGCCACAGCGTGAAGTCCGCGTACTGCACCGGCAGCGGCGCCCACTCGGGTGCCGCGCCCTGGGTGCGGGCCGCGTACGCGACCATGAGGTCGCGCAGGAACGGCCGGTCCGACCACTCGTCGGTCGCGATGTGGTGCAGCACCAGGGCGAGTACCTGTTCACCCTCCCCGACCCGGATCACCTTGGCGCGCAAGGGGATCTCGGTGGCGAGGTCGAACGGGCGTCCCACCGCAGCGGCCACGAGTGCGGGCGCCTCTTCCGGTGCCGCGTCGACCACGGTGACGTCGGGACGCGCCGCATCCAGGATCACCTGGACCGGTTCGCCGTCGTGCTCGCCGAACACCGTGCGCAGCACCTCGTGGCGGGCGACGACGTCGGCGAGGGCCGCGGTGAACGCCTCCGGGTCCAGCTGGCCGCGCAGGCGCAGCACGATCGGGAAGTTGTACGCGGCGGAACCGCTTTCCATCTGCTGGATCACCCACAGCCGCTGCTGCGCCGGCGACAGCGGGAGCCGTTCGGGCCGCTCCCCCGCCACCAGCACCGGCCGGGTCGACTCGTCGCGCCCACGGATGCGTCGCGCGAGTTCCGCGACGGTGGGCGCCTCGAACAGGTCCCGCATCGTCAGTTCGGCGGCGAGCTCCACACGCGCCCGGCTGATCAGTCGGGTCGCGAGCAGCGAGTGCCCGCCCAGGTCGAAGAAGTTGTCGTCGATCCCGAGGTCGGCGTCCAGCTCGAGCACCTCGGCGAACAGGCGGCACAGCGTCTCCTCGACGCCGTCACGCGGTTCGCGGGACTCCCCGCTGCCCTGCCCGAGCACCGATTCGGCGGACGGCAGCGCCCGCACGTCGAGCTTGCCGTTGACGGTCATCGGCAGCTCGTCGACCGCGATGAACGCGGCCGGAACCATGTAGTCGGGCAGCACCTTCCGGGCATGACCGGCGACCTCGTCGGCCGCCGTCTCACGTGTCGGCACCACGTACGCGACCAGACGTTTGAGCCCGCCCGCTCCGGCGTCCGCGATCACCGCAGCCTGCCGCACCGAATCGTGTGCGGCGAGAACCGACTCCACCTCGCCCAGCTCCACGCGGTGACCGCGGATCTTCACCTGGTCGTCGGTGCGGCCGAGGAAGTCGATGTTGCCGTCGGGTGCGCGGCGGACGAGGTCACCCGTCCGGTACATCCGTGCGCCCCCACCGACGACCGGGTCGGCGACGAACCGCTCGGCGGTGAGACCGAACCGGTCGAGGTAGCCGCGCGCGAGCCCGACGCCGGAGATGTACAGCTCGCCCGGGACGCCGTCGGCGACGGGCCGCAGCCAACCGTCGAGGATGTGCGCGACGGTGTTCCAGATCGGCCGCCCCACCGTCGGAGTGACGCTGTCCGTGGTGCCGCCGCCGAGCGTGTTGATCGTGTACTCGGTGGGGCCGTACAGGTTGTAGCCACAGGTTCCGTCGGTGTCGCGCAACGCGTCCCACACCTGGTCGGAGACTGCCTCGCCGCCGAGCAGGACCAGCGGAGGACGGTGCCGGCCGGGGCCGTCGTCGAGCAGGCCCTCCTCGAGGAGATGCCGCGCGTAGGTGGGCGTCACGTTGACGACGTCGATCTCGTACCGGTCGCCGTACGCGACCAGGGCCTGCGCGTCGCGGCGCAGCTCCTCGTCGCAGATGTGCACCTCGTGGCCCTCCACGAGCCACAGCAGTTCCTCCCACGACATGTCGAATGCGAACGACACGGTGTGCGCGATGCGCAGCGTGCGCCCGCCCTCACCGCGCACGACCGGCTCGAAGACCGCCTCGCGGTGGTTGAACTGCATGTTCGTGACGCCGCGGTACGGCGTCACAACGCCCTTGGGGCGTCCGGTGGAGCCGGACGTGTAGATCACGTATGCGGGGTGATCCAGGCGGCCCGGGCTGCCGGGCGCGAAACCACCGAGCTCGGCTGCGGTGAGCTCTGTACCGTCGACGCCGTCGAACAGGGCCGACGGATCGTCGAGGGTGATCGTGTCGACCGTTGCCGCGGATAGGGTTTCGGCGACCGCCGCCATGGTCAGCATCGTGACCGGGCGCGCGTCGTCGAGCATCCCCACCAGACGCTCGGCCGGGTGGTCGAGCTCGAGCGGCAGGTACGCCGCTCCGGTGCGCAGCACCGCGAACAGCGCGACGACGGTCTCCACCGACCGCGGCAGCGCGAGCGCGACGATCTTCTCGGGTCCGGCGCCGTGCGCGAGCAGCACCCGCGCCAGACGGTTGATCCGGGCGTCGAGATCGGCGTAGGTGACGGTGTCGTCACCGAACACCAGCGCGGTGGCGTCCGGGATCCGCTGTGCGGTCTCGGCGAACAGGTCCGCGATGGTCTGCTCCGGCAGCGGGTGCGCGGTCTCGAGCAGTCGGGCGTCGAGCGCGACCCGGTCGCCGGCGGTGAGCGTGGTCGTCCGGCCGACGAGCCCGTCGACGTCCCCGGCGAACCGCTCGAGCAGGCCGACGAAGGATTCGAGCATCCGCTCGGCGTCCGCGGCCGCCACCCGGTCCGGGTGGAACTCGAACTTCACCTTGGTCTCGGCGCCGGGCGTGACGACGACGGTGAGCGGGTAGTGCGTGTGGTCGATGCTGTCGCCGCCGCTGATGTCGTGCGCGGCGTGCAGCGCCGACACCTGGTTCTCGTCGACGAAGTTCTGCAGCACGTACAGCACGTCGAACAGTTCGCGGTGCTCGCCGGTGCGCTGGATCGCGGCGAGGCCGAGGTAGTCGTACGGCATCAGTTCGAGCCGGTCGGACTGCGTCCGTCGCAGCAGATCCGCGACGGACTCGTTCGGCCGCAACGACATCCGCACGGGCACGGTGTTGAGGAACATGCCGACCACGGAGTCGATGCCCGGCACCTCCGGCGGCCGTCCGGCGACGGTCGTGCCGAACACGACGTCGCTGCGGCCGGTGACACCGGCCAGGACCAGCCCGAGCGCGCCGTTGAGGATCGCGTTGAACGTGATGCCCGTGCGGGCGGCCTGCTCGCGCAGCCGCTCACCGAGGTCGCGGGAGAGCACTGCGTCGCGGCGGTCGGGCAGCCCGGCGGGCGCTCCGGTCCTCCGGGCCAGCAGCGTCGGCTCGGCCAGCCCGGAGAGCGACTGCTGCCACGCGGCGCGGGCGGCGTCGCCGTCACGGCCGGCCAGCCAGGACAGGTAGTCGTCGAATCCACCGTCGGGCGAGACGAATCCGGTGTCGTCGCCGCCCGTCTCGTACAGCGCGAGCAACTGGCTGACGACCAGGCCGTTGGACCAGCCGTCCCACAACAGGAACTGACGGTTGATCACCAGTCGGTCGCGGCCCGCGCCGAGGCGCAGCACCGTCGCCCGCCACAGCGGCGGCGCGGTGAGATCGAACGGAGTGAGCCGATCCTCGAGCATCACCTGCGCGGCCCGCTCCTCGCGGGCGGCCTCGTCGAGGTCGGTCAGATCGACCTCGGTGATCGGGACGTCGAGCCCGGCGCCGACGAACTGCACCGGCGCAGCCAGTCCGTCGGCGACGAATCCGGCCCGCAGCGTGGGGTTGCGGCGCTGCAGCGTGCGGATCGCGGCGGCCAGTCGCTCCAGGTCGAGGTGCCGGTCGAAGTCCAGCGAGAACTGGGCGGTGTAGATGTCGGCGCCGTCGGCGATTCCGGCCTGGAAGTACAGGCCCTCCTGCAGCGGCGACAGCGGCCAGATCGTCTCGATGCAGCCCGGTGCGGCCGCGACGACGACGTCGAGCTCCTGCTGGGTGAGCGCCGCCAACGGAACGTCGGACGGGGTCAGCGCAGCGGGGCCCTCGTGCCCAGCGGCGAGGACGACGAGCTCGCTCAGCGCGGCCGCCCACCCGTCACTGAGGGCGCGGGCGTCGGCGGCGGACAGGTCCGGCTCGGACCAGCCGAACACCGCGCTCAGCACGGGCCCGTCCGGGGTGTCCTCGCACAGTGCGTTGACGAGCAGCCGGTACGGACCACCCATGTCGGCGTCGGGATCGGTTGCCAGCGAATCGGTTTCCGGCGCTCCGGTCCACGGGCCGACCAGCCCCGCCGGCATCCGGCCGAGGTAGTTGAACAGCACCTGCGCGGGCGATCCTGCCGCCAGCAGGCCGGCGGTGCGCGCGTTGGCGTACCGCAGCATGCCGTAGCCGATGCCGCCGTCGGGTGCCGCGCGCAGCGCCTCCTTGATCGACTTGAGCGCGTCGACGCCGTCGGTGCCGCCGGGCAGACGGACCGGCGTGATGTTGGTGAACCAGCCGACGGTGCGGGACAGGTCGACACCCGCCGCCAGTTCCTCGCGGCCGTGCCGCTCGAGATCGATCAACAGGTCCGACGCCCGCCCCTGCGCCGCGAACCAGCGGGTCACGGCGACGCGGAGCGCGGTCACCAGGACGTCGGTGACGTCGGCGTGCGCGAGCGCCGGCACCGCGGTGAGCACGGCCTCGGTGTCGGTGACGGACAGCCGCACGGTCCGGCTCGCGCCGGTGCCGATCGTCGCGTCGCCCTGCGCGGTCGGTACCAGTTCGGCTCCGGCAGCGGTGGTCTCGACCCAGTGGTCGAGCTCCCGCAGCCGGGCCGGACGCTGTGCCTGCGCGGTGACGAGATCCGCGTACTCGCGCAGCGACGTGCCGACGGCGTCGAGCGCCGCGGTCTCGCCGGCCTGCGCCGCGACCCACGCCATCGGCAGGTCCTCGAGCAGCACCCGCCACGACACCCCGTCGACCACGAGGTGGTGGGCCACCAGCAGCAGGCGTCCGAGATCGTGCTCGCCCGCGTCGAACCAGACGGCCTCGACCATCGCCCCTGACTCGGGAGCGAGCCGATCGGCGGCGGCGGACGATTCGGTCCCGATCACCGCACGCAGCTGGGCATCGTCGAGTCCGGTGACGTCGACGCGGCGCAGCGACGGTGCGACCGTGCCGCGTTCGGCGATGTGCAGCGACCACACGCCCGGCGCGTGCCGGGTCAGGCGCTGGCGCAGTCCGTCGTGGTGGTCGAGCACGGACTGCAGTGCAGCCGCGAGAGTCTCGGCGGTGGCACCCGCCGGGGTGTGCAGCAGCACGGACTGGTTGAACCGATCGGTGCCGCCGCTCCACTCCGACAGCCGGTGCACCACCGGCATCGGCACCGTGTCGCCGGTGGTGGCGACGGCCGTGCGCTGCGGTGCGGCGTCGGCCGCGGGTGCGTCGGCGTCACCGATCAACCGCGCCAGAGCCCGCGCCGTCCGCTGCTCGAAGATCTGCCGCGGAGTGATCGAGAGGCCCTCGCGGCGCGCGAGGTTGACGAGACGGATCGCGAGGATGCTGTCGCCGCCGAGGGCGAAGAAGTCGTCGTCCTCGCCCACCGCGTCCCGGCCGAGCACCTCGGCGACCAGGGAGGCCACCACCTCGGAACGACCACTCGGAGTGGAACCGTCAGTGCTCGTGAGATTCTGGACCGCCGGGGCCGGCAGCGCGCGGCGATCGAGCTTGCCACTGGGGCTCAGCGGCAGCGCGTCGACGACCACGAAGGCGGTGGGAATCATGAACTCCGGCAGGGTCTCCCCCGCGAACCGGCGGACGCCGTCGACGTCCACGTCGGAGCCGGCGACCAGGTACCCGACGAGTTGCTGATGGCCGGGGACGTCCTCCCGGACCACGGCGGCCGCGCGGGCGACGTCGGGATGCTCGGCGAGCCGGGACTCGATCTCGCCCAGTTCGATCCGGAATCCGCGCAGCTTCACCTGGTCGTCGGCGCGGCCCAGGTATTCGACGGCGCCGTCGGTGGTCCGTCGGACCACATCACCGGTGCGGTACATGCGGTCGCCGGGAGCTCCGAACGGGTCGGCGACGAACCGGTCGGCGCTCGTCCCCGGACGTCCGAGGTAGCCGCGGGCCAGCTGCGGGCCCGCGAGATACAGCTCGCCCGCGGAACCGTCGGCGACCGGCTGCAGGTACGGATCCAGCACGTAGAGAGCGGTGTTGGCGACGGCGAGGCCGATCGGTACCGTCGTCGCGTCCGCGGGCAGCGCCTGCACCGCGGCGGCGTAGCTGACCTCGACCGCGGCCTCGGTGGGTCCGTACAGGTTGTCGAGCACCGCGCCCGGCAGCACGGCCGCGAAGCGTCGCGCGACGGGTAGCGGTAGCGCCTCACCGCTCGCCGCGACCACTCCCAGGCCCGTGCACGCGCTCGCCTTCGGCTCGTCGAGGAACAGTTCGAGCATCGACGGCACGAAGTGGGCGCGGGTGATCCGCTCCCCGACGATCAACTCCGCCAGGTACTCCGGATCGCGGTGCCCGTCCGGTCGGGCCAGCACCAGCGCGGCGCCCGCGAGCAGCGGACCGAAGAACTCCGGCACCGAGACGTCGAAGCTCGACGGCGTCTTCTGCAGCACCCGGTCGGTGGGCAGGATCGGGCGGAACGTCTGCATCCACAGCAGCCGGTTCACGACGCCCGCGTGCGGCACGACGACGCCCTTGGGGCGGCCCGTCGAACCGGACGTGTAGATGACGTACAGCGGGTGGTGCGGGAGCAGGTCGACGGCGACGGGGTCGGCCGGGCAGCCGTCCAGGTCGAGGTCGTCGACGAGGATGCGTTCGATTCCGTTGTCCGGCAACGCCGCTGCCGCGTCGGCGGACGTCAGCACGCACACCGGGTCCGAGTCCTCGAGCATGTAGGCCAGCCGCTCGGCCGGGTAGCCGGTGTCGAGCGGGACGTAGGCGCCGCCCGCCTTGCCGATCGCGAGCAGCGCGACCATCAGTTCGATCGACCGCGGCAGCGCGACGGCCACCTTGGTCTCGGGCCGGACCCCGCGCTCCACGAGGACGTGCGCCAGACGGTTCGCGAGATCGTGCAGCTGCGCGTAGGACAGACTGCGCCCCTCGAACACCACCGCGGTCGCGTCCGGCGTGCGGGCGGCCTGCTCGTCGAGCAGTGCGGTGACGGTGGTCTCCGGGAATTCGACAGCGTGGACGGCACTGTCGCGAGCGGGGGTACGGGCGAGTGCGATCGCCGCGACCGGTCCGTCCACCGTCGTCGGCAGGCCGGACAGGATCGCGAGCATGCCGTCGGCCATCTGCGCGGCCGCCGCGTCCGAGACCCGGGCCGCGTCGTACTTCACCTCGAGGCGCAGCTCGTTGCCCGGCACCGCGATCAGCGTGAGCGGATACGGCGGGTGCTCGTCGAAGCGAATGCCGGTGAGCGCCAGCGTGCCCGACGGGTCGACGATCGCGGTGTCGCCTACGGGATAGTTCTCGACCACGACGAGGGTCTGGAACAGTTCCTGCAGCCCGGTGACGCGACGCAGCTCGCCGAGACCCACGTACTGGTGCTCGAGCAGCGCCGACTGCTCGGACTGCCAGCGTGCGAGCACGTCCGCAGTGGTCTCGTCCGGGTTCAGCCGCAGACGCGCCGGCACCGTGTTGATGAACAGGCCCACCATCGATTCGATGCCGGGCAGGTCGCCGCCGCGACCCGACACCGTGGACCCGAACAGCACGTCGCGCCGGCCGGTGAGCCGGGCGAGCAGCAGGCCCCACGCGCCGTGCACGAGAGTGCTGGTGGTCAGGCCGCGCTCGCGTCCGAGCCGGTTCAGTTCACTCGTCTGCGACGACGGCAGCGACACCACGACGCTTCGGACACCCCGCTCGCCCGCGGCGGGGACGCCGGGCAGCGCGGGCGGCTCACCCGACCCGGCGAGCGCGTGCTGCCACACGTCGATAGAGGTCCCGCGATCGCGGGATGCCAACCAGCTCAAGTAGTTCCGATACGCGGCCGGTGCGGGCAGCGTGAGCGGTGTCCCGGCCGGGCTGTACAGCGCCAGCAGTTCGCGCAGCATCACCGGGACGGACCAGCCGTCGGCGATGACGTGGTGGATGGACTGCAGCAGCAGGAACTTCGCCGGTTCGACGCGGACGAGGGTGTAGCGCACCAGCGGCGGGCGTTCGAAGTCGAAGCCGCGCAGGCGGTCCTCGGCCAGCATCCGGTCGACGGTGGCCGTCGGGTCCGGATCGGTCGACAGGTCCAGCACCGTCATCGGGACGTCGGCGCGCGCCGAGATCACCTGCACCACGCGGCCGTCGGACAGCGGGCGCAGCGCGGCCCGCAGCACGTCGTGGCGATCGACGACGCCCTGCAGTGCGCGGTGCAGCGCGACGGCGTCGACCTCACCGCTCAGTTCCACCACCTGCTGCACCACGTACGGGTCCGGTTCGGTGGGCGACGCGCCGTCGCGCTCGTAGACGCTGTGGAAGTAGATACCGTCCTGCAGCGGCGTGGTCGGCAGAACGTCCGACATCGTCGGCGCGGTCGCGGCGAGTCGGTCGATGTCGATCTGCGCCAGCGGCACCAGCGGGAAGTCGGACGGGGTGTGCCCGCCGCCCGCCGCGGACCCTGCGATGTCGCGCAGGGCGGCCTCCCAGTGCCCGGCGAACTCGTCGGCCTCGGCGCCGGAGAGCACCCGGCCGGCCCACGTGAGCGTGGTGTGCAGGGTGGGCCCGTCGGGGCCGTCGGTGGCGAGCACGTCGACGGTGAGGGCGTGCCCGAGCGGCATCGCCGGGTCGCTCGCGCCGCCGGTCGCGGTGGGCAGCCAGCCGACACCGGCGCCCGCGGCGACGCGGCCGAGGTAGTTGAACAGCACCGGCGCGGCGGCGCCGGATTCCAGCTCCCGCCCGGATTCGGTTAGGTAACGCACTGCGCCGTAACCGAATCCGCGGTCCGGAACCAGGCGGAGCTGCTCCTTGACCGACTTGAGCGCCGACGACACCGAGTCGCCCGGCACGGCGAGGCGCACCGGGTAGACGGTGGTGAACCAGCCGACGGTGCGGGAGATGTCGAGCGCGGTGCCGGGCGTGCGGACCAGGTCCTCCTCGCGGCCGTGGCCCTCGAGGTCGAGCAGGATGTCCGCGTCGCCGCCCCGCCAGCGGCGCAGCGCAACCGCCAGTGCGGCGACGAGGACGTCGTTCGCTCCCGCATGGTAGGCGCCCGGGACGTCGGTGAGCAGTGCCGCGGCAACGTCGGGGCCCGTCTCGACGGTCACCGATTCCGCGGTGGCCCACGTATCGACCGCGGGGTCGACGGCGCGCGCACCGATCGCGAGCGCACCGGGGGCCGTGACCGAGCGCCAGTGGCCGAGGTCGTCGTCGAACGCTCCGCCGCGGGCGCGCTCGCCCTGCAGCTCCGCCCAGCGACGGAAGGAAGTGCCGACCACGGGCAGGTCGGGGCTCGTGCCCGCGAGCAGCGCGGTCGCGGCGCGCGCGAAGTCCTCGACGACGATGCGCCACGACACCGCGTCCACCACCAGGTGGTGCCCCACCAGCAGCAGGCGCCCGGGCGCACCGGGGCGCCGGAACAGCGCGGCCTGCAACACGTTCCCGGCCTCGGGATCGAGCAGGTCGACGACGGCCGGCCGGTCCGTGACCACCGCGGCGTCGAGGTCGCCGTCGACGTCGACGTCGGTCACGAGGATCATGGGCTGGGCACCGGACTCGGGAACGGTGAGCGTGCCGTGGCCGCGGTCCCAGCGGGCCCGCAGTGCGTCGTGCCGCGCGACGACGGCCTGCAGGGCCGCGGTCGCTATGGCCTCGTCGAGGTCGGCCGGGGTCTGCAGCAGCACCCACTGGTGGAAGGTCCGCACGTCGGTACCGGCCGGGCAGACGCGGGCGACGACGGGAGTCGGAGCGACGACGCCCAGCGCGACGTCGTTCGTGTCGGCGGCATCGGTGACCCGGCCGTCGAGGGCGGCGGCCAGCGCCGCCGCGGTGCGGAGCTGGAAGATGTCACGCGCGCTGATCGAGAAGCCCTCGCGCCGAGCCTGGTTGACGAGGGCGATGGCGACGATGCTGTCGCCGCCGAGCGCGAAGAAGTCGTCGGTGACGCCTACCCGCTCGACACCGAGGACGCCGGCGATGAGCCCGGCCAGGGTCGCCTCGAGCTCGGTGCGCGGCGCGACGTGCTCACTCGCCGCGGCCAGGTCGGGCTCGGGCAGCGCCCGGCGATCCAGCTTGCCGTTCGGGGTGAGCGGGAACGCATCCAGGACGACGAACGCCGACGGCACCATGTACTCGGGCAGCTTGTCCGACGCCCACGCCCGCAGCGTGTCGGCGTCGAGTGCGCCGTCGCCGTCCGGAACGACGTACGCGGCAAGGTAGTTGGCACCGGCCGGGGTCTTGCGGACCAGCACGGCGCTGTGTCGCACGGCAGGGTTGGACGCGAGCGCGGCCTCGACGTCCTCGAGCTCGAGGCGCATGCCGCGGATCTTGACCTGGTTGTCGGCGCGACCGAGGAAGTCGAGGCTGCCGTCCGCGCTCCAGCGCGCCAGGTCGCCCGTGCGATACAGGCGGGAACCGTCGTCGGCGAACGGATTCGCGACGAAGCGCGACGCGGTGAGCCCGGGTGCGCCCACGTAGCCGCGGCCCAGCAGGTAGCCGCCCGCGTACAGTTCGCCGCCGATCCCCTCCGGCACCGGACGCAGCTGCGAATCCAGCACGTACAGCTGGGTGTTGGGGTTGGGGCGGCCGATCGACGTCGCGATGCGGGCGGCGTCGTCGCGGTAGATCACGTGCGAGACACCGATCGTCGCCTCGGCGGGGCCGTAGCCGTGGTACAGCGTCGTCGACAGCTGGCGACGGAACCGGTCGAACAGGTCCGGCGTGAGCACCTCGCCGCCGCACCACACGTGCCGCAGCCCGGCCAGCAGGTCGGTGCCGCGGGCCAGGTCGAGCAGGACGTCGAGCATCGACGACACCAGGTACACGAACGTGACCCGTTCGCGGGCAATGAGATCGAGCAGGTATTGAGGGTCGCGCTCGCCGCCGGGCTCGGTGACGATCAGCCGGCCGCCGGACACGAGCGGCAGCAGGATCTCGTTGACGGAGATGTCGAAGGACAGCGGCGCCTTGAACAGCGACGCGTCGTCGACGCCGAATCCGAGCACCCGCTCGCGCTGCCACAGCAGCCGCGCGCAGATCGCCTCGTGTCGGATCATCGCGCCCTTGGGCCGGCCGGTGGAGCCCGACGTGAAGATCACGTAGGCGAGACGGCGGCCGTCGAGGTCGCCGCCGGGCAGATCGGACGGCTGGTCACCGTGCGCCCAGTCAGCGAGATCGACCTGCACCGAGTCGGTTCCGGCGTCCACCCCGCCCGGACCGGTGAGCACCAGTCGGGCCCCGGCGTCGGCGAGGACGGAATCGCGGCGTTCCTGCGGCCACGACGGATCGAGCGGCACGAACGCACCGCCGGCGCACAGCACCGCGAGCAGTCCGACGATCATCTCCGCGGAACGCGGAAGACCGACGGCCACAACATCTTCCGGGACGAGGCCGCGGACCTGCAGGTGGTGCGCCAGCTGGGCGACCCGCTCCGACAGCTCCCGGTACGTCAACCGGCGGTCACCGGACACGAGCGCCTCGGCGTCGGGATCGAGCCGGACGGCCTCGGCGAACAGTTCGGGGACGGTGCGCGACGGCTGCGGCTCGGCGATGTCGTTCCAGTCGAACAGCACCCTGTGGCGCTCCTCGTCGGTCATCGGCTCGAGCTCGCCCACCGCGGCCATCGGGTTGCGCAGGAACTGGGACACGAAGTGCGCCAACCGTTCCTCGTGACGCAGCAGCTCCTCACGCTGGCCGGCAGGGGCGCGCAGGTCGATCCGGATCGGCTCGCCGTCCTCGCCGCCCTGGATCGAGAAGTCGAGATCGCTGACCGGACCGGTGACCGAACCACGGATGCGGGCGGGGTTGCCGTCGAACTCGAGCACGTGCTCGAACATCATCGAGTTGATGCCGGGCCCGAACACGCGGCGGTCGGGGTCGATCGCGCGCACCTCACGGGCGAGGTCCTCGCCGCGGAATCGGCCGTGCCGCAGCGTCGCGACCAGTCGCGCGTCGATCGCGCGGGCCAGGTCGCCGACGGTGGCCGCCGGATCCACGTGGAACGTCACCGGCAGGATCGTCGACGCCATGCCGGGCGTGCGGCGCATCGCGCGGCCGACCCGGGCCGCCATCGGGACCGAGACCGTGAGGGCCCGCAGGCCCGAGATGCGGTGCAGGTAGGCGAGGATCAGCGCCATCGGCAACCGGGTGCGTCGGATGCCCGCCGCGGACGCGAACCCGTACATCGCGTCGGCGATCTCGCCGTCGATCGTGACGGTCGTGGACTCGGGGGTGGCGGAAGCGTCGGCGCCGGCCGCGCAGATCTGCGGCGGCTCGGGCGCCTCGAGGATCTCGGTGAGCCAGTAGTCCCGGTCGGACTCGAAGCGGGCCGAGCCCCGGTAGTCGAGGTCTGCGTCGACCAGATCCTGCAGCGCCCATGCGCCGGCCTTCGACTCGAGGTCCGGGTCGTCGTAGCGGGCGACCATGTCGGCGACGATCAGCGAGATGCCGAAGCCGTCGATGACGCTGTGGTGGTAGCGCTGGTACCAGAGGGTGTGATCGTCGGCGAGGCGGATCAGCGCGTGCCCGAAGAGCGCGTCGTCGCCGGTGACGTCGACGACGGTCGCGAGATCCCGGTCCATCCATTCCTGCGCCGCGGCCTCCGGATCGGCGGCGTCGCGGACGTCGACCACCTCGAACGGCCACGCGTCCGTCGGAGCGGCGACCTGGCGGATCGTCCGGTCCTCCCCCACCCGGAATCGGACGTGCAGCGCCTCGGCGTGCGCGACGGTGCGGCGGATCGCCTCCTCGGCCCGTTCGACGTCGATCGGACCGGTGGCCTCCACCACGAGCGAGAGGTTGTAGACGGTGCTGTGCGGATCGAGTTGCTGCGCTACCAGGATCTCGGACTGCGCGGCGGTGACGGGCAGACCGGTGACGGCGTCGTCGAGCATGGGGGCAGCCGGCAGGTGATCCGCAGACATACAAATCCGATCGTCCGTCGTGGCGCGACCGCGCGAGTCGGACGCATTCGTGCGCCCTTAGGATAGGCTAACTCGCCCCTCCGTCGTCACCCGGCCACGCCCTTCCGGCCCCCACCCCTCGCGTTTTGCGCACTTATCGCGCCGAGGCGAAGCCGCGGACCGCGATAAGTGCGCAAAACGCGAGGGAAGACGTGGGGGAAAGATCAGCCGGCGAGGAAGTCCAGGACCACCTTGTTCACGGCCTCGGGGCGCTCGAGGTAGCCGTAGTGCCCGGTGTCGGGAATCTCCTGGTAGACGGCGCCGGGGATCGCGTCGGCCACCTCCTTCGACAGGTAGGCCGGGATCATCCGGTCGTCGGCGAACCCGACGGACAGGCACGGACGGGTGATCGCGCGGTACGCCTGCGCCCGCTCGAACTCGCGGTTCATCGCGAGCTGCGCCCGGACCCCGGCCGAGGTCTTACCGCCGGAGAACTCGAAGACGTCGAGCCAGTCACGGGCCGCGTGCTGGTCGGCGAGCGTCGCGGGCGAGAGATTCATGACCGCGGTGACCGCGGCGCGGTACTTGGCCGGCAACTCGACGCCCGACTCCTCGAGCGCCCGCTCGCCCTCGTTGAGGGTGCGCTGGAACTGATCCATCCGGGCGTGCCCGGCGAGGAAGACGGCCTTGCGGACCAGGTCGGGCCGGGCGAGCGCGAGTTCCTGCGCGACGCGCGCACCGAGCGACGTGCCGACGACGTGCGCCGGACCGCCGAGCAGCTCGATCAGTCCCGCGGTGTCTGCGACCATCGCCTCGATGGTGATGCCGTCGACGCTCTCCCCCGACGGCGCGATGCCGCGGTTGTCGAACGTGCACACGCGATAGCCCGCCGCCACCAGCGCCGGCACCTGGTGCAGGTCCCACACCCGGCCGGGGCTTCCCGTGCCCATGATCAGGACGACCAGATCGCCGTCGCCCTTGACCTGGTAGTTCAGAGGAATCCCGTTGATGGTGGCGATGGGCATGGCGGCCTTCCTCACTGCGGTGACACTGCGGCAAATAGGGTTGGGTAACCTAAAACTCCTGGGTCGTCGCGACCGGCGGCTGAAACTGTCCAACTCGTCCCGGAGGATCGTGTTGAGAGTCGCCACGCTGGGCTACCAAACCTGGGGCCACCGTACCTTGCAGGCCGTTCTCGACTCGGATCACGAGGTGGTGCTCGCGATCACCCATCCCAAGAGCGACCACGCCTACGAGAAGATGTGGGCCGACTCCGTCGCGGACCTCGCCACCGAACACGGCGTGCCGGTGCACATCGCGAACAAGCCCGACGAGGACTTCAAGGCCGCACTGAAGGCCGCTCAGCCCGACATCATCGTCGCCAACAATTGGCGCACGTGGCTGCCGCGCGACGTGTTCGACGCCCCGCGCTACGGCACCCTCAACATCCACGACTCGCTGCTGCCCAAGTACACCGGCTTCTCGCCGCTGATCTGGGCGCTCATCAACGGCGAGGAGGAGGTGGGCCTCACCGCGCACCTGATGGACGAGGAACTCGACGCCGGCGACATCGTCCTCCAGCGTTCGACGCCGGTCGGGCCGAAGGACACCGTCACCGACCTGTTCCACCGCACCGTGGACATGATCGGCCCCATCACACTCGACGCGCTCGCGCTCATCGAGTCCGGCCGCACCGAATGGACCCCGCAGGACCGCACACAGGCGACGTTCTTCCACAAGCGCTCCGACGAGGACAGCCGCATCGACTGGACGTGGCCGGCCGACGCCATCGAACGCCTCGTGCGTGCCCAGTCCGACCCGTACCCCAACGCGTTCACCACGTTCAAGGGGCAGCGGATTCGCGTGCTGCAGTCGTCGGTGTCGACGGGCAACTACGGCGGCACCCCCGGTCGCGTCTTCATCCACGAGGGCGACGGCATGGTCATCGTCGCCGGCCCCGACGCCCGCACCGGACGGAACAAGGGCCTGGTGATCGAGCGCGTGCGCCTCGACGACGGAACCGAGATGTCGGGCAAGGAGTTCTTCCCGCACGGCGGCGGCTACCTGGGGCGCTGAGCCCGACGAACGGCCGCTACCAGGACTGGCGTTCCCACCGACCGGCGCGGAGATCACCGGTCCCGAGATCGCGCACCGCCTCCTCGGCCTCGGCGCGGCTCAGCACGTACCGGGTCGGATAGTCGACGGCCTGGCCACCGACGGTCAGGTCGACGGTGTCGTCCGCGGCACCTGTCTGGTCACCGCTGAGGGCGTTGGCGACCCCGGCGCCCCCGGTAGCGGTGACGACGTACCGGTCGGGGCCGCCGCCGACCATGACCTCCCAGGCCCCGACGTACGCCGACGCAATCGTGTCGTGCAGTCCGTCGAGACGACGCATCTGCCGGATCAGATCCTCACCGCCACTTGTCATGTGGCGATCATTCCCGATGCAGCGTCGACGATCTACACCCATACCCAGCCGTCGATCCCCGGTTCGATCCGACGCACCCGTTCGGCTCCTCCGGACTCGAGAATGCTCAGGGAGATGTGCTCCATGAGGGTCGGGGCACCGCGCCACAGTGCCGGTCGCCCATCCCCGCCGAAGAGGCGAACCCTGCGGGCGCACACCACCGCCGGTAGTTCCGACAGGGAGAAGAGCACGACGATCTCGGTGAAGGGAAAGCGTCCGACGGGACGCGCATCGAGGAGTCCTTGATCGGAATTCTCCGCGATCAGCCGGTCGCATTCGCGGTAGGCGTACACCTCCGGGTCGCCGACGTCCGGCGGCGGCATGACCGGAAGCGCCGGTACCCGCAGCGGCTCCGCCTCGACCACCTCGACTCGCCCCGGACGGTCCAACGCCCCCGGCTTGCTCACGAACAGGCGCCATCGCCCATCCGAATCGCGAGTCGTCGAGCGGGCCTGCATGGGGGTGGCGGACGCATCGCCCGCCACCCCGGCGATCTGCCCTCGATCAGCGCGTGAACGTCGACGTCACCTCGGGTGAGGCGTTGCCGTACGCATCGACCGCAACGACCTTGGCCTCGTACGTGTCGCCTGCCGCCGCGTCCGGAACGGGGATGTCGAGGCTGTTCGGGCGCGGCATGAAGTAGAAGTCCGACAGCACCTTCGACGACACGACCTTGGCGCCGGTGGTCGTATTCGTGATGTCGACGCGATAGTGGTGCACCATCTGGTCGTCCCGCGCCTGGGCTATCCGGACGGCCGTGGCACCGTCCTCGCCTGCCACCATCGACAGCGGGGTCGGCGTCGTGAACTCCGGAGCCACCGTGTTGCGCGCCGCGGACGTGTACCGGAAGTTGTCCTTGATCTGCTGGCTCGTCGCCCCGTTCAGCTCGACCGTCCAACTCGAGCCGCTCAGCGTGCCCGCGCTCGCGTACGGCGGCTGCCAGCTGGCCGACCACTGCCCGCCGGTGTAGATGTCGTGCTCGTCGGCGGCCATGTTGATCCGACCGATCTCGGTGCGATCCGCGTAGACGTCGACGAACAACGCTTGCGCGGTGGGTGATTCGAATCGGTCGGCCAGACCGGACTCGGTGACCATCTGGTACCCGTGGTCGATCTCGATGTACGACATCGAACCGTCGTTCACCGACGTGAAGTCCCGCTGATGGATCGCCCGGTCGTCGTTGTTGTTCAGGTGCGAATGACCGGAGAACACGATGGCCTGAGGGTAGGCCTTCAGGTCCTCCGCCAGCCGCGGATTGGACGCCTGCTGACCGTCCATCGTGGTACCGGTGGTGGGTCGATGCCCCTGCACGAGAATGGGCTTGGCGACGTTCGCCGGGTCGGCAGTGATCGCCGCCAGCCGGCCCTTCAGCCAGTCGCGCTGCGCGGTGTCACCGTTGTAGGTCTCGGTGTTCACGGTGAAGACGGGCACGCCGTTGACGTTCGATTCGTAGTAGCCGCCGCCCGAATCCGGGAACCACTCCCGCGGATAGCCTGCCCGGACATCGTCGAGGTACGCGTCGTGGTTGCCGTACGACATCAGCACCTGGGTGTCGGTCATGCCCTTGCGCTCCAGGTTCTCCTGGAAGATTCGCGAGACGATCTCGTGGTCCGCGCCCTTGCCGTTCCAGTTGTCGTTGATCATGTCGCCGTTGGACAGGATCGCGTCGGGCTTCGGGAAGATCGACCCGATGGTGTCGAAGAAGCTCTTGTACTTCTCGGTGTTGTTCTCGTAGTCGCCGATGTGGACGTCCGACATGACGACCAATTGCGCGATCGGCTTCTCCGACGTCCGGATCAGGTATCCGAACGAGACCGGCGTGCTGGCCTTCTCACCACGGAACGCCACCGCGGTCACGTTCGTGTCTGCGGCGATCTTCAGTGCGCGGCCCGGAACGTAGGCCTGGCTGTCCGCGGTCGGCGTCGTGCCGTCGAGCGTGTAGCGGACGGTCGTCCCCCACTCGGTGTCGAACTTCAGCTCGACAGGGTGCTCGTAACGTCCGCCGGGAACGCTGACGCCCGGCGCGGCGGGCACCGCGTCGTTCTCTCCGACCGAGCCACCCCACTCGCTTCCGAGGCTTCCGGCGCTACCCCACACGGGGCCCGCCTGGGCTACGCCGGGTGCGGCCAGCGCCGCGGTCACTGCGGCAATCACAAGTGTCTTGCGTTTCACGAGAGTTCCTTGTCTTCGGCTGCGGCACCAACTCGAACCGCCAATTGGTCTGGACCAATCAAGCTAGGCGGCCTCGGGCACGAGACGGTTGTGCCCGCTCCGACCACCCGGTGAAGAAAGGGTGAACATCGCAAATCCGGCATCGATGCCGGTCGCGTGACGGCCCCACCTCGAACACCGGACGGATGCAACCGATTTCGAGCACCCAAACCAGCTCCGCCGCAGCGACTTCCCTGCGATACTGGGCGCGCTTCGCCGCCCGGCGGGACAGCACTCCCCAGGCGGATCGGTCCCCCGAAGGAGGCCCCATGCCCGACGCCGCACCTCGCACAGGACGTCGCACCGTGCTTCGGGCACTCGCGGCGAGCCCACTGCTGCTCACCCTTCCCACGCACCTCCCGGTCGCATCGGCCGCATCCAGCGTCAGCAGTGCCGACCTGGCGGCGGGCAGCTTCGGCCGCGGCGACCTCGACACGGCGTCGGCCCCCGACTGGATGCGTCTCGTGCCCGACAGCGCGAATCTTGCGGAGCTCTCGATTCCCGGCACCCACGACTCGATGGCGCACAACGCGTCGATTCCGACACTCACCCAGGACTTCGATCTGTCCACTCAGCTCCGGTCCGGGGTGCGTGTGCTCGACATCCGCACCCGACACTTCCGGGACGTGTTCCCGATCCATCACGGCCCCGAGTACCTGCACGCCAACTTCACCGACGTCGTGCGGACCGTGGCCGCGTTCCTCCAGGCGAATCCGAGCGAGACCGTGCTCATGCGGCTGAAGAGGGAGCACACGGAAGAGGAGAACACCCGGACCTACCAGGCAACCCTGGACTGGTACATCCACGACAACCCCGAGACCCGCGATCTGCTGGCCGTACACCTGTGGACGCCATCCGCAGGCTACGACGGACGCATCCCGGGGCTCGGTGGGATCCGCGGCAAGATCGTCGTGCTGCAGGACTTCACCGCCACCACCGCGTACGGACCGAGGTGGGCGGGCCCGCACACGGACATCCAGGACGACTTCGAGCTGCCGAATCTTGCCGCGGTCGAGGCGAAGTGGGACAAGGCGCGCACCCAGTTCGAGCGGGCGGCCGTCGGCGCGTCGCACACTCTTTTCATCAACCACCTGAGCGCCACCGGCGCCACCCCCGCGGTGATGGCCACGGGCACCGTGCCGATCACGGTTGCCAAGGGGGTTCCCGGCACACCGGGGATGCTCGCCCGCGCCGAGGACTACCTACGAGCGACCGGCACCGGCCGCACCGGCGCCGTGATGGCCGACTTCCCGACCGCCGCGCTGGTGGAGACGATCATCGCCCGCAACTTCGGCTGACGGCGGGGCCTGCCCATTCGGCGGACAGAACGGGCCGTGAGCAGCTAGCCTCCCAGCGAATCCGCGGCGGCACCGGGCCGTTCGCACGACCGGCACCGACGAGGACCCATGCGATCCACACGTACTGCGTTCAACCGACTGTTACTGCTGACTGTGGGTGTACTCGCCCTGGTCGCGCCGATCGTCGCCGCACCGCTCGCAAGCGCCGACCCTGTCGCCCCCACCGCGATCCGACTCGAGGGCGCCAAGAACTTCCGCGACATCGGCGGCTACGAGACGTCCGACGGCAGAACGGTCCGCACCGGGCTGGTCTACCGGGCCAACAAGCTCACCTCCCTCACCGACGCCGATCTCGCGAAGCTCACCGCCGCGAACGTCACGCTCGACGTCGATCTGCGAAACATGTGGGAGCGCAAGGACGATCCCGACCGCCTCCCCGAGGGCGTCCGCTATCAGGTGGCCGACGTCGTCTCGTTCGAGCACGGCATCGCGTTCCACGAGTTCGTGCCGCTCACGCTGGGCCGCGCGTTGGTCGACGCGGCGGTGAACGGGTCGTCGGACATCGGCCAGTCCATCGGCTACCCGTTCATGGTCACCTACCGCGGCGCGGACGTCGCCTTCCGCGACCTGCTGACCGCGATCGCCGGCAACACCGACGGCGCCACCGTCTACCACTGCAGCGCAGGCAAGGACCGCACCGGCTGGGGCACCGCCGTCCTGCTCAGCCTGCTCGGCGTCCCGAAGGCCACCGTCTACCAGGACTTCCTCGCCAGCAACACGTACCTCGGTCGCGACGACGCCGTCGAGAAGTCGTGGCTCGACGCCGCATTCGCTCAGGTCGACCGGTTGTACGGTGGTGTCGAGAACTACGTGCGGAAGGGCCTCGGCGTCGATCAGCAGACCATCGACACCCTGCGGGCTCGTCTGCTCGTCTGACCCCCACAGCCTCGGAAGGGCGTGACCCGATGGATCCGATCGACCGACTGCGGGACGAGATCGCGCGGAGCGAACTGCTCACCGCGCCGCAGAGCGCCGACGGATTCGTCTTCGGTACCGGCCGGATGCGGTCCCTCGGAGCCGACGTCACCGTCAACGTCGACCCCGAACTCGACGACCGGTCCGACCTCGACACCGGTGTGCTGCTGGCCGCCGTCGAACGACTCCTCACGGTTACGCCGCACCAGTGGCACCGGATCGTCGACTCGATCGCCGAGGAGATCGAAGAGGCCGTCGGTGACCAGCCGATTCACGAGACCACCGACCTGCGCGACGACCTGTCACTGGAGTCCACAGTGGTCTTCCACGACGCGGTCCTACTGTGCTTCGCATCGCCGAAACAGTTCCCCGACAGCTGGATCCGCGCCCAGCTCGACGAGGAGCTCGCGGTCGACGAGGTCGCCGTGGACGAGAAGGACGACGACACCGAGGTCGTCGAGGTCGGGTCCCTCGACGACCTCCTGGACCACCTCTCCGAGGACCGCTAGGTGGGAGAGACGACCCGATCTGCCGCGCCTTCCCACGCCGCCCACAGCTGCGCGTAACGCCCACCCGCCGAGACCAATTCGGCGGGAGTGCCCTGCTCGACGATCCGGCCGTGCTCGAGCACCACGACCCGGTCGGCGGATGCCGCCTGGGTGAGCCGGTGCGCGACGACGAGCGTGGTCCGGCCCCGGGTAGCGGCGTCGGCGGCGCGCTCGAGTTCGCGGGCCCCGGCGCTGCCGGCCTCGGCGGTCGCCTCGTCGAGGATCGCCACGGCGGGATCGGCCAGCACCAGTCGGGCCAGCGCCAGTTGCTGCGCCTGCGCCGCCGTGAGCGCGTGCCCGCCCTCGCCGACGACGGTGTCGAGTCCGTGCTCGAGCGCGTCTACCCACGACGACGCACCGACCGTGTCGAGCGCGGCGGTCACCTCGGCGTCCGACGCGTCCGGGCAGGCGAGCCGCAGGTCCTCGACCAGCGGCCCCGCGAACACGTGCACCTCCTGGCTGACGATCGCGACGTGCCGGCGCAGCGACTCGGCGCCCAACTCGCCCAACGGCACCCCACCGATCCGCACCGTCCCCGACGTCGGCGGCAGCGATCCGGCCGCGAGCACAGCGAGGGTCGACTTGCCGGCGCCCGTCGAACCGACCAGCGCCACCCGATCCCCCGGCGCGATGTGCAGGTCGATGCCGTGCAGCACCTCGTGGCCGCCGTCGTAGCTGTGCCGCACACCGATCAATTCGAGGGACGCGTCGGCGGGTTCGGCGCCCGTCGCGGCGTCCTCCGTCTCCGGGATCCCGACGACGCCGACGAGCCGGGCGAGGCTCGCGCCCGCCGACTGCACCTCGTCGAACGTGTACAGCAGCGCGCCGATCGGGTTGAACAGACGATGGAACAGCAGCGCCGCCGCCGTCGTCTGGCCCACGGTCACCATGTCCTGCTTCACCAGCGCGAAGCCCACCGCGAGAATCACGGCGAGCCCGACGAACTCGGCGCGGTTGCCGCGTCCGGCGAACCGGGTGAACAACCCGAACACGCCGACCGAGAGGTCGCGGGCGTCGCCCGATGCCCGGTCGATGTCCCCCAGGTGTCGTTCCTCGAGGCCGTACGCACGGACCGTGCGCACGCCCTGCATGCTGCTGACGAGGGCCTGCGACCGCCGGCCCATCGCGACACGCTCCTGCGCGTACAGCGGGCCGGACCGCGGCAGGTACCAGCGCAGCGCCAGCATGTACATCGGCAGCGCGACCATGCCCGCCAGGCCCAGTCGCCAGTCGATGCCGACCATCGTCGCCATGCTCAGCACCACCAGCAGCAGCGACGAGACCAGGCTCGGCACGACGTCCGCGACGGCCTTGCCGATCACCGCGACGTCGTCGCCGACGCGGGAGAGCAGATCGCCCTTGCCGACCCGTTCGATCGTCGGGATGGGCAGGCGCAGCGCGCGTCCCACCACCTGCTCACGCAGACCGGCGAGCGCGCCCTCCCCGAGCCGCGCAATGAGATACGACCCGAGGCCGGTGAGCGCGCCGGCGACGACCGCGGCGGCCGTGATGACCGCGACGACACCGACGATCGTCGACGCCGGGGCGCCCTCGCGCACCCGGTCCACCAGGACACCGAACACGTACACCGGCACCACCGCGGCGGCGGCCGCGATCAGCCCGACGAGCAGCGTCAGCGCGGCCATCCCCTTGCGGCGGCCGAGCGCGTCGCGCAGCCAACGCCAACTGTCCGACGCCGACGCGATGGGTAGCAACTGCTGCTCCGGCGCGCTCATCGCAGCACCGCCTTCCGGTAGTTCTCATCGGTCGCGGACAGCCCGGCATGGGTGCCCTCGGCGGCGACGCGGCCGTCGACGAGGACCACGACGCGGTCGGTCACCGACAGCAGCGCGGGACTGCTGGTGACGAGGATCGTCGAGTGGGCGCGGGCGCCGTCGTGCCGGCTGGTGGCGATGCCGTCGGCGATCGCGTGCTCGGTGACGGCGTCGACCGCGGTGGTCGGGTCGTGCAGCACCATCACCGGCGCCTGCGCCGCGAGCGCCCGGGCGAGCGCGACGCGCTGCCGCTGACCACCGGACAGGCTCGCGCCCCGATCGGTCACCTCGTGCTCGAGACCCTCCGGATGCGCATCGACGACATCGACGGCGGCCGACGCCCGCAACACGTCCCGCACCGCGTCGTGGTCGGCGTCGGGCGCCCCGGCGGTGACGTTGGAGTGCACGGTCCCGGCGAACAGGTCGGTGTGGTGCGGCTCGACCAGCACGGTGCTGCGCGCGTGCGTGAGGCCCAGATCGGCCAGCGCGACGCCGCCGACCCGGATCTCCCCGTCGTAGCGATCGGGGGGAACCTGCCCGGACAGGACGTCGGCGAGCGCCTCGGCGTCCTCCGGCCGATACGCGACGACGCCCAGCAGTTCGCCCGGAGCGACGGTGAGATCGACGTCGGTCAACGACCGGTAGGCAACCGACCGCAGTTCGACGTCGCTCGCGCCGGACGGCTCGGTGCCGCCGGCCGGCAGCAGCGGTTCGGCGTCGAGCACCAGTGCCAACCGATCCGCCGACGCCCGCGCGTTCGCGTAGAAGCCGGGCACCCGGGCCAGCATGCCGAGTGGTTCCACGATGAACTGCGACAGACCGACGACGGTGATCAGCTCACCGACCGAGATGCGGCCGTCGAGCGCGAACCAGCCCGCGAACCCGGCCACCGACACCGCGAGCAGCGCGCTGACCGTCATCGACACCCCGACGAACACCCCGGTCGCCTTCGCGGCCCGCATCGTCGCGGCGAGCGCGTCCCGGCTGACATCGCGGTAGCGCCGCGCCGCGGTCGCCTCCGCCCCGATCCCGCGCAGCGGCCGCAGGCCACTGACCAGATCGGTGGCCATTCCGGCGGCCCGCGCGGTGGTGGCCTGCTGAGCGGACGCCCGACGCGTGATCAGCGGCGCCGCCAACTGCAGCAGACCGAGCATGACGGGCGTACCGACGAGCACCGCCAGACCGAGCGTCACGTCGATCCACAGCAGCGCGATCGCCGACGCCACCATCGCCGTCAGCGCCGCCGCGACGCGGGGCACGACGTCGAGGATCCACGCCTCCTTGTCGGCGTCGGACGTCGAGACCGTCAGCAATTCACCCGCGCGCAGGTCGGTCCGCACGCCGCGCGGGTCGAGGATTCGGCCCGCGACCTCCACCCGCAACCGGTGCGCCTCCTGCTGGACGGCCAGCACGATGAAGCGTGCGCCGAACCGCCACGCCGAGGTGAGCACGACAAAGAGAACGGCGAGCGCGGACAGCCACACGATCAGCGCCGTGACGTCCCCGGTCTCGACCGCACGGTCGACGATCACGCCGATCGCGATCGGGACCGCCGTCTCGGCGACCTGATGCAGGCTGACCAGGGCCGTCCCCGCGAGCAGGCGCCCCCGATTCCGTGCCAGCGTGCGGCGCAGAACCGCGGTACCACCTGCCATCAACCCTCCAGCCCTCGACAACAGCGTAGGTAAGTAGACCCTAACCCGACGGTGAGTGGCGCCGACCGGGGCGGTTCTCATAGAGTCGCAGTCAGGAACTACCTGCTAGTCAAGTAGCAGCAAGCCGGAAGGAACAAGATGGCCGCGAAGACGACCGCCGAGAACGAGATCGCGGACGAGGACCTCGAACCCGTAGCCGACGAAACCGCTCGACAGGCTCAGCGGGTCGTCGCCGCATACGCCACGGATGCCGACGAGTGCCGCATGCTGCTCTCGATGCTCGGCATCGCGCCGGCCGCCAAGCTCGACTGACGCACCACAAACCGAGGAAAGAGTAGGGGTATCCGTGGCTGAGCCTTCGGAATTATCGACAAGTTCCGAGGGCGCAGCGAGCGCCGAGCAAGGCGGCACCGACCACGGAGGCTCAGGCTTCGTCGTCGTCGCCAATCGCCTTCCGGTCGATCTCGAGCGACTCCCCGACGGCACGACCCGCTGGAAGCGCAGCCCCGGCGGGCTCGTCACCGCTCTCGAACCGATCCTGCGCAGCAACAAGGGCGCGTGGGTGGGTTGGCCCGGCGTGGCCGACGTGGAACTCGACCCGATCGTCGAGGACGGTCTCGACCTCTACCCCGTGCCGCTGAGCGCGCAGGAGGTCGCCGACTACTACGAGGGCTTCTCCAACGCCACCTTGTGGCCGCTGTACCACGACGTCATCGTCAAGCCGGAGTACCGGCGTGAGTGGTGGAACGCCTACGTCGAGGTGAATCGTCGCTTCGCCGAGGCCACCTCGAAGGCGGCCGCCGAGGGCGCCACCGTCTGGATCCAGGACTACCAGCTCCAGCTGGTCCCCAAGATGCTGCGGATGCTGCGGCCCGATCTCACCATCGGCTTCTTCCTGCACATTCCGTTCCCGCCGGTCGAGCTGTTCATGCAGATGCCGTGGCGGCGCGAGATCGTCGAGGGCCTGCTCGGCGCCGATCTCATCGGCTTCCACCTCCCCGGCGGCGCGCAGAACTTCATGTTCCTGGCCCGCCGTCTCGCCGGCCAGCAGACCTCGCGGGGCACCGTCGGCGTCCGTTCCAAGCTGGGCGTCGTGCAGGTGGGCTTCCGCACCGTCCGCGTCGGCGCCTTCCCGATCTCCATCGACTCCGGCAAGCTCGACGAGCTGTCGCGCCGCAAGTCGATCCGGGACCGCGCCAAGCAGATTCGCAAGGAACTCGGCAACCCGAAACACATCATGCTCGGCGTCGACCGCCTCGACTACACCAAGGGCATCGACGTCCGCCTCGACGCGCTGTACGAGCTCCTCCAGGAGGGACGCGTCGATCCCGCCGACACCGTGATGGTGCAGCTGGCCACGCCGAGCCGCGAACGCGTCGAGAGCTACGTGCAGATGCGCGGCGCGATCGAGCAGACCGTCAGCCGCATCAACGGCGAGTACGCCGAGGTTGGCCGTCCGGTGGTGCACTACATCCACCGCCCCATCGGCCGCGACGAACTGATCGCGTTCTTCGTCGCCTCGGACGTCATGCTCGTGACGCCGCTGCGCGACGGCATGAACCTCGTCGCCAAGGAGTACGTCGCGTGCCGCAGCGATCTCGGCGGCGCCCTGCTGCTGAGCGAATTCACCGGCGCCGCAGCCGAACTCCGTCAGGCGTTCCTGTGCAACCCCCACGACCTCGACGACGTCAAGGACAAGATGGAGGAAGCACTGAACCAGGACAAGGAGGACGGCCGACGCCACATGCGCGCCCTGCGGCGCCAGGTCCTCGCGCACGACGTGGACCGCTGGGCCCGCTCGTTCCTGGACGCACTCTCACAGCAGGGTGTCGCCGGATCGGCACTGCTGCCCGCGGACGGCGACTACGCCGAGTAGCACTCCGCACCAACGACAACGGGCTCCCGCGTTTTCACGGGAGCCCGTTGTCGGGTTTGGGGAGCTCGGTCAGATCGGTGTCAGCCAGTTGATCAGCCAGTCATCGCCGTCCTTGACCATCTCGACGCGCACACGGCTGCCGCTGCTGACGGCCTCGGGCGACTCGGAACTCGTGGTGATCTGGTTGAGGTAGAGCAGGGTCACCACACGGTCTGGTTCAGCCTCGACCACCGACTTGGCCGACGACGTCACCTGGACGTCGATGGCCTTCTCCTGAGCACCTGGGGCGATCGTCTCGTCGACCAGCTTGAGGTACTCGGTCTTGTAGCCGTCGGTGAGTCCGTCCGCAGCCGCGTGCAACTGGTCCCGAGCGGTGTTGTGGTTGTACGCGAGCATCGCGACGACCTTGCCGTCGACGACGTCGAGAACCTCGCTGCGTGCCTGCTCCGTCGCGTCGGTCTCGCGCATCCCACCGGGGCCCCAATACAACCAACCGGCCACGCCCGCCAGCGCCACGATGGTGACCGCCACGACGATGGTCAGGATCTTCTGCAGTTGCGTCACATTGCTTTTCACGGCACGAACTCCACATTCGATGCGAGCAGCTTGCCGCCCTCGTCACAGATCACGACGCGGAGGCGGAAGGACTTGCCGACCGGAGCAGCGTCTGCGTTCTTCTGATTCGCGCTCACCGCGACGAGCGACGTCTTGCAGTTACCGTCCTCGCTCTCCAGGCCGGCCTCGACAACTTCGCCCGTCGTGCTCACGTTGAGCTTGGAGACAACGTTGGCAAAGTCGTTGAGCCGAGCGTCGAGATCCTCACGTAGCGGCCCGGTGGTGCCCTCGAACAGCTTGTCGAGATCCTCCTTCGCCGAATCCGAGCGCAGCGTACTGATGTTGATCGCAGTCTGCCGTGCCACCGAAACGTAGTCGGCTCGCTCCGCCGCGAGGTCGGACGCCTGCTTGCGGTCGATCAGCATTACCGTGATCGCCGCGATGAGAGCCACGATCACGACACCCGCCAGCACTGCCAGCACCACATGCGCCCGTGAACGCCCGGCCGAAGGCTCGACCGAGACGAACTCGCCGTCGCGATTCGGTTCTGCAGGGGAAGGGAACTGCGTACCCTGCGGGGCCGCCTCCTCCCCACCGTGATCCGCCGCTGCTGGCTGCGCGTACGCCGAACTCGAATTCTTCTCGAGCACCACACCACCTGCCGACGGTGTCGGCGCCTTGACCTCTGAATCAGTCGGCTCGGCCCCCGAGGGACCCGCCGGACGCGAGGAACGGCGGCGAGCCCGCCCGCCCACCTCGCGCTCGGCAGCCTTGTCGATCGTCATCGCCCTTGCTGGCCCTTCATAAGATCCTCCAACGACTCACCCGTGTTCCCACCGAGATTCGGCTGCGAGTAAGTCCTCCCGTCGGTGCCGATGTATGTACCCGTCACCGGATCGTACCGACGCGCGGCCGTTGTGGCACCCGGCGAGACCGGACCTGCGACCGGCTTGTCGTTCGCCGATGCCACCGGCTGTGGCGGCCCGCGCCACGGGTTGGTGCCCTCGGGCACATAGCCGTTGCGGCAATCCTCAGGCGTCGGCGCGCGCCGACCCGGGAACTCCATACACGGCAAGTTGCGAGCACCACGGATGGCGTTCGGATCGGACTGATCGACCTTGCAGAACAGGTCGCCCGGAGTGTCGACCACCGAGAGATCCGCCGGGCTACGCCACTGATCGGCCGGCAGGAAGCCTGTGGTGCACGGCGGTGGGTCGTTCAGCTGGAGATGGAAGTCGACTACCGCACCGTCCTCCGGCGGCCCCTGGCCCGCCGAAGTTGCGAGCGCCGCGGTCAGAGGCGGGTAGAGCACGAGGATCTGCTCCAGACCCGCGTTGTAGATCACGCCCACCTCACCCACACTCACGAGATTCGCGAGTAGCAGCGGAAGCGTCGGCTTCAAATCCTGCAGGAGCGCATTCGCCTCCTGGGCCGCACCTGGACCCTTCTCGATCACCGCGCGCAGATCCGGATCACTGACGCGAAGCTGATCCGTGAACGTGACCAGATTCCGAGTCCACGAACGGATCGCGTCACTGCTCACCACCTGGGTATCCAGCAGCGGCCCCGCCTGCTCGATGAGCGTCTTGGTGGCGTCGCTGTTCTTGTTCGCCTCCTCGACGAACAAACGGGCCGAGTCGATCAGCCGCTGCAGATCCGGACCGGAACCGTTGAACGCCTTGAACGCTTCGTCGATCACCGTCTTGAGCCGGGTGTCGGAAATGCTGGCCAACAGCAGGTCCGCCTGGTCGAGCATCGCGCCCACGTCCTGCGGCACGCTGGCGCGGTCGGCCGGAATCACGTCCCCTCCCGACAATCGGTCGGAGCTGTCGGCCCCCTCCGCCGGGATGAGATCCACGAACTGCTCGCCGACGGCAGACACGCTCTTCACCTGGGCATCGACATCGACCGGGATAGGGTAACCGCCGTCGATGTTGAGAACGGCCTCGACTCCGTTGTCGGACAGTCGAACCTGCTCGACCTTGCCGACCGTCGTGCCACGGAAGGTGACGTTCGCGTTGCGGTACAGACCACCGGTCGACGGCAACTCGACGGTCACCTTGTACCGCCCGATTCCCGCTATGTCCTGCAACCGGACGTACTGGGTAGCCATCACGACCAGACCGATAACGGTCAGTATCGAGAAGATCACCAACTGAATCTTGACGAACTTCGAGAGCATCATGGTGCCGGCGCCCCCATCGGTAGACCTGGAATGTTGATCTGAGGCAGGCCGGGAATCTGGATAGCGCCGGGCTCAGCCGGCTGCGGTGCCGCAGACTCCGCCGGCGCGGCGGCTGGTTGCAATGGGCTGCGGAGCGGATCCTGCGCCTGGCCTGCCACACCCGCGTCTTTCGCGAGAATGCCCTCCGGCCCACTCAACTTGCCCGCCATCGTCGTACCGAACAGGAAGTTCTTTTCGATTCGAGGTGCCGTCAGGTCGATCGTCATCGCCAGGTTCGCGTAGTCACCCTGGATGACGTTGTTGATGCCCGCCTGCGGGAACGGGAAGGTCAGCAGCACGCCGAGCACGCCGGTGAGGTTCTCCCCCGAGTTCGCCAATGCCGCCAGAGTGGGGACGAGCGCACGAACGTTGGTCGTGAAATCCTCACCGCTCTTCTCGATCAAACGATTCGCGACTTCACTGAGCTCACCGAGCGACACCATCGCGTTGGTGATGTCCTGACGCTGAGCGACCAGGACCTCGAGCGCCGGTGGGATTCCCTCCAGCGCCTTCGAGATGGTGTCCGTCTGCTTCGCGGCGGTAGCCGCGAGTCGGTTGACGCCCTCCATCGCCGAGACGATTTCGTTCCGCTGCTTGTCGAGACTCCCGACGAGCGTGTCCAACTGCGGAAGCAGGTCCCGCACCGAGTCCTCGCGGCCGTCGAGCGCCTTGTTGAGCTCGGAGGTGATGTCCTGGAGCTGCGCGATACCGCCGCCGTTCAGCACCACCGACAGCGACGACAGCGTCTGCTCGGTCGTGGGGAACGTGCCGGCCCGGTCGAGCGGGATCAGGTCACCATCGGAGAGGCGGCCCTGCGGGGCTATACCGACGGGCGGTGCCAATTCAACGTGCTGGGAGCCCAGCAGGCTCGTCTGCCCGATGCTCGCCGTCGCGTTGGCCGGAAGGTCGACGTCGCCGTTGAGCGACACAGTGACCAGAGCGTGCCAGCCCTGGACCTCGATCTTCGAGACGCTACCAACAGCGACGTCGGAGACCCGGACGGGTGAATTCTGCGTCAGGGTAGTCACATTCGGCATCTGGATCTGGACCTCGTAGGCGCCCTCGCCGTGCCCCTGCGCGCCGGGAAGGGGCACCGAGTTCAGTCCCGACCACTCGCACCCGGACAACACCAGCGTTGCCGCCAGCGCAGTCGCGGTAAGTCCCGCGCGTCGCGCGGTGGAGAACCTGGTCATTGGCCACCTCCCGGCTGCATCAGCCCGGTCAGATCCTTCGGCACCGAAGCGCTCGGTGCCAGGTCGAGTGGGCTCTTGGCAGCGGCAGTCGTTCCACCGCCTGCCGGGAGCCCCGGCTCCGTCGCCTGCACGTCCCCGGGATTCGCGAACTCGCCGATCCCCGGATTCGTAAGGATTGGAGGGTAGTTCATCGTCATCGATTCGAGGACCGGCCCCAACTGCTGCTTGCAGAGATCAGCGCTGCGCTCCGCGGTCGGCGTCGCCGCCGCCTCGACGGCGCCGCAGAGGAATGCCACCGGGTTGCGGAAGTTACTGAATGCCAGGGCACCGGTCAAACTGCCTTGCCTCGGCTTGTAGATCTGGTAGAAGTTCGCGAGCGATGTCGGCCCGGCGTGCAGAACCCGCTCGATCTCCGGGCGCTTGTCCGCAAGAACCTGCGTCGCATCGGCGAGGCGCTGCACCGACTCGGAGAGCCCGTCACGGTTGTCCGCGACGAATCGCTGGATGTCGCCGACTGCGAGGTTGAGATCACTGAGCGCGGTGCCGAGTTCGTCGGAACTGGTCGCAAGCAGATCCGACACCGATGCGAGACGTCCACCGAACTGAACGATCTGCTGATTGCTGGACGCCAGCGCCGACACGAATGCCTGCAGGTTACGGATGGTAGAGAACAGGTCCGTCCGACCCTCGGACAGAGTGTGCATCGTGTCCGAGAGCTCCCGAAGGGTCCGGCGCAATGCGTCGCCGTTTCCTTCGAGGTTGGCGCCGGCGGTGTCGATGAAGCGAGCGAGCGATCCCTGATCGTCCATACCCTCGGGCCCGAGGGCGGTCGAGAGCTTCGTCAGCTCCGTCTTGATCTCGTCCCATTCGACGGGCACCGCGGTGCGCTCGAGCGGAATCGTTGCGCCGTCCGGCAACTCCTCGCCGCCGCTGAACACGGGAGTCAACTGCACGAATCGGGACGACACCAGGTTCTGCGCCACGATGACGGCCTTGGCATCCGATGGGATTCGGACGTTGCTGTCCACATACATCGTGACCTTGGCGTCGCTGTCGCTGGGCTCGATCTTGTCGATCTTCCCGACCTTGACGCCGAGGACACGGACGTCGTCGCCCTCGTACAGACCGGTCGTGGAGACGAAGTGGGCGTACACCTTGTTCTTACCGAACCCGGGCAGCAGGAGCACCGCGGCACCGAGTCCCACTGCCGCGACGAGCGCGATCACGAGGCCGGGAACCAGCCACTTGCGCCACGTGGGCGTCCTCGACGTTTGCACATCGATGTCGCGATCCACGGGATCGGGATTGGAATCCTGCAGCGCGTGCACGTCTTCTCCCTCCGCCGCAGGTGATTCCGAGGGTCCGGTCGAGTCGTAGATCATTGTCCCGGCTCCCTCGTGTACGGCTTGGACTCAGGGATGAGATCCTGCAGGTCCTGTGGCAGCTGCTCCGGCGCGAGCCCGGCGTCGATCGCGGTCTTCCACCACATGCTCGGCAAGACGTTGGATACGTACGCCTTGAAGTACGGGCCACTCGCGACAGTTTCGCCGAGCGCACCGATGTACGGCCCGAGACCGTCGAGCGCATCGGCGATGTTCTGCTTGTTGCGCTGGAGCACTGCGGTCGCCTGATTCAACTTGTCCAGTGTCGGCCCCATCTGGGCCTGGTTCTCCTGGACCAGTCCCGACAGCTGACGCGACACGGCGGACGTGTTGACGATCAACTCGTTGATCGCATCACGCCGGCGGTCGAGTTCGCCGAGGAGGTCGTTCCCATCCACGATCAGCGCATTGATCTGATCGCTCCGGTCGGAGAGCACCTTGGTGACACCCTCCGCGCGCTTCAGCAACTCGAGCAGGCTCTCGTCCCGCTCGTTGATGCTGCGCGAGAGCCGGGTGATGCCGTCGAGCGCCGAGCGCAGCTCCGGCGGGGTGTCCTCCAGCGCACCGGAGATCGCGTCGAGCGACTCGTCCACCAGGCCGGTGTCCAGGTCGGAGATCGTGGTGCCGAGGTCGCCGAGGGCGTCGGTGAGCGAGTACGGCGAATTGGTCCGCTCGAGCGGGATCGTATCGCCGACCCGTAGCGTGCCGGAGCCTTCCGGTGCCACCGCGAGCGACTTCCGCCCCAGAACGGTGTTGGTCTTGATATCCGCGCCGGTGGCGCCACCGAGGACGATTCCGTCGGAGACCGTGAAGGTCACGAGGACCTGTTGGTCGTCCAGCTCCAGCTTTTCGACCTTGCCGACGTTGACACCGGCAACGGTGACGTTGTCGCCGACCGCCAGACCACCCGCGTCTGCGAAGGCTGCCGAGTAGCGGGCACCGCCCGAGAGGAACTGAAGTTGGTCGTACTGCAGCGTCGCCAGCACGGTCGCGCTCGCGACCGCGACGCCGATGATGCCGACCCGCACCAGATTTCTTTCACGATGTGGACTCATTCGACTTTTGCACACCTCCCCGTGGTCTGTTCCGCCGTGGGCAGAACGACCGTCGAGCCATCTGATGCGGTGAACTTGAAGGTGTTCTGGCACAGGAAGAACTGGAAGAAGTCACCATAGGAACCGACTCTGATCAGCTTCTTGTAGTCGCCGGGCAGCCTGGAGAGTGCCGTGTCGATGTCGTCCTGCCCCAACACCAACTGGTTCGCCGTGCGATTGGTCTGCTCGATCAGCGCCTGGATGTCCGGTCGCGTACCCTGCAGCAGGTTCGCGAGCGAGCCTGTGGCCCCGGCGATCTCGGGGATCGCCGCGCCGATCGGGCCACGATCCTGAGCGAGTCCGCTGACTAGCTGCTGCAACTGGTCGATCGTGGTCGAGAACTGATCGCCCTTGTCGTTGATCGTGCCCAGGACCGTATTCAGGTTGGTGATCACCTCTCCGATCAGCTGATCGCGATCCGCCAGCGTGTTCGTGAAAGAACTGGTGCTACCGAGGAGCGAGACCAGGGTTCCGCCCTGCCCCTGAAACACCTGCAGAAGCGCGGCCGAGAGATCGTTGACCTGCTTCGGATCGAGCGAACGCAGCAGCGGTTTGAAGCCGCCCAGCAGGAGGTCGAGGTCCAGGGCCGGCGAGGTCTGCTCGAGGGGAATCGATCCGCCCCCGCTGAGCGGCTCCACCGAGCCCTGCCCCTCGAGGAGCTCGAGGTACCGGTCACCGACGAGGTTCTCGTAGCGCACAGTCGCCTTGGTGCTCTTCAGCAACGTGAACTGGGAATCGACGGCGAACTTCACCTCGGCGTGGTTGTCGTCGTCGACACCGACGGACTTGACCGCCCCTACGGGGACACCCGCGATGCGAACCTTGTCGCCGGATTTGAGCCCCGAGGAATCGGCGAACGTGGCGTGGTACCCCTCCGAACTACTGAACCGGAACTGGCTGAACACGATCGCCAGACCCGCGAAGACCAAGGCCATCACCGTAGTGAAGATCAGCAGTTTGACTGTTGTGGCTCTCATATCACTGGTCCGCCTGTGTGTAACCGTCGAACAGGAACCGGAAGATGGTCGGCACCGACAGGCGGGCCTGCTCGCTCGGGACGTACGGAGTCGCTCCGGTGTTCGCAACTACGAACGGCGCATTTCCATCCGTCTTCGGATCGAACGTGGGAAGTCCGTAGCAGTTCGGGCCGCCCGAAGCCGCAACCTTCGGCAACTCGTCCGGAGCCCGGTAGGTCTCCGCACCGAGCAGGAAGTTCGTGCTCAGCATGAGCGATCCGTACTTGCCGGCACCGGCCATCGGCTCGAACTTGATACGGGCCTGGTTCAGTCCGGTGATGAAACACGTCAGCTCGGGCGAGTACTCGGCCAGCAGGGTCGTCGTATGGGTGAGCGTGTCGAGCGCGGTGACCGCGGCGTTCTCGTTCTCCCGCAGGACAGAGTTGCCGGTGTTCGCGAGGCCGGTGACGTTCATGAGCAACAGGTCGAGATTCGCCTGCTCCTCGACGATCGAACCGCTCGTGCCGGTCGCGTTGTCGACCACCTTCAACAAATCCTGAGCGGTGTCGGCATAGATGTTCGACACCTCGGCGGTGGCCCGGACGTCGTACTCCAACTGCGGCAGAGTCGGATTCATCTTCTTCAGGTACTCGTCGCTTTGCTCGAGCAGGATGCCGAGTTCCTCGCCCCGCCCCCGCAGGGCGGACGAGATGGCGCCGAGGGTGGCGTTGAGCTTCTCGGGCTGCACCTGGTTCAACACTTCGGTGAGGTGCTCGAAGACGGTGTTGAACTCCACCGTGACGGAGTCGGCGTCGATCACCGTTCCCGGCTGCAGCGAGTTGGGCGACGGGTACTCGGGCACCACGAAGTTCACGAACTTGGCACCGAACACCGTGGTCGAATCGATCTGGACGGCCGAATTCGACGGGATCATGTGCATCTGCGACGGATCCATGTTCAGCTGGATCCGAGCCTGGCCGTCGACCTCGTCGATCTTGGCCACCCGGCCGACCTCGACACCTCGGAGCTTGACCTTGGCGTCGGGTTCCATGACCAGTCCGGAGCGCGAGGCCATCACCGTGACCGGCTCGCTCTTCGTGAAGCCGCCGACGAACATCGTCAGGGCCACCACTACGATCGCGACCAGGCTGAGCACCATCACGGCCGCAGCGATCTTCGTCTTCCACCTTGATTCGGTCAACGCTCCTCCGCCTATCCCGAGAGGTTGAAGTTGCCGGACTGGCCGTAGATCGCCAGCGAGATCAGCAGGGTCACGGTCACGACGGCGATGAGCGATGCACGAACGGCGTTGCCGACCGCGACACCGACGCCGACGGGACCGCCGCTGGCGTTGAAGCCGTAGTAGGTGTGGATGAGCATCACGGCCACACCCATCACTATCGCCTGCACGAACGACCAGAGAATGTCCGTCGGTATCAGGAACGTCGAGAAGTAGTGGTCGTAGACGCCACCCGACTGTCCGTTGAGCACGACAGTGGCGAAGCGACTCGCCACGAACGACGCGATGACTGCCAGGGAATACAGCGGGACGATCGCGATGATGCCGGCCATGACGCGTGTCGAGACCAGGTAGGGAATCGACGGGATAGCCATCGATTCGAGTGCGTCGATCTCCTCGGAGACCCGCATGGCACCGAGCTGCGCGGTGGAGCCTGCGCCGATGGTGGCGGCCAGGCCGATGCCCGCGATGACCGGTGCGGCGATGCGCACGTTGATGAAGGCCGCGAAAAAGCCCGTGAGCGCCTCGACACCGATGTTGCCGAGCGAGGCGAAGCCCTGGACCGCGATGGTGCCGCCCGTGAACAGCGTCAGGAATCCGACGATGACCACGGTGCCGCCGATGACGGCGAGTGCGCCTGTGCCCATGCTGATCTCGGCGATGAGGCGCAGAACCTCGCGGCGGTAGTGCAGGAGGGCGCGCGGGGACCACGCGAGCGCGCGCCAGAAGAACAGCGCCTGCTCGCCGACCCGGTCCACCGAGCGCGATGCGCGTGAGAGACGCCGCCGAGTGCGGACGAAGCGTCCCGATGCCACGAGAGCCATCTAATTCACCACCCTGTCACTCACCCGGACGTCAACTTGATGCCGATGGCGGTGATGAGCACATTGACCACGAACAGCGCCATGAACGAGAACACGACGGTCTGGTTGACCGCGTCGCCGACACTCTTGGCACCACCGCGGACGTTCATACCTAGGTACGCGGCCATCAGACCGGCGATCATGCCGAACAGACCGGCCTTGAGCATCGAGATCATCAGTTCACCGAAACCGGTGAGGAGCGTGATGCCGTTGACGAACGCTCCCGGGTTGACGTCCTGGACGTACACCGAGAAGAGGAAACCTCCGAGGATGCCGATGGTGCAGACGAGGCCGTTGAGCAGCAGCGCCACGACGGTGGACGCGAGCACGCGCGGCACGACGAGGCGGTGAATCGGATTGATGCCCAGCACCCGCATCGCATCGATCTCCTCGCGGATGGTGCGGGCCGCGAGATCCGCACAGATCGCGGTCGCGCCGGCACCGGCCACGATGAGCACCGTGACGATGGGACCGACCTGCGTGACGGCACCCAGAGCCGCACCCGCGCCACTGAGGTCGGCCGCGCCGATCTCGCGCAGGAGAATGTTGATCGTGAAGCTCACCAGCACGGTGAACGGGATCGCGACGAGCACCGTCGGAACCATCGAGACCCGCGCAACGAACCAGGCCTGATCGACGAACTCGCGCCGCTGGAACGGGCGCGAGAAGACCGCCCGCAGCGTGTCCGCCGACATCGCAAAGAATCCGCCTGCGGCCCGCAGGGGTACCTCGAGGAGGTCGACCACGTTTCCCTCCTCACCAATCCTTGTCATGGACGTTCGATGCGCGGCCGCGCACTCGCGGCACAACGCGCCCCCCAGGGCGTCCGAACAGGACAAACGCTCTGTGACCCAGGTCATATTAACTAGAACGTGTTCACCTGTCAAAGATTTCGGTGGACGCGTTCCGAATCCGGCCGCAAGCAACGACCGGGCCAGACGAAGTAAGGGTCGCGCGCTACCGAACGAGCCAGAGGTCGCGTCGACGCGAACACTCATCGAGGTGGGCGATCACCCGCATTCAGCTGCACAGACGTGCAAAATTTTCCGACGGGCGTACCGCGCGGACCGTTGCGCTCGCAACCCGCACCCGGCGCGAGGACTGCGCACCGCCGACCGAGACCCCGCAACGCCGGTTACCGTTCCGAGACCTCGCCGCAATCACCGAATTGGAACACGTTCTAGACACCAGTACAGCGTTTCGCGGAAGCCCCTCCCCCGAGCGACCACTCACCGGCGACGACGCGTGGACGCGGCGGCGTCCGACCCATCTTGTCGCCTTTCCTACCTCGTGTATCGAAAATCCCGTAATCCCCCGTTACGTGGGGAATTACGGGATCGTCGGGTTCACAGCGGGGCGCGATCAGCCCAGCGACTTGAGTGCCTCCGAGGCCGAGAACATGCGCTCCGGATCGCGGCCGTCGAAGTACGCGCCCATCTCGTCGGCGAGACCAGCGGGCGTCCACTGCGCGTCCGCATCGAAGCGCTGCTCGACGACCGGCGCCGCCATGAGCGCGACCATCGGGCCGTAGACGACGAAGACCTGTCCGTTGACCGCGTCGGCGGCCGGGGACGCCAGGTACGACACCAGCGCCGCGACATGCTCGGGCGACAGCGGATCGATCTGCCCCTCGGGGGCGTCACCGAAGACGGACTCCGTCATCGACGTCCGCGCGCGCGGGCAGATGGCGTTGGCCCGCACGCCGTAGCGCGACAGACCCCGCGCGGCCGACAGCGTCAGCGCGGTGATGCCGGCCTTCGCGGCGCCGTAGTTCGGCTGCCCGGCCGGGCCGAGCAGTCCCGCCTCAGACGACGTGTTGATCAACCGGCCGTAGACGGGGGCACCGTCGGCCTTCGACTTGTCGCGCCAGAACGTGGCCGCGTTGCGGGAGAGGAGGAAGTGCCCACGCAGGTGCACTTTGAGGACGAGGTCCCACTCCTCGTCGGACATGCTGAAGAGCATGCGGTCGCGGACGATGCCCGCGTTGTTGACGACGATGTCGACGCCGCCGAGGCCCTGTGCCGCCGCCATGAGGGCGTCCGCCGTGGACCGTTCGCCGACGTCACCCGCCACGAACTCGACCTTGCCGCCGAGGGTGCGGATCTCGTCGAGCGTGGACTCGACGGTGTCGTTCACCGAAAGATCGTTGACGACAACGGCAGCACCCGACTGGGCCAGGCCGATCGCCTCGGCCCGTCCGAGTCCGGATCCCGACCCGGTCACGATCGCGACCTTGCCCTCCAAGCTGACCTCGCGATTGCTTCCTGCACTCATCTACGCACTCCCGTAACCGTGACGTCGACCGGCCTCGTGCCGATCGGACCTCATCGCCGCGGCTGCCGACGACAGCGGCCAATGTAGAACGTGTTCTACATTGGCCGCAAGGTTGACTCTAGTGCTCGGTGAGCGCTGCGCGCGGGCACTGCGCAATCGCCGAACGCACATCCGCTTCCCGGTCGGCCGGAGGAACGGCGGCCGAGATGATCAGCTCCTCGTCGTCGTCCAGATCGAAGATGTCGGGAGCGATTCCGACGCAGACACCGTTGGCCTCGCAGCGGTCCCTGTCGACCCTTACCTCCATGACGGTTCCTCATTTCACGTTCGTTCGAAAGACTGGACCGAAGCCCGACGCGTCGGGCTGTGACGCAACGAGACTTCGCCATAAGACTAGAACCCGTTTCACTGCTGTGCAATGATTCGGACAACCCTCCTGTAGGCGCCGACCACACGGTCCGCACCGGTCACGGAAAGGCCGCTGTCACAGCCTCGTACACGATCAGCAGTGCCCGCGATCATTCCAGAAATCCGTGTCGTATCGGTCGAAATCGACGCCGACGATTGTCCTGGAATGGAGAAACGCACGTGGATATCACCTACACCCCGCAGCAGCAGCAGCTGCGGGAGGAATTGCGAAGCTACTTCGCCGAATTGATGACCCCCGAACGCCGCGAGGCGCTCGCCGCGACCACCGGCGAGTACGGCGAGGGCAACGTCTACCGCGAGGTCGTCCAGCAGATGGGCCAGGACGGCTGGCTCACCCTGGGCTGGCCCAAGGAGTACGGCGGACAGGAACGCTCCCCGATGGAGCAGCTCATCTTCACCGACGAGGCCGCGATCGCGGGTGCACCGGTGCCGTTCCTGACGATCAACTCGGTCGCGCCGACCATCATGCATTTCGGTACCCCCGAGCAGAAGGCGTTCTTCCTGCCCAAGATCTCGGCCGGCGAACTGCACTTCTCGATCGGCTACTCCGAGCCGGGAGCCGGCACCGACCTCGCGTCGCTGCGCACCTCCGCGGTCAAGGACGGTGACGACTACGTCATCAACGGCCAGAAGATGTGGACCAGCCTCATCCAGTACGCCGACTACGTGTGGCTGGCGTGCCGCACCGATCCCAACGCCAAGAAGCACCGCGGCATCAGCATGCTCATCGTGCCGACCACCGCCGAGGGCTTCTCGTCCACCCCGGTCCACACGATGGCCGGCCCGGACACCAGCGCCACCTACTACCAGGACGTGCGGGTCCCGCAGAGCTCGCTGGTGGGCGAGGAGAACGGCGGCTGGCGTCTCGTGACGAACCAGCTCAACCACGAGCGCGTCGCGCTCACCTCCGCGGGACCGATCATGACCGCACTCCAGGAAGTGCGCGAGTGGGCGCAGAACACCAAGCTGGCCGACGGCCGCCGGGTGATCGACCAGGAGTGGGTGCAGATGAATCTGGCCCGCGTGCACGCCAAGACCGAGTACCTGAAGCTCATGAACTGGGAGATCGCCTCCGCCGAGGACCACGCCCCCGGCCCCGAGGCCGCGTCCGCCAACAAGGTGTTCGGCACCGAGTTCGCGACCGAGGCGTATCGCCTGCTCATGGAGATCATGGGTCCGTCGGCCACCATCCGGCAGAACTCCCCCGGCGTCCAGCTCCGCGGCCGCCTCGAGCGCATGCACCGCTCGGCACTCATCCTCACCTTCGGCGGCGGCACCAACGAAGTCCAGCGCGACATCATCGCGATGACCGCCCTCGGCCAGCCGGCTTCGAAGCGATAAGGAAGGACGACCAACATGGACTTCACCCTCACCGAGGCCCAGCAGGACCTGGCCGGCCTGACGAGCGGCATCGTCGCCGACATCGTCACCAACGAGCACCTGCGTGAACTCGACTCCGCCGAGGACCGCTTCGACCGCAAGCTCTGGGACACCCTCGCATCCTCCGGCGTGCTCAGCGCCGCCCTGCCCGAGTCCGTCGGCGGTGACGGCTTCGGCATCCTCGAGCAGAGCAGCATCCTGATCGAGCTGGGCCGCGGCGTCGCCCCCGTCCCGTACCTGTCGTCGATCGTCATGGCCGCCGGTGCGATCGCCGAGTTCGGCTCGGACGCACAGCGTTCCGATTGGGCAGCACCGGCCGGCGCAGGCGCGAAGATCCTCGCCGTGGCTCTGGCCGAGGAACTCAACGACAACCCCGCGGCACCGGTCACCCGTGCCGACAAGACGGCGGACGGTTGGACGCTGCGCGGCACCAAGATCGTCGTCGACGGCGCACCGATCGCGGACCTGTTCCTCGTCCCGGCCGCCACCGACCAGGGCACCGTCGTGTTCCTCGTCGAGGCCGCCGACGCCGGTGTCACGGTGACCCGCCAGCAGACGACGGACTTCGGCTGCACCGGCATCGTCGAACTGAGCGACGTCCACGTCGCCGACGACCGCGTCCTCGGATCGGTCGAGCGCGGTACGGAGATCGTCGAGTGGATCGTCGACCGCGGTTCCGTGGGCTCGAGCGCCTTCCAGTTCGGCGTGCTCGACCAGGCGCTGAAGATGACCGCCGAGTACGCCCGCGAGCGCGTCCAGTTCGACCGTCCGATCGGTAGCTTCCAGGCCGTCGCGCAGCGTCTCGCCGACGGGTACATCGACGTCAAGGGTGTGCGACTGACGCTGTGGCAGGCGGCCTTCCGCCTCGCCGAGGGCCTGCCCATCGAGGGCGAGATCGAGACCGCGAAGTTCTGGGCCGCGGATGCGGGCCACCGCGTCGCGCACACGGTCGTGCACGTGCACGGCGGCGTCGGACTCGACGAGGACCACCCGGTGCACCGGTACTTCCTCGCCGCCAAGCGCCAGGAGTTCCTGCTCGGTTCGGCAAGCGACCAGCTGCGCCGGCTGGGTGCCGAACTCGCCGCGACGCCCGCGTAACCGACACGCGCGCAGCCAGTCCCATACAGTGAAACGAGATACCATGACGGGCGTCACACAGGTCATGATGTGGGCATGACAGTGACCCCCACCGTCGCGGATCTGCTCGCGCAGCTTCGCGACGTCGACACGCACGGAATCCGATTCGAGGATGCGTACATTCCGTGGACGGACCACGTCCACGGAATGTACGACCGTGCGGCACTTCTCGACTCGCTGCTCGACGCCGATCGTCCGCGCCACTTCGGCGTGCTGTTCGACAACACCCCGGAGTTCTCGTCCCTCCTCGGCGCGGCAGCCTTCTCCGGCACCGTCCTCGCTGGCCTCAACACGACCCGCCGCGGTGACGCCCTCGCGCGGGACATCACGCTCTCCGACTGCCAGATCGTGTTCACCGAGAACACCCAGGCACACCTGCTCGACGGGATCGATCTCGGCGGGGTCCGCGTGATCAACGTCGACTCCCCCGAATGGTCCGAACTTCTCCAGCCGTTCGTCGGCAGCCCCGAGATCGCGCCGGCCGCGGACCTCGACGACCTACTGATGCTGATCTTCACGTCGGGCACCAGCGGTGACCCGAAGGCGGTGCGCTGCACACATCGGAAGTTCACCGAGCCGGGCATCATGCTGGCGGAACGATTCGGACTGTCCTCCGACGACGTCGTGTACATGGCGATGCCGATGTTCCACTCCAACGCCATGATCGCGGCGTGGTCGGTGGCGCTCGGCGGCGGGAGCGCAATCGCCCTGCGCCGCAAGTTCTCCGCGTCCGGGTTCCTGCCCGACATCCGCCGCTTCGGCGTCACCTACGCCAACTACGTCGGCAAGCCGCTGTCGTTCATCCTCGCCACCCCGGAACAGCCCGACGACGCCGACAACACGCTGCGCGTCATGTACGGGAACGAGGGTTCGGCGCCGGTCGCCCGCGAGTTCGTCCGACGCTTCGGCACCCGCGTGGTCGACGGCTTCGGCTCCACCGAGGGTGGCGTGTCCATCTCGGCGCACCCCGACGCTCCGGTCGGCGCGCTGGGCATGCTGCCGCCCACCGTCGAGATCCGCGATCCCGACACCGGAACCGTCTGCCCGCCTGCCGAGTTCGACGCCGACGGCCGCCTCGTCAACGCCGAGGAGGCGACGGGCGAGATGGTGAACGTGACGGGGCCGGGCGCGTTCGCGGGCTACTACAAGAATCCCGAGGCGGACGCCGAGCGTCTGCGTGACGGCATGTACTGGAGCGGCGACCAGGCGTACCGGGACGCCGACGGATTCGTGTACTTCGCGGGCCGCAGTTCGGGCTGGCTGCGGGTGGACGGCGAGAACCTCGGCGCCGCACCGATCGAGCGGATCCTGCTCCGCTACCCCGGCTTCGCGCAGGTGTCGGTGTACGGCGTGCCGGACAGCGAGGTCGGCGACCGGGTGATGGCCGCGGTCATCCCGACCGGCGACGTGGACGACTTCGACCCGTCGGCGTTCGCCCGCTTCCTCGACGAGCAGTCCGACCTCGGACCGAAGCAGCGGCCGACGCTGGTGCGGGTGTGCAGCGAGTTCCCTCGGACCGCGACGTTCAAGGTCGTGACGCGCACACTCAGCGCCGAACGCTGGCACTGCGCCGAACCGGTCTGGCTACGCGATCGTGGCCAGGACGAGTTCGTGCTGCTCACACCGGAACTCGCGCTCACGCTGGAGCGTCAGACCGCGGACGCCTGATCACCCCGGCCTCCTGACACAACGACAGCGCCCCCGGAACATCGTTCCGGGGGCGCTGTCGCGTCGGGCTCTGGTCAGCCCTTCAGTCCATCGAGGCGCGAGACCGTCGACTCGAACTCGGCGACGAGTTCGGCCATGATCTCGGCGACCGGGCGGATCTCGTTCATCCGGCCCACGATCTGGCCGACCGGCATCGCGACGACCTCGGGGTCGCTGCCGGCGGAGATGCGCTGATGCGCCTCGCTGACGAGGATGTTCTGCAGCGGCATCGGAAGCGGTTGGGGCGCATCGGGCTTGGCCCAGGCGTCGGTCCACTTGGTCTTGAGCAGGCGGGCCGGCTTACCCGAGTAGATCCGCGACCGAACGGTGTCCGCCGACGTCGCACCGAGCAGCGCGCGCTGGATCGACGACGGCCCTTCGGCCGCACTGCCGAGCTTGTACTCGCTCGTCGTGAGCCAGTACGAGCCCATCCAGACGCCGGACGCTCCGAGCGCGAGGGCCGCGGCGACCTGGCGTCCGCTGCCGATGCCGCCGGCCGCCAGGACGCCCGCGGAATCGCCGATCGCGTCGACGATCTCGGGGACGAGCACCATCGAGGCGATCTCACCGGTGTGCCCGCCGGCCTCGTAGCCCTGTGCGATCACGATGTCGACACCGTTCGCGACGTGGCTGCGGGCGTGCTCCACGGCGCCCGCGAGCGCGGCCACCGGAACACCCTTCTCGTGTGCCAGGTCGATGACGTCCTTCGGCGGCGAGCCGAGAGCGTTGGCGATCAACGCGATCCGGTGGTTCAGTGCGACGTCGACGTGCGAACGGGCCACCGAGTGCAGCCAGCCGAGGACGCCGGTGGCGTGCTCGACGTCGTCGGACAGCGGCGGGACACCCAGTTCGTCGAGCGTGCGGTTGACGAACGCGCGGTGCTCGGCGGGGATGAGCTTGTCGAGGTCGACCGCGCCGCCCTCGGTGGGCACCTTGGCCGGCATCACGATGTCGACGCCGTACGGCTTGCCGTCGGTGTTCTCGTCCATCCAGGTGAGGGTGGCCTCGAGCTCGTCCGGGTCGTTGAACCGCACGCACCCGAGCACACCGAGACCGCCGGCGCGGCTGATCGCCGCCGCGACGTGCTCGGAGGGGGTGAATCCGAAGATCGGGTACTGGATGCCGAACTTCTCGGCCAGATCGGTGTGCATCACGCGTCCTTGCCGTTGGTGTAGTGATCGTCGGCCTCGCGCGACTGGGTCTGCGCGGTGGCCCACTTGTAGTCCGGCTTGCCGGCGGGCGAGCGCTGAATCGCATCGACGAGCCACAGACTGCGCGGCACCTTGTAGCCGGCGATCTCCTTACGGGCCGCCTCGACGATGTCGTCCAGGCTCGGGCGGGTTCCGGGGCGCGGGGCCACGACGGCCGCGACGCGGTTGCCCCAACGCTCGTCAGGCACACCGACGACGAGGACGTCGAAGACGTCGGGGTGCGACTTGACGGCGCCCTCGACCTCCTCGGGGTAGATCTTCTCGCCGCCGCTGTTGATCGAGACCGATCCGCGGCCGAGCATCGTGACGGTGCCGTCCTCCTCGACCGTGGCGTAGTCGCCCGGGATCGAGTACCGAATTCCGTTGAGCGTCTTGAAGGTCGCCTTGGTCTTCTCCTCGTCCTTGTAGTAGCCGACGGGGATGTGGCCGCTGCGGGCGAGCATGCCGACCTGTCCGGAACCGGGTACGACCGGGATGCCCTCGTCGTCGATGACGACGGTGGCGGCGTCGATCTTCACACGCGGACCGCCGGTGTGCTCGAAGCCCTTGGTGATGGTGGCCAGACCACCGAAGCCGGTCTCGGAGGAGCCGATCGAGTCGGTGAGCAGGCGGTTCGGGAGCAGCTCGAGGAACTGCTCCTTGAGCGCCGGCGAGAACAGCGCCGCGCTGCTGGCGATGACGTACAGCGACGAAAGGTCGTACGGCTCACCGGTCTCCGGGTTTCCGGCGATCAGCGCGTCGATCATGGGACGGGCCATCGCATCGCCCGTGATGAAGATGAGATTGATCTTGTGGCGGTCGATGACCTGCCACACCGCGTGGCCGTCGAACTCGGGGTGCATGACGAGCGTGCCGCCACCGAAGAGGCTGTGGAACACCGCCGACTGCGAACCGCCGTGGATCATCGGCGGAATCGGGAAGCGGACCATCGCGGGGTGCGCGGCACCGACCTTCGCCAGCTCCCACTCGTCCTCGACGTACTCGCCGGTGACGAAGTTGACGCCGCCGCCGAGCACGCGCCACCAGTCCTCGTGCCGCCACATGACGCCCTTGGGCATGCCGGTGGTGCCGCCGGTGTAGAGGATGAAGATGTCGTCGGGGCTGCGCTCACCGAAGTTGCGTTCGGGCGACCCCTGGGACAGCGCCTCTTCGAATTCGACACCGCCGTACGACGAGTAGTCGCGATCCGTGCCGTCCTCGACGACGATCGCCGTCTTCACGAGCGGGGTGTTCGGCAGGACGCCCGCGACCTTGTCGCTGTAGCGGCGCTCGTGGATGAGCGCGACCATGTCCGAGTTCTCGAAGATGTACTGTAACTCGTTCTCGACGTACCGGTAGTTGACGTTGACCATGATGGCGCGGGCCTTGAAGATCGCGACCATGGACACGATGGCCTCGATGGTGTTGCGGCTGTAGATGCCCACCTTGTCGCCGGGCGCGACGCCCCGATCCCGCAGGTAGTTGGCCAGTCGGTTGGCCTTCTCCTCCAGTTGCGCGAAGGTCACCTCACGGTCGGCGTCCACCAGGGCGACGCGGTCCGGGTTGAGGTCGATCGAGTGTTCTACAAGGTCTGCGATATTAATGGCCACGTCAACAAAGTAGAACGTGTTACTGTCGCTGACAAGACCCAATTAGAGACTCAGCTCACACGAATATCAGGAGTCACCAGTGTCCACCGGAACCGCGGAAAATACAGACGTTTCGGCGAAATCGCCCCACTGCCTGGTCGAGAAGCGCGGCCACGTCCTGATCGTGACGATGAACCGTCCCGAGGCCCGCAACGCCCTCTCGGGCGAAATGATGGAGATCATGGTCGAGGCCTGGGACCGGATCGACTCCGACCCCGACATCCGGGTCGCGATCCTCACCGGCGCGGGCGGCACGTTCTGCGCCGGAATGGATCTCAAGGAGATGAACCGCAACGCCCCCGGCGACAAGTTCACGGGCGGAATGGACGTGACGAAGCTGCCGGCGCTGCTGAAGGGTCGTCGCCTCACCAAGCCGCTCATCGCGGCCGTCGAGGGCCCGGCCATCGCCGGCGGCACCGAGATCCTGCAGGGCACCGACATCCGCGTCGCGGGCGAGAGCGCTCGGTTCGGCGTCTCCGAGGCCCGCCTCGGACTGTTCCCGCTCGGTGGATCCGCGGTGCGCCTGGTGCGCCAGATCCCGTACACCGTCGCCGCGGAGATCCTGCTGACCGGCCGCACGGTGCCCGCCCCCGAGGCCAAGGAACTGGGCCTCGTCGGACACGTCGTCCCCGACGGCCAAGCGCTCGACAAGGCGCTCGAGATTGCCGAACAGATCGCGGCCAACGGCCCCATCGCCGTGCAGGCGATCCTGAAGACCATCCGCGTCACCGAGGGCATGCACGAGGAAGACGCGTTCGCGCTCGAGGCCCAGATCGGCATGGCGGTCTTCAAGAGCGACGACGCCAAGGAGGGCCCGCGCTCGTTCGCCGAGAAGCGCGCCCCCAAGTTCACCGGTAAGTAGCACCACCACTTTCAGCTGAAGGGTCCCTTCGTGCGTTCGCAGCGCGAAGGGACCCTTCAGCCGTTATGGGGGCCTGCGCGCGAACGCGCGTATCCTCGACGGGCACTGACCGACGATCGACAGGTGGGACCGCCGATGGGCACTGCCGCAGGTGAGAAGTCCCGGCCGGAATGGCAGCGGCTCGAACCCCTCGAGCTGTCGCCGATCCTGTCCGCAGCGCTCGATGCGTTCTACGAGAAGGGTTTCCACGGTGCGTCGGTGCGCGACATCGCGCGCCGAGTGGGGGTCACGGTGCCCGCGCTGTACTACCACTACGACAGCAAGGAAGGCCTGCTGGTCGCGCTCGTCGAACTGGGCACGGGCGACGTCCTCGCCCGCGCCCGGGCCGCCGACGACGCGGGCGACGGCGATCCCGGTCGGCGTCTGACCAACGTGGTGTCCGCGATCGTCCTGCGGATGACCGACCGCGCCCGCCTGGCCGCGATCGAGGGCGAGGCCCGGTACCTGACCGGCGAGAACCACGAGCGCTACCGCACGGTCCGCAAGGGCATCGAGACGATCGTCCTGGACATCGTGCGGGACGGCGTCGAGTCGGGCGCGTTCGACGTCGACGACCCCGCCGAGGCGACGCGCGCGATCCTGGGCATGTGCCAGGCGATCCCCCGCTGGTACCACGCCGAGGGCGAACTGGGCCCGGAGGCGGTCGCCGCCAAGTACGCCGCGATCGCGTCCAAGATGGTCGCGCCCGCGCGCTGACCTCGCCAACCGTTGACCTGGCACGTTCTCACGTGGTACCCACTTAGCGAGCGATAAGTAAGCTGGTTTCGAGGAAGGGATGGGCCCATGGCCGAGGCAGTCATCGTCGACGCGGTTCGACTCGCGTCCGGAAAGGGCAAGCCCGGTGGCGCCCTGTCCGGAACCCACCCGGTGGAACTGCTCGCGCACGTGCTGCGCGTGATCGTCGAGCGCAACGGTCTCGACCCCGTCCGGGTCGACGACGTCATCGGCGGCTGCGTCCAGCAGGTCGGCGAGCAGGCCCTCAACATCTCGCGGACCGCGCTGCTGTCGGCAGGCTTCCCCGAGTCGGTGCCGGCCACCACGATCGACCGGCAATGCGGATCGAGCCAGCAGGCCGCGCACTTCGCGGCGCAGGGCGTGATCGCGGGCGCCTACGACATCGTCATCGCGTGCGGCGTCGAATCCATGAGCCGGATCCCGATGGGCACCTCCCCGATCGGCCAGGACGCCTCCGGGCCCGGCATCGCCGCCCGCTACCCGGAAGGCCTGGTCCACCAGGGCATCTCGGCCGAGCTGATCTCCGCGAGGTGGAAGCTGGATCGCGAGAGCCTCGACGCGTACGCCGCACAGTCGCACCAGCGGGCCGCGGCGGCCGCGGCGAGCGGCGCCTTCGACCGGGAGATCGTCCCGATCACCGTCACCGGACCCGACGGCACCGAGTACGCGCACGCCGTCGACGAGACGGTGCGTGCCTCCACCACCGCCGACGGACTCGCCGGGCTGAAGCCCTCGTTCCGCACCGACGAGTTCGCCGCCCGCTTCCCCGAGGCACCCTGGCAGATCACCCCCGGCAACTCGTCGCCGCTCACCGACGGTGCGTCCGCGGTGCTCATCATGAGCGAGAAGGCCGCGGCCGAACTGAATCTCACGCCGCGCGCCCGCTTCCACTCGTTCGCGGTACTCGGCGACGATCCACTGATGATGCTCACGGCTCCGATCCCCGCGACACGCAGGGCACTCGCGAAAGCAGGACTCGGCATCGACGACATCGACGCGTACGAGGTGAACGAGGCGTTCGCGCCGGTCCCGCTGGCGTGGGCGCACGAACTGGGCGCCGATCCCGCCAAACTCAACCCGCTGGGCGGCGCCATCGCGCTCGGCCACGCGCTCGGCTCGTCCGGGACACGCCTGCTCACCACGCTCGTGAACCACCTCGAAACCACCGGTGGGCGCTACGGTCTGCAGACCATGTGCGAGGGCGCGGGCATGGCCAACGCCACCATCATCGAACGACTCTGAAACACAAGCAGATCCGAAAGGAACACGCATGATCGTCAAGGACAGCGTTGCACTCGTGACGGGCGGCGCCTCCGGCCTCGGCCTGGCCACCGTCAAGGCCCTGCACGACCAGGGGGCCAGCGTCGTCATCCTCGACCTGCCGTCGTCGAACGGTGAGGTCGTCGCGAAGGAACTCGGCGACCGCGTTCGCTTCGCGGCGGGCGACGTCACCGACGAGGCCTCGGTGGTCGCGGCGCTGGATCTCGCCGAATCCCTCGGCCCGCTGCGGGTCACGGTCAACTGCGCCGGCATCGGCAACGCGATCAAGACGGTCGGCAAGCAGGGCGCGTTCCCGCTCGCGGAGTTCCAGCGCGTCGTCAACATCAACCTCGTCGGCACCTTCAACGTGCTCCGCCTCGCCGCCGAGCGCATCGCGAAGACCGACCCGATCGAGGGCGAGCGCGGCGTCATCATCAACACCGCGTCCGTCGCCGCGTTCGACGGTCAGATCGGCCAGGCCGCGTACTCCGCGTCCAAGGGCGGCGTCGTCGGCATGACGCTGCCGATCGCCCGCGACCTCGCGTCGATGCTGATCCGCGTCGTAACCATCGCGCCGGGCCTGTTCAAGACCCCGCTGCTCGCCGGCCTGCCGGAGCCCGCACAGGCGTCGCTCGGCCAGCAGGTTCCGCACCCGTCGCGCCTGGGCGACCCCGCCGAGTACGGCTCGCTCGCCGCACACATCGTCTCCAACCCGATGCTCAACGGCGAGGTGATCCGCCTCGACGGCGCGATCCGCATGGCGCCGCGCTGATCTCGGAGCACAACAGCGAAAGGCGCGGCCCGTGACGGTGATCCGTCACGGGCCGCGCCTTTTCACATGGCCGGATCAGACGGTTCCGACGGCCTCTGCGAGCTCGCGCATGTGTTCGACGTTGCGGCACGTCACCAGCAGCATCGTGACTCCGGCGTCCTCCCACTCCTTGACCTGGGTGCGCACCTCGTCCCGGTTGCCGATGATCATCGTGTCGGTGACCATCTGGTCCGGCACGATCGCGGCCGCCTCGGCCTTGCGGCCGGACAGGAACAGCTTCTGGATCTCCTTGACCTCGTCGCCGTAGCCCATCCGGGTGTAGACCTGGGCGTGGAAGTTCATCTCGGCCGCACCCATGCCGCCGACGTAGAGCGCCGTGATCGGCCGGAGCTTGTCGATCTCGGCCTGCCGGTCGTCGGTGACGATCACCTGGCACGTCGCGGCGATCTCGAAGTCCTCGCGGCTGCGTCGCGCGCCCGCGCGGGCGAAGCCCTCGTCGAGCCACTCGTTGTACATCGGTGCCAGTCGGGGCGTGTAGTAGATGGCCAGCCAGCCGTCCGCGATCTCCGCGGTCAGCGCGACGTTCTTGGGCCCCTCGGCGCCGAGCCAGATCGGCAGGTCCGCGCGCAGCGGGTGCGTGATCGGCTTGAGCGGCTTCCCGAGTCCCATCGATCCGGACCCGGTGTAGGGCAACGGGTAGTGCGGCCCGTCGTTGCGGACGGCCGCCTCGCGGGCGAGCACCTGACGCACGACCGACACGTACTCACGAGTACGGGCGAGCGGCTTCTGGAACGGCTGTCCGTACCAGCCCTCGACCACCTGCGGGCCCGAGACGCCGAGACCGAGGATCGCCCGTCCGCCGGACAGGTGATCGAGCGTCAGGGCGTGCATGGCGCAGTTGGTGGGCGTGCGCGCCGACATCTGAGCCACCGAGGTGCCCAAGCGGATCCGTTCGGTGCTCGATCCCCACCACGCGAGGGGCGTGAAGGCATCGTTACCCCACGATTCGGCGGAGAAGACCGCGTCGAATCCGGAGGCGTCGGCCTCGTTCACCAGTTCCTGCGCATTAGCCGGTGGCTGCGCACCCCAGTACCCGAGTTGTAACCCCAGCTTCATCGCGCGCCTCCGTGTTTTCCCTGGACCGAATGTGTCCCTTGCCACATTAATAAGAACCTGTTCTACTCGATTCCGTGACCCCTGGAAAGAGCGGAGTGGCCGAGCAGCCACTGAGAGCACCACTTAATCTGAAATTCGACTACACCCGATCGGTGGGGCCGACCATCGGAGCGTTCGTGACGGCTCTCCGTGACCGAAAGGTCATCGGCGCCCGCGGTTCCGACGGCCGAGTTCATGTGCCGCCACCGGAATTCGACCCGACCACCCACGAACCGATGACCGACTTCGTCGACGTCTCCGCCACCGGAACGGTCGTCAGCTGGTCGTGGATGTCCGAGCCCATCGAGGGCCAGCCGCTGACCCACCCGTTCGCGTGGGCGCTGGTGAAGCTCGACGGCGCGGACACCTCGATCCTGCATGCCGTGGACGCCGGCTCCCCCGACGCGATGAGCACCGGGATGCGGGTGCGGGTCCGTTGGGCCGACGAGCGCACCGGCCGAATCCAGGACATCGCGTGCTTCGAGCCCGGTGAGGGCGATTCCGACTCCACCGCAACCGTTTCCGCCGGTGATCCGGTCACCGACATCGTCACCCCGATCGACCTGCACTACACGCACACCGCGTCGTTCGAGGAGACCTACTACCTCCTCGGCCTCATGGAGGGCAAGATCATCGGCGGCCGCACCGACGCGAACGGCAAGGTCTACGTGCCGCCGCGCGGCGCGAACCCCACCGACGGCGCCCCCACCAAGGAGCAGGTCGAGGTGTCCGACAAGGGCACCATCACCACGTTCTGCATCGTCAATGTGCCGTTCATGGGCCAGCAGATCAAGCCGCCGTACGTCGCGGCCTACGTGTTGCTCGACGGCGCCGACATCCCGTTCCTGCACCTGATCCTCGAGGTCGACGCGGCCGAGGTCCGGATGGGCATGCGCGTGGAGGCCGTGTGGCGGCCGAAGGAGGAGTGGGGGTACTCGCTCCGCAACGTCTCCCATTTCCGCCCGAGCGGTGAGCCGGATGCGGACTACGACAGCTACAAGCACCATCTCTAGGAGCCTCGAGAACATGACAGACATTGCAGTCGTCGGCTTCGCACAGGCCCCACATGTGCGCGAGACCAGCGGCACCACCAACGGTGTCGAGATGCTGGTCCCCTGTTTCCAGGAGCTGTACTCCGACCTCGGAATCACCAAGTCCGACATCGGGTTCTGGTGTTCCGGTTCCTCCGACTACCTGGCCGGACGCTCGTTCTCGTTCATTTCGGCGATCGACTCGATCGGCGCCGTGCCGCCGATCAACGAGTCGCACGTCGAGATGGACGCGGCATGGGCGCTGTACGAAGCCTGGGTCAAGCTCATGACCGGCGAGGTCGACACCGCCCTCGTGTACGGCTTCGGCAAGTCCTCCGCCGGCAACCTCCGCCAGATCCTCGCGATGCAGATGGATCCGTACCTGGTCTCGCCGCTGTGGCCGGACTCGGTCTCGGTCGCGGGCCTGCAGGCCCGTCTCGGCCTGGACGCCGGCAAGTGGACGGCCGAGGAGATGGCGGCCATCGCTCAGCGCAGCCGCGCCGCCGCGAAGTCCAACCCCGACGCCCAGATCTCCGGTGACGTCGACATCGAGGCGCTGCTCGCGTCCGAGTACGTCGCGGACCCCCTGCGGGCCCACGACTGTGCGCCGATCACCGACGGTGCGGCCGCGATCATCCTGGCCCGCGGCGACCGTGCCCGCGAACTGTGCGAGCGCCCGGCATGGATCACCGGCATCGAGCACCGGATCGACTCCCCCAACATCGGTTCGCGCGACCTGACGACGTCGCCGTCGACGGCATCGGCAGCGCGCGCCGCAACCGGCGGCGACGTGTCGAACATCGACGTCGCCGAGCTGCACGCGCCGTTCACGCACCAGGAGATCATCCTGCGCGAGGCGATCGGCCTCACCGACGCCACCACGATCAACCCGTCGGGTGGCCCCCTCACCGGCAACCCGATGTTCTCCGGCGGTCTCGAGCGCATCGGCCACGCGGCCCGCTCGATCATGAGCGGCGACGCGCAGCGCGTCCTCGCCCACGCCACCAGTGGCCCTGTGCTGCAGCAGAACCTGGTCGCCGTCATGGAAGGACGCAACTGATATGGCCAAGCAACTCGCCGCCGTCCTCGGCACCGGCCAGACGTACTACGTCGCCAAGCGTCACGATGTCACGATGGCCGGCATGGTCCGCGAGGCGATCGACCGCGCGATGGCCGACGCCCAGGTGGGCTGGGACGACATCGACGCCATCGTCATCGGCAAGGCCCCCGACCTGTTCGAGGGCTCGATGATGCCGGAGCTCGCGATGTCGGATGCGCTGGGCGCTCACGGTAAGCCGCTGCTGCGCGTGCACACCGCCGGCTCGGTCGGCGCCTCGACCGGCAACGTCGCGGCCAGCCTGGTGCAGGCCGGCGTGCACAAGCGGGTGCTCGCGGTGTCGTGGGAGAAGCAGTCCGAGTCCAACGCGATGTGGGCACTGTCCACGCCGGTGCCGTTCACGATGCCGGTCGGCGCGGGTGCCGGTGGCTTCTTCGCACCGCACGTGCGCTCGTACATCCGCCGCTCGGGCGCCCCCGACCACATCGGCGCGATGGTGGCCGTGAAGGATCGCCGGAACGGCGCGCTGAACCCGTACGCGCACCTCAAGCAGTCCGACATCACCGTCGAGTCGGTGATGGCTTCCCAGATGCTGTGGGACCCCATCCGTTTCGACGAGACGTGCCCGTCGTCGGACGGCGCGTGCGCGATCGTGATCGGCAACGAGGCCGCTGCGGAGGAGGTCGTCTCGGGTGGCCGCAAGGTCGCGTGGATCCACGCGACCGCGATGCGCACCGAGCCGCTGTCGTACGCCGGCCGCAACGTCGCGAACCCGCAGGCCGGCCGCGACGCCTCGGCCGCACTGTGGAAGGCCGCGGGCATCACCGACCCGCTCACCGAGATCGACGAGGCCGAGATCTACGTGCCGTTCTCGTGGTTCGAGCCGATGTGGCTCGAGAACCTCGGGTTCGTGCCGGAGGGCGAGGGCTGGAAGTTCACCGAGGCCGGGGAGACCGCGATCGGCGGGCGACTGCCGGTCAACGCGTCGGGTGGCGTGCTCTCGTCCAACCCGATCGGCGCCTCCGGCATGATCCGCTACGCCGAGTCGGCGATGCAGGTCATGGAGCGCGCCGGTGACCACCAGGTCGACAGCGTCCGAAAGGCGTTCGGCCACGCCTACGGTGGCGGCTCGCAGTACTTCGCGATGTGGGTGGTCGGCGCCGACCGTCCGACCAACTAGGAGAGGTTCCCACCATGAAGTTCACAGTCGGCATCGCGATGAGCCCGCTGGACCAGTTGACCGCCCTGGCACAGACCGCTGAGGAGTGTGGTTTCGCGAACATCGCGCTGCCCGACTCCCTGTTCTTCATGGAGACGGCCGCCGCGGACTACCCGTACACCCCCGACGGCTCGCGCATGTGGAATGCCGAGACGCCGTGGGTGGACCCGTTGATCGCGGCGGCCGCGATGGGCGCCGTCACGAGCACCATCGGCTTCTACACCAACGTCCTCAAGCTCGGCTCCCGCAATCCTCTGCTGCTGGCGCGGCAGGTGGGTTCGGTGGCGAACCTGACCGGCAACCGGTTCGGCTTCGGCGTCGGAATCGGTTGGGCGCCCGAGGAGTTCGAGTGGTGCGGCGCCCCCTACAAGAAGCGTGGCGCCCGCGTCGACGAGATGATCGAGATCATCAAGCTGGTGCTGGACGGCGGCATGGTCGAGTACCACGGCGAGTTCTTCGACTTCGACCGCCTGCAGATGAGCCCGGCACCGAGCAAGCCGGTGCCGTTCTACGTGGGCGGCCACACCGAGGTCGCGCTCAAGCGCGCGGCCCGGATCGGTGACGGCTGGACGTCGGCGATGATGAAGTTCGACGACCTCGTCTCGACGATGGCCCGGCTCGACGAGCTGCGCGCCGAATACGGCCGCGCCGACCTGCCTTTCGAGATCCAGGCGGTGTGCATCGACCGGTTCGGCAAGGACGGTTACGCGGAGATGGCCGAGGCCGGCATCACCGACAGCATCGTGATCCCGTGGATCTTCGACGGACTCGGATTCGACGCGCCGCTCGAGGCCAAGCAGGACTCGATGCGCAAGTTCGCCGATCAGTACATCCACTAGGGAGCCGAGTATGACGACCACCGGAACCGAGCATCCCGCGCGTGTCGCCGCGAAGGCGTCGCAGTCCGCCGCGAGCGGAAAGCGCAAGGAGGAGTGGCTCGATCTGTTCGCCGAGGACGGCTGGGTCGAGGACCCGGTCGGCCCGTCGGGCTTCGATCCCGAGGGCAAGGGCCATCACGGCCGCGAGGCGATCTCGAAGTTCTACGACATGACGATCGCCAACACCGATTCGCTCGAGTTCATCGTGAACGACTCGCTGGTGTGCGGTGACGAGAACGTCAACATCGGCTCGATCCGCACGGTCATCGCCGGCAACCAGGTCGACGCCGAGGGTGTGTTCATCTACCGCGTCAACGCGGAGGGCAAGCTGCAGTCGCTGCGCGCCTTCTGGGAGGTCGAGCGGGCGATGAAGACGCTGAAGAAGCTCTGAGCTTCTCCCCGGAACACGAAAGTGGGGCGGTCACCGAT
>NZ_JAIVAH010000006.1 GCF_020171745.1 Prescottella equi
ATGCACACCTGACCGGCGTGGATCGAGCGGCCCATGCCGACGCCGCCACCGTGGTGGATTCGGAGCCGCGATAAGTGCGCAAAACGCGGGAGGGAGGGGAGGGGGAGGGGAGGAAAGGGCGGGCGGGCAGGGGAGGTCAGGTGAGACGGCGGGCGGGGGCCGAGGCGGCGACGACGGCGAAGGCCGGGTCGGGCAGGCTCCGATCCGCGGCCAGGCGGCGGGCGGTGTCGATCGCGTCGTCGACCTTCTCGGTCGGGAGCAGTGCGATCGCGGATCCGCCGAAGCCGCCGCCGGTCATCCGGGCGCCGAGTGCCCCGGCGACCATCGCGGCTTCGACGGCGGAGTCGAGTTCGGGGCACGAAACCTCGAAGTCGCGGTGCAGCGACATGTGCGACGCGTAGAGCAGCCGTCCGAACTCGGCGAAGTCCCCGGACTCCAACGCCGCCACGGCGATTCGCACGCGGGCGATCTCGCTGATCACGTGCCACGCCCGGCGCCGCAGAATCTCGTCCTTCAGCGACCGGACCGCGTCCGCTCCGTCCCGACCGCGGTCGGCGAGTACCCGCAGCGACTCGACGCCCAGCCGTCGTGCCGCCCGCTCCACCGCCGCCCGACGCTTCGCGTACTGCCCGTCGACCAGTCGGTGCGGGGCGCGGGTGTCGATCACCAACAGTGACAGGCCCTCCGGGGCGAACGGTACGTGCGACACTTCACCCGACGCCGAGTCCAGCAGCAGTGCATGGCCTTCCGAGGATCGCAGCGACGCCGCCTGGTCCATGCCACCGGTCGGTGCGAGCGCGACGTCGTTCTCGGCCCGCACGCACGCCACCGCGAGGTCGGCCCGATCCGCATCCGGGGCGAGGGCGAGCGCCAGCGAACATTCGAGCGCCGCCGAACTCGACAGTCCGGCGCCGATCGGCACCGTGGACACGAACGCGGCGTCGAGCCCACCGAAATCGTCTGGGATCAAGCCCTTCTCACGCAGCGACCAGACCACGCCGGCCGGATAGGCCGCCCATCCGGCGGGACGACCGGGGCCGATGTCGTCGAGGCGCCCCTCCCACGGGTCGCCGTCCGACGACCGCAGCCGGATCAACCCGTCCGTCCGACCCGACACCGCGACCGCGGTGCTGTGCGGCAACGCGATCGGCAGGCACAGGCCGCCGGCGTAGTCGACGTGCTCGCCTATCAGGTTGACCCGCCCGGGCGCCGCCCACACACCCTCGGCGTCGCCGCCGAACTCGCGGCGGAACGAATCCGCCGCCGAGGAAGCGAGATCGGACTCCGACCCAGCGTCGAGCCACCGGACCGTCACGGCGCGACCTCCCGGAATCGCGCGGCGATCCGTTCGGGTGTGGTGTCGCTGATCCACGCGCCCATCCCGGATTCGGATCCGGCGAGGAACTTCATCCGGTGCGGCGAGCGCATCAGCGAAAACACCTGCAGGTGCAACCTTCCCAGCTCGCGGCCGGGACCGACCGGAGCCTGGTGCCACCCGGCGATGTACGGCAGCTTCTCGACGCCGTCGAAGAAGCGGTCCAACCGACCGAGCACATCGAGGTACAGGTGCGACAGCTCGTCGAGTTCGGCGTCGTCGAGTTCGGTGAGGTCGGCGACGTCCCGGTGCGGTGCGACGTGCAGTTCGACGGGCCAGCGGGCCGCGGCGGGCACGTACGCCGTCCAGTGTTCGCCCTCGACCACCACCCGGGTGCCGGCGCGCCGTTCGGCGTCGAGGACGTCGCGCAGCAGCGACCGTCCGGTGCGGGCACGGTGCTGCTCGGCCTGACGGAGCAGCGCGGCGGTGCGCGGCGGCAGCGTCGGGTAGGCGTAGATCTGGCCGTGCGGGTGCGAGAGCGTCACCCCGATCTCCTCGCCGCGGTTCTCGAAGCAGTACACCTGCGCGACGGACGGCAGCGCCGACAACTCCCGCGTCCGGTCGCACAGCGCCTCGAGCACCGTCCGGACCCGGACAGTCGACAACTGCGCGAAGCCGCGGTCGTGATCGCTGGTGAAGCACACCACCTCGCATCGACCGTCGGCGGCTCGCTGCGGCCAAAGATCCTCACCGTCAACGAGTTCCGGGACATCCAGAGCGGCCGACCCCAGCGACGGGAAGCGGTTCTCGAACACCGCGACGTCGTAGTCGTCGGCCGGGATCTCGGTCGCGGGACGTCCGGGCCGGCTGGGGCACAGCGGGCATTCGTCGTCGGACGGCAGGAACGTGCGGTTCATCCGGTGCGCGGCGAGCGTCACCCACTCCCCCGTCAGGACGTCGTAGCGCATCGTCGACGCCGCCTCGACCGGTGCCAGGTCGCGGCTGTCGCGCAGCTCGCGGGTCGCCGCGCCGCTCGCGTACGGCTCGGTGTCGTCGAAGTAGAGCAGCTCGCGCCCGTCGGACAGGTGCGTCCGCGTCTTCCGAATCGGCATCGGACCACGATAGGCGACTGCCCCGATCCCCGCCGCCACCACCCGGTTTGGTGTCGCAGCGCCTTCTGTGTGAGCATGCTCGAGGCTGTTTCGCCGTGACGGGGAGTCACGGACGGCCGGGGGCACGAAACACATCGATACAACGGGGGATTCACATGAAGCTTCGCAGCTTTGCCGTGCGCGCATTCGGCGCCGCGGCCATCGCGACCGCCACCATCACGGGCGTCGCCGGCACCGCGAGCGCCGCGCCGGCGCCCGCACCGCTCGTGCACACGTCGATCAACGGGCCCACGCTGCCGGTGCTCGGGCAGAACGACTTCTGCAACGGTCTAATCGACACCGTCGTCGAGACCGATCCGACGCGACCGGGCCTCGCGACCATCGCGTTCACGCCGCGCGTCCTGAACGGCATCGGTCCCGGCTGGGCCCAGAACCCGGTCTGCCGGATGAAGATCACCGTCGGATGGAATTGGGGTGTGCTCGCCGGACAGGTCAAGGAGGTCGAGCTCAACGCGGTCCCGGGCCAGACCGTCCGGACCGAGATCAATCCCGGTCCCGGCGTCGCCGCCGTATCGATGGCTGCCAGCTGGGTCAGCCCGTGGTACAACGAGCTCCGCCCGCAGGCATCGCTCGGCGTGGTCAGCGCCTACTTCCTCGTCCCCTAGCCGGACGCCACTACAGCTGAAGGGACCCTTCACGCGCCGCGAGCGCATGAAGGGTCCCTTGGGCCGTGAAGAACTGGCTAGCTCAGACCCAGGTCGTCGAGGCCCAGGAGCGAGCGGTACTCGAGCCCCTCGGCGGCGATGACGGCGTCGGCGCCGGTGGCGCGGTCGACGACGGTGGCGACACCGACGACGATGGCGCCGGCGTCACGCAGCGCCTGGACGGCGGTGAGCGGCGAGTTGCCGGTGGTGGTGGTGTCCTCGACCACCAGGACGCGCTTGCCGACGACGTCGGGGCCCTCGATCTGACGCTGCATGCCGTGCGCCTTGGCGGCCTTGCGGACGACGAACGCGTCGATCGGGCGGCCCTCGGCGTGCATGACGGCCATCGCGACGGGATCGGCGCCCATCGTCAGGCCACCGACGGAGACGAAGTCCCAGTCGGCGACCAGTTCGCGCAGCAGCTTGCCGATCAGCGGGCCGGCCCGGTGATGCAGGGTCGCGCGGCGCAGGTCCACGTAGTAGTCGGCTTCCTTGCCGGAGGACAAGGTGACCTTTCCGTGCACCACCGCCAGCTCGCGCACCAGCGCAGCGAGCTCGTCGCGATCCGTCATCGGCCGCTCCCATCATCGTTCGAAGTCAGTGACATTTCGTCATGTCGAGCCTAGCGAGGCGGCCAGGTCACAGCGCTGGCGGCCCTCAGGCCGCGCGCTCGGCGGCCGACTCGTCCTCCGCGCTCACCGGCATCTCGAGAATCGTCGCCTCGAACAGCGGCGCCGCGGCGATCCCGCCGACACGGGCGAGGAGTCCGGTGGGGAAGCTTCCGAGCGAGTCGTTGTGTCTCCGGCAGAGATCGTTGTAGACGGTGACCGCACCGGCCAGACGCGTCTCGGTCTGGTCGATCTCGTGCGCCGGACGGACGAACGCCCAGTCGCGACGCAGCGCCGGATAGCTGCGTGCGGTGCCGAGCAGCGACGCGAGCGCCGCGGACAGCGTGTTCTCGGCACCGGCCTGCCTGCCGAGGTCGAGGCCCTCCTCGCGGACCCGCATCGCCAGGGAGCGCGCCCCGGACACCGTGCTCACCAGTTCGCGACCGACGGTGTCCGCGACGGCGAGCACGAGCCCGGGCACGTACTCGTACCGTCGGTCCATCTCGGCGTGGATCAGCGACAGCGCGGTACGCAGATTCGCATCGACGCGGCGCAGTTGCCGGAACTCCGACACCACCCACGCCACAAGAATCACGACAGCAACAAGAACAACACCCGACACAACAACCACAGGTGCGGAATCTACTGCGGCGGGCTCCGGGCCGCTATTCGGGAACGGGTTCCGGGGCGATCGGACGGCCCGGATCGTGGGCGGCCGGCTGCATCGCCGGCGGCTCGACGGCCGGCGGCAGCACCCGCAGCATCCCCGACAGCCGGGCGACGACCTCGATCGCGGCGTCCCAGTCGCGACCGGTGCTGCCGATCGGGAGCGAGCCCAGCGTCCACTCGCCCTCGCTCCACAGCATCTGCAGCTGCGGCGGCACCGACTCGGTGAACGTCACCATGCGCTGATCGCACACGCGGCGGGCGATCTCCAGGTCGGTCGCGAAGACGACGCGCGGGCCGATCGCGCCCAGCAGGTTCAGGTCGTTGTCCCGCGGCGGGGGCGTCGACTTCAGGCGCAGATCGATGTCGACGTCGGAGCCGACCTCCCGGTGCACCGCGACGATCGTCGCCGTGTCCTCGAGGTCGAACAGCACGAACTGTTCGCCGCGGCGGACGCCGCGCACGACGTCGACGGCGCCCAGGTACTCCTGCTTCGCGAGGGCCGCCCGATGCCACTGCGACGGCAGATGCTCGTCCGCGGTGTTGTAGGTGTATCCCTGCGCCTTCGCCCAGATCTGCCGCACCCGACCGGTCTGGTCACGACGCGAACGATCGACATAGAGCAGCACGACAGCACCCGCGAGCGCTATCACTGCCAATCCGAACCACATAGCCGTCATCGAGGGTCAGCCTAGCCACTCCCGGCGCAGTTCCGGGCATCCGGTGCCGCGCGTCAGTTACCGAACTCGGGAAGCGTCGTGCCGATGATCAACTTCGCGGTGAGGGTGCCGTCCTTCACCTTGTCCCCCTGCACCAGCACCGATTCGCCCGGCTTCAGTTCGGCGATGCTGTCCGCGGTCAACGAGATGAGCGAGGTGTCGGGCGTGGTCTTCACGGTGATCTTGGTTCCGCCGAGCCCGTCGATGGTGAGCGTGCCGCCGTCGTTGGCGGTGATGGTGCCCATCGCGGTGCCGGCGTTGGCGATGACGTCGCCGATGCCGCCGGGCAGGTTCTCGAACGGCGACGTGGTGTCGGGTTCCGGCGTCGGGGCCGGAGCGCCGGCGCGCGGCGGAACGGCCGGTGCCGAGGTCCGCGGCGACGGGGCGGCCGCGGTGTTGTTCTCGTCGGAGTTCCCGCTCAGCATCAGCCCGACGATCAGGCCGAGGGCCAGCAGCACGACGCCCGCGCCGGCCGCGGCCCACAGACCCACCTTCCGGCCGGGCTTGTTTTCGGGACCGTTCCCGAGCGGCGGGACCTCACCGGTGGGCGGCTGTCCGGGCGGCGGGTAACCGCCCGGCGGATAGCCGCCGGCGCCGTAGTAGGTCGGGTACGCCTGCGTCGCGTTGGGCGGCGCGGCCTGCGGGTCGTATCGCGGGTCGTAGGTCGGATACGCCTGGGTCGGGTATGTCTGCGTCGGGTCGGGGGCCTGCGCGCCGTACGCCTGATAGGGGTCGGCCGTGTAGTACTGCTCGGTCGGCTGCTCCGGGGCCGGCGTGCCGACCGGGCCGATCTGCTGGGTCGGGCCGTCCCCCGGGCGGGCCCACTGGACGGTCTCGTCCGACGCCTGCTGCTCGGCAGGGTCGTACGCGCGTTCTTGCGGGGTGCGCGGGTCGTCGGGGTTCGTCATGGTGGGCCTTCTCCCGTTCCGTCGGCGGATCCGACAGGTCGATGCGGCTGCTTGCAGCCGACACCACAGCGTAGAGCCGAACTCTGAGATCCGTCTGAAACGTCAAACGAGCGGCATACCGCGTTCGAGGAACTCGATCGCCCGGAGGAAGGTGGCCAGCTCCGGCGGGTCGTCGCCGGCCGCGCCGAGCACCGCTCCCGCCAGCGCCCCGGCGAACACCCGCACCTCGAAGTCGTCGACCGGACGTCCGACGCGGGCGCCGATCGCGGCCGCCAGGATCCCGATCGACCGGGTGAGTTCCCCGAGCATCGCCGACCGCAGTTCGGGCACGGTGAACAACAGTCGCTGCCGGGTCCGCTCGGCGGCCGTCTCCGCCGGGGTCAGCGACGACAGGACCTCCTCGAAGGCCCGCCGGCACGCGGTCAGCGGCGGCACGTCCGGCGGTTGCGCCGCGATCGCCGCGAGCATCGGCGGGTCCAGGTCGTCGATCAGGATCAGCTGTTCCTTGCTCGGGAAGTAGCGGAAGAACGTGCTCGGGGACACGTCGGCCGCGGCCGCGATCTGTTCGACGGTGGTCTGCGTGTAGCCCTGCTCGGTGAACAGGCGCATCGCGTGCTCGCGGATCGATTCCCGCGTGCGCCGCTTCTTGCGTTCCCGCAGGCCTGTCTGCTCAGTCGACGTGCTCATGGACACCGTCCGGTTCCTCTTCGTCGGACGCCTCATCCGGCCGCCGCAGCGGAAGGACGACCGCCGCGACGATCCCGCCGATCACGGCGAGCGCGCCGCTGACCCACAGCGCCGACACCATGCCGTGCACGAACGCGGCCTGCACCTGTTCCTCGAGCGCGGGCAGGCCGAGTTGCCGCGCGACCGTCACCCCGCTGCTCACCGAGTCGGAGACCGCGGACGCGGCCGGTTCCGGCAGCGACGTCGACGGCAGGTGTACGTGGTACCCGGCGGCCAGCACGGTGCCCAGCACCGCGACACCGATCGTGCCGCCGGCCTGCCGCAGTGCCTGGATCAGCGCCGAACCCGCACCCGACCGTTCCGGGGTGAGTTCCCCGATCGCGGCCGCCATCGCGGTCGGCATCACGAGTCCGAGTCCCAGCCCGGCGATCGTGAGCCACGCCGCGGTCAGCCCGTAGCCGGTGTCGACGGTCATCGTGACGCCGAGGAGGCAGGCGCCGACGAGGGCCGCGAACCCCAGCGCGATCAGCGCCCCCGCGCCGAGGACCCGCGCCAGCAGGTCCGCCAGTCGCGTTCCCACGACCAGACCGGCGATCATCGGCAGCAGTCGCACACCGATCCCGAGGGCGTCCGCGCCGAGCACGGCCCCCAGGTAGAGGGGCAGCGAGAACAGCAGCCCGAACATCACGAAGTTGACCAGCGTGGACAGGCCGGCACCCGAGGCGTAGTCGCGGTCGGACAGCAGCGCCAGATCGATCAACGGGTGGTCGGTTCGCTTCTCCCACAACAGGAACACCGCGAGGAGGGCGGCACCCACGGTCAGTGTGAGGAGCACGTGCGCGGCGCCCCAACCGTCGCTGCCGGCGCTGATGAAGCCGTAGGTGAGCGCCAGTAGCCCGGTCGACGAGAGGATCGCGCCCGGCAGGTCGAACCGACCGGGATCACTGCTCCGTGACTCTGGAACGAGGAGCGCGACGGCGACCAGTCCGACGCACACGAGCGGGACGTTGACGAGGAACACCGATCCCCACCAGAAGTGCTCCAGCAGCCAGCCTCCGAGGATCGGGCCCAGCGGCAGCCCGAGGGCCGTAGCGGTGACCCAGATCGTCAGCGCGCGTTGCTGTTCGGCCTGCCGGGGGAACAGGATCGGCAACACGGCCATCGACATCGGCATGATCGCGGCCGCCGCCAGCCCGAGGACTGCCCGGGCACCGATCAACTCGGCCGCGGTCTGCGAATAGGCACACGCGAGTGACGCGATGCCGAAGAGAGCCATCGCCGCCAGCAGCAGTCGGCGCCGGCCGATCCGGTCGCCGAGGCTGCCCAGCGGCAGGAGGGCGGCGGCCAGCACCAGGGTGTACGAAGTCGAGAACCATTGCAGCGCAGACGTCGTCGCATCGAGGTCCCGCGCGAGGGTCGGCAGCGCGACGGTGAGGACCATCGTGTCGATGCCGATCGCGAACACCGCTATGGACAGGGCGGCGAGGGCCCACCAGCGCCGGGACGTGGTGGACACGGTCGTCGCGTCGGCGTGAAGTGTCGAGATCATGAGAGCGCCTCCAATGTGGAATCTCATGTCTTTTGACAGTGTCTTCCGCATTTACGAAGGCGTCAACGGCCACCGAGGTAACGATCGTGGGGGCATTACTGCCCGAGAAACTTCTCCATGTCCCGGCGCTCGCGCTTCGTCGGGCGTCCGGCACCCCGGTCGCGCCGCGGAATCGACGCCACCAGTTCCGGCGAAGGCGCGGGCGGACTGTTGTCCTGCAGGCATTCGGCGGCGATCGGCGGGCCGACACGCTTGGCGACCGGCCGGACCACGACGACGATCCGATCGCGGCCGGCGACCCGGACCCGAATCTCGTCACCCGGCTTGACCTGCACGGACGCCTTCGCGGCGACGCCGTTCACCCGGACATGACCGGATCGGCACGCCGACGCGGACTGCGACCGAGTCTTGAACAGCCGTACGGCCCACATCCAGCTGTCGAGGCGGGCGCTCGTCGGGTCAGGAGTCGGGGTTGGCACGTCGCCCAGATTACCGAGGCCGCCGGGGGCCGGAATCGTCCCTCGTGGTGGGAGCCTCCCGCGGCGGACGCGAAGCCGCATACTCCCTGCAAGATACCGGTTTCGCGACCTGCCGAAAGTCCCTGTTCCCGGGAAACAACCCGCTGGGCGGGATGGCCCGCTGTCACGTGGTTCGCACCGCCATAGCGTGAATTCATCGCAAGAACCGTGAGGTCCGGTCCGATTCCGGGCCGGGACGGCTCACGCTCGTGGAAGGACATATTCGTGAACGGACAGGATTCGGCACCCGAGACCACCACCTCGTACGACGTCGTCGTCGTCGGGGCCGGTGTCGCGGGCCTCTACGCGGTACACCGGTTCCGGCAGCAGGGCCTGACGGTCCGTGCCTTCGAAGCCGCGTCCGGTGTGGGCGGCGTCTGGTACTGGAACCGCTACCCCGGCGCCCGCTGCGACGTCGAGTCCGTCGACTACTCGTACTCGTTCTCCCCCGAACTCGAGCAGGAATGGGACTGGAGCGAGAAGTACGCCACCCAGCCCGAGATCCTCGCCTACCTCGACCACGTCGCCGACCGCTTCGACCTGCGCCGCGACATCACGTTCGACACCCGCGTCACCTCCGCCACCCTCGACGAGGACACCCTGCGCTGGACCGTGCGCACCGACCGCGGCGAGACCGTCTCCGCCCGCTTCTTCGTCGTCGCCGCCGGACCGCTGTCGAACGCCAACACTCCCGACTTCGACGGCCTCGACACCTTCACCGGCGACGTCCTCCACACCGCGTACTGGCCGCACGAGGGCGTCGACTTCACCGGCAAGCGCGTCGGCGTGATCGGCACCGGATCGTCCGGCATCCAGTCGATTCCGCACATCGCCGAACAGGCCGACAAGCTGTTCGTGTTCCAGCGGTCCGCGAACTACAGCGTCCCCGCCGGCAACGCCCCGCTCGACGACGCCACCCGCGCCGAGCAGAAGGCCACCTATGCCGAACGTCGTCGCCTGTCGCGGGAGTCCGGTGGCGGATCCCCGCACCGCGCACACCCCAAGCTGACGCTCGAGGCGTCCGAGGACGAGCGCCGCGCCGCCTACGAGGAGCGCTGGAAGCTCGGCGGCGTCCTGTACTCCAAGACGTTCGCCGACCAGCTCACCGACCAGGCCGCGAACGACACCGCCCGCGAGTTCTGGGAGGAGAAGGTCCGCGCCGTCATCGACGACCCCGCGATCGCCGAACTGCTCATCCCCAACGATCACGCGATCGGCGCCAAGCGCATCGTCACCGACAGCGGCTACTACGAGACCTACAACCGCGACAACGTCGAACTGGTCAACCTCAAGGCCGCGCCGATCGTCGGCATGGACGAGACGGGCATCAACACCACCGACGCCCACTACGACCTCGATGTGATCGTCCTCGCCACCGGATTCGACGCCATGACCGGCTCGCTCGAGAAGCTCGACATCGTCGGCCGCGGCGGACAGGCGCTGAAGGACAAGTGGGCCGCCGGCCCCGAGACCTACCTCGGACTCGGCATCGACGGCTTCCCCAACTTCTTCAACCTCACCGGGCCCGGCAGCCCGTCGGTGCTCGCGAACATGGTGCTGCACTCCGAACTCCACGTCGACTGGGTAGCGGACGCCATCGCCTACCTCGACGACCGCGGCGCCACCGCCATCGAGGGCACCGCCGAGGCCGTCACCGGCTGGGTCGAGGAATGCCGCACCCGCGCCGAGGCGTCGCTGCTGAACACCGCCAACTCGTGGTACCTCGGCGCCAACATCCCCGGCCGCCCGCGCGTGTTCATGCCGTTCCTCGGCGGCTTCGCCGCCTACCGCCAGATCATCGGCGAGGTCGCCGATTCCGGCTACAAGGGCTTCGCGATCATCGAGAGCTGAGCGATCCCGCCAGCACGACCAGAAACGCTTGGGGCGGAACGGATATTGATCCGTTCCGCCCCAAGCTCTTCCCTATGTCAGATTGTCCACCAGACCCAGACTTCCTTGCGGCCGACCGGGAAATGCGCCGTCAGATCCTGAACGGCGTGCCGTCATTGAAGTCGACGTCGTCGCGCAGCACCAGTTCGAGGTACGAGCCATCGTCGGCGAATGTCCACTTCGCCAAACCAGTTACGGGATTGCACTTCTCGTCGACGGTGTTCAGGCGGCCGTAGAGAGGCGTGAGGAACGCCATGCCTCCGAGAGTGTCCTGCAGGTGCGGATCAAGAGTCTGTCCGCCACCGGGGGGCTTGAACCTCTCCTTCGCCGCTGATGCGGCCCATCACACAGAGCCTCATCCGAGGAAGGAAGCTGAAAAGCTGAGCGATCACGGGCATCCTCAGTCGGCAGGCCGTCCGATGCCACGCTCCGCGCCATCGACACGACCGAGTAGGAATGGTTCGAAACTCTCCCCGGACAGGTTGGGGAGCACAGTGTCGACGAGTGATGCCTACCAACTCGCAACCTGCCCAATCGTGGCAGGATCCAGAGTCGTGGACGGGGCGTTCCTCGGGATAGAAATCCTCGGAGCCCATCCAGAACGTCCCGCCGGGGATCCACACCATGTTCTTCGGCGCACGAAGCGGATTTGATTGTAGGGCAGTCAAGCTCATCGCTACCTCTCGCGTTCCTGGAGCTGTTGGTGAGATCCGGGTGACGTCCCTTCGGTTGTGAGGCCAGATGCGCCGCCACGACCCCTGTGTCAGCCCCTGCGTGTGGAACTCGAGCAACACCAGCTGTGCACTGTCCTACCTTGGACGCAGGCATCTGGCGGTGCTCACGGGTCACGCCTTTCCGCCTGCCACACGCCTTGATCGAGCAAGCGGAAAGGTCGTGAATCACTGTGTGGCTCGGGCGATCCTCTCCAGCTCGCTCGACTCCCGACGCGGGCGCGCCGTCTCGACGTCCAGCCGGACGTGGTGGAGCTTGCCGTCGAAAGCGAACCCACCCACCGGGATCTCGTCGGTCACGGGTGTGCCTCGGCTGACTCCGATGTCGAGACATTCGTTGAGGCTGAACTGGAACGGCGTGGTCGCCGACATCCGCTGCTCGGCCACCGGGGCGCCGTCGACCGACAGGGTGAAGACGCCGCCGCTGCCCGGCCGGCCCCCGTCGTACTCGAAGTCGACCGTGACGTCCTGCACCCCGCTCGCGAGCGCCTGGGGTGACCGGACGTACGTCGAGGACCGACCGGAAAGGTTGTAGCAGAAAACCGGAACCGAGTCGACGACGTACAGCGCGAATCCGCCGAAGCGCCCACCGATACTCATCAACACGCCGTTCACGAGGTCGTCGCCGATCTCGACCTTCGCGGTGATCGTGTACGAACTGCTGAACACCCGGGGCGCGGCCTTCTCACCGATCCCGTCCATGTGTGGGTACAACGTCAGGCCGGTGCGTCCTCGCAGCACGTGGGGCGCCCGCGTCTCCGGGTCGAGGTTGCGTGTGTTCGTACGATCGTCCAAGGGGAAGACCTGGAAGCGGCTTCCTTCGAGCAGGAACATCTCCTGCAGTTCGACAAGCTTCTCCGGGTGCTGCGCCGAAAGGTCCTGCGACTGGGACCAGTCGACCGACGTGTCGTACAGCTCCCACACGTCGTCCGCGTAGTTCGGCGGCGGCGCCATCAGCTCCCACGGCCTCCGGTGCATCGCCACCGCGGTCCAACCCCGGTCGTAGATGCCGCGGTTGCCGAAGATCTCGAAGTACTGCGTGACGTGCCGATCCGGTGCCCCCGCAGCGTCGAACGAATAGTTCATCGCGACACCCTCGACCGGCTGCTGCTGCACCCCGTCGACCGTCGTCGGGCTGGGTATTCCCGCCGCCTCGAGGATCGTGGGGGTGATGTCGACGCAGTGGTGCCACTGGTTCCGCACCTCGCCACGGGCCTCGATCCCGTTGGGCCAGTGGATCACCAGACCGTTCCGCGTACCGCCGTAGTGCGATGCGACCTGCTTGGCCCACTGGTACGGGGTGTCCAGCGCAACCGCCCATCCCGCCGGGTAGTGGGCATAGCTGCGCTCGGTCCCGATCTCGTCGAGACGTTCGAAGATCTCCTCCGGGGTCTGCGGAAACCCGTTGAGCGTGGCGAGGTAATTGAATGATCCGTCGAGACCGCCCTCCGCCGAGGCGCCGTTGTCGCCGACCATGTAGATCACCAGCGTGTCATCGAGCATGTCGCGGTCTTCGAGATAGCTGATCACACGTCCGACCTGGTCGTCGGTGTGTTCCAGGAACGCCGCATAGGTCTCCATCAACCGTGCCGCGACGGCCCGTTGGACGTCGGTCAGTTCGTCCCAGTGCGGAACACCAGGCGTCCACGGTGCCAAGACCGTGTCGGCGCCGACCACGCCGAGGTCCTTCTGCCGAGCCAGCGTGCTCTCGCGCAACGCGTCCCAACCCTGATCGAATTCGCCCCGGTACCTACCCTGGTATGAATCCGGGATCTGCAGCGGCGCATGGACCGCACCGAACGGCAGGTAGCAGAACCACGGCTTCTCCGGGTCCATGGCGTCGACGCCCTCGATCCACTGGATCGCCTGGTCCACGAGGTCCTCGGAGAGGTGGTAGCCCTCCTCCGCCGTCCGGGGCGGGTCGACCATCGTGAAGCCGTCGTGGAGCACCGGCGCGAACTGGTCCGCCTCCGCGCCGAGGAAGCCGTAGAACTTGTCGAAGCCCTCACGCAGCGGCCAGTGATCGAATGGGCCGGCCGCCGTACTCTCCCACGGTGGTGTCTGGTGCATCTTCCCGAAAGCTGCTGTGGCATAGCCATTGCCCTGGAGAACCCGCGCGACGGTGGCCGCACTCGCGGGGCGCATGCCGTTGTAGCCCGGCGAGGACGTCGAGACCTCAGCGATGTTACCCATCCCGACGCTGTGATGATTACGGCCGGTCAACGTGGCGGCACGCGTCGGCGAGCACAGGGCGGTGGTGTGGAATCGACTGTACTTCAGACCGTTCGACGCCAGTCGGTCCGCGGTCGAGGTCCGGCACGGTCCACCGAATGTCGAGGCCGCACCGAAGCCCACGTCGTCCAGCATGACGAGGAGAACGTTCGGCGCTCCCACAGGAGGCCGGACCGGATCCACCTGACGGAACTTCGTGGTCTGGTTCTCGATCAACACAGCCGGTGCCGGCTGATCGACCTCACGGACGACCGGAATCGAGTAGCGGTTGAGACTCATTTGACGAGACCCTTTCAAGGATGATTGTGAGGTTGCTCCGTACCATCGCGTCGGCGCATAGCCTTCGATCACGCCTAGGCGTGCACGGCCACGCCGCGCCCGGTCTGCAACCGTGTGCTGAAGCGTGCATCTGTTGTCCCACAGGGCGATCGATTCGGACAACGCCTCGGAACCGAACTTGGAAGTTTGGAGACCGTTGGCCCGCTTCCGGTCAGGAGTCGGCAAGCAGGAGACGAAGGGCCACGGTATAGCGGTCGAACTCCTGCCGTCCCAGGTCCTCTGGTGGCACGTTCTCCCCACGCATTACCCACGCGGCCGTGGCCTGGCCGATGATGGTCATCACGACATCCGCCATGAGTTCGTGGTCTGGACCCGGACCGGGCGCACCGAGCCGTACAGCGATCGCGTCCGCAACCGCTGCGCGCCATTTCACGCCGACACGATCGTCCACCGCCCCTCGCAGGCTCGGGGTTAGATGTATCACTCGGTTGCGCAGGAACATACGACGTCGGGCACCGTCTTCCTCTCGAGAGACGAAGTCCGCGTAAGCCTCTCGCAGCGCAACCAGCAATGGTTCACCAGCAGGTCGCGAAAGGACCGCTGCCCGGTAGGTGTCCGGGCGGTCAGTCCATTGCTCGACGATGACAGCCTCCTTGCCGGCGAAGTACCGGAAGAACGTGCGCGGTGACACGGCCGCGCGTTCGCAAATATCCTCGATCGTCGTGCAGTCGAAACCCTTTGTGGCGAACAGGTCCAACGCGGAACTCTCCAGCGCACGCCGCGTGCGCTGCTTGTTCCGCTCTCGCTGCGACAAGACCTCATGCTCTTCCGCCACGCCGTAAGCCATGTCGGAGAATTTAGGCATTCGACTGCCAACTGTCAATAGACTGCCATTTTCGCTTCGCCCGGCGGTTCCACACCTGCGCCGATGGACGGTTCACGGTCACGGCGCTCCTGCCATCCTCGACCCCTTCCGACGTCTGTCGTCACTACGGGTGACACAGCTCGCGTGACGAGTCATCGACAACGAAACCTGTTCGGGAACAATCATTCACATGGAGGACAGTTTCGGCGCTCCTGCATGCACCCACCACCGGCCACGACCGGGGTGCCGCGCACTGCTTCGCATGTCGATGCGTCCCACTGAGCGGGCCGATGCTCCGAAGCTCTTCCCTGCGCGGTGCCTGCTTGATACTCTCCCCCGCATCGGTCGGTCCGCCGTTTGCAGCAAGTGTTTGGTAGACCAGTGACGCGTTCAATAGCATTGTTCTTCAACGTATTTCGGTGACTCTGTCCCGCTCGCATGCCAAGCCGGACAGGTAGACACCCTCTCGCGTGCAACCACTTCGTTAACACGACGGACGCCCGCCCCCATCGCCCACGACAAGGCGGCTCGATCGCCTTCGCACAGATTGGAGCCGTTCTGCCATGGCCGGTTTCACACAGTCGCAACCAAGTCAGAAGTCCGCCGAGACCGAGAACCGGTCCAAAGGACAATCGATCCTGATCATCGTGTTGATCGCGTTGATGACCGAGATCGTCGCCTTCGAATTCACTCTCATCAGTCCCGGCCTGACCGACATGGCCGTCGACTTCGGCACTACCAAGATCACGTTGGTGATGACCATCCCGCTGCTGGTGGGCGGCGTGGTCGTCCCGATCATCGGCAAGCTCGCCGACGTGTACGGCAAGAAGAAGGTCCTGTTGTCCGCCGGGGCAACGTTCCTGGTCGGGACCCTCGTGTGCGCGACGGTCACGTCCTATCCGCTGTTCCTCGTCGGTCGCGGGCTGCAGGCGTGTGGTCTCGCATCGTCGGTCGTCTGCTACGGATTGGTTCGGGATCTGATTCCGTCGCGCTGGGTTCCGCTCGGCGTCGGCGGCATCGGAGTGGGCATCGGCGCGTCGGCACTGATCGGTCCGCTCCTCGGCGGCTGGCTCATCGACTCCTACGGTTTCCGTAGCGCCTTCTGGTTCCTGCTCGCGTATGCGGCAGCCGTCATCGTCGCCATCGCGATCCTCGTGCCGGAGAGCACCGTTCGGATCGCCCACCGGGTCGACTATGTCGGTGCCGCGCTACTCGGCCTCGGTGCCAGCTCTCTCATCCTGGGGGCGAACAACGAGGACCTGCGCACCGTCGCGCTCATCGTCGGCGCAGTCCTCTTGGTGGTCTTCGTCCTGGCCGAGCGCCGGATCGAACAACCGCTGATCTCGATGTCCCTCCTCGCCCGCCCTGGGGTGTGGATGACCCTGGCCATCGCCGGCTCCTACGGTGTCGTCAACGGTGCCAACGGCGCGCTGCTGCCCCAGATGCTGCGGGCACCGGCCATTCCCGGCAACGACGACTCCGGACTCGGATTCTCCGCCCTCGGATACGCACTCCATTACGGACTGCCCCAGGGTCTGGCCGCTGCCGGATGCGGTCTGCTCGCCGGATGGATCGCGCGCAAGTACTCGCCGCGCCTCGCGATGCTTCTCGGCATGGTCGGCGCACTGGCCGGTTCGCTCCTCGTCGGCTTCGGCCTGGTCACCACCGCAGGCATGGCGATCGTGCTCGGATTCTTCATGGGTGTCGCGGCCGGCTTCTTCTACTCGTCGTCGACCAACCTGCTGATCGAAGCCGTGCCCGCGAATACCCAGGCGGTCACCGGTTCGATGAAGTTCACGTCCGAGCAGGTCGTCAGCGCACTGTCCAGCGCCTTCCTCGGCGTCGTCGTCGGCAACTACATCCTGATGCTCAATCCGAAGACAGGCCAGCCGATTCCCTCCATGGAGGGATTCCACTACGCATACCTGGTCTGCGCCGTCGCATCCGTCGTCGCGATCGGCGTCACGCTCGCGATGAAGCACGGGCGGACGCCGGCAACCGGCGGACTGGCCTCCGGACAGAGCCTTGTCGAATCCGAGGCGTCGGCGGCTTCGGTGCACTGACCGACCGCTCCAGATGCGCCTCTGGGGAGAAGCTTCGGCACGCTGTGTTCGGCTCGGTGTCCTTCATTGGACCGTCGGGGCTCCACGACCTTCGAGGTGCAGATTCCATGGCCGACAGGGCCATCCGGTGGACCAATTACTCGCCCGGGGGGTGACCTGTACAGAACCCGATATGGATGGCTCACACCGGAATGAGCGCGGTGTGAGTCCTCCATATTGTGTTGCCGTAAGGTACGCCAGGCCGCGTTCTTCCTGCAGGTCCCGCAGGAGGTTGAGTACCTGTGCGCGGACCGAGACGTCGAGCGCGGCAACGGGTTCGTCGCACACGATCATCTTGGCTCCAACGCCAACGCCCGGGCGATTGCGACGCGCTGGAGCTGCCCGCCGGACAGTTCGGCCGGATACCGGCCGAGATACCGGGACCCGATCCACGTGGTGTCCTGGTACGGGTAGTCGACCTCGAACAGCATCGTCGCCGGGAGTCCCCGGCTGTCACACCGCCGGGGTATCACTCGTGCGGCCAGCCGTCCCGATCAGTTCCTCGGTGGTCAGGTACCGCGACAGCGCGGAGGCGGCCATGCGAACCGGCGCCGCGTGGCGGTGGTCGAACTTCAAGTGAGTCATGGGCCCGCAGACCGATACCGCCGCAACAGCGCCACCGACCGATCCGACCGGCACCCCGATGGAACCGAAGCCCGGCCGACATTCGGCCACCTCGTAGGAGACGCCGCGATCGCGCACGGAGTCGAGTTCCCGGCGGAGCTCACGGGGTGAGTCCTCGGAACGTCCGTTGGATGCCAGGAGCACCTTTCCGATCGCCGACAGCGCGGCCGGCTGCCGACCGCCGACCCGGGTGGGAAGATCCGAGGCCATTCGTCCGCCGACCTTGTCCAGGTACAGCACGTCGCTTCCGACGAGAATGCCGAAATGGACCACGTGCCCGGTCACCCGATGCAGTTCCCGCAACATCGGCGCCGCAGCCGCATTGAGCCGATTCTGGAGCAGAGCGGTCGCGCCGAACTCCATCAACTTGGGGCCGAGTTCGTACTCGATGCCTTCACGATGCAGCCATCCCAGGACCGTGAGCCGTTCGAGCAGGCGGTGGACGCTGGACCGGGGTATCCCGGTACGGCGCGCAACACCGGCGAGCGTCATGCGGGGTCGTCCGTCGAAACTGTCCAGCACCATCGAGATGCGGTCGACGGTCGACGTCGGTGTCTCCCTCGTGCTGCCTGCCTCGGTCCTCATACCAACCTCCTACTGCGCGATGCTCGAACAACGTCATACCACGCACCGGAGGTGTCGTCGCCCTCGAAACCACCACCTGGTCAACGGACTTGGCTACCGGTCGGTACCGCCGGCCGCGGCGCCTCGAACCCCCGGATGCGCGTCCCGCTCACCGGTTCGAGTCCTTCGCCACACAATCTGCCCTGGCTAGCGTCGGATCAACCAGGCAGAGGCGCGGACACGCTCGATGTCGTTACCGTGGAGGGAATCAGCGAACATGACGGACAACAACGTCCCCGAGGCGGTCGTCGGCAACGGTGGAACGGCGGTCGCCCTGGCCCTCGAGGCGCTCGGCGTCGAATGCGTCTTCGCGATACCGAGTGCCCACAATCTGGCGATCCTGAAGGCGATCCACCGACGAGGCCGGATCCGCGTCGTGGGCTGCCGTCACGAGCAGGGTGTCGCACACGCGGCGGACGGGTATGCCCGCACGACGGGCCGGCTGGCGGTCGGCATCGTGAGCACCGGACCAGGAACGGCCAACGCGATGGGTGGCATGTACGAAGCGCACCATGCGTCTGCGCCGGTCATGCTCATCACCAGTCAGGTCGAATCCCGCTATCTCGGGCGTGGTTTCGGCTACGTGCACGAGGCCGACAACCAGGCGTCGATGCTGCGGGCCGTCTGCCGCGACGTGCGGACAATCGAGCGGGCCGACGAGATCGCCGAGACGATCGTGCAGCTCGGCCGGGCGGCGGTGCGGGACCGCCCGCGACCGGTGGCCGTCGAGATTCCCACAGACCTGCAGGAGCAGGAGGGGCTCGAGATTCCCGTCGCCACGCTGCACGCGGAAGCGGCGGCGTCGACGCCCCGGACGCGGCCGGCCCCGGTGGCCGTCGACCGCGCGGCCGCGGTCCTCTCGTCCGCGCGGCGCCCCCTGATCTGGGCCGGTGGCGGCGTCATCCGGTCGGGCGCGGAGACGGCGCTGCGCCGCCTCGCGGAGAAGTGGGATGCCCCGATCCTGACCAGCCGCGAGGGTCGCGGATCCGTGCCGGAGGACGGCGAGCGGTCACTGGGCGCCGTCGCAACCACCTCGGAGATGCGGGAGTTCATCTCCCAGTGCGATGTTCTCCTCGCGGTCGGCACCCGGTTCCAGCAATATCCGACCGGCGAATGGACCGTCCCCTTCCCCTCGCGCATGGTCCATCTCGACGTCGACCCGGCGGTGATCGGTCGCAGCTATCCGCCCGAAGTCGCCGTGATCGGTGACGCCGAGGTCGGACTGGAGATGCTGACCAAGGCGCTCCCCGAGCGAGCCGTGGACGAGGCCTCCGCACGCGCCGCTCATCTCGAACACGGGCGCGCGGCAGTGTCATCCATGCGGGCTGAGCAGCGCGCCAGAGCCGGTCGCGATCAGAGCGCGATCTGCGAGTCGATCAACCGCAGGCGCCCGCGCGGCGGTGTCGTGGTCCGGGACGCGACCGTGCCCGCGTACGTGTGGGGCGAGGGCCTCCTGGAGATCTGGGAACCGCGCACGTCGATCCGCTCCACAGCGGCCGGGATCGGTCCCGGACTGCCGCTCGCGATCGGGGCGGGTCTCGCGTCCGGCAACCACGTGATCGTGCTGCAGGGCGACGGCGGGTTCATGCTCAGCGTCGGGGAACTCGCGACGGCGGTCCAGGCGAAGGCCCCGGTCGTGATCTGCCTCTTCAACGATGCCGGCTACCAGATGCTCCGCAACATCGAGTCCCGGATCGGCGACGGCGAACTACACGACGTCGAGCTGGCGACGCCCGACTTCACGAGGCTCGCCGAATCCTTCGGTGCCCGATCGGCCCACGTCACCTCCGCGGCCGCATTCGATGCGGCTCTCGCGGAGGCGTTGACGGTCGAGGGGCCGACGCTCATCGAGATCGACATGCGGTCGCTCGAATCCATGCGCCCGTGACGGGTGCACACGAGGCGCACCCCGCACCACTGCGCCGCTGTCGTCCGTCAGCAATCCGCCCGCCTGGAGGCATCTTGACCGTCACCCCTCGCCGCATTCCCCGCGTCGCGGACATCGCTCCGTTACTCCGCCGCGAACCGCGCACCGGCACCCGGCTGGACCGGAAGCTGGCTCGCGCCCACACGGTCGACGACCTGCGCACGATCGCGCAGCGGCGCACGCCCCGACCGGTGTTCGACTACGTCGACGGCGGAGCGGACGACGAGATCAGCATGCGACGGGCGCGCAGCGCCTTCGATGCAATCGAGTTCCACCCGCGGGTGTTGCGGAACGTCGCAGACGTCGACACCGGGTCGCCGATCCTCGGCCGCACGAGCGCTCTGCCCCTGATTCTGGGGCCGACGGGGTTCACCCGCCTGATGCATCACGCGGGCGAGTCCGCCGTTGCGGCCGCAGCCGGGGCCACCGGCATTCCCTACGCGCTCTCGACGATGGGCACCGTCTCGATGGAGGATCTGACGGCCCGGAACCCGGAGGGAAGGAACTGGTTCCAGCTGTATCTGTGGCGGGATCGGGACCGCAGCCGGACGTTCATCCGGCGTGCTGCAGATGCCGGCTACGAGACCCTCGTGCTCACCGTCGACGTCCCGGTCGCCGGCGCCCGTCGCCGCGATCTGCGCTCCGGGCTGACCATTCCGCCCACTCTCTCGGCCCGCACGATCGCGCAGATCGGACGTCACCCGCAGTGGTGGTTCAATCTCCTCACCACCGAGCCGCTCCGGTTCGCGTCCTCCGACGAGGGCGCCGGGTACGGCGCCGGGAAGTCGATGATCGACCCGTCCACCACATTCGACGACCTCGCGTGGGTACGGGAACAGTGGGCGGGAAAGCTGCTGGTGAAGGGAATTCTCCGTCCGGACGACGCGGCCCGCGCGGTCTCGGCCGGCGCGGACGGGATCGTCGTGTCCAATCACGGTGGCCGTCAGCTCGATCGGACGGTGACACCGCTCGCGGTGCTGCCGTCCGTGGTCGAGGCTGTCGGCGCCGGAACGCCGGTCTTCCTCGACGGCGGCGTCCGCACCGGCGCCGACATCGTCGCGGCACTGTGTCTGGGCGCGCAGGCATGCTTCGTCGGTCGCCCCTACCTCTACGGTCTGATGGCGGGCGGCCAGGCCGGTGTGGAACGCATGATCGACATCCTCGCTGCGGAGATGGCGCGCACGATGCGACTGCTCGGAGTCACCACCACCGCGGACCTCGACGGGTCGTTGATCGGCCGGTCCGGCACCTGAGTGCCGCGCGGATGCCCCGGATTCCGGGGCATCCGCACTCACTTCGACAGATTCAGTTCCACCGCGGCCCGCACGAGCGCCATGAAGGCCTCACCGTCGATCGGGTCGTCCTCGTGGAAGTCGATGGCGCGCCTCGTGTTCCCCTCGAGGCTGGAGTTGAACAGGCCCGACGGATCCGCCAGCGCGGCGCCCTTGGCGAAGGTGACCTTGACGATCTTCTTGTACGTCTCACCGGTGCAGATCATTCCGGCGTGCGACCACGTCGGCACCCCGCGCCACTTCCACTCCTCGACCACCTCGGGATCGGCCCGTTTCACCAGATCCCGGATCTCGGCGAGCCTCTCGCCGCGCCAGTCCCCGAGTTCCTCGATGCGCTGATCGATCAGATCGGACGGTGCAGGTCCGCCGTTGTCGTGCGTCGAACTGGTTCCGGCCATGTCGCGGTCGCTCTCTTCGAGTTGGTAGTCGAGCCCCGATTCGAATCGAGTATCGACGAAGAACCGATGGAGCGCACCACGAATCGAACGGGCCGTCCCGTCAGAAGGGATTCCCCATGATGACGCCGAGCAGTTGGAGCGGCATCGCGAGGAACATCGAGCCCACGTACAACGGATACCGGATCGGGTCGCCCGCGAGATATCCCTCCGCGAGCCAGGACGTGATGTCTGCAGCCGAACCCATTGTTGCCACCCCTTCGTAGTCGATTCACCCTGTGTGTCGGCGATGCGGACCCGGACGTTTCAGTCCTCGCATTTCGCGTTACGGGCGGTACCACCCGTGCTAGGTTCCCTCGAGCGGTCGGGACGCTACGCCGAAAACAAGGAGCTCACATGCGAAAGTTGTTCGCAGGACTTGCAATAGCAGCTTCGACCATACTCCTGGCCGCCGGGACCGCGCAGGCCTCGCCGACGCCCCCGTTGCCCGTGCCCGACGGCTTCTTCTCCGGCATCCCACCGGAGCTGTTCAATCCCGCGGGCTCGCTGCCCGGGTCCAACGACTTCTCGTGCAAGCCGACTGCGGAGCATCCCGAACCGGTGATCCTGGTGCACGGCACCGGCGGTGGGCAGCAGACCAACTGGGGCAAGTACGCGCCGCTCCTGGCGAACGAGGGTTACTGCGTATTCGCGCTGACGTACGGCGGGGTGCCCGGGATGCCGTGGCCGGTGAGCGCGATCGGTGGCATGCTGCCGATGGAGCAGAGCGCGCAGCAGTTCGGCGCGTTCGTCGACCGGGTGCTCGCCGCGACCGGGGCGCGGAAGGTGAACCTGATCGGGCACTCGCAGGGCACGCTGATGCCGAGCTACTACGTCAAGTTCCTCGGCGGCGCCGACAAGGTCGACAAGTACGTCTCGCTGGCGCCGCTGTGGAAGGGCGTCGACGCCCTCGGCGTCTCGCAGCTGGCCCCGACCGTCAAACGCATGGGACTCGAGCAGGCCCAGGCGGACACCCTCGGAAAGCTGTGCGGCGCGTGCTTCCAGATGGCGGCCGGCACCGACTTCATGAACAAGATGAACGAGGGCGGGCCGTACGTGCCGCAGGTGACGTACACGAACATCATGACCCGCTACGACGAGGCCGTCGTGCCGTACACGGCAGGATTCGTCGAGGCCCCCAACGCCACCAACATCGTGGTGCAGGACGGCTGCGCCCTCGACTACGCCGAGCACGCGGGCATCGCCGCCGACCCGATCGCCGCGACGCACGTGCTCAACGCGCTCGACCCGGCGCACCCGCGCCCGGTGCCGTGCTTCTTCGTCCCGCCGTTCACGGGCTGAACGAGCCGAACAGACTTGAACGACTCCGCCCCTCACCGGAAGCCGGTGAGGGGCGGAACCACGACTGCTAGCCGAGCACCAGGTGATCGCCGTCCTCGGAGACGGTCACCGGCACGGTGTCGCCGTCGCGGACGGTGCCCGCGAGCAGCAGCTTGGCCAACTGGTCGCCGATCGCCTGCTGGATCAGCCGACGCAGCGGCCGCGCGCCGTACAGCGGGTCGTAGCCGCGCACCGCGAGCCAGAACCGCGCCGAGTCCGACACCTCCAGCGTGAGCCGCCGCGCCGCGAGACGGGTGGCGAGCTGGTCGAGCTGGATGTCGACGATCGACTCGAGCTGCTCCTCCGACAGCGGATCGAAGACGACGACGTCGTCGAGCCGGTTGACGAACTCCGGCTTGAACTTCGACCGGACCGCCGCCATCACCTGGTCCCGGTCGCCGCCCGCACCGAGGTTGGAGGTGAGGATCAGGATGGTGTTCCGGAAGTCGACCGTGCGGCCCTGGCCGTCGGTGAGCCTGCCGTCGTCGAGCACCTGCAGCAGGATGTCGAACACGTCCGGATGCGCCTTCTCGACCTCGTCGAACAGCACCACGCTGTACGGACGTCGTCGCACCGCCTCGGTGAGCTGTCCGCCGGACTCGTAGCCGACGTAGCCGGGAGGGGCGCCGACGAGCCGCGCCACCGAGTGCTTCTCGCTGTACTCGGACATGTCGATCCGCACCATCGCGCGTTCGTCGTCGAACAGGAAGTCCGCCAACCCCTTCGCGAGCTCGGTCTTGCCCACACCGGTCGGGCCGAGGAACAGGAACGAGCCGGTGGGCCGATTCGGGTCGGCGACGCCGGCCCGCGCACGGCGCACCGCGTCCGAAACCGCCTGCACCGCTTCGTCCTGCCCGACGACCCGCTTGCCGAGTTCGGTCTCCATCCGCAGCAGCTTGGCGGTCTCGCCCTCCATCATGCGGCCGGCGGGGATGCCGGTCCACGCGGCGACGACGTCCGCGACGTCGTCCGGTCCGACCTCCTCCTTGAGCATGACGGCACCGTCGGACGCGCCGTCCGACACGGCCGCGGCGGCCTCGAGTTGCTTCTCCAGCTCGGGGATCCGGCCGTAGCGCAGCTCGGCGACCTTGCCGAGGTCGCCGTCGCGTTCGGCGCGCTCCTCCTCGCCGCGCAGCGACTCGAGCTGCTCCTTGACCTCGCGCACCGAGTCGATGGCGGTCTTCTCGTTCTGCCACCGAGCGGTGAGCTGGCGCAGCTTCTCCCGGTCGTCGGCCAGTTCCTCACGCAGCTTGACCAAACGGTCCTTCGACGCGGCGTCGGTCTCCTTGGAGAGCGCCATCTCCTCGATCTCGAGGCGGCGCACGGTGCGCTCCACCTCGTCGATCTCCACGGGGCGCGAGTCGATCTCCATGCGCAGCCGCGACGCGGCCTCGTCGACGAGGTCGATCGCCTTGTCCGGCAGGAAACGCGACGTGATGTAGCGGTCCGACAGGGTCGCCGCGGCGACGAGCGCGGAGTCGGTGATGCGCACGCCGTGGTGCACCTCGTACCGCTCCTTGAGGCCGCGCAGGATGCCGACTGTGTCCTCGACGGACGGCTCGCCGACCAGCACCTGCTGGAAGCGGCGCTCGAGCGCGGCGTCCTTCTCGATGTACTTGCGGTACTCCTCGAGCGTCGTCGCGCCGACCAGCCGCAGCTCACCACGGGCCAGCATCGGCTTGATCATGTTGCCCGCGTCCATCGCCGACTCGCCGGTCGCACCGGCGCCGACGATGGTGTGCAGCTCGTCGATGAACGTGATCACCTGGCCGGCGGAGTTCTTGATGTCGTCGAGCACGGCCTTGAGGCGTTCCTCGAACTCGCCGCGGTACTTGGCACCGGCCACCATCGAGCCCAGATCGAGCGAGATGACGGTCTTGCCGCGCAGCGACTCCGGGACGTCACCGGCCACGATGCGCTGCGCGAGGCCCTCGACGATCGCGGTCTTGCCGACGCCGGGCTCGCCGATGAGCACCGGGTTGTTCTTGGTGCGCCGGCTCAGCACCTGCACGACGCGACGAATCTCGGTGTCGCGGCCGATCACCGGGTCGAGCTTGCCCTCGCGGGCCCGCGCGGTGAGATCGGTCGAGTACTTTTCGAGCGCCTGGTAGCTGCCCTCCGGGTCGGGGCTGGTGACCCGCGCGCTGCCGCGGACCGCGGTGAACGCGTCCCGCAGCGCCTCCGGGGTGGCGCCGTGCCCGACGAGCAGCTTGGCGATGTCGGAGTCGCCGGACGCGAGCCCCACCATGACGTGCTCGGTGGAGACGTACTCGTCGTCGAGTTCGGTGGCGAGGTGCTGCGCCGCGGTGATCGCGGCGATCGCCTCGCGGCCGAGCTGCGGCTGCGTGGTGGCGCCGGTGGCGCTCGGCAGGCGGTCCACGATGACCTGGGCCTCGCGCCGCACCACCGTCGGATCGACCCCGACGGCCTTGAGCAGCGGTGCGGCGATGCCGTCGGTCTGGTCGAGCAGCGCGACGAGCAGGTGCGCGGGCCTGATATCCGGATTGCCCGCCGCGGACGCCGACTGCAGCGCAGCCGTCAGCGCGGCCTGGGTCTTGGTGGTGGGAGAGAACGAGTCCACTGGTCACCTTCCTTGCGACGAACGAACGTAAGCATTGTGCCGTGCCGGACGCATCCGTACGGCTGTCGTTCTCCTCAACGAACGAAACCTTGAGTCTGTTCCGCTCAACTTCTAGATTCTCGAAGAGATTTCCCCCACGGTCGGCGAGGCCAGCGGCGGGACCCCGCCCGGAGCGGTGCACACTGGTAAGCGGTGCCGGTCGGTTTCCCACGCCCGGGCCAGGCAACACGCGAGGGAGGACGACGTGGACACGGCCGAGATCGGGCACATCCGCTCACTTTTCACTACCGTCACCGCGTCCCCGGACCACCGCGACCGCTTCGCCCGCACCTTCTACACACAGTTCTTCGGACGACTCCCCCAGTGCCGGTCACTGTTCCCGGCCGGCATGGACGCGCAGCGCGCCAAGCTGGTCTCGGCGGTCGAGTTCATCGTGCGCGGCATCGACGACACCGACCGACTGCTGCCGTTCCTCGCCCAGCTCGGCCGCGACCACCGCAAGTACGGCGTCGAGCGCGAGCACTACGCCGCGGCCGGCAACGCGCTGCTCGACGCGGTGCGCGACGTCGACTCCGACGAGCCGTGGAGCCCGGCGAGCGACGCCGCGTGGCGGGAACTGATCGCACTGATCACCACCACGATGTCCGATGCCGCCGACGCCGACGACTTCCCCGCGCTGTGGGGGGCGACCGTCGTCAGCCACGAGCGAGTGCTCCGCGACCTCGCGGTCATCCGACTCGAGTGCGACTCGCCGGTCCCGTACGCGGCCGGCCAGTACGTGAGCGTGCAGATTCCGCAGCGGCCGCAGATGTGGCGCTACCTCTCGCCCGCGATCCCGACGAACCCGTTCGGCCAGATCGAGTTCCACGTGCGCCGGGTCTCCGGCGGCTGGGTGAGCCCGGCGATGGTGAACGAGACCGCCATCGGGGACCGCTGGCAGATCAGCTCGCCGCTGGGCGGTCTGCGGGTGGACCTGCAGAGCGACCAGGACGTGCTGATGATCGCGGGCGGCACCGGCCTGGCGCCGCTGCGCGCCCAAGTGATGGACATGGCGCACCGCGGGATCAATCCGCGGGTGCACCTGTTCGTCGGCGGCGCCTACCCGTGCGACCTGTACGACATCGAGACGCTCTGGCACCTGTCGCTGAGCAATCCGTGGCTCACCGTCGTCCCCGTCACGGAGGAGGACGAGAACCCGTGGTGGCACCCGTATCCCAGCCCCGAGCCGCCGAACGGGCTGCACCAGCGGCTGCGTGGACCGATGGGCGCCGTCGTGAGCAGTTTCGGCACGTGGGCCGATCGTCAGATCCAGATCTGCGGTTCGCCGTCGATGGTCAAGACCACCGCGTACGCGCTGCAGCGGGCGGGCACGCCGGTCGAGTCGATCTCGTACGACCCGCTGCGCTGAAACGGCCCACCCAGCGGGAGTGCCTGTGGAATCCGTCCACCCGCGAGACTATTGAATCCGAAACATCATGTCGCGCAATTTCATTCGACGCGCATCCGGTTGGGTGAAATCGTTGACGTAGCCCACGTCACACCCCTAGTGTCGGCGCATCCAAGCATTCGCTTGCCATCCGTCGTGTCTCCACTGGAGGTAACTGGCATGAAGATTCGGCACTCAGCGCTCGTGGCGACAGTCGCCGTGTCCGCGTTGGCCCTCGCGGGCTGTTCGGGCTCGGCGTCCGGCGACGAGACGTCGGACAGCGGGCCGTTCCGGGTCCTCGTCACCGGCGCGATCAGCGGGCAGGGATCGTTGGCCGCCAACGCGCAGACCTCGATCCTCGCCGCCAAGGCCGGCGTCGAGCAGGTCAACAAGGACGGCGGAATCGGCGGTCGCCAAGTGGAACTCACCGTCACCGACGACGGCGGTGACGCCACCAAGGCCGTGTCGAACCTGCGCGACGCGATCAACTCCGGCAAGAAGCCGGACCTGTACCTGAACTCGGGCCCGTCGACGGTGTCGGCGGCGACGCTCCCGATCCTGAAGCAGAACAAGATCCTCTCGTTCAACGTCGGCCCCACCAACGACTCCTCGGATCCGGCGCAGTTCCCGCTCAACTTCGACCTGTCCCCGTCGCCGACCGAGTACGCGGTGTCGATCGCCCGGTACGCGAAGAGCAAGAACTACCAGCAGGTGGGCGTCATCCACGGCAGCAGCGCGTACGGCGAGGCGTTCGGCAAGTCCATGGACGACGCACTGTCCGCCGAGGGCGTCAGCAGGTCCGGCTCCGAGGAGTACGACGTGGCCGCCCTCGACATGACCGCGCAGTTGCAGGCCCTGAAGAACAAGGGCACGCAGGCACTGGTCATCGACGCGTACGGTGCGCCGCTGGGCTACCTGCTCGGGAGCCTCGAGCGCCTCGACTGGAACATCCCGCTGATCGGCAACACGTCCGTCTCCGGCACACCGTTGATCGCGAAGCCGGCCCCCGAGGGCGCCCTCGGCACCCGCGCCGCGTCCAACCTCGTCATGCAGGTGTTCCCGAGCACCGTCCACGACCCCGCCGACACCGCCGTCAACACGATGGTCGACGCCATGGCCGCGATGGGCTCGATCCCGTCGACGCTGATCCTCGCCGACAACTACGACCCGTTCGGCCTGGTCGCTGCCGCCGCCGAGAAGGCCGGATCGATTACGGACGCCGAGGGACTCGCGAAGGCACTCGAGAACCAGCAGGTGCTCGACAACGCGAAGACCGCGTTCCTGCCGCGCTACCACTACTCGGCGGACTCGCACGCACCCAACCTCGCCGACGACGGCTACCGGTTCGTGCCGCCGAGCAAGCTGGTCAACGGCCAGTACGGCAGCCCGGCCGCATGACGACCACGCTGCCGCAGCTGCACGCGCCGCGTCCGGTGCCCGGCGGCTCCGTCGAGGACCGGCTCGCGGCCGTCGAGGACACCCTCGCCATCCTGCAACTCGAGGGCGCCTACTCACCGGCGTGGGATTCCGGCGACGCCGACGCGTGGGCCGGCCTGTTCACCGCGGACGGCGTGTTCGAGTTGGCGGAGGTCGGGGCCGTCCCCGGCACGACGATCCGTGGACGCGACGAGCTGCGACGCTTCTGCGTCGAGTTCACCGCGGCCACGTCCGGCATCCACCTGCTCAACACCCCCTCGATCGTGTTGGACGGTGACGAGGCCACGGCCCGAATGCATTTCGAGTTCCGCTCGGGCGCGTCGAACGACGGCGAGACACGCCACGCGCACGTCGCCGGCCACTACACCGTGCGGTACCGGCGCACACCGGACGGCTGGCGAATGGCGCACCGGAGGGAGGTGGCGGTCCGGCGCGACCGCAGCTGGTTCCACGAGTACTGACCCCGGCCCGGAGGTAGGCTCGCGTCGGCAGCACCCGTGTCCTCGACCGGAGGAGATCCGATGCCCGACCAGCCGATACTCGTCCTCGCCGCCACCGGAGGTCAGGGGCGCGCGGTGAGCGGCGCGTTGCTCGAACGCGACGCTCCACTGCGGGCCCTGGTGCGCAATCCGGCCTCCGCCGGTGCGCGGACCCTCGCCGAACGCGGCGCCGAGCTCGTCACCGGGTCACTCGACGACGTGGACTCGTTGACCGCCGCAATGACAGGCGTCGCGGCGGTCTTCGCGATGACGACGCCGTTCGAGTCCGGTGTGGACGCCGAGATCGCGCAGGGCCACACGATCATCGAGGCGGCCGGGCGGACCCGGGTGCCGCACCTGGTGTTCAGTTCGGTCGCCGGCGCGAACCAGGACAGCGGCGTCCCGCACTTCGAGAGCAAGGAAGTGATCGAAGCGGAGCTGACGTCGAGCGGCCTGGCGCACACGATCCTCGGGCCCACGTACTTCTACGACAACGCGCTCGGCGGCGCCGACCGGATCCGCACCGACGGCGTGCTCGACCTGCCCCTCCCGCCGGACCGCCCGCTGCAGCAGCTCGATCGCCGCGATCTGGGCGTCTTCGCCGCACACGTCCTACTCTCCCCCGAGCGCTTCGCCGGACGGCGGATCGAACTGGCAAGCGACGCACCCACGCCCGAGGCCATGGCCGCGGCACTCACGCAGGCCGTCGGTTCGCCGGTCCGGTTCGAGCAGACTCCACTGGGTGCAATCGCCAGCCCCGACATGCACGCGATGTGGTGGTTCCTCAACGGGCCCGGCTACCAGGTCGACCTCGCCGGGCTGCACGCCGAGTTCCCGGATGTGGGCTGGACGTCGTTCGCGGACTGGGCGGCCCGCGCGTTCGCCCCAGCAGGCTGAGGGACGGATCGAGCGCCGCTCGCCCGGACCGGGAACAATGATCGGCATGCAGCAGGATTCCTGGACCGCGACGGTCGTCGAACACCACCGCCTCCGCAACGATCTTGCGGTCGTGCGTCTCATCGGCGAGCCCGTCCCGTTCCGTGCCGGACAGTACGTCGACGTCACCGTGCCGCAGCATCCGAGGCTGCCGCGCCGGCTGTCCCCGGCCCTGCCCCCGTCGCTCGACGGCAAGCTGGAGTTCCACGTCCGGACCGTGCCCGGCGGCTGGGTGAGCCGCAGCATCGTCGAGGACACCCGGCCCGGCGATCAGTGGCGGATCTCCTCGCCGCGTGGCGATCTCGCAGTGAACGAGGACGGGCCGTCGGTCGTGGTGATGGTCGCGGGCGGCACCGGTCTGGCCCCGCTGCGCTCGCTCATCCTGGACCTCACGCAGGTCGAGAATCCGCCGCAGGTGTACCTGTTCGTCGGCGGCCGCACCGCCACCGACCTGTACGCGTCGGACATGCTGTGGGACCTCACCCACCAACTGCCGTGGCTCACCACGGTTCCCATCGTCGAGGACGTCACCGATCCGGGCGGGCCCGACGAGTGGTACGCCCGGATCGTCGCCGAGGTCGGCCCGGTCAACTTCCACGAGGACGATCTGCTCGAGGGCACTCTCGCCGACGTCGTCTCCGATCACGGCGCGTTCGTCGACCACCAGGTGCTGCTGTGCGGTTCACCGGCGATGGTGCAGACCACCCGGGACCGCCTGATCGCCACCGGCACTCCGGCCGACGCGATCCGGTTCGATCCGTTCCAATAGCACTTCACGGGTCCGGCGTGGGTGAAAAGCGCGAATCTCCCCACCGATCTGTACAGGCGTCCATATAGTTCGGCCAGGACGTGTTCGGGGGTACGGCTCGAGGTGATGCGGTGCGGTACGCGTCCGAAAGGCTTACGTAGCTGACACCACTCCCGATCGAATGGAGCACTTTCGTGAACCGTACGACGTTTCGACGAGTTGCCGCCGCCGGCGCGAGTGCCGCGATGATTGCCACCGGCACGACGCTCTCCCTGGGTGCCGGAACCGCCGCCGCCCAGGAGCCCACCTGCCAGCAGACCAAGAACTTCAGTGCTGACGGCATCGTTGTTCAGCAGACCGTCGACAAGGCCGAGGTCGCACCCGGCGGCACCGTCACATACCAGACCAAGGTGAGCCGGGGCAGCGGGATCTGGATGCTCAAGGAGATCGGGCAGTTCCACGACCCGGCGCTGACGCTGGACGACTCGCGGCTGAACGTCTGGTACTTGAGCGGCGGCCAGAAATGGGGCGGGACGCACCTGAACAACGATCCCGCCAAGAACCTGTACTGGGAGAGCGGCACCGGCTGGGACATGACCGGTGGGAACTACGCGATCCTGGAGATGACCTACCGGGTCTCCGACGACGCCCAGCCCGGTACCGCACTGGTCAGCGGCGTGCAGGCCAAGCCCCTCGGGTGGAACAGCCAGGAGTGGCCGACCAACGGCGCGTGTGTGAAGGTCCGTGAGAAGAACCCGGTCGAGAACGCGAGCGGCAGCCTCGACTCGGCCGGTCTCGGCTCGGTCAACACGGCCAGCACCTCGATGTTCGGCTCGCTGACCGATCCGACCGGATCCGTCTCCGACGTCATCAACGGCATCGACTTCGGCCCCATCATCGGCGCGGCGCTCGGTAGCTGACCACCGACGCCGGCACGAGAAACGCCCGGCCGACGAGCATTTCGTCGGCCGGGCGTTCCCATGTCTCGAGCGCGTGTCACACCGAGCGCGCGGCGCCCTCCCAGAACTGCGCGCGCAGGGCCTTCTTGTCGAGCTTGCCGAGCGGGGTCAGCGGCAGCGCGTCGACGAAGTCGACGGTCTTGGGTGCGTGCACGGAACCCTTTGCATTGCGGACGCGTTCGACGAGTTCGGCCGTCTCGACCGTCTGGCCGTCGCGCAGCACGACGCACGCCTTGACGGCCTCGCCCCACTTCTCGTCGGGCACACCGACGACCGCGACCGACGCCACCGCGGGGTGCCCGGAGATGACGTCCTCGATCTCGCGCGGGAACACGTTGAAACCGCCGGTGACGATCATGTCCTTCTTGCGGTCGACGATGTAGAGGAAGCCGTCCTTGTCGGCGCGGGCGATGTCGCCGGTGTGCAGCCAGCCGCCGCGCAGCGCCTCGGCCGTCTCCTGCGGCTTCTTCCAGTACTCCTTCATCACCAGCGGGCCGCGGACACAGATCTCGCCGAGGTCGCCCTGCGCCACCTCGTTCAGGTCGTCGTCGAGCAGGCGCACGTCGAGCCACGGCACCGGGCGACCGCACGACGCGAGCCGCTCGACGTTCTCCGGGTCGTGCTCCTCCTTGCGCATGACGGTGATCGTCATGCCGCACTCGCTCTGGCCGAAGTACTGGAAGAAGATCGGGCCGAGCTTCGCGATGCCCTCCTGCAGGCGGGTCGGCGACATCGCGGCGGCGCCGTAGAACAGCGTCTGCAGGCTGGAGACGTCGCGGGTCTCCAGGTCCGGATGATCGAGCAGCATGTAGATCATGGTGGGCACCAACATGGTCGAGGTGATCTTGTACTTCTCGATCGCCTCGAGCACGGCGCCGGGCTCGAACGCCGGCAGCACCACCAGCGAGCCACCACGCATCAGCGTCGGCACGAAGAACGCCATGCCCGCGTGCGAGAGCGGCGTGCAGGCGAGGAAGCGCATCTCGTCCGGGAACTGCCACTCGGCCATCTGGATCTGCGGCAGCGTCACGCCGGAGCGGAACGTGTTGACGACGCCCTTCGGCTTGCCGGTGGTGCCGCCGGTGTAGACCATGCTCGACGGGTCGTCGCCGTCCACCGCCGCGGCCACCAGGCGCTGCGGCGCGAACGTCTTCGCCAGTTCGAGGATGTCGACGCCCACCTCGGACGGGCCGAGGGAGAACAGATTCTTCAGCGACGGCACCGCGGCCTGCAGTTCCGCGGCCCGGCCCTCGAAGGCGGTCGGGTCGAAGATGAGCGTCTCGATCTCGGCGTCGCCCAGGATGTAGCTGTGGTCGTCGACCGAACCCATCGGCGCGAGCGCGGTGTTGCGGCAGCCGAGGATCATCTGCGAACCGACGCTGATGAGGACCTCGGGACGGTTCTTCGACAGCATCGCGACGGTGGAACCCTTACCGACGCCCAGCGATTCGAGGGCCTGCCCGAAACTGCTGATCTGGTCGCGCATCTGGCCACCGGTGAGCACGACGTCGCCGAGGTAGAGCGCCGGCCGGTCGGCGTTGCGCTCGAGCGCGGTGATCAGCAGGTCAGCCAGGAAACGCGGGCGGTGGAGAAGGTCGGCGAACTCGTCGGTCATATGTGTTCCTTCTGCGTGCACGGATGCGAAGGCAGCGCTGCGCGCGCCCGTCGCGCCGGGTCGGCCAGTGTGGCCCGGGTCACCGACACGATAACCGGATTTCCGCAGAACTGGAACCTGTTACACCCACCCGCACCGACTATGCACCGCCCCCGCCCCCACCTCCCGCGTTTTGCGCACTTATCGCGCCTCCACCGCCCCACCCCTCGCGTTTTGCGCACTTATCGCGCCCCCGCCGCGCGAAAAATCGCGACAAGTGCGCAAAACGCGGGGGGGAAGGAGGGGCAGGGAGGACCCGATCGGCGGGGAGACGGTCAGTTGCGGCCGTCGAACAGCGCGTCGGGACGCAACTTCTCACCGAGCACCCGCGCACGCTTGGACGCGAGACGCTCGAACGCGTCGGGGTGCGTGAGGATCCAGAACTCGTCGCGGGCGATGCCGTCGAACAGCAGCTTCGCGGCGTCGTCCGGGGTCATGCCCTCCCGGATCTGGTCGCGCCAGAATCCGGCGTCGTCGGCCGTCTGCTCGTGCACGGGTGCGTCCTCGAAGATGCGGGTCGCCACCTGACCGGGACTGAACACCGACACAGCGATCTGCGGGAACACCTCGGCGCATTCGAGATACACGCACTCGGTGAGCGCCTGGACGCCGTGCTTGGACGCCGCGTACGCGGTCATCCGCGGGGTGATCGCGATGCCGCCCACCGAGCACGTGTTGACGATGTGCGACGGCCGCGGGTCGGCGCCCATCCGCGGAACGAACGACCGGATGCCGTGGAAGACGCCGAGCAGGTTCACGTCGATCACCCGCCGCCACTCGTCGGCGGGCACCTCCCACGTGAAACCGAGCGACTCGAGACCGGCGTTGTTGAGCAGCACCGTCACCTCGCCGAACTCGGCATAGGCAGCGTCGGCGAGCGCGTCGACCGCGGCGGCGTCGCGCACGTCGGTCGGCACCGCGAGCACGGCAGCGCCGCCGGCCCGCAGATCGGCCGCGACGGCGTCCAACCGCGCGGCCGCGACATCGGCGAGCACCACGTTCATGCCGAGCGACGCCGCGTACCGCGCGGCGCCCTCCCCGATCCCGCTACCGGCACCGGTCACGACCGCGGTGCGGCCTCGCAGATCCTCGAGCCTCACAGGTCTCCTCCTACTTCACGCAGTGGCCGGCATCGACCGGCAGCGTCACGCCGGTGATGTAGCGGGACTCGTCGGACGCGAGGAACAGGCTCGCGTTGGCGATGTCCTCGGGTTCGATCATCGCGACAGGCAGCAGGTGCATCGACTGCGTACCCGCCTCGAACTGCTCCTGCGTCGGCTCCTCGACGCCGGGGCAGAACGTCCGCATCGTGGACTCGTTCTGGATCATCGTGGTCCGGGTGTTCGCCGGGTGGATCGTGTTGACCCGCACGCTGTGCGGCGCAAGCTCGTTCGCGAGCGACTTCATCAAGCCGACGACGCCGTGCTTGGCGGCCGTGTAGTGCCCGACGCTCACCAGTCCGCGCAGGCCCGCGATGGAGCTGATCAGCACGATCGAGCCGCCACGTTCGCCGTCGACGATGTGCGGGATACCGGCCTTGCACGTGCGCCACACGCCGGTGAGGTTGACGTCGAGCATCGTCTGCCAGCGCTCGGCCCCCATCTCGACGGCGGGTCCGGCCGAGCTGATGCCGGCGGTCGCGCAGATGACGTCGAGCCGGCCGAGCGCCTCGACACCGGCGTCGACCGCGGCCGCGAGCGCCTGCTGGTCACGGACGTCGGCCTCGAACGCGCAGATCTTGCGACCGAGCGACTCCACCTGGCGCACCGTCTCGGCGAGATCCTCCGGCGACGCACCCGGGGTGGTCGAATGTTCGACGGGTGCGCACACGTCGACCGCGATGATGTCGGCACCCTCCTCCGCGAACCGCACCGCCTGCGCACGGCCCATGCCCCGCGCCGCGCCGGTGATCAGCGCGACCTTGCCTTCGAGACGTCCGCTCATCACGCCACCTTCTGGGTCTGACCGGCGTCGATGACCATCTGCAGGCCTGTGACGTACCGGGATTCGTCCGATGCCAGGAACAGCACCGCATTGCTCACGTCGATCGACTCCACCCACGGCACCGGCAGCAGCATCCGCTGCGACAGCACCTCCGCGACATCAGCCTCGGTCGGGTTCTCGAGGTCCGGTCGCAGCCGGGCGAACGTCGCGGGATTGATCGTCATGGGTGTCGCGACGGCGCCGGGATGAATCGTGTTGACGCGGATCGACCGCTTGCCCAGCTCGTTCGCGAGCGTCTTGGCCAGTCCGGTGATCGCATGCTTGGCCGCCGAGTAGTGCGACGCCCCGGGCACAGCCTTGATCGCAGCCGTGGAGCTGACGATGACGACCGATCCGCCGTCCGGGTTCAGTTCGGCGACACCGGCCTTGACGGTGTGCCACGTGCCGGTGATGTTGACGTCGATCGACCGGTTCCAGATGTCGTCGTCGATGGTCCACGACGGTCCGGGGTTGTCGCAGATGCCGGCGTTCGCGACGACGGTGTCGAGCGGACCCAGCTCGCGTACGCCGGCCTGCACGGCCGCGGTGAGCGCGTCGAGGTCGCGGATGTCGGCGGTGCCGGTCGCCGCGCGGCGGCCCAGTTCCCGCACGAGGCGGGCGGTCTCGGCCAGGTCGGCCTCGGACTGCTCCCCGGGCAGGTCGATCGCGAGGATGTCGGCGCCCTCCTCTGCGAGACGGACCGCGTGCGTGCGGCCCATGCCCTTGCCTGCGCCCGTGATGAGCACGACCTTGCCGGCCATTCGTGTCATGGTCAGTCCTTTCGCCCTTCGCGACGCTAACCAGCGGGGCGGAGGCGACGGCAGAGATGCTCCCGCGTGGTGGGAGGCATGGACCGAATCAGGCACTTTTCGATTCAGCACTGGTCGCGGGCACCGCGCCGACCTGCCGCTATACCACGGAATCCACGGTGTTCCACCCAGCGGGAGAGACCCTTCTCGAGCGACACGCCGCAGAGTTCTATGAGGCGCATCACAGGACGGTGACCCCTCACTGCACGGAGGAACACATGGCATTCGACGCTGCCCCCACCAACGAGACCGAAGAGATCCGCGAAATCGTGGCCGCCGCGGCGCCCACGCGTTTCGCGCGCGGCTGGCACTGCATCGGTCTCATCAGGGACTTCAAGGACGGCAAGCCGCACTCGATCGAAGCGTTCGGCACCAAGCTGGTCGTGTTCGCCGACAGCAAGGGCGAACTCAACGTCCTCGACGCGTACTGCCGCCACATGGGCGGTGACCTGAGCCAGGGCGAAATCAAGGGCGACACCATCGCGTGTCCGTTCCACGACTGGCGCTGGAACGGCAAGGGCAAGTGCACCGACATTCCCTACGCCCGCCGCGTTCCCCCGGTCGCCAAGACCCGCGCGTGGACGACGCTCGAGCGCAACGGCCAGCTGTACGTGTGGAACGACCCGCAGGGCAACCCGCCGCCGGCCGACGTCACGATCCCCGAGATCGCGGGCTACGGCAGCGACGAGTGGACCGACTGGAGCTGGAAGACCCTGCGCATCAAGGGTTCGCACTGCCGCGAGATCGTCGACAACGTCGTGGACATGGCGCACTTCTTCTACATCCACTACTCGTTCCCGCGCTACTTCAAGAACGTCTTCGAGGGCCACACCGCCACGCAGTACATGAACTCGACCGGCCGTGAGGACATCATCTCCGGCACCAACTACGACGACCCCAACGCCGAGCTGCGTTCGGAGGCCACGTACTTCGGCCCGTCGTACATGATCGACTGGCTCGAGTCGGACGCCAACGGCCAGACCATCGAGACCGTCCTCATCAACTGCCACTACCCGGTGAGCAACAACGAGTTCGTGCTGCAGTACGGCGCGATCGTCAAGAAGCTGCCGGGCCTGTCGGACGAGGAGTCGACCCACATGGCGGCGCAGTTCGCCGAGGGCGTCGAGATGGGCTTCGAGCAGGACGTCGAGATCTGGAAGAACAAGGCGCCCATCGACAACCCGCTGCTCTCCGAGGAGGACGGCCCGGTCTACCAGCTGCGCCGCTGGTACCAGCAGTTCTACGTCGATGTCGAGGACATCACCGACGACATGACCAAGCGCTTCGAGTTCGAGATCGACACCACCCGGGCGGTCGCGAGCTGGGAGAAGGAAGTCGCCGAGAACATGGCCAAGCAGGCCCCGAACTCGCCGGCGAACTCCTAGTCCCCGGTTCGTAGAACCACACCCACCAGAAGGAAATCCAGATGAGTTACGAAGTCCTGTCCCGCATCGAGGCTGCCGCCGACGACATCTTCGTCGAGGGCGTCGAGGCCGAGCGGATCGGCAAGGTCGCCGACGCGACCGCCAAGCGGATGAAGGAAGCCGGTTCGATCCGCATGCTCCAGCCGAAGGAGCACGGCGGCCTCGAGGTCCACCCGCGCGAGTTCGCGGAGACCGTCATGCGGATGGCGTCGCTGAACCCGTCCGCGGGCTGGGTCCACGGCATCGTCGGCGTGCACCCGTGGCAGCTGGCGTTCGCCGATCCCAAGGTCCAGCAGGAGGTCTGGGGCCAGGATCAGGACACGTGGCTCGCGTCGCCGTACATGCCGGGCGGCATGTGCGTGCCGGTCGACGGCGGTTACAAGTTCTCCGGCAAGTGGTCCTTCTCCTCGGGAACGGACCACTGCGACTGGGCTTTCCTCGGCGCGATGGCGTGCAACCCGGACGGCAGCATGGAGATGCCGCCCCGGATGCTGCACGTGATCATCCCCCGCACCGACTACGAGATCATCGAGGACTCGTGGGACGTCGTGGGCCTGCGCGGCACCGGGTCCAAGGACGTCGTCGTCAAGGACGCGTTCGTGCCGGACTACCGCGTCATGGACTGCGACGAGGTCATCGACGGGACCGCGGTCCGCAAGTATGGCCGCACCGAGACGCTGTACCTGATGCCGTGGTCCAACATGTTCCCGCTCGGCATCACGTCGGCCACCATCGGCATCTGCGAGGGCGTGCTGCACCACGCCAACGAGTACCAGCGTGAGCGGATCAACCCGCAGGGCACCGCCGTCAAGGACGATCCGTACACGATGTTCGCGGTCGGCGAGGCCACCGCGAAGCTGCAGTCGGCCCGGGATTCCCTCCTGGCCAACGTCGATCGCATGTGGGATCTGGTCGACGCCGGCAAGACCCCGACGTTCGAGCAGCGCGCCCTCGGTCGCGAGACCCAGGTCAACGCCGCGTGGCAGGCCGTGCAGGCCATCGACGCGGTGTACGCCCGCTGCGGCGGCAATGCACTGCGCATGGACAAGCCGATGCAGCGCTTCTGGCGTGACGCGCACGCCGGGCTGCACCACGCGATCCACGTCCCCGGCACCGTGTACCACGCCGCGACGCTGAGCGGCCTCGGCGTGGATCCGCAGGGCCCACTGCGTTCCATGATCTGATCCGCGGATCACCATTACTTCGAATCCACAACGGAGACAAACCATGACGAACCCCAATGTCGGCGGCTTCGGCACCGACATCCGCGCTCTGGGCTACGTGAAGGTCCAGACCAACGACATCGAGCGCTGGCGCACCTTCGCCTTCGACGTGCTCGGCTTCGCGGAGGGCTCCGGCCCCGACCCCGACGCCCTGTACCTGCGCGTGGACGAGCGCGCCGCCCGTATCGTCGTCGTGCCGGGTGAGACCGACGAGGTCGTCACCGTCGGCTGGGAGGTCCGCGACCACGCCGCCCTGGTCCGCGTGCAGGAGGCCGTCGAACGCGCCGGTATCGCGGTCAAGCCGCTCTCGCTCGAGGAGGCGGACGCCCGCCGCGTCGAGGAGGTCATCACCTTCCAGGATCCCGCCGGCACCACACTCGAGGTCTTCCACGGTGCGGTCCTCGACCACAGCCCGGTCGTCACCCCGTTCGGTGCCAAGTTCGTCACCGGCGCACAGGGTCTGGGCCACGTCGTGCTGCCGACGATGGATCCGAACGGCACGTTCGACTTCTACACCGACGTCCTCGGCTTCCTGCCGCGCGGCGCCTTCCGGATCCCGGCACCGCCGGAGTTCGGCCCGCTGCGGGTGCGCTTCCTGGGTGTCAACCAGCGTCACCACAGCCTCGCGCTGTGCCCGGCCCCGCACGGCGGCGCCCCCGGCCTGGTGCACATCATGGTCGAGGTCGACACGCTCGACGCCGTCGGCCAGGCCCTCGACCGCGTCATGAAGGACGGCTTCTCGGTGTCCTCGACGCTGGGCCGCCACACCAACGACAAGATGGTGTCCTTCTACGTCCGCGCCCCCGGCGGCTGGGACATCGAGTTCGGCACCGAAGGCAGCCTGGTCGACGAGTCGTTCTACACGTCCGAGGAGATCACCGCGGACAGCTACTGGGGCCACGACTGGTCCGGTAGCGAGCCGCTCGCCGCGATGTAAGACCCGCTCCACAACCGCACATCGCTCCCGTCAGGGGGAACCCCGTCCCACCAGGGACAGCCGGGTTCCCCCTTTCGGCGTTTACCGATCTTGGTGATCCACTTCACAAATCTCGAATCGTGTGCCATTATTTCTAATCGAAACACCCACGTCAGATGGGTCTCGCCGCGATGCTCGACAACAGTGAGGGAGACATCGATGACCGCACACGACTCCGCAGACGCGGCTCCGACCGCAATTCTCGAGCGAGTCTCGCTCGTCCTGGACACGTTCGACGGCCCCGGCCGCCTCACGCTGGCCCAGGTCGTCAAGCGAACCGGACTGCCGCGCTCGTCGGCGCACCGGATTCTCGAACGACTCGTCGACATGCGGTGGCTGCGACGCGAGGGTCGCGACTACGAACTGGGCACCCGGCTGATGGAGCTCGGATCGATCGCCGTCCACCAGAATCGCCTGCACACCGCTGCGGCGCCGATCCTCCAGGAACTGCACCGGGTCACCGGATACGTCGTGCACCTGGGTGTCCTCGACGGCTCCGACGTGCTCTACCTCGACAAGGTCGGCGGCCGTCTCGCCGCCGAACTGCCGACGCGCGTGGGCAGCCGCTACCCCGCCCGCAACTCCGCGATCGGCAAGGCGCTGCTCGCGTACACGCCGGGCGGCAACGAGGATCTCCTCGACTTCACGCCCGAGCTGCACAAGGTCCGCGAGATGGGCGTCGCGTACGAGGTCAGCCAGATCTCCGGCGGCATCGGCATGATCGCGGTCCCGATCGGCCCCATCGGTGGCGTCACCGCCGCCATCTCGATCTGTGGACCCACCACCCACCTCAAGTTCGACCACCGGCACACCGCGCCGGTGCGGATGGCTGCCGCCTCGATCCTGCAGACGATGACGGGACGCACCCGCGGCGCCGCGCCGATCACCCATCGCAATCGGCTGCAGAGCCTGCCCACCGCAGCGCCCCGCACCCGCCTGCAGTACGCCTGAGCCCGAATCAGACCGGCCCGAGGGAGGGTAGGGCTGTCAGCCCTGCTCGCCCTTCCCCAGGCCCTCGACGAAATCCTCGACATCACGCCAGGATCCGGCCACCTCCGGGATCGGGTTGCCGAGCTCGTCGCGCTCACGGACGCGCGAGAGCGTCTCGGCGGCGTCGTCGATGTCGTCGAGCAGCTCTTTCGCCAGGTCGATCTCGGCCTGGTAGTAGCGCTGCGCCCACTTCAGGCTCATCTTCGAGAAGGCCCACGCCGGCTCGCGTGTGGCGTGGTCGCCGTGCAGTTGCGCGCGCTGCCGCAGCTCCTCCATGTTCTCGATGTGGGACTGCACCAACGCCTTCAGCTGTTCCGGCTCGTTGAGGTGCCCCATCCACAACCGGAGCAGTAAACCGTGCTTGAGCACCGGCTGATCGACGGGTGCATCGCGGGACCAGTTCCGCACGGCGCGCGTCCCCCGCTCGGTGATCGTGTAGACGCGGCGACCGCGCTCGCCCGGCTCCGAGACCATCTCGGACTCCACCAGTCCGGAGGCCTCGAGCTTCTTGAGTTCGCCGTACACCTGGCTGATCGACGGGCTCCAGTAGAAGAACCCGATGCTCCAGTCGGCCCACTTCTTGAGGTCGTATCCGGTGAGCCCCTCGCCGAGGGTCAGCATCCCCAGGACCGCCCAGCTGGTCGCGGGCAGTGACGGGTAGCCGGCGTCGTCGGCGTCGGTGACGGGCGCGGTTTCGGACATGGCCGAAGCCTAACAGCCCAGGTAGAGGGGGGTTACAGCCGAGTAGCACATGCCCACTCACCGGGAGCGTCCCTCCCGCTCGGTGGGAGAAGTGCAGACGCGTCGTCCGAATAGTGACTACCGTCACCGGAGGAATCAGGAGGTCCGTCCATGGAAAGCGTCAACTGCAACACCTGCGGCAACCGAGTGCTCGTCGAGAAGTACAGCGATGCCCACACCAGCATCCAGTGGCTCGACGACGCCGACAACGCGTGCCCCCAGTTCGCCGAATCGCGGACCCAGGACGGTCGCGCATGGGTGCCCACCTGCCACAAGCTGCGCGAGACGATCGACGACCTGATCATCTCCGGACAGATCGGCCTGTCGCTGCGCAGCTACCCGGTGCCCGGTCGCCTCGAGTGACTCTCGGGCGTTGCAGTCCCTGCTACCGGGATTGCAACGCCCACACACCGATTCGTGCCCTACGTTCGAGCGATGAAGTGGGCATTGCCGGGCGCGATGATCGCGACCCCAGAACTGATCGAACTGGCGCGGGTGGCCGACGAATGCGGCTACGACGCCATCGCCATGCCGGACTCGGTGTTCTACCCCGAACAGGTCTCGGCCGACTACCCGTACTCGCCGGACGGCAAACGCATGTGGTCTCCCGAGACCCCGATGCCGGACCCGTTCATCGCGATGACCGCGATGGCCGCCGTCACCGAGCGAATCGGCTTCTACACCAACGTGTTGAAGCTCCCCCTGCGTGATCCGCTGCTCACCGCGAAACAGGTCTCGACGATGGCGGTGATGTCGGGCAATCGGATCGCGATCGGCGTCGGCCTGTCGTGGATCCCCGAGGAGTTCCGCTTCACCGGCACCGCGATGCGCACCCGCGGCGCCCGTACCGACGAGGCCATCCAGATCCTCCGGGCCGTCTGCGCGGGCAACGGACCCGAGTGGGTCGAATTCCACGGGAAGCACTACGACTTCGACCGGTTGATGATCAGCCCGGCCCCGGACCGCCCCGTCCCGGTGTACGGCGGCGGCCACAGTGAGGCCGGACTGCGCCGCGCCGCCCGTTTCGCCGACGGCTGGATCTCCGTCAACACCGACACTGCCCAGTTGAAGGAAGCGATCGGGCGTCTGACCGAACTGCGCACCGAATTCGGCCGGGAGAACGAGCCGTTCGAGATCGACGTCTCCCCCACCGACGTCTCCGACATCGACGGCTACCGGGCCCTCGCCGACATCGGCGTCACCCGCTGCCGGGTCACCCCGTGGCGGCTCTACGACACCGACCCGTCCGATCCGCGGGCACGCCTCGACGCCGTCCGCCGCTTCGCGGACGACGCCGCCTCCCGTTCCTGAAACCCGAACGGGAACTCACGGCACGGCGTCGGCACCGAACCGTGTCGTGAGTTCCCGTTCGACGGCTCTACTGCCGTCCGCCCAGCCCGACCGCCCATGTCAGGAATCCGTCCAGGTCGCCGGGTCCGATATCCAACGCCGACGGCCGCACCAGCACCGTGTCGACGCCCAGTTCCCGCGCCTGCTCGGCCGACGCCGTCATCGCGTCGAAGTCGACGCCGCCGGAACCGTCACCGATGCCCGGCAGCATGATCTGAACCTCGGCCTCGGCCGGGTCGCGATCCTGTTCCTCGAAGCAGCTACGCAGCAGCATGATGCTCGCTTCGAGCCGATCCATGTCGGCGGGGGCCGCGGTCCAGCCGTCGCCGACGCGCGCGATCCGGTCGAAGTTCCGCTTGGACGGCGCCATCCCGAAGATCACCGGGACGCGGGCCTGCACCGGCCGCGGCAGGCTGTGGAAGTCGTCGAACGCGTATCCCGTCCCGGTGAACGACGCCGGCGGCGCTCCCCACAGTTCGCGGCACGCGGCCACCATCTCCTCGAGCCGGCCGAAGCGGCGCTCGAACGGGACGCCCGCCGCTGCGTACTCGGCCTCCTGCCAGCCGACGCCCACCCCGATCCGGGCGCGGCCGCGGGAGAGCACGTCGAGCGTCGCGATCTGCTTGGCCAGCAGCAGTGCCGGACGCAACGGCGCCACCAGCACGTACACCCCGAGGTCGACGCGCTCGGTCACCGCGGCCACCGCGGACAGCAGCGACATCGGCTCGAGCCACGGGTGCTCGAGGTCGAACGGAAAGCCGTTGTCCCGCACCCGCTCGGCATGCGCCTCCCGCGAGAAGCCGAGATGGTCCGACGTCGTGATCAGGTCGACGCCCCGACGGTCCGCCTCCGCCGCCAGGTCCAGCACCCCGCGGTGGTCGCCGTCGTAGAACCGTTCGGCGCCGAAGACGTCCAGTCCGATCCTCATGTGTCCCTCTCCTCGTATCCGTGAAACGCCGAACGGGAGTCCGCGGCACGGTTTCGCGAGCGAAGCGTGCCGTGAACTCCCGTTCGACGGTATGTGTCAGACGCGTCCGAAGTACGCGTCCTTGAGGACCGCGATGTCGTCGATCTCCGACGCCGGCGAGTCCATGACGACCTTGCCGATGTCGAGGACGGTGACGTGGTCGGCGACGCTCATCGCCGCCTCGACGGCCTGCTCGACGAGGAGCACGGCCAGGCCGGTCTCCTTGAGCAACTGCACCCGCTCCATGACCTCGTTGACGATGACCGGGGCCAGACCGCCGGACGGCTCGTCGAGGAGCAGCAGCGTCGGGTTGGACATCAGCGCCGCACCGATCGCCAGCATCTGCTGCTGACCGCCGGACATCGAGCCCGCCAACAGGTTCCGCTTCTCGCCGAGGATCGGGAACATCTCGTAGATGCGCTCGACGTCGGGCTTGAGTGCGCTGCGCCGCATCTTCCGGGTGTAGCCGCCGAGCAGCAGGTTCTGCTCGATGGTCTGCTTGTGGAAGACCCGCTTGCCCTCCTGCACGTACGCCATCCCGCGACGCACGCGCTGGTGCGCCGCGACACCGGAGATGTCCTGTCCGTCCATCTCGATGGTGCCGCCGTGGACCTTGTTCAGGCCCGAGATGGCGCGCAGCGTGCTGGTCTTGCCGGCACCGTTGCGGCCCAGCAGCGCCGTGACCTGACCCGGGAAGACGTCGAACGAGACGTCCCACACCACCCGCAGGTCACCGTAACCGGACTGCAGATTCCGAACGCTCAGAACCGGTTTCATCACTCCACCTTCTCCAGCTCGGCGGCCGTACCGCTGTCGGGATCGACACCGAGGTACTCGCTCAGCACCCGCGGGTGGTGCTCGATCTCCTCGGGCGGACCGGACGCGATGACCTGTCCCTGCGCCAGCACGACGATGGTGTCGGCGAGCGAGAGGACCAGTCGGAAGTTGTGCTCCACCAGGAGCACGGTGGCCCCGGCGTCGCGCAGTGCCCGGATCAGCACCGCGAGCCGCACCAGCTCGTCCTCGTCCATGCCGGACGCGATCTCGTCGAGCAGCAGTACCCGCGGCTCGGCGATCACCGCGCGGGCGACCTCGAGCATGCGGCGCATGCCCAGCGGCAGCGACGTCGCGACCTCGTTCTTCAGGTGCGTCATGCCGACGAGTTCGAGGACCCGTTCGGCCTCGGCGATGTCCGCCTTGGCCACCTTGTTGAAGCTCGGCAGCCGCAGGATCGCCGAGATCATCGACGCGCGGTTGGTCATGTAGCGACCCGACGCGACGGCCTCGAGCACGGTGACGTTCTCGGGGATGTTCGGGGTCTGGAACGTGCGGGCCACGCCCTCACGTGCCACCCGATGCGACGAGAACTTCTGGACCTCGTTGTCGCCGATGACGATTCGCCCCGCGTCCGCAGTGTAGAAGCCGCAGATCATGTTCAGCATCGTCGTCTTGCCGGAACCGTTGGGCCCGATCAGCGCCGTCACCTGGCCCGGCTCGGCCCGCAGGGTCGCCGACTTGAGGGCCTGGTTGCCGCCGAAGGCCTTCGAGATGCCGTCGACGACGAGGGTGGAGCCGGCGATCGGCGCCACGACGGGCACCTCGTTCGGGTCCCGCGGCGCGGGCCGCTCCATCGCCCCGATGCCGGCCTTGCGGTCCAGCTTGGTGGCCAGGTTCCGGAAGACCTTGGTGAGGCCACCGGAGAGCAGCACACCGCCGAGGATGAGGAAGCCGCCGTAGAACAGCAGCGAGTACTCCTGGAACGCCGTCGACTGGTTGGGGCCGAACTGCATGATGGCCGCACCGATCACCGCGCCGTACACGCTCGCCGAACCACCGAGGATCGACGCCGCCAGCACCGCCGTCGCGAACGTGAATCCGAACGCCTCCGGGGAGATGAACAGGTCGGTGTTCGCGAACAACGCACCGGCCAGGCCGGCCGGCAGCGCGCCGATCGCGTAGCCCAGCAGCTTCATCCGGTAGACCGAGACGCCCTGGGACTGCGCGAGGACCGGCGACTGCTTGAGCGTGCGGAACGCGATGCCGTGACGCGAGACCACCAGGTTGCGCATCACCACGAACCACAGGATCGTGACGCCGACGACGACGTAGTAGAAGTCCTTGTCGATGTCCTGACCGAACAGCGTCGGAGGCTCCATGCCGGACAGGCCGTTGCGGCCGCCGGTGTTGCCACCGAAGATCGCGAGGATGTCGGGCACGAGGAGGATCAGGAAGAACGACGTCATCGCGAGCGACCAACTGCCCAGTCGCAGACCGGGAATACCGGTGAGGATGCCGACCAGGAGCGCGACCGCACCCGCCGCGACCAGCTGCAGCAGGATCTCGGTGTGCCCGGCCTGCGACATCAGACCGGCGGTGTAGGCACCGGCCGCGTACATCGCGGCCTGGCCGAGTGCGAGTTCACCCGCGTAGCCGAGGCTGAGGTTCAGGCCGCTGACGACGAGCGCCAGGATGCACGCGAGCTGCAGCTGACGCGTGTTGGTCGCGTCCATTCCGAGCATCGGCGCGAGGAAGACCGCGGCACCGAAGACGAGCGCGAAGATCCAGCTGGGGATCGCGCGGAGAGTCCGCCAGATCTGCATGGCTACACCACCCGTTCTTTCACCGTGCCGAACAATCCGGCCGGCTTGACCATCAGGATGACGATCAACACCGTGAAGACCGCGATGTTGCTGTACTGGCTACCGAACCAGAGCGCGGTGAACGATTCCACCAGGCCGACGGTCAGACCACCGATCAGAGCACCCGGCAGCGAACCGAATCCACCGATGGCCAGCGCCACGAAGCCCTTGAGCGCCAGTGCGGCACCGAGCGTCGCGACCGCGAACGTCTTGGGACCGACGAACAGTCCGAGGACGCCGGCGAGCGCACCGGAGAATGCGAACGCGCCCATCGCGATTCGACGCACGTTCACGCCACGCAGCATCGCGGCCTCGCGATCCTCCGAGACACCCATCAGGGCCAGACCCGTCATGGTCCGCTTGCTGAGCTGGCCCAGTGCGATCACGAGCACGATCGACAGCACGAGCAGCGCGATCTCGACCGGGTAGGTGCGGCCACCGAGAAGGGTGATCGGGTCGTTGGACCCGAAGAACGGAACCGTGAGCGGCTCGCTGCCCCAGATCAACTGCGTCGCGCCGTTGAGCAGCGTCGCCGCGCCCAATGTGGTGACGAGTTGGTTCTGGTGGTCAGCGACCGGTCTGATGGCGACCATCTCCTCGACAGCCGCGAGGATCATCACTGTCACGGTGGCCATGACGGCCACCACCAGCACGGGAAGCTTCAGGGTCACCAGACCCGTGTAAGCGACGAACGTGCCGACCATCATCAACTGCGCCTGTGCGAAGTTGAAGGTGTTCGACGAGACGAACACGATGTTGTACCCGATGGCAACGAGCACGTAGACAGCGCCGAGGGCGAGCCCCGACCACAGAATCGTCACTGCGAGAACCTCCTTCGCGTCGTGTAGTGGGCGTTGATCAGGGAGATCATGCCGCCGGGTTACCGAACTGGCCGTTGACGACCTTGGTCGGCGCGATGAACTTCATCTCGTCCTGGTCCGGGTTGGGACCGTGGTTGTCTGCGGTGAAGTTGTAGCGCGACAGGAAGGCGGTCGCGGCGTTCTTCTGGACCTCTTCGGTCTCGAGCGCCTGCGCCAGCTTCTCGGCGTCGGTGGTGGTACCGGCCTTCTCGGCGGCCGCGGCGACGAGCGGGAACGCGTCGTAGTTGTCGGCGATGATCAGCGTCGACGGGATGGTGCCCAGAGAAGCCATCGTGTCGACCATCTGGTTCACGGCCGCGTTGTTCGGGTCGTAGACGGTGCTCGTGAAGACCTGCGCGACAAGGTTCTTGACCTCAGGGGTGCCCAGGACACCGTTCGGCGGCTCGTTCGCGACGAGGCTGGTGCTGGCCACCGAGGTGTTGCCGATCAGCGGAACGTCCCAGCCCAGTCGCTGCATGCTCTGCAGGAGGTAGCCGAGCGGAGCGCCGTAGGCGTCGACCGCGAGGGCCTTGGCACCGGCATTCTTCAGGGCCTGCAGCTGCGCGGTCATGTCGAGGGCGGTGGCTTCGTACTCCTCGTTGCCGGCCTGCTTCAGACCTGCCGACTCGAGTGCGGTAGTCATCTCCTTGCCGAACAGCTCACCGTAGGCGGTGCTGCCGTGGATGACGCCGATGCTGTCGTAGCCCTTCTCCTTCGCGTGGCCGACGATGCCGCGAGCGTTGTCGGCGGCACCGGGCGCGAGGTCGAAGTTGAGCGGGAACTTCGACGGATCCGTCGAATCCTGCGTCGGCGCAACGTTGAACGAGAGAATCTTGTTCTGCTTGAGGATCGGCAGGACGGCCGCGCCCACGGACGACGGACCGGAGTTGAGGACCAGGTCCGGCTTCTGCTTGTTGATCGCCTCGCGCACCTTGGTGACCGCGATCGTCGCGTCGCCGGCGTCGTCGACGACGGTCAGCTCGATCTTGCGGCCGCCGATGCCACCGGCCTGGTTCTGCACCTCGACGCCGGCCTTGGTCGCCAGGATCGACGTGTCCGCGTTGGCCTTGAGGACACCCTGCGCACTGATGCCGCCGGTGACGAGCACGCGGTACGGCTGATCGGCGCCGCCGGTCTCGGCAGAATCCGCACTTCCACACCCGGCAATCGTCAAGACCGACGCGGCAACTGCCGCGACGAAAACTGGACGCCGACTCTTCATGACTGCCCTCCTAGGACACCCGCTACGTACAAAACCAAGCGCTCGCTTGGCGTCATGGGACGCAGAAATGCCCGGCCGGCGACCGCAAGCGGCCCTACCTGGAAATCCGGTAGTGGCACAGCAGACGCCCCGACACGTCGAACTGCACCGTCTCACCGACCGAGCACTTCCCATCAAGCACTTGCTTGATTCACCAAGCACTTGATTGATAACGAGCATATGGGTGTGACACAGGTAACGTCAACCGGAAGCCCCACGGGGCGGGAAAGCGGCTAGCGGGAAGGTGCGACACACTTCGGGGCCGAAGACGTACCGTCAACTCCCGTTCGGCGGTCGGCCGCGGAGTTGTCCACAGCTCCGGCGCTATCCACAGGAATACTCGAGCGCGAGTTTCGTCGACACTTCCCGTCGCACTCCAACGTCGAACGCTGGAACGCGCGCGAGGCCGCCGGGTGGCAGGTGATGCTGGTGAAGGCCAGGCAGTTGATCCACGGCCGGGCGACCCTGATCGCCCAGGTCACTCGGGTCCTGCGCGACGCCGGTGCCCCCGTGTGAGACGACGAACGGGAATCCACGGCACGCTTCCGGGCGGAAGGTGTGCCGTGGATTCCCGTTCGAGGCGTTCGAGACCGAAGGTCAGCGCTGGTTGCGCGGCTTCCAGACGACCAGCGCGCTGCTGCGCGGAATGGGGACGAGCTCGCGCCGGTAGCTCGCGTGGACCCGCGCGATCTCGGCAGCCATCTCGTCGAGGCGGCTCTGCAGCGCCTCGACCTGGTTGGTCAGTTCGATGATGCGTTTGATGCCGGCCAGGTTGACGCCCTCGTCCTGGGACAGGCGCTGCACTTCACGCAGCAGCGCCACGTCCCGCGGCGAGTACCGGCGCCCGCCTCCCGTGGTGCGGTGCGGGGTGACCAGTCCGAGCCGGTCGTAGTTGCGCAGCGTCTGCGCGTGCATGCCAGCCAGTTCGGCGGCCACCGAGATGACGAACACCCGCGCATCGGGGTCCGCTGGGACCTCCGACGTCTTGCGTGGTTTGTCGCTCATGATGGTTCACCTGTCCGATCGGTTCGGAGCCCGTCTCAGGCCCCGGCCCATCCTGCCCGCGGATCGAATCCGCTGGCCTTCTCCGCTTCCAGGTACGCCTGGAGGGCTTCGGTGGCGGGATCGTCGAGCTTCTGCGGAACCGCCACCTTCACGGTGACGAGCAGATCCCCGGCGCCTCCGCCGCGCTTGGGCACACCGCGCCCTCGCACCCTGAGAATTCGTCCGTCCGCGGTACCGGCCGGAACCTTCACGCCCACACGGCCGTCCAGCGTCGGAACCGACAGCGTGGTGCCGAGCACCAGTTCGCCGTAGCTCACCGGGACCACGAGCGTCAGGTCGTCGCCGTTGCGTCCGAACACCTTGTCGGGACGGACGTGCACGGTGACGTACAGGTCGCCGGACGGCGCGCCGCGCAGTCCGGCCTCGCCCTGACCGGCGAGACGGATCTTCTGCCCGTCGCTCACCCCGGAGGGGACACGGACGGTGATGGTGCGGGTCCGGTTGGTGACGCCGTTGCCGTGGCAGTCGCTGCACGGGTCGTCGATGATCGATCCGGTGCCGCGGCAGTCGTCGCACGGCTCACTGAATCCGAACGCACCCTGGTTGCGGCTCACGACGCCGGTGCCGTTGCAGCGCGGGCACACTCGCGGGCTGGTGCCCGGCTTGGCGCCGCTGCCGTGGCAGGTGGTGCAGGCCGACGGGCTGGTCAGCCGCAGCGGGACGGTCACGCCCTGCGCGGCCTCGCGGAACTCGAGCGTGGTCTCGGTCTCGACGTCGCTGCCGCGGCGCGGGCGGGTGCTGGTCGAACGACCACCGCCGCCGCCGCGGTTGAACAGGCCACCGAAGATGTCGCCGAGCCCGCCGTCACCGCCGGCGGCACCGCCGCCGAACAGGTCGTTGATGTCGAAGCCGCCGCCACCGAATCCACCACCACCGGTGGAATACCCGGCGCCGGGGCCGAAGCCGCCGCTCGCGAACAGGCGACGGGCCTCGTCGTATTCCTTCTTCTTGGCGGGATCGGAGAGAACCGCGTTGGCCTCGCTGACCGCCTTGAACCGCTCTTCCGCCTTGGTGTCACCGGGATTGGCATCGGGGTGCAGATCCCGCGCCAGCTTCCGGTACGCCTTCTTGATGTCGTCGGCGGACGCGTCAGAGGAGACGCCCAGTTCCTTGTAGAAGTCCTTCTCGATCCACTCCCGTTGGCTCACTGAGCGCCTCCTCCTTCCACTGTTGTCTGTCTATCTACTCGGCTGCCGCATCGGCGGCAGGCTCGCCGTCGGTGACGGTGACCATCGCCGTCCGGAGAACCCGGTCGCCCAGGCGGTAACCCTTGCGCAGCACTGCCCCGAGCACGGGGTTGTCGCCGTCGCCCTCCATCTGCACGGCCTCGTGCAGATCCGCGGAGAAGGCGTCGCCCTCCTCGCCGAACCCGGCCAGGCCGAGTCCGTCGAGCACGCCGGAGAGCTTGTCCGACAGCGCCTTCAGCGGACCCGTCTCCAGGTCGCCGTGGGCGCGCGCCCGATCGAGGTCGTCGACGAGGTCGAGGAACTTCGACACCACCGACACCCGCTCGTCCTCGACGGCCCGATCGATCCGGGCCAGGGCGTTGCGGCGGATGTTGGCGATCTCCGCCTTCGCGTAGCCCAGCTCGGTGCTGGCCTTCTCGAGTTCGGCGGTGAGGGTGCTCAGCTCGTCGGCCTCCGGCGCGCCGGCCTCGGCCGCCTCCGAAGAGGCGGCCGGGGCTGCGGTGTCGGCGGCGTCGACGACCTGGTCGTCGGTCGTCACCGGTTCACGCTCGGGGTTTTCGGCGGTCACTTCTTGTCCTGATCGGTCGGCTCGTCGACGACCTCGGCATCGACGACGTCGCCGTCCTGGGCCTGGCCGTCGCCGGACGTGGCTGCGTCAGCGGCCTGCGCGTCGTAGATCGCCTGACCCAGGGCCTGCGACTCGGTGGACAGCTTCTCCACCGCAGCCTTGACGGTGGCGATGTCGGCGCCGGCGAGAGCGGTCTTGACCTCGGTGATCGCGGCCTCGACCTTCTCCTTGACGTCGGCGGGCACCTTGTCCTCGTTGTCCTTGATGAACTTCTCGGTCTGGTGCACCAGCGAATCGGCCTGGTTGCGGACCTCGGCCTCCTCGCGGCGGTTCTTGTCCTCCTCCGCGTGCGCCTCAGCGTCCTTGATCATGCGATCGATCTCGTCCTTGGACAGACCGGAGCCGTCCTGGATCTTGATCGTGTTCTCCTTGCCCGTGCCCTTGTCCTTCGCGGTCACGTGCACGATGCCGTTGGCGTCGATGTCGAAGGTGACCTCGATCTGCGGCACGCCGCGCGGGGCCGGCGGGATGCCGGACAGCTCGAACGATCCGAGGAGCTTGTTGTGCGAGGCGATCTCGCGCTCGCCCTGGAACACCTGGATCTGCACCGACGGCTGGTTGTCGTCCGCCGTGGTGAAGGTCTCGGAGCGCTTGGTCGGGATCGTGGTGTTGCGCTCGATGAGCTTGGTCATCACGCCACCCTTGGTCTCGATACCGAGGGACAGCGGGGTGACGTCGAGCAGCAGGACGTCCTTGACCTCACCCTTGAGGACGCCGGCCTGGAGGGCAGCGCCGACGGCGACGACCTCGTCCGGGTTCACGCCCTTGTTGGGCTCACGGCCACCGGTGAGCTCACGAACCAGGTCGGAGACGGCCGGCATACGGGTGGAGCCACCGACGAGCACGACGTGGTCGATGTCCTTGACGGCGATGCCCGAGTCCTTGACCACGGCCTGGAACGGCGCGCGGGTGCGGTCCAGCAGATCGGAGGTGATCTTCTGGAACTCGCTGCGGGTGAGCTGCTCGTCGAGGAACAACGGGTTCTTGTCCGCGTCGACCGTGATGTACGGCAGGTTGATGGAGGTGCTCTGCGAGCTGGACAGCTCGATCTTCGCCTTCTCCGCGGCCTCACGCAGACGCTGCAGGGCCATCTTGTCCTTGGTGAGGTCGATGCCGTTCTGCGCCTTGAACTTCTCGACGAGCCACGACACGACGCGCTCGTCCCAGTCGTCGCCACCGAGGTGGTTGTCACCGGAGGTCGCGCGGACCTCGACGACGCCGTCGCCGATCTCGAGCAGGGACACGTCGAAGGTGCCGCCACCGAGGTCGAAGACCAGGATGGTCTGTTCCTTCTCACCCTTGTCGAGGCCGTACGCGAGCGCGGCCGCGGTGGGCTCGTTGACGATGCGCAGGACGTTCAGGCCCGCGATCTGTCCGGCTTCCTTGGTGGCCTGGCGCTGCGCGTCCTCGAAGTACGCGGGGACGGTGATGACGGCGTCGGTGATCTCCTCACCGAGGTACGCCTCGGCGTCACGCTTGAGCTTCATCAGCGTGCGGGCGCTGATCTCCTGCGGCGTGTAGTTCTTGTCGTCGATCGAGGTGGTCCAGTCGGTGCCGATGTGGCGCTTGACCGAGCGGATGGTGCGGTCGACGTTGGTGACCGCCTGGTTCTTGGCGGGCTGACCGACGAGCACTTCACCGTTCTTGGCGAAGGCCACGACGGACGGGGTGGTGCGCGCGCCCTCGGAGTTGGCGACCACTACAGCTTCGCCGCCTTCGAGCACAGACACGACCGAGTTGGTGGTCCCGAGGTCGATTCCGACCGCACGAGCCATAGTGATCCCTCACTTCCCTCTTTGCAGCTTCGTGAGCTGCAGTTTCTGTTCTTTACACTGATCCGATGAACCTCGGGTGAGCGTATCCGGCTCAAGTTTGCATCCGACCCCGGTCGAAGTCAATTCCAAACTTGAGTCACTCACACTCAGGTTCTCGATAGGCTCAACGGGCCGCGGTTCCGGTTTGTTCCCGCGGCTCTTCGCACGGTGCAGATCTCCCCGATTCCGCAGGCGCGCTGGATACGATTCGGACGTGGACACCACCGGCGAACCCGAGGCGACTGCGCATCGCCCCCGACCGCCCCGCCCGGACGTGGTCGTCGCGCCACTGCACGTCCGCGAGGACGATCCGGGTGCCGCGCCGCCGAGTCTGCGCGCGGCGGTCACGGCATGGGGCCTGTCCTTCGCCGCCTTCACGGTGGTGGCGGGCGTCCTCGGGTTCGAGTACGACGCCGTCGTCGGCGCCCTCGACTCCGGGCTCGCCTCCCGGAACCCGACGGCCGACGATTCGACGATCGAGTCCGTCGCGGGACTCACCGTCCTCGGCGTCGGCGGTGTCGGCCTGCTGCTGGTCCTCGCGGCGTTGCTCGGGATCCTCCGCCTGCGCTCCGGGCGCGGGCGCGTATGGCTCACGGTCGTCGCCGTCCTCACCGTCGCCGCGGCGGTGACCTCGTGGAGCGTGCTCTCCGATGCCGGCGACCTCGCACTGCACGCCCTCACCTGGGCGCCCCTGCTGCAGGCCGGACTGGTCGTCGTCGGCACCGCACCGCTCTTCACCGGGTCCGTGTCGGCGTGGCTCCGCGGCAGGGCCGCGGCGGTCCGATGACCGACGCCGTCGTCGTCGGCGCCGGGCCCAACGGACTGGCCGCGGCGGTCACGCTCGCGCTGCGCGGGGTCCGCGTCACCGTCTACGAGGCCGCCGACGCGATCGGCGGCGGCACCCGCACCACCGAGCGTCTCGCACCGGGTCTGCTGCACGACGACTGCTCCGCGGTGCACCCGATGGGCGTCGCCTCACCGTTCTTCCGCTCGCTCGATCTCACCGCGCACGGCCTCGAATGGTGCTACCCGGAGATCGATCTGGCGCACCCGCTCGACGACGCGGTCGCGGGCGTGTTCGTACGCTCCCTCGAACAGACGGCCGGGCGCCTGGGCCCCGACGGCCGGGCGTGGTCTCGGCTGTTCGGCCCGATCGCCGAACGGTTCGACGACATCGCCGCCGAAGTGCTGCGGCCGATGGCCCATGTGCCCCGGCATCCGGTCACGCTGGCCCACTTCGGGATCGGTGCGCTCGCGCCCGCGACGCTCACGGCCCGGCGCTGGCACACCGATCAGGCCCGGGCGCTGTTCGCCGGGGTGGCCGCGCACGCCTACTACCCGCTCACCCGCCCGACGACGGCGGCCGCCGGGCTGCTGATGCTCGGCGCCGGGCACCGCTACGGCTGGCCGGTCGCGAAGGGCGGCTCGCGGGCGATCACCGACGCGCTGGCGTCGCTGCTGCGGGCGCACGGCGGGCGGATCGAGACCGGCCGCCGAGTGCGCTCACTGGGCGAGCTGCCCCGCGCCGACGTCACGATGCTCGACCTGTCCCCCACCGGTGTCGCCGACCTGGCCGGGGACCGCCTGCCCGGCCGGGTCGCGCGGGCGTACCGCCGCTACCGGTACGGCCCGGCCGCGTTCAAGCTGGACCTGGCGGTGCAGGGCGGTGTCCCGTGGCGCGACCCGGCATGCCGGCGGGCCGGCACCGTGCACGTGGGCGGCACGCTCGAGGAAATCACCGCCGCCGAACGGGACGTACACCGCGGCCGGATGCCGGAGCGTCCGTTCGTCCTGGTCGCCCAGCAGTACCTGGCCGACCCTTCGCGCTCGTCGGGCGACGTGCACCCGGTGTGGGCGTACGCGCACGTTCCTCACGGCTACACCGGGGACGCGACCGAGGCGATCCTGCGGCAGCTCGAGCGGTTCGCGCCCGGCCTACGCGAGCGGATCGTCGGCACCTTCGCCCGGTCGGCCGTGGAGATGCCCCGGTACAACCCCAATTACGTGGGCGGCGACATCGCGTCGGGTGCCAACGATCCGGTGCAGATGCTCTCGCGCCCCCGCATCGCGCTCGATCCGTACGCGACGGGCATTCCGGGCGTCTATATCTGTTCCGCATCGACACCGCCGGGCGGCGGCGTGCACGGGATGGGCGGGCACAACGCGGCACTGTCGGCGCTACGCAGGCTCGAGCGGTAAAGAAGGCCCGAGCGGGGCGTTCTCAACCCCCGCGGACCCGCAGCGAACTGGCGCCGCGACCCCACGCATCGGCCATGTGGTCGCCGACCAGGTCGTCGAATGCCAGGCACGCCGCGGCACCGAGCAACACGTCGCCGACGCAGTCCGGCCGCTGCTCGACGAGCCCGCCCGCGAGATCGCGGACGACGATCTGCTCGTGCACCGAGTCGGCCTCGACGTGCTCGTCGAAGAACCGGGTGGCCGCGACGCCGAAACCCAGACGGCGCAGCCCGGCGGCGTACTTCTTGCTCGGCAGCGCCGACGTGGTCTCCACCGCGCACAGGTGCCCGGCGAGCGCGGCCCGCAGCCGGCGGTGCAGCCCGAAGAGTGACAGCACATTGAGCGACGCCAACGTCACCGCGGGAACGTCGTCGAGGTAATTGGCGTACGTGTCGGACAGTCCGAGCTCGCGCATCGTCGTCGCGAACAGCTGCGAGTGCATCCGCTCCAACCGCCCGCCGCCGTACTCGTCGGCCTGCACCTCGACGAGCGCCGCCTTCGGATGACCTGCGAGCCGCGGGATCCCGAGCGTGTGGACGTCGGCCTCACGGAGCTGGTTGAGCGATCGGTGGATCAGCAACTCCCGGAACTGGCTTTCGGTCGCCTCCGCTGCCATGAAGCCCGACAACCCGGGACCGGCGGTGGGCGCGGTCATCTCCCACAGCGCCGACACGACGTCGGACGAGTCGACCTTCTCCACTCGGGGGCGGACGAGGTCGCAAACGGCGGCCTCGAACGGCGCCTCCAGCTCGGCGCGAGCCGCGATCAGCTCCGGCGCCCACTCGAGTCCGTCGTCCGCGCCGTCCACGCCGTGCAGATGCAGTTCGTACAGCAGCGTCAGGGCCAGCTGGGCGTCGTCGTCGGTGAGCACGTCACCCACCGGCTCCGCCCGGTACCCGCGGGCCACGGTGTTCACGACGGCCGGTTCGTCGGCCCCCGTCAGCACCGCGACGAGCGCGGCACTGACGGGACCGCGCGGTTCGGGTATCGGCATCGGCATCGGTCGTCCGATCAGTCGTGTCCGGCGTCCGAGTCGGTGTCGGTCGCCGGCCCGCGTGTCGTCGCCCCGCCTTCCTCTGCCCACGTGTCGCGTCCGCCCGGATCCGATTGAGCGTCCTCCTGAGCGGGGACACGGTCCTTCTTCTCCTGTGGGGTCATTCGTCTCGTTCCTCCGTTCGTGTGGGGATCGGCTACGTGTACTGCGCCACCAGTCGATCGAACTCGTCCGCGTCGACGAGACCCGGTTGCCCGATGTCGTATGCCGTCAGGAACTTGTGCACCAGGCCGAAGTCACGCCGCAACACGGTGCGCGAGACTCTCGCGTTCTCGACGTTCTCTCCGCTCCCGATCATCGCGTCGAGACTCGCGGCGATCGCGTTCAACGTCTTTCGGTCGGACTCGGCGCGACTTCCTGTTTCTCGAGTCGTCATCAGATCTCCACCTCGTTTCCGTCTGTTCGTCGTTCGCAAGGTTTCCGGCCGGACCTTCATCATGACTGCAGACGGACTGTTCTGCCGGACAGCGCGTCTCCGGAACGAACCCGAAGCCGACTACTCACACCTGTGGACAGATCTGTGAATGATTCACCGGGACGCCCCGACTCGGATCCACTCGAGAACGTTTGCCCGACTCGAGTTGACGCAGGCCGGGATTCAGGACCTCGAGATCTTCTTCCGCTTGTGGGAGCTGTCACAGAACGGCGGCCGGGCCGTACGACCGCAGCGGCACAACGCAATTGTGGCTCGCTCGTTCGCGATCGGAGCTCCCGCACCGTCGACGAGTGCCACCGGACCGCGTACGAGCAGCGGCCCGTCGGGACACACGGTGACCACCACATCGGGGTCGACGACATCAGTCATGTTCCGCCCTTCCCGGACGTCCCGCCCTGAGGACGACCAAACGTTCGTGGTCCTGCCCGGCGTCGATGAGTCCCCGGCGGAGCAACATGTCACGGCGCCCGATCGTGACCGGACCGAACGGTATTTCCTCGGTACGAACGACTTCCACTTCCAGCCCCTGCTCCTCGAGCATCACGTGGGTCTTCCCCACGTCCGCGAGCGCGGACTGCATCAACAGCAGCACCCCGCTCGGGGAGAGGATCTCCGGGACCTCGACACAGATCCGGTCCAACAGCGATCGGCCGTTGCGCCCCGCATCCCAGCAGCGCGCCACACCGCTGGCCGGCACTCGGTCACTCGCCGCCGGAACATACGGCGGATTCGACACCACCAGATCGAACTGTTCGTCCCGTACCGGCGCGGTGAGATCACCGCGAGCGACACGCACCCGAGTGCGTCTGAGCCACAGATTCATCCGGGTGTTCATCAGAGCCCTGCGCCCGATGTCGACGGCCGTGATGTTCTCGGCGCCCGCGTCGGCGGCCTGCGCGCTCAGCACACCGGTGCCCGAGCACAGGTCCAGGACCCGCGTCCTCGGTCCGATACGTTCCGCGCGCAGCGCCTGCGCCAGAAGGAAACTGTCCGCTTGTGGTCGGTAAACACCCGGTAATCGGAGCAGCACGAAGGACCTCCTCGATCCTCGTGACGTCGGAGCACCGACGCCTCCCTCGAGTATTGCGGACCCACGGAAGTGCTGCACGGAACCGACGGAACGGCCGGATCAGCCTCGCCGTCGTAGTTCCGCGATCGCGGTGCGGGCGGCGAGGCCGATCGCCGCATCGGCCCTGGGCAACAACGCATCCGCACGCGCCGCGCGGGTGAACACCGCGACCGCGAAGGCGTCGCCGTCGGGAAATTCGATGACGCCCACCTCGTTTCGAACCGCACCGAGCGTTCCGGTCTTGCCGGCGACCACGACGTCCGCGAACGGGAATCCCGACCGCAGTCGCGCGGTGAACACCTGACTCGCCATCACCGCGCGCACGAACGCCGTCTGATCCGCGGACAGCACCGCGCCGGTCCACACCGCCGACAGCAGCGTGGTCATGTCGCGCGGCGTGGTCGCGCTCGACAACACCGGGTCGTATCCACTGGGGAAGACGAGACTGTCATTGTCGCCGATCGCCGCGAACGCCTCGGCGGGCGACCGCGTGCCGGTGTCGGCCACCAGTGACTCGAGAATCTCCGACGTGCCACCGATGATCCGCGTCGACGACAGCCCGAGTGACCGCATGGTCTCGTTCACCCGATCGACACCGACGCGCCGGAGCAGTTCGTCGGCGGCGGCGTTGTCGGACATCGCCATCATGGACCGCGCCATGTCACGCAGCGACATTCGCACCGGATCCGACATCTGCGAGACGCCGGTCGGTCCGGTGGTGCGGGTAGACGGGTCGAGCGTCACCTGTTGCCGCGGGTCGAGGTCACCGGCCTCGACGAGGCGGCAGAACGTGACGACGAGCGGCAATTTGTACACCGAAGCCATCACCACCGGGTCGTCGGCGGCCACCGCGACCTCGGCGCGCCCGTCCCCCACGGGGATCGCGTGCATCCATCCGCGGACGGCGGCGTCGGCGAACACGTCCGAGACGCGACTCGTCCCGGTCACGACGCCCCCTCCCCGTCCGCCGCGTACGCGGCGATCCGGTCGGCGACCGCGTCGAGCACGCCGTCCGGCACGTCCGCGGACGACGACCGCAGACAGCGCAGGCGCAGTCGGATCGAGTCGTCGTCCGGACGGACCCGCGCCACGCCGGGCGCGGCGAGGCCCCTGTCCGCGGTGAGCGCGAACGCCTGCCCGGCCGCGACGAGTGCGAGCGCCCATCGGTCGTCGGGAGCGTTGACGACGTCGAGATCGGCGCCGACGCGGGCGAACGCGTCGTCCAGCAGGTCGTACGCGGCCGGGCCGTCCGAGCGGGGCGGCGACGCGAACCGCAGGTCCCTGAGCCGGGACAGTCCGCACGGGTGGTGCCCGGCGGCCGGATGCGACGCGGGCACCAACAGGGTCAACGGCAGCGGCACGACGTCGGTGCCGGTGAGCGGGTCCACCAGCGCGGGGTGCTCGATGACCCCGAGATCGAGCGCGCCGGCGGCCAACTGGTCCACCAGGTCGGTGCTGGGGGCGATGCTCACCTCGACGCGCGCCGGTTCGTCGAACGTTCGGATGGTGGCGGCGAGATCCGCGACGAGCGCGGTCGGCACCTTCGGCATCACCCCGACCCGGAGCGTGCGGTCCTGGACACGGCGACGTCGCGCGGTGTCGGTGAACCGTCGGGCCTGGCGGACCAGGTCGATCGCGTCGGGCAGCAGCGCCTGCCCGCTCGCGGTGAGCACGACGCCCTTCGATCCCCGGTGGAACAGCGTGACGCCGAGTTCGCGCTCGAGTTTCTTCACGCCCTGACTGAGCGGCGGTTGCGTCATCCCGAGGCGCGCGGCGGCGCGGCCGAAGTGCTGTTCCTCGGCCACGGCGATGAAGAACTCGAGATGCAGAAGCAGGTTCATTACGACTCTGAACTGCTCTTATACTTATCGAGTATTGCGCTCACCCCGATAGCATATTGGACTGGCCCGCCGGATCGATGCTTCGCTGCCATTCGGTATCGCAGTCGAACGAGCGGAGTGACGATGGCCCCCGTCGGGACGAACCCGGTCAGGTGGAAGCGCGGCGCGCTGGTGCTCGCGGCGGTGGTGACGCTGACGTCGTGCGGGGTGCTGGGCGGACCGGACTCCGGTGAGAAGGTGGCGAAGAGGTTCGTCGGCGCCCTGGGCGACGCCGACGTCGCCGCGGCCGCGGCACTCACCGACGATCCGGACGGCGCGAGCGACGTGCTATTCCGCACGTTCGACGGCCTCGGCGAGCAGGCCGACGCCGACTTCACGGTCGAGCACGCCGACGACTCCGCGTTCACGTACCGCGCCGACTGGGACTTCGGCAGCGGCCGCACGTGGAGCTATTCGACGACGGTGCCGCTCACGAGCGCCGACGGGTCCCGGCGCGTCGCCTGGTCGGCGGCCGTGGTCAACGAACGACTCCGCGGCGACCAGGCGCTGCAGTACACGCCGGTCACCGACACCCGGGCCGTGCTGGACGCCAACGGCATGGCGCTGATGGAACCGCGGACGGTCACAGTGGTCGACGTCGAATCGAGCGCGCTCGTCCCCGCGGTCCGCACCCGGCTGACGGCGCTGCTGGCGAAGGCCGTGCCCGGATTCGAACTCGCGCCGCCGAAGACCGGTCAGCCGGCGAAGCCGGACGAGCGGGTCAACCTGGTGACGCTGCGGCAGGAGGACGTCGAACCGATCCGCGCCGAACTCGAACGGATTCCCGGCATCCACCTGTCCGACCAGCTGCGGCTACTCACCGTCGATCGGGAGATGACGTCCCCGGTCGTGGCCGGGCTGCGGGCGACGTGGGAGGCGCGACAGAAGGATTCGGCGGGCTGGCGGGTGCAGGCCGTCGACGCCGACGGCGGTGTGACCGGCACCCTCGCCGGCGGCGATCCGCCGGACGGGACGGCGATGCGCACGACGCTCGATCCCCGGATGCAGTATCTGGCCCAGCGGGCGGTGGACACCGAACCCCGCGCGGCCGCGCTGGTCGCCCTCGATTCCGGCAACGGCCAGGTGCTCGCGGTGGCGCAGAACGCGACCGCCGACCGGTCCGGCCCGATCGCCCTCACCGGCCTCTACCCGCCGGGGTCGACGTTCAAGACCGTCACGACGATGGCGGCGCTGCGCAGCGGCGCCGTGAATGCGGACAGCGTCGTGGACTGCCCGGGCACCGCGAACATCGAGGGGCGCGTGATCCCCAACGAGGACGAGTTCGATCTGGGCCGGGTCCCGCTGCACACCGCGTTCGCGCACTCGTGCAACACGACGATGGGCCGGCTCGCGGTCGGTCTGCCTGCCGACGCCCTACAGAATCAGGCGCGCGAGTTCGGTCTGGGCGTCGACTACGTGATGCCGGGGCTGACGACCGTCACCGGTTCGGTGCCGTCCGCGGACACCCCCGCGAAGCGGGTCGAGGCGGCGATCGGCCAGGGCGAGAACCTGGCGAGCCCGTTCGGCATGGCGATGGTGGCGGCGGCGATCGCCCGCGGCAGCGCCCCGCTGCCGCAGTTCATCGGCGGCGAGACCACCACCGCCGACCACGAGCCTGACAAGCTGGACCCGGCGCACGTGCGGGATCTGAAAGCCATGATGACCGAGGCCGTCCGGAGCGGCACCGCCACGAGCCTCTCCGACATCTCCGGGCTGATGGGCAAGACCGGTACCGCGGAGTTCGGCGACGGCAAGCACTCCCACGGCTGGTTCGTCGGGATCCGCGGCACCGTCGCGTTCGCGGTGCTGGTGGTCTCGGGCGAGAGTTCCGGTCCCGCGCTCGACATCGCCGGGCACTTTCTGCGGCCGCTCGACGAGCAGTAGCTAGGCCGGCGTCACCCGCACCGACCCGGTGTCGAGGTCGAGGCGCATCGCACCGCCGTACCCACCGGCGCCGCCGGTACCACCGAGATCGGCCAGCACGCCCTCGGCGCTGCGGGCCGCGACGCGGCACGCCCGCGCGGTGAACTGGTCGACGAGCGGGTGCGCGGCCCGCTCGCGCCACTTGCGCACCGCGGTGAGCCCGGCCTCCCGGCCGTCCTCGATCGACGCGTCCGCCCCCAGTCCGAGACGCTGTGCCGGATCGATGCCGAAACCGCCGATGAGCCGCTGCAGTTCGGTGAGATCCTCTGCGGAAAGCCCGGTCTCGGCGCTGCGCAGCCGTCCCAGCATCCGCAGTTCCTGGAACCCGTGGACGTCGGCAAGCAGGCGTCCGACCTCGTCGAGCAGGCGCGCCGTCGCGTCCGTCGGATGCGCGGTGAGCACCCGTTCGAGCGCGACCAGAGCGGAGTGCGTCTTCAACTGCTCGGCGCGCTGGCCGAACTGCACGTCGATCACCTGCCGGAGTTCGTCGAGTCCGCTGCGCGCGACCAGTTCGGCTGCGAGACTCGGCGAATCACTCACGCCGAGCCGGACGAGCATGATCGCGAGCCGAATTCCGAAGAGCCCGAACCGGTCTGCCAGCTGACGTCGCATCGCCTCGTCGACGGGCAGCGCGGCGTCGTCCCGGCAGAAGCGGTCGGCGGAGAGCATCGCCAGCTGTAGGTCGGCGTCGGGCACCCGGGCGAGCGCCTCGAACGCCGCGAACTCGCTCTGCCGCAACGTGCGCGCGCCCAGCGCCAGCAACCCGGCGACCGGCACCACGGCCTGACACAGCCCGGTGAGCTCGAGTTCGTCGGTGAACCGCGCCGCGACCTCCTGCGCCGACATCATCGCGTCGGCCCGGCCGGCCCCCACCTCGTCGGCACGGGAGACCACACCGACCACCCCGAGCGGCCCCGACTCGCCGCCCACGTGCGCGCCGATCCGACCCAGGAACTGGACGTCGGACGCGCTGAGGCTGCGCAGCAGGTACACCACGGCGTCGGCCCCGGACACCGCGTTCTCCGGGGTGAGCATCCGAAACGTGCGGGCAGAGACATCCTTCGACAGCGACGACGTGCCCGGGGTGTCGATGACCGTGGTCTGTGCCAGCGCACTGGCCGGCCACTCCACGTCCAGGCGGTCGACGCGGTCCGCGGTGAGGTCGCCGAGGTCGAACGTCAGCCGTCCCTCGTGCCGCCGCACCGTCACGTTGGCCGATGCGTCGCCGTCGTACCGGGCGGTGACCGCCGGAGTGGTGCCGCTGCGGTACCACGTGACGACCCGCGTGCACTCGGTCGCGTCGGTGGGGGCGATGTCCTGCCCGACGAACGCGTTGAGCAGGGTCGACTTGCCGGCCTTGAGCGATCCGGCCAGCGCGATCCGCAGCGGCTCCTCGAGCCGGGCCGCGCACTCGGCCAACTGGGCGCGCGCCTCGAAGTTGTCGGAGTACGCGACCTTGGCGGCCGCGATCAGATCCCGGGCCCGGCCCAGCGTCATCGCGGCGGTCACGCGGACAGCTCCTCGTTCGCGGTGGCCTCGACCGGGAACAGCTGCGCCGCACGGCCCTTCAACGTCCCGAGAGCGGCCATCTGCCGCTCCACCTCACCGGTGCGCCGGGTGCGCTCGGTCGACTCGACCTTCGCCGCCTCCTGAGCGGCCCGCAACGAGTCCGCGAGCGAACGCAGCGTCTGCTCCGCGATGGCCGTGAAGTGGTCACGCAGCAGGCGCTGGATCAGCCGCAACCGGTCCTTGGACTCCTTGCCCACCTGGAAGCTCACGTCATCGGTGAAGCGCCGGATCGCGACCTTGGCGTCGGCGCGCCGTTTCACCACCCGGGTCTCCCGGTCGTCGCGATAGGCCTTGGTGCCGAGCAGAACACCGGCACCCACCGACACGGGGTTGAGCAGCGTCATGCCCATCAGCGTCGTGATGAGACCGAACATCAGCACGCCGCCGTACGAGCCGCGCATGCCGACCAGCACCTTCTGGGCGATGCCGATGCGACCCGACTCGAGGTCCGACAGTGCGACCACCGGATCGAGCACGCTGTCGAGGTCGCCGACGTCCAGGTGCGGAAGCTCGACGGTGCCCGCGTCGGCGAAGTGCTCGGCCACCACCTCCGCCAACCACAGCGCGCGCTCGTGCGCCCACACGAAGTTGTCGCCCACCGACTGCGCAATCTGCTGTTCGAGCCACTCCCCCAGCTCGTCCCATTCCTTGCCGGGATCGCACTCGTCCACGGCGCGTTCGGCTTCCCGCGTCACCTGCCGCAGCCGATCGCGCAGATCGTGATCGATGTCCGACGCGAGATCGGCGACGCCGTCGGCGAGCGTCTGCTGCCAACGCGACGTCTTCTTCTGCAGTTCCTCGGTGACGGCCTTCGCGCGCTGCAACTCGGCGACGGCCGCGGCCCCCTTCGCCGGATCGCGCAGCGCCGCAAGCTCGCTGCCCAGCGAGAGCATGAGGTGTTCGACGACGGAGTGGACGTCGAGGGAGACGGCCCGGCGCAGTCCGCCCGCCGCGTGGTCGATGACCCGTTCCCGGAGGAAGTCGTACAGTGCCGCGAACCCGGACTCGTCGTGCAGCGACTGGTCGTCGAGGCGCAGTGCGTGCGAGCGCAGCAGCGACGAGATCGGCAGCAGCGGGACGTCGATTCCCGCGCGGGTCAGGTGCTCGGCGTCCGCGTCGACGATCCGCCGCCAGTGCGGGTACAGGTCGGTCTTGGTGATAAGGCACGCCACCGCGGGGCACAAACCCGTAACCTGCCGCAGGAACGCCATCTCCGGTTCGGTGAACTCCTGACTGGCGTCGGAGAGCACGAGCACCGCGTCGGCTCCCGGCAGCAGCCCCAGAGTGGCTGCCGCGTGCGGGTTTCCGTGACCACCCACGCCGGGAGTGTCGACGAACACGAGCCCGTCCGCGAGCAGCGGGCTGGGCGCGTTCACCTCGAGCCGCAGCACCTCGCGGCCCTGAGCGAGCGGGGTCGACGGCGTCACCGAATCCAGTTCCGTGAGTGGCACGTCCACCCGGCGCGTCTCGCCACCGGGCTCGGCGAGGACCAGTTCCGCGGACGCGTGCTCGGCGTTCTGCACCACCGTCGGCACCGCGGTGGTCTCGTCGTCGCCCACCGAGCACACCGACAGATTGAGCAGCGAGTTCACGAACTGACTCTTGCCCTGTTTCAACTGACCGACCACGACGACGCGGAACCGCGGGTCGACGACGCGGCGCCGGACCACGGCGAGACGATCCACCAGATCCGCCCTGGCCGCGGACGCCGCGATCTCCGACGTCCGATCGAGCAGGCTCGTGAGGGCTGATTCCGAGGTGGCGCTATCGACGTTGTCCATGAGTCCCGCTGCCCCGCTTCTCTTCCGACCTGCACGCGCACCGACGTCCGCGTACTGACTGATCCGCCGCTCCGCTGGATACGAATCGGGGCCCCGTTCGCCTTAGCGCGTACGGGACCCCGTTCGTTACAGACCGTGTCCGGCCGTCACGGCAGCAGATCGTGTCCCTGATCCAGCAGCGCAGCGGGATCGACCACGACCGGATCGATGTGTCCGCCCAGGTCACCGAGGCCGTTCGCGAACAGGCCGGCATCCGAATGGCCCGAACCGAACGCGTCGACGTCGATCGAGGACCACGCGTTTCCGGCAGCGTCGAGCGCGCCCTGCAGCGCGGAGTTCACCTCACCGGTCAGGTCGGCCGCGATGTCGCCCGTGCCCGAGATGCCGGTCCCCGCGGCCCCGGCGTCGAAGCCCGCGTCGAAGCCCGCGCTGGAACCGAAGTCGCCACCGATCTGGGCGTTTCCGAGCGCCGTCGTCGCGGCGTCCACCGCGCCGTCGAGGGCACCGGCGAGACTCGCGCCCAGATCCGCACCGGCGGTCGAACCCAGACCGGCGCCGAGTCCGGCACCCAGGCCACCACCCAGCGCCGAGTCGAGCGCGCCGGAGATGTCGCCCGCGAGGTTCCCGCCGAGGTCGACGCCGCCGCCCAACTGGCCACCCAGGTCTCCGGTCGAGCCCAGCCCGCCGCCGGCACCGATCGCCGCGTCGAGCGCCGCGCCCAGGTCGCCGCCCAGGGAGCCGCCGCCGCCGAGCAGTCCGCTCAACGCACCGCCCAGTTCGGCGCCGAACCCGCCATCCCCGGCGAGCACGCTGCCCAGGTCCAGCGAGCCGCCGGACTCGAGGCCACCGCCGAGCACTCCACCCAGGGCCGCACCGAGGTCGGCACCCGCGGAACCGCCGACTCCGAACGCGCCCTCGAGCAGTCCGCCGAGGTCGGCGCCGGCACCCACTTCGAGGCTGCCGCCGAGCGCGAGTGCGCTGTTCAGCGCGGTGCCGAGCGTCGTTGTGAGCGCACCGTCGACGTCGAGGGCACCGCCCAGCGCGGCACTGATCGCGGCGCCCAGATCCCCGCCCGCACCGAGCAGGCCGTCGAGGTCGAGGCTTCCGCCGATCCCGCCCTCGAGCGCACCGCCCAGCGCGGCGCCGAGGTCCGCACCGACCGAACCGCCTGCGGCGAGCACGGATTCGAGCGCGCCGCTGAGCGCCGCTGTGAGGTCGCCGCCGATGTTGCCGGCCAGCTCGGTCCCCAGGCTGCCGCCCACCGACAGCGCCGACTCGAGCGCACCGTTCAGTGCCGCCGACAGGTCACCGCCGATGCCGAGGGCGCCGCCGAGAGCGGTTTCCAGCGAGCCACCGAGACCACCGGCGGCCTCGACCGCGCCGTCGAGGACGCCGCCGAAGGCCGCACCCAGCTGCGCGCCCAGGTCGCCGCCGATGCCGAACGCGCTCTCGAGCGCGGCCGTCAGACCGCCGCCGGTCGCGAGCAGGCCGGTCAGGTCCAGGCTGCCCAGACCGTCGAGGGCCGCGCCCAGCGCGGCGGAGAGTTCCGCGGTGAGGGCGCCGTCCACGCCGAGCGAGCCGCCCAGCAGACCGCCGAGCGAGGCGCCGAGGTCCAGTGCGCCGTCGATGTTCACGAGGTCGGCGACATTTACCATGCCGCCCAGTTCGAGGGCGCCGCCCAGCGCGGCACCGAGGTCCCCGCCGATCGATCCACCGATCGACAGGGCCGATTCGAGCAGGCCGCTCAGCGACGCACCCAGCTGGCCCGCCAGGTCGCCGCCGAGTGCACCACCGAGGCTGCCGCCGAGCGCCAATGCGCTGTCGAGTGCGGCGTCGAAACCGGCGCCGAGCCCCCCACCGAGCTCAGCGCCGGCCTCAACTGCCGCATCCAGGAGCGCACCGAGGGCGGCGCCGAGCTCCCCACCCAGCGCACCTCCGATCCCGAATGCGCTCTCGAGTGCGGCGCTCAACCCGCCGTCGACCGACAGGAGTCCATCCAGATCCAGGCTGCCCACGCCCGCGAACGCAGCGTTCAGCGCGGTACCGAGATCGGTCACGAGCGACCCGTTCACGTCGAGCACACCGCCCAGGGCCGTGGCCAGCGCGCCACCGAGGTCGATCGAGCCGCCGACGTCCGTCAGGCTGCCCAGATCCAGGCCGCCGCCGAGACCGAGGGCGGCCTCGAAGGCACCGCCCAGCGCGGCACCCAACTGCGCGCCGATCGAGCCGCCGGCCGCGAGCGCCGCACCGAGCGCGGCGGCGATGTCGCCGCCGAAGTCGAAGTCGCCGGAGAAGCCACCACCGGCCGCGGCCCCCAGGCCGAGACCCGCTCCGGCACCGAGACCGAGACCGGCGCTGCCGCCGAGCCCGCCGCCGAGACCGAGGCCGCCGCCGGTAGCCGCACCGAGGGTGCCGGCCGCGGTGGTACCCGCCGCGAGGATCGCGCCGAGGTCGCCGGCCGCGTTTCCGAACAGTCCTGACTCGGCCACCATCGGCGCGACGGCCGCGATGTCCGCGTGGCACAGGTCGCCGAGACCCGCCGCCGTGAGCGACGCCTGCGGATTCGCGCAGTACGCAGCGGCGGCCTCCTCGTCGCGAAGGAGCCGGAGGATGAAGTCGAGAACCGCGTTGCTGGCCATGGGAAAGCTCCTGACAGTAGAAAAGCAGGCTGCCACAGATTCCGTGAGGACCGACGGGGAACCGCGGCGAGATTGCCTTCCACGCTACGAATTCGGCGGCCGGCGGGTAACGGGGCAGATCCCCCCGAGTGCCGCGAGGGGGACCCCGTCGACCCCGTATAGGGGATCGTCGGCAGATAGGGGGAGAGCCCCCAACCTGCGGCGGCCGCAGGCGATTCCCGTAACGCTCGGTGCCGCGCCGCCGACAATCGGCTTACCACCGGCGGTGCCGCACCCCGCCCCGAAAGCATCGGAGAACGACATGATCGCAGGGCTCGGAATTGCTGTCGGAACGGCCAATTCGGACGCCGCGGTCACTCGTGTCGGAGGGTCGGGCGAGTCTGGGGGGTCGGGGGAAGACGGTACCGCCTCGGTGATCGCGTCCCGGACGACGATCGTCCAGCTGTCCCCCGACGGCACCGCGACGCTCGGCTCCTCGGGGACGAGTCGACCGGGCCTCACCGGCTTCGTCGAACGGGTCGGGGATCCGGTCGGACTTCTCGGTCCCGACGGTCGAGCCCATCCCGGAGAGGACCTGTTCGCGGCGGCCGTGACGTGCCTCGCCGACGAGATCCGCGCGGACGACGGCTCGGCCCCCGACGAGCGGACGCCGATCGTCGTCACCCATCCGACATCGTGGAACGGCCACACGGTTCGAGCACTCGAGGCGGCACTCGAGCGCATCGGCCTGCCGCCGGTGATCCTGGCGTCCGAGGCCACTGCCTGCCTGCGCTGGCTCGAGTCCACCCGCGGCCCGCAGGACGACGGGGTCGTCGTCGTGTACGACCTGGGCGCCGCATCGCTCGACGTCTCGGTGATGCGCACCGGCGCCGAGGCGGGACTGCTCGGGCGGACGCTCCGGTCGGAGGACGTGACCGGCGCACAGTTCGATCACCTGGTCACCCGACACGTGCTCGACGACCTCACCGGCAAGGCAGCCGGATTCGACCCGTTCGATCCTGCGGTCGTCGAGGGTCTGACGGCGTTGCGGCGCAACTGTTCCGCAGCCAAGGAGGCCCTGTCCACCGACACCGAGACCGTCATCCCGGTCACGCTGCCCGACCTCGAGACGGACGTACGACTCGTCCGATCCGAACTCGAGGACCTCGTCCGGGCGCCGCTGACCACGTCTCTGGACCTGATCCGCGAGGCGCTGCGGGCCGCCGACGTCGAGACCGGCGACGTGCACCACGTACTGCTCGCCGGGGGCGGCGGCGCCATCCCGCTCGTCGCCGAACTCGTCTCGTCCGAACTGGGACTGACGGTGGTTGCCGCACCGAACCCGGCGCACACGGCGGCCCTCGGCGCCGCACTGCTCGCGGCCGACGCCGGCACCCGCGTCACCGCCACCAGCCTCCCGGCCTCCGCGGCACCCGCGGCCGGCACGCGCGACGGCGGCCCCTCCGAACCGCTGAACCCGGTGTTTCCGTCCCGCCTGCACTCGACCCGCAGCGGCTCGAACGTCCGGCGCCGGATCGCGATCATCGCGTCGTCGGCGGCCGCGATCGGCGTGCTCGCCGCGGGTGGCCTGTCGATCGGCACCGCCGCCAATCCCGCTCCCGCGCAGTCCACTCCACCGGCATCGTCGGTGCCGCTCGCCGAGAACGCCGTGGCCGGGACCGGCGCAGCCCCCACCGGAGAGAGTTCGCCGCACGGGACCGTGACCGTCGTCGGCAGCACCGGAGGCGGCACCACCATGAGCCCCGCGACGGTCGCCGCGCGCGGCGGTTCCGCCGCCTCGGGCGTCGACCCGACCGGACGGGCACTGCCGCAGAGTGCCGCGGACCCGGCTCCCGCACCCGGAGACGTCTCGGCGACGGCACCCACCGCGGACAACCCGGCACCGAACACTCCCACCCAGCCCGTGTACACCCCTCCCCCGGCAGCCGGTGGGGGCACCGCGCCCGCTCCGGTCCAGGGCCCCTCCCCGGCCCAGATCGGTACCGGGTTCGGCAATGCCGCGGAGGGACTCGGCAAGGGCGTCGGAGCGGTCCTGAACGGCGTCGGCGGAGTCGTCGGGGCCGTCGTGGATCCGGTGACCGGCCTGCTGATCGGTAAGTAGCCGATGCCGACCGGACCCACCACCAGCCCACCCGGCACCGACGTCCTCGCCGGGATCCGGGGGGCGCAGGACCTTCTCGACACCGTCGGTTCGGAATCGACAGGAATCGTCCTGGTTCGCGGCCGCTCCGGGAGCGGTAAGTCACTGGTGCTCAGTGCCATTCGTGAACGCATGATCGCGCAGGGCCTCGACGTCGTCACCACGGTCGCCGCCGCCGAGACCGGCGACACGATGCTCGTCGTCGACGGCGCGCACACCCTGTCCACCGACGACGTGACCACGCTGCATCGCCTCGTCCAGAACGGCGACCGCTGCATCGTCGTCGCCACCGAGCCAAGGCCGCACGACCCGGCGCTGTGCGCCCTCGGCACCACGATGCAGACACTGGGTTCGGTGTTCGATCTCGGCGCTCTCACTCCCGCCGACATCGCCGACCGGGCCCGCGCCCGGGGCCTCGAACTCACGCCCGCGCTCGCCCGGTCGCTGCACGACTGGACCGGGGGCGCACTCGCCCACGTCGACGCGGGACTGACCGCGGTTCGGCACGGCGAAGCGGCCGTCCTCGCGGCGGTGACCTCGCACCTGCAGGACGTGCTGCAACACCTCGACGGCGATCTCGTCGCCGCGCTGTCGCTGTACCTGCACGGACGGGGCACCGACGGCGGCGACCTGGCCCCGGCCCTGGAAGTGTCACCCACGCAGGGCCAGGCGCTGGCCGACCGGGTCCGCGCGAGTTCCGTGGTGACGCGATCGGATACCGTCCTGCCCCTCGCCCGCCCGCTGCTGGCATCCGCTGTCGGCGTGACGCGGCTGCGCGACCTGCAGACCCGGCTGCTCGCGACGCGTCTCGACGCCGGCACGCTCGACGTGCAAACCGCCTGTACGCTCGCAGAATCCGGATTGGACGATCCCCGCCTTGCCGACTTCCTCTGCACCCGAGCCCATTCGGCCGATCCGTCGGAGGCCTACGCGATCTACGACTCCGCGATCCTGGCCGGCGCGGACGCCGACGCCCTCGCCCTGCGCCGCTGCGAGGCCGGTGCCCTCAGCGGCAACCTGGACACAGCGCACGCGCTGGCCGATGCCCTGCTCACCCGGGCCGACGACCTCGACCGCTCGGAACTCACTGCGGCCGTGCGAGTCTCGGCCAGTATTGCCGCCCAACGCGGCGAGCTGGGGCACAGCGCCGACCTGTACGAGTGGCTGGGGCCGGACCGCGCCGGCGTCGACGCGACGATCGCCGCAACCGTACTGCTCGCTGCCGGACGCCCCGAGCCCGCCGCGGCGATGCTGGCGCGCGGACACCAGGGCCCGCCCACATCCACTGCGGCCGGCACCGCGCTGCTCGCCGACGGCCTGGCCCAGTCGATCGCCGGATCCGGTGCCATGGCGATGAATTCGCTCACCCGCGCGATGACGATGCTGTCGAACAGCGCGCGCAGCCGCATCCTTCCGGATACCGCACCCGCCGTGACGGCACTGCTGTGCCTGCATTCGGGCGAACTCGCCCACGCCGAGGTAGTGCTGCGGCAGGCCCTCGAACTCGATCCCGCCGCCGGCGTCACCCGATCCCGCCACCTGGTCCTGTCGGCGTGGACCGCGATGATCGGCGGCGACCTCGCCGGTGCAGCCGCGATCCTCGACGCCCTGCCCACCGACCGGGCACTCCCCGCCCGGGAATCGTTCTTCCTGCACGGCCTGCGAATCGGTCTCGCCCGACGTCAGGGCGATGTCGGTGCGCTGCAGCGCGAATGGATGCAGGCACAGCCGGTCGTCGCCGGATACTCGGCCGACCTCTTCGGTCTCCTGCCGCTGGGCGAACTGTGGCTGGCCGCGGTCCGTCTGGGCGACGAGCAACGCATCCTGCATCTCGTCGAGCAGGCACAGGAGCTGCTCGTCCGGCTCGGCGAACCCGCGCTGTGGGGTGCCGCGCTGCACTGGTACGGGGTGCAGGCCGCGATCCTCGGCGAGAATCCGGCTGCGTTGCTCCCGCACGCGCGGGCACTGGCCGCGTCGGCCGAGGTCAGCTCGTACGCCGCCGGGCTCGCCGCGGCGGGCCGGGTGTGGCTGCGCGTGCTGCGCGAGGAGGCGGATGCGGCCGAGGTGGAGGCCGCAGCGCGCACCCTCGACCGCATCGGACTTCCCTGGGACGGAGCACGACTCGCAGGCGAAGCGGCCCTGCGCGTATCCGACACCCGCGGCGCGACGACGCTGCTCCAGGTGGCGCGTTCGCTGCGCGGCGCCGCGGCAGCGCAGTCCGGCGGCGAGATCGCCGCCACCGATCCGGCGGTGGGCACTCTCACCGAGCGGGAGGCCGACGTCGCCGAACTGCTCGTCCTGGGCCTCACTCACCGCGAGATCGGCGCCCGCCTCTACATCGCGCCCAAGACCGTCGAGCATCACGTCGCGCGGATCCGGCGACGCCTCGGCGCCAACTCGCGGTCGGAACTGCTGTCGATGCTGCGGGCGCTCGGCCACGGCAGCCCGGAAACGTCCGCATCCTGAACTTCGGGACTTTGTTCCCCGGCGGGTCGGCCGCAACGTGCCCTATTGTTGACAGCTGATCCCGAAGACCCGAAGGAATTCAATGCGTATCCCGCTGGCGCCGCGCGCCGCTGTGCATTCGTTCGCCCGCCGCGTCGCCGTCGTCGGATCGTCTGCGCTCCTCGTCCTCGTACCGTTCACCGCGTCCGCGCAGGCCGAACCGGCCACTTCCTCCGGGTCCGATGTCTCTCAGCTGTCGGCGGACCAACTGCCCGCCGAGCTGGTCGAGGCCATCACCCGGGATCTGAAGATCAGCCCCCAGGAGTACCTGGACCGCGCCGCCCGAGCGCAGGAACTCGTCTCGTACGCCGACGACTTCCGCGCCGAACGGCCGGACGAGTTCGCCGGTGCCTGGATGGGCCTCGACGGACACCCCGTCGTCTCGGTGACCACCACCGAAGCCGCTCTGACCGCGGCGCGCGACGGCTACCGGACCCAGATGGCGGCCGTGTCCTCGGAAGGCCTGGAGAAGTCGCTCGCCGACTTCAACCACTGGGTCACCGACCTGCCGCGCGAGATCTCGTCCCAGATCGGCCGCGCGACGGTCGACGTCCTCAACAACCAGATCGTCGTCGACGTCGCCAACAGCCCCGTCGGCCGCGCGCTCGACCTGCCCACGCTGCTCGCCAACGTCAAGGTGCAGGTGCAGTCGTTCGGCCCGGTGCCGGTCGCGCGCGGACCGCTGGGCGGCGACACGTACATCACGTCCCCGCAGCCGCTGGCCGACACTCCAGAGGGCGGCATCAGCGTGTGCTCGTTCGGCTTCAACGCCGTCGACCGAGGCGGAAACGCCGTCAACATCAGTGCGGGCCACTGCGACCCCGCGCCGGGCCGTAGCGCGAGCGTGTTCCTGCCCGATCGCGCCAACGTCCCCGCGAGCCTCGAGATCGGCCGCTTCGCGCGCTCCGAGGTCGGCGACGTCGACGGCCTCGACTACTCGCTGATCCGCCTCAACGACACCGGTGTCCGTGTCGGACTGGACCGCCCGGTGGTCCGCGGCGCCGCCGGCAGCGCCCTCACCATCACCGGCACGGCCGTCCCGGTCGTGGGAGCACCGATCTGCAAGTCCGGGCAGACGTCGTCGTTCACGTGCGGTGTCGTGACGGCCGAGCGGGTCGAGGCACTGCTGGCGGTCGCCCCCAACGACATCCGGGTGGTCCGCGGCTTCTCCGGCACCGCGTGCACCCTCGGCGGTGACAGCGGCGGGGCGATCGTCACCGGCACGCTGGCGCTCGGTATCACCAGCGGATCCAACAGCACCGACGCGCCGTCCTGCGGCGACGCCAACCTCGTCTACGCGTTCGACGGCGGGGCCACCAATCTCGGCATTCCGATCCAGAGCATCCTCGAGTCTGCGAACGCGACGTCCGGTGGCGGACTCGGTGCCGGACTGACGGTGCGTACCGGAACAGCCGATCGCTGACGGACATTGGCGAATTGCCCACAGTAATCGGGCGAATCGGGTGGGCACTTCGGTCCACGGACCATATAGTCGTACGCGACTCGGAACACCCGCATCTGCCGGGTGTTCCTCTCTGCGTGCCTCGGGGTCCAGGGCCGCAGGGCAGACGATAGAAAGGCCCACATGCGAAGCTCGCTCGCACGTCGTGCCGCGGTGTTCGGTTCCGCAGCACTTCTTCTCGTCACTCCTGCCGTCGCCCAGGCAGTTCCCGGGCCCGACACCTCCGGCGTGTCCGATCAGGCAGCGCACCTGCCGATCGAACTGATCGACGCGTTGCAGCGGGATCTGCAGCTGACCCCCGGCCAGTACCTCGAACGGTCGGAGGCCGCGCAGAGGCTCGCCGAGTTCGCGGCGATGGCCGGCGTCGAATTCCCCGACGCGTTCGGTGGCACCTGGCTCGACGCGGCGGGCATCCCCGTCGTCGGCGTGACGGGGACCAACAGCACCGCTCTCCGTGACGCAGTGACGCAGGCCGGCTTCACGCCGCAGGACGTCGCACGCAGCGCGCAGCGACTCGACGCCGACCACACCGCGCTCACCGACTGGATCGCGACGCTGCCGCCGGAGATCGCGAACCTCGTCCACGGCGTCTCCGTCGACATCGCCGCCAACACGGTCGTCGTCCGCACCGAGGATGCTGCCGAGCCCCTGCTCGATCTGCTGCCCCCCGCCCTCCGCGAAGCGGCGCGTGTGGTCCTCGGCCCGGCGCTCGGCTCTCTCGAACCCGCACCGACCGGTGTCCAGGCTGCATACTTCAGCACCGACGAACTCCTCGGCGGCGACGCCTACGAAGCCCGCAGTGGCGGCGACGGCCTGCAGTGCTCGCTCGGTTTCAACGCCGTCGATGCTGCCGGGGCGCCCGTCAACATCAGCGCCGGACACTGCGACCCCAACCCGGCGTCGGCGGGAAGCCAGTCCGCCTCCGTCGCCAACTCCATGGTGGGCAATCTGACAGGTCCGACCGTCGGCACCTTCGAGAAGACCGTCCTCCAGGGCCTGGACTTCTCGATCATCCGGCCGAATGCCGCGTCGGCGCCATTGCTGGCGAACAACCTCGTCCGGGTTCCCAACGCGGAGGCGTTGCGCATCACCGGCACCGCGAACCCGGTCGTCGGCATGCCCGCGTGCAAGGCCGGCAACACCACGGGCTTCAACTGCGGCACCGTGACCGAGGTCGGCCGATCCATCAAGGTCCGCGATCGTGTCATCGACAACGGCTTCAAGATGAACATCTGCGCCCTGCGCGGCGACAGCGGTGGCCCGATCATCACCGGCACCGAGGCCCTCGGCATCTCGAGCGCCTCGAACCTCGCCGGCGTCGGCACGTGTGACGCCACCGCGGTCCAGCAGGCCACGGGCGGCGCCGGGCCGGTGCTGTCGGCGACGCCGATCAATTCGATCCTGGGTGCCAATCCGGGGCTGAAGGTCCGCACGTCGTAACTCCATACAAGTAAGAAGGGGTTCGCTTCCTCCGGGAAGCGAACCCCTTCTTCTTGTTCTGCTCTGTCTACTCGATCAGCCCGCGGCGGGGGCCGGGGCGTTCATCGTCTGATACACCTGGAAGCCGTTGTAGGCGAGTACGGGTCCGGCGGCGACGATGGTGCCGATGACGCCTCCGATACCAGCGCCGGTGGTGATGCCCGCCATGCATGTTGCAGGAGCGGCAGAACCGGACGCAACACATCCGATCAGTGCACCGACGATCGTGCCGATCAACGAACCGACGGTGACCGCGGAGTCGACGCCCTCGGCCAGCTTGTCGAGCATCGAGAGGTCGATCGGCAGCGGCGGCAGAGTCGGGCCGGCGATGTCGGTCATGGTCGCCTTCGCCGGATCGGTCTCCGGGGTGAGCGTCAGCTGACGGCCCTCGATGACGGGAGCGATCGAGAACTCGCGGTCCCCGATCCGGTAGGTCAGCGGCAGCTTCTGGAGCACCTGACCGCCGTCGTTGCGGATCTCGACGAACTTGCCGTCCGAGGTGACGTGGAATCCCCCGGCGTCGAGCACGGTCACGACGCTGCGCCCGTCGACGTGGGCCTGGTAACCGATCTGGTTCGGTGCCGGAGTCGGATCCGCGTACGACGTGCCGGCCCCAACCCCCATCGCGGCAATCACGAGTGCCGACGTCGCGGCAAATTTCTTCAGCTTCATAGGACGGTCATTCCATTCTGTGGCTACCGACAGTGGCCCCCCGACCGATTTCGATCTCCCGATCACGGAAGCGTCGATGCCTCCCCACCTGCGCGAACGAGGCGGAAGAACACCCAATTCCGGGCGAAGCATAACTCAGGAATACGCAATTCGATCAGTGAATGAATCCGCTCCATTCGATGAACAAACGTCCGAATGTGCGCGAGATTTCACCCCGCCCGGACGAGTTAGGACTACCTACGCGACACCAGTCACAGCGGCACCACATACCGTTAACTGAATAGATCCCGGATCGCGAGGTTCAGCCCGCCTGGCGACACCTGCGTCAACAGCACCACCACACCCACCGGACACCACAATCGGGGGTAAAGATGCAGGAAACCGCGCTACGCGCTATGTTACCGATTAGTAGAAGCGATAAGTTACCGGCGGGTAACTTGTGAGCGGTTAGGATCTGTGGGCTGACCCACAGGCGGCACGTGTGCTGCCCCGAAACGAAAGGCTTCGACATGAATGCCCTGACGATTACGTTGGGCACCGTCGGCGTACTGCTGAGCCTTGTCTGTTGGGCCTCGTTCCTCAGCGGGGCCTGGCGGATGGCGAAGACCGTGCAGATCGGGCAGTCCGCGCCCGACCGCTGGCGCCCGTTCTTCCCGCGCTTCAAGCAGATGATCGTCGAGTTCATCGCGCACACCCGGATGCAGAAGTTCCGCACCGTGGGCTGGGCGCACTGGCTCGTCATGATCGGCTTCCTGGGCGGTTTCCTCCTGTGGTTCGAGGCCTACGGCCAGACGTTCAACCCGGAGTTCCACTGGCCGCTGTTCGGTAACACGTGGGTCTGGCACCTGTGGGACGAGCTCCTGGGCATCGGCACCGTGGTCGGCATCCTGACGCTGATCGTGATCCGCCAGCTCAACCACCCGCGCATCCCCGAGCGGCTGTCCCGCTTCGGCGGCTCCCGCTTCGGCGCCGCGTACTTCGTCGAGGTCGTCGTGCTCGTCGAGGGTCTGGGCATGATCATGGTGAAGGCCGGCCGCATCGCGATGACCGGTCACTCCAACCCGTGGACCGACTTCTTCACGATGCGCGTCGCCGAGCTGCTGCCGTCGAGCGCCGTCATGGTCTCGTGCTTCGCGTTCGTCAAGCTGATGTCCGGCATGATCTGGCTGTACGTGGTCGGCCGCAACATCACGTGGGGTGTCGCGTGGCACCGCTTCTCGGCCTTCCCGAACATCTACTTCAAGCGTGAGGACGACGGCGGCGTCGCCCTCGGTGCCGCCAAGCCGATGATGTCGAAGGGCCGCGCCCTGGACATGGAGAACGTCGACCCCGACACCGACACGCTCGGTGCCGGCCGGATCGAGGATTTCTCGTGGAAGGGCTGGCTGGACTTCACGACGTGTACCGAGTGTGGCCGCTGCCAGTCGCAGTGCCCCGCCTGGAACACCGGCAAGCCGCTGTCGCCGAAGCTGCTCATCATGTCGCTGCGCGACCACGGCTACGCCAAGGCCCCGTACCTGCTGGCCGGCGGCCGCAAGGATATGGGCGGCGACGAGGTCGGCCTGGTCGACGCCGAGGGCAACGCCCTCGAGAACAAGCTCGCAGCCATCCCGGAGGCCGCCCGCGCCGAGGCCGAGCGTCCGCTCGTCGGCGAATCGGTCGAGGGTGAACTCGGCGGGATCATCGACCCCGAGACCCTGTGGTCGTGCACCACGTGTGGCGCGTGCGTCGAGCAGTGCCCGGTCGACATCGAGCACGTCGACCACATCATCGACATGCGCCGCTACCAGGTGTTGATCGAGTCGGAGTTCCCGTCCGAGCTCGCGGGTCTGTTCAAGAACCTCGAGAACAAGGGCAACCCCTGGGGCCAGAACTCCAAGGACCGCCTCAACTGGATCAACGAGATGGACTTCGAGATCCCGGTCTACGGCCAGGACGCGGATTCCTTCGAGGACTACGAGTACCTGTTCTGGGTCGGCTGCGCCGGCGCCTACGAGGACCGCGCGAAGAAGACCACCAAGGCCGTCGCCGAACTCCTCGCGACCGCGGGCGTGAAGTTCATGGTCCTCGGCGCCGACGAGACCTGCACCGGCGACTCGGCTCGCCGCGCGGGCAACGAGTTCCTGTTCCAGCAGCTCGCGATGCAGAACATCGAACTGCTGAACACGGTGTTCGACGGCACCCCGGACAACAAGCGCAAGATCGTCGTCACGTGTGCGCACTGCTTCAACGCGCTCGGCAACGAATACCCGCAGGTCGGCGGCGTCTACGAGGTCGTCCACCACACGCAGCTGCTCAACCGCCTGGTCCGGGCCAAGAAGCTGGTCCCGGTCGCCAAGCTCGACGAGGACGTCACCTACCACGACCCGTGCTACCTGGGCCGTCACAACAAGGTGTACGACGCGCCGCGTGAGCTGATGGAGGCGTCGGGCGCCAAGCTCAAGGAGATGCCGCGTCACGGCGAGCGGTCCATGTGCTGTGGTGCCGGTGGCGCCCGCATGTGGATGGAAGAGCAGCTCGGCAAGCGCATCAACATCGATCGCGTCGACGAGGCCCTGACCACGTCGCCGAAGAAGATCGCGACGGGCTGCCCGTTCTGCCGCGTCATGCTCACCGACGGCGTCACCGCCCGTCAGGAGCAGGGCCAGGGCGAGGGCGTCGAGGTCGTCGACGTCGCGCAGATGATGCTCGAGACCGTCACGCGTCTCGATTCCGCGCAGCTGACCGCGAACCTCAAGGTCGAGCCGCGGGAGAAGGCTCCGGTCGCCGCGGCACCGGTCGCCGCCGAGGCTGTAGCCGAGGTCAAGGAAGCCGAGCGGGTACAGGAGGTCGAGGAGGCCGCGGCCACCCCGTCCGCCCAGGCTGCCCCCGCCGGCAAGGGCCTGCAGATGAAGGGTCTGGCCAAGGCTCCCGGCGCGAAGGCTCCGGGTGGCAAGGGCCTGCAGATGAAGGGCGCCGCCAAGGCTCCCGGTGCCAAGGCCGAGGCCGCCGCACAGGCCGCCGAGGCTGCTCCCGCTGCCGAGGCACCGGCCGCACCGGTCGCCAAGCCCGGCGGACTGGGCATGAAGGGCGGGGCCAAGGCACCCGGCGGCAAGGGCCTGCAGATGAAGGGCGCCGCCAAGGCTCCCGGCGCGAAGGCTGCCGCACCGGCACCGGCTGCTCCGGCTGCGGAGGCACCTGCTGCCGAGGCTCCGGCCGCACCCGCGGCACCTGCCGCCAAGCCCGGCGGACTCGCCATGAAGGGCGGGGCCAAGGCACCCGGCGGCAAGGGCCTGCAAATGAAGGGCGGGGCGAAGGCTCCCGGCGCCAAGGCCGCCGCGCCTGCCGCTCCGGCTGCCGAGCCTGAGGCTCCGGCCGCCGAGGCTCCGGCCGCTCCGGCCGCCGAGGCTCCGGCGGCACCGGCTGCCGAGGCCAAGCCTGTGCCGCAGGCGAAGGCCGGTGGACTGGGCTTCAAGTCCGGCGCGAAGGCACCGGGCGCCCGCAAGGCCGCTCCCGCTGCCGCTGCACCGGCCCCGGCTGCCCCGGCTGCCCCTGCTGCCGAGCCCGTCTCGGAGCCCGAACAGCCTGCCGAGCCGCAGGCCGAGGCCGCACCGGCCGAGGCTCCGGCGCCCAAGCAGGAGGCGTCGACGCCGCCTCCGCCGCAGGCCAAGCCCGGCGCGCTGGGCTTCAAGGCCGGCGCCAAGGCCCCCGGCCGCAAGAAGTAGTTCGATCCGACTGCGCCCCCACCCTTCGAGGTGGGGGCGCAGTCGTTTCTGCACATCCCCGATGCCACACACCCTTTCTCGGCATCACACACGAATTCGGGGTGGAGAATGTGTGTGAACTCGAGAAAACTGGTGTGCCGTCGAACCATCCACAGGTCCTCGGTCATCCACAGCCCAGCCTCTGAACCAGCATCAGCGACGTCCACCCCACGCCGACGGCGGCACGATGCCGAATGTGGACTCACACATCATCCGACGCGGCGAGGCCCTTCAACGCGGGGCCGCCGACCATCAACTGCAGCGGCAATGCCGGACCGGGACGTGGCGACGGCTCCGGCCGGGTCGGTACGCACCGCGGGCCGAGTTCGATGCGTTGGACGCCTACGAACGGCACGGGATCCGGGCGGCGGAAACCCTGCGGGCTGCATCCAAGGACGCGGTTCTCAGCCACCAGTCCGCGGCCGTCATCCATGGGCTGGATCTGTGGAACACCCCCCTTGCGGTCGCGCATCTGACCCGTAGCCGTCCGACCGGCGGCCGACGCACCCGGCACCGCCACGTCCACTCCGCGACACTGCGGCCCGACGAGATCACCGAGGTCGACGGACTCACGGTGACGACCGTGGCCCGGACGGTGGCGGATCTAGCGCGGACACTGCCGTTCGAGCAGGCCGTCGTCGTCGGCGATCACGCGCTGCATGCGACGGGAATCACGTCCGACGATGTGGCTGCCGCGGCGGACACGATCGCTCCCCATGCCGGACGTCGGCGCGTCCTCCGGGTCCTCGACCAACTCGACGGTCGGTCCGAGAGCGTCGGCGAATCCCGCAGTCGGGTCCTGATGTTGCGCGAGCAGTTGCCGGTCCCGGACTGCCAGCCGAACCTCTACGCCTCCAACGGCGATCATCTGGGACGAGTGGACTTCCTTTTCGAGGAGCTCGGTGTGGTGGGCGAATTCGACGGGCGTGGCAAGTACGGCCGCCTCGTACCGGACGGACAGGTTCCGGCTGACGTGGTGTGGGCGGAGAAGCTACGTGAGGACGCGATCCGGGATGCCGGCTGGCAGGTGGTGCGGTGGATCTGGGACGAGCTCGAGATCCCGAACCTGGTCGCCCGCCGGATCCGTGACGCCGTCAGCCGGGCGCGGCTCTCACCGCCGCCGACCGGACGCGTCGAACACACCCCGCGGCCGTGACCGGATCACACACCGAATGCCGGCATCACACACCCTTTCACCATCGAAATCGTGTGTCATGCCGGCAAAAGGTGTGTGACGCGTGACCACGCGACGACGACCGCACTACGGCCGCCACAGCTCCAGCCGCGGCACTCCGGGCGTCTCGAAGCCCATAACCTGACCGTAGAACGACAGCTCCGCCTCCCGGGCACTGACGATGGTCTCGACGCGCCGGAAGCCGTGCGCCTCCCCCTCGTAGGCGAGATAGGCGTGCGGAATCCCCTTGTCCAGCAGTGCGGCACGGAAACGCTCGGCCTGCGACGGCGGGACGATCGGGTCGGACAGGCCCTGCAACAGCAGCACCGGGCACGAGAGTCCGTCGACGTTGTTGACCGGCGCGCGCCGGACGTACAGGTCGGTGGCCTCGGGCAGCGGGCCGATGAGGCCGTCGATGTAGCGGGACTCGAAGTCGTGGGTCTCCTTGACGAACTCGATCAGCTCGGCGACGCCGTAGTACGAGACGCCGCACGCGAACACATCCGCCGTCGTGAGCGCCGACAGCACCGTCCAACCGCCGGCCGAACCACCCTCGATCGCAAGACGGTCCGGGTCCGCGAGTCCGGCATCGGCGAGGCCGCGGACCGCCGCGACGGTGTCCTCGACGTCGACGATGCCCCACTGCCCGCGCAGTCGGTTGCGGTACTCGCGCCCGAATCCGCTCGAGCCGCCGTAGTTGACGTCGACGACGCCGATGCCCCGACTGGTGAAGTAGGCGTACACCAGGTGCACCGCGGGAGCGACGTGCGCGGTGGGACCGCCGTGCACGAACGCGACGTACGGCGGCAGTTCCCCCTCGGGTGCAGTGAAGTTCGGGTTGCGCGGCGCGTAGACGAGAGCGTGCACCTCACGCTCGGGACCCTCGAAGGTGAGCGACTGCGCCTCCGGCAGGTACTCGACGTCCGGCAGGTCGTCGACCGACAGTCGGACGTCGGTGAGCGTGCCGGCACCGAGGTCGAGCAACCGCAGACCCGACGCGACGCGGGCACCGCCGCAGCGCAGCAGGATTCGACGGCCTCGGGTGTCGCAGATCTGCACGGACGAGATGTCCTCGAGTTCGATGTCGCGCAGTGCTCCGGTGGCCGGGTCGAGCAGCGCGAGCGTGTCGGTGCCGACGGTCCGGGTGGTGAGCAGGGTGCCGGCGTCGAGCGCGACGTGCCACACCGCACCCAACTGCCACAGGGGCGCACCGAAGTCCGCATCGATAGGGCGGACCGGTGCAACCTCGCCGGACAGGGCGACGCGGTAGAGGTTCCACCACCCGCTCCGGTCACTGATCACCCGCAGGGTCTCGTCGTCGGCCCACTCGGGTTGCAGCACCGACTCCTCGGTGCCGCCGAGGAGGACGTCGACCTCGCCTGTTGCGAGGGTGAGCACGCGGAGTTCGGTTCCGTCCCAGGGCATCTGCGGGTGATTCCAGGCGATCCAGGCGAGACGCGTGCGGTCCGGGGACAGCCGCGGGTAGGCCAGGAAGTCGGAGCCACCGACGATCGACCGCACCGCGGCCGGATCGTCCTGGGCTGCCCCGTCGAGCGGCACCGCGCAGATGTCGCGGAGCACCGCTCCCCCGACGTGACGCTCCCGGACGCACCACACCTCGTCGCCGACGATCGCGAGATCGCCGTAGCGGTCCGCGGACGGGGCGGGCGGGATCGGCGTGATCGGCACCGGCGCGACGTCGGTGCGCGGGTCGAACCGGCACAGCCGCTGGTCGCTGAACTCGGCGAACACCAGCACCCCGCCGTCGGTCACGGTCCACGCGCCGCCGCCGTACTCGTGGACGCGGGTGCGCGCGTTCCACGGCGCGGGCAGCACGTCGATCACCTCGCCGTCGTCGCCGCGGCGCCGGATCGACGTGCGTCCGCCCTCGGTGGGACGCAGTTCCGACCACCAGACCTGGTCGCCGACGAATCGCCCACCGTCCACCGGGTGCCCGCTCGCGGCCAGGTCGGCGGCGCTGATCGGCGAGATCCACGATCCGAAGGGGGCGGTGGTGTGCGCGGCAGTCGTCATGCGGACAACCCTAGCCACGGACGTGCTCCCACGACGTAGCGTTTCCTCATGGCTCCGGAGATGCCCGGGCACCTGCCCGCGCGGTTCGTCGACGCACCGGTCGCGCGGATGGCGACGGTGTCGGCCGACGGCGCGCCGCACCTGGTCCCGGTCGTGTTCGCCGTGCTCGGCGACGTCGTCTACACCGCGGTGGACGACAAACCGAAGACCACCCGGCGTCTGCGTCGGCTGTCGAACATCGCCGCCACGGGGCGAGTCGGCCTGCTCGTCGACCACTACGACGACGACTGGTCGCGCCTGTGGTGGATCCGGGTCGACGGTGCCGCCGAGGTACTGGATCCGGACTCGGACGTCGGCGCCGCCGGGATCGACGCGCTGGTGGCGAAGTACGGCCAGTACCGGTCGATGCGGCCGACCGGCCCTGTGATCGCCGTGCGGGTGTCCGGTTGGCGTGAATGGTCGGCGTCGTAGTCGATTCGCACGTCGGACACCCTTGTGACACAGGGCACATCGGGTTCACGATGAAGGGACCCTGTCTGTATTTCGTCCTGGAAGGACGGTTTTCTCATGACACGCAGGATTGCCGGAATTCTCGCCGCGCTCGCGATGACGCTCTCGCTGGCCGCGTTCGCCGCACCGGCGGCATCGGCCGAGGAAGCGACGCCCGCGCAGGGGTCGGTGGGGCTGTGCCTCGTCATCCCGCTCGGATCGCTGGTGTACCCCATCTGCATCTGACCCCGCCCACGTCGCACGTGCGACGTTTGTGGCGATTTGCGACGGACCCCGAGCGCACCCTCCGATATCCGTTTGCGCTCGAGTGGAAGTATGGAGGCCGTGAGCACTCCAGAAACCGCCCGTCCCCGTCGGCCGCACCGCGCTCTCGAGCAGTCCACCAAGCTGCAGAACGTGCTGTACGAGATCCGAGGGCCGGTACACGCGCACGCCGCGCGACTGGAGGCGGAGGGGCATCGGATCCTCAAGCTCAACATCGGTAACCCGGCGCCGTTCGGCTTCGAGGCCCCCGATGTGATCATGCGCGACATGATCGCGGCTCTGCCTTACGCACAGGGCTATTCGGAGTCGAAGGGCATCCTCTCGGCGCGGCGTGCGATCGTCACGCGTTACGAATTGGTGCCCGGCTTCCCGGAGCTGGACGTCGACGACATCTACCTCGGCAACGGCGTCTCCGAGCTCATCACGATGACGATGCAGGCCCTGCTCGACGACGGCGACGAGGTGCTCATCCCCGCGCCGGACTACCCGCTGTGGACGGCCATGACGAGCCTGTCCGGCGGCACGCCGGTGCACTACCTGTGTGACGAGCAGAACGACTGGAACCCGGACATCGCGGACATCGAGTCCAAGATCACCGACAAGACCAAGGCGCTGCTGGTCATCAATCCGAACAACCCGACGGGCGCGGTGTACTCGGCGGAGGTGCTCACCCAGCTCGTCGACCTGGCCCGCAGGCATCAGTTGCTGCTGCTGTCGGACGAGATCTACGACAAGATCCTCTACGACGACGCCAAGCACATCTCGCTGGCGACGCTCGCGCCCGACATGCTCTGTCTGACGTTCAACGGACTGTCGAAGGCGTACCGCGTCGCCGGCTACCGGTCGGGCTGGGTCGCGATCACCGGCCCCAAGGAGCACGCGGCGGGCTTCCTCGAGGGCCTGGATCTGCTCGCGTCCACGCGCCTGTGCCCCAACGTGCCCGGTCAGCACGCCATCCAGGTGGCGCTCGGTGGCCACCAGAGCATCGAGGATCTGATCCTCCCGGGCGGGCGTCTGCTCGAGCAGCGCGACGTCGCGTGGGAGCGGCTCAACATGATCCCCGGCGTCTCGTGTGTGAAGCCGCGCGGCGCGCTGTACGCCTTCCCGCGCCTCGACCCGAACGTGTACGAGATCCACGACGACGAGAAGCTGGTCCAGGACCTGTTGCTGCAGGAGAAGATCCTCATGGTCCAGGGCACCGGCTTCAACTGGCCCAACCACGACCACCTGCGCATCGTCACGCTGCCGTGGGCGCGCGACCTCGCGGTCGCGATCGAGCGGTTCGGCAACTTCCTGTCGAGCTACAAGCAGTAGCGGGCGCGCCGCGCGTCCCGTTCGGGCCTTGTCCCGGGCGGGGCGCCCGCGCGTCGTGTCGTTACGAGCTGACACGACACGAATACTTGACCCCCAATACTGCGAGATTGCTGCGCTATAGGTAGATTGACCGATTGGCACCATCGTGTGCCCGTAAGCGCCTCGTCTTGCCCCCTCCCCCCCTGGGCGGCGAGGTACCGGTGGCGGGGACGACCCCCCCTGCTCCCCGCCACCGACGCTTACCGCCGTCCTCGCTAGCCTGGTCCGGTGCGGAGACGAATCCGATGACATCCGAACTGTTCTCCCGTCGCGAGCAGACCCCCGATCGTGGGCACGGACACGGGCATGGGCATGGGCACGGACACTTCGACGGACCGGCACCCGTCGGACCGACCGCGGCCCGCGTCGTCGTCGGATTGCTCGTGGCCATTGCGATCGCCGTCGTCGCCGGGGCTGTGTTCCTCTGGCCGAACAAACAGCAGATCGAAATTCCGTTGCCGTTCCAGAACTCGGGCGGCGGCGCCGTGACGACCGAGGCCGGCACCGTCGTCGCGCAGGACATCGCGCCGTGCGGCAGCCCGTCCGCCGGTCGGGCGTTCCCGGGCGAACCCGCCCCGCCGCCGGACACGGGAGCGGGGTTCGACTGCCACCGCAGCGTCGTGACGATCGACTCCGGGCCCCACGCCGGTACACGCACGCTCCTCGAGATCGTGCCCGGTCCGGGGCAGCCGAATCTGAGCGTGGGCGAACACCTCCGGCTGGTGCGGCAGACGGATTCGTCCGGCGCCCCGATCTATTCGTTCAACGACTACGCCCGGGGCTTCCCGCTGCTCCTCGTCGTCGCCGCCTTCGTCGTCGCGATCGTCGCGGTCGCCCGGTGGCGCGGCGTGCGTGCGCTGCTGGGACTCGGTATCGCCTTCGGCGTCCTGGTGGTCTTCACACTGCCGGCGCTGCTCGACGGCAAACCCGCGATGCCGGTCGCCCTCGTCTCGGGAGCCGCGATTCTCTTCGCGGTGCTCTACCTGGCACACGGGGTGAACCTGCGCACCAGTTCGGCGCTCCTCGGCACGCTGGCGTCCATGCTGGTGGCGGCGGTGCTGTCGGTGATCGCGATCCGGATGACGCACCTCACCGGACTCTCGGAGCAACAGAACGCCGACGTCCAGGCCTACGTCCAGCACGTGAGCATCACCGGACTCCTGCTGGCGGGCTTCATCATCGGCTCGCTGGGTGTCCTCAACGACGTCACGATCACACAGGCGTCCGCCGCGTTCGAGATCGCGTCGATGGACCAATCCGCCACGCGACGCACCATCTTCGCCTCGGCCATGCGGGTGGGACGCGACCACATCGCGAGCACCGTATACACGCTCGTGCTCGCGTACGCCGGTGGCGCGCTCCCCCTACTGCTGCTCTTCAGCGTGGCCGGCGGATCGATCGGAGACGTGCTGACCGGTGACGCCGTCGCGATCGAGATCGTGCGCTCGTCGGTGGGCGGTATCGCCCTCGCCCTCTCGGTGCCGCTCACGACCGCGATCGCGGCGCTGCTCGCACGCCCCCGCAGCAGTGCGAACCCGCCCGCGCGACGCCGCGGCGGACGCCACGCGCGCTGACCGACGACGAATCAGAGTCGAGGGATCTGCGGTACCGGCGGCAGCGGCAACGACTCGAGCGGCGGCAGCTGCGGGAGCGGCAGTCCGGTGAGAGCGTCGAGGACGGCATCGAGGGAATCCGGTACGGACGGCACAGGCCGGGCCGGCCGATCCGTGCCGTTCACGACCGGGAGCGTGTCACCCACAGGTGCGGTCCGCGGCATCTCCGCCGGGGCGGATTCCGGAGTCGACACCGGAACCTCAGGAGGAGTGGACGGAGGAACCGACGGCGGCACACTCGCGACCGTTACCGACGACGTCATCGGCTTGCCCTCCGATTCGTCCGGCGCGGATCCGAAAAGAGTTCTGCCGTAGCCGAGTCCGAAACCGATGACGGCAAGCAGGGCGAGCATCACCCCGGCCGCCCCGGCACTGCGGACCTGACGGCGGGACACGTCGCCGCGTGATCCGCGCCGATGCGCTTTCGGTCGACGCGCTATCGGTCGATGGGCTTCCGGTCCCTGCGATGGCGTGGCCGCGGCCCGCCCACCGCTGCCGAGTAGCGCCGCACCGGACGCCGCAGACAACTCAGGATCGTCCGGCACGACGACGGGAAGTCCCGCCAGATCGGCGACATGCTCACGAACCCCCGCGACGTGGGCACCCCCACCGACGAGTACTACCGCATCGGCACCACGGCCCGACTGGGTCAGCAGTTCGTCCGCGAGGTCGACGGCTTCCTCGATTCCCGCGGCGTCGGCGGCAATCCGTTCGGCGGCATGGACACTCCCCGTCTCCACATCGACGACACTGACGGTCGTGCCCGACCGCCCGAGATCGAGTACCACGACAGCGGCAAATCCGGCGAGAGCCCGCGTGGCCCCCAGATACGCGAGGAGCGCGGACAGTTCGGGAATCAGCCGACAGTCGGTGATCCCCTCCCGGCGCAGCGCGGCATCCAGGGCCGCGGCCTGCGACTCGTCGGTGTACGCGATGCCGACAGACGGCAGCGATCCGGACTCCTCGTCGCCCGCGAGCAGGACACCGATCGACTCCGCGGCCAGCGTCTCCGGGTTGTGGTCGTCCACCACGAGCGTCCGGCGCTCGAGCAATCCGGCGGCGCTGTGGGCATCGGGCGATCGGCGGCGCACGATCCGGACGAATCCGGATCCCACCGACACTCCCAGAACCCCACCCATGAGCCGCCTTCGATCGAGGGCGCACCCGGTCGACGCTCGAACCCGGTGCGAACTGAACAAGCCGAGTCTATACAGTCGGACCTACACTCAGCGGCATGCAGTTGCTCTTCGTGTGCACCGGAAACATCTGCCGGTCACCTATCGCCGAGAGGCTCAGCGCGGCGTGGTCCGCGGGCACCGACAGCGTCGACATCACAGCGTCGAGTGCCGGAACCCGCGCAGTGGTCGGGTCACCGATGGAACCCAAAGCAGCACAGGTTCTTTCCGATCTCGGCGGATCGCCGGCCGGTTTCGTTGCACGTCAGATCAATCCGGTCATCGCGTCGTCGGCGGACCTGGTCCTGACGATGACGGAGGCGCATCGCGACGCCGTGCTCAAGATCAGCCCGCGCCAACTCAAACGTACGTTCACGCTCTTGGAGGCGGCGCACATCGCGCGGGCGATCGGGCCTGCGACCGTCGCCGAATTCGCCGCCGCGCGAGCCGCCGTCACACGCGCTGGCATGATCGACGTCCCGGATCCGATCAGGCAGAGCACAAGCGTATTCGAAGACGCCGGCAACCTCATCGAGCGAGCGTTGGAGGGCCTTCTGCGAAACCTCCGTTCCAACGGCTGAGTACCGCCGAAGTACCCTGGATACAGGGACCGAAGACTCCGGGAGCCAATCCTTTCTGTCCGAGTGCATGACACGAACCGCCCCGTCGATTACGGTGTAGGCCATCGCATCCGGACGATGCGATGTCCTGGTATCCGGACTTCCGACCAGGGCGCCGTCGGGGCTTGATTCACCTTCAACATTCTCGCGTGGCTGTGCCCCGAGCAGTGCTGCACGCTGGGCGGTCTCATCGATCACCCAGCGCACAGTCGACGGCCTCGGCACCGCGTCGAGGTCGAGTTGACCCTTACGAAGGAGCAATCATGAGTTCTTCCAGCGATTTTGCATTGATCGACTTCCTTTTCGGCAGCGTCGGGGGTGTCCTGACGGAGTTCGGCACGTTCGTGAGCCGGTTAGGCGGTCTGAGCGCCATCGGCTGAGGACAGCCGTAGCCGACAGGGCCCCGACCGCAGAACGCGCGGTCGGGGCTCTCTCAGTACGTTCATCTCCGGTACGGCTCCCGGCCCGTATGAAGGAACATCGCAGCGGAGTGTCACGACTCGTCGCCGATGAATCCGGAGACGAGCCGTGACAGCCCACATTCTCGAGCTAGCCGGCGGTGGGCGCCGCCACCTCGGCGGGCTCCACCTTTCGATCGACCGAGACCTTCTCCACCGGCATGTCGGCGTCGTAGTAGTACGTGTACTCGTAGCTCCCCTGGCCCTTCGAAGGTGTCATCGTGAGGATCGTGCCGAGCACGGTGGCACCGACGCTTCGAAGGTTGCCGATCGCCCGGGACACTTGCTCACGCTTCGTCTTCCCGTGACGCACTACAACCAGGCATCCGTCGACCTTGACCGCCAACACTGCGGCATCGGTTACCGGCAGCAGTGGAGAGGCGTCGATGATGACGAAGTCGAACTTGGCCCGCAGCTCGTCGAACAGCTTCTCTGCATGGGTTGATCCGAGCAGCTCACTCGGGTTGGGCGGAAGCGAACCTGCGGCCAGGACGGAAACATTCGCGAAGGCGCTCGTCTGGAGAGCATCGTCCAGGTCGGCCTGAGCCGAGAGGACCGTACTCATGCCGACGGATCCGATCAGGTCGAGATACTTCGCGACCCGTGGTCGCCGCAGATCGGCGTCCACCAGGCAGACCGAATATCCCGCCTCGGCCATAGCCAACGACAGATTGATCGCCGTGGTGGTCTTGCCCTCACCAGGAAGCGAACTGGTGATCTCGATGACCCGCGGCGGATTGTCGACCTCGAGGAACTGCAGGTTGGTCCGCAGCTCACGGAACGCCTCGGCACTGGACGAGTACCCGTCCTGGAACGAAATGGCAGCCTTCTGCTCCCGCTCCTTGTCGAAGGGAACCGAACCCGCCATCCCGACACCTGCAAGTTCGTCGAGCGTCTCCCGCGATTTCACGGTGTTGTCGAGGCGATCACGAACGACGGCGAAAATCACGCCGGCCAGGAGGCCGATGATGAATCCCAGACCGAGGTTCCTCTTGGTCTTCGGGCTCACCGGTGTCGACGGAACCTTCGCCGGCTCGACGACAGTTGCCTTCGCAACGGACGACTGGCCGGTCGAGTTCGATTCGAGCGCCTCGATCTTGGCGGTGAGCGAAGTAGCCACTGCGTTCGTCAACTGCTGTGCGAGGGCCGGGTCGGCGTCACTGACTTCGAGGTCGAAGAGCACGGTGTTGACCACCGGGGTTGCCCTTACTCGTGACGCCAACTGCGAAGGACTGAGATCGACGCCGAGCGCGGCGATCGCTCCCGCAGCAACCTCCTGTCCGGTGGCCAACTTCGCGTAGGACGAAACTCGCTGCTGCGAGAACTGATTGCCCTGCATGGCCTCCATGACCGACGAACCACTCGTGGAGACGAACAACCGCGCCTTCGCGGCGTAAATCGGTGTCGAGATCAACGATGCGACCAATGCCACCAGGATCGCGACCACCGTGGTAACCGCAATTATTCGCCACCGTGCCGCCACGATGCGGACGTAATCTTGAATCTCCACCCCATACACTCCTGTCAGGTCAGGCCCTCGCCTGCTCGTAATCGTCAGTTCGTCCCCGCACGCGACGTCACGTCATCCGGACACCTCCGACCTGGAACGCTCTGCCTGGCCTCGATCCTCCAGTTCGGCGGCCAGAACACGACCGATCTCCGACAGTGCGGCCGGAGTGGTCATCTCAGCGTGAGTGCAATCGATCCGCGTCTCCCGGACGGAACCCGACACGTACGGATCCCACTGCCGAGGCGGAGCGACTCCGCCACGAGAGTCGTTCGCTGCAGTGAAGAATACGAGATCGCCCTCGAATGTGCGCGGTCGATGGCGGCGAACCAAATTACCTGCGAGTAGCGAGTTCTCGTGCATTGCAGTAATCGTCGCTGGTCGAAGGAACGAGAACGGGCTTCCGGCTTCACGGAGAAGTGCGGCAGCAGACGCGCCGTCGATTTCTCGCGAGCTACTGCCGATCACGACCGAGGGCTCCAGCTCACGGACCAGTCCCGCCATGTCCAGGTCCACGGAGTCCACGGACTGCTCGACATCTATCACGCTGTCCAACATGGCCAGAAGCACCACGGACTCTCCCTGTTCCTGCAGCCGGGTCGCGATGGCATGGGCGATCACTCCGCCGAGGGACCAACCCAACAATCGGTAGGGCCCGTGCGGTACTGCATCGCGGATCTCGAGAACGTATCGGTCCACCAGATCGTCTATGGCTCGCGGATAGCTTTGCCCGGAGGCAAGTCCTGGAGCTTGCAGTCCGTACACCGACCATCCCCCGCCGAGGTGTCTCGACAGTCCGGCAAAGCTCCACGCGACCCCCGCGGCGGGATGCACACAGAGGATCGCTCCGCGTTCACCGGACGTGTACAGCGGCAGAACGATGTCGAGCGCCTGCACCGGTTCTGCGACCCCACGTTCGACCATCTCGGCGAGGCTTGCCGGAGTGGCATCAGGCAACAGCCAGGAGACCGGGATCTCACAGCCGAGGCGGTCACTGAGCTGATGCGCGGCGCGTAGCGCGCTCAGGGATGTACCTCCGGCGTCGAAGAACCCGGTGTCACGCCCCACTTCTCTCACGTCCAGAACCTCGCCGAAGACGTCCGCGATGGTCAGCTCCAACGCCCCCTCCGGTGCGGAGTAGATCGTTTGGTCGACACATTCGACGGTGGCGAGTGCTGCGCGGTCGACCTTTCCGTTCATGGTGAGGGGTAGCGCCCCGACCTCGACGATCCGCGAGGGCACGAGACGCCCTGGCAGCCTGGACATCGCCCACGCTCGCAGGTCCTCGTCGGGATCGTCGGTGACGACGAACGAAACCAGTCGGTCATCTCGGAGGATCGTGGCGGTCGCACGCACGCTCCGGTGCCCGATCAGCACCGCGTCGATCTCTTCCGTCTCGACTCGGACACCGCCAACCTGCACCTGGGAGTCCGAACGGCCGACGAACAAGAGCTCTCCCCTGCTGTCGAACCGAACCAAGTCCCCTGTCCGGTAGAGGCGTTCGCCGGTGCGACCGGACGGATCGGCGACGAACCGGGATGCCGTCAACCCGGGCAGTCCCAGGTACGCCCGTGCGAGCCCGGCACCACCCAAGTACAATTCACCCACCGCGCCCGTCGGCACCACACGCAACCGGCGGTCGAGTACGGTCGTGCGCACACCGGGAATCGCCTGCCCGATCGGCACGATGCCGTTCGCATCGTTCGCGGTCAATGCTGCAGTACCCGTGGCCATCACAGTGACCTCGGAGGGTCCGTACGCGTTGAAGAAGCGTCGCCCTCTCGCCCAGCGTCGGACGTGCTCCGGTGGGCAGACGTCGCCGGCGCTGACGAGGACACGGAGCGCGTCGAGCCCGACTTCATCAAGCGTCGCCAACACGGCGGGAGTGAGGACTGCATGGCTGACCAGCTCGGCCGCCAGCAGTCGACGCAGGCCCGCACCGCCGAACTCGTGTGCCGCGGCGATCACCGTCACAGCCCCGTTGGCGGCAGCCATGACGAGTTCGAAGATCGCGGCATCGAATCCCGGTGATGCCACGTGCAGCACCCTCGACGAACTCGTCACTTCGTACAAATTGCGTTGCGCAGCAATCATATTAGAGACGCCACGATGAGAGACCGAAACGCCCTTGGGCTTGCCTGTCGTCCCCGACGTGTAGACGACATACGCAGTCTGGTCCGGGTGCACCCGTGGGGCGGACATCGGTTCCGGAGGCACCCCTCCGGAGCGAGCACACTCGATCCGAGGGAGGTCGGTCGGGAGAGAAGACGCATGGTCCGCGGTCGTAGCGACCATGACCGCGCCAGAGTCCGCGAGCATGAACGCTATCCGCGAGCCGGGCTGTTTCGGATCGAGAGCGGCGAACGCGGCCCCGGTCTTTGCAACTGCCCACAGAGCCGCCACGAACTCGGGCGATCGGTCCAGGACCAGTGCGACCGTCGCCTCCGGCCCGGCGCCCGCTGCAGCCATTCGCGAGGCGAGAAGATCCGACCATTCGTCGAGACAACCGTACGTGTATTCCCGGTCTTCGAAGCGGATCGCCGTATCGGACCGGTGCGCGGCCACGGTATCCCGCAGGACCTCGGAGAGCGTGGCCGAGGGGGCGTCGGCACGATCCGCCGCATCACCCGACCGGCCGGTGCCGGATCCGTCGAGATCCACGTCGCCGACGATTGCCGACGGATCGGTGCACACCACGGTCAGCATGCGGTCGAACGCATCGACGAGTCGTTCAGCGGTCGATTCGGCGAACACGTCCGTCGCGTAACGCAGCCGAACCTGCGATCCCGTCTCCCCGGAGTGAACGTCCAGTTCCAGATCGAATCGAATGCTGTCGCTCTCGACCACCACCGGTTCGAGACCCAGTTCGGCGAGATCCGTCTCGACCGGCCCGGTGGGCGCACCGTAGGTGAGCATCACCTGGACGAGTGGGTGGGCCACCGCCGACCGCGCCGGACGGACCGCCTCGACGACCGCGTCGAACGGCAGGGTGCTGTGCTCGAATGCCGCCAGATCGGCATCACGCACGGAGGCGAACAACTCGGCGACGGACCCGGCAGTGTCGACAGGCGTACGGAGCACCGTCGTCCCCACGAACATGCCCACGACATCGTCCAGTTCCCGGCGCCCCCGGCCTGCTGTCGGTGTGGCGACAACGACATCGGACGTTCCGGCGAATCGAGCGAGAACCGCGGCCCACGCCGCATGCACGACCATGAACTCACTCACGCCGTGTACGCGGGCAGCGCGGGCCAGGGCAAGTTCGTCACAGTCGCATGAGTGGTCGATCGAGGCGCCCCGCAGCGATGGGGGTCCGGATCGCACCGCGTCCCAGGGCAGCGGTAGCCGGTCTCCGAGGCCTAGTAGGGCATCTCGCCAGAAGGCGATGCACCGGGCCGCAGTCGACGCGGGGTCCGACTCCGAGCCCAGCAGCTCTGCACTCCACAGGCTGTAGTCCGCATACTGCACAGGAAGCGGGCTCCAGTCCGGAGCTCGACCCGCCAGCCGCGACCGGTAGGCATGCGTCAGATCGCGTCCGAACGGCACCATAGACCACCCATCGACCGCGATGTGATGGAACTCGAACACGAGCAGCGTCGTTCCGTTGGACTCTGCGACGACGGTGATCCGGAGCGGCACCTCTGCCGTCACGTCGAACGGCTTCGGCACGGGGCGGGCTGCACTGTGAACGATCGGGACCTTCGGCCAGGCCAGCACCCGTTGGTACGGCACACCGTCCCGGTCGGGATAGATCGTCCGCAGAATCTCGTGACGCTCCAGTACGTCGGCGACCGCACGTTCGAACGCGCAGCTCTCGATCTCGGCGCCCGCCCGTAGGGCGAAGGCGCTGTTGTACGCGGTGGAACGGGGCTCGAGCCGACTCGCGATCCAGAGCCGTCGCTGCTGCGGCGCCAGCGGGATGTGCTCGGGTCGGGGACGTCGCGCGAGCGGGAATGCATACTCGGGCCGCGTCCGGCTCACTGCCTCCGCCAACTCGCGCGCCGTCGGCCCGTCGAACAGGTCACGGACCGTCATCATCCGTCCGGTCGTAGCCTCGATTCGTGCCACTACCCGCGTAGCCGACAACGAGTTCCCACCGAGTGCGAAGAAGTCCTGATCGATCCCGACCGGCCGAAGGCCGAGAACATCGGCGAACACCTCGGCGATCGCTTGTTGCAGAGGATCGCCCGGCGCGATGGGCCGATCCTCGACGGCAAGAGGTTTGATCAATGCCGCCACGTCGATCTTGCCGTTGGGCGTCATGGGCATCGAATCGAGCACGCGCACCTGATCGGGCACGAGGTGCGCCGGGAGTTTCTTCCCGACGGCGGACCGGATCGCAATGGGGTCGAGACGGATCGTCGGGTGCAGCGCCACGTAGGAGATCAACATGTCACCGGCACCGACGGTACGAGACAACATGATTCCGTCGACAGCGGCCAGGGCGGCATCGATCTCTCCCGGCTCGATGCGATGCCCACGCACCTTGAGCTGGTCATCCGCACGGCCGACGATCTCGAGGTCACCGTACTTGTCCCAGCGGGCGAGGTCTCCCGTCCGATACATCCTGTCACCCGAGCCGCCGGGATCGGCGACGAAGCGAGCGGCCGTCAGTGCCGGAACTCCGAGATATCCACGTGCCACACTCGATCCAGAGACGTACAACTCTCCGAGAACGCCGGGCGCGACGGGATGCAGTCGTTCGTCCAGTACCACGATTCCGGCCCCTGGCGACGGGCGCCCGACCTTGACCGCGGATCCCCCACGGATTCGGCCCAGCGCCGCCACCACAGTGGTCTCGCTCGGCCCGTACGCATTGACTATCTCGCCCAGCGAAGCCGACCATTCCCGTACGAGCTCTGGCGGACACGGCTCACCACCCACGGCCACGACCCGGAGCGCCGACAGTCCGCCGGGGGCCACCGTGGAGAGCGCGGAAGGCGTGGAGAGGACATGGGTGATGCGTTCCTCACGCAGGAATCGGCTCAGGTCCCGTCCACCGAACACGCCATCGGGCGCGAACACCAGAGTGGCGCCCGTCGTGAGGGCCAGCAGCACCTCCAGTAGCGCAGCATCGAAATTGGCCGAATAGTTCTGCAGAACACGTGATCTCGCATCGACCTCGTACACAGTCGTCGCCAGCGACGCGAGCGCGGCCAGGCCCGTGTGAGTAACGCACACGCCCTTCGGGCGACCCGTGGTTCCGGACGTGTAGACCAGGTAGGCGGCGTGGCCGGGACGCAGGGGCGTCGTGCGGTCGGCATCGGTGATCGGTTCCGCCGAACCGCGCCGAGCGGTTGCCGGCTCGGATCCCACGAACGCATCGATCAGATCCGGATCCCGAGTGTCGAGGATCAGAGCGGCGCCGCTGTCCGCCAGCATGAAGTCGATGCGTTCGCGAGGGTATTCGGGGTCGATCGTGACGAACGCGCCACCAGTCTTGGCCACCGCCCACATCGCAACGACCCACTCCGGCGACCGTCCGAAACACAGCGCAACCACCTGCTCGGGGCCCGCACCGCGAGCAATGAGCCTCCGCGCCAGTCGATTCGTGGCTTCGTCCAGTTCCGAGTAGGTCATTTCCCAGCCGTCGCTGCGGAGGGCAACCGCGGACTCGCCCGCGGACATGCCGGAGGCGATCAGGCTCGGGAGCAGCACCGAGTCTGCGACGGTCTCTCCCCACTGTCTTGGCACTGCTGAGGGAAACGCGATATCGCCAATGGGCCGAGATGCGTCAGCGACGAAAGCCGCGAGGACCGCTGTCAGCGATTCGACGATCCGCCCGACGGTATCTGGGTCGTAGAGGTCCTTCGCGTAGCCGGCGACGACGTCGAGTCCGCCCGGCCGACCGTCCGACCCGAACTGTTCGGTCACCGCGAATTCGAGGTCGAACCGTGCACTCTCGATCGCGAGATCGACCACGTCGATCGCCAGGCCGGCCAAATCGTTCGACGCCGGCGTGAAGTTCTGGAACGCGAGCATCACCTGGAACAGCGGGTGAGACGAGGACGAACGCTGCGGAGTCACCGACTCGACAACCTGCTCGAACGGCAAGTCCGCATGTTCGAACGCAGCGAGATCGCGCTCCCGCACTGCCTCGAGCAGATCGGTCACCGACCCCGCTGGGTCCACGTCCGACCGGAGCGCGACCGTGTTCACGAACATGCCCACCGCCGAGTCCAATCGTGGCTCGCCACGTCCGGACAGTGCCGTCCCGATCGTGACGTCGCGGCTGCGGCCGAGCCGAGACGTCACCACGGCCAGGGCAGCATGCACGACCATGAACACCGTCACTCGGTGCGTGGTCGCCAATCGAACGATCTCCCGGTGCAGGTGAGCCGACACCGACGCACGGTGCGTGCCCCCGGCAAACGTTGCGACTTCCGGCCGTTGCCGGTCTCCGGGCACAGTCGATTCGGACGGCGCCCCCTCGAGCGCTTTCCGCCAGAAGGCCAGTTCGCGGCCCCCGCAGGATGTCGGATCCGAAATCTCACCAAGCTGCTCGTACCTGCCGATGGTGTAGTCGGCGTACTGGATCGGAGAATCCGACCAGAGCGGGGGGCGCCCCTCCATCCGAGCCGCGTACGCGTGAGCGATGTCCGCGGCCAACGGCGCGGTGGACCACCCGTCGAACGAGATGTGGTGGGCGGCGACAACGAGCACATGGTGGTCACTCGCGATCCGGAGCAGAACACAGCGGACGGGAACCTCCGACTCCAGATCGAACGGCGCTGCCGTCAATGCCCTCGCCCGACGGTGCACCTCCGTCGCCTCCACTTCGTGGATGGGCAGCGTGTGCTCGGTCCGGGGCCGAACTGCTTGGTGCGGACCGTCTTCTCCCTCCGGATAGAACGTGCGCAGCACCTCGTGCCGCTCCGACACGTCGACGAGTGCGGCCGCTAGGGCTCCCGAGTCGAGGTCGCCGCGCAGTCGCAAACCGAAGGCGATGTTGTACGCCCCCGAGTCAGGCTCCATTCGATGAAGGATCCACAAACGCCGCTGTGCCGGAGACAAAGGCACGAGTGCCGGTCGATCTCGGACAAGCGGCGAGGGCACAGCCGTCCGCGCCGTTCCGATGCGGACCGCCAGTTCTCGCACCGTCGGGGATTCGAAGACGTCTCGGACCGTCACATCCCGTCCGAGGTCGTCGCGCAGTCTTCCGACCACCCTCGTTGCACTGAGGGAGTTCCCTCCGGAACTGAAGAAGTCGGTGTCGACTCCGGTAACCGGAACACCGAGGACTTCCGAGAAAATCTGTGCGACCGCGATCTCGTCGACGCCCTTGGGTGATCGGCCCGCACCACCGTCGAAGTGCGGCGCGGGGAGGGCACCGTAGTTCACCTTGCCGTGGTTCGTCACCGGAAGCGTGTCCAGGCGGACGATGAATGCCGGGACGAGTGCTGCAGGCAATCGGTGCCGCGCGAGTTCCCGCACCGAATCGAGATCGGTGTCCGGCGACGCAACCACATAGGACACGAGGCTCCGGTCGCCGGCGCTCGCCTTACCGGCCGTCGTGACGGCGACACGAACCTCGGGATGGGAGAGGAGCACAGCGTCGATCTCCGACGGATCGACCCGATACCCGCGGATCTTCAACTGCCTGTCCACCCGGCCGACGAAATCGATTCCGAGCGCCGTCCGCCGGACCAGATCACCACTGCGGTACATACGCTCACCGGGTGCCCCGCCCGGCCGTGCCACGAACGCGGAGGCCGTGGCCCCGGGCGCCGAATGGTAGCCACGCACCAATTGGTCCCCGGCCAGGTACAGCTCTCCGACTGCCCCCGGGGGGACCGCGTGCAGACGTGTATCGAGAATCAGCGCGGTCACCCCGCGGATCGGACCTCCCAGCGTTGCCGGACTGTTCGCATCGAGAGGGTCGCCGACGACAGTGACGATTGTCGTCTCCGTGGGACCGTAGGCATTGAACATGTCGCGGCCGGGCGCCCAGGCACGAATCACACTCTGGGGAAGCACATCACCGCCCACCACGAGTGTCCTCAGCTCGGGAAGGTCCTCTGGGCGGGCCGGCAGGTCCGACCACACTGCAGTGGTGACGAAGGCATGCGTAATACGCTCGCCACCGATGAAGTCCACGAGCTGAGATCCACCGTAGATCTCGGACGGTGCAACGACGAGTGTCCCCCCTGCCGCGGTGGCGAGGAGTATCTCCAGAAGTGCACCGTCGAACGTGGGCGCCGCGAAGTGGAGCACTCGACAATCTCGATGGACCCGGTATCTCTCGCGCTGCTCCTCTGCGAAGGCGCACAGTCCCCGATGGGTTGCGAGCACGCCCTTCGGACTCCCGGTCGATCCGGAAGTGAATACCAGATACGCCGCATGGTCGAGTTCGATCCGCGGCCGATCCCTGCCGGCGACGACAGGGAACGGCGACATCTCGTCGAGCCGAACACGAAAGTTCTCATCGTCCAGACAGATCCATTCGAGATCCGACGGCAGCATTTCGAGGTAGCGGCGCAACGTCAGGCCGGCCGCCGCACCGGTGGCACGGATCTGCCGTTCGATCCGATCTCGGGGGAATGACGGATCTGCCGGACTGTAGACCACACCCGCTCGAGCACATGCCCACAACGCGATCACCGACTCGAGCGAACGCGGCAGAAACACCGTCACGACGTCCTCGGGAAGCCTGCCGGAGGCAAGGAGCAGCCGTGCGAGACGGTTCGCGTACGCATCCAACTCGCGGTAGCTCAACTCGTCGTCGCCGTGGCGCACGGCCACCCCGTCGGGGTTGACGGTCACGCCGGAATCGAGGATTTCGGAAAGAGTTCGGATCGACTCTGCCGACGGACCCGAGTACACAGATGGCACATCCGAATCGGTCAGGTCGATCGAGCCGACGGGCGCTGCCGCGTCCGCCGTCACAGCTTCGAGTACCCGAACCAGCGAGTCCGCGATCGCGCGTGCGCTCCACGCGTCGTACAGGTCGGTTGCATAGTCCAGGCGGCAGTCGACGCCGCCGTCGTCCACCGGAGCAATCGTCAACTGCATGTCGAACTTGGAGGACGTGGTGGAAGTCGGAAGCTCGATGATCTCGACACCGGGTAGTTCGAGCACCGCCGGGTCCTCCAACGACAGCGCCACCTGGAACAGCGGATGCCTGGACAGCGAATCCGACCCACCGACCGCGTCCACGATCCTGTCGAAGGGAACGTCGGCGTTCGCGAACGCATCGATGTCGACGAGCCGCACCCGCCGCAGCAGATCGTCGAATCCGGCTGCCGGATCGAACCGGACCCGCAGCACCAGTGTTCCGACGAACATGCCCACCACGTCGTCGAAGTGCGGATGCCCACGCCCGGCAGTGGGGGTGCCGATGGCGACGTCCGCGTCCCCGCCGAAACGGTGAATCAGCAGTGTCAACGCCGATTGAACGACCATGAAAAGAGTGACGTCGTGGTCGTGGGCGAGTTCACGAATTCGTCCGTGCAGCAAGCGCGGGATGGAGAACTCGAATGTCGCTCCGGCTCCGGTCTGGATGGGTGGACGCTGCCGATCCGCCGGGAACGTCGATTCCTCCGGCAGCCCGTCGAGTGCATGAACCCAGTACGCCAACTGAGCATTGGCAGCGCCGTCGGATCCGCCTCGACCTTCGAGGATTCGGTGCTGCCAGAGTGAGAAATCGATGTACTGGAGTGGGTCCGGAGACCACGTCGGTTCGGTCCCGCGAAGCCGTGCGTGATAGGCCGCGACCAGATCGGACGCCAGAATTCGCACCGACCATCCGTCGGCCGCGACGTGGTGCACGACGAGCACCAGAACGAAGCCCGCAGAACCGTCGTCGAACAACGACACCCGAAACGGGAGTTCGGTAGTGAGGTCGAAGCCCCTGGCAACAGTGTCCGCCAACTTGGCGGACAGGTCACCCACCGGCCGAGGAAGGAGGTCGATCACCACGTCGTCCGTGACGTGGAGATACGTCCCCTCGGCGTCTTGCGGGTACACCGTTCGAAGAGCTTCGTGACGCCGGACGACATCCGAGAACGCGATCCTCAATGCCGTCAGATCGGTTTCGGCGTTCAGCCGCAGCGCAATCGGAAGGTTGTACGCCCCGGACTCGGGGGCGATTCGGTTGATCGTCCATAGCCGCGCCTGCGCCGGTGCGAGCGAGACGCGTTCGGGTCGCACCTCGCGCGTCGGCGTCGGCAACGAATCGCCCGGTCCCCGGACCACGCGCGCCAGCTGCTCCACGGTCGGATGTTCGAATACTTCACGGACGCCGATCCGGCGCCCCGTGAGTGCACTCAGTCGGGATGCCAGCCGAGCGAGGGCGAGCGAATCCGCCCCCAATCGGAAGAGGCTGACCCCGCTGCCGACCGCCGAGACACCGGTCAGTTCTGTGACGAGTTCAGCGATGTGGACTTCGAGCGCGGTCCGAGGGCGCTCCGTCGGCGCGACCGGGAGGATCGCCGGATCGGGAAGCGCCTCCCGATCGAGCTTGCCGTTGGGCGTCATGGGGAACTGCTCGAGCACGACGATCACAGCCGGGACCAGGTAGTCCGGCAGCTCGGTGCGCAAACGCGCACGCACGACTTCCGGATCCGGGGTGTGCCCCGACACAGCTGTCACATAGCCGACCAGCATCCCTCCGGTGTCCGAAGTCCGGACCACCGCGAGCGCCTCCTCGACGTCGGGCAGACGCCGCAACCCGGCCTCGACCTCAGCGAGCTCGATTCGAACACCACGAACCTTCACCTGCCGGTCCGTTCGGCCCAGGTATTCGAGCGAACCGTCACCGCGCCGGCGCGCACGATCACCGGTCCGGTACATTCGGGTTCCGTTCCGCGCCAACGGGTCTGCCACGAAGCGCCCCGCGGTCATCGCCGACCGGGCGAGGTATCCGCGCGCAACCTGCTCGCCACGGACGTACAGCTCGCCGGCGACCCCGATCGGCACCGGATGGAGGCGTGCGTCGAGGACGACGAGGTCGACGCCGGGCAGTGGCCGGCCGATCGGGCTACCGATCCGACTGCCCACAGCGGTCGACTCGTCGTCGAGGACGATGAAGCTCGAATGAACAGTCGTCTCGGTGATTCCGTACATGTTGATCAGGCGCGGACGAGTCGGACCCGCCACGGACTGCCATCTACGAATGCGGCGGATGTCGACCGCTTCGCCCCCCAGCACCACCTGCTCGACCGAAGCAGGCAGGTGCGGTGCAACCCGCGTCAACTCGTGAAAGGCCGCCGGGGTCTGGGACAGGATGGTCACCTTCTCCCGCTCCAGCAACTCCACGAACTCCTCGGGGCTGCGAGCGACGTCCGCATCGACGATCACGACCGTTCCCCCGCTGCACAATGCACCCCACAGCTCCCAAGCGGCGAAGTCGAACGCGAAGGAGTGGAAAAGCGTCCAGACTCCGGCGACGTGAGGCCGGAGACGACCGACTGCCGAAGCGACCAGGGACGCGATGTTGCCATGGGTGACCACCACCGCCTTGGGGCGGCCGGTGGTACCGGACGTGTACAACGCGTACGCCGCCTCGTCCCGGGTCGGGATGTGCGCGGGACGGCCGTCGGCCTCCGCCGTGGGGTCGAGCACCACCTCCGGGATGTTGATTCCTGCGATCCGGCCGACCGACACCGACGTGGTGACGACACAGACAGGCCCCGCGTCGGCCACCATGTCCCGCAGGCGCCGAGCAGGATTCGCCAGGTCCAACGGGAGGTAAGCAGCCCCGGTCTTCAACACCGCGAGCACTGCGACGACGAATTCCCAGCCCCGCGGGACCGCGACCGCGACAAGTCGCCCGGGGCCCGCCCCTGCACCCGTCAGGCAGGCCGCCAGCGCGGCCGACCGCCGGTCGAGATCGCGATAGGTCAGTTGGTCGTCCCGCGACACGACGGCCACCGCGTTCGGCGATGCTTCGACCCATCGATCGATCGATGGCAGAAGCAGATCCGGGACAAGGGTGGACTGAGGAGACGGAAGCTCCCCGCTCGTCGGACCGCAGGCCCCGACCGAGATGTCTCCGATCAGGGCACGTGGATCGTCCACGACGGCAGCCAGGACGCTCGTGAGGCCCACCGTCAGAGACCGCACCGTTTCCGCGTCGAAGAGATCAGACGCGTAGGTGACAGTCAGGTCGACGCTGCCGTCCTCGAGCGGATCGAGCGTGAACTCGAGATCGAATCGAGCAGAGACGGCGGGGACATCGATGTGTTCGACCTCGATCCCCGCGAGGCCGGTCGAGGGCTGGAGGTGGTTCTGGAAGGCCAGCACGACCTGGAAGACCGGGTGCCGACCGGGAATCCGCTCGGAAACGATGTCGGCCACCAGGTCTTCGAACGGCAGAATCGAATGCGCGAACGCCTCGAGTCCGACCGACCGCACTCGGTCGAGCAGATCTACGAAGGCGTCACCGAACGCGACACGGGTTCGCAGTGGCACGGTCACGACGTACATACCGACGGCGCGGTCGAGCGCCGGCGCACCACGCCCGGCGACCGGAACACCGATCACGACATCATCGGTGTCGCCGACCCGAGCGAGCAGCACGGCCAGAGCCGCATGAACGACCATGAACAGACTCGATCGGTGTGCGGTCGCAAGCGTTTCGAGCGCGGAGACGGTGCGGGGATCCAGACGTGCACGCTCGATCGCTGCCGGACCGGACGAGTCTCGGATCCTCCGATGGTCGAAGGGAAGCTGCAGGGAGCCCGGCAGGTTGGCGAGTTCGTCTCGCCAGAATGCGAGGGCACGCGATCGCCGACTGCGCTCGTCGTCGATCGACCCGAGCATCTTCTGCTGCCACAGCGCGTAGTCGACATACTGGACTACCGGGTCGGCCCAGACCGGTTCCTTTCCGACAGCGCGTGATTCGTACGCTCTGACCAGGTCATCGGTAAGTGGTGCCGTCGACCAACCGTCTGCCGCGATATGGTGCACGCCGACAAGCAACACGTGGTCGTGACGGCCGATCCGGAACAGACGCGCCGCGATCGGGACATCCACGCGTACATCGATGCGGAAGAGGGATCGTTCGCGCACCACGGCATCCAGTCCGCCGGCGACGCCCGCATCGACGTCGACCACCTCGAGCGTGGGCACGGCAAGTTCCGTGGTCAGGATCTTCTGAACCGGGCCCCCGGCGGTATCCGGGTACACGGTTCTGAGGATCTCGTGTCGGTTGATCACGTCGCGGAAAGCAGCCCGCAGGGCACGCAGGTCCAGTCGCCCTCGCAGCCGCATTGCGACCGGGACGTGGTAGCCCACCGCGCTCGGATCCAGTCGGTTCAGGAACCACATCTGTTCCTGTGCCGGCGACAGTGGCAGCACGTCGGGGCGGTTCTCGAACGTGGTCGGCAGCCCCCCTCGATCGGCGGTGGCTGCTCCGCCGTCGATGAAAGCGGCCAGAGCACTCACAGTCGAGTGATCGAAGACGTCCTTGACCCCGACGGCGACGCCCAGACGCTCTGCCAGACGAGCTCCCACACGAGTGGCCGCCAGGGAGTGTCCCCCACGCGCAAAGAAATCATCGACCGCCGAATCGACCGCAACGTCGAGAATCTCGCCGAAGACGTCGGCCACGGCGATCTCGGTGGGCGTGGACAAAGGTGTGCGCGTGCGAGCCTGAATCGCCACGACATCCGGGAGCGCGCCTCGGTCGACCTTGCCGTTCGCGGTGATCGGCAGATCCCGCAACACCGCGACGAAGGCCGGAACCATGTAGTGCGGGAGATTCTTTGCCACGAAACCACGGAGCTCGTCGAGGTCGCCCGGGGCCCTTCCGGGGGCAGTGACGTAGGCAAGGATCTCGAGATGACCGTCGGGGCCGGTTCGAGTCGTGCACGCGGCATGGGTGACCGACGGATGCGCCTCGAGAACCGATTCGATCTCGCCGAGCTCCACCCGGAAACCTCGAATCTGCACCTGGGTGTCCACGCGCCCGACGAAGTCCAGTTGTCCGTCGTCGCCCCAACGGACCAGGTCTCCCGTCCGGTAGATGCGAGAGCCGCCCACGCCATACGGATCGGCGACGAAACGCTCGGCGCTCAACCCCGGACGACGGTGATACCCGCGTGCCAGACCCACACCACCGATGTACAGCTCACCGACTGCACCTTCCGGAACCATCCGTAGGTGCCGGTCCAGCACGGTCACGGTCACACCGCGCAGGGGCCGACCGATCGGTGCATGCCCCGCCGAGTCCAACGGAGACGACAGAGTTGCCAACACGGTCGTCTCGGTAGGACCGTAGGCGTTCAGCATCGTGCGTCCGACCGCCCAGTCCCGGACGACCGGCATCGCGAGGCGATCACCTCCGGAATCGACAACTTCCAGGTGCGGGAGTCCCGTCCCGTCGGTCACCGACAGAACAGCCGGTGACGAGATGAAGTGCGAGATCCTCTCGTCCAGAAGGAAATCGCGCAGCGCTGTACCACCGAACACTTCGTCCGGCGCGATCACCAGCGTGGCACCGGATGTGAACGCGAGAAGCCATTCCTGAATCGCTGCGTCGAAACTCGGTGACGCGAAGTGGAGAACTCGGGCGGAGGCGGAACCTCTGTAGTGACTACGAACCTCCGCAGCCAGATTGGCGAGGCCGGCGTGTGTTACCGCGACTCCCTTCGGCCGCCCCGTGGTACCCGAGGTGTACAACACATAGGCAACTGCAGCGGGGTCGGTCCGCGCGGGGACTGCGTCCCCTTCATCGGCGTCACCACCGGCATCCGCCAGATACTCGGCGGTCTCGAGCGAATCGAGATCGATCCAGAAGGGGCCATCGGGCATCGCGGTCGCGCTGTTGCGGATCCCGACTGCGGCCTGGCTGTCTTCGAGGATGTAGCGCCGACGGTTCCACGGGAGCGTCGGATCGACCGGCATGAACGCCGCCCCGGACCGCGCCACCGCCCAGACCGCGACAACAAGCTCGATCGAGCGCGGAAGTGCGAGCGCCACCACGGTTTCCGGCCCGACACCCGATCTGACGAGCAGCCTCGCGAGGCGCGCAGATCGCATGTCGAGTTCCGCGTACGTCAACTCGTCGGCGCCGGCCCGGATCGCGAGCGCCGACGGAGTGAGCCTGGCCGATCGAGTCAGGATGCTCGACAGTGGCAGTGCCGGCACGGCTTCTCCGCCCACCACACGCGCCGTGTCGTCGGACAAGCCCAGTTCGATGCCTTCGACCCTCTCCGCGTCGCCCGCACCGAGGAACCTTTCGAGGAACTCGAGAAATCGGCGTAGGTGACGATCGATCGTCCGACGCGAGTAGCGAGCCGGATTGGCTTCGAGATCGATGCGCACTGCTTCGCCCGGCACACCGTCGTAGATGTTCAGCGAGACGTCGTCGACAGGTCCCGTGGCGAGCACGTGGAACTCGCCCATGCTGTCACCGACTCTGACATCGCGGCGGAAGAGCATGATATTCACCAGGGACCCGAATGCGCGCGAAGGTGATTCGGACAACTCGGCGAACCGGTAACGCTGGTGACGCAGCGCCGCAGTCAGCTCGGCAGAGACGTCGTCGACGAGTGCACGCACAGTGGTGTCGGACTCGATCCGCATTCGAAGAGGGACCACGTTGGACAACATCCCACCGGACCGCTTGGCCACCGCCGTCGTGCGCGACGACACCGGAAGACCCATGAGTACGTCCCGCCGATCCGCCTTCCGGGCAAGATACGCCGCCCACGCCGCAATCACCCACGGCGCCAACGAGCGATCCACTGTCGAGACGGTTGATGTCCGGGCGCTGGAGACCAGAGCGAGTGGCGCAGGCCGAGTCCTCGTGGTGCCGCCGGCCAAAGTTGCCGGCACGGGCATCGCCGCGATCCGCGAAGACCAGAAGTTGCGGTCGCGCGAGAAACGCGTCGAATTCCGATAGGCCTCTTCCTGCGAATGGAGCTGGTCCAGACTCGAACATGTCGGCGCCGGAAAGGGTTCACCTCGGTGCTCATGCGTGTAGAGCTGCGCGATGCGGTTCATGAGGTTCGTCGCGCCATACCCGTCGAGCGCAACGTGGTGCACCTTGCCGTACCAGTAGAAGTGGTCGTCGTCCAGGTGTAGCACCGTAGCGGCGATCAATCGGTCGACGGCCATGTCCATCGGTACCGAGCGATCCGAATCCATCCATTCGTGCGCTGAACTCACCGGGTCGGCAGCACGGCGAAAATCGATGTACCGCAGACCGTCGACGACGTTGTAGTGCACGAATTGGAAAGGTTCGCCGTCCACCTCGCAGAGGCGGAGGACCCCAGATTCGATCTCCCTGGCGGCCCGATCGGTGGCACGCGCCAGCATGTCGACGTCGAGAGCGCCTCGAATCTCCACGTAGTGCGCCATCACGTAGGGGACCTCGGGAGCAAGTTTCTGCGCGTACCAGATTCCGAGCTGCGCCTCCGACAACGGGAACAGTTCACTGGTGTGCGCCGAGTATTCCTGAGCTGCTTCAAGATCCGTCATGATTCCCTCCCTCGCCGAGACCGGCGGACACACAGTCTCGGTGGCGTCCAAGAGTTGTCGACCAGCCCCCGGTGTGGTTAGCGTGTTCTCGATATCTCGTATCAGCGACGCCTCGAGTCGATTTCCCACTGACCCGCTTCGGCGACACGTTCGACAGGAGTCCATCACGTTGCCCCGCTTCACTTCCCGCCATCGACGTCCGATACTCATCGGACTCGGCGTCACAGCCACCGCAATAGTCGCCTACGGCAGCTGGATGGCATACATCGCGTTCCACACGCAATCCGAACTCACGGCCGCTCGCGACCAGATCATGATCGCGAAAACCGCTTTGCTCAAGGGCGATACAGAAGGCGCCCGCACGGCTGCCGAGCGTGCGGATCAGCACGCGGCCGACGCTGCGGACACCACAGGCTCGCTCATGTGGTCGGTTGCCGAGGGCATTCCGTTCCTGGGCTCCACCTTCACCAGTGTCGACCAGATCGCGAGTGCTGCATCCGATCTCACCAGTAATGTACTCCCGCCGACGATGGATGCGGGCTCGGCGCTCGCGCCCCGGGAACTGCTGGATCCGGGTGGCCGGGTGGATCTGCCGCAGCTGACTGCCGCCGGTCCGGCACTCGAGCGAGCTGCGGCTGCCGCAACCCTCCTCGCCGATCACACCGATACCATCGAGAAGTCCGACATCATCGGGGCAGTGGAGGATGCTCGAATCGAGCTGCAGCGACAGGCTCACGATCTCGCCGCCATGCTCGCAAACACCCGAACGGCCGCACAGCTGCTGCCCGGCATGCTCGGCCAGGACGGCGATCGACGCTACTTCATGGCGTTCCAAACCAACGCCGAGGCCCGTGGTACGGGTGGACTGATCGGCGGCTTCGCCGTCCTCGCCGCGAGTGACGGTACGGTACGGGTCGACGAGATGGCCGCGAACAAGGAGATCTCGCTGAAACAGCGACCGATCGACCTCGGCCCCGACTTCGAACGCCTCTACGGCCGCCACCGTGCCACAACGGACTGGCGAAACAGCAACCTGAGCCCGCACTTTCCGTATGCGGGCCGCATCTGGCAGTCGATCTGGGAGCAGGAGAGCGGTACCGTCGTGGACGGTGCAATCGCCACCGACCCCGTTGCCCTCGGATACATCCTCGACGTGATCGGACCGGTCAAGATGTCCGACGGCGAGGTCGTGACAGGCGACAACGTCGTCGAGCTCACCGAGTCGACCGCCTACGTTCGCTTCGCGGACGACAACAACGCCCGCAAGGCATACCTGCAGGAACTGGCCGCACGCGTGGTCGCCAAGATGACCAGCGATGTCAAGAATCCGAGCGGCCTGCTCGAGGCGCTCGGCAAAGCAGTTTCCGAGCGTCGAATCGCAGTCTGGAGCGCGCATCCGGACGAGCAGGAGATCATTGCCACGACACCCCTGGGATACACCGTGCCGGACGACGCGGCGCCCTACGCCAACGTCGTCGTGAACAACGCGGCGGGTAACAAGCTGGACTACTACCTCACCCGCGACATCGTGTATTCGGCCGGCACCTGCGAAGCCGATACGCGCAGGTCGACAGTGACCGTGACCCTCGGAAACGAAACACCGGAAACGACATTGCCCGACTACGTTGCCGGCATGGTGGACAACAGCTCGAACGCACAGCCCGGTACTGCTCGAATGCTTCTGTCGTTGTACGCAACTCGGGGAGCGAAGTTGATCAAGGCGAGTACCGAGCAGACGCCGCTCTTCGCACTGACCGGGAGCGAGCTGGGGCACCCTGTCTACACCGTGGATGTCGAGGTACCACGTGGTGCCACCCGAACGGTCACCTTCGAGCTGAACGAACCGACCGCGGCGGGTACCGCGAGCACTCCGCTCCAGCCCCTCGTGGCACCGGCCACGGTCACGGCGGATGTGCCGCGCTGCGACTAGCCCAGATACGACGGCGCCGCCTGCCCTGCACGTAACGCGTGCAGGGCGGGCGGAAGTCGAGGCCGAGATCAACGGCCGCTCAGCCACGCAGGAGCGTCGTACAGTCCCGGAACACCCTTCGTCACGCGATACACCGCAAGGGAAACTGCGATGGCGCAGGCGGTGACGGAAAGTGTCAGAACGCCCGAGATCACGATCGATCCGCCGCCGAACTCCGGAAGCGCGGTCGCGACTGCGGCGATGAACAGGTAGTGGACGAGGTAGATCGGCAGGGTGTTTCGGCCGAGGTACTTCAGCAGGTCGCCCGCTCGCGATCCCGAGACATAGCGAGCGACAACCAGAGCTCCGGTAACGCCTATCACGCTCACCGCGAGACGCACGCCCGGGACATCCTGGAGGTCCCAGACGTACGAAACCACGGAGGCGACGACGAAGACGACCACTATCGTGGCGCAACGCGGGAGGGTGAACCGTCCTACGAGGTCGACGATGGACGACCGTAGATGGCAGCCGGCCAGGAAGAACACGAGGTACATCCCCATGTTGTCCCACTCGTAGACACCTGTGGTGAGAAGTCCCGCCCCGACCAGAGCGGACAGCACACCACTGACGGACAGCAGGATCCACGGCGAGATCGTTCGGGTCGCCCGCGCAATGACGAAGAAGATCGCCAAGGCGTACACGAACCACAACCCACCGGAGGGCAGCACGAAGATCGATGCCAGGCGTGACCACGTTCCCGCGTCGTTCTCCGGGAGTGGCCAGGGAACGACGGAAAAGAACAGGAATCGGATCACGGACCACACGACGTAGACCCACAGCAGCAGAGAAATCTTGCGGGACCACAGCCCTCGCCAGGTCCCCGAGACGGGGCTCCACGCGAACAAGCCCGACGCCAGGAAGAACAGCGGCATTCGAATTGTCACCAGCACGTTGTTCGCCTGAGTGATGGGCCCCATCGGAAATCCGACAGCCTCGAGGAAGAGGATGCTGTGATGGAGTACTACGAGGGTGATCGCCGCGCCTTTGGCAACGTCCACCCAACCGACGCGGGTTGCCCCCTTGGGGAGGGTCTGCGTCATCCGACAACCTTTTCTTCGCCCGGGGCCGCGCACACGATCCGGTTCCCAGCGTCGCCAACCGAATCCGCACCGAAGTTGCGGTCGGCCAAGGCACGCACGGTCGGCAGGTCTTCGTCCAGGAGCTCACGAAGCGACTCGAGACGAGCGTCGATCCCGGCGATCGTCTCGACCACCCTCGCACCGAACCCTGTGCTGGGCTCGATCTCGAGATTGCCGACGCGGAACAGCCGGTACAAGCCTTCGACCTTGCCCTGGGTACCGAGAGTGATGGGCAGTGCGCCTCGGGCAATACTCATGATCGCCAGGTGCATCCGACCCGTGATCACCAGGTCCGCGTGGCCGGCGATATGCCGAATCTGCAACGGGGACAGCAACTCGGTGACGACGAGAGTGCCCGCCGGGAGGTCGACAGCCGACAGTTTCGCGATCTCGTGGCTGTCGTCACCCGACTCACGCATCACGTGCGGTACGAGCGCGACGGCGTAGCCGAGACGGTCCAGTTCGGACAGGATCGAGCGGTACTCGGCGGTCTGGTCGATTCGGCTACCGATCAGCGCGCTCATGTTGACCAGCGCGATCCGGCGGCCGTTCGCGACGCCGTCGAACCACTCGTCGAACGGCGCGTAGGGGCTCGTTCCATCGAGCGTGAACACTGTGTCGGCGACGGACTCCACGTTCGGAATCCCACTGGCGCGCAGTCTCTCCGCGCTGAGAGGCTCTCGCGCCATGCACGTCACCATCGGTCCCGCATCGGCGAGAGCTCGCCGGGCCGACGAATGCGCCGCGTCGGACCAACTGAAGCCGAGGACGCGGCCCTCCACGCCGAAGTCCGATCCTGTTCGTAGACAACTGCTACGGGCGATCGATCCGGTCGGGTTGTACAAACCGTCCATGAGGTCCGCACCGATGACCCGCAGACGCCGACAACGGCGGATCAAGCGCACGAAGCGGACGACGTCGCGGGTACGGGTCCATGGTTGCCCGTCGATGAGATTCGGCAGCGCCAGGACGGTCGTCCTGGACCGGTTCCGTTCGGGAATCTCCGCAGCGCTATGGGAGTCGAGGATCACGACGATCTCGCCAGGCGTGTTGTCGAGGACCGCTTCCAGCATCGCCTGGTCGCCGATGTTCCCGTGGCCGGTTGCACCGATCACCACCGTCGTGTCGCTGGAGTTCGTTTCATCCCGGTCCAGGAGACGAATCACCCGCGCGACCATACGGTCGTGATCCCACAGGATCCGGTACCAGAGCCGCGAGTCACGCAGTCGCACCACAGTCCCGCGCGCTGACCGCCGCATGGCTGCGCGCATATTCTCCGTCGTCCCCGAAGTCATTTCCGTCCTTTGTTCCAGAGTGCGAACTCCCGCCAACTACCCACAGCCCGACCAGCTTCCGCCGCGGCGAGCGCTGCCTGGGAGCCTGCAGCACCCGCCGACCAGCTACCCAGAATCACGAGAACCAGCGAGAGCGGTGCGAAGATCACTTTCACCCGCACGACTTTGCGGATGAGACCGACGGAACGGAGCGCAAGGCCGGCACCCATCGCGATGCAGAGGCCCGCGGAGGCGGCACCGGCGAACGGCAGCACGGCCATCGCCGCATCCGACGTCTCACCGAGCAGTCCGACCACGAGGCGATCAGGCGCCAGGTACATCGTCGCCACGACGACCGCCGAGCCGACAGCACCCGCAGCGGAGTATCCACACGCCAGCACGAAGAGCGCACGGTGGCGCCCCTTCCGAGCAAGCAGTGAAGCTTCGGAACCCAGTGCCACCAGCCCGCCCCGCAAGATGAGCTGGAGTGGCGCAAGCAGAATCTGCGCACCCCGGAGTGCACCTGCTGCGGCGGCCCCTCCGAACGCCGAAACGATGTACATCGCGGACTGGCTGACGCCGTTGGTGGTCACGAAGTCGGCGAGGTACGCGCGTCCACCCGGCCAGGTCACACGCACCCACCGAACCCCGTCGCGAATACGAACTCGTACGGGACACAACCACAACCCGAGCAGGGCAGAAATCGTCGCGGCTGCGAGCCAGGGCACGAGGTAGTGCGCAAGATCCAGTGAGCCGGCAGCAACGACCAGTCCGATCGCCTGAGCTGCGAAGAACACGACATCGGTCACGAGCGCCGCGGTCGAGCGTCGCTCGTGAATCAGAATGAATCGGCAGTGGTCCTGCAGCGTCGTCATCGGTACGATCGCGCCCGCAACGAGCAACGCGGCCGAGAAATCCGTGAACACGAATCCGCTCGCGGCCACGAGAACTCCCCCAGCGCAACCCAGCAAGAGGTTGGCACTGGTACATCCGTCGTATTGCCCTGTGCCGTAGGCATCCTCGGCGGTGGCGTCGCGGAAGACGATCAACTCGGTGGACAATGCCCGCACCACGCCGAGCATGATGACCGTGGTCGCCGTGATCAGCGAGAACACCCCGAGCATCGTCTGGTCCAACGACCTCGCAACCACCACCGCAAGGAGCAGCGACGCGAGACTGGCGATTGTCTGGGCCGCGACCGACGAGCCGAGCCTGGCGATCTTCCGCAACTTGGATGTCGGCGTCGCCTGCAGGTCAGCCATCGCGTGACCGCCGACGACTCGCCGCGGCAGCCGCCGCCACTCCCACGAAGAGGAAGAACAGCTGTGAAACTCCCGCGTCGTTGAGGTAGGGATGAATCACCATGGCAAGTACCAGGAACGGCGTCGCTGCGACAACGGCGGTCGCTACAGCACCCGCCGAACGCCATTCCGGGGTCGATGCGCCGGCACCCCGGTAGGCGACGACCACAGCGACGATCAACAGAACGATCAGCGCGAGAAGCAGCAGTACACCTCCGCGCAGGAGGACAGCGATGTACATCGACTCGGGGTACGCGAAGACCGCGTCCGCCTCCGATGTCGGACCGTAACCGGTCCAGAAGTGCTCCCCGATGATCGGCAGAAAGTCTCGTTGCCAGACGTTGAGGCGATACGCAATCGTCTGCGGAAGCTCCCCACCGCTGTTCGCGCTCTGCGCGATGACTCGCGAGTTCAGCTCCTGTCCTACGGGAGTCTCGAAGAAGACGATCAGTGAGACCACTGTGGCAACGAACAGGTAGGTCAGCTTGCCGCGGAGGAGCGCCACGACGGCCGCGCCACCGAGCCCCACCGCGATCGGCGCAAAGGTCAGGGTGGTCAGGAGCCCGGCGAGGGTTGCTCCGATCGGAAGCCACATCCATTTGCTCGCACGGACGATGCCGAGTCCTCCGGCCATCACTGCAATGCCGAGGATCAGCACCAGCGCCAGATAGCCCCCCAGCGCATGCCAGGCGAAGAAGAGGCCGAAGCTTCGCGGCGCCTTCCACAACAGAGGATCAGCGATGTGAACGTTTCCGGTGACGAAGGTGCCGAGGTCCCGGCTGGGCTGGAACCCTGCCAGCTGGAGAACAGCAATCGTGCCCATCACGCCGCCGCACCAGATCAGGACCTGGACGAACCTCTCCGCCACGAGGGCGAAGTTCGCGAAGTTGAACGCGATCACGAAGAGGATCAGGTACTGGGCGACGCCGATAGCATCCTGGACGAGCAACGACAACGGCAGATCCGAACGGTGGACCGCGCTCGTCAGACCGACTACGAAACTGACTCCGACGAAAGCGAACACTGCACCGAAAGCGGGGCCTGATGTTCTCAGCCTCGGGCCGAGCCGGATCAGGCACCACACGCCTAGTGCGACTGTCAGGACTTCCGAAAGGCGCAGCCCCGGCACGACAAGTCCGCGAGCCGATCCGGCCGACGTCGGCACCGCCGCCATCGCAATGGCCACAAGCCAGGTCTCCACTCGACCCAGACTCTGCTTGACCGGCGGACCAGCTTCCGCCGGATCGCCGGACGCGACGGCGTGTTCGTGGACGGCGCTCGCCAATGCCACCTCAGAACCTCTGTCCGGTCACGAGATCACTACCGGACGGGAAGGCGATCGCGTCACCAGAATCTCTCCTGCCGGTGCACCGACGACCATCAGGGTGACCACGACTTCGTTGGGAGGCAGGGACAGTTCCGCCCGCAGTCGCCTGTCGTCTGCGGCGGTCCTGCTCCAGTTCAGCGCACACGTGCCCAGACCAGCCGCATGCAACGCGTACATCAGGGACATCGCGAACATGCCGCCGTCGACGAATGCCTGACTTCGCTCACCAGGTGCCACGAAGGCCTCGATATCCTGGGAAACGACCAATACATGGCTCGCGGTATGACCGAAACCTTTATTGCCGTTCTGATGTGCAAGAACAGCATCGGCTTGCGGTCCACGTTCGAAGATTCGCACGCGGGACCCCTGCCGATTGCACACCGAGGGCGACGTTGCGGCCAACGCAACCGCGTCCTCGATGACCGAACGGCTGGGGACGTCGAGCGCGAAATTGCGCACACTGTGTCGGGAACGGACGAACTTGGCAAACGACTCGGCGGTCACACCGCTCGCCTCAGCCGCACTCGGCCCGATCGGTTCGACGCCTCCGAGCTGCGCATCGACACGGGCCGGGTTGTTGGCCGCGAGCTTTGCCGCCCGATCCCGTGCCTCACTCACCCAGTCCGGGGCCGCGCCGCCTGTCGAATCGTTCGAACCGAAGTAGGCGTCGAGGGCACCCACCGCGGCGGTCACAACGTATTGGTCCACCTCGTCCAAGGGCGCGCGGGCGCAGACCCTCTCGGTGTTGTCGAGCAATCGTCCGATCACGTCGCGTCCGAACCACTCACGCGGCCGTGGCAGGGCCAACCCCTTCTCGAGCCTGTGTGCGTCCATCACGATCTCGGCGCGCAGCCCACGGGCTCCTCGATCGGCCATACCGGAATGCGTGCGGAAGCGTCGCCAGTCAACCCAGTACGACGCCGCAAGCATTACCTGATCACGCCCACGACGGAGCGTCGGCCGGCCTGCCAACCATGCCCGGGGATTCACTGGGCCCCTGCCGGCTGGGTGATGACGCGGCGAACGTTGTCGATCTGACGGTCCTGCTCGAAGATGCGCTCTTCGAGTACACGCGCCGAGTTCTCACGAAGCTGAGCGTTCTGCTCGAAGGCCTGCAGTACCTTGTCGCGAATGTCACCGGCCGAGCAATCCGAGTACAGAGCGGCGTTGCCGAAGTAGTCGCGGAGCAAGGCGAAATCCGATGTCACCACGGGCACGCCCCACATCAGGGCTTCGTAGCCGGCGCGTTGCATCGTGTGGTCGCGGGTAGTGAGAGCGAGCACAACGCTCGCACGCCGCATCGTCTCGTCGTAGTCCTCATTCGAGAGGTAACCGGTGAACGAGACGTTTGCCGGCGCAGCCTCACGCCAACTGTCCGGGGCCCTACCGGTGAGAAGGAACGTAGTGTCCGGCAGCGCCCGGGCCGCATCGAGAATCTCTGCCACCGGCTCGTCGGACGCGTATGCAAGTGGGCACAGCACAGTCTTCTCAGGGGCCGCGGACTCGACATCGGACGCCTTGTCGGACACCACATCGTGGAGTGCGAACGCCCGAACACCATGCTCGGCGCAGACGTCGACCAACTGGTTGTTCGTCACGATCGCATAGTCGGATCTCAGAACACGCAGCGAAGGCTTCAAAGCCCACATCCACTTCGGGTCCGAGAAGACGCCGGTGTGCATATCGGCAACGAGCACGGTTCCCTTGCGTTTGAACAGTTTGGCGACGAACAACAGTGGAGCGGGCGGCAGCATCACGACGACGGCCTTCCACCTTGTCTGCCGCACGATGCGAGCCGTCCGTATCGCCAGGTCGACATAACGCAAGGGAGCGAGCGCCCTGGGCCACTTCGACTCCATGAACACCGTCTCGGCGTTCAAACGAGTAGCGAGTTCAGCGCTTCTGCCGTGAAACTTAATCCAGCTTACGAAGACAGTTCGACCGTTCATGCCACCCTCACCACTTTCCGAGCGCCCGCCGAGAGAATTGTTTCGGCGGTTAGATCCTCTGGTTCACAAACGACCCCGATTCCCGACTGTGTCAATGTCTTACACAGTTCGAGCTGATGGTCGTCGACATGCTCACCGCGTGCACGCCGCCTCGGAACGACTACGGGCACCTTCCCCTTGTCGAGAATTCGGAGAACGTTTCCGATTCCCGCGTGCGTGATCACGACATCGCACTCGTCGATTGCCTGATCGAAGTCCACGGTGGAGAGTTCCGCGACAGCCATGCCGTCCAGATCGGCGCGATCGGTTGCTCCGAGCTGCCAGACGGTGTTGTCGTCCGCCAGCCCCGTCGCACCGACCGAGTCGACGAGAGCGTCGAACCGATAGGGCCGAATCGTGCCGAGACTGACGAGGATCCGTGGACTCTGTGAAGACTTCGCCGCTTGCACTTCGAAGCGACCGAACACGGACGGACCTGGACCCCACTGCTTCGACCAGATCTGCCCCGGCGAGAGGCACGAGACACCAGGTACCCGACTGAGAATCTTGCCAGTCATGGATGGCCCGTCGAACCGGCAGGCACTCTCGACATAGAGCGAATCGATGCCGTGGAGCCTTGTCACGGGCAGCACACTGAGCGCGATGCCCGAACCGGTACTGATCGCGGCATCGAAATCCGCATCTCGCTTCAGGTGTGCACGCATGGCCCGCGCCCCGGCTAGCGCCGCACGAACATCGCGCGGGCTCACATAGTCGATGTAGACGACGTTCTTCCCCGCCAGGAGCGATCTGCTCTGCGGTGTGTCGAACGTGACCCACACCGAATCAACATTCATCGCCAAACTGTCACTGAGCCTGACCATCTCATCAAGGTGACCACCGGTGGAGGCTGCAACCAGCAGCCTCCGACCCCCGGCAATACCTTCAGGCCAGCTGTGAACCGTACTCATCTCTGACCCTCTCGAGCGTCGAACTGACCATCAATCCCGAATTCAGCCACGCCAAGGACCGAATCGTCAGTACGCTCCGCTACCCGCCGTAACAGCGCGGACGGTCTTGCCGACGATCAGGACGTCCTGCATCATCGACCAGTTCTCGACGTACGAAAGATCCAGTCGCACAGTCTCATCCCAGGAGAGATCGCTGCGACCACTGACCTGCCACAGCCCGGTGAGTCCGGGCTTGACGAGCATCCGCCGGCGGACGGTGCCGTCGTAGGCCTCGACCTCACGGCGCAGCGGCGGCCGCGGGCCGACGACGCTCATCTCGCGGCGCAGCACGTTCACGAACTGCGGCAGCTCGTCGAGGCTGTACTTGCGCAGGAACTTTCCGACCGGGGTGATGCGGGGGTCGTCCTTCATCTTGAACAGGACGCCCGCACCTTCGTTCTGACCGAGTAGGGCGGCGACCTGCTTGTCGGCACCGTCGACCATCGTGCGGAACTTCAGCATCGGGAACGGGTTGCCGTTGATACCCATGCGCTCGGACTTGTAGAGGACCGGGCCCTTGCTCGTCGCCTTGACCGCGATCGCGGCGATCAACATCACCGGAGAGATCGCGATCAGTGCAGCGAGTGCGAAGCACATGTCGAAGGCGGTCTTACCGAAGCGCTTCGCGCCGTGGTAGCGCGGCTTCTCGACGTGGATCAGCGGGAACCCTGCGACGGGGCGCATCACGAGGCGCGGGCCGGCGACGTCGACGACGCCCGGCGCGACGACGAGGTCGACGTTGAGGGGCTCGAGATCCCAGACGAGACCACGGATTCCGTCGTGCCCCAACTGCTCGGTGGCCGTCACGACGACGGTGTCGGCACCGCACGTCCGCAGCGCGTCCACCACGGAGTACTCGTTGCCCAGTACCGGAATCGCGCGACCGTCGACGACGACGTGCTCATCCTCGCGGCGCCCGTAACCCGGCACGCAGACGCCGACGACGCGGTAGCCGGAGGCCGAGTCGCGCTCGAAGTTGCGCGTCATCGTCAGGACCGACTCGCGGTTACCCACGACGAGCACCGATGTGTGGCAGTCACCCTGGCGACGCTTGTAGGTGACGACCTTGCGCATCGACCAACGCCCCAGCATGAGGCCGACCAGTCCTACCGGGAACGCGATCGCCAGGTAGCCGCGCGCGATGTCGATGCGGAACAACAGGCTGATCATGGCGATGAGCCCGAACAACTGGAAGGCTGCGACACCGATCCGCCGGTACTCCTCGGCGCCGGCGCCGATGACCCGGGTCGACCGCGTGCGGTGGATCACCAGCATTGCGATCCACAGTCCGGCCAGCGCGACCGACATCATGGTGTAGCTGAAACCGGAGATGGTGCTCGTCGCGACGGACTGCGTCTCGGTACCGAATCGGACGACCTGCGCAGCAGCCACTGCGGCACCGACGATCACCGTATCGATGATTCGCAGCCGACTGACGTAGCAGTGCTCCCACTTACTCCGCGAATTATGTTGGGGAGAAACCTCATCCACCAAGCGAAGCTGAGAGGACGACTCGTCCCCCGCCTCCAGCCCGGTCCCTGTTTCCAGGTAACGCGAAGCCGTCACGCCTTCACCTCCATCGACCATTCACACGAAATGACCCCCGACGGGTCGATACGTTGTCGAACTCGAGCCGGCGCCCGACCGAAGTCGAACTGCCAACCCGTCCCACCCGCTCCAGTCCCCCCGGCCCGGCGCCCGAAGGCGACGACACCGGTGGACGTCTCCATCACCAGACCCCGAGCAAGACTGGGAAGGCAGTGAATTCATCCCCGAAACAGATGTGCTTCAGATGCGAGAAATCGCTTTGCACCGTCCGCTGTACGCAAACGTTCTAACACGCCCCGGTGCCCGCCAAAAGTCGAACGAACCAGGTCCGAAAGTTGGGCGTTCGTCCGGTTCGGTGACGACGCTGGTTGGACGAACGTCCACAAAGAACCTCGGTCAGAGCACAAGGTCCCACCCGAAATTAACGGGGAGACTGACCCTTTAAGAAAACAGGTACGGCAGTACTACTACCGGGTAACCAGACCGACCTGCGGAGACCATCCGCACTCGGTGCCTGATCCCCCGCCACCCGATACCGAGAACGCACCACTCGAACTGGCGAGCGCACACCTGCAGGGACCTTCGACTAGGGCAGAGTCCGTCTGAATCGATGCACAGAACCACCAAATCGCAGCAGGCCGACACCACTACTGGACACCTGTCAATGTGACGGAAAACACAGGCACCGACTTGGTCGCTCGACCGGCGGCGCGACTCGACCAATCGCCTCATGCAAGCGATGCCTGAAACTTCAACTATGCCAATGGAGCTCGCACCGCGATGCCCGCCGGCATGCTCAGTTGGTGCGGCGGCCGGGATGCGTGGGGAAGTTCAGGTACGCGCGCGACGGGGTGGGACCACGCTGCCCCTGGTACTTGGATCCGACGGCGGAACTGCCGTAAGGATTCTCGGCTGCACTCGTGAGCCGCAGCAGGCAGAGCTGACCGATCTTCATCCCGGGCCACAACGTGATCGGGAGATTGGCGACATTGGACAGCTCGAGCGTGATGTGCCCACTGAACCCGGGGTCGATGAACCCGGCGGTGGAATGCGTGAGCAGGCCCAGTCGACCGAGGCTCGACTTGCCTTCGAGGCGGCCGGCCAGGTCGTCGGGAAGCGTGCACACCTCGAGCGTCGAGCCGAGGACGAACTCGCCGGGGTGGAGCACGAACGGCTCCCCTGCGACCGGTTCGACGAGCGAGGTCAGCTCGTCCTGCTGCAGCGCCGGGTCGATGTGGGTGTACTTCGTATTGTCGAAGACGCGGAACAGGCTGTCGAGTCGCACGTCCACACTCGAGGGCTGCACCATCTCGGGAACGAACGGGTCGATCCCGAGTCGTCCGGATGAAACCTCGGCGCGGATGTCACGATCAGAGAGCAGCACAGCACGAGGCTACCGGGACGGCGAGTGTGACCGGCGCGGACCTCGCATTTCCGACCCTCGACCGACGCGGATTCGAAGGGTCGAACACCTGCGATTGGCCTTCTGCTACAGTTGCCGCTTGCAGGCTCCGGATCTTCGGATATCGGCAAAAGCCCTGCTCGCCGATGTAGTTCAATGGTAGAACATCAGCTTCCCAAGCTGAATACGCGGGTTCGATTCCCGTCATCGGCTCCATCCAGGACGCTCTCTCGTCTCGACGATCTCTCTTCTCTCTCTGACTCCACTCAGCTCGGCTCCTGCAGATCTCCCGCAGCGAGTCCGCGCACTTCGCGGTGGTCTCCGCGATCCTGAAACGAGGACACGGACCTTACGGGGGCTATGGCCATGGAGACCTGCGATACGTTTTCGTCGTGTCTCAACTCGGAACGGTTGTCGCGGACCACTACCAATTCGTGCTGGGCTCGCCCACCGGGGAGACGTACCTGCCGGAGGAAACCGGCAGCGTCATCGAAGTCGGCCCCAACTTCGCCACCGTCATGACCGGCATCGCCTACGGACCGGTCATGCTGACCGTCGACGTCCTCGACGACGAACCGGCAACAGTCGACGACACCGGAGCATGGGGCGTCATCGAGGAAGCCACAGTCAACCTCACCAAACCGGCATACGTGCTCACCTTGGACGGCGAGAAGGTCCCGGATTTCCAGAAGCTGCCGATCAAACGAGGCCTGCATCGATTCCGGGTGTTCGGTCGCGGACGTGACACCCATGCCGGACAGACCGTCACCGAGCCGACGGAGCAATACGTTGTCCAGATCTGGAAAACGACGCGGCCGCAAGAGATGCTGCGACTGATCAAGACCGACGCCGCATGGGACCAGAGCATCGTCACCCATCCCAAACGCAACTGGTGGGATCCAGATCCGGCCGGCGACGCCACCCTGTATCTGAAATACGGATATGACCAGATGGCGCAGTGGGCGAAAGACGAAGCGATCCGGTGGGGCGGACGGCCACCGTCCGAGAAACTCCGCTCCAACTTCCACGCGATGGGCATTGCTGGTCTCGACCGTCCACTGGCAGATGCAATCACCCGAGCTAGGCCACCGAAACTGCGTCGCATCGCGGCTTGGGCCGCCCGTCGCGCATATACGACGGCAGGTCTCGCAGAGATCGAGTGGATCCGGCCCGCTCTGACAGCCCTGGACCGGGGTGAACCACTACCGCGCCCTTTCGGCGAGCACCAGTCCTTGGCGCTGTACAAGGCGTTCGAAGACGACCCGGCTATCGACGTGACCGTCACCGGCGGCGACGTCAGGAACGCCAACGTACCCGCTGCCCTACTAGCCATGTACGCCATCTCCACAGCGGTCAAACAAGATTCAATGAACGCCGCCTTCGAGTGCCTGGACATCGCAGCGAAGACCGACGACTCCGACTACGCATCTCTCATCAGGGATCTGCGGCGTGAACTCTTCCCGAGATTGATGCCTGTAGACCAGTACGAGCGATGGATCTGACCGACTTCGCGGCTCACCAACGGCCGGACAACGAAGCTCCAGCCCGATCCAGCCGACAACGGCTGTTGCACGCAGATCGTGCCACCTGAAGTCGGGATGACCTATCTCGATGACAATCTCTTTGAACCCACTCCGCGCCAGCACGTTCGCATGACGTCGCGCCGACGAGCCCTATTGAGCTCCTTCGTTGGGTTGGACATCCAGATGCCGCGCTAGACGTCTTCCGAGCGTGACTCATTCGGCCGTAACGACGCGGGGGTGTAATGACTGCGCGGCGAGAGCGATGGAAATCCCAGTGGCAGTCCACTCATGGGAGATCGATCGACATGCTCAGATCTGGCCGGCAGTGCAACAGGGGGGGGGAGAAGCTTGCGACTACGTGTCATGGCGCCACCAATGGTGTTGGCCGCTCTTCTGCTGACTGCTTGCAGCGCCGAGCAGGCGCTGCCCGATCGAGTTCCTCCGGCGGAGGTCACGTCGGTGTCGCCACACGTAACCACGGCCGTAATGTCGCCCGGTCGCCCCGAAGTGCAGACGGATTCATGGCGCGACTACGACCGGACTGAGGAAGCAAGCACACCGGCGACAACCCCCATCGTTGAGTCCGTCGTGACGCCCTTGCAGTCGTCGCCGGAGCCGGCCCAGGTTGCACCGTCATACCAGCCGGTGACGACCTCCGCCGTTCCCGCGCCGACGACAACGTTGCCCACGACTTCGATCTCGGTCATCACGCCACAACCGACGCCCTACATCCCGGAGGTGTACGAGGGCCAGCCTTGCTCTGGTCCGGACCAACGCGGCAGGTTTGGTCATGTTCCAGCTGGTTGCATCGAGGGCAACAACGGGAAGTATTACTGGCACATCTTCTTCTAGCGGAAGGCGCGCGCATACCTCGAGATCTAGGTCCGTGGACGAGTGAGGTTGCCTGGAGTCCCGACTTCAGTTCCCCTCGGATCCGGATCCGGCAACAGCGAGGTACTCAGCGAGGTCGTCCCTGACGTGCTCGGCGTTCCGTTCCGCATCCATGGGGGAATCTGCGGTCCAGACGATCTCTATGCCATTGCAGACTCGGGCGCCGATCCTGACCGCGTTGATCAGATCGTCGGCCCCTGCCGGGCAATCGATGTCGTACAGCCCACGCTCGAATCGCACCTTCTGCTCATCATGTTGGCCGTACTCGACAACGAACCATCGGTGGAAGAGATTCACTGCAAAGCGCAACCGATGTGGGGCGAACTCGCCGTCTGCGTCCACAAGCTCTCTGCACTGCAGATACGGGGATCATCCTGCGGCATCAGCGGCAAGATCACGAGGAGTTCAAGGCAGAGCTTCCGTCGGCGCGCCTTCCTAGGCGTGATCGAAATCCACTATGAGTTCGTAGCTTTCGAGGAGATCGTAGGCTGATATCGGCTCCAGGGTTATGACAGACGGGGTGAGATCCCGGAGCACCTCGCACTTGCCAAAGAAGTGTCTGACCTCCTCCTCCACGCTGCCCCGGTAGTAACCGAACCCTGCGGTGCCCTTGGCTACCTTGTCTGCCACGGTGTTGAGACAGAACTCAAGCTGATCTGCCCAGTTCGCCTTGTGGCCCTTGATCCATCTCACCTTGGAGTGATGTCCGGCCTGGTCGTTTCTGTCCAGCTGGCCCACCAGGTCCTCGGCGATCCACTTGATCTGGTCGTTGTTGCTCCGCCAGAAGTGGGTCCCCCTCTTGGCGTACATCAGTCCATGTCGGATCGACTGATGATCTGTCAGTATCAGCGCACTCATCTGGGAGTAAACCTTGAGAGCCTCGATCACGGCGATATGCTCCAGCACCCCGTTGTCCAGGATCTTGTCGTGGGCGTCCGTTATCTGGCGTCTGTATACCACTCCGTCGGAGGATGCGAACGCCCAGCCAGCTGCGCCCTTATCGTGGAGGATCGATGCGTCGGTGCCGACGATGAGATCGGGAGTCCATGCCATCGTGGATCACCGATCTTCAAGGGCCAGCTTCATCCTGACGTTCATCAGGATGGTCCCCAGCGCATTGTCGCCAAGTATGTTCCGATGCCTAGGACAGGAGCAGCTGCCGCACACTTGATCGTGCCAGATGTTTCCTTCGATGATTACAGAACCCATCGTTCCCAGGAGCATGTCACCCAGCTCATGGTTGTGAGTGAACTTGGTCCAGAGGATCTCCTCCATCCTCCGATACTTGACCCGATCCCAGCCGTCCACCAACTTGACACGACACCCAACCTTATTGATGTCAGCTGCATTTGGAGAATTCATGATCCGATACATCGACTCCAGATCGTCGGTCTTGGCTGCCGCGAAAGCGTGCTCGCTGGTCGAGAATCGGAGGCCGTTGTAGATCACACCAGCTTCGTAGAAGTTCGACAGGAAGGCGTAATCTCCCTCAAAGAAGTCGATGATCGGGACCTCGGTGGCCGACGTACTTACCCCATCTGATAGCGGAGGGCGCCCCTCCGGGTCCATGACATCCGTGTAGGCCCAGAGATTGAGAACGATCTCCGGTTCCCTCAGTGAATCCAATTCCATTGCGCCCCCTTGTTCGGTTAGTCCTTCGCGAAGCTACCAATAGGCTCCGACACGGACGGGTTCGCTGCGACTCTCTTCTGTCTCGTCCTTCTCTTCTCTTCGCGAAGGCCCCGATCAGAGGTTATTTTCGACCCCCGATCGGGGCCTTTTCCATCCCAGTGAAGTTCACGAAGAGGTACGAGTCGGTTGGGGTTCCCACCAGCCGGCTCGCAGACCGGCACACACATCAAGCAGCCGGACAGAATCTGCAGCCTTTGTCAGGCGTAGCGGTGTGCTGCAACCGGCCAGGAGCGGTCGACGCCGTTCCGCGTGACGGTAGGCGGTACGCCGGCCCCGAATTCCTCTACCCCAGGTTCTTGTTCTTCGATCCCATCGAGAGCCGAATCGTTACTAAATTGGAGACTCCCCCTTCTGATTTCACGGATCAGTCCCGAAGAATCCTCTCCATCATCGCTCGGCTGACTCGGTCCACTTTCCTCGTTCGCGAGAGGACTTGGAGCAGTCCCGCCAAAGAACCTCCTACTCAGCGGCATCGACATGGAACTTGAAGCTGGCGGAAGCTCGGTCCCTCCCCGTTCGATGGCAATTCGCTTCGCTCGCAGCACCGACGGGCGGAACACCGCCTCCCCATTAGCACCCGTTGCGTTCACCTATCGACGCTCTTGAGGAATCGAGAGCGTGTTCTTCACGATCGAGACTCGGCGGAGGTCGAGCGGGGACTCAGTCGTGATGCGATCAGATCTGCCGGCGGAACTGCTCACAATCAACGGCTGCTGATTCCGAGTGCCCGACGGGAATCCCTTCTTCCCTCGCGCCGGGTTGCCCCTTGCCGTTGCACCGGCCGACCGCAAGCCTTCACCATCGAGGAGTGGGCAATCTCAGGATCGTCGTGCCCGAGGAGTACATCCTCGACGGTATGTGCGCGTTCCCGCGACCGGGCGACAGCGCGGAGTACTCGCTGGCCTTCCGTGAGCGCACGGCACCGACCCACCCGGCGATGCTCAACGACGTCCGCGCCGAAGCCGAACCGCCCAGGAACAACCGACGCTCTCCGGGCTGGACCGACCCCGACGGGTCGTTCCAGCCACCGACGTATCCGACGTTCCTGCACAGCGCCGACTTCACGGCGTTCTTCCGCTCGCCCGAGTTGCTTCGCGGTCCGGTCGCACTGCGTGGCACCCTCGAAGCCGACTGGCCGGCCCTGGTCGGCGATCCCCCACCTGTCCACGGGACGCTCATCCGCTGCCGGCTCATCACCAGCACGGCCATCATCGACCCCACCGGTCAGCACCACACACCAATCGACACCCTCACCGACCTCGACGAACCTGTCGGCTTTCGATCGGGGCTGGTCCCCGCCGGGCCGCCCGGTAAGACCGGCGGCCGGGGCTGGACGCCCATGGTTCCGCCTCAGCGCGGCGAGTGGACGCGAGACACCGGCGTGCTGGTCACCCTCTCCATCTCGACATGAGAAGGCATACTCGCAACGACCCACACTCGCTCCGGCAGTTGCATTTTCAACTTTCAGGAAATTACTCGCCGTAATGAACACGGCACACCGCACGATGTTCTGATCATGAAAACTTCACATCGAATTGCTTCAGTAGCAGCTGCCGGGCTCATGGGCGCTGCGATGTTCGTTGCGGCGCCGGGCGTGGCCAGCGCCGCCGATCCGTGCATGCTCGGGACGTCGAATGTGGGACCACGAACGTGCGCCATGGCGGACGTCGGACTGGCCCCGGTGTGGACGCTGGGCAACGGGCTGTGTGTCGGCATGCTGACCGCCTCCGGCAATGCGTTCGACGGTCCTCTGTGGGAATATTCCTCTGCTCCGGGCGCGGTTCACTCCGTCGAACTGCGGATCGCGCAGGGCTTCTCCCCGCTGGGAGAGTGGGCGTCGACCACCCTGGCCTGCGACGTGACCGCAATAGTCGACTGGCACAACCTCGATACCGGGCAGAGCGGCAGCGTGAGCCGATTCATCCCCGCACACAAAACCAGTACCTCGCCCGAGTACGTGAACGTCGGCACCGGCCCGGGGCGGGTGCAGCTCACGATGCGAACCGACCGCCCGAGCATCCCGGTCTCGACGACGGTGGTCGTCCCCTGACCTGAGTCCTAGTAGGTCGCGGCGCGCGCGGAGACCTTGCCGGTCCTGTCCGCGTGGAACAGGGCGTCGTTGTAGTGGCTGCCCGCGGGCACCCAGTCGAACGTCTTGGGCTGCGAGAACTTGTAGTAGAGCACTCGCCGCCCGGCGTCGGGTCCCGTCGGCGGCGGCGTGCTGTGCATGACGTCACCGAAATGCACTGTCACATCACCTGGTTCGGTCTCGATCCGCACCAGCGGCACGTCGCCCTCCTCGCCCCACTTCGGCCAGTGCTTGGCATATCGATGCGAGCCGGCAAGAACCATCAGTTGGCCGTTGGCCGGGTTCGCGTGGTCGAGTTGGACACCGACCTGGATGAGCGGGCACAGCACGGGGTGCCCACCTATGCCGTCGTCGACATGCCAACCGAGATCGCCGTCGCCCTTGACGATGTCGGAAGACTTGATGAAGACCATCGGACCGTCGAGCCGGTCGTCGCAGACCCGGAAGTCGGCGTCGACGAGCCGTGCGAGGTCGGTCATCCGCGGCTCGAAGCAGTGCTGCTGGATCACCTCGGAATAGCGACCCAGATAGTTGATCCGCGTGACCACCTCGGCGCCGGACGCATTGACCGACCACCAGGAGAACGGGTCACCCGGTGTCGTCCGGGAGCGCGCCGACTCGACTTCTGCACCCAACAGCGCAATCTCGCCGGCGTCGTACACGTTCTTGACATGCAGGAATCCTGCCGTGTCGAGGAAATGGCGCATCTCGTCACGATTCCCGTCCGCGGGAAAGCTGCGGTGCAGATCGAGCGGCGCGCCGTCACGGTCGACGAGCGTGTCCCGGACCGCGCTCGAATACACCGCGCGACCGCTCAGCAGCGCGCGCGTCGCCGGCTCCCAGCGCTTCCACCCCTGCAGCGTCCCGCGCATCACCTCGGCCCGCTCGGTGCGCACGCACCCACTCGCGGTGAGCAATTCGTTCAGATAGGCCGAGAACGTGTCCTCGTCGAGTTCGACAACGGTGGCCGCATCCGCGTCGCCCGGGACGGCGGAAACACCGTCGGCGGAGGAGATCCACGTGAACGCCTTCCCGCTCGGCAGCCGGAACGCGATCGCCGGAACACCGTCGAGGTCCGCGACGACCCGGTCCCGGTTTTCTGCATTACGGGCGGGCAAGTCACGGCCGTGGAAAGGGTCGAACGAATGTTTGGGGAACGAGTCGGCGATCGCCTCGACCCACGGAAGCCTGGTGCCCTGCTCGTCGCTACCCACTGCACACCCCCGATGTCGTGTTACCTTGCAACACGGTCGTGTTACTCATTCGGGAGCCTAGGAGCCGGCGTGTCGACGGTCAAGGAAATCCAGTCGGTGAAGAACGCCTGCCGCGTGCTCGAGGTGATCGCCCGGCGGCAGCCGATCGGGGTCAGCGACATCGCCCGCTCGACCGGCATCGACAAGAGCGCGACGCACCGAATCGCCGTCACCCTCCACGTGTCCGGCTGGCTGGACCGCACCGAATCGGGGCAGTGGTTCCTGACCACGCACGTGCTCTCGACGGTGGGCGAGGGCGCGACGACGTCGCTGGTTCAGCGGGCACGAGGAGTGATGGAGGCCGCCCGGAATCGCAGCAACGAGACGGCGATGCTCGTCGTGCCCGACGGCAACCGACTCATCATCGCGGCCGCCGTCGAGAGTCGGCACAGCCTTCGGGTCTCGGTGACCGTCGGCTCGGAGATGCAGGCCCGGTCGAGTTCGGCGCTACGTGCCATGGCCCCCAGGCTTTCCGCCACCCAACTCGAGGCCTGGCGCCGAATCGATCCGGGGCTGACGGACGAACTGATCGAGACGACACGCGCACGCGGTTGGGGAATGAACGACGGCGAGGTCGTCGACGGCACGAAGGCCGTGGGCGCCGCGCTGTGCGATCGCGGCGGCCTTCCCATTGCCGCACTCGTCCTCGTCGGACCCTCGCATCGGTTCGATCCCGAGCGGATTCCCGAACACGGTGCGCTCGTCGCCGGACTTGCCGGGCGGTGGAACGACGGCAGCACGTGATCGGTGCCGGTGTGGGCGTCCCACACCGGCACCGGTGGTGTTCCTAGGCGTCGGTCCCGCGCCGTTTCCCGTGGAACCGGCCGAGCACCTGGGGCAGCGGCGGCCACGGCCAGTGCTGCCCGAGGCGTCCCCGCACCCGCAGGAAACCGAGACCGAGCACGAGCCCGAAGATCAGGTGTCCGATCAGCGACAGCGTGATCGTCGTCGGGGTCAGCGGGAACATCTCGTGCTGACCGTGTGGCGACAGCGCCACCGTTCCGATGAGTCCGGCCCACACGGGGAACACCGCGCCGGCGACGAACGCGAGCAGGACGGTGCGGCGGGAGCGGTGCTGGAGTCCGAGCGCGAGGGCGATGAGGAAGAACGCGATGCCGATGCCGCCGCCGTCACCGAAGTAGCGCCACAGGTAGCCGACGATCGCGCCGGTCTGGGTGTCGGTCCCCGAGTGCAGCCAGGTGCCCATCTTCGGGATGAAGTCGTCCCACAGGCCCAGCAGATACACGGTGTCGAGGCGGAACACGTCGTAGACGAGACAGGCGAACATCCCCCAGCCGAGGCCGTAGCCGACGATGCGGTCGATCGGGTGCGGGGCGATGACGCACAGCACGACGAGGACGGCGGCGAGCGGAATGATCACCAGCGCGCCGGTGGCGTTCATCGACACGACGCCGAACACCTGCGCGGAGATCGCGAGGAGCGGCAGGGACGCGAGCAGCAGGTACAGCCCGATCCGGGCCAGGGTCCAGTGATGCCGGACCGGCTTCCCGACGGAGTCTGCGGCGGGCAGGGTGGCTTCCTGCGGCCCGTGTTCGTGCACGTCGGGGATGGTGGTGCCGGGGATACGGAGCATGTGGCGGGTTCCTTTCGGTCGCGGGACCTCTCTCGACGCGTAGTCGATTTCCGAGATCCAGCGTCCGCCGGCCGACGCCGCGCAAATAGGCCCCCGAGGGGTCGGGATGGCTACCCCTGCCGCGCCCCGACGCTCAGCGCGGGGCCAGGTTTCGCAGGGCCAGCTCGAGAACCCGATGCATGTCGTCGGCGTCGTAGGCACTCCCGGACTCACAGGTCCGGCCGGCCACCAGATGATCGGACAGCGCCAGTCCGTGCAGAAGAACCCAGAGCAGCGGCCCGACGTCCCGGATGTCGTCGGCGATGAGGGCGCCGTTCTCTTGCGCCTCGACGACCAGTTCGTTGAAGTGCCGGTTGAAGTCGGCGGCGGCATCCGCCAGCACCGGACTCGGCCTGAAGGCGTAATCACCGCCGAACGCGAGGCGGTAGTGGTTCGGGTACTCCCACGCGACGCGGACGTAGGCGGCGCACGCGCGGAACAGTGGGGTGCCGCCGGACTCCGTGTCCGCGACGGCCCGCTGCATCTCCCCTTCGAGGAACGTCAGGTTCTCGGCCACCACCGTGCTGAGCAGGTCGTCCTTGTCCTCGAAGTGCCGATAGGGCGCGGTCCGGGAGACGTCGGCCGCAGCACCGACCGCCCGCAGCGTCACGTTCGCCGGTCCGCCCCGCGCCAGCAGGTCGCCGGCCGCAGCAATGAGGGCCCGGCGCGTATCACGGGTTCTGTCCAGCACCTCCCGACAATAGAAGGAGGTTGACGCCGTCAACAAGACGACGCTACGTTGACGGCGTCAACCTGACGCCGCGGTTCTTCGTCACCTACACGGAGGCTCGATGACATCGACATCGCAGACACATGCCCTCGACCTGCTCCGATCCGACGTCGGGGCTTGGAATTCTCTGCGCACCAACGGTATTTCCGCAGATATGACCCTCGTCGATGCCGACCTGGCCGGCTCCGATCTGGCGGGCGCGAACTTGGCGGACGCCGATCTCACGGGCGCGGACCTGTCCGGAGCCGACCTCTCCGGCGCGAACCTGTCGGGCGCGAACCTGACCTCCGCCGAATTCGTCGGCGCAGACCTGACGAGAGCCGACCTCGCGGGCGTCACGGCTCACGACGCCAATTTCACCGGCGCATACCTGACGAGGGCCTCGCTGCGCGGCGCCGATCTGACGATGGCCTACCTGACGTCGACCTATCTGGGGCACGCCGATCTCACCGGCGCCGACCTCTCGGGGGCCTACATGACCGGCGCCTACCTCGGCGACGCCGACCTGACCGCCGCGACACTGATCGGGACCTACCTCGGCAAAGCCAACCTGACCGGGGCCGACATCGGCACCGCCGTCCTCGACGGCGCCGACCTCACCGACGTCACGTTCCCGGACGGCACGGAGCGCGACTGACCGGCGCGGGCCTACGCCGCTCCCTGAAGCCCCGGCATGAGGGCACGCAATTCGGGCCGCCACTTCTCGAGGCGCGAAGGAAAGCAGGTGGCGAGAAGTTCCACCATCACCGCGGGCGCGATCGATGCGCCCGGTGACGCGCCGAGCAGACCGGCGATGGATCCGTCGGCGCCGGTGACGAGTTCGGTCCCGAAGGTCAGGACACCGACCTTCCGAGGGTGGGGTTTGATCAGCTGGGCGCGCTGTCCTGCCTGCACCAACTCCCAGTCGACTGGGTTCATCTCCGGGTAGAAATGCCTCAGCTGAGCGAACTTTCGCTTCCTCGACGACAGCAGCTCGCCCATCAGGTAGCGGACCAGCGGCAGGTTCTGGACACCCACCGCCAGCAGAGGCCCGATGTTGCGGGGCCGGATCGTGGTGAACAGATCGGTGAGCCGGCCGTGTTTGAGCAGCCTGGTGCTGAAGGTCGCGTACGGGCCGAACATCAGCGACGGGCGGCCGTCCACGACGCGTCGGTCGAGGTGCGGCACGGACATCGGCGGGGCGCCGACGGCGGCCTGGCCGTAGACCTTCGCGTCGTGCATCGCGACCACGGAGGGAGCCGAGGTGCGCAGGAACTGTGCACCGATCGGGAACACCGCGTAGCCGCGAACCTCCGGGATCCGCGCCTTCTGGAGAAGTTTGAGCGCACAGCCGCCGGCACCGACGAATACGAACCGCGCCGAGATCGAGAAGCGCTCTCCCCCAAGCCGGTTCCGACCCGCAACTCGCCACAGGCCGCCGTGACCACGCCGGAGCAGGGTCACCTCGTGTCCCACCCGAACGTCGGCGCCGCGGGCCGCGGCCACCCCGATCAGCGCCCGGGTCAGCGCGCCGAAGTCGACGTCGGTCGCCTCCTCGTAGCGTGTCGCCGCCACCGGCAGGGACCGGTCCCGCCCCTCCATCAGCAGGGGTGCCCACTCACGAATCACGTCGGGGTCCTCGCTGTACTGCATCGCGGAGAACAGCGGCGAGCCTTGCAGGGTGGTGAACCGGCGACGTAGGTAGGTCACGTCGCGATCTCCGAACACGACGTCCATGTGCGGCGTCGGGCTGACGAAGGACGATGCAGTCGGGATGTCACCGGACTCGTCGAGCGACGCCCAGAACTGGCGGGAAAGGTGGAACTGGCGCCCGATCTCCTCTGCCCGGGCCGGATCCTCCGGGTCGGGCATGTAGTTCAGTTCGCACAGGCCCGCATGCCCGGTGCCGGCGTTGTTCCACGGACCCGAACTCTCCCCCGCGAGCGCATCCAGACGCTCGAGCACGACGATCGACCAGTCGGGCTGCAGTCGGGCGATCAGCGCACCGAGCGTCGCCGACATGATCCCGCCGCCGATCAGCACGACGTCGACAACCTCTCCTGCCCTTGCCGATTCATTGCCGCTCATGGGGTGTGCCTTCCTCGTCGGGGACGCTCGACCCCAGAGTCCTCCCACAAGACCAATCCGTCCAATGAGCAAATCGTCGCTATATGATCCGAAAATGGAACGGTTTCTGGCGGACGAGGCCGCCGCCACTACCCCACTGCTGGCGGCCTTCGACGCCGCCGCGAGAGAAGGCCACATCACCCGCGCCGCCGAACTGCTCGGCGTGCCGCAGTCGTCGCTGAGTCGCCGACTGAAGACCCTCGAACAGATCCTGGGCGTTCCTCTGTTCCAGCCCGCCGGGCGACGCGTCGCTCTGACTCCGGCGGGCCGCGAATTCCACGAACGCACGCGCGATCTGGTGTGGACGCTGGACGACGCCATCGCCGCGGTGCGCAGTCATGCCGATCCGGACGGCGGACTGGTGCGGTTCGGATTCCCGCTCACCCTCGGACCGGTGAGCATCCCGTCGCTGCTGGCCGAGTTCCATCGCACCGCACCGCGGATCCGACTGCATCTGGTGCAGGCGCACGGCGAGGCGCTTGCCGCGATGGTGCGCGACGGACGCCTCGATCTCGCGGTGATGATCCCGCCGCCCGACGACCTCCCCGTGACGGTCCTGGGGCACCAGCACCTGCTGCTGCACGTTGCGCCCGGCCACCGACTGGCCCGTCGGGCGCGGGTCGCACTGACCGAACTGGAAAGCGAGCACTTCATCGCCAGCCCGCCGTCGTTCCATCTGCGCGGGTATCTCGACTCCTGTTGCGCCGACGCCGGATTCACCCCGCAGGTGACGTTCGAGATCAGTGAGTTCGAGACGATCCGCGCCCTCGTCGCGCAGAACCTCGGCGTCGCCGTGCTGCCGGCCGCGGAAACCCCGCATCCGGATCTGGTCGCGATCCCGCTCACCGGCGTCGGCTCCCGCACGATCGGTCTCGCCACCGGAAACCTCCGGCCGACGGGACCCGTTGCCCGCCTGCACGATCACATCACCGATCGCGCCCCGACCTATCTCACCGGCCGCAATCAGTGGAGCGGACCGGGAGGTGCCTCAGCTTCCGAACGACAGTGAGCCGGAGCCGCTCGGCAGTCCCGGAACCGGCACCGGGGCCGGGACCGTCTCGATCTCGCAGCTCGGTGAGCTCGGGACGCCCGCCGGATTCTTGGCAGTGCGCAGGGTGACACACCCGTCCGCCGCCTGGTTCACCCTGGACAGGACGGCCTGGATCGGGATCCCGAAACTCATCATCTCCACCGAACTGTCGGCTTTCGCCGTCGCACAGTCCCGGTAGTGCGAAACACTCGATCCGCTGGTGATGCCGAGCGCGAGCGTGCCGGTGACGATTGCGCCACCACTGTCGCCGCCGAGCGTGCAGGCGGTGGTCGAGAACCCGCGCACGTTCCAGCTCTCGCCGCCGTCCCCACCGAGGACAGTGTTGTAGTCCGCGTAATCGATCGTCCCGCACGTGTAGCCGGACGTCTGACCCGACTTGCACGCCGGAGCCCCGGACACCGGGACGGCGATACCGGTGATCGTGAGGGTGCTGCCGTTCCCGCCTCGGACCGCCGGCTGACCGAGACCGGTGGTCGTGACGGCGTCGGAGGCCAGCCCGATCACGGAGTAATCCAGGTTCCCGCCCTCGTCACCGATGCCCGACTCCGCGAAACTTCCCACCGATCTGCTGTTTCGGAGGTCCCCGGCCTTCGGCTCGTACACCCCCGCCGCATCCGGCGTCCCCGCCGCGGGGCGGTTCGGATCGCAATGACCGGCACTGAGCGCCAACGGATTGCCCGCGGTGTCGGCCGCGGCGAACCCGAACGAGCAGATGAGATACGACGGCGCGGAAGCGAGCGGCTGGGCGGCGGTGATGTAGCCGTCGCCGCCGATCGGCGTCGTGCCGGTCGCGACGTGGAAGCTCGGCGGCGGCGCCGACCGCCGATTCGGCACCGCCGACTGCATGTCCAGGCCGCTGGTCGAGAGCGGAACCATCTGGGCGCGGTATCCGGCCGCAGCGACGCGGTCCGCCGCCGCCTGCGTCGTGACAGAGACGGTCGGCGTCCCGTCGGGTGCGAGCCACGCACTGCCGACCCCACCCGAATCCGATCGACGCAGCTCGCTCGCATATGCGGCAACCTGCTGTGCGGCGGCGGCCCGGTCCAGGTACTCCTGCGGCGTCATGTTCAGGTCACGCTGCAGTGCCACGACGAGGTCGGCCGGCAGCGCAGCCGACGACTGCTGAGCAGATGCGGGTGCGGCCTGCCCGGTCCCGGTGGTCGACAACGCCGCCGCCGCGATCGCGGTGCCGACAACAGCAGCGGAACGCACGAGCCTCGAACGCATATCGCCCCTTCGGTGGGTGCCGTCAATAGGTGACCGCACCCCGCCGCGGGTCGACGACCTCGGCGCCGAGCGGCAGAGCAAAGATACGACATAACGCCAGGTCTGTACGGCGGTTCGGCGGGGTCAGTTCCGCGACGGACGCAGCAGGTCCTCGACCATCCGTCGGCCGAGGTGGATCGGCTCCTCCGAATGCGTGAACTTGGATCCGGCGAGCGCGCCGTCGTAGATCAGCTGGACCCGCGCTGCGACCGCATCAGGGTCCGCGATGGAGCCCGCGGCGAGGTTCTCGACGATGCGCTCGAACACCCACTGCCGGTGCGCCTGCACCGGCGCGAGCATCGGCACCTCGTCCCCCGGGAACTCGGTGGCCGCGTTGAGGTACTGGCATCCCCGGAAATTGCGCACCGGCGCGGACGCCGCGGCCAGCTCGAAGAAGGCGAGGATCCGGTCGAGGGGCTCCGCGATGTCGGCGACGGCACCCTCCCAGCGGGTGCGGTCCCGGACGTCGAGCGCCTCCAGATACGCGTGCACGAGTCCGTCCTTGGACCCGTACGACGAATACAGGCTGGCCTTCGCGACGCCGGATTCGGCGAGGATGCGATCGATCCCGACGGCGCGGATCCCGTTGACTGCGAACAGTTCCGTCGCGGTCGCGAGCAGTCGCTCGGCCGGTGACGCCCCGTCGTTCCGGGTCGAGTTCCGCAGCTGCAGGGATGGAGACACCAGGACAGCGTAGCGACCCCACCCACGCCAGTTCACAAGAGTAGACAGACAGGTCTGTCTACGCCTAGACTGCTGGCCGTGACCCGCAGCTTCCTGACCCGCCGCCTGCACCTTGATCTGGTGCGGGTCGCCGGCGCTGCGTGTCGTCGTCCCATGATGCGCTGATCTCAGCGACCCCGGACCCGCCTGTCCGCCACAGGTGTTCGCACACACCTGTCCGCGCTCGCCGTCACCTCGGCTTCCCGTTCCACCGTCGCACGACTCACGTCGGGCGCGGCCGCTCGGCGGTGTCCACCACCACTCCCGGAAGGTTCTGTCATGTCCTCGAAGGCCCTGTACCTGTACGAAATCGTCCCCGCCGCCGAGCGCCGGGACCAGATCGAGCAGATCATCAAGGAGTTCGACGCCTCCACCGCGGCCGCCGGCGGCGAGCTGATCGAGACCCAGGTGACCAAGGGTGGCGACCGCGTCTTCGCGATCACCGAGTTCGACGGCTGCGCCGCGCCGCTGCTCGACGCCGACGCCCTGCAGGCCGCGGAACTCGATGGCCCGCACCTGGTTCGGATCGTCGGTGCGGACATCGAGGAGATCAAGGCCGCGCGCCCCGACGCCGGGTACCTGGTCGAGTGGGACATCCCGGCCGAGATCGACATGGAGACCTACCTGACCCGCAAGAAGGAGAAGTCGCCGCTCTACGCGAACATCCCCGAGGTCAGCTTCCTGCGCACGTACGTCCGCGAGGACACCGCCAAGTGCCTGTGCTTCTACAACGCCCCCGACGAGGATGCCGTGCGCCGTGCCCGCGACGTCGTCAGCACCCCCGTCAGCCGCCTGCACCAGCTCGACACCGAACGGTAGAACCCTGATGACCGCGACCGTCATTTCCACGAGAACCCCGGAACGGGAACAGGCCCGCGCATTCGTGAGCGGCCGAGCCGTTCCCCTCGACCGGGGAGAGACCGACACCCGCGAGGACGTGGCCCTGCTCGGCTCCCTCGGGCTGCTCGACCTCGGCTTCGGCGAGAACCCGCTCACGGAGATGGTCGCGGTCATCGAGGACGTCGCCGCGGAGAGCCTGAGCGCCGGATTCGGCGTGTGGGCACACCGCATGTGCCTCGAGTACGTCGACCGGGGACCGGCGAGCGTGCGCGAGCGGTACCGCGACCGCCTGGCGTCGGGTGCCACGATCGGCGTGACCGCGATGGCGGCCGGTCTGCGTCAGGCCGCCGGCCTGGGCGAGGTCCCGCTCATCGCCACCGCCGTGGACGGCGGCATCGAGGTCAGCGGCCCGATCCGCTGGGCGTCCAACGTGTTCGACGACGCCGTGATCGTGTTCCCGGCACGCGGTGACGACGGTTCCACCTACGTCGCGGTGATCGATGCCGACTCGTCGGGGGTCTGCATCAATCCCGCGCCGGAACTGCTCGCGCTGGGCGCGACCGCGTCGACATCCCTCGTCTTCGACCGGGTGTTCGTGCCCGCGGCGCAGATCATCAGCACCGAGCTGACCCCGTTCTGCCGGTCCATCCGGCCCACCTTCCTGGCTCTGCAGACGTCGTTCTGCAGCGGTATCGCCGGCGCAGCACTGACCGAGGGCGCCGCCCTGTTGACCGGGCTCGGCGAGGAGTTCGTCGACGAGCACACCGAGCTCACGAACGACTTCCTTTCACTTCGGAACCGGCTGTACCACTTTGCTTCCCGTATCGACGAGCCGCCGGTGCGGGACCTGATCCAGCTCCGCCTCGACGGCTCGCACGTCGCGGTGGCGGCGACACGCCTGGAGGCGACGCTGCGCGGCGGCGCCGGCTACGCCGCCAAGCACCCGACCAACCGGCGCTTCCGTGAGGCCGCCTTCCTGCCCATCCAGTCACCCTCGGAAGGACAACTGCGGTGGGAACTCTCGCAGTCTCGATAGGCAACGGCCGCAGAAGTTTCCACGGTCGCCGCCGTCCCGTGCTCGACGGCGTGAACCTCGACGTCGCGCAGGGTGAGATCCTCGCGATCGTCGGCAGCAGCGGCAGCGGCAAGTCCACCCTGCTCCGGATCATCGCCGGACTCGACGACCTCGACTCGGGCACGATCCGCTGGGACGGGGCGGGCGGCGACGGCCGTCCGCGTACCGGTGTCGTGTTCCAGAAGCCCCTGCTGATGCCGTGGCTCACGGTGCGCGAGAACGTCCGTCTGGGTGGACGATTCGCCGCGAACGAGGCTGTCTTCGAACCGTCGTACGCCGACGACCTCCTGGACCGCTTCGGACTCGCCGAGGTTGCCGACTCGTACCCGGATCAGCTCTCGGGCGGTCAGGCGCAGCGTGTCGCGGTGATCCGCGCGGTGTCGATCCGACCGCGCCTGCTGCTGCTGGACGAGCCGTTCAGCGCCCTCGATCCCGCGATCCGCGGCGACCTGCAGCACTGGATCGCGGGCGTCGCCGAGGACATCGGCTGCACCACGATCCTCGTCACCCACGACATCGACGAGGCGATCATCCTCGGCCACCGCATCGTCCTGATCGGTGAGGGCGGCACCGTCCGACGCGAATGGGACTGCGCGACAGCCGCCGCCGACGACGACGCGCTGCGAGCGGACATCCTGTCGGCGTACCGCACGTCCGCACTAGTCGGGGCACCCTGACCGTGAGCGGAGGAGCGCTGAGCCGGCGCACGCTGCTGCAGGGCGCGGTCGGCCTGGCCGCGGCCGGCGGGCTCGCCGGCATCGTCGACCTCGCCCGCACCGCCGGCACCAGTCGCGCGAACACGACGGGACAGTTGCGGGTCGGCTACCTGCCCATCACCGACGCGGCACCACTTCTGATCGCCCACAACACGGGACTGTTCGACGGAAACCCGGTGAGCCCCTCGCAACCCGTGATGTTCCGCAGTTGGTCGAGCCTCGCCGAGGCGTTCATGAGCCGGCACGTCGACGTCGTGCACCTACTGATGCCGATGGCCGTGCAGTTGCGCTACTCGCTCGGCGGCGCCGCGCGCGTCCTGGGCTGGAACCACACCAACGGCTCCGCGCTCACCGTGGCACCCGACATCACCGACCTCGGGCAGCTCGCGGGACGGCAGGTCGCGATCCCGTTCTGGTGGTCGATCCACAACATCGTGCTGCAGAAACTGCTGCGTGCGGGCGGCCTCCGTCCGGTCGTGCGGACCGCGCCGTCGAAGTCCGAGGGCACCGTCGGCCTGGTCGTGATGAGCCCGTCCGACATGCTGCCTGCGCTCGCGAACGGGGCGATCGGCGGCTACACGGTGGCCGATCCGTTCAACGCGGCCGCGGAGATCAAGGGCGTCGGACGGATCCACCGCTTCCTCGGTGACGTGTGGCGCGATCACGCGTGCTGCGCGCTGCTCGTGCACGAGGACGTCATCGACCGCAATCCCGCGGGCGTCCAACGGCTCACCGATGCCGTCACGTCGGCGCAACTGCGCATCGACGCCGACCGCAAGGGTGCCGCCGAGATGCTGAAGACGGGACGCTATCTGCCGCAACCGCTCCCGGCGATCACCAAGGCGCTCACCTACCCGGCGGACGCCCACCCCGTCACCCACGACTCCTGGCAGCCGCAGCGCATCGGCTACCAGCCGTTCCCGTTCCCCAGCTTCACCCAGGCCCTGGTCGAGGCGATGCACGACACCGAAGTGGACGGCGACCGCCGGTTCCTGTCCCGGCTCGATCCGGCCGCCGTCCACGCCGACCTGGTGGACGACCGTTTCGTGCGGCAGTCCTTGACCACGGCCGGTGGCCCGGCCGCGTTCGGGCTCCCCGCACACCTGACCCGTACCGAGGAAGTGGATCCCACGTGAGCAGTCAGCAGCCCTCCCGTTCACGGTGGTCCGCGTGGTGGCCGCCCCTCACCGCGATCGCCGTCGCGGTACTGCTGTGGTGGTTCGCGACGACGATCCTGGCGTCGGGCGACTCGCTGATCCGCGAGTTCGCGCCGCAGGAGGTGCTGCCCGCACTCGGCGGCCTGATCGAACGCGGAGTTCTGCTGCCGGACACCGCCGCCAGCATGTGGCGTCTGCTCGTCGGACTCTCGATCGCCGCGGTGATCGGCATCCCGCTGGGCCTGCTGATCGGACTCAATCCGACGGTGGACCGCGCCGTGCGGCCCGTGACCCAGTTCCTCCGGATGATCTCTCCGCTGTCGTGGGCGCCGATCGCGTTGGCGCTGTTCGGAATCGGTCACCGGCCCGTGTTCTTCCTCATCGCTGCCGCGGCGGTGTGGCCGATCGTCATCAACACCGCCGCGGGCGTGCACGCGATCGATCCCGGGCACCTGCTGGTGGCCCGCTCGATGGGCGCGACCCGCACCGAACGGCTCACCACCGTCGTCCTGCCCGCGATCCGCGGGCACCTGCAGACCGGCCTGCGCGTCGCGCTCGGCATCGCCTGGGTGGTGCTGGTGCCGGCGGAGATGCTCGGGGTGCAGTCGGGTCTGGGCTACCAGATCCTCAACGCCCGCGACCAGCTCGCGTACGACCAGGTCATGGCCGTGATCCTGGTGATCGGACTGCTCGGGTTCCTGCTCGACGCCGGTGCGCAGCGCCTGCTCACCAGCCGACGCCGTCGCCGCCCGGAAACCGCGTCCGCACCTGCCCCGGTACCGATCGGCTGACGCCCGCGGCGGTCAACTCGGCGGTTTACGCACCGGCACACTTGACCGGTGCAGTGCGCCCGGGGCGCGCGATACCACCCGCAGCGCCTTACCATTCGAGAGCCTCACGATCTGCGGGGCAGTCTCCGGTCGAACACGCATCCGATGTTCGACGCCGGTACCGCGTTGCCACAAGTCGCCACAAGGAGTCCCATGAACCACGCACTCGACGATCAGGTCACCGCCTCGATCAAGGGCGACGTCGTTTTCGTCGGCCGGTCGGCAGCGCTGGACGAGGCCCGCGGCCTGGCCCTCGCGCTCGGCTACGGTCACGCCGACTCCGCCGACGTCGGCGTCGAGTACGCGGTGGTCGACGACGACGCCCTCGACGGCATCTGCAGCCCTGCCGACGCGCTGCTGCTGGCGCAGGTCCGCACCCTCGGGGTATCCGTGCTGACCGTGAACGAGGCCCGGACCCGCTTCCGGGTCGGCACCCAGGCCTTTTCCCTCGCGTGAGCTAGCTCTCAGGCAATACTTCAACTTTTCACAGGTCCCGGTGCTACAAAAATAAACATGTCTTGGCTGTGGATCGCACTGAGCGTGTGGCTCGTGGTTGCTCTCGGAGCGTCCGTGTTGATCGGGCGTGGAATCCGACGTGCCGACCGCGAGGAACTCGGCTCGACCATGGACTGGGACATCAGGACCATCACGGCCGAGGAAGCCCACCCCCGCGATTCGCGTTCCTGAGGCGTCCGGTCGTCGACGCCGTGGGCAGTTGCCGCGGCCGACCGGGTTTCGGACCAAACGGACGAACACTCGGACAGTTCCGGCAAACACCCGAAAAACCCTATTGACCTGGACATTCGAACAGGTGGCGCGCCCGCCGGGGATCACGTACAACTGACTGCACACTGTGATCCACGACACTGCGGACGGCATCGGTCGGCCCGCCACTCCCGAAGGGCGACCCCCGTATGCCGCTCCCCATGTCACCGGCCGATTCCGTCTTCCTGCTCGGTGAGTCCCGGGAGCATCCCCTGCACGTCGGCGGACTGGTGCTGCTGCAACCACCGGAGGGCGCCGACGCCCGCGACGTCCGCGGCATGCTCGACGTCGCGATGACCCGGGGCGAGGTGACCCCGCTGCTGCGCAAGCGGCCTCGACGCTCGGCCTCCTCACTCGGACAGTGGTTTTGGGAGGACGACGACCAACTCGACATCGGTCACCACATCCGGCACGACGCGCTCGCCCGGCCCGGCCGCATGGAGGAGCTCTCAGCCCTCGTCTCACGCCTGCACGGCGGCCTGCTCGACCGCAATCGCCCGCTGTGGGAGATGCATCTGATCGAGGGTCTCGCAGACGGCCGATTCGCGGTCTACACCAAGATCCATCACAGCGTGGCCGACGGCATCGGCGCGATGCGGCTGTTGCGCCGATCCCTGACGGTCGACGCCGACAAGCGGGACATGCCCGCGCCGTGGGAACCCCGCACGCGGATGACGCAGCCCCGCAACAGGACCGGGCTGCTCGACGTCCCGGTCTCGGCGATCCGCACCGCCATCGACGTCGCCGGGGAGGCGACCGGACTGGTCCCCGCCCTCGCCGGAAGCGTGTTGCGCGCGCTGCGCAACCAGGGCGGTCCCATGTCCTTCTCGGCACCCCACTCCGCGCTCAACGTACCGATCACCGGAGCACGCCAATTCGTCGCTCGCAGTTGGTCGCTCGACCGGCTCCGACTCGTGGCCAAATCGGCCGACGGCACCATCAACGACGTCGTGCTGGCGATGTCGTCCGGCGCGCTTCGCCGCTACCTCGTCGAGCGCGGCGCGCTCCCCGCGCGGCCGCTGGTGGCGATGGTCCCGGTGTCACTGCGAGACGACAGGGCCCGCCCCGAGCCGATCGGGGATCCGAAGGACGCGGGCGGCAACGAGATCGGGATGCTCATGTGCAATCTCGGCACCCACCACGCGGACCCCGGCGACCGCCTCGAGACGGTGCGCCGGTCGATGGCAGAGGGGAAGGCCGCACTGCGCGGCATGAGTTCCACGCAGGTGATCGCCCTGAGCGCGCTCGGCGCCGCGCCGCTGGCACTGGACATGCTGTTCGGTCACCACGGCCCGGTGCGGCCACCGTTCAACATCGTCATCTCCAACGTGCCGGGCCCGAACGCTCCGCTCTACTGGAACGGCTGCCGCCTCGACGCCCTCTACCCGCTGTCGGTCACGCTCGACGGCCAAGCGCTCAACATCACGTGCACCAGCACCGACAACGCGATCGCGTTCGGGCTCACCGGCTGCCGCCGCGCCGTCCCGCACCTCGAGCCGATCCTCGACCACCTCGACGACGAACTGGCCGCCCTCGAGGCCGCGGTCGGGATCTGACCACGGCCTACTCGCAGGCCACCCCGTCACCGTCGCTGTCCATCGCGGCACGGTAGCCGGGCTGCCCACGGTGCAGCGGTGCGGCACCGGCGGTGCGGGCCGCCTTGCAGTTCGCGTAGAACACCTCACCGGACGCCTCCGCACCCGCGGGCGAGACGTCGGCCGGCGCGGGAGCGGGGGCAGGCGCGGGAGCAGATCCCGTTGCGCCGCAGGAGGAGAGTTCGCGCGCCATCGCGTCGTGCTCGGCCTGTGTCACCCACAGCCGGTACGCCGCCTTGACCTCGATCTGACGCGTCACGTACGTGCACCGGTAGGCCAGGTTCGGCGGCAGCCACGCCGAGGCGTCCGCGTCGCTCTTGCCTTGGTTGGTGGGCCCGTCCACGGCCTGCAGGTTGCGCGGATCGTTCGCGAGGTTGCGTCGGGTGGCCTCGTCCAGTTGCTGCGCACCCTTCTGCCACGCGTCGGACAGCGCGACGACGTGGTCGATCTGCACCGCGCTCGACGTCTCGACGCCGCGGACGAAGCGGATCGTCTTGCCGGTGTAGACGTCGTCGAGCGTGCCCGAGAGCACCGTGCAGTCGCGGCTCATCGGATCGGTGGTGATGTAGACGAGGTCCCGCTGGAGGATGTCGTTGCGGGTGTCGCAGCCGTTGTGTCCGCCCGCGATGGTGACGTTGTCGGTCCACGCCTGGCCGAACAGCGATCGGTCGTAACCGTTCTTGGGCGCGCGTTCACGGATCGGCAGGGCGGCCAACCCGGCCAGCGCCCCGTCCGCGGCCACCGGGTCGAGCACGGTCTCACCAACCGTTTGTTCGCCGACCACCTGCGCGGGATCCGACGACGAACCCGACGACGGTTGCGCGGCCGCGGTGCAGCCTCCGGCGAACAGCACGGCGACGGTGGCGAATCCGGCCACCCAGGACTTGTCGATCTTCACAGCACTCACGGGCGACGCGGTTCCTTCATCTCTCGTACATATGTTCGCAGAGCGATCCTAGCCGGGCCGCGAGATCGATCTCGCCTCGTCATACCGCACACCGGAATCTGCCCTCGCGGGCAGAGGCACGTTCGGCGTAATCTCCGAAATCGGGCAGCTCACCGGCCCACCCGAGTGCCAGCGTCAGGAGTCCGATGTCCACAGATATGCAGTACACGACCCTGCCCGGAACCGACCTCGTCGTCTCGACGGTGTCCCTGGGCTGCAACAACTTCGGCTTCAGGACCGACGCCGCCGAGTCACGCGCGGTCGTCGACGCCGCACTCGCGCACGGCATCACGTTCTTCGACACCGCCGACATCTACACCGGCGGCGAATCGGAGAAGATCCTCGGTGCGGCGCTGGCGGACCGGCGCGACGAGGCCGTCATCGCAACGAAGTTCGGGTCGCCGATGAGCGAGACGGAGCGCGGTTCCGCGCCCGACTACGTACGGCGGGCGTGCGAGGCCAGCCTCCGCCGGCTCGGCGTCGACCACATCGACCTCTACTACCAGCACACCCCGGACCCGTCCGTACCGATCGAGGACACCCTCGGGGCACTCGACGAACTCGTCCAGGCCGGCAAGGTCCGCCACGTCGCGTGCTCGAACAGCTCTGCCCAGCAGATCGACCACGCCGTCGAGACCTCGACCGAACGCGGCCTCACCCGATTCGTGGCCGCCCAGATCGAGTGGAACCTGCTCGAGCGCGGGGTGGAGGCCGAGATCGTGCCGGCGTGCGAGCGCAACGACCTCGCGGTGATCCCCTACTACCCGCTGGCCGCGGGGCTACTCACCGGCAAGTACCGCCGGAACACCGAGTTCCCCAAGGGATCCCGATTCGACAAGTCCGAGTACTTCGCGGCGACCGCCACCGAGGAGGCACTCGCCCGCGTCGAGGACCTGCTCACGCTCGCGAGCAAGCTCGACCGGCAGCTGTCCGAGCTGGCCGTCGCGTGGCTCGATGCCAAGCCTCAGGTCGCGTCCGTCCTGATCGGTTCCTCCACACCCGCGCAGGTGGCGCGCAACGTCTCGCACCTGCGTCGCCCCCTCGACGAGGACGAACTGGCGATGATCGACGACTTCCTCGCCGGACGCTGACGCAAACGAACGGCGGGCCCGCCGGAAAGCGGGCCCGCCGTTCGTCGCCTGTCTCGGGGTCAGTCCTGCGCGAGCGGCGGCAGGATGACGACCTGGCCGGCGTACGACAGTCCGGCACCGAAGCCGACCAGGAGCGCCAACTCGCCCGGCTTCGCCTTGCCCGTGCGGATCACTTCCTCCATCGCCAGCGGGATCGAGGCCGCCGACGTGTTGCCGGTCTCGGCGATGTCGTCCGACACCGGCACCGATTCGGGGAGCTTGATGCTGCGGGCGATGACCTCGTTGATGCGGCCGTTCGCCTGGTGCGGGATGAACGCTCCGAGGTCCTCCATCGCGACACCGGCGCGCTCGAGGGCCTGCGTGGCGACCTTGCCCATCTCGAACGCGGCCCAGCGGAACACCGCGGTGCCCTCCATCTTGATCCAGGGGCGCTGCGCCGGATCGTTGGCGAAGGCGAGCCAGTCCGGCTCCTGGCGGATGGCCTGCGACTGGGAGCCGTCCGAGCCCCACACGACGGGGCCGATGCCGGTGACATCGCTCGGGCCGACGACGACGGCGCCCGCGCCGTCACCGAAGATGAAGCGCACCGCGCGGTCCGTCGGCTCGGTGCTGTCGCTCATGCGCTCGACGCCGATGACGAGGATGTAGTCCTCGGTGCCGAGGCGAACCATGTCGGATGCGATCGACAGCGCGTAGCAGAAGCCCGCGCAACCGGCGGTGACGTCGAACGCGGCCGGGCCACCCGTGCCGAGGGCGTCGGCGACCACGGCGGCGCACTGCGGCGTCTGCGAGGGGTAGGTCGAGGTGGCGACGACGACGGCGCCGATCTGCTCGGGCAGGATGCCGCTGGCCTCGAGGGCCTTGCGGCCCGAGGCGATCGCCATCGCGAGGACCGATTCCTCGTCGTTCGCGAAGCGGCGGTTCTTGATGCCCGAGCGCGACTGGATCCATTCGTCGGTGGAGTCGATCGTCTCGCAGATCTCGGCGTTGCTCACGACCCGCTCCGGGCGGTAAACCCCCAAACCGAGGATGGCGGACTGCCGGACCTCGGCAGAGTTCGAGATCTGCGCACCCATGTTTGGTCTCCTCTACTGCACTGATCGGCGGCCCGAGCCGCCACGTGGCGGGACCCACCTGGCCCCGTCTTCCCACGACACGGTACTTCGCAAGGTAGGCCCCGGGTGTTACTCGGGTACCGCATACGGCCGCGGCGCGTCACCTGCGGGCGGTCCGAGTGCCGACCCACCACTCCCCCACGAATCACCCGGTCAGGCCGAATCGGTCATTCGACGACGCATTCGGGTCAATTCCGGCAATTCCCGATGAGGAATATGACAAATGCGTTAAGCCGGGAAACTCCGCGATTCCAATCGGCAATCCTGCTAGCGTGTTATCCGCCCGAAAAGGCGCCGTGAGCACGTCGATTGCGCCGGCGCCAGGCCGAATTCCACCGCAGATGGGGACTTCCGTGAAATTGAATCGAGTTCACACAGTCGCCGGATCGATGCTGTGCACCGGGTTCGCAATTCTCACACTGGTCGTTCCCGCCGCAGCAGATCCCAACACGGTCAATCCCATTCCGGTGTTGAACGGAACGAACGGGGTGCCGGCGCTCCAGGGACGCAGCCGGGCCGTGGCCCAGGCGACCGGGCTACTGAGCGCCAACCGTACGCAGGACTCGAACGTCCTCGGCACCGATCTCGGCATCATGTGGGACAACGGGAACGGGCAGGTGCTCACCGCCTTCGGCGACACGGCCGGACTGGGCATCCCCAATCTGCTCGTCGGCAGCATCTGGTCGTGGCGGAGCAACGTCCTGTTCCGCAGTTCCGACAACAATCTCGCCGACGGCATGACCTTCGACAGCAGTCCACGCGACATCGTGGGCCAGTCGAAGGAACTGATACCCAGCCCCAAGATTCCGTTCGTCGAGATCAGCCGCATTCCCACGGCCGGCATCGCGGCCGACGGAATGCAGTACATGAGCATCATGTCCGTCAAGAATTGGGGCGAACCCGGGAAATGGGAAACGAACTACTCGAGCCTGGCCTACTCCACCGACAACGGCGAGAACTGGATCGAGGCCACCGAGACCCGGCGCCCTCCGGTCGGCGGCAACAGCAATTTCCAGATGGGGGCATTCGTCAAGGACGGGGGCTACGTCTACCAGTACGGCACGCCTGCCGGACGCAACGGACTCGTCTTCCTCGCCCGGGTCCCCGAGCAGAAGATGCGGGAACTCGACGCGTACGAGTACTGGGACGGCGGCAAGTGGGTGCCGAAGAACCCCGACGTCGCGGTGCCGATCGTGTTCGGCGGCGTCGGCGAGATCTCGGTCCAGTACAACGCCTTCCTGGGCCAGTACGTGATGCTCACCACCGACAACCGCAACTCTGTGGTCATGCGTCGCGCGCCCGCGCCCACCGGACCGTGGGGCGCCCCGGAGGTCCTGATCGACGGCCCGGAACTGCCGTCGATGTACGGCGCGTACATCCACCCGTGGTCGTCCGGGCCCGACCTCTACTTCCTGACCACCGTGCACTCGAACTACAACGTGCTGCTCATGCACACGACGCTGCAGCGCTGAGAAGCGTCGGCGCGCACCACCCGATCCGCTGCTACCGTCCCGAGCAAACACTTGGTTTGCACTTGCGAGGAGACGACATGAAGCAGCAGACGAGCACCGACCCGCGCGGCGAGGTCCAGGACCTCCTGGCCCGCATCGCCCAGCTCGCCGACGACGGCACCGTCGAGGAGTACCTCGAGCACTTCACCGCCGACGCGATCTGGGAGTCGCAGGCCAACCCGGCCACCGGCATGGCCGCGCAGCTGCGCAAGGGCGTCGAAGCGATCGAGGAGGGTGTCCGGGAGCGGCGCGCGGGCGGCGTCCAGGGACCGGGCACGTCGAGTCGGCACGTCATCACGACCGTCGCGGTGTCGCTGGACTCGGACGTCGAGGCGTCGTCGACGGCGTACTGGCTGTTCTTCCGCGACACCACCAGCGAGCCGCGCCTGGCCGGCGTCGGCCGCTACGACGACACCCACCGATACGAGGACGGTCGTTGGAAGCTGGCCCACCGCCGGATCACCGTCGGCTGAGCCGACGATCCAGCCCCGCCGCCTGACCTCCCCGCGTTTTGCGCACTTGTCGCGGTTTTCCGGGTCCCCGGAGCGCGACAAGTGCGCAAAACGCGAGAGGGGGCGGGCATGGGACGGGCGGGGAGAGAAAAGCGGGGATTTCGTAGATACCGTCGTAGCCATGAAGGCTGAGGACTGGGACGCACGGTATTCGCAGGCGGAGATGGTGTGGGGGACGCCGCCGAATCCGGTGGTGGTGGAGTTCGCGACGTCGCTGCCGGCGGGCCGGGCGCTCGACCTGGCGTGCGGCGAGGGTCGGCACGCTCTGTGGCTGGCGACGCGCGGCTGGGAGACGACGGGCGTCGACTTCTCCGCGGTGGCGATCGAGAAGGCCCGGGAGATCGCCACGCAGGCGCCGCGACGGGTGCGCGAACGCCTCACGTACCTCGTGGACGACATCACGACCACCGACGTCTCGGACTACGACCTGGTCCTCATGATCTTCGTCCACCTCGATCCGGCGCAGCGGCGAGCGCTTGTGAGCCGAATCATCGACGGCCTGAAACCCGAGGGAATCCTCATGATTCTCGGCCACGACGCGATCAATGCGACCGAGGGCGTCGGCGGCCCGCCCGATCGCGAAATTCTTTACACCCCAGATGATTTGAAGGCCGACCTAGACGGACGGCTCGACGTCCTGACGGCCGAACGGCGCTATCGCGACACCGAGTCCGGCAGCGCGATCGACGCGCTCCTCGTCGCCCGCAAACCCGATCCTTGGCAGCTAACTTAATCGCGAGTAACATCGGCTAAGTTACCGACGAGTAGCTACTTGGGCGGTACTCGACGGAAAGACAGACCGCACCAACGCAGTGCCACTTCAGGGAGAGAACATGGGCCACTACAAGAGCAACGTCCGCGACCTCGAGTTCAACCTCTTCGAGGTCTTGGGTCTGGACAAGCTACTGGGTGAGGGCGCCTGGGGCGACCTGGACGTCGACACCGTCAAGGACATGCTGTCCGAGGTCGCACGTCTGGCCGAGGGCCCGCTCGGCGAGGCCTTCGCCGACGCCGACCGCAACCCGCCGGTGTTCGATCCCGAGAAGCACGAGGCGACGCTGCCGGAGTCCTTCAAGAAGTCGTTCAAGGCGATGTGGGACGCCGAGTGGTACCGCATGGGCCTCAGCGAGGAGATCGGCGGCGTGCCGGTTCCCCGCGCACTCGTGTGGGCGATCTCCGAGATGCTGCTGGGCGCGCAGCCCGCCGCCTTCATGTACCAGGCCGGACCGTCGTTCGCGGACGTGCTGTTCCACAACGGCACCGACGAGCAGAAGCAGTGGGCGGCAACCTGTGTCGAGCGCGGCTGGGGCGCCACCATGGTTCTCACCGAGCCGGACGCCGGCTCCGACGTGGGCGCCGGACGCACCAAGGCGATCAAGCAGGACGACGGCACCTGGCACATCGAGGGCGTCAAGCGCTTCATCACGTCCGCCACCTCGGACGACCTGTTCGAGAACATCTTCCACCTCGTGCTCGCCCGCCCCGAGGGCGCCGGACCCGGCACCAAGGGCCTGTCGCTGTTCTTCGTGCCGAAGTTCCACTTCGACTTCGAGAAGAACGAACTCGGCGAGCGCAACGGCGTCTTCGTCACCAACGTCGAGCACAAGATGGGCCTCAAGGCCTCCGCGACGTGTGAGCTCACCTTCGGTGGCCACGGCACTCCCGCCGTCGGCTGGCTGGTCGGCGAGGTGCACAACGGCATCGCGCAGATGTTCGACGTCATCGAGCACGCCCGCATGATGGTGGGCACCAAGGCCATCTCGACGCTGTCGACCGGCTACCTCAATGCGCGCGATTACGCCAAGGAGCGCGTCCAGGGCTCCGACCTGACGCAGATGACGGACAAGACCGCACCGCGCGTCACCATCACGCACCACCCGGACGTCCGCCGCAGCCTGGCGATGCAGAAGGCGTACGCCGAGGGCATGCGCGCGGTGTACCTGTACACCGCGGCCCACCAGGACGACGTCGTCGCCGAGATGGTTTCCGGCGCCGACAAGCAGACCGCGTTCCGCGTCAACGACCTGCTGCTGCCCATCGTCAAGGGTGTCGGCTCCGAGCGGGCCTACCAGTACCTGACCGAGAGCCTGCAGACCCTGGGCGGCTCCGGCTTCCTGCAGGACTACCCGCTCGAGCAGTACATCCGCGACTCCAAGATCGACTCGCTGTACGAGGGCACCACCGCGATCCAGGCGCAGGACTTCTTCTTCCGCAAGATCGCGCGCGACCGCGGTGTGGCGCTGGCCCACGTGGCCGGCGAGATCAAGAAGTTCATCGACAGCGAGGCGGGCAACGGTCGGCTGAAGGCCGAGCGCGCGCTGCTCTCCACCGCCCTCGAGGACGTGCAGAGCATGGCGGCCACGCTCACCGGTCACCTCATGGGTGCCCAGGAGCAGCCCACCGAGCTGTACAAGGTGGGACTGGGCTCGGTCCGCTTCCTCATGTCCGTCGGCGACCTACTCATCGGCTGGCAGTTGCTGCGTCAGTCCGAGATCGCGATCAAGGCGCTCGACGAGGGTGCCGACGACAAGGACAAGGCCTTCTACGAGGGCAAGGTCGCGACCGCGTCCTTCTTCGCGAAGAACGTCCTGCCCGAGCTGACCGCGACGCGCACCATCCTGTCGCACCTCGACAACGACATCATGGAACTGGACGAGGCCGCGTTCTAGGCCCGAACCTCGCGATTCGTCGCGGAGTCACTCGAACGCCGATGCCGCACAACGTTTTCGTTGTGCGGCATCGGCGTTTTCGGAGACATCGAGGGTTGACAACACGCATTGTCAGAATCAGACTGCGAGTGTGAGCCACACCACGGATCACCCCACCCGGTACATGCGCGACCGGGCGCACGCCGCACGGATCACCGCGCCGCTGCGACCGTTCGCTTGGCCGTCCCCCGACGCGACGGAGCGGGAGGCCGACAGCCTGCGCCGAGCCCTGCTCGAACGCGACGAGCCCAGCGCCGCACTGGTCCGCGCCATCCGCGAGGACCGCACGGTGACGCTCGCGCAGTTCCGTCAGGCCCTCGCCGACGGCATCGACACCGTCCCCGACGCGCCGGAACCGCTGCGGGCGTACTTCGCGCTGCTCGAGGACACCCCGGACTGGGTGGACCGCGAACTCGTCGCGCTCGGTGCGCGCACCCTGCGCCGCGTCGGATCGGACGTCGGGGACGTGCTCGCCTACGGGTCCCTGCTGGGCGGTTACAACAACTCCGGGCCGCTGCCGGTGCTGACGTCGTCGGGACGGCTGACGGGCGAACGCACCCGCCGCCGCATCGCCGAGACCGGCACGTGGTGGAACGGCTGTGTCGCCGACGGCGGACTGGACCGCTTCGGGGAAGGGTACAAGCTCTCGGTGCACGTGCGCCTGATGCACGCGTTCGTCGACCACCACCACGAGCACGAAACCGACTGGGACAGCGGTACTCGCGGGCTGCCGGTCAACCAGTTCGACCAGGCCGGGACGCTGGGCCTGTTCTCGATCACCTTTCTACTGCACACCCGGGTCCTCGGCGTCCGCTACACGAGACGCGAGGCCGACGCGGTACTGCACCTGTGGTGCTACGTCGGCTGGCTGATGGGCGTCGACCCGCGATGGCTCCCGTTCGACGAGCGGGCGGGGCTGCGCATGATGTACCAGATCGGGGCCTCCTCCCCCGCGGCCGACGAGCACAGCTACGCGCTGGCCGAGTCGCTCGTCCAACTTCCCCTGCGCACCCGGTACGCCCGCTTCGACCGACTGCGCCGACGCTACGAGTACGAACGGGGGCTGTCGCTGGCGACCACGCTCCTCGGTCCCGCCGCCGTGCGGGCGCTGCGGGTTCCGATCCGGCCGCCGTGGTATCCGGCGGGTCGACTCGCCGTCAACATCGTCAAACACCATGTGGTGGGCCGCTTCCCAGCCGGACAACGGTGGCTGCAGCGCCACGGCGAGCGGCAACTGCGGGACGCCGCCGCGCGCGTCCTCGGCGGCGAGATCCCGGACGTCGTGGCGCTGCCGGACTGACCCTCCCCGCGTTTTGCGCACTTATCGCGCGTCCCGGCCCCTCCGGCGGCCGCGAAGAACGTCAGCACGATGGCGACGTGGAAGGACTGCCCGCCCAGCGTGACGACCATCATCCGGTACGGCAGCGGC